>NZ_JBIWAI010000005.1:0-787309 GCF_044759945.1 Amycolatopsis sp. NPDC098790
GACCCGGTCGATATGGGACAGGCGGCTGATTCGGCAGCGCACGAGTACCACGTGCACGGTCGAAGCGGGCAGGCTGAGCCGGCCACCGATCTGGACCGGCCCCAGCCGGTGGCGCCACCGCAGTCGCACGATCTGCCGTACCAGTGCAGGTGAGGTCTTAGCCGGGCTGTGGTGGGGACGGCTGCTGCGGTCGGTCATCCCGGCTGCGCCTTCGGCGCGGTAGCGGTCGGCCCATTTGCGGGCAGTCTTCGCCGAGACCATGAACATCTTCGCGGCTGTGGCGGGAGTCCAGCCCTGCTCGACGATCAGGCATGCGAGCCGGAGTCGGGTGCGTGGGGTCAGGGTGGCGTTAGGGTGGGACACGAAGGCCTCCGGTGGGTGAAGCGGTTCCTAGACAGCTCCACTTCACCTCCGGAGGCCTTCACCTGTCTGTGCGACAGGCCGTCACCGGTCACCTCATCGCGGAACAACGTCCTTGGACATCACAGCTAGCCGCCTGCCAGCTGAGCCTGGATCGCCGACGTCGTCCACTCCACCCAGTTCTCGTGCGGCCAGCCGCACACCCCGGTCAAGTGGTCGTAGGCCTCGTGCGACGTCAGCAACCCGATCGCGTCCGCCAGCCGGTCCGACGCCGGCACCCCCGCCTCCGCCAGCCGCTCCTTGATCTCCGCGCGGCGGACCACCGCCAGCTCCGCGCGGACCGCCGCCACGGCCGGGTCGGCCATCGCGGCCGTCGTGAACGCACGCCAGATCGGCAACGACCCCCGCACTCCCGATGCCAGCCGCGTGACCATCTCCGGCAGGTCCTCCAGCGTGCCGCGCCCGACCACGCGGTCCAGGTTCACCGCGTCCGGGTTGCCCGCGAAGCCGTCCCGGAACGCGGCGAGCAGCAGGTCCGCCTTGCGGCCCGTCTGCGTGACCGTCTCCAGGCTCACCTCCGCCGCGGCCGCGATCCGCCGCATGCTCGTGCCCGCGTAGCCGTGCTCGGCGAACAGCCGGCCGGCCGTCGCGACCACGTGCGCGCGGGTCTGGCGGGCTCGCGCCGAGCGCACCGGTGACGAGTAGGGGCGCCGTTCGGGTATCGTCATCAATTGGATAGTACAGCGTATCGGTCAACCAAGGGGGAACCATGGCCCGCGTACTCGTCTGCGTCCAGCCCGCCCGCGGTCACGTCGGCCCGACCAAGCCGATCGTCGAAGCCCTGCTCGCCGAAGGTCACGACGTCACCGTTGTCACCGGCGAGCGCTACCGGGAGGCTTTCGGGAACGCGACCGTGCGCGTCCTGCCGCCGGAAGCCGACTTCGACGAAACCGACCTCGACGGCTCCATCCCCGGCCGCGCCGGGAAACGCGGGCTGCAGCTCGCCCGGTTCGACCTCGCGAACTTCGTGAACGCGCTGCCCGCCCAGCTGAGCGTCCTGGACCTCGACGTCGACGTCGTCCTGTGCGATCCGCTGTTCATGGCCGGCCTCGCGCTGGTCCGCCGCGAGCACCGGCCGCGCGTGCTCGTGCTCGGCTTCCTGCCGTTCATGCCGCCGGTGCCGAGCGGCCCGAACAGCGCGGTCCTGAAGGTGCTGGCCCCCTGGGTGCTCGGGCCGGCGCAGCGACGAGCCCGCGCGGTGCTGGGCGAGGACCCCGGCATGCTGTTCGCGGACTGGCCCCTGCACAGCGACGGCGTCCTGCAGATGACCTGCCCCGGCTTCGAATACCCGCGCCCGAACGCGCCGCTGCACTTCATCGGCCCGACGACGGTCAGCGCCGCGGACGAGCACCCGTTGCCGCCGTGGTGGGCCGACCTCGACGGCTCCCGGCCGATCGTGCACGTGACCCAGGGAACGGTGGCCAACGACGACCTGAGCCGGCTCGCCGAGCCCGCGATCGAGGCGCTGGCCGGCGAAGACGTGCTGGTCGTCGTGACGACGTGCGGCGGCACCCTGCGGCCCGGCCCGCTGCCCGCCAACGTCCGCGTCGCCGATTTCCTGCCGTACGACGACCTGCTCCCGCGCTGCGCGGCGGTGGTCACCAACGGCGGGTACGGCGGCGTCAACCACGCCCTCCGCTACGGCGTCCCGCTGGTCGTGGTCGGTGCCAGCGAGGACAAGCGCGAGGTGGCCGCCCGGGTCACCTGGTCCGGCGCCGGCATCGGCCGGGCCCGGGGTTCGGCCTCGCCGAAGACGCTGCGGCGGGACGTCCGCGCCGTCCTGGACGAGCCGCGCTACCGCGACCGCGCGAAGGAACTGGCCGCCGAGATGGCGGCCGCGCCGTCGATGACCGAGGTGGTCGAGCTGATCACGGCGTAAGGTCCGGGCATGGACGCCGAGATCCACGCCGCCATCGAAGCGCACTGGACGGCTTCGGAAGACGGAGACGTCGAGCGGGAGCACGCGATCTACGCCGCCGGCGCGATCCTGGACTACCCGCAGTCCGGGGAGCGCTTCCGCGGCCGCGAGACCATCCGGGCCCAGCGCGGCGGCCACCCGGCCGAGCGCCACTTCACGATCCGCCGCATCCAGGGCCGCGGCGACCTGTGGGTCAGCGAGTGCGTGATCACCTACGACGGCGTGCCGACCCGCACGGTGAGCATCATGGAGTTCGCCGACGGGCTCGTGGTCCACGAGACGCAGTACTTCGCGGACCCGTTCCCGGCGGCACCCTCGCGGGCGGCCTTGGCCGAGCCGATCCCCGGCGGTCAGTGACCCGCGAACCGCTCGTCGACCTCCTCGGCCGTCAACCCGAAGTCCTCCAGACGGTACCGGTGCACCGGTTTCCGGTCCCCGGACCGGCTTTCCGAGTGCAACGCGGTCATCGCCGTGCGCGCCTCGTCCGTCAAGGACAGTCCGAAGTGGTCGTACACAGTGGACACCGTGCCGACCGGGTCGGCGACGAAGTCCTCGTACGCCACGTCGCAGAACTGCGCCGCGTCGTACTTCGCCCGCGTCGCGCGGAACTCCTCCGCGCCGCGGGCCCACAGGTCCAGCTGGGAGCGGCCGATCACTTCGCCGCGGAACTTCGCCGACCACCCGTCGGCGGCTTTCTCCGCAAGGCTGCACATCGAACCCATGATCGTGCGCGGTGCGCGGTGCGTCTGGATCACCAGCGCGTCCGGGTACGCCGCCATCAGCGCGTCCAGCGCGAACAGGTGGCTGGGGTTTTTGAGCACCCACCGCTTGCCCGCGTCCGGCAGCCCGATGAGCTGCAGGTTGCGCCGGTGCCGGGCGTAGGCGTCCGTCCAGTCCTGCTTCGCGAGCCAGCGCGAGTACCGCGGCACGTGCGCCAGGCACTCGAAGGAGATCGACCGCATCGACTGCCGCAGCAGCTGCCAGCACTCCTCCACCTGGTCCGCGGACATGTGGTGCACGCCCATGAACTCCGGGTGCTCGACGTGGTGGCGCTCGTAGCCGGCCTGGATCCCCTGGTACACCGGGTTGTCCGGCCAGGAGGCACGCGGCGGGCGCGGTTGCGGGACCTCGGCGAGCCAGACTTCCAGGCCCTGGTGCCCGGGGTCCTCGGCGAGCAGCCGGTGCAGCGCGGTCGTGCCCGTGCGGGGCAGGCCGGTCACGAAAATCGGCCGCTCGATCGCCACCTCCGCCGAAGCCGGGTGCTGCTTCCAGCCCGCTTCACTGAGCAGCCGCGCCACGAGCGCGCCGCGCAGGAACGCCCGGTGCACCTTGTTGCCGTACGGCGTGAGGTCCTCGTCCGCCTCGTACGACTCCAGCAGCACGCGCAGGCCCTCGACGTACTCGTCGTCGCCGAAGTCGTCGAGCCCGGTGAGCTTGGTGGCCGACGCGTGCAGGTCCTCGACGGTGCCGACGTCTTCCCGGCCGGGACGCATGAACCCTCCTAGTGGTGGTACTCGCCGCCGTTGACGTCGAGGCACTGCCCGGTGATCGCCCGCGCCATCGGCGAGGCGAGGAACACGACGGCGTCGGCGATCTCGTCCGGCTCCGGCAGCTTGCGCAGGTCTATTGTGGACGCTGTCTCGGCGTAGACCTCTTCGGGCGTGATGCCGCGTTCTTTGGCGAGGTAGTTGAAGTACCACTTGAGGTTCGGCGCCCAGATGTAGCCGGGTGCGACGGTGTTGACGCGCACGCCGTCCGGCCCGAGTTCGCTGGCGAGGCTCTGCGAAAGCGACAGCAGCGCCGACTTGGCCATCTTGTACGCGCCGAACGTGCGCCGCGAATGCCGCAGCACCGCCGAGTTGATCATCACCAGCGAGCCCTTGCTCTCCTTGAGCGCGGGCAGGAACAGCCGGGTCAGCCGCAGCACCGAGATCCCCGCCGTCTCGAACCCGGCCCGGACGGCGTCGAGGTCCACAGTGGCCAAATCGGTCAGCGGCGGGACGGCGAAGGCGTTGTGCACGACCGCGTCCACCCGGCCGAACGCTTCGAGGGCCTCGTTCACCAAGTTCTGCGCGGATTCCGCGTCGTCGATGTCGGTCCGGACGGCGACAGCGCGGCGCCCGAGGTCGGTGACCTCCTTCGCGACCTCGGTGAGCCGTGACTCGGTGCGCGCGGCGAGCACGACGTCCGCGCCCGCCTCCGCGCTGCGCACGGCGATCGACCGGCCGAGTCCCGGGCCGATCCCGGAGACGACGACCACCTTGTCCCGCAACAGGTCCGCCACGCTCACCCCAGCATCCGGGCGGCGACGGCGTCCTGCCGGGCCGCGATCCGCGCCGACCATTCGGCCGGCGTCACGCGTGCTTCGTCGTGGTACGGCAGGCGGTCCGGCAGTTCGTCCACCTTGACGACCTCGACGACCGGGCCGTCGTCCGGGCCGAGGTCGCGCGCAAGCCGCTGCCAGCGGATTTGGACGTACCCGCGGTCGTGGCCCGTGCGCTCCAGCCAGTTCGCCACGCCGGGGTCGCGCTCACTGATCACGAACCGGATCCTGCCGTCCGGGTCGACGCGGGCCTGGTCGGCGGTGAGGCTCGTCTGGTGGTTGATGTAGTCGAGCGATACGTACCAGAGGCTGCCGAGCTGGATGCCCTGGTACGGCGCGTCCGCGCACCGCGGCACGGTGACGACCATCGCCTCTTCGTCGCCCAGCTCGTAGTGCCCGGCCGAGGAGAACTGCGTGGTCAGGCCGCCCGGCGTCGAGCGCGGCTCGGTCATCGTGTTCACCGGCAAGTTGTCGTAGAACCACTTCGGGAACGCCAGGAACGTCTTCAGCCGGCTCAGCAGCATCTTGCCGGTGACGCCGTAGCGCTTGGCCAGCGCCGACCGGTCCGGCACCGGCGGCGCCTGGCCCGCCGTGTCGACGCACTGGATCCGGATCTCACCGCGCTTCTCCGTCGCCCAGTCGCTGTGGACCTCGCGGACGACGAGCATCGACGAGCCCTCGCCGAGGACGAAGTAGTTCGGCCCCGGGTTCTCGCGGGCCGGGCCGAACCGCAGCTCGAACCGGCCGTCTTCGCCGATTTCGATGGCCCGGTCGTCGAACGCGGCGAGGCTGTCGGGCACCACGACCGGCGAGTAGTCGCCGTTGAGGATCTGGAAGCTCAGGTCGGCGGTGGTCCCGCGGACGCCGGTGACGAGGTACTCGCGGTCGGCGCGGATGTTCGCGTTGAAGTACAGCGTGTCCGGGTTGTCCAGGCCCATCTTGGTGTACGGCCCGGTGGACGCGGTGAAGTACGGGAAGTCGCGCTGGTAGGCCCAGGCCATCTGCAGCGACGCGCGGATGCTGCCGGCGAGGTAGTCGTAGCCCTCGAGGAGGCCCAGCTCGGTCTGCGCGGGCGGCGCTTCGGCGATCAGCTTCTCGGCTTCGGCGATCGCGTCGGCGAACGGCCGGGTCAACGAGAACTCGTTCTCGATCATGCCGGGACGGCCCAGCGGTTGGCGAGCAGCCGGAAGCCGGGGTTGTCCGCCCACGAGAGCATCGACTCGTAGGTCCGGACGTACCCGATGTGCGTCATCCGCCAGGCGCCGTCGGCCTCCCGGCGGTAGGTGTCCTCGTAGAAGGCGGCGCCTTCGATGATCACCTTGTGGTCGGGCACGATGACCTTGTCGGTGAACGACCACCGCCCGGTCGCGGTGTCGCCGTCGACCTCGATCTCGGGCTGACCTGCGTGGTGGACGGTGATGATGCCGTTGCCGAGGCTCGTGGTGAGGAACTCGAGGATGGCGTCGCGCCCCTCGAACTTCTTCCCCTCACCGCCCACCGCGTGCGTCCCGTAGTCGGCCGTGGCGTCGACGGTGAAGGTGTCGGCCACCTCGTCCCACAGCTTGAGGTCCACCCCGCGCAGGTACCGGTACTTCAGCCGCTTGATCTCTTCGAGTACGACCAGGTCCATCCTCACAGGGTCCCGCACCGCTTGACCGATGACAAGAACATGTTCTACTTTTTTCCGGTGTCCGTGGCCTATGAGCTGTCCCACCTGGCCGCGCTCGAAGCGGAGGCCGTGCACGTCTTCCGCGAAGTCGCGGCGACCTTCGAACGCCCGGTGCTGCTGTTCTCCGGCGGCAAGGACTCGGTGGTGATGCTGCACGCCGCCGCGAAGGCGTTCTGGCCGGCGCCATTGCCCTTCCCGGTGCTGCACGTCGACACCGGCCACAACTTCGACGAGGTGCTGCGGTTCCGCGACGAGACCGTGGCCGCGCTGAACCTGCGGCTGCTCGTCGCGAGCGTCCAGGACGACATCGACGCCGGCCGCGTCGTCGAGGAGACCGGGCCGGGGGCCAGCCGCAACCGGCTGCAGACCGTCACCCTGCTGCGGGCGATCCGCGAAGGCGGGTTCGACGCCGTGTTCGGCGGCGCGAGGCGCGACGAGGAGAAGGCGCGTGCCAAGGAACGCGTGTTCAGCTTCCGCGACGAGCACGGCCAGTGGGACCCGCGCGGCCAGCGCCCCGAGCTGTGGAACCTCTACAACGGACGGCACCGGCGAGGCGAGCACATCCGCGTCTTCCCGCTGTCGAACTGGACCGAACTGGACATCTGGCAGTACGTCCGGGACGAACGGATCGCGCTGCCGCCGCTGTACTACGCGCACCGGCGTCCGGTCGTCCAGCGCGACGGGATGCTGCTGGCGGCCACGCGCTTCCTGTCCCTTGTGGACGGCGAGACGCCGTACGAGGCGACCGTGCGCTTCCGGACCGTCGGCGACGCGACCTGCACCGGCTGCGTCGAATCGCCGGCGGCGACCCCGTCCGAAGTGGTCGCCGAGGTCGCCGCCACGCGCGTCACCGAACGCGGCGCGACGCGGGCCGACGACCGGATTTCCGAGGCAGGCATGGAAGACCGCAAGCGGGAGGGCTACTTCTGATGCAGCTGCTGCGGATCGCCACGGCGGGCAGCGTCGACGACGGCAAGTCCACGTTGATCGGTCGCCTGCTGTTCGACTCGAAGGCGATCTTCACCGACCAGCTCGCCGCCGTCGAACGCGCCAGCCGCGACCGCGGCGAGGACTACCCGGACCTCGCGCTGCTCACCGACGGCCTGCGCGCCGAACGCGAACAGGGCATCACCATCGACGTCGCCCACCGCTACTTCGCCACGCCCAAGCGGAAGTTCATCATCGCGGACACGCCGGGGCACCTGCAGTACACGCGGAACATGGTGACCGGCGCGTCGACGGCCGACCTGGCACTGGTCCTGGTCGACGCGCGCAAGGGCGTACTGGAGCAGTCGCGGCGGCACGCGTTCCTCGCGTCGCTGCTCGGCATCGGGCACCTCGTGGTGTGCGTGAACAAGATGGACCTCGTCGGCTGGTCGCGCGATCGGTTCGACGAGATCCGCGAGGAGTTCCGGCGGTTCGCGATGAAGCTGGACGTCGCCGACCTGACGTTCGTGCCGGTCTCGGCGCTGCACGGCGACAACGTCGTCCACCGCAGCGCGAGCATGCCCTGGTACGAAGGAACTTCGCTGCTGCACCAGCTGGAGGAGGTGCACGTCGCGTCCGACCGGAACCTGATCGACGCGCGGTTCCCGGTCCAGTACGTGATCCGCCGGTCCGATTTCCGCGGGTACGCGGGGACGATCGCGGGCGGGGTGTTCAAGCCGGGCGACGAGGTCGTGGCGCTGCCGTCGGGGTTCACCTCCCGAGTGCGCGCGGTCTGGGGGCCGGGCGGGAAACCGCTTTCGGAGGCCTTCACCGGGCAGGCGGTCGCGGTCGAGCTGGCCGACGACCTGGACCTCGGGCGCGGCGCGATGCTGTGCCGCCCAGGCAACCGCGCGGAGTCCGCCCGCGAGGTCGACGCGATGGTGTGCTGGTTCTCGTCGCGCTCGTCGTTGACGCCCGGTTCTTCTTACGCCGTCCGGCACACGACGACCGAGACGCGGGGGACGGTGGAGAAGCTGGAGTACCGCCTCGACGTGACGACGCTGCACCGGTCCGATGCGGAGTCGTTGTCGTTGAACGACATCGGCCGCATCCGGCTGCGCACGCGTTCGCCGCTGCTGTTCGACCCGTACCGCCGCAACCGCGCGACGGGCGGGTTCCTGCTGGTGGACGAGCACACGGGCGACACGGTCGCGGCGGGCGTGATCACCGGGGCTCCGGTGTCCCCGGTGGTCTGGCACACGGCGGCGGTCCGCCGCGAGGACCGCCCGACCCGCGGCGCGACGGTGTGGCTGACCGGGCTGTCGGCGTCGGGCAAGTCGTCGGTGGCGGTGGAGCTGGAGCGCCGGCTGGTGGCGGCGGGCCGCCCGGCGTACCTGCTGGACGGCGACAACCTGCGCCACGGGCTGAACGCCGGGCTGGGGTTCAGCCCCGAGGACCGCGCCGAGAACGTGCGGCGGGTGGCGGAGGTGGCCCGCCTGTTCGCGGACGCCGGCGTGGTCGCGATCGCGTCGCTGATCAGCCCTTATGCGGCCGACCGTGCGTCGGCTCGGGCGATTTCCGCGGATTTGCCGTTCGTCGAGGTCTTCGTGGACACGCCGTTGGAGGTGTGCGAGGCGAGGGACCCGAAGGGGATGTACGCGAAGGCGCGGGCGGGCGAGATCACCGGGTTCACGGGCATCGACGCGCCTTACGAGCGTCCGTCGTCGCCCGATCTGGTGCTTCGCCCGGGTGACGGCGACCCGGCGGCGATGGCCGCGGCGATCCAGACCGTCCTCGACGACCTCGACCGGACCGTGTCCTAGATAGGCCAATCCTGCCGATTCGTCACCCTCTTGCCGATCACGGGTTATTTTGCCTGTGCACTGCCGGTGGGACAGAGGGGAAACGCAGTGAAAAGCGTGGTTTGGTGGTCGGTCGGGCTGCTGTTCGGCCTGGGGTTCATGGCGCTGGGGCTGTTCGGTTCCGGGGAACCGAGCGGCAAGGTGCTGTGCGGCAGCGAGGAGATGCGGCCGGGGCAGACCTGCGACCGGACGCAGTACGGCCAGACGACCAGCGAGACCTACGAAGAGAAGCGCCAGGAAGCGATCGACGACGCGGCCACGTTCAAGGGCGGCGGCCGGTGGGTGACGTTCGGCATCGGCACGGCGATCGCGGCCGCGTGCGGCTGGCGGCTGGTCGTGGCCGTCCGGCGCCGGTCGGGTGCCGGTTCTGTCGCGCAGGCCGTGCCTGGACAGCAGCCGGGCTTCGGTCCGCCGCCGGGCTACCCGGCGCAAGATCACCCGGTACAGACCTATCCGGCGCAGGCGTTCTCGGCGCAGAGTTCTCCGGTGCAGGGATACCCGCCGCACGGCCACCCGGCGCAGCAGGACCTCCGGCAGCAGCCCGGATTCGCTCCGGCGCAGGGCTTTCCCCCGCCGCAAGGGGTCCAGCAGCCGCCGGGCTACCAGCCGCCGCGCGGGCCGCACCAGCAGTAGACCTAGCCGGCTTCGAGCGCGAAGAACAGGAAGCTCGGGAAGGTGTCGAGCAGCTCGAAGTCGCCGGGGAACAGCTCGCGGGCTTCCGGCACCGGATGCGGCTCGCTGACCACCGAGATCCGGAAGCCGGCCGCGGTGAAGGCGTCGGTCATCGCGTGCAGCGGCTTGTGCCAGAACGTCATCCGCGCGGCCTGGCCGTGCAGCTCGAACTCGTCGGTCCAGGTGTAGGACTCGAAGTAGTCGGGCCGGGGCCCGGTCTGGCGGTGGATCAGGTTGTTCATGAACGGGTGGTTGACCGACGCGATCAGCCGGCCGCCGGTCTTCAGCACCCGCCGGAACTCCGCCAGCGTCGGTTCCCAGTCGCGCAGGTAGTGCAGCACCAGGGACGCGACGACGTCGTCGAAGGAGCCGTCGGCGAAGGGCAGCGGGTCGGCGAGGTCGGCGACCCGCAGGTCGGCGTCGGCGCCGAGCCGCCGCCGGGCGTGCTCGATCATCGCGGCGCTCTGGTCGAAGCCGGTCACGACGGCACCCCGCTCGCGCAGCGCGGCGAACAGCGGGCCCGAGCCACAGCCGGCGTCGAGGACCCGCCGTCCGGCCACGTCCCCGGCGAGGGCCAGGGTCGCGGGCCGTTCGTAATAGGCGTTCATCAGGCTGGTTTCGTTTTCGGCCGTGTAGGCCTCGGCGAACTCGTCGTACGCGGCAACCGGGGTCATGCGGCCCATACTGCCCGCGCTAGCCCGCCGGCGCCACGAACCCCGAGTCGTACGCCCGGATCACCGCCTGGGTCCGGTCGCGCGCGCCGAGCTTCGCCAGTACGTTGCCCACGTGGGTCTTCACCGTCTGGACCCCCAGGTACAGCTCGCCCGCGATCTCCACATTGGACAGTCCACCGGCCATCAGCCGCAGCACTTCGCGTTCGCGTTCGGTGAGGTTCGCGCCCGCCAGCCCGTCGCCGGACGGGGCGCGGTTCGCCGCCAGCCGCCGGATCGCCGCCGGGAACAGCAGCGACTCCCCCGCCGCCACCGTCCGGATCGCCGCCACGATCTCCTCCGGCCGCGCCCGCTTGAGCAGGAACCCGCTCGCGCCCGCCCGCAGCGCGTCGTACACGTAGTCGTCGTTCTCGAAGGTCGTCACCACGATCACCTTCGGCGGAGAGTCCACAGTGGACACCAGGTGCGTGGTGGCGCGGATCCCGTCCACCGCGGGCATCCGCACGTCCATCAGGACGACGTCCGGGCGCAGCTTCGCGACCAGGCCCAGTACCTCGGCGCCGTCGGCCGCCTCGCCGGCCACCGTCAACCCGGGCTCGCTCTCGACGATCGCCCGCAGCCCGGCGCGGATCAGCGGCTCGTCGTCGACCAGCAGCACGCTCAGCTCCCCCACGGCACCCGCACCTCGACCTCCCACCGCTCGTCCACCCGCCCGGCCGACAGCTCGCCGCCGAGCACCGCGACCCGCTCGGTCATCCCGCGCAGGCCACGTCCGCCGCCGGCGCTCCCCGTGCCGCTCCCGAGCGGGTTGGCGACCCGGGCGACCAGCCCGTGCGCGGCGACGTCGAGGGTCACCGTCACCGGGACCCTACCGGCGTGCCGGACGGCGTTGGTCAGGCATTCCTGCAGGATCCGGTACACCTCGCGCGACACCACCGCGGGCACCGAAGCCAGGTCGCCGCCGATCGACGCGGTGACGTCGGTGCCGGCCAGCCGGGTCGTGTCCAGGAGGGTCGGCAGCGCGGTCAGCGCCGGCTGCGGCGTCCGGGCCGCCGCTTCGTCGCGCAGCAGGCCGAGGACGTGGTCGAGGTCGTCGAGGGCCGTGCGCGCGGACTCTTCGATCGCCCCGAGCGCGCGCTCGGTGAAGTCCGGATCGGTGCGCAGCGTCCGCCGGGCGGCGCCCGCCTGGAGGGTGACGACGCTCAGCGCGTGCCCGACGGAGTCGTGCAGTTCACGGGCCAGGCGGTTGCGTTCGGCGAGCTGCCCGGTCCGCCGTTCCAGCTGCGCGATCCGATCGGCGGCGCTCATCCCGAGCAGCCGCGCCGCGACCCGGCGCAGCAGGCCGCCGACCAGCCAGACGGCGTAGACGAGGACCACCGCGGCGACGGCGAAGGTGACGGGCAGCCACACCGACGCCCAGCCCGTCGGGACGCGCACTTCGTCGCCCTCACCGGTCTGGAAGAGGTGCCCGGTGAAGACGGCGCTGACCGAGACCCCGACGGCAACGGGCGCGGCGAGGCTGAAGAAGCTGACGACGAACCCGGCGACGACGTGCAGCACGAACATGCCGGCGGCCCGCCGCCGCCCGGGCAGGCTGCGGGGTTTCGCGGGCGCGTCCGGAACGGGGTCGTCGAGCAGTTCCCGGACGGCGGTGGATTCGAGGACGTGCACGGCGGGCAGGAAGGCGGTCCCGGCGAGGACGAGCAGGGTGATCGCGCCCCCGACGAGGACGGCCTCGTCGACGGTGGTGACGAACGGCAGGACGGACGGCACGGCGACGGCGGAGAAGAGCAGGTAGGGGACGCTGATGGCCCCGCCGAGGACGAGGTAGACCCACCGGCGGTAGGTCGCTTTGCTCGTCAGGGGGCGGAGAATGCGCACGGGCCGATCTTCGCAGGTGGCGGCGGTGTGCGCCTCCCTCTCGCGGTGGAGGCGGGGGTGCCCGCGGGGCGACGCGGCCGGCAGCGGGCGCAAGCGCCCCAAGGCGGCCTTGGTTGCGTCCCACGCACCCAATGTGGCCTTCGGTGCGTCTCACGCACCGAAGGCCACATTGGGGCGCTCTGGACCGGACCTAGTAAGCAACCTTGCGCGGAGCATCCGAAGCCCCCGCCAGGCCGTTCACCCACAACGACTGCACCTTCGCCGCCTCGGCCGCCGACGGCTTCGCGTTCGTGCACGACGTCCCCGGCCCATGGCCCGACATCAACTCCGTGCACGGCCCGCTGTAGTGGTCCGGCAGCCCCAGATTGTGGCCCAGCTCGTGCGCCGCGATGCGGGTTGGGTCGTACCCCTCCGCCACCTGGCTCGTGTCCAGGTAGATGTCGCCCCGGCCGTGGCCGTTGGTGTTCGTGTACGAACCGCCGCTGTGGATCTCGTGGAACTTGATCGTCGCGCCCGTCGTGCGCTTGACCAGCTTCACGTCCGTGACCGCGGCGTTCCAGTTGGCCGCGCCCCGGTCGATCTGGGCGAGGTAGTCCGGCGCCCCCGATGAGCTGTAGTAGAGCGTCGTCACCGCGGCCGCCGAAGCCGTCGGGGCCAGGCCCACGCCCAGCGGGGCCACCAGGGCCAAGGCCGCGATCCGGGTGATCACGCGTGCGTCCATCGTGTCTCCTTCGTCCGATTCAGAGAACACTTCACCGTGGTTCGAGCGATCAGGTTAGAAGTCAACGGACACCGGGGCCACGGCCGAAAGTAGCTCCCTCGCCGGAGGGAGCCCGGTCCCGCCGCCGCGTGAGCCGCCCACCCGGGCCGCCGTGGTCTGCTCGCCCCCATGGACATCCTGCTGGGCCTGCTGACCCTCCCGCTCTACGCGCTCGTGCTGTGGCCGCTGGTGGTCGCCTCGCGGCGCGTGCTCGGCGTGCGGGTCGGCGCCGTCCGCGCGCTGTGCGGGGCCGCGTTCGGCTGGCTCGTCGCGGGCGGCATCGGGCAGGCCTTCCCGCTTTCCCTGCTGCACAACGGCGGTGCGGCCGTCGGCCTGCTGATCCCGTTGGCGGGCAGCGCTTTCCTGGCGACGCTGATCTTCCTGTTCGTCGCCGAGCTGGCCCTGCCCGCCGGGTTCCGGCCGGGGGCGCTGCGCGCCAAGGTCCGGCGCGCCCGGCGGTACTCGCGGATCAGCCGGATCGCGATCAAGCACGGCCTCGGCCGCCCCATCGCCGGGCGCCGCGAACCCGGCGTCCGGCACGCCAAGCTCGCCCGCTCCCTGCGGCTCGCGCTCGAAGAGGGCGGCGTGACGTTCGTGAAGCTCGGCCAGCTGCTCTCGACGCGCGCGGACCTGCTGCCGCCGGTGTTCGTCGACGAGCTCGCGAAGCTGCAGGACCGGGTCGCCCCCGCGAAGGCCGACGCCGTGCGGGCCGTGCTCACCGAAGAGCTCGGCGGCTCGCCCGACGACGTCTTCGCCGAGTTCGACCCGGAACCGCTCGCCGCCGCGTCGGTCGCGCAGGTCTACCGGGCCCGCCTGCGCAGCGGCGAGGACGTCGTGGTCAAGGTGCAGCGCCCCGGCGTGCGCGAACAGGCCGAACGCGACATCGACATCGTCCGCCGCGTCGCCGCGGCCCTGGAAGAACGCGCCGAGTGGGCACGCTCGCTCGGGGTCGCCGACCTCGCCGACGGGTTCGCCGACGCACTGGCCGAGGAGCTCGACTTCACCATCGAAGCCCGCAACATCGCCGCCGTGGCCGCCACTTCGTGCCCGGACGTCGCACTGCCCACCGTCCACAAAGCACTGTCCACCGAGCGCGTTCTGGTCATGTCCAAACTGGACGGAACGCCGCTGGAGAAGGCACCCGCGGCCGACCGCAAACGGCTAGCGCGGGCCCTCTTGCGGTGCCTGCTCGACCAAGTGCTGATCGGCGGCGTCTTCCACGCCGACCCGCACCCGGGCAACCTCATGCTGCTCGCCGACGGCCGTCTGGGGCTGCTCGACTTCGGCTCGGTCGGCCGCCTCGACGCCGGGTTGCGCGGCGGCCTGCAGAACCTCGTGCTGGCCCTCGACCGCGGCGACCCGGCGGCTCTGCGCGACGGTCTGCTGGAGATCGTCGACCGCACCGGCGACATCGACGAGCAGCGCCTCGACCGCGCGCTCGGCGCCCTCGTCGCCCGCCACTTCGGGCCCGGCCGCTCCCCCGGCCTCGACCTGTTCACCAGCCTGTTCCGGGTCGTCGCGGACTTCCGGCTGAGCGTGCCGCCGCCGGTCGCCGCGGTGTTCCGGGCGCTCGCCACCGTCGAGGGGACGCTTTCCGCGCTGGACCCCGGGTTCGACGTCCTGGCCGAGTCCCGCGCGTTCGCCGCCGAGCAGGTCGGCGCCCGGCTGCGGCCGGACTCGCTGCGCCACACCGCGCTCACCGAGGCCATGGCGCTGCTGCCCGTCCTGCGCCGCCTCCCGCGCCGCGTCGACCGCATCGGCGCCGCGCTGGAGGAGGGCAGGCTGTCGGTCAACGTCCGGCTGTTCTCCGACGAGCGCGACCGCGACGTCGTCACGACGCTCGTGCACGAGGTCCTGCTGGCGTTCGTCGGCGCGGCGACCGGGCTGATGGCCGTCCTGCTGCTGGCCGGCGACGGCGGCCCGCGCGTCGTCGCCGACCTGACGCTGCACCAGGTGTTCGGCTACAACCTGCTGGTGATCAGCGCGCTGGTGGGGCTGCGGCTGCTCTTCGTCGTCTTCCGGCGCTCCGGACGGCGGTCACGATCAGCCCGGTGACGGCGACGGCGACCAGCGCGAGCCCGCCGAGGATCCACCACCGCAGGGTGGTCAAAGTCCCGTCGGAGTACGGCGTTCCCGGCAAACCCGCGTCGGCGAAGGCGGTGACCGGGGTCAGCGGCTGCGGGGTGACGACCGTGCCGGTGGCCACCACGAATCCGGTGACGCCGGACAACGCCACCGGGCCGCCGAAGCGCGAGTCGTCGGAATTGCCGCGGTTGTCGCCCTCGACGAAGATCGTGCCCTCGGGCACCTTGGCGGAGAACTCGAAGAGACCTTCGTAGCCGGGGGTGATGTAGGGCTCGGTGATCGCCTTGCCGTTGACCGAAAGGTGCTCGTCGGTGCAGCAGGCGACCGTGTCCCCGGCCACGCCGACCACGCGGACGACGCTGATGCCGGCGCGGCTCTGATCGGCGTACGCGCTCGAGTCGATGGCGACGACGTCCCCGCGGTGCACTTCGGCGTCGGGAGCCCGGCGCACGACGATCCGGTCGCCGGGCTTCAGCGTGGGACTCATGCTCGCACCCGGGATCGAGTAGGCCTCGTACCCCAGCATGATCCGGCCGAAGCCGTACCCACCGGCGCCGAAACCGAGCACCGCGACGGCGATCAGCACCAGCACCGCGCGCAGGCTCGAGCGCGGTTTCGCCGGCTCGGGCGGCGCCGGCGGGAAAGACAGCTCGGTCACGAAGACGCGCCTTCCCTGACGAAGAACGAGTAGTAGCGCTCGGTCTTGTACCCGCCGTCGCGGTAGCGGTGCGACACCGTCAGCGAGTAGTACCCGGCCTCACTCGGCGTCCACGTCAGCGTCGCCGTGCCGTCCGGACCCGCCGCGACCGTGCCGCTCTCGTCCCCGGAAGGGCCCGAGAAGGTGTAGTCGTAGCTCGCCGCCGAGTCCGACGCCGTCGAGAAGCGGAACGTCCCCGGCACGCCCGGTCCCCCGCCGAACTCGCCGTCCGGGTAGTCGTCAGAGGCGATGACCGGCTGGGTGAACACGTCGAAGTCGTACGTCTGCCGAGTCGACGACGTCCCGGCGGCGTCCCGCGTCCAGGCCGTGAGCCGGTAGTCGTCGTAGCCCGGCGGTGTCCATTCGAAGGAAGCCCGGCCGTCCGGGCCGACCGGCAACGTCAGTTCGCCGCCGCCCAGCGAGTAGACGAACTCGACCGCGCCCGGCTGGTGGGCCTCCAGGGTGAACCGGCCCGGGTGCCCGGCCGTGGTGCCGTTCTCCGGGAACTCCGCCGAGGTGATCCCCGGCTCGTCGTGGACGTAGACCGAGCCCCAGCCCGGGTCGGTGGTGATCCCGCTCGCCGTGATCGCCCGGGCCTGGACCGTCTTCCAGCCACCGGTCGTCGGGGTCCAGGTGATCGTGGCGGTGCCGTCGGCGCCGGCCGCGACGGTGTGCGGACCGTCGGAGTCGATCGAGTACTGGTACTTCGCGACCCCCGTCAGCTTGCTGCTGAACACCGCCCGGGCGGCCTCACCGGGGTGGGCGCCCCCGGTCACCGTCACGGTGGGCGCGGCGCCGTCGATGCTCAGGTACACCGACCGTTCGAGGGTCGGCGCGGCCGTGCCGCTGTGGCTGCGGATCCGCAGCTGGATGTAGTCGGTGCGGTCGGGCGTCCAGGTGATGGTCGCCGTGCCGTCCGGGCCGGCCGGCACCGACCGGAACTCGGTCGGCGAACCGCCGTTGAGGACGAACGCGTAGTCGTACGAGGTGACCCCGGCCGCGCGCGGCGCGAAGGTCATCGTCCGCGGCTCGCCGAGCAGGAGCAGGCCGTCCGCGCCGGTCACCGTCGGCATGTCGTCGACCTGGAAGTGGTAGCCCCGCTCCGCTCCGACGTAGCCCGACGCGGTCTTGGCCCGCACGTACACGTCGTGGAACCCGCCGCTCTGGGGGGTGATGGTCGCGGCACCCTTGTGGTCGTCACCCGCGGGCACGGTCAGGGTCGGGCCGTCGTCGAGCCGGTACTGGTACTCGACGACGTCCTCCAGCGTCATCGGGGAAAAGTTGAAGACACCCGGGATCCCGACGCCGCCGTCGAGGTTGGTCCACCCCTGCGGGTACTGCACCGACCAGATGTCGGGCCGCGACTCGTTGACGTAGAAGCCGGTCGACAGCGACTGCGAGCGGTTGCCCGCGCGGTCGATCGCGTAGGCGTAGAGGTAGTTCCAGCCCGAATCCGAAGGGGCCCAGGTGACCGTCACGGGACCGCCCGGGTGTTCCGGCGCGACCGTCTTCGGGTCCATCCAGCCGCCGGTCGAGATCGCGTACTCGTAGCCGACGACGTCGGCGGACCCTCCTGTGTCGAAGGTGAAGTGCCCCGGCAGGCCGACGTCACCCTGCGCGCCGGGCACGTCCGTGCGGTAGACGTCGGAGGTGACGGTCGGCGCGTTCGGCACGACGCGGTCGACGGTGAAGTAGCAGGTGGTGCTCCACGGCGAGACGTCCGTGCCGTCGTCGCCCCTGGCGTGCCAGGCGTAGGTCGTGCCCTCGGTGAGTTCCTCGCTCTTCACCAGCACCGAGCCCGAACCGCCGGAGTAGACCGGGGCGTCCAGCTGCCGTTTCGCGGCCGGCTGGTCCACCGGCCACAGCTCGTAACGCGCGGTCAGCTCGTCGCCCTCGTCGGGATCGGTGAAGTGACCGGACATGACGACGGACGGGGTGAAGTCGCGGTAGTTCGGGTTGAGGTAGCGGCCCGGCGAGTCGGGGGTGCAGGCGACGTCGTTGTTCTCGAGGGCCGTCGGGGCGGCGGGCGCACCGTTGTAGCCGACCTGCAGGGCCACCCCGTCGGCGAAGTCGCGGGCGTAGCGCGGGTCGAACTCCTGCCCGGCCGGGACGCGTAGCTCGAGCGTCAGCTGGGTGTCACCCCGCCCGGCCGCCGCGGTCAGCGCCGCGGTGACGTCGAACCGGGCGTCCGCGACGGCGCAGCCCGAAGCCGGCTTTCCCGCGGTGGCCAGGCGTTCCAGCTCCGCGGGCGGCTTCAGCCACGACGAGCGCGAAGTGAACGGCGCGGTGCGCCACAGTTCGAGCGACCGGTGCGCGCAGTCGGCCGCGCGGGTTTCCTCGGCCGCGACCACGGCCGACACGACGTGCGTTCCCTTGAACCGGGCGACGTCGAAGGTGAAGAACGACCGGGCGGCCTTCGCGCCGCGCGGGGTGGTCCCGACCGGGGCGGGCTCGGCGCCGCCCGGGTGGGCGGTCGTGGGCGTCGACGCTTCGACGTACCCCCAGGACGCCCGCGCGACAGCGGCGGACGGCACGAACCCGTCCGCGGCCGAAGCCGCCGGAGCGGTGAGGACGGAGATGGACCCGGCGACGAGGACAGCCGGAAGCAGGACAAATCTGCGCATACGTTCCCCCCATGACGATTGCACCGGTCTATCGACGGGGGCCGGGGAACGTTACAGCTCAGCCGGTGCGCGGCCCGTACATGATCACCGCGACGCCCGCGAGGCACAGCAGCGCGCCGAGGACGTCGTAGCGGTCCGGGCGGTAACCGTCCGCGACCATCCCCCACGCCAGCGAGCCGGCGACGAACACGCCGCCGTACGCGGCGAGGATGCGGCCGAAGTGGGCGTCCGGCTGGAGCGTCGCCACGAAGCCGTACACGCCGAGGGCCAGGATCCCGCCGCCGATCCACAGCCAGCCGCGGTGTTCGCGGACGCCCTGCCAGACCAGCCAGGCGCCGCCGATTTCGCAGACCGCCGCGGCGAGGAACAGGACGATCGAGCGCAGGACCACCCCGGGATACTAGCTGCGTGCCGTTCACGCTGAGTCACCCGGCCGCCGTGCTCCCGCTGGCGAGACGTCCTCTTGTCCCCTCCGCGCTCGTGGCCGGGTCGGTGGCGCCGGACGTCTTCTGGTTCGTGCCGCGGCTGCCCGGCGTCGGCCTGACGAAGACGCACGAGTTCGCGTCGGTCCTGTGGCTCGACCCGCTGCTGGCGCTCGTCCTGCTGGCGGTGTTCCACGTCTTGCTGAAGCGGCCCCTGCTGGCGCTGGCACCGAAGCCGCTGGCCGCGCGGCTCCCCCGCCACTTCACCTGGAAACGGCCGGGGTGGATCGCGCTGTCCCTGGTGCTCGGCGCCGCCACGCACGTCGGCTGGGACGCCTTCACCCACGAGAGCGGCGGGTTCGCGTTCCTGCGGATTCCGCTCGTCACCGGCGTCGACGTCGGCCGGCTGATCCAGCTGCTCAGCACGATCGCGGGCGCCGCGGTGCTCGCGTGGTGGCTCGTCCGCTGGTACCGCACGGCGCCGGCTCGGGAGGTCCCGCCCGGTACCCGCCACCGCAAGGCGGTCACGGCGTTCCTGACGGCCGGCGCACTGATCGGCGTCCTGGTGCAGGTGCTGCCGTTCCTGGCGCACCACGACCCGATGACCCGCGCCGGCGTGATCGGCAACGCGACCTACCTCGCGGTCACCGGCGCCGGCAGCGGGTTCCTGGCCACGCTCGTCCTGTACGCGCTGGCCTGGCACGCGCGGTATAGGTCGTTATACACAAAGCGGGCCACCTCGGAAGGTGACCCGCTCGACGTGCGAGGAATCAGACGGTGAAGCCGAGGGCGCGCAGCTGCTCGCGGCCATCCTCGGTGATCTTCTCCGGGCCCCACGGCGGCATCCAGACCCAGTTGATCCGGAAGTCCTTGACCAGGCCGCCGCTGGTGAGCGCGGCGTTCGTCTGGTCCTCGATGACGTCGGTCAGCGGGCAGGCCGCGGACGTCAGGGTCATGTCGAGGGTCGCCGTGTTGTCCGGCTCGACGCGGATGTCGTAGACCAGGCCGAGGTCGACGACGTTGATGCCGAGCTCGGGGTCGACGACGTCGCGCATGGCTTCCTCGACGTCCTCGATCTTGGCGAGGTCGAGGTCCTGCTTCGCGGTGGTCTCGGCGTCGAGGTCGGCGGCGGTCCGGCCCTCGCGAGCGTCGGTGGCGGTGTCTTCGGTCATGCCTTTTCAGCTCCACTGGTCGTCCGGGCGACGGCGTCCTTGAAAGCCATCCAGCCGAGGAGGGCGCACTTCACGCGGGCGGGGTACTTGGCGACGCCCGCGAAGGCGACCCCGTCCTCCAGCACGTCCTCGTCCGGCTCGACCTTTCCCTTGCCCTGCATCAGTTCCACGAAGGCGTCCATGGTGGTGAACGCCTCCTCGATCGTGTGGCCGACGACGAGATCCGTCAAGACCGACGTCGAGGCCTGGCTGATCGAGCAGCCCTGGCCGTCGTAGGAGACGTCGGCGACCTTGCCGTCGTCGACCTTGACCCGCAGCGTCACCTCGTCGCCGCAGGTCGGGTTGACCTGGAACGACTCGGCGTCGAACGGGTCGCGCAGGCCGCGCCCGTGCGGGTTCTTGTAGTGGTCCAGGATGATCTCCTGGTACATGCTCTCCAGGTTCACTGGGCCACCCCGAAGAACTTCTGCGCCTCGCGGATGCCCGCGACGAGCGCGTCCACTTCGGACAGCTCGTTGTAGAGGTAGAAGGACGCGCGCACAGTCGCCTGCGCGTTGCACGCGCGGTGCAGCGGCCACGCGCAGTGGTGGCCGACGCGGACGGCGATGCCGAGGCTGTCGAGCACCTGGCCGGCGTCGTGCGGGTGCACGCCGTCGATCACGAACGACACGGTCGCGCCGCGGTCGGCCAGGTCGGTCGGCCCGACGATCCGGACGCCCGGGATCGCTCCGATGCCTTCGAGGGCCGCGGCGGCGAGCTCGTGCTCGTGCGCGGCGACCCGGTCCATGCCGATGGCCGAGAGGTAGTCGACGGCCGCGCCGAGGCCGATGGCCTGCGACGTCATCGGGACACCCGCCTCGAACCGCTGCGGCGGCGGCGCGAAGGTCGAGCCCTCCATGCGGACCATCTCGATCATCGACCCGCCGGTGAGGAACGGCGGCATCGCCTCGAGCAGCTCGGTGCGGCCGTAAAGGACACCGATGCCGGACGGGCCGAGCATCTTGTGCCCGGAGAACACCGCGAAGTCGACACCCAGGGCGTGGAAGTCGACCGAGAAGTGGGGCACCGACTGGCAGGCGTCGAGGACGGTCAGCGCACCGACCGCCTTCGCCTTCTCGACCAGGAACGACACCGGGTTGACCGTGCCGAGCACGTTGGACTGGTGCGCGAACGCGACCACCTTCGTGCGCTCGGTGATCAGTTCGTCCACATCGGACAGGTCGAGCCGGCCCTCCGGCGTGACCTTGAACCACTTCAGCGTCGCCCCGGTGCGCTGGCACAGCTGCTGCCACGGCACGAGGTTCGCGTGGTGCTCCATCTCGGTGATGACGATCTCGTCACCCGGGCCGACGACGAAGCGCGAAGCCTCGGGACCGGCGGTGGCCGCGTTGCTGAACGAGTACGCGACGAGGTTGATGCCCTCGGTCGCGTTCTTGGTGAACACCAGCTCTTCGGGGTCGGCGCCGACGAACTCGGCGATCTTCGCCCGGGCGGATTCGTAAGCGTCCGTCGCCTCTTCCGACAACTGGTGCGCACCGCGGTGCACGGCGGCGTTCGACGTGAAGACGTAGTCGCGTTCGGCGTCGAACACCTGGTGCGGCCGTTGCGACGTCGCTCCGGAGTCCAGGTACACCAAGGGTTTCCCGTCGCGGACGGTGCGCGACAGGATGGGGAAGTCGGCCCTCAGGGCCGCCACGTCCAGTGGCAAAGAGCTGGCCGAGGTGGTGGTCATCGGGCCGACTCCTCTCGTTCTCGGTGTAGTGCAGGCGAAAATCAGATAGCGGCGGGCTCGGGCTTGCCGACGTACTTGACGTACCCGTTCTCTTCCAGCTCGTCGGCCAGTTCCTTGCCGCCCGACTCGACGATCTTGCCGCCGGCGAAGACGTGCACGAAGTCCGGCGTGATGTGGCGCAGGATCCGGGTGTAGTGCGTGATCAGCATGACGCCGACCTCGCTCGAAGCCTTGTACGCGTTGACGCCCTCGGAGACGACGCGCAGGGCGTCGACGTCGAGGCCGGAGTCGGTCTCGTCGAGGATGGCGAACTTCGGCTTGAGCAGCGCCAGCTGCAGGATCTCGTGGCGCTTCTTCTCGCCGCCGGAGAAGCCCTCGTTGACCGAGCGCTCGGCGAACTCCTGCGAGATCTCGAGCTTGCCCATCTCCTCCTTGACCTCCTTGACCCAGTGGCGCAGCTTGGGGGCCTCGCCACGGACCGCGGTGGCCGCGGTGCGGAGGAAGTTGGACATGGACACGCCGGGCACCTCGACCGGGTACTGCATGGCCAGGAAGAGACCGGCGCGGGCGCGCTCGTCGACGCTCATCTCGAGGACGTTCTCGCCGTCGAGGAGCACCTCACCCGAGGTGACTTCGTACTTCGGGTGCCCGGCGATCGCGTAGGACAGGGTGGACTTGCCGGAGCCGTTGGGGCCCATGATCGCGTGCGTCTCGCCCGACTTGATGGTCAGGTTGACGCCCTTGAGGATCTCCTTGGCGCCCTCGTCGGTCGTGACCGAGGCGTGGAGGTCCTTGATTTCCAGGGTAGCCATTTCTTCGTTTCCTAAGTCAGAGAGGGCGGTCAGGCGCCGACGGCTTCGAGTTCGGCTTCGATCGCGGCTTCGAGGCGCTCGCGCACCTCGGGGACGTCGATCTTCACCAGGATCTCGTGGAAGAACCCGCGCACGACCAAGCGCCGCGCGGCTTCTTCGGCGATCCCGCGCGACTGCAGGTAGAACAACTGCTCGTCGTCGAACCTTCCCGTCGCGCTCGCGTGGCCGGCGCCTTCGATCTCGCCGGTCTCGATCTCGAGGTTCGGCACCGAGTCCGCACGCGCACCCGGCGTCAGCACCAGGTTGCGGTTGAGCTCGTAGGTGTCGGTGGCCTCGGCCGCGGCGCGGATCAGGACGTCGCCGATCCAGACCGCGTGGGCGTCGTCGCCCTGCAGCGCGCCCTTGTACATCACGCGCGACTTGCAGTTCGGCACCGCGTGGTCGACGAACAGCCGGTGCTCCTGGTGCTGGCCCTTGTCCGCGAAGTAGACGCCGAGCATCTCGACGTCGCCGCCCTTGTCGGCGAAGGTCGCCGTCGGCGAGACGCGGACCAGGTCACCGCCGAGGGTGATGACCGTGTGCCGCAGCGCGGCGTCGCGGCCGAGCTTCAGGTGCTGCTCGGAGACGTGCACCGCGTCGTCGGCCCAGTCCTGGACGCTGACCACGGTGACCTTGGCGCCGTCGCCGATGACGAACTCGACGTTGTCGGCGTAGGTGCCGGAGCCGACGTGGTCGAGCACGATGACGGCTTCGGCGAACGCCTCGGCGCGGACCTGCAGGTGCCCGTAGGCGACCTGGCCCTCGCCCGGGCCGTGGATCCGCAGCACGGACGGCTTCGACGCCTTCGTCTCCTTCGGCACCGTCACGACGGTGGCCTTGGTGAACGCCGAGTACGCCTGCGCGGCGATCCGGTCGCTCGGCACGCCGGCGGCACCCAGCCGCTCGTCGTCCCGGCCGACCGACTCGATCTTCAGCTCGGGCGCGGCCTCGGCTTCGAGGGTGATCTCGCCGGTGGCGGTCGCGCTGCCGTCGTGCAGGCCGCGCAGCCGCTTCATCGGCGTGAAGCGCCAGTTCTCCTCACGACCACCCGGGACCTCGAAGGCCTCGACGTCGTAGGAGGTGAAGCGCTCCGCGCGGGAGGCCGCCGGAATGACGGCCCCCTCGCGAAGAGCTTCGGAAACGTTGTTCTCGGTAACCGACATGACTAGCCGACGGACCCTTCCATCTGGAGCTCGATCAGGCGGTTCAGCTCGAGCGCGTACTCCATCGGCAGCTCACGGGCGATCGGCTCGACGAAGCCGCGCACGATCATCGCCATCGCCTCGGCCTCGTCGAGACCGCGCGACATCAGGTAGAACAGCTGGTCTTCGCTGACCTTGGACACCGTGGCCTCGTGGCCCATGGACACCTCGTCGTTGCGGATGTCCACGTACGGGTACGTGTCCGAGCGCGAGATCGTGTCCACCAGCAGCGCGTCGCAGACGACGCTGGAGCGCGAGTGGTGCGCCCGCTTCGCCACGCGGACCAGGCCGCGGTAGGAGGTGCGGCCGCCGCCGCGCGCCACCGACTTCGACACGATGGTCGAGGACGTGTGCGGCGCGAGGTGCTCCATCTTGGCGCCCGCGTCCTGGTGCTGGCCCTCGCCCGCGAACGCGACCGACAGGACCTCGCCCTTGGCGTGCTCGCCCATGAGGAACACCGACGGGTACTTCATCGTCACCTTGGAACCGATGTTGCCGTCGATCCATTCCATGGTCGCGCCCTCTTCGCACTTGGCGCGCTTGGTGACCAGGTTGTAGACGTTGTTCGACCAGTTCTGGATGGTCGTGTAGCGGCAGCGGGCGCCCTTCTTGACGATGATCTCCACGACCGCCGAGTGCAGCGAGTCGGACTGGTAGATCGGCGCCGTGCAGCCTTCGACGTAGTGCACGTACGCACCTTCGTCGACGATGATCAGGGTGCGCTCGAACTGGCCCATGTTCTCGGTGTTGATCCGGAAGTAGGCCTGCAGCGGGATCTCGACGTGCACGCCCTTCGGCACGTAGATGAACGAGCCGCCGGACCACACCGCCGTGTTCAGCGCGGAGAACTTGTTGTCACCGGCCGGGATCACCGAGCCGAAGTACTCCTGGAACAGCTCCGGGTGCTCCTTGAGCGCGGAGTCGGTGTCCAGGAACAGGACGCCCTGCTCCTCCAGGTCCTCGCGGATCTGGTGGTAGACGACCTCGGACTCGTACTGCGCGGCGACACCGGCGACGAGGCGCTGCTTCTCCGCCTCGGGGATGCCGAGCTTGTCGTACGTGTTCTTGATGTCCTCGGGCAGTTCCTCCCAGGAGGTGGCCTGCTTCTCCGTGGACCGCACGAAGTACTTGATGTTCTCGAAGTCGATCCCGGAGAGGTCGGCCCCCCAGTTGGGCATGGGCTTCTTCTCGAAGAGCTTGAGCGCCTTCAGTCGCGCTTCGCGCATCCACTCCGGCTCGGACTTCTTCGAGGAGATGTCGGTGACGACGTCCTCGTTCAGCCCGCGACGGGCGCTGGCGCCCGCCACGTCGGAGTCCGCCCAGCCGAACGCGTACTTGCCAAGGGACTCGATGGTCTCTTCCTGGCTCAGTGGCGCGGTGGTGGGAGTGCGCTGCTCGGCAGCGGCAGTCATGCGGGTTTCCCTCCATTCGGGATCCGTGCTGTGTGCCCCTCGGGGGACACCATTCTCGCCGGCTCGGGATGGGCCGGCCGACCCGCCGTGACGGGTACGTGGGTGGTGCACGCGGAGTCACCGCGTGCGATGGTCGCCAGCCGCTGGACGTGGGTGCCCAGCAGCTGCGCGAACGCCTCGGTCTCGGCCTCGCAGAGCTGCGGGAACTCCGCGGCCACGTGGGCGACCGGGCAGTGGTGCTGGCAGAGCTGTGCGCCCACGTTCTGGCCCGGTGCCTGCTTTTCGAGGGCACCAGCACCGACCTGACGGGTCGACGCAGCGTAGCCCTCCCTGGTCAGCGCGGTCGCCAGGGCCTCGGCGCGTGCCGCGGGATCACTCGATCCGGTGATCGCCGAGCGGTGCGGCCCGACCAGCTTCTCGATGCGGCGCTCGGCGAAGGCGCGGACGGCGTCTTCGCCGGCGTGCTCGGCGAGGAAGCGGATGGCCGACACGGCCAGGTCGTCGTAGGCGTGCCCGAACCGCGCGCGGCCGGGCTCGGTGAGCAGGAAGAGCTTCGCCGGACGACCCCGGCCCCGGGGTCCGCGGCGCGGCGCGTCCCGGGTCTCGGCCTCGCCGTCGGCGAGCAGCGCGTCGAGGTGCCGGCGGACGGCCGTCGGGCTGATCCCGAGCTGCTCGGCGACCACGACGGCGGTCATGGGACCCTGTTCCAGCAGCAGCCGCGCGACTTCGTGCCGGGTCTTGCCCTCGGCGCCGACCTGCGACGGGACGTGCGGAGCCGCGGCGCGGGGCATGTCGCCGCCCGCCTGGTCACCCGCCTCCGTCTTTTTCACAACACAAGTGTGTCTTATTTCCGGATGACCCGCAAAGGCGGGGTCCGCGGCAGTGACCCGACTCACTCCTCGGCGGCCCCGATACCCTGCACGCGTGGCAGTGGGTGAGCAGGACCAGCAGGCGACGATCGTCGCGACCGACAGTGCGCACCCCGTCACGCTTTCGCCCGTCCGCCCGCTCGAACCGCTGCCCCTGGAGGCCGACGAGCGGCGCGGGCTGAACGTCGTCCGCCGCTTCGGCACGGTCGGGTCGCTCTTCCTCGCGCTGGGCTCCCTCGGCGCCGGCGCCGCCCCGGTGATCAACCCGGTGCAGGAGATCCCGGTGCTGCGGCTGTTCACCCGGATCCCGACGGTGTCGCTGGCCATCGCCATCTCCGGGATGGGCATCCTGGTGCTGAGCTGGCTGATGCTCGGCAAGTTCGCCCGCCCCGACCGCGCCCGGCTCGCGTCGCAGGGCCAGCTCGCCCGGACCATCGCGCTGTGGGTGCTGCCGCTGCTGGTCATCCCGCCGCTGTTCTCCCGCGACGTCTACAGCTACCTCGCGCAGAGCGAGATCGTGCACCGCGGGATGGACCCGTACGTGCTCGGCCCGGCGCAGGCCCTCGGCGTCGCCGACCCGTTCACCGCGGGCGTGTCGAACATGTGGCGCGAGACGCCGGCGCCGTACGGGCCGCTGGTGCTGCGCCTCGGCGGCTGGCTGGCGCCGCTGGCCGGCAACAGCATCGCCGTCGGCGTGCTGCTGCAGCGGCTGCTCGCGCTCGCCGGCGTCGTCCTCATCGTGTGGGCGCTGCCCCGGCTGGCCCGCCGCTTCGGCGTCCAGCCCGCGACCGCGTTGTGGCTGGGCGCGCTGAACCCGCTGCTGATCTTCCACTTCGTCGCGGGCGCCCACAACGACGCGCTCGCCGTCGGCCTGATGCTCGCCGGTCTCGAGGTCGGCATCCGCAAGCTGCCGATCCGAGTCAAGGGCGACACGCCACCGCCGCTGGCGCGCGGGGAACTGCTCTACATCGGGTTGGGCGTGGCGATCATCACCCTCGGCGTCGCGGTGAAGCTGCCGGCGGTGTTCGCGTTGCCGTTCTTCGCCGTGATGGTGGCGCGGCGCTGGCACGGCAGGCTCAAGGACCTCTTCTACGCGGGCGCGCCGATGGCGGCGTGGTTCGGCGTGGTCCTCGTGGCCGTGTGCTTCGGCACCGGGCTCGGCTTCGGCTGGGTCGGCGCGACGTTCAACACCCCCGGCCTGGTCCGGTCCTGGATCTCCCCCACCGCCGAGCTGGCCAACCTCTCCGGCGTCCTCGGCATCGCGCTCGGCCTCGGCAACCACACCAACGGCCTGGTGCCGATCCTCGGCGCGCTCGGCTACCTCGTGGCCGTCGCGATCACGGTCAAGTTCCTGTGGGACAGCTTCAAGTGGCGCTACCGGCCGATCATCGGCCTCGGCGTCTCCCTCGGCGCGGTGATGATCCTGCAGATCAACCTGCAGCCCTGGTACGTGCTGTGGGCGGTGATCCCGCTGGCCGCGGCGGCCGGGACGTCCCGCTTCCGGGTGGCCGCGGCGGTGCTGTCCGCCGCCCTGCCGTTCCTGCTGCCGCCGACCGGCAGCACGTTCGACGGCCGCCCGTACGTGCTGCCGTTCGCCTACGTCGCGGCGATCGTCGTCTGCGGCGGCGGGATGCTGATCGTGCGGCGCCTCGCTCCCGTCTTGCTCTCCAGGCCGTCCCCGCGGCTGCCCGCGCGGGCCGAGCCCGTATCGTGACCCGATGTGAGTGCCCCCGCCGTCGAGATCACCGGGCTGGTCAAAAGCTACGGCTCCACCCGCGCGGTCGACGGTCTCGACCTGCGGATGGAGCGCGGCAGCCTGCTCGCCCTGCTCGGCCCGAACGGGGCCGGCAAGACCACCACCGTCGAAGTCTGCGAAGGGTTCCTCAAGCCTGACGCCGGTTCGGTGCGCGTGCTCGGCCTCGACCCGGTCCGCGAGTCGGCGGAGCTGCGCCCCCGTGTCGGGATCATGCCCCAGGGCGGCGGCGCGTACCCCGGCGTCCGCGCCGACGAGATGCTCAACCTGGTCGCCTCCTGCGCGGCGTCGCCGCTGGAGCCGGCGTGGCTGCTGGACGTGCTTGGTCTTTCGAGTGTTCGGCGGACGCCGTTCAAGCGCCTGTCCGGCGGGCAGCAGCAGCGGCTTTCGCTGGCGTGCGCCCTGGTCGGGCGGCCCGAGCTGGTGTTCCTCGACGAGCCGACGGCGGGCATGGACCCCCAAGCCCGCCGGCTGGTGTGGGACCTGCTGTCGGCGTTGCGCCGCGACGGCGTCTCGGTGCTGCTGACCACGCACCTGATGGAGGAGGCCGAGGCGCTGGCCGACACGGTGGTGATCGTGGACCACGGCAAGGTGGTCGTCTCGGGTGCGCCGCAGTCGCTGACGGTGGACGAGACGGGCGCGGCCGGGCTCCGCTTCAAGGCCCGCACGCGGCTGGACACGGCGTTGCTGGCAGCGGCGCTGCCGGAGGGTTACGAGGTGCGCGAATCGGCACCGGGCACGTACGTCGTGGTCGGGCTGGTCGACCCCCAGGTCGTGTCGACGGTCACGGCGTGGTGCGCGCAGCAGGGCGTCCTGCCGGAGGAGCTGCAGGTCGGCAAGCGCACGCTCGAAGAAGTCTTCCTCGAGCTGACCGGACGGGAGCTGCGGGCGTGACGTTTCCTCCGGGCACCTTCACCCCCGCCCCCGGCCGGGGTTCGCTGGGCCGCATGCTGCGCACGCACGCACGGGTCGAGGCGAGCTTGACGTTGCGCCACGGCGAGCAGGTGCTGCTCACGCTGTTGATCCCGCTGGCGTTGCTGATCGGGTTGTCGCTGCTGGACATCCTGCCGGCTTCGTCGCTGGGCCCGGTTCCGCGGGTGGATTGGATCACGCCGCGAATCCTGGCGCTGGCGGTGATGTCGTCGGCGTTCACGGGCCAGGCGATCGCGCTGGGCTTCGACCGGCGGTACGGGGTACTGAAGCGGTTGTCGGCAACGGCGTTGCCACGGTGGCTGCTGGTGGCGGGGCGGCTGATCGCCGCGCTCGTGGTGGTCGTGCTGCAGTCGGTGATCATCGGTGTGGTGGCGGCGTTCTTGGGTTGGTCGCCCTCGGTTTCCGGGCTTTTTTCGGCGGTGCTGCTGCTGGTCTTGGGGACGCTTGCTTTCGGGGCTTTGGGCGTTCTTTTGGGTGGCGCTTTGCGGGCCGAGGCGGTTTTGGCTTTGGCCAACATCGTGTGGTTCGTGCTGCTGTTGGCGGGCGGGATTCTGCTGGCGCCGTCGTCGTTGCCTTCGGGGTTGGCTCGTGTGGTGGAGCTGCTGCCGTCGGGGGCGCTGGCGGAGGGGATGCGGGCCGCTTTGGTGGACGGTTCCTTCGCGCCCGGGCCCATGCTGGTGCTGGCGGTGTGGGCGGTGCTGGCGGGGGCGCTGGCTTCGCGGACGACGAAACTCACCTGACCGCAGCCTTGTCCACAGGGCGCCGCCGATGTGGACTACTCGACCGCTTTACTCGCCTACAGCCGATTTTGTCGCCTGCCGCCGATAGACTGGCCAAGGGGACGCCCCCCAGGGAAGGGCGGGGGACCCGCCGCTTCCGTGACCTAGGTCCCTTGCGCCCCGCGTCACCCTTCTGGGCGCCGGGACCTGCCGAAAGCCGCTTTTCCGCGCGCTCTACCATCGAACGCGTGCCGTTCACCAGCCTCGTCGCCCGCCTGCCGTTTCCGTCCGCCGCCGTGCAGCGGGCCGTCGGGATCGCCGCCGTCGTCGCGCAGGCGCTGATCGGCGTCACCGGCTCCATCGTGCGCGTCACCGGCTCGGGCCTCGGCTGCCCGACCTGGCCGCAGTGCGTCGCCGGCAGCCTCGTCCCCAAGCACGACTCCGGCATCGACGCCCTCAACCAGTGGATCGAGTTCGGCAACCGGCTGCTGACCGGCGTCGTCATCGTCATCGCCGCCATCGCCGTCCTCACCGCGTGGCGCGTGCAGATCGACCACCCGTCCCGCAAGCGCCTGGTGAAGCTGGCCTGGACGATGCCCGGCGGCGTCGTCCTCCAGGCCGTCGTCGGCGGGATGACCGTGCTCGCGAAGCTCGAGTGGTGGACCGTCGCGATCCACTTCCTCGCCACCACTCCCCTGGTCTGGCTCGCGGTCCTGCTGCTGCGCGCGTTCCGCGAAGGCGACGAGCCCGCACGCTCGCTGGTCCCCGCGTCCGGCCGGGGCATCCTGGTCGCGCTGGCCGCGGTGATGTGGCTGGTCCTCGCGGCGGGCACGACGGTGACCGGCGCCGGCCCGCACAGCGGCGACATCAACACCCACCGCCTCGACGCCCCGGTCGAGTCGCTCGCCCAGGTCCACGGCGGCCTGCTGGTGCTCTACCTGCTCCTGCTCGCGGTGTTCGGCCTCCAGCTGATGCGCATCGGCGCGCCGAAGGGCCTCTGGCAGCGCTACACGGTGGTCTGGGTGGTCGCCGTGGCGCAGGGCGGGCTCGGTTCGCTGCAGTACGCGCTGGGGGTGCCGGAGGCGATGGTGTCGTTCCACGTCCTCGGCGCGATGGCCGTGATCGTCGCGACGGCGTCGCTGTGGGTGGGCAGCCGCGACCGCGGCCCGGTGGTCTCCCTGACGGCGGCGCCTAAGGAACTCGCCACCGCCTGAGCAACCGGCGGCCATGCCGGCTTAACTCCCACCGCTTAGGGTTGGCGCATGACGACGCGCTCAGCGCCCAAGCCGATCATCTCCCACCGCCGGGGAACCGGCGAGATGCTCGTGTTGAAAACGTTCCTGCTGGTGCCGTTCGCGGCCCTGCTCGTCGCGGTCCCGCTGGTGTGGGGCTGGGGCATGACGTGGATCGACCTGGCGCTGGCGGCGGCGTTCTACGTGTTCGCGACGCTGGGCGTGACCGTCGGTTACCACCGCTACTTCACGCACGGGGCGTTCAAGGCGTCCCGGCCGCTGCGCGTGACGTTGGCGATCGCGGGGAGCATGGCGGTCCAGGGGTCGGTGATCTTCTGGGTGGCCAGCCACCGGCGGCACCACGCGTTCGCCGACCGCGAGGGTGACCCGCATTCGCCGTGGCTGTTCGGGACGTCCCCGTCGGCGTTGCTGCGCGGCTTCTGGCACGCGCACATGGGGTGGATGTTCTCGCGCGAGGTGACCAACGCGGACCGGTTCGCCCCGGACCTCGTGGCGGACCGCGATCTGCGGGTGGTGAACCGGTACTTCTGGCTGTGGATCACGTTGAGCCTGGCCCTGCCGGCCGTTCTGGGTGGACTGCTTTCGTGGTCCTGGTGGGGTGTGGTGACGGGGTTCTTCTGGGCCGGGCTGGTGCGAATCGCTTTCCTGCACCACGTGTCCTGGTCGGTGAATTCGATTTGCCACCTGATCGGGGAACGGCCGTTCGCTTCGCGTGACAAAGCGGCGAACTTTTGGCCCCTAGCCCTGTTGTCGATGGGCGAGTCTTGGCACAACTCGCACCACGCGGACCCGACTTGTGCGCGACACGGGGTGCTGCGGGGGCAGGTCGACATCTCTGCACGGGTGATCCGGACGTTCGAACAACTCGGATGGGCGACCGACGTCCGGTGGCCACGGGCTGATCGCATGGCCGCCAAGCGGGTAAGCGACTGATTCTAATGTGCCCGTGCTGACACGATCGAGACCTGATGCGCTCGATCGTGTCAGCCACTCCCTGCTTACTGTGAGCCGATTTCTATACAACTCAAGGAGACTCAGGGTGGATCACGGCCCCGTAAAGCGGCACAGTAAAGTCAAGAGGCTGGCAGGATCAGCCATTTTGTCCGTTGCGGCGCTCAGCGTAATTATAGCTGGGCCGGAGCCGGCGAGTGCGATTCAAGCCCCACAGCCAACGGCCACCACCCGTCAACTCACAATTCCCGCGCCCCACTCCACTATTGGAACTCTCCAAGTTGCAGAATCTGAGGGCGGCGGCGGCGGTAACACCGGCAACGAAGTCTACGTCGTATAGCGAATAACCTCGTGACCGATGCGATTCACATCGGTCACGAGGATTTCCACCTGAAGGCGATGCCGTAATCCTCCCGCGGATGGCAGCCGTCTGCGAAGGTGTGCCGGACGAATCCGTCACCGACCGGGAGCAGATGCGAATCTCCGTCCGGCGGCTGCCGCGTCCGCTCGAATTCCAGTTGTTCCGCATACCACCAGCACGCCTCGGGAAGGTGCTTCGCGTCGAAGGCCAGTTGGATCGTGAGACCGCCAGGTGCGATGCCGTGGTGGTCGATGTCCACGTTGACCCACTTGCGTTCCTCCTCGATGTGCCCGTCGAGCGCCTCCGAAACGAACGTGTAGCGCTCGCCCTTCCTCAGCGTCCGGCGAAAGCGCAAACGTGCCAGCACTGGATCGCCCGGGTGCGCCCCCGGTGAAGCGACGACCCGGCACGCCCACAGTGCCGCCAGCGGTAGCTCCTCCGGATCGTGCGTCCACCCGGTCAACGCGTGCGCGTTGAAGCCGTCGACGCCGTCTTCACAGGCGACGATGTCTCGTTCGGTGATGCGCCGACCCACCGTCCGGCGGTGCATCACCGCCGTCACGAGCATGCGCTCCACGAACAGCGGTTGCGCCCCCTTCGAAGCCGCCCGGGCGCGCCACGCGACGCTCTCGTCCGCGATCTCCACCGCCGCCCGGCCGATGTCGATGTACGGCCGCCAATCCGGCTCCGAGGCCAGCTTGTCCGCCAGGCGGTCCGCCAACGCGCTGAGCGACCACCGCCACGCTTGGTGCATCGGCGCCGCGGTGGTCGGCGGCGGGTCGCCAAAGACACCGGGCAATACCATCAACTGCCGGAAACGGTCGCCCAGCGTGGCCTTCCAGCCGGTTCCGCCCGGCGCCGGCGGAACCCGGAACGCCGCCATCAGGGTGTTGTGGTGCCGGGAGTTCCCGGCCGCGCCGATCTCGTCGACGAGCAGGCCCCACACCGCGAAGGCGCGTGCCTCGGGCAACGACACCGTCGGCGCCACCAAGGATCCGAGCACGGCCGCCGACTCGCTCGCCGGTTCGTCGACCGCGGCGCGAAGGAAGCGGAGCGGCTCGCCGTCCTTCCGCTTCGCCAGCCAGCGCAGGGCGGCTTCGACTTCCGCACGCGAAGCCGCCCGGCCGACCGGTTCGCCCATCCCGATGGTCATGACGCCCTCGCTACCCAGACGAAGATCGACAATTCCCGGCAACAGCGAAATCAGTGGCGACAACGCTCCGACAAAGAAAAATCCGGCCCGAAAACAAAAGATCATCCCCGGACCGGCTCACCGTCCGTCACCATTGCCCATGCGTACTAGAACACCAGTAAAGGGGTAGCACAGTGACCGACGAAAGGACAAGGAAATCCACGCGCTGCAGCGGCCCGCGAGAATTGATCAAGGTCGGGCTCAGCGGGATCGGCGGGCTCTACCTGCTCACCGGCTCGCTCGCCGTGACCGCGATCGGCGCCGTCGTCGCGCTCGCACTGGCGGCCGTCCGGTGACTACGCCAGCTGCTGCCGCACCGCCGAGGCGAACCGCGTCGCCGCGGCCGGGTCCGTCTGGCGGAAGCCCAGCGACGGCTCCGTCAGCTCCAGCTCCAGCAGCAACGGCTTCCCGTCTTGGCCGCGCACGAGGTCGACCCGCGCGTACAGCAACTCCGCGCGCAGGATGCCCAGCAACGCCGACGCCGCGTCCAAGACGTCCTCCGCCAGCGCCACCGCGTCCGCCGGCGGTGACGCCGGCGCCAGTGATTCGGAAAGGTACAGGCCTGATGCGTCCATTGTGGAGCCCAGCATGGCGCTCTTCGAAAAAGCGTGCGAGTAGATCCCGCCCAGGTACACCAGCGCCAGCTCACCGGAAGTGTCCACACTGGACTGGTACGGCTGGATCAGCGCCGTGTGGCCCTCGGCGTGCAAGGAAGCCAGGTGCTCGGAAGCGTCCGCGCCCCCGGCGAACCGGGCCGCGCCGCGGGAACCCGCTCCCACCGACGGCTTCACCACGAAGTCCGACGACGGGAACCGGGCAGTCTCACCCGGGGAAACCAAGGCCGTGGGCACCACCGCGACACCCGCGTCGAGCAGCTCCACCAGGTACGACTTGTCCGTGTTCCAGCGGACCACCGCCGCCGGGTTGAACAGCGACGGTACCGACTCGCACCACGACAGGAACTCCGCCCGGCGGGCCGCGTAGTCCCAGGTCGCGCGCAGGATCACCGCGTCGGCCGACGAAAAGTCGACCGCCGAGTCCCAGGCCGCCCACGACACCGAGAAGCCCAGTGACTCCAGTGCGGGCACCACGGCGTCGTCGTCGCCGTCTCCCGAAGGGAGCTCCGCGCAGCCGACCAGGATCGCGCTGGGGCTCACCGGCCCGCCATCTTGCGGCGGTGCTCCGGGCCGATCTTCGTCTGCTTGACCGTCTCCGCGTCCCACTCGGCCGGCGAGAGGTCCTCGACCGCCTCGATCAAGGCCGACCCGGTCTCGACGCTGGGCACCACCACGTCGCCGAGAGCGCCGTCGGCGCCGACCAGGACGACTCGTGCTCCGGCCCGGCCGATGTTCTCCACCACCGCGCGGGACGGCTTGCCGTGCGCCTTCACGAACTTGCGGGCCGCGCCCAGCTGCGCGCTGGTCGGCGGGACAGTCTCTTCGGAATCAGACACGCTCCGAACGATAACCAACATGCGGCCGGAACGCGGAACAGCGTGGCGTCGGCCATAGTTGCACCGGGAGTACCCGACCCGAGGAGGACGCATGCCCACCGCAGTGCAGGTGACGAAGACCGGCGGCCCGGAAGTGCTCGAAGCGGCCGAAGTGGACGTCGCGGCCCCGCAGGCCGGCGAACTGCTGGTCGACGTCGCCGCGGCCGGCGTCAACTACATCGACACCTACCAGCGGCAGGGCATCTACCCCATCGACCTGCCGTTCGTCCTCGGCCTCGAAGGCGCGGGCGCGGTCGTCGAGGCGGGCGACGGCACCGGCTTCGCGCCCGGTGACCGCGTCGCCTGGCAGGGGTCGCTCGGCAGCTACGCGGCGCGCAAGCTGGTGCCCGCGTCGATGGCGGTCAAGGTCCCCGAAGGCGTCTCCCTGGAAACCGCCGCCGCGACGATGCTGCAGGGCATGACCGCGCACTACCTGGTCGCCTCGACGTTCGAGGTCAAACCGGGCCACGACGTGCTGGTGCACGCGGCCGCGGGCGGCGTCGGGCTGCTGCTGATCCAGCTGGCCAAGGCGCGCGGCGCCCGCGTTATCGGCACGGTGTCGACCGAAGAGAAGGAGAAACTGGCCCGCGAAGCCGGCGCCGACGAGGTGATCCGCTACGACCGCGACGACTTCGCCAAGCGCACCCGCGAGCTGACGAACGGCGAGGGCGTCGACGTGGTCTACGACGGCGTCGGCAAGGACACCGTCGACGGCAGCCTCGCCAGCCTCAAGGTCCGCGGCCTGCTCGCGCTGTTCGGCGCGGCCAGCGGCCCGGTGCCGCCGATCGACCCGCAGCGCCTCAACTCGGGCGGCTCGCTGTACCTGACCCGCCCGACGTCGGCGCACTACACGCGCACCCGCGAGGAGATCGACTGGCGCTCGAAGGAGCTGTTCGACGCGGTTCAGGCGGGCGAGCTGACCGTCCGGATCGGCGGCAAGTACCCCCTGTCCGACGCGCGCAAGGCCCACGAGGACCTGCAGGGCCGCCGCACGACCGGAAAGCTCCTGCTCATCCCCTGACCCGCTTGGGTCAGCCGGCCGGGACCGCGACGGCGTCGGTGACGAAGACCAGCGTCTCGTTCGGCTGGATGCCGCGGCCGCCCTGGCCGTACGCCAGGTCCGGCGGGATGATCAGGAGACGGCGGCCGCCCTGCTTGATGCCTTCCAGGCCCTGGTCCCAGCCCGGGATGACCTCGCCCGCGCCGAGGTTGAGGTCGAACGTCTCGCCGCGGTCGTAGGAGTTGTCCAGGACCTTCTTGTCCGACCACGTCACCAGCAGGTAGTTCATCTTCAGCTGCTGGCCGGCCTTCGCCGCGCCGCCGGTGCCCTCGGACAGGTCCTTGGTGATCAGCTTCTTCGGCGGGTCGCAGTCGTCGGGAATGGTGATCTCCGGCTTCTCGCCGAACTTGCCCGTCGTCTTGATGTCGTCCGCGGTGCACTCGCGGCCCTTGCTCTGGGTCGCCTGGGCGGCGCTCGACGACGGCGGCACCGACGGTCCCGCGGGAGCGGCCGTCTGCGTCTGGGCCTTCTGACCGCACGCGGCCAGCGACAGCGCCGCCGCGGCGACGACCACGATCTTCCCGATCTTCTGCATGCGAGGCACCCTAGCCAAGCACGGAGAGTGCCGGGACGTCGTCACCCATGGCGACCACGCCGAGGCGCCGCGTAGCGCGCGTCAGGGCGACGTACAGGTCGTTGAGCCCGCGCGGCGACCCCGCGACGACCTCGTCCGGCGCGACCAGCACCACCGAGTCGAACTCCAGGCCCTTCGACCGCTCGACGGTCAGCACGCTCAGCCGTTCGCCGTGGTCCGAGAGCCACGAGGACACCTCGTCGAAGCGCCGCGCCGGCACCAGGACGGCCACCGTGCCACCGTCCACTTCGGACAGCTCGCGCTCGGCCAGCCGGGGCAGCTCCGCGGCCAGGGACGCCGGACGCGCCGACCACGGCGGCACCCCGGTCTCCCGCACCGAAGACGGCGCCGCCAGCTCCGGCGAAACTTCCGCGAGGACTCGCGCCGCGACCGCCATGATCTCGGCGGGCGTGCGGTAGTTCACGGTCAGCTCTTCGAGGCGCCACCGGTTCTCGACGTACGGCGAGAGCACCTCGCCCCACGACCGCGCGCCCCCGGCCGCGCCGGTCTGGGCGACGTCGCCGACCAGCGTCATCGACCGGTTCGGCGAGCGCCGCATGAGCAGACGCCAGTCCATCGCCGACAGCTCCTGGGCCTCGTCGACGATCACGTGCCCGAACGTCCACGTCCGGTCCTGCGCGGCGCGCTGGGCGGCGGTCAGCTCGCTGCGCGCGACCTGGCGCTCGGCGAACAGCTCGGCGTCGAGGACGTCGGAGACGCGCAGCAGCTCCTCGTCGATGATCTCTTCGTCCTGTTCGAGGATGTCCAGCACACCCTCGGCGTACGCGCGGTCCTCGCGCTCACGGCGTTTGCGCTCGACGCGGGCTTCGGTGTCGTCGACGCCGATCAGCTCGGCCAGCTCGTCGAGCAGCGGCACGTCCGCCGGCGTCCAGCGCGTGTCGCGGCCGCTTTCCAGCAACGCCTGGTCCTCCCCCGGAAGCAGCTTCCGCGCCGCGCTGGAGAGGCGTTCGCGGTCGGCGAACAGGTCGTCGAGCACGCCTTCCGGGGTCAGCACCGGCCACAACTCGTTCAGGGCGGCGGCGATGTGCTCGTCCGCGGCCAGCTCGGCGCGGATGTCGGCCACGTCCTGCCCGTCCAGGAGGTCCTCGCCCAGCTTGCGGGCGGCCTGGCGGGTCAGCGCGTCGAGGACGTCGGAGACGAACAGGCGCCGCGCGGGGTTGTGCGGCCGGCGCGAACGGCGGGCGCGGGTCCGAGCGTCGGCGCAGGTCTTGCGGTCGAGCTTCAGGACGTCGTGCTCGTACTCGATCTCCATGACCGGGTCGGGCACGCGCTGGCGGTCGCGCACGGCGTTGGCGAGCACGTCGGCCATGACCAGCCGGCCCTTGACCTCGGTCGTCTCGCGGGGTTCGACACCGTCGGCGTCCAGGCCCGGGTAGAGCTGCCCGATGGTGGCGAGCAGCACGCCGGTCTCGCCGAGCGACGGCAGGACCTGGCCGATGTAGCGCAGGAACGTGCTGTTCGGCCCGACGACGAGCACGCCGCGCGTGGTGAGCTGCTGGCGGTTTGTGTAGAGCAGGTAGGCCGCGCGGTGCAGCGCGACGGCGGTCTTGCCGGTGCCGGGACCGCCCTGGACGACCATGACGCCGCCGAGCGGGGCGCGGATGATGCGGTCCTGCTCGGCCTGGATGGTGGCGACGATGTCGCTCATCTCACCGGTGCGCCGCTGTTCGAGCGCGGCCAGCAGCGCGGCCTCGCCGGCGAGGCCGAGGTCCTGCCCCTGGTCGGCGGCGGTGAGGTCGAGGATCTCGTCGTCGAAGCCGGTGACCTTGCGGGTCAGCGACCGCAGGTGCCGCCGCCGGCGCACCCCTTCGGGTGAAGCCGCGGTGGCGAGGTAGAAGGGCCGCGCGACCGGCGCCCGCCAGTCGACGAGCAGCGGCTTGTAGTCGTCGTCCTCGTCGAAGAGGCCGAGGCGGCCGATGTAGGTGGTTTCCTCGGCGCTCTCGGGGACGAAGTCCAGGCGCCCGAAGGCGAGGCCCTGCTCGACGGAGCCGAGCTGGGCGAGCCGGTCGGTGTAGAGGGTGGTGGCGACGTCGCGTTCGGTGCGGGCCTGCGGGGTGCCGCCGGTCAGCTGCAAGGTCTCGTCGAGGCGGCGCTGGGCGTCGACGCGCTCGGCGTCGAGCTTCGCGTAGAGGGTGGTGACGTACGCCTGCTCGCGGGCGAGCTCGGCGGAGAAGTCGTCCGAAGACAAAGATCCTGCTTTCGCCTCAAGGAAAAGAGCCACCAGAGTTTAACGGCCCCCGCCGCGCGATCATTCCGGCCGGAGGTCGCAGTACGGGTAGACCTCGTCGCCGAGCGGGACGGCGGGCGGCAGCACCCGCTCCCCCGGCGCGCACGACACGCTCGCCGCGGGCAGCTCGTCGCTCCGCAGGATCCGGCCGGTCTCGCCACCGCGGTGGAGCACGACGGCACCACGGCTGGTCAGCGCGCGGCAGTTCGCCGAGGTGTAGCGGACGCCGCCCGGAACCGGGGTGGCGGTGACCGGCGTGTAGCCGCCCAGGCTCTCCGGAGCCAGCCAGACGACCGGGCCGAAGGTCACGATGCCGGCACCCGCGACGGCGGTGCGCTGTCCGGGCGCGAGCAGCGGGACTTCGGCCTGGGTGGAGCCGGCGGTCACCGGGATCCGGTAGGCGAACTGGGTGCTGGTGTTCTCGAGAACGACACCGGCGCCTTGCTCGACGACCCGGAGGCCTCCGCCGCCGGGAGCGGTGTCGGCCGCGCCCGGGACGGCGGTGATCCGCGACGGGATGGCGCAGGCGGTGCCGAGCAGCTCGTTCGTGTCGAGCGACACCTTTCCGCGGCCGAGCAGGGCCAACAGGCCGAGGACGACGACCGTGACCACGCCGACCCCGATGCGCTTGATCATCGGGGTGCTCACGGGATACCGGTGCTCGAACTCGCGACGCGGTAGAGGTCGCCGGCCCGGCCGTAGTACGAGCCCTCGACGACCGAGATCACGATCCCCGCGTCCGGCTGCCAGTACGCGCGCAGCTCGCCCGCTTCCGCCGGGTAAGGCACCTCACGCAGCGGCACACCGCGGTCGGCGAGCAGCCCACCGACCTCGGCGAACGTCACCGGGCCGGGGAAAGCGCCGTAGCGATCGCGGATCACCCGGTTGACCAGCTCGGGCTCGGCGTACCGGAGCCGGTGGGCCTGGACCGAGAAGTGGGTCCCCACCCAGTGCCTCTCGACGCGCTCCCAGTAGAACTCGACCAAGCCGTGGTCGCGGACCAGGAAGTGCTTCGAGGGGTTGTCGCCGTAGTCGTCGCCGAACAGCGACGCCACCCGCTCGGGCGACCACGTGGGGCCGGCGCCCAGGACGGTGCCGGACTCGATGACGTCGGCGAAGAACTCCGCCGGGCTCAGAACGGCAGGCCGAGGGTGGGCAGGCCGATGGCCGAGTCCACCGCCAAGGCCACGAACACGATCATCAGGTACGTGTTCGACCGGTGGAACAGCGCCATCGGCTTCGTCTCTTCGCCACGGCGCACCGCGGCCTGCAGGCTGTGCGCGTAGAAGAGGAACCAGCCACCCGCGAGGATCGCGAACGTGCCGTACAGCCACGACGTCACCGGGAGCAGCAGCAGCGTCCACGCCACCATCACCCACGAGTAGATGACGATCTGGCGCGCCACGTGCTGGGCCGTCGCCACGACCGGCAGCATCGGGACACCCGCGCGCTCGTAGTCGTCGCGGTACTTCATGCCCAGTGCCCACGTGTGCGGCGGCGTCCAGAAGAAGATGACGCCGAACATCACGAACGCCGGCCACTGGACCGTGCCCGTGACGGCCGCCCAGCCGATGACCACCGGCATGCAGCCCGCCGCGCCGCCCCAGACCACGTTCTGCGACGTGCGCCGCTTGAGGCCGAGCGTGTACACGAAGATGTAGAAGAGGATCGTCGCGACCGCCAGGATCGCCGACAGCAGGTTGACCGTGAAGTAGAGCACCACGGCCGACGCGACACCCATCACCAAGCCGAAGATCAGCGCGCCGCGGCGGGGCACCGAGTCCTTCACCAGCGGGCGGCGCTTCGTGCGGTTCATCACCTTGTCGATGTCCGCGTCGATCACGCAGTTGAGCGCGTTCGCGCTGCCCGCGGCCATCGTCCCGCCGACCAGCGTGGCCAGCACCAGCCACGGCGAGGGGATCTCACGGCCGGCGAGGAACATCGCCGGGATGGTGGTCACCAGGAGGAGCTCGATCACCCGCGGCTTCGCCAGTGCGGCGTAGGCACCGACGACCCGGCGAACGCTGCGCCGGTCACCGTGCGGGCGTTCACCGGTCGGGTGCACCGCGCTGGTGTCGTCACTGCGTCCGTGCGCAGCGTTCACCAACGACATTTCACTCCCTGCGTCAGGTTCGGGCGGGACCAGTCCGGGTAGCCGGAGAAACCAGCCCTACTGAACCCTCGAACGATGTTAGACGTGGTGAATCCCGTGGGTGATCGCGGGTCCTCGACCGGCCCAAGCACTAGGCTGGCCGCGACGGGCCGCGATTGCCCCTGCGCATGGCCGCGAGCAGGAATATCGTCCCTTCGGGATCGATTGAGACAAGTAGCCGCGCGCACGGGTAACCGGAACGAGGAAGACCAGCCGCAACCATCATGACCGGGAGTTGGAGTTCAGTGTCCGAAACCGCCACTACCAGCGAGAACAACCCACTCCTCCGGCGCAACGTGCCCGCCGACTGGACCGAGACCGACACCCGCGCCGTGGACACCGTCCGGGTCCTGGCCGCCGACGCGGTCGAAAACTGTGGCAGCGGCCACCCCGGCACCGCGATGAGCCTCGCGCCGCTGGCCTACACGCTCTTTCAGCGCACGCTGCGTCACGACCCGAACGACCAGCACTGGCCGGGCCGCGACCGCTTCGTGCTGTCGGCGGGCCACTCGAGCCTGACGCTCTACATCCAGCTGTTCCTCGCCGGCTACGGCCTCGAGCTCGAGGACCTCAAGCAGCTGCGCAAGTGGGACTCCAAGACCCCGGGTCACCCGGAGTACCGCCACACCGACGGCGTCGAGACCACCACCGGCCCGCTGGGGCAGGGCCTGGCGAACGCCGTGGGCATGGCGATGGCCGCCCGCCGCGAGCGTGGTCTGCTGGACCCGGACGCCGCGCCCGGCGAGAGCATCTTCGACCACCACATCTACGTGATCGCCTCCGACGGCGACATCGAAGAGGGCGTCACCTCCGAGGCCTCGTCCATCGCGGGCCGTCAGGAGCTGGGCAACCTGATCGTCTTCTACGACGACAACAAGATCTCGATCGAGGACGACACGAACATCGCGCTGTCCGAGGACACCGTCGCGCGCTACGAGGCCTACGGGTGGCACACCCAGGTCGTCGAAGGCGGTGAGGACGTCGTCGCGATCGAGGAGGCCATCAAGGCCGCCAAGGCCGAGACGCAGCGGCCGTCGTTCATCGCGCTGCGGACCGTCATCGGTTACCCGGCGCCGAAGAAGATGGGCACCGGCAAGGCGCACGGCGCCGCGCTGGGCGGCGAAGAGGTCGCCGCGGTGAAGAAGATCCTCGGTTTCGACCCGGAGCAGTCGTTCCAGGTCGAGGACGAGGTGCTGAAGCACACCCGCCAGGCGCTCGACCGCGGCAAGGCCGCGCACGCCGAGTGGCAGGAGAAGTACGACGCCTGGGGCAAGGCCAACTCGGAGCGCAAGAAGATCGGCGACCGGATGGCCACCCGCACGCTGCCGGAGGGCTTCGCCGACAACCTGCCGAAGTGGGAGCCGGACGCCAAGGGCATCGCGACCCGCAAGGCCTCCGGTGAGGTGCTCAACGCCCTCGCCGAGCCGCTGCCGGAGCTGTGGGGCGGTTCGGCCGACCTGGCCGAGAGCAACAACACCACGATGAAGGGCGCCGACTCGTTCGGTCCCGAGAAGGCCGCCACCGACATGTGGCAGGCCAACCCGTACGGCCGGACGCTGCACTTCGGCGTCCGCGAGCACGCCATGGGCTCGATCCTCAACGGGATCGCGCTGCACGGCGGCACCCGCCCGTACGGCGCGACGTTCCTCATCTTCTCCGACTACATGCGCCCGCCGGTCCGGCTGGCCGCGCTGATGAAGGCGCCGGTCACCTACGTGTGGACGCACGACTCGATCGGCCTCGGCGAGGACGGGCCGACGCACCAGCCCATCGAGCAGCTCTCCGCGCTGCGCGCGATCCCGGGCCTCAACGTCGTCCGCCCGGCGGACGCCAACGAGACCGCGTACGCGTGGAAGGCCGTGCTGGAGGACGTCCACCACCCGTCCGGCCTGGCGCTGACCCGCCAGAACGTGCCGGTGCTCGAGGGCACCAGCGCCGAGGGCGTCGCCAAGGGCGGGTACGTCCTGGCTGATTCGGACGGCACCCCGGACGTGGTCCTCATGGCCACCGGTTCCGAGGTCCAGCTGGCGGTCGAGGCGAAGAAGACCCTGGACGCCGACGGCGTCAAGGCGCGTGTCGTGTCCATGCCGTGCGTCGAGTGGTTCGACGCGCAGGACGCGGCCTACCGCGAATCCGTCATCCCGGCCGGTGTGAAGGCCCGCGTGTCCGTCGAGGCGGGCATCGCCCAGTCGTGGCACCGCTTCACCGGTGACGCCGGGGTGAACGTTTCGATCGAGCACTTCGGTGCGTCGGCCGACGCTGCCACTCTGTTCCGTGAGTTCGGGTTCACGGCGGAGGCAGTCGTCGAGGCCGCCCGTCGCTCGATCCAGAACACCAAGAATTCCTGAAGGGGATGACGCAGCAAATGAGCAACGACAAGCTCGCGCAGCTGTCCGCGGCCGGTGTTTCGATCTGGCTCGACGACCTTTCGCGTGAACGCCTCAACACCGGCAACCTGGCCGACCTGATCCGCGACAAGCACGTCGTGGGCGTGACGACCAACCCGACGATCTTCGCCAACGCGATGTCGAAGGGCGACGCCTACGACGAGCGGACGCGGGAGCTGGCCGCCCAGGGCGCCGACGTCGAGGCGACGATCCGCGACCTGACCACGACCGACGTGCGCAACGCCGCGGACCTGTTCCGCGACGTCTACACCGCGACCAACGGCGTCGACGGCCGCGTCTCGATCGAGGTCGACCCGCGCTTGGCCAAGGACACCGGCAAGACGGTGGCCGAGGCGAAGGACCTCTGGAAGACCGTCGACCGGCCGAACGTGCTGATCAAGATCCCGGCCACCGAAGAGGGCCTGCCGGCGATCACCGCGACGCTGGCCGAGGGCATCAGCGTCAACGTCACGCTGATCTTCTCCGTCGAGCGCTACAAGAAGGTCATCGAGGCCTTCTTCGCCGGCCTGGAGCAGGCGAAGGCCAACGGCCACGACCTGCGCGGCATCCACTCGGTGGCGTCGTTCTTCGTGTCCCGCGTGGACACCGAGATCGACAAGCGCCTGGACGCGATCGGCACCGACGAGGCCAAGGCCCTGCGCGGCAAGGCCGCCGTCGCCAACGCCCGGCTCGCCTACGCGGCCTTCGAGGAGCTGTTCTCCTCCGACCGCTGGAAGGCTCTCGCGTCCGACGGCGCCAACGCGCAGCGCCCGCTGTGGGCCTCGACCGGCGTCAAGAACCCGGACTACTCCCCCACCCTCTACGTCGACGACCTCGTCGTGAAGGACACCGTCAACACGATGCCGGAGAAGACCCTCGACGCGGTCGCCGAGCACGCCGACCTCCAGGGCGACCGGGTCAGCGGCCACGGCAAGGACGCGCAGAAGGTCTTCGACCGGCTCGAAGCCGTCGGCATCGACATCACCGACGTGTTCCTGGTGCTGGAGAACGAAGGCGTCGAGAAGTTCGAGAAGTCGTGGACCGAGCTTCTGGAGACCGTGAACGGGCAGCTCGAGAAGGCGAAGGGCTGACGCACGACATGACGACAGGTGAGAAGACCGGCGTCGAGATCGTGGACGCCGCACTGGCGGAGCGCGCCACGCCGCTGGCCGAGCAGCTGGTCAAGGACCAGGCCGCTTCGAAGCTGGCGGCGCAGGACGCGACGCTCTGGGGGCCGGACGCCGAATCCGAGGCGTCGATCCGGTTGTCGTGGACGACGCTGCACAAGTCGTCGCGGCCGCTGATCGGCGAGATCGAGGCGCTGCGGACCGAGCTGCGGTCCGAGGGCGTCGACCGCGTCGTGCTGGCCGGCATGGGCGGCTCGTCGCTGGCGCCGGAGGTGATCACCGCGACCGACGGCGTCGCGCTGACCGTCCTCGACACCACCGACCCGGGCCAGGTCGCCGACGCTTTGGCCGGCGACCTCGAGCGCACGGTGATCGTGGTGTCGTCGAAGTCGGGCGGCACCGTGGAGACCGACAGCCACCGGCGGATCTTCGCGAAAGCGTTCGCCGACGCGGGGATCGACGCGGCGCGGCGGATCGTGGTCGTCACCGACCCGGGCTCGCCGTTCCAGGAACTGTCCGAAAAGGAGGGTTACCGCAAGACCTTCCTCGCCGACCCGCACGTCGGCGGCCGCTACTCGGCGCTGACCGCGTTCGGGCTCGTCCCGGCCGGTCTCGCCGGCGCGGACGTGGCCCGGCTGCTCGACCAGGCCGCCTCGGCGGCCGACGAGCTCGCCGCGGACTCGGCGGACAACCCGGCGGTCAAGCTGGCCGCCGCCTGGGCCGCCGCGCACGAAGCGGGTGCCGAGAAGGTCGTGCTGGCCGACTCCGGCTCGGGCATCAAGGGCTTCCCCGACTGGGCCGAGCAGCTGATCGCCGAGTCCACCGGCAAGCAGGGCACCGGGCTGCTGCCGGTCGCGGTCGAAAGCCCGGAGGCGGCCGGCTTCGCCGACGCGAAGTCCGACGCCACGGCCACCGCGATCGGGAGCCCGCAGGGTGCGGCGAAGATCGCCGTCACCGGCTCGCTCGGCGCGCAGCTGCTGCTGTGGGAGTTCGCCACGGCCCTGGCCGGCCGGTTGCTCGGGATCAACCCGTTCGACCAGCCGGACGTCGAGGCGGCGAAGAAGGCGGCCCGCGCGCTGCTGGACGACCCGGAGAAGCTGAAGGGCGGCGAGGAGCCGTCCGGTGTGGACGGTCCGGTCGAGATCTTCGGCAGCGACGGGGTTTCCACGGACGGCAGCCTGACCGACGTGCTGCGCGCGTTCTTCGCTTCGGCGCCGGACGCGGGCTACATCGCGGTGCAGGCCTACCTCGACCGCCTCGACGACGCGTCGACCGAGCTGCTGCGCGGCGAGATCGCCAAGCGCACCGGGAAGCAGACGACGTTCGGCTGGGGCCCGCGGTTCCTGCACTCCACCGGCCAGTACCACAAGGGCGGTCACCAGAACGGCGTGTTCCTGCAGCTCACCGGCGCCGTCGAGCAGGACCTCGACGTGCCGGAGCGGCCGTACACGCTGGGGCAGCTGCAGCACGCCCAGGCCCTCGGCGACGGGCAGGTCCTCGCCGAGCACGGCCGCCCGGTGCTGCGCCTGCACCTGACCGACCGGGCCGCGGGCCTCGCGGCCGTCGTCCGCGCGGTACAGGAGGGCTGAGCATGACCTGGACCAATCCCCTGCGCGATCCGCGGGACAAGCGGCTCCCGCGGATCGCCGGGCCGTCCAGCCTGGTGATCTTCGGCGTCACCGGCGACCTGGCCCGCAAGAAGCTGATGCCCGCCATCTACGACCTGGCCAACCGAGGGCTGCTGCCCGCCGGCTTCTCGCTCGTCGGGTTCGCCCGGCGCGACTGGGAGCACCAGGACTTCGGCGAGCTCGTGCACGACTCGGTCAAGGAGCACGCGCGGACGCCGTTCAAGGAGTCGGTGTGGAACCGGCTCGCCGAAGGCATCCGGTTCGTGCAGGGCACCTTCGACGACGACGACGCGTTCGACCGGCTCGCCGAGACCGTCCGCGAGCTGGACAAGGAACGCGGCACCGGCGGCAACACCGCGTTCTACCTCTCGATCCCGCCGGGCGCGTTCCCGGTGGTGACCAAGCAGCTGGCCCGTTCGGGCCTGGCGAACGCCGACGAGAAGACCTGGCGCCGCGTGGTCATCGAGAAGCCCTTCGGGCACGACCTGAAGAGCGCCGAAGAGCTGAACGCGATCGTCAACGACGTCTTCCCCGAGGAGTCGGTGTTCCGCATCGACCACTACCTCGGCAAGGAGACGGTGCAGAACATCCTGGCGCTGCGCTTCGCGAACCAGCTGTTCGAGCCGATCTGGAACGCCAACTACGTCGACCACGTGCAGATCACCATGGCCGAGGACATCGGCCTCGGCGGCCGCGCGGGGTACTACGACGGCATCGGCGCCGCCCGGGACGTCATCCAGAACCACCTGCTGCAGCTGCTGGCCTTCACCGCGATGGAGGAGCCGCTGTCGTTCGAGCCGCGGGCCCTGCGCGCGGAGAAGATCAAGGTGCTCTCGGGCACCAAGCCGCTCGGGCCGCTGAACAAGACGAGCGCGCGCGGCCAGTACGCGGGCGGCTGGCAGGGCGGCACGAAGGTGCCGGGCCTGCTGCAGGAAGAGGGCTTCGCGAAGGACTCGAAGACCGAGACCTACGCCGCGGTGACCCTCGAGGTGCAGAACCGCCGCTGGGCCGGGGTGCCGTTCTACCTGCGCACCGGCAAGCGGCTCGGCCGCCGCGTCACCGAGATCGCCGTCGTGTTCAAGCGGGCGCCGCACCTGCCGTTCGACTCGACGTCGACCGAGGAGCTGGGGCAGAACGCCCTGGTCATCCGGGTCCAGCCGGACGAGGGCATCACGCTGCGGTTCGGCTCGAAGGTGCCGGGGACCACGATGGAGGTCCGCGACGTCACGATGGACTTCGGGTACGGGCACGCGTTCACCGAGTCCTCCCCCGAGGCCTACGAACGCCTGATCCTCGACGTCCTGCTGGGCGAGCCGTCGCTGTTCCCGGTGAACGAAGAGGTCGAGCTGTCCTGGAAGATCCTCGACCCGATCCTGGAGCACTGGGCGAAGGAAGGCGCGCCCGAGCAGTACGCGCCGGGCACGTGGGGTCCGCCGTCCGCCGACGAAATGCTGGAGCGCACCGGCCGGAAATGGAGGCGCCCGTGATCATCGACCTGCCGTCCACCACGACTTCGGCACTGAACAAGAAACTGGTGGAGATCCGCGAACAGGGCGGGCAGGTCGCGCTGGGGCGCGTCCTGACGCTGGTGATCGTGGCCGACGACGACAGCCACCTCGAAGCGGCGATCGAAGCGGCCAACGGCGCCAGCCGTGAGCACCCGTCGCGGGTGATCGTGGTGGCCAAGGGCGCCCGCACGGCGGCGCCGCGCATCGACGGCCAGATCCGGGTCGGCGGCGACGCCGGCGCGAGCGAGGTCATCGTGCTGCGCCTGTACGGCCCGCTGGCCGCGCAGGGCCAGAGCGCGGTGGTGCCGCTGCTGCTGCCGGACGCGCCGATCGTCTGCTGGTGGCCCGGGGCCGGTCCGAAGGACCCGGACAAGGACCCGCTCGGCGAGCTGGCCCAGCGCCGGATCACCGACTCGGCCGCGGAGAAGAACCCGGTCAAGGCGCTGACGACGCGGGCGAAGGCGTACACCGAGGGCGACACCGACCTGGCCTGGACGCGGCTGACGCACTGGCGCGCGCAGCTCGTCTCGGCGCTGGACCTGCCGCCCTACGAGAAGGTCACCGGGGCGACCGTGACCGGCGAGGCCGACTCGCCGTCCACCGAACTGCTGGCGGCCTGGCTCGCCGAGTACCTGAAGGTACCGGTCAAGCGGGTCAAGAGCTCGGGCGCGGCGGGGATCATCTCGGTGACGCTGGACCGTCGTTCGGGCCCGGTGGAGCTGCACCGGCCCGACGGCCGCGTCGGCACGCTGACCCAGCCGGGCCAGCCGACCCGGCGGATCGCCCTGCAGCGACGCAACACGCAGGACTGCCTGGTCGAGGAGCTGCGGCGGCTCGACCCGGACGAGGTGTACGAGGCCGCGCTGCGCGGGCTGGGCAAGATCACGTCCGGCACGAACGGCAAGACGGGGGCGCCGCCGAAGGCCGACGTCACTTCGCCCGCCGCGGCGGCGGCTGCTTCCGGTTCGAAGAAATGAGCAAGACGGAAGTAGTCGTCTACGCGAACCAGGACCTCCTGGCGGCCGCGGCGGCGGCGCGCCTGGTCACGCGGCTGGTGGACGTCCAGGCGGCCAAGGGGTCGGCATCGCTGGTGCTGACCGGTGGCGGCACGGGCATCGCGGTGCTGTCGGAGCTGCGCGAGTCTTCGGCCCGCGACGCGATCGACTGGTCCCGCCTGGACATCTACTGGGGCGACGAGCGGTTCGTCCCGGCGGATTCGGACGAGCGGAACGAGAAGCAGGCCCGCGAGGCGCTGCTGGACCACGTGCCGTTGGACCCGTCTCGGGTTCATGTGATGGCGCCTTCGGACGGCGAGTTCGGTTCGGACGTCGACGCGGCGGCTTCCGCTTACGCTTCGGTGTTGGCGTCCCAGGCGGGTCCGGAGGACCACGGCGACGTGCCGTCGTTCGACATCATGCTGCTGGGCCTGGGCGGCGAAGGGCACACGGCATCGGTGTTCCCGGAGTCGCCGGCGGTGTACGAGACCGAGCGGTCGGTGGTGGCGGTGCGCAACTGCCCGAAGCCGCCGCCGACGCGGATTTCGTTGACGCTGCCGGCCATCCGTCAGGCGCGGGACATCTGGCTGATGACGGCCGGCGAGGCGAAGGCGGACGCGGTGGCGCTGGCCCTGTCCGGTGCCGGCGAGGTGCAGCTGCCGGTGGCCGGCGCCCGTGGGCACCGGCGGACGCTGTGGCTGTTGGACCGGGCCGCCGCTGGGAAGCTGACGAAGGTGTACCAGCCGCCCACGGCTTGAAATCGTTGGTCGAAGGCCCCCTCGGCTCAGTGCCGAGGGGGCCTTCTCCGTTCGCGGCTGCCGAAACTGTCGTGAGCTGCCGGTAGCGTGGAAAACGGGGGCTGCTCAGGCCCGTTCACTCGACCCGCCAGCCGCGGCCGAGGTTGCCGAAGATCTGCTCCGCCGCCTTCCTCGGGTCCTTCGCGCCCACGATCAGCTCTCGGGACGCCAGCGCGAACCGGGCCAGGGACGCGCACGACACGTCGTCCTCCGGCGCCTCCATCTCCGCCGCGATCGCCCTCGCCAGCGCCGTCTCGTGGCGCATCCACATCCGGCGCGCGTAGTCGCGCAAGACCGGGGTGCTCTCGATCAGGTTGATGAACTCGTCGTTCGGGCCGCCGTCCGCGCTGTCGCGCAGCATGTGCTCGCGCAGGGCGTCCACGATCGAGTAGCCCGGCGGGCGGCCGCGGACCGCCTGGACCAGCGCCGCCTCGATGTCGTCGTCCTGGTCGAACAGCAGGGCTTCCTTGCTCGGGAAGTACTTGAACAACGTCGTCACCGAGACGTCGGCGGCGTCCGCCACCTCCTTCACCCCGACCTCGTCGTAACCGCGCGCCAGGAACAGCTCCAGCGCCGCGTCGGCCAGCGCCTGCCGGGTCTGCGCCTTCTTGCGCTCGCGGCGCCCGATCACTTCCGTCATGCGCGTCAGCCTACGTGATGGTGGACTCACTTCAAAAGTTGAGTCGTTGTACTTTTTGAGTCACTGTGCTTTTCTGGGGACAGGCCGCCGGATCAGCCGGCGGCACGGATCTTCCAGGGGGAAGCCATGAACTCCATCGCGATCGTCGGCGCCGGCCTCGGCGGGCTCGCCTGTGCCCGCGTCCTGCAGCTTCACGGCATCGACGTCACCGTTTTCGAACAGGAACCTTCGGCCGGCTTCCGCCCCCAGGGCGGCACGCTCGACCTCCACGGCGACACCGGCCAGGTCGCCATGCGCACCGCGGAGCTGTACGAACCGTTCCGCGCCTTGGCCCGACCCGAAGGCCAGCAGATGCGGGCGATCGACCCGCTGACCGGCGAAGTCGTCATGAACGAAGTCCCCGAAGAGGGCGACGACTCCCGCCCCGAGATCGACCGCGGCCAGCTCCGCGGCCTGCTCCTCGATTCACTGACGCCCGGCACCGTCCAGTGGGGACGCTCGATCACCGACGTCACCCCCGGCCGCCTGACCTTCGACGACGGCAGCACCGCGGACTTCGACCTGATCGTCGGCGCGGACGGCGCGTGGTCCCGCGTCCGGCGCGCGCTCACCGGCGTCCGGCCCGAGTACAGCGGCGTCACGTTCGTCGAGTTCGGCCTCGACGACGCCGACCGCCGCCACCCGGGCCTCGCCGCGCTCGCCGGCCAGGGCACGCTGATGACGAAGGTCGGCGGCAAAGCGCTCGTCGCGCAGCGCACCAGCACCGGCCACATCCGCTGCTACGCCGTGTTCTACGCGCCCGAAGACTGGGCCACCGGACTCGACTTCGCCGACCCGGCGGCCGTGCGCGCGAACCTGCTGGAGCGCTACGCCGGCTGGCACCCGAGCCTGCTCGCGTTCCTGCACGACGTCGACGGCGGCTTCACGCACCGGCCGCTGCAGGTCCTCCCGGTCCCGCACGCGTGGACCGGCACCCCCGGGCTCACGCTCCTCGGCGACGCCGCGCACCTGATGCCGCCGCTGGGCGTCGGCGCGAACCTGGCGCTGCTGGACGGCACCGAGCTCGCCACCGCGTTGGCCACGTCGGCGAGCGTCGGGGACGCCGTCCGCGCCTACGAGGCCGGGATGCTGCCGCGGTCGATCGAGACGGCGAAGGCGTGCGCCGGCGGCCTGCACGACCTGCTCAGCGACGACCTGCGGTCGATGGCGGCCTGATGACCCCTTGCCGGACGACCACACGTGGGTAACATGATTCCCACGATGTGGTCGTCTCGGTGCACAGTACGGAGCAGTACTCCCACTCTCGGTAGCACCATTTCGCCGTCGTACCCCGGACGGACTAGTCGACTACGGAATCCGGACGCCGAAACACCGACAACGGGTGAAACTTACCGTCTTCGTACGCGACCTCGTTAGCATCCGCACATTTGTCCGTCGCTGCGCGTCCCGATCGGGCCCTGAGCACCTCTCACCAACAAGTCCACAAGACGAATGGGGTCGCCAGCGATGAGTACAGAGGGACTCTCGATTCCAGGCATCTCGATCGCCGGCTCGGGGCCATCGGCCGCCGAGCGGGTGCGCAAGCGCGGGTTGAGCCTGTTCGGCTCGGTGCCGCGCCCCGCTGTGGTCACGTTCGCCATCGAGGCGGCCGCGGTCATCCTGGCCGTGCTCGACGTGTGGCTGGTGATCCCCGAGAAGGCCCAGCCCTATTCGATCTGGCTCTCCGGCGCCGCCTGCCTCGCGGTGGTGTTCCGCCGGAAGTTCCCGTTCCTCGCCGTGCTCGTCGCGGTCCCCGGCTTCCTGGCCGGCTGGGCGCAGCTGGCGTCGATGATCACGCTCGGCATGCTCGCCACCCGCCGTCAGCTGCACTGGCAGGTGTGGGTCGGCGCGGCGCTGGTGTGGTGCTGCCGGTTCGTCCAGTGGCCGCTGGAGGACTTCGCCGAGCTCAGCTGGCGCGAACACATCCTCGACGGGATCTACGGCGTCCTCGTCGCCGGCATGCCGATCGCGATCGGCCTGCTGATCGGGGCGCGGGCAGAGGTGTCGAACAAGCTCGCCGAGCTGGCCACGAGCCGCGACCGCGAGCGCCGCTTCCACGCCGACGCCGTCCGCGCGGAGGAGCGCGCCCGGCTGGCGCGCGAGATGCACGACGTCGTCTCCCACCAGATCACGCTGATCGCGATGCAGGCCGGCGCGCTGCAGGCCCAGTCGACCGACGACCGGGCGCAGGAGACCGCGCAGGTCATCCGGACGCTGTCGAAGCGGACCCTGGAGGAGCTGCGATCGCTGCTGAGCGTGCTGCGCGCGGGCGCCGACGACGACGGCCCGCGTCCCGGGATCAACGACCTCGACCGGCTGATCCGGACGTCGGAGGTTCCGGTGCACTTGTCGGTGGAGCACCTGCCGGAGGCGCTGCCGAACCAGGTGTCGGCGGCGGCGTACCGGACGGTGCAGGAGTGCTTGACGAACGTCCACAAGCACGCCCCGGGCGCGACGGCGACGATCCGCATCCAGGGTGAGCACGGAGCGCTCAAGATCGAGGTCCGCAACGAGCGCGCCCGCCGGGCGGGTGAGTCGCTGCCGTCGGGTGGGCACGGGCTGACGGGCTTGGCCGAGCGTGCGCGGTTGCTGGGTGGGAGTTTCGAGACGTCCGGGATGGCGGACGGCGGGTTCCGCGTCCGGGCCCGGTACCCGCTGGACCGCTGAGGGCGGCCGCCGGCCCCCGGTTTCCAGTTTACCGGCGGGGTACGACGATTTCGGATTCGGTGAAGCCGCGAACGGCGGATTCCGGGCTTTGACGGGCCTGGAATTGCCGTTCGCGGCTTTTTTCGTGCGGAACTGTCGGTGGGTGCCGGTAGCGTGGAAATCGGGGGCTGCTCAAGCCCGGGGACCCGGTCGGCACAGCGGGTTAGGGAGGACCGGCCTCGCGGATTCAGCGGGCGCGCGGTCCCTGGGGGAAGTCGTTCCCCGGCCGGACGGGCGCCTGGCAACCCGCGCGGCCGGCGGGACTCAGCAAAGTGGGGCCAGGTGCCCGGACGTGCCGAGGCTCCGCGGCCAGGGCTCCGGCAAAGTCCGCGAGGGCATGGCCGGCGGTCTCGCCCGACGTCTTGAATGAGTCATTCAGGACCTCCGAGGTCCTGAATGACTCATTCAAGACACTTGGGCTTCGCTTCGGCGACCCGGAACGCCGACTTTGCCGGGACCTTGAGGCTCCGCGGCCGTGAAGGGGACCTTCACGGACTTGGCGGCCCAGAACTGTCGTACCTCGCCGGTAGCGTGGAAAACGGGGGCTGCTCAGGCCCGGAACGCGCGAAAAACCACCCCGAGGTGTCCCGGGGTGGCTTCGGCCGCCGAAGTTAGATGATCTCCCGGCGCTGGCGCAGGCGCTCGAGGGCTTCGGCCAGGATGGCCTCGCCGTCGGCGTCGCTGCGCCGCTCCTTCACGTACGCCAGGTGGGTCTTGTACGGCTCGGTCCGCGGGGCGGCCGGCGGGTTCTTCTCGTCCTGCCCGCCCGGGAGCCCGCAGCGGGGGCAGTCCCACTCGTCGGGGATCTCCGCGTCGAGCGCGAACGACGGCCGGGCTTCGTGGCCGTTGGCGCACCAATAGCCGACGCGGCGTCGCGGCGCCGATTCACCTCGTTCCGATTCGCCCGTAGGACCGGCACCCACCCGGGTGCCCCGAATCGCGTTACCGCCAACCATGAATCCTCACACCTAGGAATCGGCGGCGCGCCCCCCAATAGGCACGCCGAATCACTGCGCCCTGCCGTCGTACCCGGTCGCGATCGACGGCGGGACGCCGGACGCCTCACACCTTGAGCAGCAGACCCAGGCCCACGATGCTGATCAGCCAGACCGCGCCCAGCAGCAGGGTGATCCGGTCGAGGTTCTTCTCGGCCACGCTCGACCCGGCCAGGCTCGACTGCATCCCGCCGCCGAACAGCGACGACAGGCCACCGCCCCGGCCCCGGTGCAGCAGCACCGCGACCACCAGGAAGACGCTGGTGACGATCAACAGGATTTGCAGGAACAGCTTCATGTCATCCTCTGGGCTCTAGGAGAATGCAGGGGTACGGCATGGTCGTTTCCGACCACCACCGTACCCCTGGACTCGTCCACTGCTGTGTGACGGACCGGATACACAGGCTACCCGGTCGTGGCCTCGATCAGGGCAGCGGCCCGCCCGCGGCGAGTGCGCAGAGTTTCGTGAACTCCTCGCCGTCGAGGCTCGCTCCGCCGACCAGGGCACCGTCGATGTTCTCGCAGCCCACCAGCTCGCTGATGTTGCCCGATTTGACCGATCCCCCGTAGAGCACCCGGACGGACGAAGCGACCTCGTCGCCGTACTTCTCCTGGAGGGTCGCCCGGATGGCCTTGCAGACCTCTTCGGCGTCCGCCGACGACGCGACCTTGCCGGTGCCGATCGCCCAGACCGGCTCGTACGCGACCACCACGCCGGAGACCTGCTCGGCCTTGAGGCCCTTCAGGCCGTCGATCAGCTGCGTCGTGGTGTGGTGGATGTGCTCGCCGGCCTCGCGGACCTCGAGCTTCTCCCCGATGCAGAGGATCGGCGTGATGCCGTGCTTGAGCGCGGCCTTGACCTTCTTGTTGACCAGTTCGTCGGTCTCGGCGTGGTACTCGCGCCGCTCCGAGTGGCCGACCGTGACGAACTTGCAGCCCAGCTTGGCCAGCATCGGGCCCGAGATGTCGCCGGTGTACGCGCCCGAGTCCTGCGGCGCGACGTCCTGCGCGCCGTAGGTCAGCGACAGCTTGTCGCCGTCGACCAGGGTCTGCACGCTGCGGATGTCGGTGAACGGCGGCAGCACCGCCACGTCGACCTTCGCGTAGTACTTCTCCGGCAGCGCGAAGGCGATCTTCTGGACGAGCGCGATCGCCTCGAGGTGGTTCTGGTTCATCTTCCAGTTGCCGGCGATGAACGGCTTGCGTGCCACTAGTTCTTCTCCTCCAAAGCGGTCACGCCCGGCAGTTCCTTGCCCTCGAGGTACTCCAGCGAGGCGCCGCCGCCGGTGGAGATGTGCGAGAAGCCGTCCTCGGGCAGGCCCAGCTGCCGCACCGCGGCCGCCGAGTCGCCGCCGCCGACCACGGTGAACGCGTCGCTCTTCACGAGCGCCTCCGCGACGGCACGGGTGCCGCCGGAGAACGCCTCGAACTCGAACACGCCCATCGGGCCGTTCCAGAACACCGTCTGCGCGTCGGCGAGCTTGCTCGCGAACAGCTCGCGGCTGCGCGGGCCGATGTCGAGGCCCTGGCGGTCGGCCGGGATGGCGGTGGCGTCGACGGCCTCGTGCTCGGCGTCGGCCGAGAACTCCGTCGCGGCCAGCACGTCGACCGGCAGGACCAGTTCGACGCCGCGCTTCTCGGCCTCGGCGAGGAAGCCCTTCACCTGGTCGAGCTGGTCGGCCTGCAGCAGCGACTGGCCGACCTCGTGGCCCTGGGCCTTGAGGAACGTGTACGCCATGCCGCCGCCGACGAGCAGCCGGTCGACCTTGGTCAGCAGGTTCGCGATGACGCCGAGCTTGTCGGACACCTTCGCGCCGCCGAGCACGACCACGTACGGCCGCTTGACGTCGTCGGTCAGCTTCTTCAGCACGTCCAGCTCGGCCAGCACCAGGCCGCCCGCGTACGCCGGCAGCACCGAAGCGACCTCGTAGACCGAGGCCTGCTTGCGGTGGACGACACCGAATCCGTCGGAGACGAACGCGCCGCCGGGGACGAGCGCACCCAGCTCGGCGGCCAGCTCGGAGCGGTCCGCGGCGTCCTTGCTGGTCTCGCGCGCGTCGAAGCGCACGTTCTCCAGCAGGACGACGCTGCCGTCGGCCAGGCCGCCGGTCAGCGCCTTGGCGGACTCACCGACCAGGTCAGCGGCCAGCGCGACCTCGGCGCCGAGCAGCTCGGAGAGCCGCTTGGCGACCGGGGCCAGCGTGTACTTCGGGTCCGGCTCGCCCTTGGGGCGGCCGAGGTGCGCGGTGACGACGACCTTTGCGCCCGCCTCGGCGAGCTTCTTGATCGTCGGCAACGCCGCGCGGACCCGGCCGTCGTCGGTGATGCGGTCAGCGACGGTCGCTTGCGGGCCGGAGCCATCAGCGCTGCCGAGCGGGACGTTCAGGTCGGAACGCACGAGTACGTACCGGCCCTGAACGCCCTCGCCCAGTAGGTCGTCGAGGTTCTTGACGGTCATCCGGCTCAGAGCTTCGAACCGACGAGCTTGATCAGGTCCGCGAGGCGGTTGGAGTAGCCCCACTCGTTGTCGTACCAGCCGACGACCTTGACCTGGTTGCCGATGACCTTGGTCAGCGGCGAGTCGTAGATGCACGACGCCGGGTCGGTGACGATGTCCGAGGACACGATCGGGTCGACCGAGTAGCGCAGGATGCCGGCGAGGGGGCCCTCGGCGGCGGCCTTGTAGGCGGCGTTGATCTCGTCGACCGTGGCGGACTTCTTCAGGGTCACGGTGAGGTCGGTGGCCGAGCCGGTCGGCACCGGGACGCGCAGCGCGTAGCCGTCCAGCTTGCCCAGCAGCTCCGGCAGCACGAGGCCGATCGCCTTGGCGGCACCGGTCGAGGCCGGGACGACGTTCAGCGCGGCGGCGCGGGCGCGGCGGAGGTCCTTGTGCGGGCCGTCCTGCAGGTTCTGGTCCTGCGTGTACGCGTGGATCGTGGTCATCAGGCCCTGCTCGATGCCGAACTCGTCGTTCAGCACCTTGGCCAGCGGGCCGAGGCAGTTGGTGGTGCAGGAGGCGTTGGAGATGATGACCTGCGAGCCGTCGTACTTGTCGTCGTTGACGCCGAGGACGACGGTCAGGTCCTCGCCCTTGGCGGGCGCGGAGATGATGACCTTCTTGGCACCGCCGGCGATGTGCGCCTTGGCGGCGTCGGCGTTGGTGAAGAAGCCGGTCGACTCGACGACGACGTCCACGCCCAGGTCGCCCCAGGGCAGGTTGGCCGGGTCGCGCTCGGCGAGGGCCTTGATGGTCTTGCCGTCGACGACGATGCCCTCGTCGCTGACGCTGACCTCACCCGGGAACCGGCCCAGGATGGAGTCGTACTTCAGCAGGTGGGCCATGGTGGCGACGTCGCCGAGGTCGTTGAACGCGACGACCTCGATGTCGTGGCCGCTGGCCTGCACGGCGCGGAAGAAGTTGCGGCCGATGCGGCCGAAGCCGTTGACACCTACGCGAACGGTCACTGCTGCCACTCCTCTGAGGATCGGCCGGGAGGCCCGGCCGTGACTTGCGGGCTCGCGGTCACCCTAGCGTGCGGGCATGCGCGTCCCTGACTGCCCTGACGAGACTTCCACCACTTGGCGAACGGGTCAAGAATCGATTAAGAAGCCGGGGGTCCCCGGGCGGGGTTCCGGGGGTGGACCACGGCGGCCCGCGCGGTGGCGGCGGTTCGGGTGCCGGGACCGGTTCCGGCTGGCCACGACGGGTGCGGACGGGCGGTTCGCGGTGGGAGCATCTGGGTGCTGGACCGATTCAGCCGATGGAGTGCCGCAAAGGCGCGGAAGGCGAAGCGGAAGAAGCGCTCGCGCCGCCGTCGCGGCCGGAGTGAGGTCGATGACTCGACCGATCCAGCGACGTCGTTCACGCCGTCAGCTCGCGTTCGAGCGGGGTGCGGAACCGCGGGACGGCCCGGACCTCGCCGTACCAGCTCGCGCACCGGTCCGCCTCCGACTCCACCCTCGCCGCGACCTCCGACCCCACGTCCTCCAGCAGCCGGTACGCGATCTCCCCCGATGCGCGCTGTCCCCAGCCCCCGACGATCCGGCCGGATGCCCAGATCGTCGGGCCGACGTTGCCGCTGCGGTCGAACAACGCCGGCCGGTGCGGGCCCAGGAACCAGTCGCGCTCCTGCCAGCCCATCGGCGTCGGGTCCAGCGCGGGCAAGAACGCCACCCACGGCGAAGGCGGCGGCACCGGCGAAAGGTCGTCCGCCAGCGCGACGCCGGGAACGCCGTCCAGGTCCACCTCGACCGGGGACACCGCGGCAAGGGCCTTCTTCGTCTGGCCCGCCGTCCAGCCCGTCCACCAGCGCAGGTCCGCCACCGGCGCCGGGCCGTACGCGCGCAACCATCGCCGGGCCAGCTCGGCCCGGGCCTCCTCCGCGTCCCACGACCGCAACCCCGGCACCCACACGTCCAGGGGGTGCCACACGTACTGGCTGCTGAGCCAGCTCCCCCGCGGCCGCCCACGCGCGATCCGGCCGTCGGCCGCCAGCAGGAACAGCACCCGGCTCGTGACGTTCCCGATCGCCTCGTACGGCTTCCCCGCCGCCATCAGCAACTGCTGGCGCAACCGCGGCTCGTCCTCGCTCAGCTGCTGCGCCGTCGCCGACCCTCGGGCGCGCAACGCGGCCTCGACCGAGTCCTCCACGTCGCGGAGCCACTTGCCCGGCTCGGGCACGTTCTCGGGATGCCCTTGCTGGCCGAGGTGCTGTTCGAGGAGCTTCCGCTGCTTGACGGCGATGTCCGCCGAGCAGCCGGCCTGCACGAGCGCCGCCGTGTCGAGGGTCGTCACGAACACCGTGCGGCGCATGCCGAGCAGCCGCAGCAGCGTCCGGTCGTCGTACAACGCCTGCTCCACCAGGGAAACCCCCGGTGTCGCGAGCCGCGCGGACGCCGACAGGTGCACCGTCGCCGGGTCGGTGGCGTGCAGGGCCACGACCCCGGTCACGGCGTCGGTGATCGTGGCCGCGGGTGCGGCCAGGTGGTGGCGGACCCCGAGGCGGGCCCGGCGCTGCGCGGTGGTGATCGTCGGTGGAGGCACCCGCATTTGATACCAGCCGCCCCCGACAAAAACCGCTGGTCGCCAGGTCAGGCGCGGGGATAGCCTGCGGAAATGGTTTCCGGTGCGCACTTCGCGGCCTTCGCCGCGCTGACGTTCCTCATGGTCGTCGTCCCCGGGCCGAGCGTGCTGTTCACCATCAGCCGCGCGCTCACGGTCGGCCGGCGCGACGCGCTGCTCACCGTCGTGGGCAACTCCGCCGGCGTCTACACGCAGGTGGTCGCGGTCGCGTTCGGCCTCGGCGCGCTCGTGACGACGTCGGCCGCGGTCTTCACCGCCATCAAGGTCGCCGGCGCGCTCTACCTCGTCTACCTGGGCGTCCAGGCCTTCCGGCACCGCCGGAAGCTCACCGACGCCATGGCCGCCAAGGTGGCCACCACACCCGGTCGAGTCCTGACCGTGCTGCGGGACGGGTTCGTCGTCGGCTTCGCCAACCCCAAGTCGATCGTGTTCCTCGCCGCGCTGCTCCCCCAGTTCGTCGACCCGGCCGCCGGTTCGGTCCCGGCGCAGATGCTCGTGCTCGGGCTGTGCCTGCCGGCGATCGCGCTGGCCACCGACAGCGCGTGGGCGCTGGTGGCGGGCACGGCCCGCGCGTGGTTCGCCCGCTCGCCGAAGCGCCTGGAGATGGTCGGCGGCACCGGCGGTCTCGTGATGATCGGCCTCGGCACCGGGCTGGCGTTCACCGGCCGGGGTGACTGAGCACCAGGTCCAGCAACCCCGGGAACGCCGCGTCGAATTCGGGGCGCCGCAAGCGGTTCAGCCGCCGCGCGCCTTCGTCGCGCTGCTCGATCAGGCCCGCCGCGCGCAGCACCCCGAAGTGGTGGCTGAGCGTCGCCTTCGCCACCGGCAGGTCGAACGTGCCGCACGCCTTCGACCACTCCGGCACTTCGGCGAGCGAGCGCAGGATGCTGCGGCGCACGGGGTCGGCGACCGCGGCGAGGGCGTCCTGCAGGGACACCTCCGCCGGGACGCCGTGCGTCAGCCCGCGGGCCCGCGCCGAGGTCACCGCAGAGCCTCCGCCAGCGCCGGCCACCACTCGCGGGGCAGGTCACCGGCCGGGACGACGACCTGGTCCGCCCCCGCCGCCCGGTACTCGCGCAGGCGGGCCACGACCGCGTCGAGGTCGCCGCGCACCGTGAGGCCGTCGACCAGGGAATCCGAGAGGTCCGCGATGTCGGCGTCGGTGAAGCCCATCCGGCGGAAGTTGTTCGCGTAACCCGGCATCCCGGCCAGGAACCGGAGCGAGCCGCCGCGAGCACGTTCGCGAGCCGTCGCCGGATCCGTCTCCGGGACGACGCTCAGCAGCACAACCAGCTGCCGGCCGGCGCCGAGGATTTCGCGCGCCGAAGCGACGTAGTCCGTCGTCACCAGGAACGGGTACGCGCCGTCCGCGCGGTCGCGCGCCAGCTCCAGCATCTTCGGGCCGAGCGCCGACAGGATCCGCGCCGACGCGGGCACGGAGTCGTCCAGCTCGTCGAGGTAGTCGTTCAGCGTGGCCAGCGGACGCGGGCCGTGGGCGCCGCCGAGACCGACCACGAACCGTCCCGCGGGCAGGTCGGCGTACGCCGAAGCGACCGAAGCGGCAGGCACCCGGTCGACCGGCAGGATGCCGCTGGCCACCGGGATCTTCGCGGTCCCGTGGACCACCTCGGTGATCAGCGGCAGGTTGCTGCCCTGCCCGCCCGGCAGCCAGAGCGTGGCGTACCCCAGCTCGTCCAGTTCGGCGGCGGCCGCGACGGCCTCCGCTCCGGTCGTGTTCAGCGTTGCGCCCAGTGGCCCCAGTTCCATGCGCAGCGCAACCCGGGAACGCCGGGAGATGTTCCCGTCAGGCCGTCTGTTCGTCCTCAGCGGAATCATCCTCGGCCGCCCGCGTGAACATCCGGGTCGCCGACAGCCGCGCGACGCCGTCGGGGTCGCCGAGGTCGTCCAGGGAGTTGCGGATCGTCGAATCCACCGACAGGTACTTGCGGCCCGCCCGCAGGTCGGCGTCGTTGCGCAGCCGCACGATCAGCGGGAACTCCGACAGCGCACCCGCGTCGAACAGGCCCGTCGTGTAGATCAGCTGCACGCCGAGCGCCTCGGCCACCGCTCGCTGCAGCTCCAGCAGGTAGCCCGCGGACGCGCGGCCGATCGGGTTGTCCAGGAACAACACGCCCGAGTGCCGGTTGCGGACCTTGCCGCGGTTGTTGGCCCGCAGCGCCGCCAGCGTGCAGTACAGGATGATCGCCGCGGTCAGCTGCTGGCCGCCCGAGAAGACGTCCCGGATCTCGGAGACGCGCTGGCGTTCGGTCCGCAGCACCGAGTCCGGCTTGAGCATGTCGACGCGGAAGCCCTTGGGCGCCGCGGCACGGACCCCGCGCAGCACCAGGGAAAGCCCGTCGCGCTTGACGTCCCGGCCGTCGGCGGTCTTGCCGACGGCGGCCTCGTCGACGACCTCGCCGAGCTTTTCGGTGAGCTCGTTGTCCTCCAGCTCGGTGAAGCGGATGCGGAGGAACTCCTGCCCGGACCAGTCGCCGAGCCCGTCGGGCAGCCGCGAGACGCGCTGGGCCGAGCGCAACGTCCGGAGCGCGCCGTCGACCATGCCCTGCAGGCGCGTGATGATGCCGCCGCGGTGCCGGTCGATCTGCGCGAGGTCGTCGGTCAGCGACCGCAGCCGCGGCCGCAGCGCTTCGGCCCACTCGGCCGCGTGCGCCGGGAGCTGGTCGCGCTTGACGGAGATGACCTGCTGGCGCACCGGCGTGCTCAGCTTCTCGAACCGCTTCTCCGTCGCGTACTGCGCGAGCTGGTCGGCGGCCGCGCGCACCCGGCGGTCACCCGCGTCGGCGGCTTCCTGCGCCTGGCCGAGCGTCGCGTTGAGGCGGGTGTGCTGGGCGCGGGCCGTCTCGACGTCGCCGTCGTAGGCCGCCGCGTCCGTGTCGGTGACCAGGTGACCCATCGATTCGGCGAGCAGCGCGAACCCGGACGCCGAATTGCGGGCCGACTCCAGCGTCGCTTCCGCAGCGGCCCGGCGTTCCTGCAGCTCTTCCCACTTCCGCGCGGCCGCCGACGCCTCCAGGCCGGCCGCGTCGATCAGCTCCAGGCCGTGCTCGATGTCCCGCGGCTTCTCGCCGTTGACGCCGTTCTGCAGCGGCAGCGCGTCCAGCTCGGCGCGCCGCGTCGAGACGAGCCCGATGGCTTCGGTGCGCTCGTCCTCCAGGCCGTCGACGACGCGGCGGGCGCGCGCCAACGCCGCCGCACGCGCGGAAGCGTCGGAACCGTCCGGCGTCTCCAAGAGTTCGGCCGCCCGGACCCGGACCGCCTCGTCCAGGGACTCGACGGCCGAGCCCGCGGCCGCTTCGGCGGATTCCGCCTGCTCCAGTTCGGCGCGCAGGTCGCTGCCGACCTCGACCTTTGCGTACGACTCGGACGCCGACAGGTACGTCCGCCGCAAGGCGTCGACCGGCTCCGACGGCACCGGGCCTTCCGACGCCTCGGCCGCGCCGGGCACCTCGGCGAGTTCGGCACGCGCGGTCGTCGCGGTCCGGCGGTGGCCGTCGGCGGTGCGCTGCTCCTCCCCCGCCTGCTCACGCAGCCGCGCGGCCTTGCCCGCCGCGTCGGCGGCCTGCAGGTCGGCGCGCTCGGCGACCTCGGTGGCGCGCTCGACCTCTTCGGTCCACTCGGTGATCCGCGCGCTGCGGGCACCGAGTTCGCCGAGCCGCCGGGCGCGTTCCTCCGCCTCGGCCGCGGCCGCGCGCAGTTCGGGGACGCGCTCGCGCAGCGACGCCGCCTTTTCGCTCAGCCGCGCGAAGTCCGCGTCGGCCTGCTCCAGTGCCGTGCGCGCGGTCTCGCGTGCGGTGCGGGCCGCCTGGGCCTGCTCGGCCAGGGTCGCGACGGCGCCGGGCGGGTAGTCCTCGCGCCAGGTGGTGAGCTTCCACGTCAAGGCGCCGTCCGCGGACAGCTTGGCGGACAACGACTCCAGGCGCCGCTGCCGTTCGGTGTGCCGCCGCGCCACGGCTTCCCGCTCGGCGTCGGCGGCTTCTTCGTCGTACATCGCGGGGTTCGGCGGCACGAGGAACTCGACGCCGGGCGCGGCACTTTCACGTGAAAGTGCCGCCTCGGTGGTGCCGACGGCGATGATGGAGCTGGGGAGGAGCCGCCGCTTGGTGAGCACCTCGCGGGCGCGGTCGGCGTGCGCGGCGTCGTTCAGGAGCACCCCCGACACCAGCTGCGGCAGGCTTTCCAGGACTTCGGCGCGCCGGGAAACGTCCAGTTTGGACAGATAGCGCCAGCCGGACCACGCCGTGATGCCGGCTTCTTCCAGCGCGTCGAGAGCGGCCTGGACGTCCTCCGGCGGCGGCAGCAGCCCGCCGGACCCGAGTGCGGCCAGCGCGCGTTCGTCGGCGGACTCCTCCATCCGCAGCGCGGTCTGCTCCTTCTCGACGGCCGCGCTCGCCTCGCGCAGCCGTTCCAGCAGCACCGGCAGGTCGCTTTCGAGAGCGACGTCGTCCGCGCCGAGCAGCTCGACCAGCCGGCCTTCCGCGGCCAGCGCGTCGGTGCGGCGGTGGGCCCGGTCGAGGTCCTCGGTGGCGCGTTCGAAGCGGTCCTGGGTGGTGCCCGCGAGCTGGTGCGCCTCGTTCACGGCCCGTTGCGCCGCTTGGAGATCCGCCGCGACGCGGTCCAGTTCCTGCTCGCGCCGCGCGAGTTCGGCGGTGGCCGCTTCGGCGGCGCTACGGGCCGCGCGGGACGCTTCGGCGACGTCGGCGCCCGAAGGCAACAGCCCCGCGCGTACGGCGTTCTGAACCTCTTCGCGCAGCTCGGTGATCCGGGCGGTGAGGCCCCGCGCTTCGGCGCGCCTCGCGGCCGCGAGGTTCGCGGCCTCGTCGCGGTCGGTCTGCGCCTTCTCGGCTTCGGCGCGCAACGCATCTGCGTGCGCTTCGGCCTTGTCGGCCTGACGCTGGGCGTCCTGCGCCAGCGCGTGCAACCCGCGTGCGAGCGCCGAAGCGGCGTCGTTGCGCGCCTTCAACGCCGGCCGCGCCTTCTCCTCGCGGCTGCCGACCAATTCGCGCAGGTCCTTGGCCTTGCGGGCCGCGTTCAGGGAGTTGAGCACGGTCGCCGTCTCACGCCACGCTTCCGCCGCGGTTTTCGCCGAAGCGAGTTCCGCGTCGACGCGTTTGCGGGCCTCCTGGGCTTCGTCCAGGCGCAGCACGGCGACCAGGCGACGCAGCTCCGTCACGCCCGCGGCGAGCCGCCGGTGGTCGCCCTCGGCGAGCTTCTCCGCGGACTTGACCTCGGTGACGTGGTCCTCGAGCCCGGACAGCCGCGCGTTCTCCAGCTCGTTGCGCGCGACGACGCGGGCGGCGAGCGCGGCCATGTCGGCTTTCGCCGATTCGGCGATCTTCCGCGACTCCGCGGCGACGCCTTCTTCGGCGGCCAGCGGGCCCAGCAGGTCCAGGGCACCGGCCACGAAGTCGCGTTCGGACAGCAGATCCCCGCGCTGGGCCAGGTTGTTCGCGTACGTGGCGACGACTTCGGCGAGGTCCTTCGGTTCGTCCTCCGAGATCACCGCCTTCAGCAGGAACTCGACGAACGCGTCGTCGGTGCCGAAGGCGAACGCGTCCGCCGCCTCGCCTTCACCCGCGTTCATCGCGCGCTGGTAGCGGAACAGCTCGGTGTCGAGGCCGAGGGTGTCGAGCCTGCCGGTCCACTCGTGGTGGCGGCGGGTCCAGGACAGTTCCAGTTCCGGCTCGGCCAGCTGAGCGGCGGCGAGCTTGTCGTGGAAGCCGGACATGGTGAGCAGCCGGCCGTCCTGCGTCATCGGCAGCGAATCAAGCCCGAGCGCGGCGGTCGGGCGGAAGCAGTACCAGGAGTCGGCGAGGTTTTCGGAGTCGGCGGACACGACGTGCCCGCGCCACTCGGAGACCTTGCCGGTGATGATCCGGTGCCCGCTCTCGACGTGCAGCCACTCCAGCACGACGTGCGAGACGTCCTTGGCGGCGACGAACTTCTCGAGGACCTTGGTGCTGGTGGTGCCGACGACCTGGCGGCGTCCCGGCAGCATGACCGAGAAGATCAGCTTGATGAGGACGGACTTGCCGCCGCCGTTCTCGAGGAACAGCACGCTCGCCGGCGACGGGCGGCGCAGCTCGGCCGGCCCGGTCGCGTGGATGCCGGCGCTGAACAGCGCGTCCTGCTGCGGCGCGGTGATCTTGGCGCCGACGCCGCTGAAGTCGAGCACGACGTCCTGGTAGCGGGCACCCGCCGGGCCCACGGAATGCAGGCGGACCCGCGAAAGCTCGTACATCGATTCCCCTCTTACAGCGTGTCCGAGGACGCCGCGCGCAGCGTTCCCCCGGCGTTCGCGACGGCCACGACGTCGAGCGCGAGCAAGTCGTCGAAGGCGGCGTCGGCGGCGAGTTCCCGGACCTGGATCTGGTAGCGCGGCGTGGTCCGGTAGGTGCCGCCCTGCTCGTCGCTCACCGGGACCAGGAAGCCCTGGTCGGCGAGGAAGCGCAGGGCGCGGGAGACCATGCCGCGGGTGGTGTCGGCGGCCAGCCGGCCGTCCTTGGTGGCCGCGGCCGCGGGACGGCGGGTGTAGGCGCGCCAGGCCTGTTCCAGCTCGGGCGCGTCGGCCAGGGGGTCGTTGTTGGCCTCGGCCGCCGCGGCGCGTTCGTCGAGCATGCGGGCGGCTTCGCGGACCATCGCGTCGACCTGCTCGACGCTGACGCGGCCGATGTAGGTGTCGTTGGCGAGGTCGTCCGGGCGCGGGTAGCCGAGCGCGGCGGTGGCGAGGTGGATGAGGCCGTGCAGGACCTTCTCCGTGTCACGGCGTTCGCGGATCTTGGCCTGGCGGGCGTAGGAGTCCATCTTGATCTCGAAGACGGACTCGTCGGTGGCCGCGAGGACCGCGCCGGCCTGCTGGTTGACCTCGAGGACCATCAGGCCGAGCCCGGCGGCGACAGCGTGGGTGAGCGCCTTGAACGCGTTGTCCTCGCCGTAGCGGCGGACGAGGTCGCCGTAGACGACGTCACGCGCGGGCAGCTGCTTCGGCCGCATGCCGAACGCGACCAGCCGGGCCGCGGCCTCGGCGTCCACGCTGCTGTGGGACAGCGCCATTACGCGACTTCCTCTTCTTCATCGGCCCGCTCGACGGCGGCGGTGGACAGGAGCAGGTCGGCGCCGCCGAAGTCGGGGTCGTCGAGGAGCGTGCCGTCGTCGACGGCGAGCAGTACCTGCCGGTCGCCTTGGCGGCGGGCCGCGCCGACCCCGGGACTGTAGGCGTGGACGGCGCGCAGCGCGACCAGGGCGGCGAGGCCGGGCTGGCGGCTGCGGCGGGCCTCTTCGAGCAGGCCGGAGAGCCGGCGGGGCACTTCGGGGAGGTCGAGGAGTTCGTCGGCGGCGCGCCAGACGTCGTCGCCGAAGCGGTCGGTGGTCTCGGCGGGCATCAGCTCGGGTTCCGGGATCTCCCCCACCAGCTGGTCGCGTTCGGGGGCCGGGCGCAGGAGCAGCGAGACCAGGGACGACAGCGAGGGCACGACGGGCGCGGTGATGCCGGCGGCGGCGTGGAAGAAGTGCTCGGCGGGCGCGACGGCGTCGGCCAGCGGCAGGCCCAGGGTGGGCACGAGGAGCTGGCCGAACAGGTCGAGCGTGGCGCGCTGGGGCGGGCCTGAGAACTGCTGGCGGTCCTGCTCGGCGCGAAACACCGCGCCCGCGTCGGCGAGCCGGGACTGCAGGCGGGTGTGCCGGCGGATGCAGTCGCCGACGATGTCGACGAGCTCGGCGGCGCGGCGCTTGCGGTCGAGGTCCTCGGTCTCGTCGCGGGCGGTGGTGATGTTCTTGAGGATGGCGTTCTCGGCGCGGAAGCGGGCCTCGATGTGGCTCAGCGCGCTGTCGAGGAGCTCCGGGACCTCGCGCTCCCAGTCGACCGACCGGACGTCGCGGCGGGTCGCGTCGAGCTTCGCGCGCAGGGTCTCGCCGTACTGGACGGTCCGGTAGCGGGCCTGCTCGGCGGCCAGCTTGGCGTCGGCGAGCCGGCCGCGGTTGATCAGGTTCTCGAGCTTGACCTCGGCCGCGATCTGCGCGGACTCGACGTCGGTGTCGAGCGCGCCGACGAGGACGTTGATGGCCTCGTCGGTGGCGCGGAGGTAGACCTCGCCGTCGCGGGCGGCCAGCTCGACGAGCAGCTTGAAGTCGAACTGGCGGCGCTGGTAGCCGCCGGGTCCCATCGAGCCGTAGACGCGCCGGAAGCCGCGGTCGGTGGTGCCGACGTTGATCAGGTTGTCCAGGACCCACTTGGCGACGCGGACGTGCTCCTCGGGCATCCGCGAGGGCGCCTGCTGGGCGATGAAGGGCAGCAGGCGGTCGATGACCTCGTCGTGGCCGGCGCCGGTGTCGAAGTCCATCGCGATGGTGACCTGGTCGATCGTGTGCAGCGCGATCTCGGCCATCTGGTAGATGGTGGCGTCGGCCCAGTCGAGCTTCGCCTTGCGCGCGTCCAGGTCGTGCAGCGGCGCGGTGCAGGCCAGCGCCTTGAGGCGGCGGGTCAGCCCCTCGTCGGCCAGTCCCATTGCCGCCGCGTTGTTCATCGGCACAGCGTCGTCTCGCACAGCAGGCCAGGCTAGTCGGCCACCCTCTGCACACGCCCGGGTGACAGGTTAACGTCCCCCTCATGCGTGAGATGAGCCGTGACGAGTGGTGGAAGTTCGCGTCCGAGGGAACCCGCACGGGCATGCTCGGCCTGGTCAGGGCCAACGGCGCCCCGATCGTGACGCCGGTCTGGTTCCTGCTGAACGAAGGCCCCGACGGCGACGAGCTGATCTTCACGACCGGCACCGAGACGCTGAAAGGCAAGGCCATCGCCCGCGACGGCCGCATTTCCCTCGCCGTCGACGACGGGAAACCGCCGTATTCGTACGTCCAGTTCACCGCCGAGGCGCGGCTGACCCACGACTTCGACGACATGCTCGCGTGGGCGACTCGCCTGGGTTCCCGGTACATGGGCGCGGAGCGGGGCGAGGAGTACGGGAAGCGCAACGCCGTCCCGGAGGAGTCGCTCGTCCGGGCGACCATCACCAAGGTGATAGCGCGGGCCGAAATCGCCGGCTGACCTCGGTTCGCTGGTACCCTCGCCGGCGGGGGTGGGGGACATGCTTCCGGGTGAGGACGACAGACGCGACGCCGTCAAGGCGATCCTGAGCTCAGGCCAGCGCGAACTGGTCGCCGAGCTGGAACGGCTGGACGGCGGGGCCCGCTTCGGCCGGGGCCGGGTACGCCTGCTGGACGGCGGCGACGTCTTCGAGCGCGCCGGCATCGCGGTCACGTCGGCGGACGACAGCGAGTTCTTCACCAGCGGGCTGTCGGTCGTGCTGCACCCGCGCAACCCCTTCGTGCCGACGTTCCGGGCGGCCTTCCGCTACTGCGAGTCCGGTGACGCGTGGTGGTTCGAAGGGGCCGCGGAACTGCTGCCGTGCTACGGCTTCGCCGAGGACGCGACCCACTTCCACCGGGTGCTCAAGAACCACTGCGACACGCTCGACCCGGCGTTCCACGCGCAGGCGAAGCGGGCCGCGGACGACCGGTTCCGGCTCCCCCACCGCGCCGAGCCGCACGGGATCGGCGGCATCGCGTTCGACCACCTGAGCCCGTCGGGGCCGCACGGCTGGCGGCGCGGAGCGGCGTTCACGGCGGCGGGCATCGCGACGATCGCCCCGGCGTACCTCCCGATCGTCCGGCGGCGGCGAGATCTGCCGCACGGCGAGCGCGAACGGCAGTGGCAGCTGCACCGCCGCGGCCGGTTCGCGGAATCGGCGATCTTCCACGCGGCGTCGGCTTCGCGAGCGGACGCGGAGGCGGTGTTGGCGGCGCTGCCGCCGGTGGTCCGGTGGGACGCCGGGTTCACGCCCGAGCCGGGGAGCCCGGAGGCGGAGCTGGCCTCGTTCCTCGTACCGCGCGACTGGGCGGGCGAGACCGCCGCGGTGGTCAGCTGAGACCCGAGGTCATGAACGACCCTTTCAGCGCGTCCGACGCGGTGAACGACCCTTTCATCGCGTCCGGCCCCGGGGTTCCGGCGAAGTCCGCGTTGGCCGGCGGTCCCGCCAAACGTCTTGAATGAGTCATTCAGGACCCCCGAAGACCTGAATGACTCATTCAAGACACTCGGGCTTCGCTTCGGCGACCCGGAACGCTGACTTTGGCCGGGCCCCCGGCGCGCGGCCCCCGGCGCCCGACGCCCGACGCCCGGCGCCCGGCGCCCGGCGCCCGGCGCGATGAACGACCCTTTCAACGCGTCCGGCGCGGTGAACGACTCTTTCATGAGCTTCGGCCCCGGCGCGCACCGGTGAGCGGGAAACCCTTCTTCACCAAGGGTGAGCGGTCCCGTCGAGTATTGACACGGCCCGCTCGAAGGGTGTGAGATCTGTCCCTATAGATAGGAAACTTTCCTAACTATTAGGTTCGATTCCGGTGGTCCGCCGACCAGTTCCGCCCCGGTCACCCCCTGTCCCCCGACCCACGCAGGAGGCTCCCAGTGGCACCCCGTCCACCGTGGCGCGTGGTACTGGCCGGTACCGCCGTCGCGGCGCTCGGCCTCACCGCGCTCAGCCCGGTAAGCGCTTTCGCCGCGGACACCGACTACGAATCCGAGAACGCCGTGGTCTCCCAAGGCGCCGTCGAATCGAACCACGCCGGCTACTCCGGCACCGGGTTCGTCAACTTCGACAACGTCGCCGGCAGCTACGTCGAATACTCCGTGAACGCCGCCCAGGCGGGCACGCACACCCTGACCTTCCGCTACGCCAACGGAACCGCCGACAACCGCCCGGTCAAGCTCGTCGTCGACGGCGGGGACAAGGGCACCGTCGACTTCCCCGGCACCGGTGCCTGGACGACGTGGAAGACCGCCACCGCGACCGTCCAGCTCACCGCCGGCGTCAACAAGGTCCGGACCACCGCCACCACCGCGAACGGCGGCCCGAACGCCGACAAGCTGACCGACACGTTCGTAGCGCCGACCGACGGCGAGCCGCCGTCGCCGCCGTCGAACCTCAAAGCCGGCAACATCCTGCCGACCGCGGCGACGTTCACCTGGACCGCCGCGACCGACAACGTCGGCGTCGTCCGCTACGAAGTCAACCGCGGCGGCAACATCCTCAAGACCGTCGACGGCAACACCACCACCGCGACCGTCACCAACCTGACCCCGAACACCGCCTACGACATCTCCGTCGGCGCGTTCGACGCCGCGGGCAACCCGTCGCAGCAGAGCAACGTGGTCACCTTCACCACGCCGCCGAGCGACGACACGACCCCGCCGACCGTGCCGGGCAACCTGCGCTCCACCGGCGTCACCGCGAACAGCGTTTCGTTGGCGTGGAACGCTTCCACCGACAACGGCGGCACCGTCGCCGGCTACGACGTCTACCAGGGCGCCACCAAGGTCGCGACCACGACGTCGCTCTCGACGACCGTCACGAACCTGAACCCGAACACCTCGTACACCTTCACGGTCAAGGCGCGCGACCCCGACGGCAACAGCTCCGCGGCGAGCAACGCGGTCACCGCCAAGACGTCCGCTCCGGGCGGCGCGGGCGGCATCCCGGAGTACGACAAGGACATCGCGAAGGTCGACCTCGGCTGGTCGGTCGACTTCCTGCCGAACGGCAACGCGCTGGTGACCGAGCGGGACCGGTTCGAAGTCGTGCTGGTGACGCCGTCCGGGCAGAAGACGACGCTGGGCAAGGTGCCGGGTGCGGTCACGACCAGCGGTGAAGGCGGCCTGCTCGGCCTGGCGATCTCGCCGAACTGGGCGAGCGACCACGCGATCTACCTGTACCACACGGCTTCCGGGGACAACCGGATCGTGAAGATGACCTACGACGGCAGCACCCTGTCCTCGACGTCGACACCGGTGCTGACCGGGATCGCGAAGAACCGCTACCACAACGGCGGCCGGATCAAGTTCGGGCCGGACGGCAAGCTCTACGCCACCGTCGGCGACGCGAAGAACAGCGACAACGCGCAGAACAAGAGCTCGCTCAACGGGAAGATCCTGCGGCTCAACCCCGACGGTTCGGCGCCGAGCGACAACCCGTTCTACGCCACCGGCGGCAACGCGCGGTACGTCTGGAGCTACGGCCACCGCAACCCGCAGGGCCTGGCCTGGGACTCGCGCGGCCAGCTGTGGGCGGCGGAGTTCGGCGAGAGCAGCCAGGACGAGCTCAACCTGATCCAGAAGGGCGGCAACTTCGGCTGGCCCAGCTGCGAGGGCACGCAGGGCAGCTGCAGCGGCTTCATCGCTCCCAAGAAGACCTGGCCGACGTCGCAGGCCGGGCCGAGCGGGCTGGAGATCGTCAACGACTGGATCTACATCGCCGGCGTCACCGGCGAGCAGCTGTTCGCCACGCAGATCAACTCCGCGGGCACCGGCATCGGCACCGTGTCGACGCTGTTCTCCGGCCGCTGGGGCCGGCTGCGCTCGGTCACGAAGACCCCGGACGGCGGGCTGTGGCTGACGTCGACGAACAACGACAAGAACGGCGGCACCCCGTCGGTGCTGGACAACGTGGTCGTGCGGCTGAAGTTCCCCGGCGGAACCACGCCGGGTGACTTCAAGCTGACCAGCTCCGCGTTCGGCGACAACGCGACGATCCCGGACAAGTACACGTGCGCCGGCGACGGCACGGCGGGCCAGGACCCGTCGCCGCCGCTCGCGTGGGGCGCGTCGACCGGCGCGAAGGCGTACGCGGTCGTGTTCGCCGACGTCGCCAACAGCGGGAACAAGCTGCACTGGGCGATCTGGGACGTCCCGGCGTCGGCCCGCTCACTGCCGGAGGGACTCGGCGCGGGCTACACCGTGCCGAACCAGGGTGGCGCCAAGCAGAAGGCGATGGGCAGCGGGGCGAACGCGCAGAAGTTCTTCGGCCCCTGCCCGGGCGGGTCCAGCCACCCGTACACGTTCACGCTCTACGCCCTGAACACCGCGACGGTCCCCGGGTTGAGCTCGTCCTCGACGATGGCCCAGGTCGAGACGGCGATCAAGGGCGCGTCGACGGCGAACGTGGTGCTGCGCGGCAAGTCGAGCGCGGCGGCCTAGAAGCCGCGGCAGGGGTGACCGGAGCGGCGCCGGTCACCCCTGCCGCCCTCACCCCTGTTCGGCGAGCGTGCGCAGGTGCGCGTCGACGTCGAAGCCGTGTTCCTCCAGCCGGCGGCGGGCGAGCAGGAGCTCGTCGGGGGTGAACAGCTCCGAGTACTCCGAGCGGAGCATCGTGGCCTCCGAGCTGCGGCCGAGCTGGTTCTTCTCCCAGAGGACGGTGAACCCGCCCGCGGTGCCGGCGCCGCGCAGCAGGAGCCGCGCCGCCTCGACGCCGCCGTGCTCGCGGACCATGCGCTCGAACTGGGCCGGCCGGTAGCCGTAGTCCTTGGCGAGAACCCGGCAGCCGTCGAGGAGGTCCTCGGTGAACCGCGCGGCGAGGCGGGGGTCCGCGGGGACGGGGGCGGCTGGTTCGGGCATGGGGCAACCTCTCGACGCGATGGCTTCCCTGATTAATCGCGAACGCGACCGGTTTCGCTACGCCGTTCGGGCAGCCAATCGGCGAACACCACTCTGCGTGGCAGGATAACGGACAAAACCGGCCAAAGGGAGTCTGTCGGTGGTGCCTGCCATGCTGGCGGCATGCGAACCGTGGTGCACGGCGACATTCATGTCCACTATGGACAGATCTACGTCCACAGCGAGGGCGGCGAGCCGTTCGAGGGCGACCTGAGCGCGTGCTTCGCCGGGCAGCGCAACGGGCTGTGCGGCGCCGCCGTCCCGGGCACGTTGTTCCTGCTCACGGGCCTGCACACCGGGGACGTCGGCTTCACCGCCGAGGTGCACGAGACCGAGCCGCCGGACGCAGGCGGCGAGGACGTGGTCGAGGCGTCGTTCCGGGCGGAGGGGCCGGCGAGGCTCGTGACCTGGGGCGGCGAGGACTGGTGGGACCTGGAACTGGCGCCGGGCGACTATCGCGTCCGCTACAGCGGGACCGGGATGGACGCGGGCCGCGAGCTGGACACGCGCGTCGACGGCGAGGCCGAGGGGGACAGCTACGTGCTGCAGTTCTGGCCCGCGCCCCCGGCGCCCGACGCGGTGGTCAGGCAGCACAGCGCGGCGGCCGCGTACTGGCACGGCTTCGCGCGGAAACTCCCGCCGCCGGCGCAGGGGTAGCTCACCGCGATCGGGGAAGCACGCCGGCGGGGATCACCGCTGCCGCGCGGGCGGCCCGACGGGTGGATCACCGCAGCTGAGCGAACAGCCCGGCGGACCGGAACGCCGCGGCCAAGCGCAGCACCACAGCCGAACAGACAACCCGGCAGGCCGAAGGACCACGGCCGAACAGGCAGCCCCGTGAACGGGAGCACCACAGTCAAGCACCGACCCCGCGAACCGGACACCGGCAATCGGGCCCGGCCACCCCGAGCCACCCACGGTCACCCGGAACCCGCGCCGAGGGTCACCAGCCGAACAAACCCGCCATGATGCGCGCGCAGCGGGCCGTCATCGCGGCCGCGTCCTCGTCCGGGCGGTCGATCCACCAGCTGATCAGCGAATCCACCACCCCGGTCCACACCTGGGCGATCGCCTCGATGTCGACCGGGTCGGCCAGCCCGCGCGAGGTCATCAGCTCCGTCGCGCCCAGCAGGGCGAACGCGTCCAGGCGGCGCCGGTAGTCCGCCGCCGAGGCTGCGATGTCGCCCGTGGCCGGGACCGTTTCGTCGCGCAGGAGGCGCCACGCGTAGCGGTCGTGGTCGAACGTCGTGAAGATCGCCGAGAGCACCTTCAGCGGCATCTGGTCGGGATCGCCGCCGCCCGCCATCGTCGTCGCCACGCCTTCGGTCAGCCGGTCGCCCGCGCGGTGCAGGCAGGCCAGGTAGAGCCCGTCCTTCGAACCGAAGTACTGGTACAGCAACGGCTTCGTGACCCCGACCCGGCGGGCGATCTCGACCATCGACGCGCCCGCGTAGCCCACCCGGCCGAACTCCTCGGTGCCGGCCACGACGAGCTGGGCCTCGCGCTCTTCGCGAGGCATCCCCTTGGTCCCGACCGCCCTTGACTCCGTCACGCGCGAGAGCCTACCGTGCGTAAAGTGACCCGGGGGTAAGTTACCGTCAGGTCAGATCGAAGGAGGCGACGTGGCCGAGTTCCTGGCGCACCTGCGCGACCCCGTGCTGTTCGCGATTCCGGTGTTCGTGCTGTTCGTGGCGATCGAAATCGTCGCGGTGCACGTGCTGGGGCACGACGACAACGTCGTCGGCTACAGCGTCGCCGACACCCGCACCAGCATGCTGATGGGCACCGTCGCGGTCGGCGTCAACGCGCTGTTCCGGCTGGTGATGCTCTTCGTCTTCGCCGCGCTGTTCGAGCTGGCGCCCGTCAAACTCGACCCGCGCGACTGGTGGACGTGGGTGCTCATGCTGCTCGGCCAGGAACTGGTCTTCTACGCCTACCACCGCGCGAGCCACCGCGTACGGCTGCTGTGGGCGGGCCACCAGGTGCACCACTCCAGCGAGCACTACAACTTCTCGACGGCGCTGCGCCAGAAGTGGACGCCGTACTTCCAGCTCCCCTTCTGGTCGGTGCTGGCGCTCTGCGGGATCCCGCCGTGGATGATCCTGACCGGCCTGTCGATCGACCTCGTCTACCAGTTCTTCGTACACACCGAGAAGGTCGGGAAGCTGCCGCGCTGGTTCGAGTACGTCTTCAACACCCCGTCGCACCACCGCGTCCACCACGGCAGCGACGAAGAGTATCTAGACTCCAACTACGGCGGCATCCTCATCGTTTGGGATCGCCTGTTCGGCAGCTTCGTCCCCGAAGGCAAGCGGCCGACGTACGGGCTGACGACGAACATCGGCACGTACAACCTGCTGAAGGTCGGCTTCCACGAGTACGGCTCGATCCTGCGCGACCTCCGCGCGGCCCGGACGTGGCGTGAGCGCGCGGGCTACGTGTTCGGCCCGCCCGGGTGGACGCCCCACACCACCGCGGGCGCCGGAGCCGACGCGCTGCCCAGGAGCTTCAGCGCGGTCTCCGACGGTGAACCGGGCTCGGCCGTGTAGGCGATCAACCGCTGCCCCGACGTGCCCGGAATGACGAGGTTCTCGAAGCTGAGCTCCACTTCGCCGACCACCGGGTGCCGCAGCAGCTTGACGCCGGAGGTGCACGTGCGCACCGGGTGCCGGGCCCACAGCGACGCGAACTCGTCGGAGTTCATCGTGAGCCCGCCGACCAGCTCGGCGAGTGCGCGGTCGTCGTGGTGCCGGCCGGCGACCAGGCGCAGCGACGCCACCGCCAGCTCCGCCTGCTCGTCCCAGTTCCGGTAGAGCGCGCGGTACCGCTCGTCCAGGAACAGCATCCGGGTCAGGTTGGGCCGGGTCGCCGGGTGCTCCGGGCTGTCCGGCGCGAGGTGGGCGGCGAGCAGCGCGTGGCCCAGCTGGTTCCAGGCGAGGACGTCGCCCCGGCGGTCCATGATCACCGCCGGGACGTGGGTCATCGCCCCGAGCAGCTGCCGGGCCGACGCGCTCGCGTGCGCCACCCGCGGCGGCGCCGGGCGCGACGGCGCGGTCGGCCGGGCGAGGTCCTTCAGGTGGGCCGTCTCGTCCTCGGTGAGCCGCAGGGTGCGGGCGATCGCCTCCAGCGTGCTGTCGGACGCGTTGCCGGCGCGGCCCTGCTCGAGGCGGGTGTAGTGGGTGATGCTGACGTTGGCGAGCGTCGCCAGCTCCTCGCGGCGCAGGCCGCTGACGCGGCGGCGGGCCGGGTGCGGCGTGATGCCGACGTCCTCGGGACGCAGCGCGGCGCGGCGCGACTTGAGGAAGTCGCCCAGCTCGGACGGGGCGTCCATGAGTGCCTCCGGTTCGGCCTTGATCGCTACCTCCCCATGATGCCCGCGCGGCCCGGCGGCCGGAAGCCGTGAGGGTGGTGCTGCCGTGACCACCCTCGCGCGGACTGGGCAAAACGGGGTTCTGGCTGGCCACCCCGGTGCCGACGAAGCTTTTCCCCGATCACGCGCGTCGGAGCGCACCGCGTACCCGCAACCGTCGAAGGAAAAGGACCCATGTCTGTCACTGATACCGAGGCGGCCGGGACCGTCGCCGGCGCGGCACCGGACCGGCTCACGCCCCGGCTGCGGCTGGTGCTCGTCCTGCTGCTCGCCACGCAGTTCATGCTCGCCGTGGACTTCGCGATCCTGAACGTGGCCCTGCCGGTGATCGGCGGGAACCTCGGCTTCTCGCTGGGGCACCTGCAGTGGATCGCCACCGCGTTCGCGCTGTGCGCGGCGGGCTTCACGCTGTTCTTCGGCCGGGTCGCGGACCTGTTCGGCCGGCGGCGGCTGTTCCTCGGCGGCCTGGTCGTCCTGGGTGCCGCCTCGATCCTGGGCGGTCTGGCGCAGAACCCGGAGATGCTGATCATCGCCCGCATCTTCCAGGGCCTGGCCACCGCCGCCGTGACGCCGGCCGCGCTGTCGCTGATGACGGTGTCGTTCCCGGAGGGCCCGCTGCGCCAGAAGGCGCTCGGCCTCAACGGCGCGCTGATGTCCAGCGGCTTCACCGCCGGCGCCATCCTCGGCGGCGTGCTGACCGACCTGCTGTCGTGGCGGTGGGCGTTCTTCATCAACGTGCCCGTCGCGCTCGCCGTGCTGCTCGTCGCCCCGACGGTGATCAAGGAGTCCCGGCCCGACGAGCGTCCCAAGCTCGACGTGCCCGGCGCCATCACGGTGACGCTAGGCCTGCTCGCCATCATCTTCGGGCTCACCCAGGCGAGCGAAGAGGGCTGGGGCTCGCCGACCGTGCTCGGGTCGCTGGCGGCCGGTGTGGTGCTGCTGCTGGTGTTCTACGCCGTCGAGCGCAAGGTGTCCGCGCCGCTGGTGCCGCTCACCGTGCTCCGCAAGCGGTCGGTGGCCTGGGGCAACGTCGCGGGCCTGATCGCGTTCCTCACCGAGTGCTCGCTGGTCTTCCCGCTGACGCTCTACTTGCAGGAGGTGCTCGGCTTCTCGCCGCTGGCCGCGGGCCTGTCCTTCGGTGTGCTCGGCCTCGGCACGGTCACCGGCGGCGTGTTCGCCCCGAAGGTCATCGGCAAGGTCGGCAGCAAGCGGACGCTGATCATCGGCGGCATCCTGCAGACGGTGTTCACCGCGGCGCTGCTCGGCCTCGGCGACGACCGCTCGTGGATGGCGCTGATGCTGGTCGCGAGCTTCGCCGGCGGCGTCGGCAACATGCTCGTCATCGTCGGGTTCATGGTCACCGCCACCTCCGGGCTGGCCGACCACGAACAGGGCCTGGCCACCGGCCTCGCCACGATGACCCAGCAGGTCGGCATCACGATGGGCACGCCGATCATGAGCGTCGTGGTCACCTCCGCGGCGGCGGGCACCGGCGCCACGGCCATCCTCGGCGGCCTGAAGGCGGCGATCGCGGTGAACGCCGCCATCGTGCTCCTGGGTCTGCTGACCAGCGCCCTGTTCCTGCGCAGCGACCGGGCGCGCTGACCGCAGAACCGGAGAAGGCCCCTCGGGACGAGTCCCGAGGGGCCTTCTCCGGTGTCGGCGTCAGTCCGCCAGCGGGAACCGGAAGTTCGCGAACAGCGGGGTCTCCTGCGCACCGGCCCCGCGCATCCGCAGGGCGTAGCTGACCAGAGCGTGGTCGATCATCGAAATCCGGTCGCCTTCTTCTTCCGCCCCTTCGGAAAGGTTGTCGACGAACCACTCGATCGCCGACTTGCCCTCGTACCGGTCGCGCGGCGCGAAGACCAGGTCCGAAGCGCCGATCTCGCCGAGGACGTTGAGCACGTAGCTGACCGGGAACGCGCGGTTCTCGCGGTCGAACCGCGTCCGGTCCAGGTCCGGGAACGAGTCGGCCATGCGCTCCAGCGCCGCCTCCGGGACGAGGTCCATCCGGCCCGTCATCATCGACAGCTCGATGATGTACGGGTACGCGTTGCCCCGCGGCGAGTAGTTCTCCCCCGGGTCGACGACGTCGAACACCGCCGTGACGTCGCGCAGGAAGCCGTCCAGGTCGGGCAGTTCGTCGGCCAGCCGGCCCAGGTTGTGCAGGGCGATCACGTAGTACTGGGACATGTGGACCCGGATGTTCCACGGGATCAGGCGCATCAGCGACCGGGCCTCGGCGAGGGCGTCGATCGGCCGCGTCAGGTACTCCGGCCGCCCGATCAGCGCGACGGCGTTGAGCATCGTCAGCAGCGGGTAGACCTTCATCCACTCGGTCGTCAGGTGGTTGTGGAAGAACGGCCAGTTCCCGACCTCGTCGGCCCGCGTCAGGTACTCGAGGACCTCGGCCAGGTAGTCGCGGTCGCCGTCGCAGATTTCGCCGGTGTAGCCGAGCAGCGCGAGCACCGACATCAGCATCCCGCCCGCGCGCCCGCAGAAGTACGGGATGGGGATGCGCTCGAGCAGGTCCAGCGCCTCGACGACGTGGTTGCGCTCCGCGGTGACCAGGCGGTCGCCCAGCCCGAGCTGCCCGATCGCGAGGAACACCGTGGAGCAGGCGGAAACCCGCTCGTACTCCCCGTGCTTGCCCTGGTTCTCGTCCGCGATCCCGTCCGGCACGATCTCGTCGAGCATGCCGAGCACTTCGGCGGGGAAGTCGAGCTCGGCGTTGACCAGCAGGGCGAGGTCCAGCTCCAGCTTGGCGAACGCGTCCAGCAGGATGCTGCCCGCCGTCGCCCGGTAGTACGGGTTGGGCACGGCCCGGACGGCGTCGAGCAGCGGCCCGACGGCCGGCTCCACCCAGGCGCGGTCACGGCCGGGCTCGACGACCTTCAGCGTGAAGTCCGCCAGCTCGCGGCAGAACCGGGTGTAGCCGTCGGCCGGCGGCACCTTCGCGGCCAGGCGGTCGAAGGTGGCGCGGAGGTGCCCGGCGACGGCCGGGTCGTAGGCGATGGGGTACTGGCCGAGGCCGATCCCGCGGAGCATCCGGCTCCACGGGGTCGCGATCATCCGGGACTCGCGGGGCAGGTCGCCCAGTCCGGACACGGGCAGAGCGCGCGTGACGGCGTTCATCGATCTCCTTTTTCGGGGCTCACGAGGTGGCGTGCGGCACCGCGGGCGCCGCGATGCCGAGGAATTCGGTCCGGCTGCCTTCCAGCAGCTCCAGGGCCCAGTTGAGCCATTTGACGCCCTGGCAGTAGATGGCGACCGGACGGCGCTGGGTGCGGTGGCTGTCCACGAGCGTGCCGTCCAGCTCCTTCTGGAAGTGGAACGGCGGCATGGCCGTGAAGTGCTGGCCCATCAGGAACACGAACCGGATCAGCCAGTAGGGGTCGTCGCGCAGGTACGGCGACTCCGGGTCGTCCAGCCGCAGCGCGGCCGTCATCACCGGGGCGAAGAAGTCTTCCATCCCTTGCGGCGCAACGGGGTCGACGCGGCCGCCGCCCGCGGTCACGTCCCGGACGCGGTAGGCCCGCTGGTACGGGTTGCCCGCCGAGAACGCTATGTCGACACTGGGCGTCCGGCCGGCGCCGGCGTCGACGGTCATGGCGAACTGTTCGAAGTGGATTTCGTCGTAGTGGCCGATCGAGTTGTGCCAGGGCTTGTTGTCGTACATCGGGTCGTCGCGGGTTTCGGCGCCGTCGCTCTTGAAGCCGATGGCGCGCGGGTCGAGGAACCGGATGCCCAGCGCGGCGGGGGTGATCGCCGCGAGCGCCGCGTCGATGTCCTCTTGCGGCGCCCCGGATTCCACCAGCCGCTGGGCGCGCCGCAGCGGTTCGGTGTGGGTGATCTTGATGTTCTCGGTGTTCGTGTCGCCCATGACCAGGGAGTGGAACGCCGGTTCGAGGACCGCGTGGAACTGCGGGGTTTCGCGGAAGCGCTTCAGCAGCGCCGAGTGGTTGAGGTAGGAGACGCCGTCGATGACGATCCGCTCGGTGTCGAGCAGGTCCGGGCCGAACGTCCGCGGCGCCGTCCGGCGGCAGAGGTCCAGGCGGTCCTCGATCTTCCGTAGATAGGAAACTTCCAGGGTCTCCCCGGGCGCCGGCACGCGGCCGACGCTGTGCACCTCGTCGTTGAGCACGCGGATGATCTGCTCGTAGAGCCGGGCGACGACGACCGGCGGCGGGGTGTGCTTCTCGACGTAGCGGCTGACCTCCTCGCCGGCGACGTAGCTCATCTCGTAGATCACTTCGCGGTCGACCGCGCGGTCGCCGAGCCGGGCCGGCACCTCCCGTTCGCACACGGAAAAGACCTCCGGGAAGTAGCCGCGCACCGGGTCGGGCAGCGCCCGCAGGAACTCGGCCTGCTTCCGGGCCTTGGTGAACGGCGGGAGCATGACGCCGTCGCCGTCCGGGTTCCAGCGCGCGGTCGTCAGCGCCTCGCTGAGGATCTTGCGGACGGTGACGTGCCGCTCCCCGTCCTTGCGGACGAAGACCGTCATCGACTCGCTCCCGCCCTGGCCGAAGCCGGCGACCGCTTCGTCGCTGTTCAGGTAGGCGTGGACCGTGCTGGGCAGCACCCGCCGGGCGCGGGCGCTGGCGAGGACGCGCTCGTTCTCCTCGGTCAGGCCCAGCAGGCACGCGTACTCGAACTCGTCGAGGGCGGTGTTGAGCCGCTTCCGCCGGGCTTCGGCCGGATCCGCGACCACGAGGACGTGGGAGGCGTACGGCCCGGTGTCCACTTCGGACACGGACCCGAGGGCGACGATCCGGCAGTGGCCGTTGAGGTGGACCGGCCGCGGGCCGGCGCCGAGGACGCCGTCGCGGAGCACCGCGCGGGTGGCGTCCGCCAGCTCCTTCCGGGCGTGGATCGGCACGCCTTCCGGTGAGACGAGCGGGATCCGGGCCGCGGTGAGGCCGTCGAGGATCCGGTCGGCTTCCGGCGTCCGCTCGGCCAGGGCGACCGCGTCGGACGGCGAGACGGCTCCGGAGGCGGCCAACGCCGCCAGCCAGCCCGGGACGTCGGCGGCCGCGAGGTAGTGGTCGCTCTGCGCGAGAAGCGCGGGCCGGTGCCGGGCGAGGGTCTCGAACAGCTCGTGCTGCCGGACGACGTGGTCCGCCGCCGAACGGCCGGACGCCCCGCCGAAGCAGAAGACGACGACCTCCGGCCGCGTGGTCGGGACGGTCCGCGCGCGGACGCCGCCGGCCAGGTCCCGCACGGTCAGCTCGACGTAGGCCTGGCCCGGCGGTGCGGGATCCCCTGCGGCGAGCCCCTTCTTCGTACGCGCGCGCAGGGCAAGCTCGCCCTGGTCGAGGTTGAGGTGTTCGCGGTGGCTGCGGGTGTGCTGGTACAGCTCCAGGAACCGGTGGAACGCGGGTGACGCCGCCCGGTCGGGCCGCAGCATCTCCGCCGAGATGACACGCTCGAAGACGTGGGAGAAGAAGCCGTCGCAGAAGGCGTTCCCGGCGGCGAGGCCGAAGACCTCGTGCAGGAGGCCGTAGTCCCCGCGGGTCGGCTCCTCCCCCGCCAGGGACAGCTCCTCCAGCCGGGACCGCACGGCACTGGCCACGTCGAGGGCGCGCAGGACCGTGTCGACGTCGTCCCGGCTGCCCGAGCAGGCCGTGACCGGCGTGGCGACGGCGTTGTCCCGCACCAGGTCGACGGACTTGCGGCCCAGCCCCAGTTCCAGCACGAGGTCCGCGTCGAGACCGGTCAGGGTTTCGCACGTGTCGCGCGACGCCATCACGCGATCGGTCATGGCCAGCACCCCGTCGCGGACGGCGGCGGCGGTGGTCAGCAGGGACTTGTCGTGGTTGGACACCACCGGGACGCGGGGGTCGGCGAAGCGGATCCCCTGGTCGTCGATGAACCGGGCGAGGGCGTTGCGGGCCGGCCGCATCCGCGCGGAGTGGGCGAGGAAGACGGTCGGTTCCTTCAGCTCCCAGGCGGTCGCGGACGCGACGAGCGCGTCGAACGCGCTCTTGACCCCGGACCGGACGTAGAGGTTCGCCTGCGTCGGCGCGTAGGTCTTGTGCACTTCGACGTCCGTGAGCGGGAAAACCGCGCGCACCTCGGCCAGGACGTCCGCCAGAGCTTCCGGGGTCGGCGCCTTCACCGCGACCACGTGGTGCGGCTCCCCGACCAGTGGCGCCCGCCGGGCGGCCTCGTCCAGGTACGGCTCGACGGTCCGGGCGAAGTCGTCGTCCACGTCCGGGCCGCCGGCGGCCCGCAGCATGAGCGGCGTGAACACCTGCGCGATCTTCACGCCGTCGAAGACGGAAAGGGCGCCACTCGCCACCGCGGCCGTCAGGATGCCGAAGCTCTCGCCGGTGTAGGCGACGAAGCCGGCCGGCCCGCCCTTCTTCGCGATCCGGTCGCGCAGGTGGGCGTCCACGGCGAGGCTGTGCACCAGCAGGGCCGCCCCGATGCGGCCCTGCAGTTCCAGCCTGCCCTCCGGCAGGCTCCCGGATTCGAGCAGGAGCAGTTCCGGCCGCGCCGGAAAACCGAGGGCGCGCGCGGCTTCGCGGTAAATGCCGGCGACTTCGGGCACCGCGGAGTCGAGGAACGACCGGGGCAGATCCCGGTAGAGCGCCCGGCTGCCGAGACCGGGGAAGAAGCCCGCCACGCGGATCCGGTCCGCCGCGGGCGCGGGCAGTCCGGGGTGGACGGTGGCGGGAACGAGCGACGGGGAGCGGAGCACAGGGCATCGCCTCTCGGAATTTCGGTGGCGGTGGAATCGCACGCTCGCCGTTGGGCGTGAATACTCGATCGCGAGTACAAATCGATTCTTGACGTTCACCCGAACGTGTTTCAACACGATTATGTACAGGCTTCTTCAAGCTTCCGTCGGGAAATGTCAAGGAATGTCAAGGCCGGTGTTTAGTTCGCGCTCACAGCCCGGAGGTCGCGCAGGCCGGTCGCATCGGATATCATCGATACGGCCATGATCAGCACGGAAGGCCACCGAAGACATGCCCGTGACAGGCGACATCGCGGCCCTGCTCGAGCCCCTGAAGGCGCTCACCAACCCAGTGCGGTTCGAAGTGCTCCAATGGCTTCGCGAACCGGAAGAGCACTTCCCCGTCGACCCCGCCGTCGTCGACCCGCGCGAAGTCGGCGTCTGCGTCAGCCACATCCAGGCGAAGGCCGGGCTCGCGCAGTCGACCGTGTCCGCCTACATGGCGGTACTGGAACGCGCGGGCCTGGTGCGGGCGACGCGCGTCGGGAAATGGACGCACTACCGGCGTGACGAAGAACGCATCGCGTCTTTCATCGAATCGTTCAGGCAGGAACTCGGATCGTTTTCCGCCGGCCTGGCCTGACCGGTTTCCGGCTCACCCGCGCCCGATCCGGAAACCGACGCCGCGCACGGTGACGATCCACCGGCTCGAGCCGAGCTTGCTCCGGAGACTGCTGACGTGCGTGTCGATGGTGCGGCTGCGGTGCGACCATTCGTCGTCCCACACCCGGCTGAGCAGGTGACGGCGGGAAAGCGTGGTGCCCGGCTGCGAAGCGAGCTGGTAGAGCAGGTCGAACTCCTTGGGCGTGAGGTCCACCCGCCGCCCCTCCTGCAGGACCTCGCGCGCACCGGCGTCGATCCGGAGTGGACCGTGCGTCACCACGTCCGCCGCCGGCGGCCGGGGATAGGCCCGGCGCAGCACCGCTTCCATCCGGGCGAGCAGTTCCCGCAGGCCGTAGGGCTTGACGATGTAGTCGTCGGCGCCGGCCCCCAGGCCGAGCACGCAGTCGAGTTCGGCTCCGCGCACGGTGATCGAGATGATCGGCACGTCGCCCGCCGCCCGGATCCGGCGGCACACCTCCAGTCCGTCGAGGTCGGAGAGGTCGAGGTCCAGCAGGACCATGTCGAAACCACTGTGGACTTCGAGCGCTTCCGCCGCGGTGGACACGCTGCTCGCCGCGTACCCGTGGCGGCGCAGTTCCCGCGAAAGATCTTCCGCCACCGAAGTGTCGTTTTCGACGACGAGAACCCGCAACGCCTGCGCTCGCACCTCCTGATCGCGTGGTCTCACCAGTTCCACGACGTGCCGATTCACCCGACGCTCCTTCCCCCAAAGGACGCAAAACTTCGAACAGTGCGCAGCACACCCCAGGAAAACGTTACCAGGCCGCCCACTTCGACACACCACGATATCACGATATGGACGGCGGTCTCAACGGCGAAATCCTTTGCGGACAGCGCGAAACAGCCGGGCAGGGACTCCCCTGCCCGGCTGTTCCCGGCGTTCGTCAAGCGGTGGACCTCACGCCGTGTCCCGCAGATCGAGGGTGGTTTCCGGGCGCAGCGTCGCCAGCGGCGGGCGCCGCGGGGACGTCAGGTCGGTCAGCACCAGTTCGCGCTCGACGCCCGTCTCCGACGCCCCGCGCCGGAACTGCGCGAGCAGCGTCGCCGGCGGGATCGCGGTGACCAGCCTGCCGTAGTGCTCCAGGCGGTCGAAGAGCGTCTGCATGATCTGCCCGGACATCCGGCCCAGCGCCTGCGTGCTCTGGTGCCGGTGGGCGCGGTGGCCGAGGTCGACCTGGGCGAGCGCGTCGAGGCCGCGCAGCTCCAGCAGATCGATGAGGTGCCCGATCTCGACGCCGTAGTTGACGACGAACGGGATGCTTTCGAGCACCTCGCGGCGGCCCGCGTACTCGCCGGCGAGGGGCTGCACGAACCCGGCCAGCTCCGGCCAGAACATGTTGAGCAGCGGCCGGGCGACGAGCTCGGTGACGCGGCCGCCGCCGTCGGCCTGGTCGCCGAGCGGGCGGTGGTAGAAGCCCTTGACGTAGGCGACGGACGGATCGGTGAGCAGCGGGCCGAGCAGCCCGGTGACGTAGCCGGTGGTGAAGTCGTGCAGGTCGCCGTCGACGAAGACGACGAGGTCCCCGCTCGTCGCGGCGACACCCTTCCACAGCGCTTCGCCCTTGCCCTGCTGCGCACGCAGGCCGGGGAAGACGGCGTCCTGCGCGACGACCCGGGCCCCGGCCGCGGCGGCGACCTCGGCGGTGGCGTCGGTGGAGTGGCTGTCGACGACGAGGATCTCGTCGACGAGAACGCCGTGGAGCTCCTCCCGGATGGCGGTGACGATCGCCCCGACGGTGGCTTCCTCGTCGCGGGCCGGGATGACGACGGAGACAGTGGTCCCCCGCTTCGCGGCGACGAGGTCGTCGACGGTCCAGTCGCCGGCTTTGCCACTGCGGCGGGCGAGCCAGGTGCCGACCTCCGGTGAGACGTGCATGCGTTTCCCCTTCCCTCGGTCCGGTCCCGAGGTTCGAGGCACCGCGTTTCGACGGGGGCGCCCGGGTGCTACCGCGGTGTTACGAAGTGCGGGGTCCGGTTAAACCGGCTGACCGGAGTGGTGTCGCGGGCCTAGGCTCGCGGGTGATGAGCCAGTACTTCAGCATCCACGACCGGTGCGTGGGAAACCCGTCCAACGGGCCGGGAACGTTGTTCACGTGCCTCGCGGAGGCGTTCGTCCCGTCGGCCGGGTACGAAGGCGCGATGCCGGTGTGATCGAGCCGAACCGGCCGTTCCGCTGGGACCTCGTGCGCCCCGACCACTTCGGCTCCCTGGTGGCCGGACTGCCCGAGCCGGACCTGTGGTTCCTCGACGACCTGGCCGAGTGCGCGGCCAAGGTGCTCGCCCGGTCCGAGGACGGCGAGCTGTACTTCGTCGGCCGGTCCGCGGACTCGGTGTTCGACCTGCTCGGCGGAGCCCTGCCGGACCCGGGCCGGCTGCACCTGCTGCCGCTGTCGACCGCGTCGATCGACGACTGGCCGTACGGCCGCCTCCACCCGGCCGAAGTGGCGCAGCTGCGCGCCAACCTGGCCGCGCACGGGCTGAGTCCCGCCCTCCTCGCCCGCGGAGCCCGGCCGATCGTCTTCGCCGACGTCGTGTCGACGGGCCGGACGGTGAAGCAGCTGCTGGACATCCTGCGCGACTGGGCCGCCGACGACCGAGCGGACTGGCCGGCCGTGCTCCGCCGGATCCGGATCGTCGGCCTGACGCGGCGCACGCACACCAGCCCGAACACCCACCGGTGGCAGCAGCACGCGGACTGGGCGCGCGAGTTGACGATCCGGAACGTCTCCGTCGAGTCGAGGTTGTTCAGCTACCTCGCCGACTACCAGCCCAAGCTGACGCGGTCGTTCGGCCGGGAGCGGTGGGCCGCCGAAGACGTCCGCGAGCCGGCCCGCGATGATCGGACTCGCCGTGCGCTGGCCGAAGCCGTCGCGATCGCCGGCGCCGGACGTACCGCGGCGGTGCGGGAACGGCTGGCCCGGGTGCTCGAACGCGAGCCCGCGATCGCCGAGCCGTGGCTGCGGGACCTCGTCAGGCGTCTCCTGCCGACCTCCCGGAGGACCACATGACATCCGCGCACGACGAGCAGAACCGACGGCTCCGCCTGGAGGTCCTCGCCACTCGCGTCCGGCAGGAGCTGGCGGCCGCCGGGTTGCCGGTGATCCCCGGTGACCAGCCCGTGCCGGTCGGCTTGGCCGGCGCCGTCGTGAAGCTCGACGTGCTGGATCCACGCGGCGTGCTCGTCGACTGGCGCGCCCACGCCGTCCTCCTCGACGCGAGCCAGGACGCCTGGGCCGAAGACCCGCTCCGCGAACGCGGCGAGTGCGAGGCGATCGGGGCGCTGGTGGTCACCATCGACGCGGCGATGGCCGAGGCGATGCGGAAGATCCTCACCACGGCCGGGTTCGAGGTCACCGGCAGCGGCAACGACTACGTGCCCGACCAGCTGCTGGTCACCCGCTGCCTGGCCCCCTCACCCTGGCAGGCCCGCCGCGACGCCAAGTTCGAGCGGCAGCAGGAAGCGATGCGCGCGGCCTGGCAGGCGCAGCACGAAGCCGACTGCCCCCACCACGAAGAGCCGTGACCTAGGCGTCTTCTTCTTCCAGCATCTCCGGCGTGACCGCGGACTCCGTGTCCGGGATGTTCAGGTCCTTCGCCCGCTTGTCCGCCATCGCGAGCAGCCGGCGGATGCGGCCCGCCACCGCGTCCTTCGTCATCTGCGGGTCCGACAGCTGGCCCAGCTCCTCCAGGGACGCCTGGCGGTTCGACAGCCGGAGCTTGCCCGCCGCCAGCAAGTGGTCGGGAGCCGTGTCGCCCAGGATCTCCAGTGCTCGCTCCACCCGGGCCGCCGCCGCGACCGCCGCTCGGGCCGATCGGCGCAGGTTCGCGTCGTCGAAGTTGGCCAGGCGGTTGGCCGTCGCGCGGACCTCCCTGCGCATCCGGCGCTCTTCCCACTGCAGGACGCTCGTGTGCGCGCCCAGGCGGGTCAGCAACGCTCCGATCGCGTCGCCGTCGCGGACCACCACCCGGTCCGCTCCCCGGACCTCGCGCGACTTCGCCTGGATACCCATCCGGCGGGCCGCGCCCACCAGCGCCAGCGCCGCCTCCGGGCCCGGGCACGTCACCTCGAGCGACGACGACCGGCCCGGTTCCGTCAGGGAGCCGTGCGCGAGGAACGCTCCCCGCCACGCCGCTTCGGCGTCGGCCACTCCCCCGGACACCACCGCCGCGGGCAGCCCGCGCACCGGGCGGCCGCGCTGGTCGATCAGCCCGGTCTGGCGGGCCAGGCCCTCGCCGTCCTTGACCACGCGCACCACGTACCGCGTGCCCTTGCGCAGGCCGCCGCTGGCGGTGATGACGTGGACGTCCGAATGGTGGCCGTACAGCTCGTGGATCTCCTTGCGCAGCCGTCGCGCGACCGAGCCCGTGTCCAGCTCCGCCTCCACGACCACCCGGCCGGCCACGATGTGCAGCCCGCCGGCGAAGCGGAGCAGTGACGCGACCTCCGCCCGGCGCGGCCCGATCTTCGTGATCTCCAGCCGGCTCAGCTCGTCCTTGACCGCGGCGGTCATCGCCATTGCTGCCCCTCCCTGCCTTTCGCTCCTCCCCCGTGCTCCCCGCCGAGACCGAGAGCCTCCCGCATGCACAACGCGAGCGCATCAGGATCATGCCGTCCCGCCACTTCCGGGTCGCCCACCGCCCCCAGGTGCGCGCGCCCGCCGAGCCGTTCCGCCGCGCGCCGGAGATTCGCCGGGTCGGGCACGGAATCGCGGTCCGCGATCACCGCGTCGACCCGCAGATCGGGCGCGTGCTCGAACAGTACGTCCAGGTGCCGCTCCGGCGAGAATCCCGCGGTTTCCCCCGGCTGGGGGACAAGGTTGAGCACGAGCACCTTCGTCGCGGCGGTCCGCACGAGCGCGTCGTGCAGGCCCGGCACCAGCAGATGAGGTAAAACGCTCGTGAACCAGGAGCCCGGACCGAGGAAGACGACGTCGGCGTTCAGCACCGCTTCGACGGCTTCCTCGCACGCCAGCGGCGGCCGCCCCGAGCCGCCCGGTGAGCGCAGGCTGACGCGCTGCACCTGCCCGGGCGTCGACGCCACCGCGACCTGCCCGCGGATCGTGCGCAGCGCCTCCGGGTTCTCGCTGTCCAGGCCGCTGACCTGCCCCTCGATCTCCAGCGGCTCCGGTGACATCGGCAGCACGCGGCCCGAGACGCCCATCAGCCGGCACGCCTCGTCGAGCGCGGCGACCGGGTCGCCGAGCACCTCGAACAGCCCGGCCAGCAGCAGGTTCCCCACCGCGTGGCCGGCCAGCGCGCCGTCGCCGCCGAAGCGGTGCTGGAACACCTCGGCCCACAGCGTGCCGCCGTCTTCCGCGGCGAACGCGGCGAAGGCCTGCCGGAGGTCGCCCGGCGGCAGCAGCCCGAGTTCGCGCCGCAGCCGGCCGGACGATCCGCCGTCGTCGGCCACGGTGACGATCGCGGTGACGTCGGGGGTCACCCGCCGCACCGCGGACAACGTGGCGTGCAGCCCGTGGCCGCCCCCGAGGGCGACCGCGCGCACGTTATTCACGACCAAGGTCGCGGTGCACCACCTTCACGGCCATACCGTCCTCTTTGGACAGACGCTGGGCGAGCTCGACGGACAGCGCCACGCTGCGGTGCTTGCCGCCGGTGCAGCCGACGGCGAGCGTCAGGTACCGCTTGCCCTCGCGCTTGTAGCCGGCGCCGATCAGCCGCAGCAGCTGGTGGTAGCGGTCCAGGAACTCTTCCGCGCCCTCCTGCGAGAGGACGTAGTTGCGGACCTCGCCGTCGAGGCCCGTGTGTTCGCGCAGCTCCGGGATCCAGAACGGGTTCGGCAGGAACCGGACGTCCATCACCAGGTCGGCGTCCATCGGCAGGCCGTACTTGTAGCCGAAGGACAGCACGGTGACGCGGGTCTGGGTGCTCGCCTCGGAGCCGAACGCGTCCTCGATCTTGGCGCGCAGGTCGTGCACCGACAGCGACGACGTGTCGAGCACCAGGTCGGCCTCTTCGCGCAGCGGCTCCAGCAGCGTCCGCTCCGCGGTGATGCCGTCGGCGAGCCGGCCGTCGCCCTGCATCGGGTGCCCGCGCCGGACGGCTTCGAACCGCCGCACCAGCACCGCGTCGGTCGCCTCCAGGAACAGCACGCGCGGCTTGTAGCCCCGCGCGTCGAGGTCCTTGATGACCGAGGCGAGGTCGTCGGTGAACGCGCGCGAGCGCACGTCCATCACCACCGCCACCTTCGTGATCGCGCCGCGCGCCTGCGCGCCCAGCTCGACCATCGTCGCGATCAGCTCCGGGGGCAGGTTGTCGACGACGAACCAGCCCAGGTCCTCCAGGCACTTGGCCGCCGTGCTGCGCCCCGCCCCGGACAGCCCGGACACGACCGCGACCTCCATGCCGGACCCGCGGATCTCCTCTTGCGCACTCACTGTCTTTCCCTACTCCCCTGCTTGTGTGCCGTTGCCCGCACCGGACTCCCCGGCCAGCGCGGCGACCACGGCCTCCGCGGTGCGCCTGCCGAAGCCGGGCACCGCCTCGATCTCCTCGACCCTGGCCTGCTTGAGCTTCTTCACCGAGCCGAAGTGCTTGATCAGCGCGGTGCGGCGAGCCTGCCCCAGCCCGGGCACACTGTCCAATTCGGACGTCACCAGCCGCTTGGAGCGCTTCTCGCGGTGGTAGGCGATGGCGAAGCGGTGGGCCTCGTCACGCAGCCGCTGCAGCAGGTACAGCCCCTCCGACGTCCGCGGCAGGATGACCGGGTCCGGGTCGGCGGGCAACCAGACCTCTTCCAGCCGCTTCGCCAGCCCGACGACGGAGATGTCGGTGATGCCGAGCTCGGCCAGCACGTCCGCGGCCGCGGTGGCCTGCGGGCCCGCGCCGTCGACGACCAGCAGGTTCGGCGGGTAGGCGAACTTCTTCGGCCGGCCGGTCTCCGGGTCGAGGCCGGGCTTGCTCGTGTCCTCCGCCGTTTCCTTGAGGTAGCGGTAGAAGCGCCGGCGCACGACCTCGGCGATCGACGCCACATCGCCCTCTTCGGCCGCCTCGCGCAGCGCGAAGCGCCGGTACTCGGACTTGCGCGCGAGCCCGTCCTCGAAGACGACGAGCGACGCCACGACGTCGCTGCCCTGGATGTGGCTGATGTCGATGCACTCGATGCGCAGCGGCGCGGTGTCCAGCGCCAGGAACTCCTGCAGCTCGGTCAGCGCCGCCGAACGGGCCGTCAGGTCGCCCGCGCGGCGCAGCTTGTGCTGCGTGAACGCCTCCCCCGCGTTGCGCTCGACGGTTTCGGCCAGCGCCTTCTTGTCGCCGCGCTGCGGCACCCGCAGCTGGACCCGCGAGCCGCGCAGCCCGGTCAGCCACTCCGCGACCGCGTCGGCGTCCGCGGGCAGCTCCGGCACCAGCACCTCGCGCGGGACGACCGGCCCGGCGTCGACGTCGTCACGGGCGTCCAGCTCGGCCTCGTCGCCGTAGAACTGGGTGAGGAAGTGGTCGACCAGCGCCGGGACGTCCATCTCCTCGGCCTTGTCGATGACCCAGCCGCGCTGGCCGCGGACCCGGCCGCCGCGCACGTGGAAGACCTGGACGGCGGCTTCGAGGTCGTCGTGGGCGAACGCCACGACGTCGGCGTCCGTGCCGTCGCCGAGCACCACGGCCTGCTTCTCCATGGCGCGGCGCAGCGCGCCGAGGTCGTCGCGCAGCCGGGCCGCGCGCTCGAACTCCAGCTCCTGGGAAGCCGCGGCCATCTCGGCTTCCAGGCGCTTGATCATGACGTCGGTCTTGCCCGCCAGGAAGTCGCAGAAGTCCTCGACGATGTCCCGGTGCTCGTCGGCCGAGACCCGGCCGACGCACGGCGCCGAGCACTTGTCGATGTAGCCGAGCAGGCAGGGCCTGCCGATCTGGCCGTGGCGCCGGAACACCCCGGCCGAGCAGGTGCGGGCCGGGAAGACGCGCAGCAGCAGGTCGAGCGTCTCGCGGATGGCCCACGCGTGCGCGTACGGCCCGAAGTACCGGACGCCCTTCTTGCGCGCGCCGCGGTAGACGTGCAGGCGGGGGAACTCCTCGTTCAGCGTCACCGCGAGCACCGGGTAGCTCTTGTCGTCGCGGTAGCGGACGTTGAACCGCGGGTCGAACTCCTTGATCCAGTTGTACTCCAGCTGGAGGGCCTCGACCTCGGTGGTGACGACGGTCCACTCGACGCTGGCCGCCGTCGTCACCATCTGGCGGGTGCGCGGGTGCAGGCCGGAGAGGTCGGCGAAGTAGGAGTTCAGCCTGCTGCGCAGGCTTTTCGCCTTGCCGACGTAGATGACCCGCTTGGTCGCGTCGCGGAACTTGTACACGCCAGGGGCCTCCGGGATGCTTCCCGGAGCGGGTCGGTAGGTGGTCGGGTCAGCCACCCTCACAGAGTATTTGGCACCACCGACAGTTCTCGCACACCCCCGTCGCGCCCGCCGGAAGTAGGGTGCTTGGTCCGATTCCGACTTTGGGAGGTGTCCCCCTGGGTGACGCGGTGGTTACTTTCCGACCGGCCCGATCGGGCCCCGTCCGAAAGGATCCCCATCGTGAGCACTCTCCGCCTGCTCGGCGCCGTTTCCGCGGCCGCCGTCGCGCTGACTCTCGCGGGTGGCGCCGTCGCGTCCGCCGGCGTCCAGCCGAACATCGTCGGCGGCACCACCGCCCCCACCGTGTCGTGGGGCGCGCAGGTGTACGTCAACACCCCCGGCCGTGACTTCGAGGGCTTCAACTGCTCGGGCACGGTGATCGCCGCGCGTTGGGTGATGACGGCGGTGCACTGCCTCGACTCCGACGGTTCGGGCATGCACGTCAAGGTCGGCAGCAACACGCTGTTCTCGGGCACGCAGATCGCGGTCGACGGCAAGTACGAGTCCCCGAACGGCGACATCGCGCTGCTGCACCTGGCGTCGGCGACGAGCGCGGCGCCGATCCGGCTGGGCAGCGCGGACCCGTCGACGGGCAGCACCAACCAGCTCTACGGCTGGGGCCGCACCACCCCGACCGGCCCGCCGGCATCGGCGCTGAAGACGGCGAACGTCCAGGTGACCGGCCGGTCGACGGACGCGTACGGCGGCCGCGCGATCCAGAGCGTCGGCATCAACGGGTCGGCGTGGAAGGGCGACTCGGGCGGCCCCCAGGTCTCGGGCGGCGTGCAGGTCGGCGTCGCGTCGACGGTCCAGAACCAGAGCGGCACGAACACGCGCGGGACGAACAACTACGCGAGCGTGGCGTCGAGCCGCTCGTGGATCCGGACGACCGCGGGCGTGTGACTCCCCGGGGCGGCGCTGCGGCGCCGCCCCGGTTTTGTCGGTGGCGTGTGGGATGCTCGCGGGCATGCGGATCGCCACCTGGAACGTGAACTCCATCGTCCCCCGCCTGCCCCGGGTGCTGGGCTTCCTGGAGGAGACGGCACCGGACGTGCTGTGCCTGCAGGAGCTGAAGACGACGACGGAGAAGTTCCCGCTGGCCGAGGTCGAGGCGCTGGGCTACGAGGTGGCGGCGTACGGACTGGGGCGCTGGAACGGCGTCGGCATCGTGTCGCGCGTGGGGCTGACCGACGTGGTGCGCGGGTTGCCGGGCGAGCCGCAGTTCGAGGGTGCCGCGGAGGCCCGGGCGGTCGGAGCCACCTGCGGCGGCGTGCGGGTGTGGTCGGTGTACGTGCCCAACGGGCGTGAGCCGGACAACCCGCACTACGCGTACAAGCTGGAGTGGCTGGAATCTCTGCGGTCGCTGGTTTCTTCGGAGCTTTCGTCCGCGCCGTTCGCGGTGCTCGGTGACTTCAACGTGGCACCGACGGACGAGGACGTGTGGGACATCGCGCTGTTCGCGGAGTCGACGCACGTGACTCCGCCGGAACGCGAGGCTTTGGCGCGCCTGCGGAAACTGGGGCTGACGGACGTGTTCCCGCGGCCGTTGAAGTACGACTACCCGTTCACTTACTGGGACTACCGGGCCGGGAACTTCCCCAACAACAAGGGGATGCGGATCGATTTGGTCTACGGGAACGAGGCTTTCACCTCCGCGGTGACGGATTCCTATGTGGACCGGAACGCGCGGAAGGGGAAGGGGCCGTCGGACCACGCGCCGATCGTGGTGGACCTGAACCTCTGACGCTCAACCGCCGGTGGCCGCGCGGTGCAGTTTCCTCATGCCCGTTGGTGTTGCGGCCGGTAAGTAGCCGGCAGCCGCGCCGGGTCGCCGCCAGCCCAAACCGAGTGGGCGCTGCTCGGAATCAGCCGCGCAGTTGACGAGTCGGGGCGAGCGTCACCCGCCGGTGGTCGCGCGGTGCAGTTTCCGCGACGCCCGCACCGCCTGCCAGTGTTGCGGACGGCGCGCCCGCCGCCTTGGCCGAGGTGGCCCCGCGCGGCCGTAATTGTCGCCCCACGCGGCGACCCAGCGCGCGAAGCCGAGCCCGAAGGTCAGCCGCCGGTTGCCGCGCGGTGCAGCTTCCTCAACGCCCGCACCGCTTCCACCGCCCGAGCCCGGTCCACGGCCTGAATAGCCATCACCGCGTGGTACTCGTCGTCCGGCAGCTCCAGCCGCGCCCACGACGCGCCGTCCGGGAAGCTCACCGACAACACGTCGCTCCACGCGAACCGCCGGGTCACCAGCACGTTCCGGACCTCGATGCCCTCGTCGTCCGCGCGCACCCTGGCGATCGCGAACAGCATCACGCCGCACGCCAGCAGGATGCCGATGCCGATCATCGCCGCCTGGTCGGAGCGCTGGAAGTGGACGCCCGTGTTGCCGTTGCGCAGCAACACCGCCACCACCACGAACACCGCCAGCAGCGCCACCGCCAGCACGCTGCACATGATCAGCGCGCGCCGGGGGCGGATCACCAGGAGCGTCACACGAAACCCCGCTCGGTCCACGGCTGGCGCAGGCTCTTCAGCACGTGCGCGGTGTCCAGGGCCGCCACCGTCGCCTCGTAGCCCTTGTCCTCCTTCGCCCCCGGGCGGCCCGACCGGTCGACCGCCTGCTCGTGCGTGTCGCACGTCAGGACGCCGTTGCCGACCGGGGTGCTCTCGTCGAGCGCCACCCGGGTCAGGCCCGCCGTCACCGCGTCGCACACGTACTCGAAGTGCGGGGTGCCGCCGCGGATGACCACGCCCAGCGCCACCACCGCGTCGTGGTTGCGGGCCAGCGCCTGCACCACCACCGGCAGCTCGATCGCGCCCGCGACGTGGACGACCGTCGGGTCCTCCTCCAGCTCCGCCTCGCGCGCCGCGACCAGTGCCCGCTCCAGCAGGACGTCGGTGATGTCCGAATTCCACTTCGTGGCCACGATGCCGAGCTTGAGGGACTTGCAGCCGGTCAGGTCCAGGGAAACGTCGGGACGGCCTTCGCCGCTCACTGTGCTCCTCCATCCGCGTGCTCGGTGCCCGCGCCGACCTGGTCGTAGTGCTCGAGCTGGGCCAGGTCGTGGCCCATCCGGTCGCGCTTGGTCCGCAGGTAGCGCAGGTTCTCCGGGTTCGGCGAGATCGGCAGCGGCACCCGCCCGGTGACGCGCAGGCCGTAGCCCTCCAGGCCGATCCGCTTGGCCGGGTTGTTCGACAGCAGCCGCATCGTGCGGACGCCGAGGTCGCACAGGATCTGCGCGCCCGTGCCGTAGTCGCGGGCGTCGGCCGGGACGCCGAGCGCCAGGTTCGCGTCGACCGTGTCGGCGCCGTCGTCCTGCAGCTGGTAGGCCTGCAGCTTGTGCAGCAGGCCGATGCCGCGGCCTTCGTGGCCGCGGATGTAGAGCACGACGCCGCGGCCTTCGGCGGCCACCGCTTCCAGCGCCGCCTCGAGCTGCGGGCCGCAGTCGCAGCGCAGCGACCCGAAGACGTCGCCGGTCAGGCACTCGGAGTGGACGCGGACCAGGATGTCCTGGCCGTCGCCGATCTCGCCGTAGACGAACGCGACGTGCTCGATGCCGTCCAGCAGCGAGTCGTAGCCGACCGCGCGGAACGTGCCCGGGGCGAGCGGGATGCGCGCCTCGGCGACGCGCTCGACCTGCTTCTCGGTGCGGCGGCGGTAGGCGATCAGGTCCGCGATGGTGATGATCGCGAGGTCGTGGTCGGCGGCGAACACCTCGAGCTCGTCGCGGCGCGCCATGTCGCCTTCGTCCTTCTGCGACACGATCTCGCAGAGCACGCCGGCCGGCGCGAGCCCGGCCATCCGGGCCAGGTCGACCGACGCCTCGGTGTGCCCGGGGCGCCGCAGCACGCCGCCCTCCTTGGCCCGCAGCGGCACGACGTGCCCGGGGCGGCGGAAGTCCTTCGCCGTCGACGCGGGGTCGGCCAGCAGCCGGATGGTGTGCGCGCGGTCGGCGGCGGAGATGCCGGTGCTGATGCCCTCGGCGGCGTCGACCGTGACGCTGTACGCGGTCCCGCGCGCGTCCTGGTTCGTGTGGTACATCGGCGGCAGGTCCAGCCGGTCGGCCTCGCCCTCGGTGAGCGCCACGCAGACGTAGCCCGAGGTGTAGCGGACCATGAACGCCAGCAGCTCCGGCGTCGCCTTCTCCGCGGCGAAGATCAGGTCGCCCTCGTTCTCGCGGTCTTCGTCGTCGACCACGACGACCGGGCGGCCCGCCGCGACGTCCGCGATCGCCCGCTCGATGGCGTCGGCGTCGAACACCGCGCCGGTGCCGCACGGGGTCCAGCCCGCCTCGGGCTCCGCCGCACTCGATTCACTCATGACCGCTCCTCCGTGCCGCTGTCCCGATTTTGCCCCTGATCGCGGATGTGCGCCTCGGCCAGTTTCTCCACGTACTTGGCGACCACGTCGACCTCGAGGTTGACCAGGTCGCCGGCTTCCCGGCCGCCGAGGGTCGTCACTTCGAGCGTGGTCGGGATCAGCGCCACCTGGAACCGGTCGTCGGTGACGGCCGCGACGGTCAGGGAGATCCCGTCGACCGCGATCGACCCCTTCTCCACGACGTACCGCGCGAGGTGCGCGGGCAGCGAGAAGGTCGTGACGCCGTTCTCGTCGCGGCCGAGGAACGTCCCGGTGCCGTCGACGTGGCCCTGCATGATGTGCCCGCCGAGCCGCCCGCCCGCGGGGGTCGCGCGTTCCAGGTTGACCCGGTCGCCGGTCGCGACCTTGGCCAGGCTCGAGCGCTGCAGCGTCTCGTTCACGACGTCGACGGTGAACTCGCCCCCGCCGACCTCGACGACCGTCAGGCACACCCCGCTGACCGCGATCGAGTCGCCGTGCCCGGCGTCGCTGGTGACCAGCGGGCCGCGTACCCGCAGCCGTGCCGCGTTGGTCAGCTGTTCGACCGCGGTGATCTCGCCGATCTCCTCGACTATGCCGGTGAACACGTCCGCTGCCTCCTTGTGAGCCGGTCCTCCCATCCAACACCCGCCGCGGCCCCGGGGCTTCTCCGGTGCCGCCCCGGGGTCAGCCCGCCCGGCCGCGGGCCGCCTGCTCGCGCAGCGCGGCGACCGCCTTGCCGGGGTCGCCGGCGCCGTAGACGGCCGAGCCCGCGACGAAGCAGTCGACGCCCGCCTCGGCGGCCTGCTCGATGGTGTCGGTGTTGATCCCGCCGTCGATCTCGACGACCAGCTTGAGGTGGCCGGTGTCGACCAGCCGCCGCGCGGTGCGGACCTTCTCGAGGACGTCGGCGATGAACGACTGCCCGCCGAAGCCCGGCTCGACGGACATGACCAGCAGCGTGTCGTAGTGCTTGAGGGCGTCCAGCCACGGCTCGAGCGCGGTGCCCGGCTTGATCGACAGGCCGGCCTTCGCGCCCGCGGCGCGCAGGTTCTTGGCCAGCGCGACCGGGTCCTTCGCGGCTTCGGCGTGCACGGTGACGTTGTAGGCGCCGGCCTCGGCGTACCCGATCGCCCAGCGGTCCGGGTCGTCGATCATCAGGTGGCAGTCGATCGGCACGTCGGTGCTCTTGAGCAGCGCCTTGACCACGGGCAGGCCGAGGGTCAGGTTGGGCACGAAGTGCGCGTCCATGACGTCGACGTGGACCCAGTCGGCGCGGGTCTCGCCAGTGCCGGCCACGGCGGCGATCTCCTCGCCGAGCCGGGCGAAGTCCGCGGACAGGATGCTGGGGGCGATCAGGGGTCGGTCTGCCACGTCCTGAGTGTAGGAGGAGCGTGCTAACGCTCACTAACCGGTTGTGACCAGGATCTGGCTCCGCGGAGGGAGGCGACGGCCACACCGGCCGCCCTACGCTCGCCGCATGTCCGGATTCTTCCGCTCCCTGGCGCGGCTCGGCAGCTACCGCGGCCTCCCGTTCGCCGTTGCCGGCGCCCTCATGATGGTCCCGGTGTCCCCCTTCGCCTTCGCCGCGGCAGTGTCCGTCGAAACCGACTCGCGGGTCCGCGCGCTGCTCGCCCTGGTCGCCATCGCGGTGCTCACCGGGCTGCTGGGCCTGCTGGGACCGGTGCGGCGCGCCGCCGTCGGACTGGCGAACCTCCTGCTCGGGACCACCGTCCCGGCCCCGGCCGGGCGTCCCGACGCCGGCTCGCGGCTGCGCTCGGGCCTGTGGCTCGCCCTGCACACGCTGCTCAGCGGCGTGCTGCTGACCGTGCTCGCGTTCCTCGGGCTCGGCCTGCTCGTGCCCGCGGTGTGGCTGGCCGGCGGGCAGGACTCGATCAGCCTGTTCTGGGACGACGTCCCGCTCGGCGCGTGGACGGTCCCGTTCGGCCTCGTGCTGTTCTTCGGCGCGTTCGTACTGGTCGCGGGGGCCACCCGCGCGTTCCGCACCGGCGCGGAAGCACTACTGGGCCCGTCCGTGACCGAACGCGCGGCGCTCGCCGAACGCCGCGCCGCCGTGCTCGCCCAGCGCAACCGGCTGGCGCGCGAGCTGCACGACTCGATCGGGCACACGCTGACGACGTCGACCATCCAGGCCGCCGCCGCGGCCGAGCTGGTCGAGACCGACCCGGCCCAGGCGCGGCGCGCGCTCGGCACGATCGAAGAAGCGTCTCGATCCGCCCTCGAGGACCTCGACCACGTTCTCGGCCTGCTCCGCGACGAACCCGCGGCGAAGGAGCCGACCCGCACGCTCGCCGAGGTCGACGTCCTCGCCGTGCGCGCCCGCGAAGCCGGGCTCGACGTCCGGCTGACCGTCACCGGCCCGGTCGCCGGGCTGCCCGCCGCGGTGTCGCGCGAGGGCTACCGGATCGTCCAGGAGGGTCTGACGAACGCGCTGCGCCACGCCGGGCCGGGCGCGGTCGACGTCCGCGTCGAGGCCGGTCCCGAGCGCCTCGCGATCGCCGTCGTCAACGCCCTGCCCGGCGGGGAGCCGCGGCCGGGGCGGCGCGGGCTGGCCGGGCTCGCCGAGCGCGTCGAAGCCCTGCGCGGCGAGCTCGACGCCGGTCCGGACGGGCCGCGGTGGCGGCTGGCCGCGACGATCCCGCTGCGGGCGGGCGCGTGACACCCACCGTGCTCCTGGCCGACGACGAGCCACTGGTCCGCACCGGCCTGAGGGCGCTGCTGGAGCAGCAGGGAATCCCGGTGGTCGGCGAGGCGGCCGACGGCGCCGAGGTGCTGCCCGCGGTGCGCCGCACCCGGCCCGACGTCGTCCTGATGGACGTCCGGATGCCCGGCACGGACGGCATCGAGGCGACCCGGCAGCTGCTCGGCTCGCTCGGCGACCCGCCGAAGGTCCTCGTCGTCACGACGTTCGACAACGACGACTACGTGCACGAGGCGCTGCTGGCCGGGGCGAGCGGGTTCCTGCTCAAGCGGGCGCGCAAGGAGGAGATCGCGCACGCCGTCCGGACCGTGGCCGCTGGGGAGTCGCTGCTGTTCCCCGAGGCGATCCGGCGCCTGGTGACCGCCCGGGCGCCCGGCGGGCGGTACGCGAAGGCCGCGAAAGCGCTCACCCGGCGCGAAACCGAGGTGCTCCGGCTGGTCGCGCGCGGACTGTCCAACCAGGACATCGCGACCGAGCTGGTGATCAGCCTGGAGACCGTGAAGACCCACGTGGGCAACGTCTTCGGCAAGCTCGGCGCGGCCAACCGCAGCCAGGCAGTGGTCATAGCGTACGAATCGGGCGTCGTCGCGCCCGGGCACCTCGCCGGTCAATAACCGACGTGCTCCCGGTCACCCCGGGGAAGCCAGGAGTTCGGCCAGCGGCCACGCGGGCGTCACCTTCAGTCTCTTCGCCCCACACATGCAAGAGGACTAATGACCCGTGTCCGAAATCCGGGCATTGACCTCCCGAAGTCCCCCAATGAGGAGAAACATGGCTTCGCTGTTCGCCGGCCGCCGCCGGTGGCTGGTCGCGGGCGCGCTCGGCGCCGCGCTGGTCGCCGCCGCCCCGGTCGCCCTGGCCGCCACCGGCTCCGGCTCCGCCGACGCGCGTTCGTCGGCCGGCACCGGTGACCGCACGAACGACGTCCGCGCCGCCGTCCAGGGCGGGCACGCCCGCAACGTGATCCTGTTCATCGGCGACGGCATGGGCCAGTCGGAGATCACCGCCGCCCGCAACTACGAGCGCGGCGCCGCCGGCCGGCTCGCGATGGACGAGCTGCCGCTGACCGGCGACTACACGACCTACGCCGTGGAGCAGAACAACCCGGCCAAGCCGAACTACGTGACCGACTCGGCCGCGTCCGGCACCGGCTGGGCCACCGGCACCAAGACCTACAACGGCGCCATCTCCGTCGACGCGTACGGCAACGACGTCCCGACGATCCTGGAGATCGCCAAGCGCAACGGCCTGCGCACCGGCGACGTCACGACCGCCGAGGTCCAGGACGCGACCCCCGCCGTGCTCGGCTCGCACGTCGTCAACCGCGACTGCAAGGGCCCGGTCGAGACGACCGCGAAGTGCGCGAAGAACGCCAAGGAGAACGGCGGCCTCGGCTCGATCTCCGAGCAGCTGGTGCAGACCCGCCCCGACGTTCTGCTGGGCGGCGGCGCGAAGTACTTCAACCAGCCCGTGACGGCCGGCAAGTTCAAGGGCAAGACCGTCCTGGACCAGGCCAAGGCGGCCGGCTACAACGTCGTCAACACCGCGGCGGACCTGGCCGCGGCCAAGAAGGGCAAGCCGGTCCTCGGCCTGTTCGCCGACGGCAACATGCCGGTCAACTGGACCGGCCCGGCGGCCGTGCACGGCGGCACCGCGCCGGCCCGCTGCACGACGAACGCGAACCTGCCGAAGACCCAGCCGAAGCTGGCCGACCAGACCCGCAAGGCTCTGGAACTGCTCGACGACCGCCGCAGCGACAAGGGCTTCTTCCTCCAGGTCGAGGGCGCGAGCATCGACAAGCAGGACCACGCGGCCGACCCGTGCGGCCAGATCGGCGAGACGGTCGACTTCGACGCGGCGATCGCGGCGGGCACGGCGTTCGCCCGCAGCCACCCGGACACCCTGGTGCTGGTGACGGCCGACCACGGCCACAGCAGCCAGATCGTCGAGCCGACGGCCACCCCGGGCCTGACCGCGACGCTCGTCACCAACGAGGGCGCGAACATGACGCTGGCGTACGGCACGGCGGAAACGGGCGGCTCGCAGTCGCACACGGGTACCCAGGTGCGCATCGCGGGCCTCGGCCCGCAGGCGGCCAACATCGTCGGGCTGACCAACCAGACCGACCTGTTCGGCACGTTGAAGCGGGCTCTGCGCCTGCGCTGACCCGCTCGCGAGTGGTGGGGCAGGCCCCCGGAGCGATCCGGCGGCCTGCCCCATGCCCCCTGGCGTTTCGGCTCCCTAGGTTGGGGATCACCGAGACACCAGGGGGTTCTTTTATGCGCAAGTCAGTGCGGATGGCCGCGGCCGGCACGCTGGTCGTGCTGCTCGCGGCGACGACGGCGGCACCGGCGCTCGCGGCCGGTTCGGTGCAAGGAAGCTTGGACGTGATCACCGCCCAGGACGGCGTACCGGGCGCCGAAGCGGTGATCCAGGACGGCCGCCGGACCCGGGTGGTCCGCAGCGGCGTCGGTGACGTGGCGACCGGGAAACCGTTCCCGCGCAACGGATCGTTCCGCGCGGGCAGCGTCACGAAGTCGTTCGTGGCGACCGTCGTGCTGCAACTGGTCGGCGAAGGACGGGTGAAGCTGGACGCACCGGTCGAGCGCTACCTGCCGGGATTGCTGCCCGACCGGCGGATCACGGTCCGGCAGCTGCTGCAGCACACGAGTGGTCTGTACAACTACACCGACGACCTGGACCTGTCGGACCCGGAAGCGCTGCGCCACCGCGGCGCGGAGCCGGCCGAGCTGGTGGCGATGGCGGTCCGGCACCCGGCGCTGTTCCCGCCCGGGACGGACTGGTCGTACTCGAACACGAACTACATCGTGGCGGGGATGCTGGCCGAGAAGGTGACGGGGCACGCGCTGAGCGAGCTGATCGCCCAGCGGATCACGCGCCCGCTCGGCCTGCGCGACACGTACTTGCCGCGCCGCGGAGACGAGAAGCTGCCGGACCCGCACGCGGTGGGCTACACACCGGACCGGGTGGATTTCAGCGACTTCGACGCGACGATCGCGGGAGCGGCGGGCGGGTTGGTTTCGACGCCGGCCGATTTGGACCGGTTCTACGGGGCTTTGTTGGGCGGTCGGTTGCTGCGCCCGGCTGAGTTGGCGGAGATGAAGCGGACGGTGCCGGCGGATTTGGGTGTGCCGGGGGCGCGTTATGGGTTGGGGGTGGGCAGTATTCCGTTGTCGTGTGGGGAGTTCTGGGGGCACGAGGGTGGGATCATCGGGTTCACCAACCTGGCGGGTGTGGGCCCGGGAGGCCGGCGGGTGACGGTGGTGCTGAACCAGAACCCGACCCCGGCGGCCGCGAACGAACACATGCTGGCCGCGACCGATGCGGCGGTGTGTTCGTAGGCCGCCGTTCACCGTTCGCGAGCGGCGCTATCGGCAGCGTGCGCCGCTCGCGATCCGAAATTGTCGGTGCTGCCCGGTAAAGTAGAAAACGGGGGGCGCCCCTGCGGCCGTGCGCAGGGCAGCAGGTCCAGGGCTTCCGTCCGCCCAACGGCTGACACCTACCGTTCGCGAGCGGCGCCATCAGCAGCGTGCGCCGCTCACGATCCGAAATTGTCGGTGCCACCCGGTAAAGTGGAAAACGGGGGGCGCCCCTGCGGCGCATGGTCCGACCAGCGAGGCTGCGGTGCGCTCAAGCCCGGAATTGTCGGTGCCACCGAGTAGCGTGGAAAACGGGGGGCGCCCCCGCGACGCAACCTCAGGGCAGCAGGTCCAAGACCTCCGTCCACGGGCGCCCGACATCCAACCGGTGCAGCGTCACCCCGGCCCCCGCGAGGGTGTCGAGGTGGCGCTGCCACGCCGGGTGGAACACCCGCGTGTCCTGGATCTGGTACGCCACCACCACCGTGATCCCCGGCGCCCCCAGCACATCGCCGAGCACCGTCAGCGCCTGGTTGTCCGCGATCCCCAACGCCAGCTTGGCCACCGAATTGGCCGATGCCGGCGCGAACAGGAACACCGACGGGTCCGGGTGCGGCCGCGGCTCGCCCGGCAACCGCGAGACGCTGCGGACCGGCAGCTCCACCGACCCCGCGACCTCCGCCAGACCGCCCGTCGACTCCAGCCACCGATGAGCCGTCGGCGTCAGCGTGATCGCCGGGCGCCAGCCGCGCTCGGTCGCGGGCCGGACCAGCTCGGCGGCGAACCGGGTGTCCAGCCCGCCGCACGAGCCCGCTACCAGCCCGAGGTCCTTCACGGCTTGCGCAGCACGGCGCAGAACATCGCGTCGGTGCCGTGGCGGTGCGGCCACAGCTGCACGTACGGCCCGTCGCCCAGCTCCGGCACGCCCGGGAACAGCTCGCGCGCGTCCAGCACCTCGGCCTTGAGGCGCCGCGCCGTCTCGCCGATCACGCCCTCCGTCTCGGCCAGGTGCGGCGAGCAGACGACGTACGTGAGCGCGCCACCCGGGCGCAGCAGCCCGTACGCCGCGGTGATCAGCTCGCCCTGCAGCTTGGTCAGGTCCGCGACGTCCGAAGGCTGCCGGCGCCAGCGCGCCTCCGGCCGCCGCCGCAGCGCGCCCAGACCGCTGCACGGCGCGTCGACCAGGATCCGGTCGTAGCCCGGCTCCAGACCGGACTCGCGGCCGTCGCCGACGTGCACCTTCACCGGCAGGCCGCTCGTGGCCTTCTCGACGAGCTTCGCGCGGTGCGGCGCCTTCTCGACGGCGTCCACGGTCGCCCCGTTGATCGCCGCCAGCGCGCCGAGCAGCGCGGCCTTGCCGCCGGGGCCGGCGCACAGGTCGAGCCAGCGCTCGTCGGAACCTTCCACGGGCACCTTCGTCGCGGCGATCGCGCACAGCTGGCTGCCCTCGTCCTGGACGGCGGCCAGCCGTTCGCGGATCGGCTCCGCGTCGGCCGGGTCGCCGGCGCCGGCGGGCAAGCGGACGCCGTACGGCGAGTACGGCGCCGGGTCGCCGCCGGTGATCGCCGCCAGCTCGTCGGCGCTGATCTCACCCGGACGGGCGACCAGGTGCACCTCCGGACGCGCGTCGTCGGCTTCGAGCGCGGCTTTGAGGCCCGCGCCCTTGTCCCCCAGCGCTTCGGCGAACGACCGGGCGATCCAGCGCGGGTGCGCGGTGCGCAGCGCGTAGGCGCCGATCGGGTCGGTGGCCTCGTCCGGCGCGAGCTCGTCCAGCCACGCCGCTTCGTCCTTTTCGGACACCTTGCGCATGATCGCGTTGGCGAAACCCGTTGCCCACGAACCGGCTTCCGCGCGGACGAGGTCCACAGTGGACGTCACGGCGGCGTGCTCGGGGATGCGGGTGCGCAGCAGCTGGTAGGCGCCGAGGCGCAGCGCGTCGAGCACCGCCGGGTCGGTCTGCGAGAGCGGACGCTCGGCGCAGGCGGCGATCACGGCGTCGAGCAGGCCCTGCGCCCGCGACGCGCCGTAGGCGAGTTCGGTGGCCAGCGCCGCGTCACGGCCGGAGATCCGCCGCTCGCGCAGCAGGTCGGGCAGGACGAGGTTGGCGTAGGCGTCCTTCGTGCGGACGGCCGCGAGGACGTCGAACGCGGCCTGCCGCGGCGGGTCCACCGACGGCGGACGGCGCGGGCCTTCCTTGCGCGGCGCCGGGCGGCCCCGCTGCGGCCGTGACGGACGTCGTTCCCTGTGGTCGTTCACCGGAGGCGTTCTCCCTGCTCGATGCGTGATCCGCGAGCCCAGTCGGTGGCCGCCATCCGTTTCTTGCCGGGTGCCTGGACCTCGCCGAGCCGCAGCGGCTTCGTCGCCGTCCCGACCAGCACCCGCTTGCGTTCGACCACGATCTCGCCCGGCGGCGGGCCGGGTTCGTCGAGCACCGTGACCGGGCCGAGCTTCAGCCGCTTGTCGCGGAACTCCGCCCACGCGCCCGGGTCGGGCGTGACCGACCGGATCTGCCGGTCGACCGCCGAGGCCGGGTCGGCGAAGGACACGCGCGCGTCCTCGACCGTCACCTTCGGCGCGTAGCTCAGGCCTTCGGCGGGCTGCTCGCGCGCGACGAGGCTGCCGTCGGCCAGACCGTCCATCGTGGACAGCAGCAGCTTGGCGCCGGACTCCGCGAGCCGCCCGAGCAGGCCGCCGGCGGTGTCGGTCGCGCCGATCGCCTCGGTGACGACGCCGAAGACCGGGCCCGCGTCCAGCTCCTTGACGATCCGGAACGTCGACGCGCCGGTGATCTCGTCGCCGGCGCGGATGGCGGCCTGCACCGGCGCCGCGCCGCGCCAGGCGGGCAGCAGCGAGAAGTGCAGGTTCACCCAGCCGAGGCGCGGGATGTCGAGGGCGGCCTGCGGCAGCAACGCCCCGTAGGCGACGACCGGGCAGGCGTCCGGTGCGAGTTCGGTCAGGCGCGCGAGGAAGGCCGGGTCGCCGGCGCGCGCGGGCGTCAGGACCTCGATGCCGTGCTCGTCGGCGAGGGCGCCGACCGGGGAGCGGACGACGCGGCGGCCGCGGCCGGCCTGCGCGTCCGGACGCGTGACGACGGCGGCGACCTCGTGGCGGCCGGAGTCGAGCAGGGCGCGCAGCGCGGGGACGGCAGGCTCGGGGGTGCCGGCGAAGACGAGCTTCATCGGCCCACCCCCGGTGGGGAGGGTTCAGGTGGCTGGAACATCGCGCCCGAGTCTAGAAGGCCCCCGTGATCGCGGCGCGCCCGCGCCCGCCGGAAAACCCGGGCGACAGCGCGCGCGAGTCCGGTTAGCGTCGCCGGCATGCCCACTCCGACGTGGCGGCCCCTCGCCGTCGAGGACGCCCAGGCCGCCGCCGACCTGCTCAACGCGATGGAGGCGGTCGACGGGATCGGCGAGAACTACACGGCCGAAGACACCCGCCAGGAGCTGGTCGACCCGTACGCCGACCTCGAGCGCGGCAGTCTCGCGGCCTTCGACGGCGACGCGATGATCGGCTACGTGAAGATCCGCTTCAAACCGTCCGCGGACGAGGTCCACCGGGTCTTCCTGGACGGCGGGGTCCACCCGGCCCACCGTCGCCGGGGCATCGGCACCCGGCTCGTCGAGGCCGGGGTGGCCGCGGCGAAGGTGCTCCACGAACTGCACCACCCAGGGCTGCGGCTCGCGGTGGACGTCCACCGGCCCGAGCACATCGCCGGCCTGGCCGAGCTGATGCGTTCGCAGGGCTTCGAGCCGGTCCGGTACTTCCGGCGCATGGAACACCCGCTCGGGGACGTCGCGCCGGTGGAAGCGCGGATCGAGCCGTGGTCGGCGGGGACCGACGAGGACTTCCGGCGGGTCCGGAACGCGGCGTTCGAGGACGCCTGGGGCGCGGTGCCGATGCCCGCGGACATGTGGCGGAACAAGATCGTCAACCAGACGTTCCGGCCCGAGGTCAGCTTCCTGCACCGCGACGCGACCGGGATTCCGGTGGGCCTGCTGGTGACGATGTCGTGGGACGCCGACACCGAGGCCACCGGGATCCGCGACGCGCACTTCATGATCGTCGGGACGCTGCGCGAGCACCGGAAGCGCGGGGTCGCCACCGCCCTGCTGGCACACGCGTTGCGCACCGCGGCGGAGCGGGGTTACGACCGGGCGGTTCTGGTCGTCGACTCGGCGAGCCCGACGGGGGCCTCCGGGGTGTTCGAGAAGGCCGGGTTCGCGCCGAAGACGCAGTACGTCCGCTGGGCCCGGGAAGCCTGAGCGCCCCAAGGCGGCCTTGGTTGCGTCTGACGCACCGAAGGCCGCCTTGGGTGCGTGAGACGCACCGAAGGCCACATTGGGGCGCTTGCTACCAGCGGGCCGGCCACACGACCTGGGCCGCGCCCTGGCCGCGGCGGACCGGCTCCGCCGCCGCCAGCCAGCGGCCGTCGCGCAGGCGCTCCACTCCCGTTGCCGCGCCGATCTCCGCCGGTGCCGTCGAGAAGCCCTGGCCCCTGGCCCGCAGGGCCGCCGTCTCCGGCTGGTCCAGGAACGCCTGCTCGACCTGCGCCGCCGCCGAGTTGCGCTGCGACGCCCGCGGCGCCGCGATCGCGTTCTCCAGTGACAGCCCGCGGTCGAGGCGGCCGAGGATCACCTGCAGCACCGTCGTGATGATCGACGCGCCACCCGGCGAGCCCGTGGCGAAGAACGGGCGGCCGTGGTCGAGGACGATCGTCGGCGCCATCGACGAACGCGGCCGCTTGCCGGGGCCGGGCAGGTTCGGGTCGGGCACGCCCGGCGTCACCGGCGTGAACGAGAAGTCGGTCAGCTCGTTGTTGAGCAGGAACCCGCGGCCCGGCACGACGATCCCGCTGCCGCCCTCCTGCTCGATCGTCAGCGTGTAGGCGACGACGTTGCCCCACTTGTCGGCGACCGTCAGGTGCGTGGTGTTCTCGCCCTCGTACGGCGTCGGCGCGGCCGTCGTGCCCGCCGCGCACGGCGCCGGGTGGCGGGGGTCGGCCGGCGCGACCGGGCTGGTCGCGGCCTTGTCCTTCGAGATCAGGCACGCCCGCGAGTCAGCGAAGCGCTGGCTCAGCAGCTGCTTGGCCGGGACGTCGACGAACGCCGGGTCGCCGATCCAGCGGTTGCGGTCGGCGAAGGCGAACCGCGTCGACTCCAGGAAGTACTGCAGGTAGTCGGCCTTGCTCGCGTGCTTCAGGTCGAAGTTCTCGAGGATGTTGAGCGCTTCGCCGACCGTGAGCCCGCCCGAGGACGGCGCCGGCATGCCGTAGACGTCGAGGCCCTCGTAGGTCGCGTGGGTCGGGGTGCGCTCGATGGCGCGGTAGGCGGCGAGGTCCGCGGTGGTCAGCTTGCCGGGACGCACGTTCAGCGTCGAGGCCGGGTCCTTCGGCGGCTGCTGGACAGTCTTGGCGACGTCGGCACCGATCGGGCCGCGGTACAGCGCGTCGACGCCCTGGCGCTCGAGCTGCGCGTACGTGTTCGCGAGGTCGGGGTTGCGGAAGACGGTCCCGGGCGACGGGGGCGCGCCGCCGGGCAGGTACAGCGACCGCGTCGAGGGGAACGCGGAGAACCGCGCGGCGTTGTTCGCGACCTGCGTCTGGAACGTCGAGTCGACGACGAATCCCTTGCGCGCCAGATCTTCCGCGGGCTTCAGCGACTTCGCCAGCGAGCGCGTCCCCCACTTGCGCAGCGCCTCGGACCACGTCGCGGGCGTGCCGGGGACGCCGACGCTCAGCCCGCTCGTGACGGCGTCGTTGAACGGCAGCGGCTGGCCGTTCTCGACGAAGAGGTTCGCGTCGGCGGTCTTCGGCGCGGTCTCCCGGCCGTCGAGCGTGTGGACGCGGTGGGTCTTCGCGTCGTAGTACACGAAGAACCCGCCGCCGCCGACGCCGGCGGAGAACGGGTCGGTGACGCCGAGGGCGGCGGCGACCGCGACGGCCGCGTCGACGGCGTTGCCGCCGTCGCGCAGGACCTTCGTGCCGATCGCGGTGGCGTCGGCGTCGATGCTGGCCACGGCGCCCCCGAACCCGACGGCGACCGGTGACTTCGGCGTCGGGGTCGCGGCGGCGGCGGCGGGCGCGGCCACGCCGGCGGTGAGCGCGGCGGCAGCGGCCAGGACGAGCGTGGTGCGGCTCCAGTGCGCGGACATGCGGGCGAGTCTGCCCCTCGGATCAAGCGCCTTCAAGACGCCAAAGGGCGCGGATCGAGCCGATTCGCCCGGTTTGCCAACGTTTCACATGTTTCCCCAGACTTCGAAATTGCTTCACATGGAGCAGTGACGTTGTGGTACCCGGTGTAACAGAATCATGCGGCGCGGCCTGCACACCGCGCATCGCGAGGGCAACCGAAAGGAACAACCGAAGATGACTGCACCACGGAGGTGGCGCCGCCTGCTCGGCGCCGCTGTGGCCGTCTCGACCTCCCTGCTGGTCGTGACCGCCACCGGCGCCCAGGCGGCGTCGGACAACCACGAGATGGGCGCGTCGATCCGCGCCCACGACGGCGTGGCCCCGGCGGGTCTCCTGCCGGCGTCGGTCGACGCGAGCGTCCCCGGCATCGACGTCAGCTCGTACCAGGGGAACGTCAACTGGGCGTCGTACTGGAGCGCGGGCAAGAAGTTCGCCTACGTGAAGGCGACCGAGGGCACGAGCTACCAGAACGCGTACTTCAGCCAGCAGTACACGGGCTCGTACAACGTGGGCATGATCCGCGGCGCGTACCACTACGGCCGCCCGGACACCTCGGGCGGTGCGGCCCAGGCGGACTACTTCGTCGCCCACGGAGGCGGCTGGTCGAAGGACGGCAAGACGCTCCCGGGCACGCTCGACATCGAGTGGGGCCCGAACAACGCGTGCTACGGCAAGACGCCGGCCCAGATGGTGGCGTGGATCAAGGCGTTCAGCGACGAGTACCACGCGAAGACGACCCGCTGGCCGGTGATCTACACGGCGACGAGCTGGTGGAGCCAGTGCACCGGCAACACGGGCGATTTCAGTTCGACGAACCCGCTTTGGGTGGCGCGGTACGCGTCTTCGGCGGGGACGTTGCCGTACAACTGGGGTTTCTACACGTTTTGGCAGTACAGCTCTTCGCCGATCGACCAGGACCAGTTCAGCGCGGACATTTCGCGCTTGAAGGTCCTCGCGACCGGCTGATTTGGGGGCCGGGAGCACGCATCGGTGCGTGCTCCCGGCACGTCAACTGCCGGATCCGACCTTCTCCGCCAGCGCCCGGTGAGCCTGGTGGAAGAGCTCCGGTTCGAGGTGGAGGCGGCTGTCCTGCAGGCTGTCGATCCGAACCGTGTGGAGGTGGTGGAGATCCACCCCCGCCTTGCCGTCCTGCATGAACGCGCCCGCCACCAAGCACTGCCCGGTCTCCGGGCTGTACAGCGGGTTCAAGACGACGACCAGCTGAGGGCCGCTCACGGGTGTCATCCCGTTGTCCGGGAACGAACAGAAGTGAAGCGAGCCGTACGGGACCGCACGGGTCATGACCGGGCTCCTTTCCGTGGGAAATCGACGGTAAGCCGCACGGACGGTCCCGAACCGATTTGCTGCGAAACCGGTGCACCCGTTCGGCGGCGTTCCCCACCGAACCGGCCGGGGAAAATCGGGCGATGCCACCGGCTCGGCGTGGACGTCCGACCTCCCTCGGCGACGAGGCGGCCGATCCGTGGCCGCGAATCGAGCGAAGCCGGCTCGCCGCCTGGCTGCTCAAGATGTGGCGCCTCTACGGCGACGAAGACATCCTGACCATCCGGCAGCTGGCGGCCGCGATCCGGACACCACCCGTCGACAACGCGACCGTCTCCCGCTGGGAGAACTCCCGAGCCACCGTGCCGACTTCGGCCCTGCACCAGTACGAGCGCCTCTTCGACCTCCCGCCGGGCGAACTGGTGGCTGTGGTCACCGCGCTCGGCCGGAACCGGCAGACAGGGCGCCGGACCGCGCCGCCCTGTGACGAACTGCTCGAGAAATGTCTCGCCCGTGATCCGATTTCCGCGGCGGAATGGGCAGACCTGACGGTTTCCTTGACCCAGCCGCGACGGACACTCGCCCGGCCGGTGTGGGAAACCCTCGTCCACCGGCTGCTCACCGAAATGTGCCTTTCCGTGAGGTGGCGCTACCTGCTCCGCCTTTCCGCGCTGCAACGGGTGCACCGGCACCCGGAAGGAGGCGCCGCGCTCGTCGCGGCGACCGAAGAATTCGTCGCCGAGCCGGCCTGCCAGCTGATCATCGACCCGGTCGCCCTGCTCGCGGCGAACCGGGCACCGACGACCTCGCGCCGCCTCCTCCGGCTGCTGTCCGCACCGCGCAACGATGCCGAACAACTCGGCGCGCTCTTCGCTTGGGCAGCCCGGCCGCCCGGCGCACCCGACCTCGTTCGCCGGCTGGAAGCCATCTCTCGCGAACTGTGTGCAGGCGCGTCGACCTCGCCACCGATCCGAGAAGCGGCCTCGGACGTCCTCGCAGCGCTGTTCCGGCACCGCCCGAGCGCGCGTTCGGTGCCTCCGGACAGAACCGGAGAAGCCGCTTTCGGCCAATTGCACGCCGCCTTGACCCGAGCACAGACCCGGCGGCACGAAGCGGACCTGCTCGGCCCGCGGATCCTCCGTCAGGCGCTGGCCAGCACCGACAGCGATCTGCGCATCCTCACCGTCAACGTCCTGCACGCGTCGCCGTTTCGCGGGCTCCTCGCCGACACCCTCGCGGCGATGCTGTCCGGCGGCCGCTTGAGGACCGGCTCGGCGATCCACAGCGTGCTCGTGGACCTGCTGGGCAGCCTCGGCGAGCTTCGGCACCGCCCGGTCGTCGAAAACCTGGTGCGACGGGACACGGCCCGGGACGCGGCGGCCGTGGCCCTGGCTCACCTCCCCGGGCGGACGGACCCGCGGCTCTGGCACCACGTGCTCACCGCGCACCCGACCGGCGGGAGCACCCAGCGAGCCGCGCTCTACGCGGTGGGGATGAACGGCGACCACGACGGGCTGCGGCTCCTGCGGACACACGCTCCCGTCGTCCGGGCCCGCGCGAACTGGTGGCTGCGGCTCCCGGTCGAAGCCACGGCGAGTGCAGCCCTGTAACGCCCCCGGGTTACGAGGGTGGCGCGGTCGGCGGAACACTCGACCGCGCCACCCAGTCCTGCTTCGATCCGGCTGCGACGCTGCCCTTCCTGATCAGGGGAAGTAAACGCCGTTGTACCACTGGCCGCCGGCGTCGTCGGAATAGACGTCGACGTTGAAGTTGTAGTTGCCGTGCTTGCCTTCCCACAGGTAACCGGGCAGACCCGAAGCCGCGCTGATGTCGCAGATGACGTCGTCGGTGCACAACGTCAGCGTCGGGATGTCGCCGAAGAAGTTGTCCACCCCGGCGAGCGGGAACCCGGCGATCGGGGCGATCAGCGGGTGCCCGGCCGCTCCGGCGTTGCCCGGACCCGGCGCCCGCTTCGGGTCCGCGATGAGGACGGCGTTCACGTTGTCGATGCTCCCCCAGTTCTCGGTGACCCAGGTGTGCACCACCGCGGCGCCGAGCGAGAACCCGACCGCCTTGACGTGCTGGTCCCAGCAGGCGTTGCGCTGGTCGCGGATGAGCCGGTTCAGCTCGTTGACCCCCTGCCGGGCGTTGAAGCCGATCGGCTGGGCCGGGTACCCGACGCGCTGGCTGATGTTGCCCTGCCAATAGGGCGCGTTGGAATCGTTGTCCCCCGTTCCGCCGACCACGATCGTGTAGGTGCCGTCGCAGGACGCCGCCGAGGCGGACGTCGGAGCGGCCAGGGTCAACCCCGCGGAAATCATCAGGCCGGCCAGTGCGGCCGCGGTCTTCTTCATGGTGAACTCCCCTTCTCGGGTCAGACGGTCAGAAGTCGTTCGAGGCGAGGGATCAGGTCACGGAGGTCCTGCTCCCAGCAGCCGCCGTTGTGGCCGCCGTCGCACTGCGTGCCCCAAGCGGCCCCGTCGCCGTAGTTGACGTAGTAGTAAGGCATGTTCAGCGCGTCCATCGCGGCCTTGGTGCGCTTCGCCGCGCCTTCGAGCCAGAACTCCGGCTCGGTGGGGTCACCGCCGCCGTTGCCGACGTACAGCGAAACCCCGACGCCGGCGAGCTTGTCCATGTGGGCGGTCGGATCGGCCTCGTTCCACTTGCGGTCGGCGTTGAACACCGGGTAGGGCGATCCGAACAGGGCATCGCTGCTGACGGCCGGCTGGTACGGGTCGACGGCGGGATCCCCGCAGCCGCCCGAAGCCGAGCCGCAGAGCACGCCCTGGGCGTCGACGAGGGAGGCCACCACGGCCAGGCGCAGGTCCATCGACGCCGCCGACAGGTCGGTGTCGCCGGACAGGGATGCGGTCTGGCCGAACAGGCCGGGGTGGTTCTGGGCGTAGTGCAACGCCCCGAACCCGCCCATGGAGACCCCCGCGACCGCCCGTCCCTGCTTCGTGGCGACGGTCCGCAGGTTCGCGTCGATGAACGGGATCACTTGGCCGATGTGGAAGTTCTCCCAGTTCTGGGCACCGAGCACGGTGTGCTGGTCGAGCCAGTTGGCGTACCAGCCGCGGGCACCGCCGTCCGGGATGACGGTGATCATCGAGGTGGACGTCGTCAGGGCCGGGTAGGTCTGCTGGACGGGGTCGTCCGGCGAACCGTGCAGGAAGTACAGCACGGGGTAGCGTTTCGCCGGGTTGTCGTAGTAGCCGCCCGGCAGGATGATCTTGATGTGGTGCGGTCCGGTGACCTCGGGTGTGGTCACGGTGATGACGAAATCGGTCGGCGTGCCGGTCGCGGTGCCCGTCTGGGTCAGCCCGAAGCCGTCGCGCAACGTCGGTGGCGCGGTTTCGGTGGCCTGCGCGGTGTTCGCCGTCGCCGTCATCGCGGCGACGGCGGTGAGCACCACCGCGAGCCGCCACCGGCCCGGTGTTCTCCTCATGGATTTCCCCCTTCAGTCCAGGACTTTGGTTTCCAGCGCGGGTGACGCCGCGATCTCCGCCGCGGTGAACCGTTCGGGCACCCATTGGCCTGCCGAGAACAGCTTGGTCTGATCCGTGTAGTGCGGCGAGGTCGAGTCGGCCGATTGGGAGTAGGCCAGCACCGAAGAGGCCTGCGGCGGTCCGTCGGCGGTGAACTTCACCTGCTGGACGAAACTGGATCCGAAGAGGACGTCCAGCTTCCCGTCCGCGGTCTGGCCGGGCTCGATCACGTTCAGCACGCCCAGTTTGGACAGCGAGCCGTGGATCGGGATCTGCTCGCCGCCGCGGGTGATCTTCTGGATGTCCGACAGCGGCGCGTTCAGCGGGATGCCGGCGGTGCGCAGCGCGATGACCGCCCGGCCGAACGCGTCGCGGACCGCGGAGCTCCCCCCGTCCAGTGAGTTGGGCGTGTGCACCGGGTCGTGGGCGTCGAACGGGACCCGCCACGGGACGGTGTCGATCGGTGCGCTGGTCAGGTACGACCAGAAGTTCGCGAACAGCCAGGAACCCCGGCTGCCCAGCGTGTAGCTGTGGTCCTTCCAGGCGGCCAGGATCGGGCACGCCTCGCTCACGTTGACCACCGTGGCGTCCACCACGATCAGCCCGAAGGGCACGCTCCGGCACATCGACACGACGGTGTCGAGCGCCAGATCGGCCGCCCGGCTCCGGTCGGAGAACAGCGACTGCCGCAGGGTTTCCGGCGTGAAACCCCGGCCGGGCAGGCCGTCGGTGCCGTTGATCCGGTTCTGCGCGGTCAGGATGAGCTGCTGGGTGCGCAGTGACCGCGGCGACGCGGAGTCGCCCATCACCCGCGGGTAGGTCAACGGCTGCTCGGGGTTGGCCAGCCACGCGCTGTCGTTGGCGTTGCCCGCGAAGTCCGTGCGGATCAGGCGAGGCTGCTTGTGCGGGTCCAGCAGGCCGGGGGCGGCCGCGTTCGGGTCGTCCGGCCAGTCGCATGCGCTGCGTTTGCCGTCGAAGATGGAGATCGGCGGGACGTTCGCCAGCTTCACCTGGTTGAACAGGACCTGGCCGGTCGCGGTGAGGCACGACTGCGCGTGCTCGTCGGTGATGTTCGGCGCGGCCTGGATGTCCGCGTACAGCGCGTTGCCCGCGCGGTCGGTGGCGACGGTGTTGAAGAACGGGACGCCCTGCGTGGTCTCCAGCGTGTGCACCACGTCGTGGACGTCCGTGGCCTGGTCGAGGCGGAACCAGGTGTTGAGCGCCCGCAGGTTGTCCATGTTCACGTCCCGGACCGCGTGCGCGCTGACCACCCACGGCAGCGGGACGCCCTGCATCGACGTGGTGATCGGGCCGTAGCGGGTGGCCCACAGCGTCCTGGTCACCTTGCCGATCGAGCCGTCGGGGTTCCGCACGTCGACGGCGACCTGCTGCGAGGTCATGTCCTCCCAGGCGCCGTCGACCAGGTACTTGGTCGGGTGCAGCGGATCCACCTGCACGTCGAACAACCCGAAGGGCGACACCGTGGCGACCGTGTGGCTCCAGGCGACGTCGTTGTTGTGCCCGATGTTCACCGCCGGGAAGCCGAGCAGGCTGGCCCCGGAGACGTCGAGCTTCCCGGGGATGGTCAGCTGGCTCTGCCACATCCGGTTCTTGCCCTGCCACGGGAAGTGCGGATTGGCGAGCAGCATGCCGGTGCCACCGGACACCCCCTGCGAGCCGACGGCGAGGGCGTTGCTGCCCATGCTCTGCTGCCGCGCGGCGGCGACGCGATCGGCGATCTGTTTGGCGGTGTCCTCGGCCGGCAGTGCTTGCGCCGCAGCGGCTCCCGGCGGCTGCGCGGTCACTTCACCGTCCAGGAGCGGATCGGCGGCACCCATGATGATTTCGGCGTGCGCGTGCCGGTAGACGTCCAGTTCCGTGATGGGCCGCACCCAGGCGGCGCCGCGGCAGGCCGGGTCGGTGATATTGCCGACGCCGGTTTCGGCCAGGTAGCGGTTGTACCCCTGGACGTAGCCGCGGATGGCGTCCCGGACCTCCGGCTCCGGGCCGTTCGGCGCGGGCTGCTCCAGCAGCCGCTCCACGACCCGGTTGTCGTTGATCCGCTGGAAGTACAGGTCGCTGTTGAGGTTCGTCGTGGTGTTCTGGTTCTGGCCAGGGCTCGCCTTGCCGTCGGGCCCCAGGTAGCGGGAGCGCTGGGCGTTGACCATCAGGTAGGTGTCGGCGAGGGTGCAGATGTTGTCCTTCGCCGCGGCGTAGCCGTAGCCGGTGCCCAGGCCCTCCCAGTCCGAAGCGATGATGTGTGGGATGCCGTACTCGGTGTAGCGGATGGTCGGCGGGTCCGCCGCCGCCGCCGTCGTTGCGGCCGCCATCGTGGTCGTCATCGCCAGCACGGCGACGATCACCACCGGCAGTGTGGCGCGCCTTGTCCCCCTGTACCCCATCGGGCCGTCCCCTCTGCAGCTCGATCTGCGAATGCCGAGAGGCTAGGGAGAGGCGATGAAATCCCGATGAAACCGGTGGTGGCCCCCCTCGTCCGGCCGTCGCGCGCCCGAGGTTCCAGCGGCTCTCCGATGCATTTCCCACCGAAAGCAGAGGACCCGCAAGCACGCTTGATTCACCAAATGGGCGAGCGCGCGTCGACCCGTTCAAGCGTGAATGGTGATCGGCAGATGGGGGATTGCTCTCGCCGGTGCGCTTCGGTATAGGTGGGCGATGCGCCTCGTGCGGGTGGTCGTGATCTTGTTGGGCCTGCTGGGCCTGACGTCCGGCTGCGGCCTGTGGTCCGACGACGACTTTTACCAGTATCGCAGCGTCACGTATTTCGCCGTGGTCGTCGGAGCGCACGACTCGGTCACCGTGCATTTCACCGACACCGACGGCATTCACGAGGAGCCGTCGGGGACAACGGCCTTTCAAACCACGGTGACCGGCAGGTTCCGCGAAGCCCTCGGCTTGGACCTCCAGGCCACCGCCGACCTCGAGCGGAAGGGGAACACCACTCCGGTGTTCCCGCCGACGATCAGGTGCGGAATTGCGGTCGACGGCACGATGTACAGCGAAGAGACGTTCACCAACTACACGGCCGTTTGCCACGTCGACTTCGCGGACGTCACAACGCCGCCTCGGGCAGCGCCACCGAAACCCGCCGGCGGCGGCTCGTCTTGGTTCACCCCCGTGCTCTGGCTCGCCGCGGTGGTCGTGGTGGTGGTGTTCACAGCGCGATGGGCGTTCCTGCGGCAGCGAAAATCCGCCGCTGCGAGCGGCTCGCCTCGGCAAGACGCAGAACCGCGAACCGTCGGCTACGAACCCGACCCGCATTTCCGCTTCATGGTGCGCTGCGGTCTGGTAGGACTCGTCGGCTTCGTCATCGTGTTGGTGGTGTCGGTCCTTTTCCAGCCGTTGTCCACCTCCAGCACACCGATTCCCAGCGTGACGAAGGTTCCGCCGGGCCTCACCCAACCACGGACGGCGCCTCCCTCTCCGACTTCGCCGACAGGTAGATGACCGTGACAACCGGACGAAGGGACACCAGGACACGCGACGTTCTCGCCGTCGCGATCGTCCTTTCGGCGGCCTACGGCTGCGGCATGCTGCTCGACTGGTTCAAGCCCGGGGTGGACGACTCGGTCCCGCTCGTGGGGATCGGCGAACCCGTCAAGGTGTGGCCGTTCGACCTGGTGCGTGCGTGCGTCGTGGCGAGCTGGGGACTCGCGCTGGTCACCTGGGCGTTGGCGCGGCTACGCCCACCGGTCGTCGCGCGCCCGGCGATGCTGGCCGACAACGGGCGGTCGTTGAAACTGGCGACCGCCGCCGTCCTTCTCCTGCCGTTCCTCATCCGCCCCGTCGCCGTCCTGGGCGGCAACCTCGTCCAGACGGCGATCTGCGTGCCGAGCACCGCCTTCGCGTTCTGGGCGATCACCAGGATGCAGCGCTACCGCCGCATGCCGGCACGGCTTCCGGCGGCCGCGTTCGCATGGGGCGGCTTCGTCGCCGTCGGGTTCGGCGCCGCCATGAACTCGTGGCTCGACCAGTACGGGATGGCGTACCTGGTCGATGTGTTCGACCTCCTGCGGGATCCCGCGTCCGCGGTCGGTGAAATGCGCACGGCACGAGCGTTGAACGCCGCGCTTTTCGAGGAACTCGGCAAGGCCGCGGGGATCGCGGTGGTGTACTTCGGGTTCCGCCGGCACATCGACGGTCTCGTGTCCGGGCTCGTGCTCGGCGCCGCGATCGGACTCGGGTTCAACTTCTCCGAGAGCGTGCTGTACATGGGCGAGTACGGCACCGGCGTATCCGCCTACCAGTACTGGCTTCGCCAGTCGGTCGGCCTGTTCGCAGCGCACGTGGCGCTCACAGCCGTGGTGGGCGCGGCTTTCGGTGTTGCCCGGCAGCTGCGCGGGCGTCGGCGCAGAACCCGGGTCGTCGCCTGCGGGTTCGTCGTCGCCGTCACCGGTCACTTCACGGTCAACGCGTTGGCCGCGCACATGCTACGGGCGACCGACGCGCTGTTCGGTGACAACCCGTGGCTCGCCAACCTGGTCGGTACCCCTCTGACCGTGATCGTCCTGCAGGGCCCGGTCGTGGTCCTCTACCTGCTCCTGCTGCGTCGTGGCTTGCGCGCTCAGGCCGGCGCGATGGCCGTCGAGCTTCCCCTCGAGGTCCGCACCGGCTACGGCGCGATCACCACTGACGAGGTATCCGCGCTGCAGCGCCCCGCCCGCCGGTTCTTCGTGACCGTCAAGGCGCTTCGGAATGGCGGTTTTCCCGCCTACCGGCACCTGCGCCGGCTGCACGCGGCTCAGTTCGACCTCGCCGCGCAGCGCTGGCATCGGAGCCGCGGCGAGGTCGACCCCTGGTCCCCGGCCGAGGCGCTGCTTCGCGACCGGGTGCTGCGGCTCAAGGACGAGGGAGCCAGGACGACGCCCGTCCCCCCGGCAGCGGAGGTGGAGTCGTGATCACCAGGGTCCTTGTCGTGCTCAACGCGATGATCCTGTTCCTTCTGCTGTCACCGGGCACGGCCAGTGCGAGGTGCGGTCCCTCCATGCAGATCGACGCCGGGGACCCGATGGAGAACTGCGGGCCGGCCCAGGCCGTCGTCGGCTCCGTGGTGGTCGCTCTCCTGGTCGGCTTGACAGCGGCCGTGCACGCTGCGAACAGCCTGGCTCGCGGTGCCGCGGCCGGACAGCCGGATCCGGCGCTGCCGGCCGACGCGGTGGCGGTCGCCGGTGCCACGCCACCCGGTCTGCCCGCGCCGGAAGCCGCTCCGCCACTCCAGCTGCCCCTTTCCCAGGCGATTCAACTGGCGGAACAGGGCGCACAGGCCGCCGGCACCACCGCGGTCGAACAGGCGCAACAGGCTGCTCAGGCCGCTACCCGGAACAATACCGACGCCGCGCAGCGTGCCGCGGACGCGGCAGCGGCGCTCATCCGGTCGGCATGGGAAGGAGCGGAGGCAGCCGCGAACGCGGCGATGACCACCGCTCGTGCCGCACAGGACCGCACCAAGGACAGGTCGTACTCGATACGGCAGGCCGCGCGGGCCGCGGTCGACGCGGCGAAGAACGCCGCGCTCATGGCCGGAAACGCCGGAACCCTGGCCCACCTCGCGGCCGACGCCTCCGCAAGAATCACGGGTGCGCAAAGCCCGGCGGACGCCGTCGCGGCAGCCCACGAGTTGACGGTTGCCGCGGCCGACGCCGCCTACGCTGCGCACACGGCCGCGGAAAACGCCACCATCACCGACCTCGCGGCGCAGCAGGCCGGCGCCCGGGCCCAGGTGGACGAGAACCGGCTGGCACAGGGGCAACAGGCAGCCCCCAAACCAAAGGGGATCGGACTCTCCAACACTCAGAAACACGACGGTGCCGTACGAGCAGTCATACCCACCTTGAAAACTTTCTTCGACCACAGCTACGTCTACGGCGACGTGGCCGGCTACAAATACCTCAGCTACATCAACCCACATGGCCTGGATCCGAGTACGGAGTGGCTGGCCGGCGCATCCGCGGACAACCCGGGAAAGAACAAGGGCCGCCCCGACATCGTTGTTGATCCCGGCGACAGCATCACCTTCGTCTACGAGGTCAAGGCGCCATCGAAAAGTAAAGGCAAAGGCAGAGGCAAAGGTCTGAGCCAGGCCACGCGGGATCAGATCGCCGGTTACGTGAAAGCTTTCCGAGAACTTTTCCGACCACAGGGATGGCGGACCGAATTCGGTCCGCCATTACCTCCCACTGTTGTCGGCATGGACCCGAGCACCGGCTTGATATACCACCTGTGGTCACTACCCGACTACCCCGGAGTCATTTTCTACGCGGTCGTTTGAACGCGGCCGTCAGCTCGGCCGTACCCTGCTGCCACGGATTTCGTGGCGTACACGGCTCAGATCAGGTCCAGCGGGTCCAGCTGGATGCGGATCGGCTCGGTCGCCTTCTTCGCGTCTCGCCGGGCCGCCGCCGCGTGGATCGCCGAGGACAACGCCTTGCCCTCGGCGCGCGACACCCGGACCAATGCCCGCTCGCGCGAAGCGTTGCCCTCTTCGTCGATTTCGCCCAGGGGTACCGGACCGAGAACCTCACCCGACTCGGGCAACGGCAGGTCCGCCAGCAACCCGGCCACCGCGTCCGGGCTGCCCTCCACGCTCGCCATCCGCATCGCCGGCGGGAAGCCCAGCTCCCGCCGCTCCGCCAGTTCCTGGCCCGCGTGCCACGCCGGGTCCCAGCGGACCAGCGCCTGCACGACCGGCATCCCCGCCTCCGCCCCGACGATCACCCGGCCACCGGACGACGAAGGACGCACCAATGCCGCCGCCGCCATCCAGCGGCGCAACGCCTCCTCGCCCGCACGCAGGTCCTGGCGCCCCAGCAATGCCCAGCCGTCCAACAGAAGCGCCGCGCCATAGCCGCCTTCGGCCACCGGTTCGGCGCCGGGCGTGCACACCACCAGCGCCGGCTTTCCCGGCACCGAAGCCAACACCTCCGCCGCGCCCGACGTGCGGACCGGGATGCCCGGGAACGCGCGCCCCAGCTCCTCCGCCGTCCGCTTCGCGCCCACGATCACCGCGCGCAACCGGACCGAACCACACGCCGTGCAGCGGAACGCCGTCTCCGGGACGCCGCACCAGCGGCACGCCGGGGGCTTCGGCTGCCCGTCCACCGATCCGCCCGGCAGCGCCAGCGGCCCCGCGCAGCGGCGGCAGTGGGCAGGTGTGCGGCAGTTCCCGCACGCCAGGCCCGGGACGTACCCGCGCCGCGGGACCTGGACCAGCGCCGGGTGGCCCGCCGCGAACGCCTGGCGCGCCGCTTCGAACGCCACCGCCGGCAGGCGGGCCACCCGCGCGGCCTCGTCGCGGGCCACGTCGAAGTCCTCGCCGACCGGTGTCACGCGGGGCGCCGCGGCCCGCAGCACCGTGCGGTCCGCCAGCACCGGCGCGGCCCAGCCCGACTCGACCAGCAGCTGCGCCTCGGCCGTCCGGGCGAAGCCTCCCACCAGCAGGGACGCCTTCGCCGCGTGCGCGCGGTCCATCAGCACGTCCCGGACGTGCGGGTACGGCGCGTGCTGGTCGAGGTGCAGGTCGTCGCCGTCGTCCCAGACGACGAACAGGCCCGGGTCGTGGACCGGCGCGAACATCGCCGCCCGCGTGCCGACCACCACCCGGACCGCGCCGCGCAGCACCGCCAGCCAGCGGCGGTAGCGCTCGGCGGGCCCGAGGCCGGCGATCAGCGCCACCACGGCGTCCTCGCCGACGACCGCCGCGCACGCCTCGTGGACCCGGGTCAGGTCGCGGTGGTCCGGTACCACCAGCACCGCGCCCCGGCCGGCCGCGGCCACGACCCCGGCCGCCTCGGCCAGCCGGCGCGGCCAGTCCTCGCCCGGCAGGGCCTGCCAGACGGCGTTCGCGGGCTTCCCCTCCCCCAGTGCCTCCACGAACGCCGGACCCCGCTGGTAGCGCGCCCAGGCCGTCGTATCGGGCACGTCGGGAGACGCCGCCGGCGCCACGGCCGGCTCCCCTTCGGCCTTCGCGTGCCGGGGCGGGATCGCGAGGCGCAGGACGTCGGACAGCGTGCCGCCGTAGCGGTCGGCGACCGCCCGGCAGACCGCGTGCAACGACGGCGGCAGCACCGGCTCCGGCGACGTGACGCGGTCGAGGAACGCCAGCTTGCTGCCGTAGTCGCTGGTCTCGCCGCGCTCGATCAGGTAGCCGTCGACGAGCTGCCCGGCGAACCGGACGCGCACGCGGCACCCGGGCACGGCGGTCTCGTGCAGCTTCTCCGGCACGAGGTAGTCGAACGTGCGGTCCAGGTGCGCCAGGGGGATGTCGACGACGATCCGCGCGACCGGCCGCTCGGGCGCGGGCTTCTGCGCGCCCTTGGTCTTCGCCCCCGGCTTCGGCGGTTTCCGGGCACGCGAGGGGGCCGCCTTGGGTGCGGGCGGCGTCTCCGGGAGGTCCCAGAGAGCGGCGGGCTCGGAGCTACTCACGCCACGATCTCTACCAGACCCCTCCGACACCCCTCGCGCCGAACGGGCTGAAAGGCACCTTCAGTGCATCCGACGCGCTGAAGGGCACCTTCCTCGCATCAGATGCGACGAAGGTGCCCTTCAGCCCGCGTGGATCAGGCGCCGGCCGCGGCCTTCAGCGCCTCGGCGCGGGCCGTGCTCTCCCACGGGAGGCCCAGCTCGGGACGGCCGAAGTGGCCGTAGGCCGCCGTCGGGGCGTAGATCGGGCGCAGCAGGTCGAGGTCGCGGATGATCGCCGCCGGCCGCAGGTCGAAGACCTCGGTGATGGCCTGCTGGATCTTCGACGGGTCGACCGTCTCGGTCCCGAACGTCTCGACGAACAGGCCCACCGGGGCCGCCTTGCCGATCGCGTACGCGACCTGGACCTCGGTCCGCTGGGCCAGGCCCGCGGCGACGACGTTCTTGGCCACCCAGCGCATCGCGTACGCGGCGGACCGGTCGACCTTGGACGGGTCCTTGCCGGAGAACGCGCCGCCGCCGTGGCGGGCCATGCCGCCGTAGGTGTCGACGATGATCTTGCGGCCGGTCAGGCCGGCGTCGCCCATCGGGCCGCCGATGACGAACCGGCCGGTCGGGTTGACCAGCAGCCGCGCGCCGGAGGTGTCGATGCCCAGACCCTCGAGCTCGGGGCCGACGACGTGCTCCTTGACGTCGACGCTGAGCATCCGGTCGAGGTCGATGCCGTCGGCGTGCTGCGAGGACACGACGACCGTGTCGAGCCGGACCGGCTGGTCGCCGGCGTACTCGATGGTGACCTGGGTCTTGCCGTCCGGGCGCAGGTACGGCAGCACGCCGTCCTTGCGGACCGCGGTCAGCCGCTTCGACAGCCGGTGGGCGAGCGCGATCGGCAGCGGCATCAGCTCGGGGGTGTCCGAGCAGGCGTAGCCGAACATCAGGCCCTGGTCGCCGGCGCCCTGGCGGTTGATCTCGTCGTCGTCGGACTCGACCCGCGACTCGTAGGCGGTGTCGACGCCCTGGGCGATGTCGGCCGACTGGGAGCCGATCGCGACGTTGACGCCGCAGGAGTTGCCGTCGAAGCCCTTGGCCGAGGAGTCGTAGCCGATCTTCAGGATGACGTCGCGGACGATCGTGGGGATGTCGGCGTACGCCTCCGTGGTCACCTCGCCGGCGACGTGCACCTGGCCGGTGGTGATCAGGGTCTCGACCGCGACGCGGCTACGGGGGTCCTTCGACAGCAGGCCGTCGAGGATCGAGTCGCTGATGGCGTCGCAAATCTTGTCGGGGTGCCCTTCGGTCACCGACTCCGAGGTGAACAATCTGCTGCTAGACGCGGTCACGGTGGCCGTCACTTCCTCACCTTGTCGTCGGATGCCCCGAAAGTTAGGCACCCCTTACCTGTGCAAGCGTACTGACTATCGCTCGGGGGACGGTCAACGCTTCATGAAGCTCACAACAGCGTCCCACAGAGTGGACGCCAGTTCAGCCTTCGCGCCGAGGGGTATGGGGATTTCCGTGCCGTCGGACCCGAGCAGCCAGCCCGAATTGTCCTCCGTGCCGAACGCCTTTCCGTCGCCGACGGCGTTCACGACCAGCAGATCCGCGCCCTTGCGCTTGAGCTTGACGCGGGCGTGGTCGAGGACGTCGCCGTGCTCGTCGCCGGTTTCCGCGGCGAATCCCACGACGACCTGACCGGGCCGCCGGTTCCGCACCAGTTCCGCGAGGATGTCGGCATTGCGGTCGAGCGTGATCACCGGGTCCGGCTGGTCGTCCGACTTCTTGATCTTGTGGTCGGCCCGGTTCGCCGGCCGGAAGTCGGCGACGGCGGCCGCCATCACGACGACGTCGGCGCTCTCGGACGCGGCGTGCACCGCCTGCCGCAGCTCCTCCGCCGTCGAGACGTGCGAGACGGTCGCGCCCGCCGGGTCCGGCAGCGCGACGGTGTGCGCGGTGACCAGGGTGACCTCGGCGCCGCGCTGGGCGGCGACGCGGGCCAGCGCGTAGCCCTGCTTGCCGGACGAGCGGTTGCCGAGGTAGCGGACCGGGTCGAGCGGCTCGCGCGTCCCGCCGGCGGACACGACGACGCGGACGCCTTCGAGGTCGCGCGGGAGGGCGTCGGGGCGGGCCAGCAGCAGCCGCGCCAGGTCGACGATCTCGGCGGGGTTCGCGAGGCGGCCCTTGCCGGTGTCGACGCCGGTCAGCCGGCCCGAATCGGGTTCGGTGACGATCGCGCCGCGCGAACGCAGCATGGCCACGTTGTCGCGGGTCGCGGGGTGCTCCCACATCTCCGTGTGCATCGCCGGGAAGAAGGCGACCGGGCACCGGGCGGTGAGCAGGGTGTTCGTCAGCAGGTCGTCGGCGAGGCCGTGGGCGGCCTTGGCGAGCAGGTTCGCCGTGGCCGGGACGACCAGGACGAGATCGGCTTCCTTGCCGACGCGGACGTGCTGGACCTCCGGCACCTCGGTGAACACGCCCGTGTGCACCGGGTGCCCGGAGAGGGCTTCGAAGGTGGCCGCGCCGACGAAGTTCAGCGCGGCTTCCGTGGGGACCACGCGGACGTCGTGACCGGACTCGGTCAGGCCGCGCAGGACCTCACAGGCCTTGTAGGCGGCGATGCCGCCGCCCACGCCCAGGACGACGCGGGGTTTACTCACCCTCGGTGTGCTCGAGCAGGCCGCCGTGGATCTCGCGCAGCGCGATCGAGAGCGGCTTCTCGCGCGGACCCGGCTCGACGAGCGGGCCGACGTACTCCAGCAGGCCCTCGCCCAGCTGGGCGTAGTAGTCGTTGATCTGGCGGGCGCGCTTGGCCGAGTAGATCACCAGCGCGTACTTCGAGCTGACCTTTTCGAGCAGGTCGTCGATCGGGGGGTTGGTGATGCCCTCGAGTTCTTCGGTCAAAGCGATCTGGCTGGTCACGCGTGGTGCTCCGATTCGTCGGAAGACTGATCAGTAATCAAGTTTAGCAAGTGCTCGGCGGCCTCCCGCACGTCGGCGTTGACGAGGCGGTGGTCGAACTCCCCCGCCGCCGCCAGCTCGCGCTCCGCTTCGGCCAGCCGGGCCTGCACCGCGGCCTCGCTTTCGGTACCACGCCCGGTGAGCCTGCCGACCAGTTCTTCCCACGACGGCGGCATCAGCATCACCAGCCGGGCCTCCGGCATCGCCGCGCGGACCTGGCGGGCGCCCTGCAGCTCGATCTCCAGGACGGCCGGGCGGCCCTCGGCGAGGGCCTTCTCGACGGGCTCGCGCGGGGTGCCGTAGCGGTTGCCCGCGAACTCGGCCCACTCGAGCAGCCTGCCGTCGGCGACCATGGCGTCGAACTCCGCCCGGTCGACGAAGTGGTAGTGCGCCCCTTCGACCTCACCGGGGCGTGCCTCGCGCGTGGTGACCGAGACGCTGAACCAGACGTCGGGCTCCAGCTTCCGCAGCTCGCCCACCACGCTCGACTTCCCGACCCCCGAAGGCCCCGATACGACGGTGAGCCGGTGCCGGGGGATGTCCCCCGCCACCGGCTCACTGCCGCGGTCGGCGCCCGGGTTCACCGGGTAGTCACGACCGGCGCCGTTCACTCGCCGCTGAACTCGGCCAGCAGCGCCTTGCGCTGCCGGTCGCCGAGGCCGCGAAGGCGACGGCTGGGGGCGATCTCCAGTCGTTCCATGGTCTGCTGCGCGCGGACCTTGCCGACGCCCGGGAGGGCCTCGAGCAGAGCCGAAACCTTCATCTTGCCGAGGACTTCGTTCTCCTCGGCCTGCTTCAGCACGTCGACCAGAGTGGTACCGCCCCGCTTCAGCCGCTCCTTCAGCTCAGCACGGATCTTGCGAGCGGCGGCGGCCTTCTCCAGCGCCGCAGCGCGCTGTTCCTCTGTCAGCTGGGGAAGTGCCACGTTTTCCTCCGGTAGTTCTCAAATCTGGGTGGGTGACGCGACGGTACCCACCCGTGAGCACCGGCCACAATGCGGGGGTGCCTGGTGGGACCCGGTTCCGGGCCCTGCTATTGGCCGTTTTCCTGCGGGTCGGCCAGCAGTTCGGCGACCCGTTCGACCGCTTGGCGCAAAGCCGCTTGCTCCGGACCGTGCTTCAGGATGTCCCGGGACGACGCGGGCAGGACACCCGGCAGTCCGGGCCCGGCTGCAGTGCTAAAGAGGGCCTTCAAATCGGCCACAGTGGCTCCCTGGGCCCCGAAACCGGGGGCCAGCACCGGGCCGTTCAGCCCGGAAAGATCCAGCTCTCCCGGCGCGACGGTGGCCCCGACGACGACGCCCACATCGCCGAGCGGTGCCGCGGATGCGTTGAGCGCCGCCGCGGAATCGACGATCGACTGCCCCACCGTGCGCCCGTCGGGCAGCTTCGCGTTCTGCACCGCGGCCGCTTCCGGGTTGGAAGTCCGCGCAAGCACGAAGATGCCGCGCCCCGCGGAGACCGCCGTTTCGGCGCATTGGGCCAAAGAGCCGAACCCGAGGTACGGCGAAACGGTGATCGCGTCGGCCGCGATCGCCGCCCCGTCGGCCACGTATGCGGCCGTGTACGCCGCCATCGTCGAGCCGATGTCGCCGCGCTTGACGTCCAGCAGCACCAGCGCGCCCGCGTCGCGGGCCGTCTCGACGACCCGCTCCAGCACGCGGACGCCGGCCGCTCCGAAACTTTCGAAGAACGCCGACTGCGGCTTCACGACCGCCGCGCGGGCCGCCAGGACCTCCGTGGCGGACAGCGCGAACCGTTCCAGGCCCGAAGCGTCCACCGGGAGGCCCCACGCCTCGATCAGGCCCGGGTGGGGGTCGATCCCGGCGCACAGCGGGCCCCGGGCCGCGACGGCCTTGGCCAGCCGCGCCCCGAACCGCTCCCTCGTGCTCACGACTGCGCCTTCAGGGCCGCCTGGAGCTCCTGCAGCGACTTGACCCCGATGTCGCCCCGGATCAGCGCTTCGATGCCGTGCACGGCCGCCGCGGCGCCCTGCACGGTCGTCACGCACGGGATGTCCCGCGACACCGCGGCGGTGCGGATTTCGTAGCCGTCGACGCGCGGACCGCTGTTCCCGTAAGGGGTGTTGATCACCATGTCGACGTCGCCGTTCAGGATGACGTCCACGATGTTCGGCTCGGCTTCGGTCGAACCTTCGTAGTGCTTGCGCACCACGGTGCACGCGACTCCGTTGCGGCGCAGCACTTCCGCGGTGCCGGACGTGGCGAGGATCTCGAACCCGAGGTCAGCCAGGCGCTTCACCGGGAACACCAGCGAGCGCTTGTCGCGGTTGGCGACCGAGACGAACACGCGCCCGGACGTCGGCAGCGAGCCGTACGCGCCGCTCTGCGACTTGGCGAACGCCTTGCCGAAGTCGACGTCGACGCCCATCACCTCGCCGGTGGACTTCATCTCCGGGCCCAGCAAGGAATCCACGCCGTGGCCCTCCGGCGTGCGGAAGCGGTGGAAGGGCAGGACCGCTTCCTTGACCGCGACCGGCGAGTCGGCCGGCATCCGCCCGCCGTCGCCCTCGGCCGGCAGGACGCCGCTCTCGCGCAGGTCCTTGATCGTCGAGCCGGTCATGATCAGCGCGGCGGCCTTGGCCAGCGGCACGGCCGTCGCCTTGGACACGAACGGCACCGTCCGCGACGCGCGCGGGTTGGCCTCCAGGACGTACAGGACGTCGTCCTTGAGCGCGTACTGGACGTTCAGGAGCCCACGCACGCCGACGCCCCGCGCGATCGCCTCGGTGGAGCGGCGGACGGCCTGCAGGTCCGTGTGGCCGAGGGTGATCGGCGGCAGCGCGCAGGAGGAGTCGCCGGAGTGGATCCCGGCCTCCTCGATGTGCTCCATGACGCCGCCGAGGTAGAGCTCCTCGCCGTCGAACAGCGCGTCGACGTCGATTTCGATGGCGTCGTCGAGGAAGCGGTCCACGAGCACCGGGTGCTCGGGGGTGATCTCCGTGGCGCGGCCGATGTAGCCGGCCAGGGTCTCCTCGTCGTAGACGATCTCCATGCCGCGCCCGCCGAGGACGTAGGACGGCCGGACGAGGACCGGGTAGCCGATCTCGTCGGCGATCCGCTTGGCGCCCTCGAAGGACGTCGCCGTGCCGTAGCGCGGCGCGGGGAGGCCGGCGTCGGTGAGCACCTCGCCGAACGCGCCGCGGTCCTCGGCCAGGTGGATGGCCTCCGGCGGCGTCCCGACCACCGGGACACCGGCGTCGGCCAGGCGCTTGGCCAGGCCCAGCGGGGTCTGGCCGCCGAGCTGGACGATGACGCCGGCGACCGTGCCGGACGCCTGCTCGGCGTGCACGACTTCGAGGACGTCCTCGAAGGACAGCGGCTCGAAGTACAGCCGGTCGGACGTGTCGTAGTCGGTGGACACGGTTTCCGGGTTGCAGTTGACCATGACGGCCTCGAACCCGGCCTCCCGCAACGCGATCGCCGCGTGCACGCAGGAGTAGTCGAACTCGATGCCCTGGCCGATCCGGTTCGGGCCGGAGCCGAGGATGAGCACCTTCGGCTTGTCACTCTGGACGGCCACTTCGGACTGGGCGTCGGGGTCCGACTCGTAGGCCGAGTAGTGGTACGGCGTCTTGGCGGCGAACTCGGCCGCGCAGGTGTCGACGGTCTTGAACACCGGCCGCACGCCGAGGCGGTGGCGCAACGCGCGGACGCCGTCCTCGCCCGCCAGTTCCGGCCGCAGCGCGGCGATCTGGCGGTCCGAGAGGCCGGTGCGCTTGGCGCGGCGCAGCAGGTCCTCGTTGAGCACCGGCGCGTCGCGGACCTCGGCGCCGACCTCGCCGATGAGGGCGATCTGGTCGACGAACCACGGGTCGATGCCGGAGGCTTCGTGCACCTGCTCGACGCTGGCGCCGAGGCGCAGCGCCAGTTCCACTTCGTACAGCCGGCCTTCGTGCGCGGTGCGCAGCGAGTCCAAAGTGGACTCGACGGTCGCACCCTCGGGGTCCGGCAGCGTCCAGAACCCGGTCGCCTTGGTCTCGATCGACCGCATCACCTTGCCGAGCGCCTCGGGGAAGCTGCGGCCGAACGACATCGCCTCACCGACGCTCTTCATCGTCGTGGTCAGCGTCGGGTCCGCGCCCGGGAACTTCTCGAAGGCGAACCGCGGCATCTTGACGACGACGTAGTCCAAAGTGGGCTCGAACGCGGCCGGCGTCTCGCCGGTGATGTCGTTCTGGATCTCGTCGAGGGTGTAGCCGATGGCGAGCTTCGCGGCGATCTTGGCGATCGGGAAGCCGGTGGCCTTGGACGCCAGAGCGCTGCTTCGGGACACGCGCGGGTTCATCTCGATGACGACCATCCGGCCGTCGGCCGGGTTGATCGCGAACTGGATGTTGCAGCCGCCGGTGTCGACGCCGACCTCGCGCAGCACGGCGATGCCGACGTCCCGCATCACCTGGTACTCGCGGTCGGTGAGGGTCATGGTCGGTGCGACGGTGACCGAGTCGCCGGTGTGCACGCCCATCGCGTCGACGTTCTCGATCGAGCAGACGACCACGACGTTGTCGTGCTTGTCGCGCATCAGCTCGAGCTCGTACTCCTTCCAGCCGAGCACGCTCTCCTCGATGAGCACCTCGGTGACGGGAGACTCGGTGAGCCCGGTGGAGGCGAGGCGTTCGAGGTCTTCGGGCGTGTGCGCCATGCCGGACCCGAGCCCGCCCATGGTGAAGGACGGCCGGATGACGACCGGCAGGCCCAGGTCCTTGACGGTGTCGCGGACCTCGTCCATGTCGTGGCAGACGCGGCTGCGCGGGACGTCGGCGCCGATGGTGCGGACGATGTCCTTGAACTTCTGCCGGTCTTCCCCGCGCTGGATGGCGTCGATGTCGGCCCCGATCAGCTCGACGCCGTACTTGTCGAGCACGCCACGCTCGTGCAGCGCGACGGCGCAGTTGAGCGCGGTCTGCCCGCCGAGGGTCGCGAGGATGGCGTCGGGGCGTTCCGCCGCGATGACCTTCTCGACGAAGTCGGGGGTCACCGGCTCGATGTAGGTGGCGTCGGCGAACTCGGGGTCGGTCATGATGGTGGCCGGGTTCGAGTTCACCAGGGAGACGCGCAGGCCTTCGCTGCGCAGCACCCGGCAGGCCTGGGTACCGGAGTAGTCGAACTCCGCGGCCTGCCCGATCACGATCGGCCCGGAGCCGATCACCAGCACGTGCTGGATGTCCGTCCTCTTCGGCATCAGTTACCTTCTTTCACCAGGCGCCGCAAGCCGTCGCGGAAGACCTGAAAGCTTTTGGATCGGTTGTTCTCGATGTCCATGTGGGGCGCGATCTCGCTCGCCGCCCGGACCTTCTGGAGGCCCTTCTTGTGGTAGCCGTGCTTCTGCAGCACGTGCTCCAGACCTTCCCAAGTGCCGCCGGGAACGTTCTCCGGGTCGCGGAACTTGGTCTGGCTTCCCAAGCTCGGAGGCACCTTCGGGTAGGCCGCGTGCAGCGCGGGCACGTCGCCGAGGAACCAAGCCTCGAGCTCTTCGATCACGATGCGGAACAGTGTCGCTTCGGCGGGCAGTCCTGCTTCGTGCGCGATCTCGACGAGACGGCGCTTGAGTTCGGCGCAGTCGTCGTTGTCCCGATCCAGCAGGACAACGATCCGCAGGCCCATCTCGGCCCAGTAGTGCGTGTAGTCCCGGAGCCGGACGGGCAGCTTGCGCAGCAGATCGGTCTTGCCGTTGAAGGGGACGATCTGGAATTCGACGCCAGGAACGATCTTCGGCAGAAGGGTCCTCAACGCCTCTTCCGCGGATGGTTCCTCGACGAGCACTTCGAGGCGACAGGGAGCCAGCACGGTCACGGGCGCTCCTCGAGCGGGTCACCGAACCGGAAGTATCCCTCGGTCCACAGGTCGCCGAGCGCTCCGCCGGACTCGACCATGCGGACGACCGCCGCTTCGTCGGAAGCCCGTTTGGTCTCGGCGTACCCGTCGTTGTCCCGGGCGAACGTCCAGACCTCGTCCGGCCGCAACGCGTCGACGAAGCGAGGCGCGTGGGTCGCGATGATGACCTGGTCGGCGCGAGCCCCGCGCGCGTCTTCGGCGAGCGAATAGTGGAGCCGCGGGTGGACCTGGTTCTCCGGCTCCTCGATGAGGAGCACCGAGGTGTTCGTGCGCAGGGCCACCAGATAGCCCAGCAGCAGCAGCGTGCCGTCGGAGATGTTCTCCGGGGTGATGAGGTCTTCCTTGCCCTGCTCGCGCAGCCTGACGATCCAGGCGCCGTTGCCCTGTCGGAACGGTTCGATGTCTTCGAATCCCGGGACGTACTTGCGCAGAGAAGCCCTGATGACTTGCCACTCGCGTGGAACACCATCGCGGAGGCGCCGGACAATGGCGCCCACGTTCCGGCCATCCGGTTTGAGCCGGGAAGGCTTGTCGTCCTTCGCGCCGTTGCGCATCGCATCGAGATTCAGGTCCGAGAGCCCGATCTCAGCTATGAATCGGTGGAACTTGCCAACCTCGGCCGCGGTGGCGAGTTGACTGACCACGCTTACGCCGAGCAAGTCTGGGCCGGCCAATGAGACCTGCTCCCCGACGGCGCCCAGACCGGCAACCGTCCCCATCCCACCTCGGAACTCCAGAGCTTCGGAGGGGGCATCAGCGCCCGCTGGCTGCCAGGTCAGCTTCTCCTCGGCAATCACCGGCCCGTCATCCTCGTCGTCGATGACGAGTCGGTACTCCCCCACCGCACCTTCGACACGGCAGGTCACCTCGATTTCGACAGGACTCTCGGCGCCGTGGGTGATGATGTCGGCGGCACCGCCACGCTGGTCCCACGCTGCGCGCAACCCGATCCGGAATGACTCGGAGAGGAAGTTTAAGGCTTCGAACACCGTGGACTTCCCGCTCCCATTCGGCCCGATCAACGCCGTCACCGGCGTCAAACCGTCCAGCTCGACGTCCCGGAGTACCCGGAAGTTCCGGATCCGGAGCCGCTCGATGCCGGTCGTGAGGGTCACGACCGCTTCTCCATGAGCGAAACGAAATCGTCGAACAGGGGGGCCGCGTCGTGGGGGCCGGCCGCGGCTTCGGGGTGGTACTGGACCGAGAACGCCGGGACGTCGAACGCCCGCAGGCCTTCGACCGCGCCGTCGTTGGCGCAGTAGTGGCTGACCTGGGCCGCGCCGAACGGGGACTCGAAGCGTTGCCCCGGCTCGCCTTCCAGGGCGAAACCGTGGTTCTGCGCCGTGATCGCCACTGACTTGGTGGCCACGTCGATCACCGGGATGTTGATGCCGCGGTGGCCGTAGCGCATCTTGTACGTGCCCAGACCCAAAGCGCGGCCCAGGACCTGGTTGCCGAAGCAGATGCCGAACAGCGGGATCTCGCGGCCGAGGACCTGCTTGGTCAGCTCGGTGGCGTGCGTCGTCGTGGCCGGGTCGCCCGGGCCGTTCGACAGGAACACCCCGTCCGGCTCGACCGCCAGCACGTCGTCCAGGGAAGCAGAAGAGGGCAGCACGTGCACCTCGATGCCCCGCTTGACCATCTGCCGCGGGGTGTTCGACTTGATGCCCAGGTCCAGCGCGACCACGCGGAAACGCACTTCACCGGAAGGCGAGACCACGTACGGCTGAGGCGTCGTGACCTGGCCGGCCAGGTCGGCACCCTCCATCTGCGGGCTCTCCAGCACCGAAGCGACCATCTCGTCGACCGTGCCCAGCGCGTCGCCGGAGAAGACGCCGGCGCGCATCGCGCCGACCTCGCGCAGGTGACGAGTCAGCGACCGGGTGTCCACCTCGGCGATGCCCACGATCCCCTGGCGCACCAATTCTTCGTCCAGGGTCCGGCGGGAGCGCCAGTTGGACGGTGTGCGCGCGGGGTCGCGGACCACGTAGCCGTTGACCCAGATCTTCGAGGACTCGTCGTCCTCGTCGTTCCAGCCGGTGTTGCCGATCTGCGGCGCGGTCTGCACCACGATCTGCCCGTGGTAGGACGGGTCCGTCAGCGTCTCCTGGTAACCGGTCATGCCGGTGCAGAACACCGCCTCGCCGAGGGTTCGCCCCTGCGCGCCGTAGGCAGCGCCGCGGAACACCCGGCCGTCTTCGAGTACCAGTGCGGCCTGAGCGCGCGCGTTCACTGGGCACCTCCCTTGATCTTGAGCTGTTCGATCCACTGTGGATAGTCGTCGAGGTCGTCGCCGCGGAAGCCCGTGTCGACCTCGGTCTCACCGGCGCGCCAGGTGAGGACGAGCAACGCGTCCGTGCCCATCACCTTCCCGGCGATCTTCGAGTCGCGCCGGACGCCGGTGACGGCCTCGCGCGGGATCCAGAAGTCGGGCGCTCCCCCGCGTTCGACCGCGATCCCGCCGTCGTGCAGCCGCCAGGAAGCGGAAGTCCGCAGTCCCGCGCCGCGGGTGACGACCCGGTTCTGCCACTCTCCCGCGAACGTCGTGGCGACGTAGACGCCGGTGGACTCCAGCAGGACGTCACCCGGCTCCGAGGGGATCTCCGGGAACGGCGGCACCCGCACGCTCTGCGAGCGGGACTTGCGCCGCCAGCCGACGTACATGCCCCACAGGCAGAGCAGGAAGAAGGCGACGATCGCCAGCACCAGCCAAAGGCGTTCCATCAGCAGATCTTCCCGTCCCGGGCGGTGACCCGCCCGCGCAGCAGCGTGGCGGTCACCACGCCGGGCAGCCGCATTCCCTCGTACGGGGTGTTGGCCGCGATGCTGGCCAGCTCGGCGCCCCGGACCGTCCACTCGGCGTCGGGGTCGACGAGCGCCAGGTTCGCCGGCTCGCCGACCTCGATGGGACGGCCCTGGTCGGCCAGGTTGCCGATCTCGGCCGGCCGCTCGCTCATGACGCGGGCGACGCCGCGCCAGTCGAGCAGCCCGGTGCGGACCATCGTCTCGGCGACGATCGAAAGGGCCGTCTGGAGCCCGAGCATGCCCGGCCGGGCCGCGGTCCACTCGGTGTCCTTGTCCTGCACGGCGTGCGGCGCGTGGTCGGTGGCGACGCAGTCGATGACGCCCTCGGCCAGCGCCGCCCGCAGCTTTTCGGCGTCGGACTCGGTGCGCAGCGGCGGGTTCACCTTGTTGACCGGGTCGTAGGTGGCCAGGCGCTCGTCGGTGAGCAGCAGGTGGTGCGGCGTGACCTCGGCCGACACCTTCGTGCCGCGGTCCTTCGCCCAGCGCAGGACGTCCGCCGTGCCCGACGTCGAGACGTGGCAGACGTGCAGCCGCGCGTTCGCGTGCAGCGCCAGCAGGCAGTCGCGGGCCACGATGGACTCTTCCGCCGCGGCGGGCCAGCCGGTGTAGCCGAGCCGGGCCGCGCGCTCGCCCTCGTGGGCCTGGGCGCCGACGGTCAGCCGCGGCTCCTCGGCGTGCTGCGCGATGACGACGTCGAGCGCGGTCGAGTACTCCAGCGCGCGGCGCATGAGCAGCGGGTCGGCGACGCAGAGGCCGTCGTCGGAGAACACTGTCACCCGGGCCTGGGCGTTCGCCATGGTGCCCAGCTCGGCGAGCTTCTCGCCCTTGAGCCCGACGGTGACCGCGCCGACCGGGTGCACGTCGACCAGGCCGACCTCCAGCCCGCGCCGCCAGACGTGGTCGACGACCACGGCGTTGTCGGCGACCGGGCTCGTGTTGGCCATGGCGAACACCGCGGTGTAGCCGCCGAGCGCCGCGGCGGCCGAGCCGGAGTCGACCGTCTCGGTGTCTTCGCGGCCGGGTTCGCGCAGGTGGGTGTGCAGGTCCACGAAGCCCGGCAGCAGCACCTGACCGGCGGCTTCGATGACTTCGGCGTCTTCGGGTGCGTCGACGGCGCCGATCGCGGTGATCACGCCGTCCTCGACCAGGACGTCGACGGGGTCGCCTTCGCCGTACGGGCGGGCGCCCTTGATCACGGTGGTCACGCGGCGGCTCCTTCGCTGGCCAGGAGGTGGTAGAGGACCGCCATGCGCACGTGGACGCCGTTGCGGACCTGTTCGGTGATGGCCGAGGCCGGGGAGTCGGCGACCGCGCTCGCGATCTCCATCCCGCGCAGCATCGGGCCGGGGTGCAGGACGACCGCGTGGTCCGGCAGCAGCTTCTGCCGCTTTTCCGAGAGGCCGTAGGCGATCGAGTACTCGCGGGCGGACGGGAAGAACCCGCCGTGCATGCGTTCCGCCTGGACCCGCAGCATCATCACCGCGTCGACCGCGGGCAGCTCGGCGTCGAGGTCGTGCGAGACGGTGACCGGCAGGCTCTCGACGCCGTAGGGCAACAACGTCGGCGGCGCGACCAGCACCACCTCCGCGCCGAGCGCCGAGAGCAGGTGGATGTTCGAGCGGGCGACCCGGCTGTGCAGGACGTCCCCGACGATCGCGACCCGGCGGTCCTTCAGCGAGCCGAGGCGCTCCCGCAGCGTGGCCGCGTCGAGCAGCGCCTGCGTCGGGTGCTCGTGGGTGCCGTCGCCGGCGTTGACCACGGACGTGCCGGGCTCGGCCAGCCACTCCGAGAGCCGCTGGGCGGCGCCGCTGGCGGGGTGCCGGACGATCACGCAGTCGGCGCCCGCGGCGGCCAGCGTCAGGGCCGTGTCGCGCAGGGATTCGCCCTTGTTGACCGAGGAGCTGGACGCGGAGACGTTGATCACGTCGGCGCTCATCCACTTCCCGGCGATCTCGAACGACACCCGCGTGCGCGTCGAGTTCTCGTAGAACAGGGTGATGACCGTGCGGCCGCGCAGCGTCGGCAGCTTCTTGACCTCGCGGCCGAGCAGCGTGTGCTTCAGCTCGTCGGCGGTGTCGAGCACGGCCGTGGCGACCGCCGGGTCCAGGCCGTCGGTGGCGAGCAGGTGCTTCACGAGTCCTCTCCAGCAGCAGTGTCCGATGGGCGCAGCAGGACCGCGTCGCGGCCGTCGATCTCGGCCAGCAGGACGGACACGCCCTCGGTGCGCGCGGTCGGGACGTTCTTGCCGACGTAGTCGGCGCGGATCGGCAGCTCCCGGTGACCGCGGTCGACCAGCACGGCCAGCTGCACCGCACGGGGGCGGCCGTGATCACGGAGGGCATCGAGCGCGGCCCGGATCGTCCGGCCGGAGAAGAGCACGTCGTCGACCAGGATCACCACCCGGTCGTCGATGCCGTCGGTGGGCAGCTGCGTCTGCTCGAGCGCGCGCGGCGGGCGGCGGCGGAGGTCGTCCCGGTAGAGGGTGACGTCGAGGGCGCCGGTGGGCGGGCGGACCCCGGAGAACTCGCCGATCTTGTCGGCCAGCCGGACGGCGAGCGGGGTGCCGCGGGACGGGATCCCGAGCAACACGGGCGGGGTAGTGCTTTCCGCACCGTTCGCGGTCTTTTCGATGACCTGATGGGCCATTCGGGCGATCGTGCGCGCGACATCGCCGGCCGTCAGGAGCTCGCGCTCCCCGGCCGAACCAGCCGCGCCACGCGGACGTGACGACACTTCGGACTCCTTCCCCGCCTCACCGGACGGGTCCTTAAAGGACGTCTGTTCCCCTGCTGGTCGGGGCTTTCGCACCGACAGTAGCAGGCACTTTGCTCAGTCTTCCGGGTGGTGTGGCGTGATTCGCGGCAAGCTCGCGCTTGACCTGGTGACAACAATGCGTAACCATTACTCTGAGTATTCGACTCGAAGAGTCCCCTGGACCGGTCACCCCGACCGGGAGGGGGTGGAGAACGGAGAACGACCAGATGGGCGATTACGCCAAGGCGCTCGGGGCCAAGCTCCGCGGGATCCGCCAGCAGCAGGGCCTGTCCCTGCACGGGGTCGAGCAGAAGTCCGGTGGGCGCTGGAAGGCCGTCGTCGTCGGCTCGTACGAGCGTGGCGACCGTGCCGTCACCGTGCAGAAGCTGGCCGAGCTGGCCGACTTCTACGGTGTGCCGGTGGTCGAGCTGCTGCCCGAGGGCCGGGTCCCGTCCGGTGCCGAGCCCGCCACCAAGATCGTCATCAACCTCGAGCGCCTGCAGCAGCTGCCGGCCGAGAAGGTGGGCCCGCTGGCCCGCTACGCGGCGACGATCCAGAGCCAGCGCGGCGACTACAACGGCAAGGTGCTCTCGATCCGCACCGAGGACCTGCGGTCCCTGGCGATCATCTACGACATGACCCCGGGCGAGCTGACCGAGCAGCTCATCGACTGGGGCGTCCTGCCGCCGGAGGCGCGTCCTTCCAAGGAGGACTGATCGCGGGTGCGCGAAACCGACGCAGTGAGCGTTCCCGGTGGGGCACCGGAGACGCTCACTGACTTCGTCGGGGGGCTCGTTCGGGGGCGAGCCCTGCTCGCGGAGAGCGCGAGCCGAACCTCTCTCCGCCGTGTCTTGTGGGGGCGCAGCCCCCACACCCCGCCCGGGGCAAGCCCCGGACCCCGGTCGTGGTCACCTGACCGGAAACGCCTGACCGGGGGGCCAGGCGGGCTCTACAGAACGGCGCGGAGGCGGTCGGCGATCGTGCCGATGCGGCCCAGCACGCCGTTGACGAACCGCGGCGAGTCGTCCGTGGACAGTTCCTTCGCGAGGCCGACGGCCTCGTCGATCGCGACCGGGTCCGGCACGTCCTCGGCCCAGAGCAGCTCGTAGACCCCGACCCGCAGCACCGCGAGGTCGACCTTCGGCATCCGCTCCAGGGTCCAGCCCTGCGCGTGCTCGGCCAGCAGCTCGTCGATCTGCGCCTTCCGGCCCGTGACGCCCTCGACCAGGCTGATCGTGTAGTCCGCGATCGGGTCGACCTCCGTCGCGCCGACCCGGTCGGCCAGCAGCGTCACCGCGTCGGTGTCGCGCTGCGCGGCCTCGTACAGCATTTCCACCGCGCGGCGGCGCGCCTGCCTGCGGCTGATCGCGCCGCCGCGGTTCGGGTGGGGTTTCGACGTCGGCATCAGCTGGAGACGCGGCCCAGGTAACGGCCGTCGCGGGTGTCGACCTTGATCTTCTCGCCGGTGGACAGGAACAGCGGGACCTGGATCTCCGCGCCGGTCTCCAGCGTCGCCGGCTTGGTGCCGCCGGTCGAACGGTCGCCCTGCAGGCCCGGGTCGGTGTGCTGGATGATGATCTCGACCGAGGTCGGGAGCTCGACGTAGAGCGCCTCGTTCTCGTGCACCGCGACCTGGACCTCGGTGTTCTCGAGCATGTAGTTGGCGTTGTCGCCGACGACCGCGGCCAGCACGGTGATCTGGTCGTAGGTGTCGCCGTCCATGAACACGAAGTCCTGGCCGTCCTTGTACAGGTAGGTCATGTTCCGGCGGTCCACCGTGGCCGTCTCGACCTTCGTGCCCGCGTTGAACGTCTTGTCGACCACCTTGCCGGTGAGCACGTGCTTCAGGGTCGTGCGCACGAACGCGCCGCCCTTGCCCGGCTTGACGTGCTGGAACGCGGTGACGGTCCACAGCTGGCCCTCGAGGTTGAGGACGAGCCCGTTCTTCAGGTCGTTGGTCGTGGCCACGAGCTTGCAGTCTCCTGTGTGTTCGGGTTCGGGGCCGCTGTCAGACGACCACGAGGTTCTTGGTGCTCAGGGTGAGGAGTTCGGGCTCCCCGGCCCGCACGACGAGCGTGTCCTCGATGCGCACGCCACCGCGCCCCGCGAGGTAGACGCCGGGCTCGACGGTGACCGCCATACCGGCGGACAGTGTACCGACGCCCGTCGCGGCGAAGCTCGGTGCCTCGTGGATCTGCAGGCCGACGCCGTGTCCGAGGCCGTGGGCGAAGTGCTCGCCGTGGCCCGCGTCGGCGATCACCTTCCGCGCCGCGGCGTCCACATCGGACACCTCGGCGCCCGGCACGACGGCGTCGACCCCGGCCGCCTGGGCGGTGTGGACGAGGTCGTACACCTCGCGCTGCCAATCCGCGGGCTCGCCGAGGACGAAGGTGCGGGTCATGTCGGAGTGGTAGCCGTCGACGGTGGCGCCGAAGTCCATCTTGACGAAGTCGCCGCGCTTGAGCTCGGCGTGCGTCGGCTGGTGGTGCGGGATGGCGGAGTGCGCGCCGGCCGCGATGATGGAGGCGAAGCTGGGCTGGCTCGAGCCGTGCTCCAGCATCCGGTTCTCCAGGTCACGGGCGATTTCCAGCTCGGTGCGGCCGGGCCGGAGGCCCCCGGCGGCGAGCAGGTCGTCGAGCGCCCGGTCGGCGGCGGCGCACGCCTGGCGCAGCGCGTCGACCTCGGCTTCGTCCTTGACCAGGCGCAGTCGCTCGACCAGGCCCGGGGACCGCTCGAGGGCCACTCGTTCTCGCAGCGCCTCGTACTCTTCGACGCTGATGTGCTGGCTTTCGAAGCCGACGCGGCCGTAGGTCTTGGCGTCCTTCGCGGCCTTGGCGACGAGGGCGGCGGCGCTGGCCCGGTCGACGACCGTGTCGAGGTCGGGCACCTCGGCGGCCGACTGGGTCGTGTAGCGGCCGTCGGTGCAGAAGAGCGTCTTGGCGTCGCCCCCGGCGTGCAGCAGCACGGCGGCGTTCGACCCGGTGAACCCGGTGAGGTAGCGGATGTTGAGCAGATCGGTGACCAGCAGCGCGTCCAGGCCGGCTTCGGTCAGAAGCCCGCGCAGCGCCGCCCGGCGTCGTCCATGGGTTTCAGGCACGGGCTCCAGCCTAGTGGGCGCTGAGTGGGCAACTCGTCAGTAACCTGGCCTACACTCCGCAGGATGAGCGCTTGGGTGATCCGCGGACTCGGCATGGCGCTGCTGCACGGCGTGGCGCTGACGCTGCTGGCCAAGTACGCCGTGTACCACCCGACGGACCAGACGCTGATGACGTCGGTGGCGTTGGCGGTCCTGGTCGGCGCGGCGGCGCTGTGGAGCGCACTGGACGGCTGGCGCGGGCTCCCGGACCGCGGCCGCGCGTGGTTCATCGCGGCGCTGGTGGCGGGCGTGGTGTCGGGAATCCTGTATGTCATCGGACGGGCGGTGTTCGTCGACCAGACGGGCGTCTCGGAGCTGGGTGGCGCGTTGACGGGCGGGGCGGCGTTCTCGGCGCTGCTGGTGCTGATCCCCGCGGGGCTCGGCCTGTTCGTGGGCGGGCGGATCGGGCGGACCCGGCCGGTGGATGAGGACGAAGCTTCGGAGGAGGCGCCTTCGCCTTCGCCTTCACCGCGGCCGCGCCGCCGGGCTCGCACCGCGGACGAAGAACGCCCGGCGACCCGGCCACGCCGGGCCGCCGACGAGCAGGGCGCCACCCGGCCGCGCCAGGCCGCGGACGAGGAGCCCGTCACCCGGCCGCAGCCCCGGGTGCTGGACGATGAGCCCGTTACCCGGCCGCACCCCCGGGTCCGGACGGCCGGCGAAGGACTCGCACCCCGGCCGTCTCCCCGGATCCGGCCTCGCAGCGAGAAACCCCGCGCCTAGCACTGCTCCGGGTGTTCAGCGTGGCGCCCCGCGCCGTCTCCGCAGACCCACCCACGCAAAGAGAAACCCCGCGCCCAGCACTGCTCCAGGCGCTCAGCGCGGTGGCCGCGCGGGGCGCCGGTGGCCGTGCCCGCTCAGCCGACCAGCGAGGGGCCTTGCGGGGTGCCGTCCCACTGGGCGTCCGTCACCGGGCGGGCCGCCGAACCGTTGCCGGCGAGGATCGCGGCGTCCGGTACCCACCACAGGCGGCGGTCGTCGAGGACCAGCGCGAGCCCGCGGCCCGGTGACTGGACCGCCTCCGCGCCCGAGCGCAGCCGCGTCGCCACCGGGAGCGCCGCCACCTCGCGCGGCTCCTTCTCCAGCAGCTCGCCCGCCAGGGCCGCCGCGACCCCGCGCCGGTCCACCCGGATTCGCTCTCCTGCGCGGACCAGGTCCATCGTGCGGTCGGGCGAGGGCATCGTCACGCCGTCGAACGTCGCGGCCAGCCGGGCCGGGCTCGCGCAGGCCTGGCTGTCCAGCAGGTCGAGCCCGTAGTGGCGCAGGTCGGTCGGCGCCCCGGCGGAGCCGATGACGGTCGCGCGCACGACGTCGAGCGGCACCCGGTCGCACGGCGCGGCCGACGACAGCGGCGCGTGCCCGTCCGCGCGGCGCACCAGCCCCGGCCCTTCCTTCCACGGGCCCGGGACGACCACCGGCCGGTACGGGTTCTCGGTGAAGTCGGCGGTCCAGAACGTCAGCGTGGTCCCGGTGTCGGTCTCGTGCGCGATGACGAACGCGTCGAGCGCGCCCACCCACATCAGGTCGGCGCTGAACCCTTCGACGACCGAACGGCTCCGCGGCGCCGACGTCGTCGCGACCGGCACGAACCCGCCGACGTCGAGCGCCTGGACCCCCGAGCCGAACGCGGGATCGCGCGACCGGAGCACGAACTGCCCGGCGCCGTTCCACGCCGCGGCGCGGCCGGTGGTGTCGGTGAACATCAGGTAGAACCAGCCGTCGAGGTAGACGGCCGAGGGCTGGCCGGCGCCGTAGACGTTGGCGCGGTGCACGTCGTGCGACGGCCCGAGGATCGGCTTCCCGCCCGCGGCGCGGGTCCAGTGCACGCCGTCCGGGCTGGTGGCGAGCCCGACGGCGTTGCCGAGCGCGTGGTCGCCCGCCGCGCCGGTGTAGTAGAGGTAGTAGGTCGTGCCGACGCGCAGGACGGACGGGTCGCAGGTGTGCATGCCGTCGAACTGCCCGGGTGCCCCGGAGAAGACGGCGGCCGGGATCCCGCCCCCGGGCCCGGCGAACGGCCCGTCGATCGACTGGGCCTGGGCGTAGAGGATGTCGTCGCCGGCGGGTCCGGCGCCGCCGTACTGGCTGCACCACCACATCCGGGTCTGCCCGCGGTCGAGCATGACCGACGGCCCGTAGTTGTAGACGGCGTCCGCCCCACCGGCGGCGATCACGCCACCACTCTGCCGGGGGTCACCCGAAGCGAGCTTGACGTCGACGGGCCGGGGTTTGGCCTCGGTCTTCCCCCCGGCGATGGCGGGCTTGTCCCCCGCGGCTTGCGGCTGGGCGTAACCCTCGGTGCACCCCGCGACGAGCAGCCCGGCCAGAACACTGGCGAGCAAGGCACGACAAGACGGGCGCACGACACCGGAGTGTAGCGAGAGCTGAATCGATCGGGTGACGCCACACCTGGTCGACGGTCCCCTGGTCGTGCGCAAGATCGCGGGCGGGGCAAGGGTTTCCGGAAAGGCGCCGGTCAGACGGTCGTGAGTGGGAAACAGGGTTAGAACACTGTTTCCCACTCACGACGAGCCGCGGCAGACTCGAAAACCGGACCTCGGTCGCGAGGCCGGTGAGGGTCAGCTCGTCGCCGGTGGGCCTTCGAGCGCGACCAGCTCCACCTCGAAGCCGGCCTCGTTCTCGAGGTACGCCGCGTAGTGCTGCTCGCCGCCCGCATACGGGTAGCGGTCGGCGAACATCGGGCGCCAGCCGTGGTCCCCCGCTCGCTCGGCCAGCTCGTCCACCTCGGCGCGCGTTGCCACGTGGAGCGCCAAGTGGTTCAGCCCCGGCCTGGTGCGCTCGTGACCCGGTGCGCTGATCGCCGGGGACTGCTCGACCACCACGTACGTTCCGCCGCGGCGCCAGCTGATCCCCGCCGGCCAGCGCTGGTACTCGCGCCAGCCCAGCTCCGCCAGCAGCCAGCCCCAGCTTCGCTCCGCCTCCGTCAGATCCGGCACCCACAGCTCGATGTGGTGCGGCCGCCCGGCCACCGGCGCCAACGCCACCAGAACCCGGTGCAGGTCGCCGTAGTGGACGCCGCTGCCCACGTCGAGGAAACCCAAGCGCCCGGCCACTTTGCGGCTCGCCGTGTTGTTTTCGTGCACCAGGGCCCAGACCGCCGGGAGGCCGAGCGCGTCGAGGCCGTGGTCGAGCACCGCGCCGGCCGCCTCGGTCGCCAACCCCTGGCCCGCGTGCGCGCTCGCGATGTAGTAGCCCAGCTCGGCCACTCCGCCCGGCAGCTCCGACGACGACCGCAGGTGCGCGACGCCGATCACCTCGCCGTCGCGCTCGATCGCCCAGTGGCCCTGCCCCGCCGGACCCCGGTAGGACAGGCGGCGGTCGACCATCGCGTTCGCCGCGGCCGGGTCCGAGAAGTCCGCCGCGAAGAACCGGCTCATCTCCGGGTCGGAGAACACCTTCACGACGGCTTCGCGGTCGGCCTCGACCAGCCGGCGCAGCGTCAGGCGCGCCGTCGTCAGCGTCGGGAGCGTCATTCCGGGTGCTCGGCGAGCCACCGCAGGGCGAGCGGGTAGCCGTCGACGCCCAGGCCGGCGATCACCGCGGTCGCGATGTCCGACAGCACGCTGTGGTGCCGGAACGCCTCCCGCTTGTGCACGTTCGTGATGTGCAGCTCGATCAGCGGCGCCGAAAGCTGCGCCGCGGCGTCGCGCACCGCGATCGAATAGTGCGTCCACGCGCCGGCGTTGAGCACCACCGGGTGGCCGCCGTCGGCGGCTTCGTGCAGCCAGCCGACCATCTCGCCTTCGTGGTCGGTCTGCCGGACCTCGACCTCGATGCCCAGCTCCTCCCCCGTCTTGACGCACAGCGCCGCGAGGTCGGCGTGGGTGGTCGAGCCGTACACCGACGGCTCGCGCTTGCCGAGCCGGCCGAGGTTGGGCCCGTTGAGCACGAACGCCTTCACAGCAGCACGCTCCCGCCACTCTTCGGGGCGTCGGCGGCGATCGCCGAGTACGCGGCCGCGAGCAGCGACGGGTCCGGACCTTCGAGCCGGCCGGGTTTGCCGAGGCCGTCGAGGACGACGAACCGCAGCACTCCCGAGCGGGTTTTCTTGTCGCCCTTCATGGTTTCCAGCAGCTGCGGCAGCGCGTCGGCGTCGTACGTCGTCGGCAGGCCGAGCAGCTTCAGCACGGCCGCGTGGCGTTCGGCCGTCGCGTCGTCGAGGCGGCCGGCCAGGCGCGCCAGCTCGGCGGCGAACACCAGCCCGACGCTCACCGCCGCACCGTGGCGCCACCGGTACCGCTCGCGGCGCTCGATGGCGTGGCCGAGCGTGTGGCCGTAGTTGAGGATTTCGCGCAGGTCCGACTCGCGCAGGTCGGCGGCGACGACGTCGGCCTTGACCTGGATCGACCGGCGGACCAGCTCGCCCAGCACGTCGCCGGCCGGGTCGAGCGCGGCGGCCGGGTCGGCTTCGATCAGCTCGAGGATGCGAGGGTCGGCGATGAAGCCCGTCTTCACGACTTCGGCCATCCCGGCGACGAGCTCGTTCGGCGGCAGCGTCTCCAGCGTCGCGAGGTCGACGAACACCGCGCTCGGCTCGTGGAACACCCCGACGAGGTTCTTGCCCGCGTCGGTGTTGATGCCGGTCTTGCCGCCGACCGCGGCGTCGACCATGCCGAGCAGCGTCGTCGGCACGTTGATCAGCCGGACCCCGCGCATCCACGTGCCCGCGACGAACCCGGCGAGGTCGGTGACGGCGCCGCCGCCGAGCCCGACGACGACCCCGCGCCGGTCCAGCCCGATCCGGCCGAGCACCTCCCAGCAGAAGCTCGCGACGGTGAGCGCCTTGCCGTCCTCGGCGTCGGGGATTTCGACGCGGTGCGCGTCGAGCCCGGCGGCGATCAGCTCCTCGCGGATGGCCTCGGCCGTGGTGGTCAGCGTCGGCGGGTGGATCAGCGCGATCTTCGAGGCGTCGGCCAGCTGGGCGGTGAGGTCGCCGAGCAGGCCGCGGCCGACCACGACGTCGTAGGGATGGGCGGTGGCGACCGGGATGCGCACCGGATCGGACACGGGGAAGATCACTCCTTGGCTTCGGCGGGGGCGAGCCGCGCGGCGAGGTCCGCGACGATCTCGGCGGGCGTCCGGTCGTCGGTGACGACCTCGACGGTGGCGACCTCGCGGTAGACGGGCACGCGCTCGTCGAGCAGTTTCTTGAACGTGGCGCGGGGGTTCACCCCGGCCAGCAGGGGCCGCGCACTCGACAGGCCGGTGCGCTGCACGCCGGCGGCGAGGCCGACGTTGAGGAACACGACGGTGTGCTCGGCCAGCCGCGCGCGGGTGCCCGGGGTGAGCGGGGCGCCGCCGCCGAGCGACAGCACGCCGTCGTGGGCAGCCAGCGCCGTCGCGACCGCTTCTTCTTCCAGCGCGCGGAACGCGGGTTCGCCGTCTTCCGCGAAGATGTCGGCGATGGTGCGCCCGGTGCGCGCGACGATGTCGTCGTCGCTGTCGCGGAATTCGACGCCGAGCGCGGCCGCCAGCAGCGGGCCGACCGTGCTCTTGCCCGAGCCGGGCGGGCCGACGACCACCGCGCGAGGGCTCACCAGCGCTCCTCGAGGGCCTTCAGGTACGCCTCGGCGTTGCGCTTGCTTTCGGCGAGGGAGTCGCCGCCGAACTTCTCGAGCGCGGCGTCGGCGAGGATCAGCGCCACCACCGACTCCAGCACGACGCCGGCGCGCGGCACGGCGCAGACGTCCGACCGCTGGTGGATGGCAACGGCCGGTTCGCCGGTCTTGACGTCCACTGTGGACAGTGCTTTGGGGACGGTCGAGATCGGCTTCATGGCCACGCGGACCCGCAGCGGCTCGCCGTTGGTGATGCCGCCTTCGAGGCCGCCCGCGCGATTGGACCGGCGGGTGACGCCGACCGGGCCGGTGCCGCGGTCGATTTCGTCGTGGGCCTGGCTGCCCCAGCGGCGGGCGGTGGTGAAGCCGTCGCCGACCTCGACGCCCTTCATGGCCTGGACGCCCATCAGCGCGCCGGCGAGGCGGGCGTCGAGGCGGCGGTCCCAGTGGACGTGGGAGCCGAGGCCCGGCGGGAGGCCGTAGGCGAGGACCTCGATCACGCCGCCGACGGTGTCGCCCGCCTTCCGCACGGCGTCGACCTCGGCGACCATGGCGTCGGTGCCTTCCTGGCTGAAGGAGCGCACCGGGCTCTCGTCGATGGCGGCGAGGTCCTCGGCGGTGGGCAGGGGGCCTTCGGGAGCGTCCGCGCCGCCGATCGAGACGACGTGGCTGAGGATCTCGATGCCGAGCAGCTGCTTCAGGTAGTTGCGCGCGACGGTGCCGAGGGCGGTCCGCGACGCCGTCTCGCGGGCGCTGGCGCGCTCGAGGACGGGGCGGGCCTCGTCGAAGCCGTACTTCTGCATGCCGGGCAGGTCGGCGTGGCCGGGGCGGGGGCGGGTGAGCGGTTCGTTGCGCGCGAGGCCTTCGAGGATCTGCGGGTCGACGGGGTCGGCCGCCATGACCTGCTCCCACTTGGGCCACTCGGCGTTTTCAATCTGGATCGCGACGGGTCCGCCCTGGGTGAGGCCGTGGCGGACGCCGCCGAGGAAGTCGATGTGGTCGGTCTCGAAGCCCATCCGCGGGCTGCGCCCGAAGCCGAGGCGGCGGCGGGCGAGCTGCTGGGTGACGTCGGCGGTGGTGACGCCGACGCCGGCGGGCATGCCTTCGAGCACGGCGGCCAGCGCGGGTCCGTGCGATTCACCTGCGGTGATCCAGCGCAACATGGGCTCAATCCTGTCACGGGGGCCGGGCGGGCCCGAAGAGTGTTCCGGTCATGGCGCACCCGGGAAGAGGGCGCACAGCCAGGTGGCGGCGAGGAGGGCGGGACCGTGCGGCACCCGGCGGCGGCTGAAGGGAGCGGCGCGGGTGCGGGTGTGTGCTGGTCGGGAGGTGGGGGTGGGCGCGGGGTTGCGGGTGGGGGCGGGTGCCGGGGGTGTTGCCGGGTGCAGGGCGGGTGCCGGTCTCGGGCCCGGTTTCGGCGATGGGGCAGACGCTGGGCGCGGGCCGGGTGCCCGGGACGCCGGGCTTGTGGGGTGCAGGTCGGGCGCCGATGTGGTGGCCACCCGGTGCGGGCCGGGTGGTCGCGGGCTCGGCGATGCCGGTCGGTGAACGGCGGCCGCTCGGGAGCAGGCTCGGCTTCGGATCGTGAGGGCGATCGCGAGAGCCAGGCTGAACAGCGCTGCCAGGACCGCCGCCAGTGCGAGGTGGGGCCAGCCGGCCGCTCCCAGGACCATGCCCAGGCTGCCGGACAGCTTCACGTCTCCCGCGCCGAGGCTGCCCGGTGCCCAGCGGGCCACCAGCGCGTGCGCGCCGCCGAACAGGAGGGCGCCGGCGATTGCACGTGCCGCGAGGGAGGGGCCGCCGCCTCCGAGGGCCGTTGCCCCGATCGCCGCGCCGACCAGCGGGTAGGCGGGCAGGGTGAGCACATCGGGGAGGCGCAGGTGGCGCAGGTCGGCCAGCGCCAGCGGGACCGCGACGACCGTGAGGACCATGGGGATCGGCAGCCACCACGCCGGCCATGCGCCCGCCGCCCAGGGGGCGGCGACCGCGGCCGTCGCGAGCGCGGTGAGGACGGCCGCCGGCTTGCGCGGGATCGGGGCCCGGGCTCGGTCGAGCGCGCGGGCTGTGACGGGTACGGTGGCGGCTCCGGCGGCCGCCGCGGCGAGGGGGAGCAAGATCGTCGGGGACATGAACCCAGGGTGCCGCCGACGAGTTGACCAGGGCAAATGTCGGGCGTAGCGAAAGGTCCGTTCGCTACGCTCCCGCCCCGAAATCACTCCTATGGGCGACAGCCGGAGCGGACGACACGCGGGCTCGAAGGGATGCCGGGCCGATCGCTGGGCCGGCCTGGCACACGGGCTCGAACGGACGCCGGGCCGATCGTTGGGTCGGCACGACACGCGGTCTCGAAGGCACGCCAGGGCGACAGCCAAGCGGACCGCGCGCAGCCTCGGAGGAACGCCGGGGCGGGCCGAGCACACGGCCCCAAAGACCCGCCAGGAAGCCGGACGCCACGCGGGCCCCAAAGCACGCCAAACGACCCCAAGACCAGGGCTCGTCCGGGACCCCCTGCGTCCCGGACGAGCCCCACCCGTCACAACGTCAACCGCAGCAACGGGCGCCCACTGCCCCCACGCACCTCCAGCGCCGCCAAATCCGTTCTCTTCAACGCCGTCCCGATCACGATCCGCGCCGTGTTGTCGGGCACCGCCTTCCACGTCGCCAGCTGCGTCTCCGCCCCTGTATGCGCGATCGCCACCAGCACGTAGTCCCCGCCGGAACGCCCGCCCGTGTAGCTGCACGACATGTCGACCTGCGTGCCCCACTCGAACGCGTCGAGGCGGGCGTCCGCGCGGACCGGGAACTGGCCCAGCGCCGTCATCGCGATCGACGGCGGCGGCGCGGACGGAGGCCATGAAGCCACCACCGCAAGCGCCACGCACGCCGATACCGCCAACGCCGCCGAGGCCGATGTCACCGCCAACCGGATGCGGCGGCCACGGCGGACGCGCCTCAACACCGTCGGCAGGAGGTCCGGTGGGGGTGCCGAAAACTCGGGTACCACCGCCGGGGCGTCGACCCTCGCCAGCAACCCCGGCAGGCCCGCCAGCTCGCGAACCGAGGCCGCGCAACGGTCGCACGTCCTCAAGTGCGCCTCGAAGCGCTGGCGGTCCTCGGGGGACAGCGCCCCGAGGACGTACGCCGCGTCGAACGTCGCGAACGGGTCCTCGCTCACTGGGTCACCCCCCTCTCCTCGAGCACCAGGCGCAGGGCGCGCAACGCGTAGTGCGTGCGCGACTTGACCGTTCCTTCGGCCACTCCCAGCCGCTGTGCCGCGTCCGCCACGGAATAGCCCTGGAAGTAACACAGCACCAGCACCTCGCGGTGCCGCTCCGACAGCTCCGCGAGCGCCTCGGCCACCAGCCAGCCCTGGACCGCGCGGTCGGTGCCGTCCGCGACCGCGCGTTCCGGCGGCTGGTCGGTCACCACCTCCGAGCGGGCCGACGCCGAGCGCCAGCCGTCGATCGCGATGCGTCGCGCCACCGTGAACAGCCACGCCCGCGCCGAGCCCGTCGACTGGTCCAGCACGGTCGTCGACCGCCAGGCGCGCAGCAGCGTCTCCTGGACGACGTCCTCGGCCCGGATCCGGTCCCCGGACGTCAGGTGGAGCGCGTAAGACCACAGCGCCGCGGCGTGCTCCTCGTGGAGCGCGCGCATCAGCGCGTCTTCGGCGACTTCGCCCACGGACTCAGGCCGAGACCCGGCGCCGGTCCTTCACGAACAGCAGCGCGAGGCCGCCGACGATGCAGACCGCCTCCGTGATCACGCCCCAGTACTCCGGCTGGCTGTTGAACTGGTCGTGGTTCCCGGCGAACCCGACCGTCAAGGCCAGCACGTACGCACCGAGCGTCACGACGCCGAACCCGACCGCGCCCAGCGCCGGCAGCCAGTGCCGCCAGGCCAGCACCGCGATCGCGATGACGAGGCCGCCGATCGCGTCCAGCAGGAACAACGGCCCGACGATGCCGGGGTAGTCCTCGGTCCACAGGAAGTAGTGCACGCCCGCCGAGCCCAGCAGCGCGGCCGCCACGACGATGCGCAGAACCCAACCCACCATGATCGTTCCTCCATCCACACCCACTCGGGTACATACACGGAACAGGGGCCGATCGGGTTCACCGCGGATTGAACCGATGCGGTGCCGATCTCGTTCATAAGGGCATGACTGCCGAACTGCACTCCCGCCGCACCGTCCTGACCACGGGTGCCGCCGTCGCCGGTGCCGCCGTCGGCGCCGTCGCGCTCACCGCCTGTTCCTCGGACGACGCCAAGTCCGGCACCGCGCAGGCACCGATCGCCGCCGGGACGCCGCTGGTCGCGCTCGCCGACGTCCCGGTCGGGCAGGCGAAGGCCGCCAAGGCCCCGGACGGCTCCGACGTGATCGTGGCCCGGACGTCCGAGTCCGCCTGCGCCGCCTTCAGCGCGATCTGCACGCACCAGGGCTGCACGGTCGCCCCGCAGGGCGCCGACCTCGTCTGCCCGTGCCACGGCTCGGTGTTCAACGCCCTCACCGGGGAGGTCAAGCAGGGCCCGGCGAACAAGCCGCTGCCGAGCGTGCCGGTCAAGGTCGAGAACGGGAAGGTCGTCGCCGGCTGACGGGCCGGCAACGCCGGAGAGCCCTTGTGGACGGACACCGTCCACAAGGGCTCTCCGTGTGACAGAAGCGACTCAGGCGTCCCAGCCGAACAGCTTCTCGCCGGCCGCGACGTCGCGCTCGGCGTCCAAACCGGACAGAACGTCCGCCGAGGCGTCCAGCGCGACGACCGGGACGATCGGCGAGTAGCCCGCCGCGGTCACCGCTTCCGGGTCCCAGCTGACGATCGGCTGGCCGGCCCGCACCTGCTCGCCCTTGACGACGTGCAGCGTGAAGCCTTCGCCCTTCTCCTTGACCGTGTCGATCCCGAGGTGGACCAGCACGGCCTGGCCGTCCTCGGTCGCCACGACGTAGGCGTGCGGGTGCAGCGTCGCGACCGTGCCGTCGACCGGCGCGACCGCGTCCGACCGCCCGCCCGAGGGCTGCACCGCGATGCCCGGACCCACCATGGCCTGCGCGAACACCGGGTCCGGGACCTCGGTGATCGGCACCACGCGCCCGGCGACCGGGCTGAGGATCTCCAGGCTCACAGCAGGTCCTCGATGTCGCTGGCGATCGTGTCCGCCTCCGGCCCGACGATCACCTGCAGCGCCGACGACCCCATCTTGACGACGCCCATCGCGCCGGCCTTCTTCAGCGCCGCCTCGTCGACGAGGCTCATGTCCTCGACCTCGCAGCGCAGCCGCGTGATGCAGCCCTCGATCTCGGTGAGGTTCTCCGTGCCGCCGAGTGCGGCGAGGATCTTTTCGGGCCTGTCATCCGCCATCGCGGTCTCCTTGATCACTGTTTGTTCCCAACCTGACGCGAACCGCGTGTCCACCTGTACTACGCCGTTCGTCGGCATGCACCCCGCCGCGGGCCACGAACGGATAACGGTGGTTGACACCCGTCCGCACGGCGGAGCATCCTGCCCCATCAGATCATTGGTCTAGACCGGAACGTACCAATGTTCCGGGCCGGACGCGAGCACCGGTCCCCCGGTGCGACAGAAACGAGGAGGGTGACGCCGATGAGCGCGGCCGCGCACGTCCCGCCACCCGACCGGGTCGTCAACGGGCCCACGCCCAAGCACGCCCAGCTGCGCGAGATCCTCCGCCGCACGGTGGAACGGGAACTCCCGCCCGGCGCGCCGATCCCGTCGGAACGCGAGCTCGCACAACGCTACGGCGTGTCGCGGCTCACGGTCAGATCGGCGATCGGCAAGCTGGTCGAGGAGGGCCTGCTCGCCCGGGTCCGCGGCAAGGGCACCTTCACCGCCGCCCGGCGGATGGAGCTGCAGCTGTACCTGATGTCGTTCACCGACGACATGCGGCGGCGGGGGCTGACCCCGACGACCGAGGTGGTCTCCGCGGCCACCGAGGTCCCGCCCACCGCGTCGGCGCACGCCCTCGGCCTCACCGAGGGCGCCCCCGCGCACCACCTGGTGCGGTTGCGCCACGCCGACGGCGTGCCCCTGGCCGTCGAACGGGGCTGGTACCACGCGGGCCGGGCTCCCGGCCTGCTCGAGCTCGACCTGACCCAGTCCATCTACGCGCAGCTGGCCGAGACGTACGACGTGCGTCCCGACCAGGCGTGGCAGACGGTCTGGGCCGAAGGAGCGGACCGCGAGACGGCCCGGCTGCTCGGCATGCGCGCCGGCAGTCCCCTGCTCGTGTTCCGCCGGGTCTCCAGCGCAGGCGGCGACCCGATCGAAGACATCACGTCCTGGTACCGGGGAGATCACTACCAGGTGACCATGCAGTTGGACCGGAACACCCCGGAACCCGGTCAACCACCCCACTATGGAGGTTCCAGATGAGCTCCACCACCGCGGAGGGGGCGAAGAAGAGCGGCGGCGGCCTCGCCGGTCTTCAGCGCTTCGGCCGTAGCCTCATGCTGCCGATCGCCACGCTCCCGGCGGCGGGCATCCTGCTGCGGTTCGGGCAGGACGACATGCTCGGCAAGGACGGCCTCGGCTGGAACAAGGTCGCCTCGGTGCTCGGCGCCGCGGGCGGCACGCTGTTCAACTGGCTGCCGCTGCTGTTCGCGGTCGGCATCGCCGTCGGCTTCGCCCGCAAGGGCGACGGCTCGACCGGTGTGGCCGCGGTCGTCGGCTTCTTCGTCTTCAGCGCCGTCGTCCAGGTGTTCGCGCCGCTGAGCGACCTGCCCGGCTACAAGGCGGGTGCCACCGAGCTCGCGCCGATCAAGTGGCCGTACTCGGTGCTCGCCGGCGTCGTGGTCGGCATCGTGGCCGCGTTGCTGTGGCAGAAGTACCACCGCATCAAGCTGCCCGCCTACCTGGCGTTCTTCGGCGGCCGCCGGTTCGTCCCGATCATCACCGCGGGCGTCATGGTGATCCTCGGTGTGCTCTTCGGCCTCGTCTTCCACTGGGTCGACCAGGGCATCCAGGCCGCCGGTGACGCGGTCACGGCGTCCCCGGTCGTCGGTGGCGGCATCTACGGCGCGCTGAACCGGCTGCTCATCCCGGTCGGTCTGCACCAGCTGCTGAACGTCCCGGTGTGGTTCATCTTCGACGGCGGCGACATCAACAACTTCGTCGCGGGCAAGATGTCGGCGGGTGCGTTCACCACCGGCTTCTTCCCGATCTTCATGTTCGCGCTGCCCGCCGCCGCCCTCGCCATCTGGCAGACGGCGCGTCCGGCGCAGAAGAAGGTCGTCGGCGGTGTGATGATCGCCGGCGCGCTGACCTCGTTCATCACGGGTGTCACCGAGCCGATCGAGTTCTCGTTCATGTTCGTCGCGTGGCCGCTGTACCTGTTCCACGCGATCATGACCGGCACCTCGCTGGCGATCTGCAACGCCCTGGGCATCCACCAGAGCTTCAACTTCTCCGCGGGCGGCATCGACTTCCTGCTGAACCTGGGTGCCCCGGCGGCGCAGAAGCCGTGGCTGCTCGTGCCGATCGGCCTGGTCTACGCGGTGATCTACTACGTGGTCTTCCGGTTCGCGATCGTCAAGTTCAACCTGCGGACCCCCGGCCGCGAGGACGACTCGATCGAGGCCGACCTCGACCGCACGGCCGCCGCGTAACATCTCCACCGACGTAAACCCCAGTAGCGAGAGGACGAACATGCCGGAGAAACGCGTCGCCGTGGCGAGCAAGGTGGGCCTGCACGCCAGGCCGGCCGCGCTGGTGGCGAAGGCGGCCGCGGCGCAGCCCGTCGCGGTGCAGATCGCCAAGGCCGGCGGGAGCCCGGTGGCCGCCGGCAGCGTGCTCAACCTGATGACGCTCGCCGCCGGGTACGGCGACGAGGTCGTGATCAGCGCCGAGGGTGAGGGTGCCGAGGAGGCCGTGGAAGCGGTCGCCCAGCTCGTCGCCACCGACCTCGACGCCTGAGGAACCCGCGAAGGCCCCCGCACCGGTCCCCGACACCGGTGCGGGGGCCTTCGTTTCGTAAGGTGGGCGCATGGAAAGCGTGCGCTTGGTCGAAGACTGGCCGGTGGACACCGCCGCGACGGCCGTGGTCTCCGCGGACGGCAGCGTCGTGGGCCGCCACGGCGACACCGCGCGGAAGTTCCGGCTGGCCTCGGTCAGCAAGCCGCTCACGGCCTACGCCGCGCTCATCGCGGTCGAAGAGGGCGTCGTCGACCTGGACACCCCGGCCGGGCCCGAGGGCTCGACCGTGCGGCACCTGCTGGCCCACACCTCCGGCCTCGCGTTCGACGCGCACAAGGCCATGGCCGCGCCGGGCACGCGGCGGCTCTACTCCAACGCCGGGTTCGAAGAGCTGGCCGACGCGCTGGCCGAGCACTCCGGCATCCCCTTCGCGCAGTACCAGGCCGAAGCGCTCTTCGCCCCGCTCGGCATGACGAGCACCACGCTCGACGGCTCACCGGCCGCCGACATCGTGTCCACTGTGGACGACCTGGTCGCCTTCGCCGCCGAGCTGCAGTCCCCCAAGCTGCTCGACCCGGCCACCGTCGCCGAGGCGACGAACGTCGTGTTCCCCGGCCTGTCCGGCGTGCTGCCCGGCTTCGGGCACCAGAAGCCCAACGACTGGGGCCTCGGCTTCGAGATCCGCGACCACAAGAGCCCGCACTGGACCGGCGCGAACAGCTCGCCACGCACCTTCGGGCACTTCGGCCAGTCGGGCACGTTCCTCTGGGTCGACCCGGACGCGGGCGCGGCCTGCGTCGCGCTGACCGACCGCGCGTTCGGCCCGTGGGCCGCCGAGGTCTGGCCGCGCTACACCGACGCCGTGCTGGCGGAATTGAGCGCGTGAAACCGCTCCTCGCCGCGCTGCTGCTCCTGCTCGCCGCCTGCAGCGCCCCGGCGACGGCACCCGCTCCCCCGCCCTCCTCGCCGGCCACCGCGACCGCTCCGCCCGCTCTGGGCACGAACGGCGCCGCCGTGCCGGCCCTGCACTGGACGCCGTGCCACGGGAAGTTCCAGTGCGCGGCCGCGTCCGTGCCGCTGAGCTACCGCGAGCCGCACGGTCCGGCCATCACGCTCTCGGTGATCCGATTGCCGGCGACCGACCCGGGACGGCGGCTCGGCTCGCTGTTCTTCAACTTCGGCGGCCCGGGCACCGACGGCGTCGGCGAGCTGACGCGGTTCGCCGACCGCTACCCCGCCGAGGTCCGGGCCCGGTTCGACCTGGTGAGCTTCGACCCGCGCGGGATCGGCGGGTCCGCGCCGATCAGCTGCCCCGGCGCCGACCACGCGCCCGCACCCGGGTCGCCCTTGCGGCAGCCGGACGCGTACTTCGCGGCGAGCGCCGCGACCGGCCGGGCCTGCGCCGCCTCCGGCGCCTTGCTCAGCCACCTGTCGACGGCGAACGTGGCGCGCGACCTGGAGCTGCTGCGCCAGGCCGTCGGCGACCCGGCGCTGAACTTCTACGGCTACTCCTACGGCACGTACCTGGGCGGGACGTACGCGAACCTGTTCCCGGACAAGGTGCGCGCACTGGTCCTCGACGGCACGCTCGACCTCGTCGCGAACGCCACCGGGAAGCCGGGGCAGGAGAAGGAACCGGTCGACGTCCGCGCCGACGTCGCCGGAGCGCAGCAACAGGAACTCGACCAGTTCTTCGCGGTGTGCGCCGCGGCCGGGCCGAAGTGCGCGTTCTCCGGCGGTGACCCGAAGGCGAAGTTCGCCGGGATCTTCGCGCGGGCGTCACGCACAACCGGCGTCGGATCCCTGATGCGGACCGTCGACAGCGCGCTGTACCAGTCGGGACGGTGGAAGCGGCTCGCGCAGACCCTTTCCGCGATGCCTTCGGATCCCGGCCCCGCCGCCCCTGTGCTCGACCCGTACGTGCCGACGCACTCCCCCGCTTTCCTGGCGGTCCAGTGCGTCGACAGCGACAACCCTTCTTCGCCGGCGGATTATGCGGCACTCGCCGTCCGGGAGAGCGCGCGTCAGCCCTACTTCGGGCTGGGCTCGGTGTTTTCGATGTCCCAGTGCGTCGGCTGGCCGGCGCACGACGCCGACCGGTACACCGGACCGTGGAACCGGGCGCGGAAGAACCCGATCCTGGTGCTGAACAACCGGTTCGACCCGGCGACGCCGCTGCACAACGCCCAGGCGACGGCGGCGGAGCTGGGTGACGGCCGGGTGCTCGTCGTCGACGGCTTCGGGCACACGTCGCTGGACGCGCCGAGCGCGTGCGCTTCGGCGGCGGTGACGCGGTACCTGACAGACCTGGCGGCGCCGGCGGAAGGGACCACCTGCGCGCCGGACGCGGTCCCGTTCTCGTGAGTGAGAAACAGTGTTCCAGCCCTGTTTCTCACTCACGACCCGCGTGGGGCCACCGTTCAGCCGAACGGACGCCGTGACCAGGGTCTTTGGACCCTGCCCGGTGCGGTTTCCGGGTGGTGCCATGGTTCTCGTGCGGGCCCGCCGCCGGGCCGGTGCGGGGACCTCGGGCCCCGGCGGGCCGCACGCCTACTCCATCAGCCGGATCGGTTCCCCCGCCTGGTAGGCCGCGATGTCCTCGACCGCGTCGCCGTAGAAGATCTCGTACGTCTCGCGCGCCACGAACCCCAGGTGCGGCGTGAGGACGGCGTTGTCGAGCGTCCTCAGTGGATGGTCGGCCGGGAACGGCTCGACGTCGTAGACGTCCAGCGCCGCCGCCCGGATTTCCTTGCGCCGCAACGCGTCCACCAGCGCAGCCTCGTCGACGATCGGGCCGCGCGAGGTGTTCACCAGCAACGCGCTCGGCTTCATCGCCGCCAGTTCGGCCGCGCCGACCAGGCCGCGGGTGCGGCCGCTGAGCACCAGGTGGATCGAGAGCACGTCCGAGCGGGCGAGCAAGTCCTCTTTGGACACCGCCGTCACGCCGTGCGGATCGGCCTTCTCCTGCGTGAGGTTCTGGCTCCAGGCGATGGTCTCCATGCCGAAGGCCTGCCCGATCTTCGCCGCGCCCGCCCCGAGGCGGCCGAGGCCGAGCAGCCCGAGCGTCTTGCCGTGCAGCATGGTCCCGACGGTCGTCTGCCAGCCGCCTTCCCGCATGGACCGGAACTCCTGCGGCAGGTTGCGCGACGCGGCCAGGATGAGCGCCCACGTGTGCTCGGCGGTCGGCTGGCCGAGGTACCCGGTCCGGGACACGACGACGCCGTTGCGCTTCGCGGCCGGGACGTCGATGGCCGCGTTGCGCGGGCCGGTGCTGACCAGCAGCCGCAGGTCGGGCAGCCGGTCGAGCACCTCGGCCGGGAAGCGGGTGCGCTCGCGCATCGCGACGATCACCTCGAAGCCCTGCATCTGCCGCACGACGTCGGTGAGGGGCTCGGTGAAGACCGTTGTGTCGGCCTTCAGCGAGTCCCAGTCACCGAAGGTCAGGGCGACGTCCTGGTAGTCGTCGAGGATCGCGATGCGCATGACCTCACCGTAGTGGCACCAGCGTGTCCACGCGGACCAAGTGGTGGTCGGAGGCGTCGTTCAGCCGGGACAGCGGGTCGGACGGCACCGGCCAGAACACCTCCGCGTGCCAGGGCAGCAGGCCCTTCGACGGCAGCACGTAGTCGGTCCGCAGGTTGCCCGGAGCGACGTCGTTGAAGTCGCCCGTGTCGTAGAACGGGTCGCTCTTCTGGCCCACGTTCGCGCCGCCCTGGGCCTGGGCCGCCAGCACCGCGCCGCGGCTGCCCGGGTGCGTCTGGATCACGCGGCGGGCGTCGAGCAGCTGGTCGATCGCGCCCGGGACGCTGTCGCCGTCGAGCGGGTCGGAGTTGTTGTCGCCCGCCACCACGAACCGCTCCGCCGCGCCCAGACCGCCGCGCCGGCCGCGGTCGTCGTGGATGTAGCCGCCTTTGCCCGGCGTCACGTAGTCGGCCCAGAAGCGGATCTCGTCGTTGTTGCGGGTGCCGTTGCGGTCCTCCGGGCCGTCGAAGCTCGGCGGCGTCGGGTGGGAGACGAGGAAGTGGACGGTCGAGCGGCCGATCTTCAGCGGCAGGTCCCAGTGCGACTTCGACGACAGCCGCAGCACGTTCAGCTCCGCCGGGCTGTACCAGTCGTGCGGCGCCGGCGTGGCCGGGTCGTCCGGCAGCAGCGCGCCCGGCATGTCCTTCCAGAGGAACTTCTGGAACGTCCGGACGTGCGCCAGGTCGATCGGGTACTTCGACAGCACGAGCAGGCCGTACTGGCCCTCGAAGGTGCCGAAGCCCTGAGCGTCGTTGCCGAGCCCGATGGTGCCGTCGCGGTCGAGGTCGAAGCCGGTCGGGACGCCCGTGTTGACCGGCGCGGTGTAGGCGTACGGGTAGTCGATCGGCTGGGCGCCGTTCTGCCCGACGGCCAGGTAGTTCTTCCGGAACAGGTCCGCGGCCCGGTTGCCGGGCACGTAGTCGAACTCGTTGATCAGCTGGACGTCGGCGCGGTTGCGCTGGACGACCTCGGCGACCTCCCGCGCCTGGGCGTTGCCCGGCGTCGAGAGGTCGGTCACCAGCTGCCCGGCGGCCGCGCGGTTCAGCGAAGCGTTGAAAGTCGCGAAGCGGACGTTGGTGCCGAAGCTCGCGTCAGCGGTGGCGGGGACGAACAGGGCGACGAGCGCGGCCACGGACAGGCCGGCGGCGAAGCGTTTCACGGTGGTACCTCCCAGTCGGCGGTCACCCTATGCCGGGTTTCGCCCGTCCGGGTGAGCGGCAGGTGAACAGCGGGCCGGCCCCGGCGCTAACGTGCCGCACGTGGCCAAGAGCGAGGAAACGCGGTCCCTGATCGTCACGACCGCGATGCGGCTGTTCACCGAGAACGGCTACGACCGCACGACGATGCGCGCGATCGCCGCCGAAGCGGGCGTTTCCGTCGGGAACGCCTACTACTACTTCTCGTCGAAGGAACAGCTCGTCCAGGGCTTCTACGACGAGATCGCCCGGCAGCACCTCGACGCGGCCCGCGCCCGGCTCGACGGCGAAAGCGCCTTCGCGGCCCGGCTGAAGACCGTGCTGCTGTGCTGGTTGGACGTCGCCGAGCCGTACCACCGCTTCGGCACGCAGTTCTTCGTCAACGCGGCCGACCCGGAGTCGCCGCTGAGCCCGTTCAGCGACGACTCCTCGGCCGCGCGAGAGGCGTCGATCGGTCTGATGCGCGAGGTCGTCGACGGTTCCGACGTCAAGCTCGACCCGGAGCTGCGGGGCCGGCTGCCCGAGCTGCTGTGGCTCTACCAGATGGGCGTGGTGCTGTACTGGGTCCACGACCGCTCGCCCGGCACCAAGCGCAGCCGGCTGCTGGTCGAGCGCAGCGTCCCGCTGATCGCGCGGCTGGCCGCGCTCTCCCGGCTGCGGGTGTTCCGCCCGGTCAGCCGGGAGATCGTCGACCTCGTCCAGGAGCTGGCTAAGCGGGACTGACCGCGCGGAAGTAGAGGAACCGCGGCTTGGTCCGCAGGTTCTCCGCCCACTTCGGATCGGCTTCGGCCGTCTCCGGGACCGGCATCGGCTCGACCAGCTCGTCGACGGCGAAGCCCGCCTCGCGGACCGCCCGGAACGTCCAGCTCAGCGGGCGCCGGTAGAAGCGCACGAGCTGCCCGGGCGGGAACTCGTCTTCGAGCAGCTCCAGCTCGAAGTAGTTCTCCTTGCCGAACCAGCGCCAGTCCTCCCCCGGGTGGTGCACCGAGAACACCAGCGCGCCACCGGGTTTCAGGACGCGGCGGAACTCGGCCAGCGCCGGCCCCCAGTCCTTCAGGTAGTGCAGCACGAGCGACGCCGTGATCACGTCGATCGAGCCCGGCTCGAGCGGGAGCGGCCGGGTCACGTCGGCGACCTCGAAGCGCGCCACGTCGCCGAACTCGCGCTGCGCCACGGAGACCATCCCCGCGCTCACGTCGACGCCCAGGACGTCCGCGCCCCGCTCGGCCAGCAGCGCGCTCAGGTGCCCGGCCGCGCAGCCGACGTCCAGCACCCGGCGCCCCGAGACGTCGCCCGCCAGGTCCAGGATCGCCGGGCGGTCGTACAGCGCGTTCGTCACGGACTTCTCCGCGTGCGACGCGTAGGCCTCGCTGAACGCGTCGTACTGCGCCGCGCGCGCCCGGCCGAGGATCTCCTCGATCACCTCGGTCTTGGCGTCGGCGTAGTTCTGGATGTACTTCCACTCCTTCGCGGCCAGCTCGCGCTTCTTCGCCGCGTACAGGTCCCGCTCCTCCGGGTGCGCGCGCATCCGTTCGCGCAGGAGCCGGTAGCGCTCGGTCTGGCCGTTGCCCGGCGAGTAGACGTGCAGGTTGATGTTGGTGTCCGGGCCCTTGAAGCTGCGGTGCTTCTCCCAGTCCGGTTCGCGGATGACGAGCCGGTAGCCCGCGGCCTCCAACGCCGGGACGTAGGCGTCCTCGTCGGCCGAGTCCGGCACCTCGAGCAGGATGTCGATGATCGGCTTGGCGCAGAGACCGGGCACCGACGTCGAGCCGACGTGCTCGAGGACGAGCACCCGGTCGCCGAGCAGGCGCCGGATCCGCTCGGCTTCGCGTTCGAAGAGCTCCGGCCACTCCGGGTCGTACTCGGCGAGGGTGACGGTCGAGTTGAGCTGCGGCGCTTCACCGACCCAGATGTCCTGGATCTCGTCATCGCTCAACGCGTCTTGGCTGGTCATTCCGGTTGACCCCCTTCTTCAAGGCAGTCCGCCAGAATATCGACCGGCGCAACCGGTTTTCAGGAGATCGGCAGCGGCAGCAGGTTCCCGGTCGCTTCGCGCAGCGCGTCGCGCATCGCCGCGCGCGGAGCCGGCCGGCCGGTGAAGTGCTCGGCCTGCCCGAACGCCTGGTGCAGCAGCATGTCCAGCCCGGTCGCGAGCCGGCCGCCCCGCGCCGCGACGGCCTCGGCCAGCGGCGTCGGCCACGGGTGGTAGATGACGTCGAGGACGTGCGCGACCGCCGCCAGCTCGGCCACGTGCGGGACGACCGCGTCCGGCGGCACGGTGTTCACCAGCACCGCGGCGGACCCCAGGGAAGCGAAGTCCGTGTCGGCCCAGCGAAGCACGTCGATGTCGAGCGAAGCCCGCTTCGCCGCGTCGACGGTTTCGCCCGCCCGCGCGGGTTCCCGCACGACCAGCCGCACCTGCCGCACCCCGAGCGCCGCTAGCCCGACGACCGCCGCGGCCGCCGTGCCGCCCGCGCCGAGCACGACCGCGGTGTCCGACGGCGACGGCTCGTAGCCGCCCGCCGCGCGCAGCGCGCCCGTGACGCCGTCGACGTCGGTGCAGTCCGCGAGCCAGCCCTTCGCCGTGCGGACCAGGGTGTTGGCCGCGCCGACGGCGGTCGCGCGCGGGGTCACCTCGTCCGCGTGGTCCAGCGCCGCGCGCTTGCCCGGCATGGTGACCGACAGCCCGGCCCACTCCGGGCCGAGCCCGTCGACCAGGCCCGGCAGCTCGTCGGCGCCCGTCTCGATCCGCTCGTACGTCCAGCCGGTCAGGCCGAGCGCGGCGAACGCGGCGCCGTGCAGCACCGGGGACAGCGAGTGCGCCACCGGCCTGCCCAGCACCGCGGCCCGCCGGGGCTCAGAAGGCACCGTTCGCCTTGGCCTTCTCGACGTTCCTCTTGTGATCGTCGAACGTGACCCCGAAGCAGGAGAGGCCGTTCTTCTCGCACTTGACGAAGTAGACCCAGTCGCCGGCCACCGGGTGCACCGCCGCTTGGATGGCGTCGGCGCTGGGCACCGAGATCGGGGTCGGCGTCAGGCCCGCGTTCTTGTAGGTGTTGTACGCCCCGGCCCGGTTCCGGTCGTCGTCGTTGGTCGCCAGGGTCGGGCGGTCCAGCACGTAGTTGACCGTGGAGTCCATCTGCAGCCGCATGTTGATGGCCAGGCGGTTGTAGATGACCCGCGACAGCTTGCCGAAGTCGTTCTTCACGGCTTCGCGTTCGATGATCGAGGCGATGATCAGCGTCTGGTACGGCGTCATCCCCGGGCCGGTCGACTGCGCGCTCAGGCCGGCGTTCTGGATCGCCTCGGTGGAGCTGCGCACCAGCTGCCCGATGATCTCCTGCGGGGACGCTCCGGGCCGGACGTCGTAGAGGCCGGGCGCGATGAGGCCTTCGAGCCGCCGGTCCTTGCGGTCGGCCTTGTTGGCGGGCTCGATCGCCCAGTCCGGCACACCGAGGGTCTTCAGGTCCGCGCCGTCGACCACCTTGCGCAGGTCGTCGGCGGTCACGCAGGTGCTCTTGCCGTTGATCTGCGCGCAGGACGCCTTCGCCATCAGGCTGTACACGCCGGGCGTGACCTTGCCGTCGGGCTGGGTGATGTCGTCGAACTGCGTGTAGGGCCGGACTTCCAGCTGGCCGACGCGCGAGGCCGTGTCGGTGATCCGGTCGACCGCGCTGGCCCCCGACATGTGCGACTTCATCACGTAGAAGCCGTGCTGGATCCGGGCCAGCTTCGGGTTGTCCTCGCCGGCCTTGACGAACGCCTTGCCGCTGGCGACGACGCCCGCCGTGGCCAGCTTCGCGCCGATCGCCGACGTCGAGTCGCCGTCGTCGACCTGGAACAGCACGTCCCCGTCGCCGGCACCCTCGAAGTCGTCGTAGCCGAAGATCTTGTTGAAGCCGTAGTAGGCGCCGCCCGCGAGCAGCACGATCACGACGAGCGCGGCGACCCAGCCGAGGGCGCGCTTGCCCTTCTTCTTCTTGCGCGGCTGCGCCGGCTCGTCCTCGTACTCGTCGTACTCGGCGTCGTCGTAGTCCTCGGCGTACTCGTCGTAGTCCTCGTACTCCGCGTACTCGCCGTCCTCGGCGAAGAACTCCTCGGGCTCTTCGTGCACCGGCTCCGGCGCGGTCTGGGCCGGGATGATGTCGGTCGGCGGGTCGTCGCGGACCGGCGGGGGCGGCGGGCGGCGGCGCCGCGGCGGCTCCAGGCCCGGTTCGGGCACGCCGACAGACCGGTCACCCGGCTGGACGGGCCGCCGCGGGGTCTCCGGGGTGCCGCGGCGGGGGTCGGCGTCGGGGTCGAGCGCCGCGCGACGCCGGTGCGAGTCGGCTTCGGCCGGGTCGGGTGCGGCCCGACGGCGACCGGCCGCCGGGTCGGCTTCGTTCGGGTCGGGTACCGCGCGACGGCGTCCCGGCGGCGGCTCGACGGCCTCGACCGGCTCCGGCGCGGCACGACGGCGGCCGGACGGCGGCTCGACAGCCTCGGGCTCGGGCTCGGCCCGGCGGCGGCGCCGCGGGACCTCCTCCGATCCGCCGCGGAGCCGGGCGGCCTGCGCTTCGGCGGCCTCTTCGAGGTCGAGCATCGCCTGGTGCCGGCGGGCCGCGTCGGCTTCGGCCAGCTCTTCGGGACTCGGGCGGCGACGGCGGGCGTCCGCCCCCTCGTCCGGGGCCGGTGCGGGACGGCGGCGGCGCGGCGGCTCCTCGGGGGCCGCGCGGCGGCGCCCCGGCTCGGGAGCCGCGCGGCGCGGGGCCGGGCCGTCGGCACCGTCGTCGAGCCCGTGGCGGGCGCGGACCGGGGCCGAACGCTCGGCTTCCCGGGGGTCGAAGTCGTCTTCGGCCGGGGGCAGCGTGCCCGGCGGCTCGAGGCGGCGACGACGGCCGGACGGCGGCGCGTCGCGGCGCGGGTCGTAGCCCGGCTCGGGACGTGCCCGGCGCGACGGCTGGGGCAGTTCGTGGGACCCGCTGTGCCGCGACGGCTGCGGGAGCTCCTGGTACCCGCTCGCGCGCGGGTCGTTCGGCGCGGGGCGGGACGGCGGCGTGGCCGGTCCCGGTTCGCGGAGTCGCCTGCGCCCGCGAGGGGGCTCAGGTGGCTGCTCGTTCATCGGTCTCCCTCCCGGGCGCGGTGCGCAGCGGCGGCGTCGATCCAGGCCTGCAGGATCTCCACGGCGGCGGCCTGGTCGACCACCGCGCGCTGCTTGCGGCCTTTGACCCCGCGCTGGGAGAGGATGCGGGATGCGGTGACCGTGGTCAGCCGCTCGTCGCCCAGCCGGACCGGCACGGGCGCTATCCGCCCGGCCAGGCGTTCAGAATACGCGATCGCCAGCTCGGCCGCCGGTCCCTGCCGGTTCGCGAGCGTTCGCGGCAGTCCCACGATCACCTCGACCACCTCGTGCTCGGTGACGAGGGCGGCCAGCTGGTCCAGATCACTGTCGTCGGTCGCATCGCGGGAGAGGGTAACCAATGGCGACGCGAGCACGGGGGCCGGATCGCTCAGCGCCACCCCGACCCGGACGGATCCGACGTCGACGCCGAGGCGACGGCCGCGCCCCGGATCGGCCTCTCCTGGCCGGTCCGGGCCGCGGTTTCCGCGGTTAACCAATGCCGGCAATCGCCGAGCGCAGGGCCGTGACCGCGTCGTTCGCGCCGGCCGGGTTCGTGCCACCGCCCTGGGCCATGTCGGGCTTGCCGCCGCCGCGGCCGCCGATCTTCCCGGCGAACGACGGCACGAGCTTGCCCGCGGCGATGCCCTGGTCCTGGGCCGCCTTCGTCGTCGCGACGACGAAGCTCAGCTTCTCGCCGGCCGGCGAGAACAGCGCCACCACGCCGGGCCGCGAACCGAGCCGGCCGCGGATGTCGGAGGCGAGCGCGCGCAGGCCGTTGCCGTCGACGTCCGGGACGACCTCGGCTACCACGGTCACGCCGCCGATTTCCTGAGCCTTGTCCACCAGCGCGCCCGCCGAGCCCAGCACCTGCTGGGTCTTGAGCTGCATGATCTCCTTCTCGGCGTTCTTCAGCCGGGTCAGGACGTCCTCGATGCGGCCCGGCAGCTCGTCCGACGGCACCTTGAACGTGTTCGCCAGCTGCGAGACCAGCAGCTGCTCCTTGCGGACGTACTTCAGCGCGTCCGAGCCGACCAGCGCCTCGACGCGGTGCACGCCGGAGCCGATGGACGCGTCCGAGACGAGCTTGACCAGGCCGAGCTGGCCGATCCGCTCGACGTGCGTGCCACCGCAGAGCTCGCGGGAGTAGTCGCCCATGTCGACCACGCGGACGTCGTTGCCGTACTTCTCGCCGAACAGCGCGACCGCGCCCAGCTCGAGGGCCTTGTCCTTGGTCGTGGTGAAGCTCTGCACCTCGACGTTGGTCTGCAGGTAGTCGTTGACCTCCTGCTCGACCTCGGTCAGCACGTCCGCCGACACCGAGCCCGGCGTGGTGAAGTCGAACCGCATGCGGCCCGGCGAGTTCAGCGAGCCCGCCTGCGCCGCGCGCTTGCCGTACGCGCCGCGGACGGCCGCGTGCACCAGGTGCGTCGCGGAGTGCGAGCGCTCGATGGACAGGCGGCGGTGCGCGTCGACCGAGCCGGTCAGCTTCGTGTCGAGGCCGACCTCGCCCTCGGTGACCTCGACGCGGTGCACGTACAGGCCGGGCACGATCTTCTGGACGTCGAGGACCTTCAGCTCGACGCCGTCGCCGAGCAGCACGCCGGTGTCGGCGACCTGGCCACCGCTCTCGGCGTAGAACGGCGTCCGGTCGAGGACCAGCTCCGCCTTCTTGCCCGCGGCGACGCTGCGGACCGGCTGCCCGTCTTCGAGCAGCGCGACGACCTTCGCCTCGGCCTGCAGGTCGGTGTAGCCGAGGAACTCGGTTTCGCCGTGCTGCTCCAGGACCTTGCGGTACTCCGAGAGGTCGCCGTGGCCGGTCTTGCGGGCCGCAGCGTCCGCCTTCGCGCGGGTCCGCTGCTCGTTCATGAGCGTGCGGAACCCCTCCTCGTCGACGGTCAGGCCCTGCTCGGCCGCCATCTCGAGGGTCAGGTCGATCGGGAAGCCGTAGGTGTCGTGCAGCTGGAACGCCTTGTCGCCGGCCAGCACGTCGCCGCCGCCGCGCTTGGTCTCCTCGGCCGCCATGTCGAAGATGCGCGAGCCACTCGTGAGGGTCGAGAGGAAGGCTTCCTCCTCGATCCGGACGACCTCGTTGATCCGGTCGAAGCCGGAGACCAGCTCGGGGTAGGTCGGGCCCATCGTGTCGCGGACGACCTTCGCGAACTCCTGCAGCACCGGCTCCTGCACGCCCAGCAGGCGCGTGGAGCGGACGATGCGGCGCAGGAGGCGGCGCAGGACGTAGCCGCGGCCGTCGTTGCCCGGGGTGACGCCGTCGCCGATCAGCAGCACGCCGGTGCGGGCGTGGTCGGCGATGACGCGGAAGCGGACGTCGTCGGCGTGGTTCGAGCCGTAGCGGCGGCCGGAGAACTCCTCCGCGCGGCCGATGACCGGGCGGACGAGGTCGGTCTCGTAGACGTTCTCGACGCCCTGCAGGATCGTCGCGACGCGCTCGACGCCCATGCCGGTGTCGATGTTCTTCTTCGGCAGCTCGCCGATCGGCTTGTGCCCGAGCTTGGGGCTCAGGTCGCCGCGGACGTCCTGCATGAAGACGAGGTTCCAGATCTCGATGTAGCGGTCCTCGTCCGCGACCGGACCGCCCTCGCGGCCGTACGCCGGGCCGCGGTCGTAGTAGATCTCCGAGCACGGGCCGCCGGGACCGGGCACGCCCATGTCCCAGTAGTTGTCCTTGCCGTCGCGCTCCTGGATGCGCTCGCCCGGCAGGCCGGTGAGCTTGCGCCACAGCCCGGCCGCCTCGGCGTCGTCGTTGTAGACGGTCGCCCAGATCCGGTTCGGGTCGAGGCCGTAGCCGCCCTCGCTCTGGGGCTTGGTGATCAGCTCCCAGGCGTTCTCGATGGCGCCTTCCTTGAAGTAGTCGCCGAAGGAGAAGTTGCCGGCCATCTGGAAGAACGTGTTGTGCCGGGTGGTCTTGCCGACCTCGTCGATGTCCGGCGTGCGCACGCACTTCTGCACGGAGGTCGCGCGCGGGTACGGCGGCGGCGCCTCACCGAGGAAGTACGGCTTGAACTGCACCATGCCGGCGTTGACGAACAGCAGGTTCGGGTCGTCGAGGATCAGCGGCGCGCTGGGCACGCGCGTGTGGCCCTTGCTTTCGAAATGGCGCAGGAAGCGGTCGGTGATTTCGTGTGTGTCCACGGGTCAGTCCTTGTGCTGGTGGCTGCGAACGAGGTCGGACGGCGACGGCGGAAGGGTTCCGGGCAGGCCCGGATCAGCCCTCCGCCCGGCGAGCTCGCCGGACCGGGCGCCGGGCGGCAGCCGCGTGCCGTCCTTCGGCGCGGGGCGCCGCGACGCCCGCCCGCTCCTCGACCATGTCGTGCAACTCCTGCTCCCGCTCGTTCATGCCCGCGCGCACCTCGGCGCCGAACGAACCCACGGCGCCCGCCAGCTCGCGCACGGCGTCGCCCAGGTTCGATGCTAACCCCGCCGGGGTGGCCTGACGAGCGGTTTCGGCGGCCTTGCGGGACAGCACGACGCCGGTGACGACGCCGACGCCGAGCCAGAACAGCCGCTTCACTTCGCGGCCTTCTTCGCGGCCTTCAGCGCGCTCTTCTTCTTGCGCGCCTTGATCGCCTTGGACAGGCCGTAGGACAGCGCCGCGGTCTTGACCAGCGGGCCGCCCAGCGTCGCGGTGAACACCGACGCCAGCGCGGAGACGTTGCCGGTGACGGCCTGCGCGTTCGACGTGATCCCGTCCACCCGCTCGAGCTGGGCGTTGACGTGGGTGATCGTCTGGTTCGCGCCGATCAGCAGCGGGTCGGTGTTGCTGTTGGTGCGCTCGATCGCCTCGGTGGCCGCGTCCAGCGTCTTGCCGAGCTTGATCAGCGGGATCGCCAGCAGGACGACCAGCACCACGAATGCTCCTGCGGCGATCAACGCGGCGATCTGCCCTGCCGACACGGGCCCTCCTCTGTTCACAGGTCTGGGGTGCTGGTGAGGTTACCGCCTGGCCGGGTTCCCGACCGTGTCACCCCGCGCGGGCCGGAAAACCCGTCGCCCCGGGTCGCCGCGGGGCGGTACACCTGGGCGGTGGCACACGACGACGGACCCGGGCGCCGGGTCCTCTCCGGGCCGGGCGGACCGGCGGCCGACGTGCTGGCCGCGTTGCCGGGTGCGGACCTGACGACGGTCCAGCTGGAGGTCGCGCGGCGGCGGGCGGCCCGGCTGTCCGGTCCCGACGTGCTGCGCCGCCACCGCGAAGACCGGTTCGCGGCGCCGAGCCCGCTGCCGTTCGCGCTGCTGCGGCGGGTCGAGGACGCGCTCATCGGCGCGGCGGCTTCGTTCGAGCTGGTGGCGCTTTCGCCGCTGGCGCCGCTCGGCACCCACTCGGCGGTGGCCGGGCTGGCCCAGCACCGGGTGGTCCCGACCGGCCGCGGCACCGAGGTCGCCGCGGACCCCACGGCGGGCCTGGCCCTGGAGGCGGCGGTCCGGCGCGCTTCGGCGTCCGTGGTCCGCCTGGCGACGGTGCAGCGGGTGGTGCGCGCCCAGCGGGTCCCGACGGGGTTGTTCGCGCACTTCTCGCTGTTCGGGGCGGTGACGGCGGGCCGGGACACGGGCAACCTCGCGTTCGAACGGGCGGCGCTGGCCGAGCACGCGGAGCTGGTGGTCGCGGCCTGCCGGGCGCTGGGGGCCACCGAGGCTTCGCTCGGCGTGACGGTGCTGGACCCGCGGTTCGAGGGCCTGCTGGACGAGGTAGGCGTGCCGGTGCACCCGTTCCCGGAGCGCGAAGGCGGGCGCGGCGGGTACTACGAAGGGCTGTGCTTCAAGGTGTACGCGGCCTTCGGCGGTTCCCTGGCCGAGGTCGGCGACGGCGGCTTCACGCCGTGGACCCGCAAGCTGACGGGCAACGCGAAGGAGCGGTTGATGACGAGCGGCCTCGGCGTGGACCGGCTCGCGACGCTCGTCTAACGCTCCTTGAGCACCGCGCGGTAGAGGGCCGCCATGTCTTCGTCGCCGTGGCCCGCGTCCACCGCCGCTTCCAGGTGCGAGAGGACCGCTCGGGCGCCCGCCACGTCGACGTCGTCGCCCGCGGCTTCGACCACCAGGCGCGCGTCCTTCGCCGCCAGGCCCGCCGGGAACGACGGCGGGTACTCCCCCGACAGCATCGCGCCGCCCTTCACGTGCGCGTAGCCGACGTCGAGGCCGCCTCCCTCGATCGTCTCCAGGAACAGCGCCGGGTCCAGGCCCAGTGCCCGGGCCAGGCCGAGGCTCTCCGCCGTGCCGTTGGTCAGCGCCAGCACCCACGCGTTCATGACCAGCTTGAGCCGGCTGCCGTTGCCCGCGGGCCCGAGCCACTGCGTCTTCACGGCGACCGCGTCGAACACCGGCGTGGCCTTGGGGCGGGCTTCCTCCGGGCCGGACGCCAGCACCTGCAGCTGCGCCTGCTCCGCCGGCTGCCGGGTGCCCAGCACCGGCGCGTCCACGAACACCACGCCCGCCTTCTCGGCCAGCTCGGCGAGCCGGTCGGTCCACTCGAGCCCGACCGTGCTCATCTGCAGCCACAACGTGCCCGACGCAGGAGAAGCCGCTTCGAACGCTTCGGACACCGCGGGTCCGTCCGCGAGCATCGTCACGAGGGTGTCCGCACCTTCGGCCGCCGCGGCCGCCGAGTCCGCGACCGTCGCGACGTCGGCGAGGGGCTCGGCCTTCGCCCGGGTCCGGTTCCAGACCCGGACCTCGAGGCCCGCCTTCGCGATGTTGGCCGCCATCGGCGCGCCCATGATTCCGGTTCCGAGAAACGCGACGCTCATGGTTCCCACGTGCCCACGCACCGCGCTCAGTAATCGCCGAGCAGGCAGAACGGGTGACCCGCCGGGTCGGCGTAGACGCGCCAGCCGCGGCCGCCGAGGTCGGGGTCGAGCAGCCGGCCGCCGTTGACCAGGACCGCGTGGTGGGACTCCCGGAAGTCGTCCACCTCGAAGTCGAGGTGGAACTGCTGCGGGAACGCGGGGTTCGGCCAGCGCGGCGGCTGGTGGTCCGGCGCCCGCTGGAAGCCCAGCACCATCCCGTTCACATGCAGGGTCGACCAGTCCTCGTCGACCCGCCAGCGCGGGTCCGGCCGGTCCACCTCGCCGCCGAGCAGGGCCTGGTAGAACCGGGCGAGCACGACCGGTTCCGGACAATCCAGGACGATGCACTGCAGCGTCGCGGGCACGGGCACGCCTCCAGCGGGGTTCGGGTCACCTTCGAGGCGTGCAGCTTACGAAACCCGATGATCTTGCCGGTCGCGGGCCGCGAAGTTGATCAGGGCCCGAAGAATCGTCCGCCCGGCTCACCGTTCGCCGCGGATCGTCCGGCGCAGCTTGGGGACGCGGTCGGCGAGGGTGCGCTCGGCGCCGCGCTGGGTGGGCTCGTAGTAGTCCCGGCCGACCAGGTCGTCCGGCGGGTACTGCTGGGCCAGCACGCCTTCCGGGACGTTGTGCGGGTACCGGTAGCCCTGGGCGTTGCCCAGCTTCTTGGCGCCCGCGTAGTGGCCGTCCCGCAGGTGTGGCGGCACGGTGCCGGCCAGCCCGGCCCGGACGTCGGCCAGTGCCGCGTCGATGCTCGTGACGACCGCGTTGGACTTCGGCGCGGTGGCCAGGTGGATGGTCGCCTGGGCCAGCGCCAGCCTGCCCTCCGGCATGCCGATGAACTGCACGGCGTGCGCGGCCGCGACGGCCGCCTGCAGCGCGGTCGGGTCGGCCAGCCCGACGTCCTCGCTGGCGTGCACGACCAGCCGCCGCGCGAGGAACCGCGGGTCCTCCCCCGCCTCGATCATCCGGGCCAGGTAGTGCAGCGCGGCGTCCACATCGGACCCGCGGATCGACTTGATGAACGCGCTGATGACGTCGTAGTGCTGGTCGCCGTCGCGGTCGTAGCGGACCGCCGCCTTGTCCACAGTGGACTCGACGATGGGCAGGTCGATCGTCTTCGCCTCGGTGGCCGACGCGGCGTCCGCCGCCGCCTCCAGCGCCGTGAGCGCGCGGCGCGCGTCCCCGCCCGCGAGCCGGACGAGGTGGGCACGCGCGTCCTCGGTCAGCGTCAGCTCGCCGCCGAGACCGCGTTCGTCGGCCAGCGCGCGCTCGATCAGCTCGGTGATGTCTTCGTCGGTCAGCGGACGCAGCTGCAGCACCAGCGACCGCGACAGCAGCGGCGAGACGACGGAGAACGACGGGTTCTCGGTGGTCGCGGCGACGAGCAGCACCGTGCGGTCCTCGACCGCGCCGAGCAGCGCGTCCTGCTGCGTCTTGGAGAAGCGGTGCACCTCGTCGATGAACAGGACGGTGTTTTCGGTGTTGTACTGGCGCCGCCGCCGCGCCTCCTCGATGACGCCGCGCACCTCCTTGACGCCGGCCGAAAGCGCGGACATCGCGACGAACCGGCGGCCGGTGGCGATCGAGACGAGGTTGGCCAGCGTCGTCTTGCCCGTGCCGGGCGGGCCGTAGAGCAGCACCGACGCCGGCGCGGCGCCCTCGACCAGCCGCCGCAGCGGGGCGCCTTCGCGCAGCAGGTGCTGCTGGCCGACGACCTCGTCGAGCGAGCGCGGCCGCATCCGCACGGCCAGCGGCGAGCTGGCCGGGTCGGCTTGCGGTTCGCCCGCGTTCGACGTCGTGCGCTCCGGTGGCGGGGCCACGTCGGCGTTCACGGTGAAGAGTTCGTCCTGTGCCACATCGATGACGTTAACCGACGCCACCGACAGAACCACTTGCCCCGGCCCCGCGATCGGCGCTACCGTCGTGATGACCGGTTGACCGAAAGTGCGATTCTGGTCAACAGGTCAAACGTTCAACGGAACCGCAGGTGGAACGCATGAGCCATCCCAACCGCGAGCGCGCGGACCGCATCCTGGACGCGGCGGGCGAGCTGCTGCTGCGCATGGGCTACCGCAAGGTGGCGGTCGACGACATCGCGCGCGCGGTCGGGATCGGCAAGGGCACCGTCTACCTGCACTGGCGCAACAAGGAACTGCTGTTCCAGGCGCTGATGATGCGCGAGTCGGCCGACCTGACCGACGAGATCCTGGGCCGGATCAAGGGCGACCCGGCGATGATCCTCCCGCACCGGATGATCTCGTCGTCGTTCCTCACCACCCATCGCCGCCCGCTGGTGATGGCGATGCTGCGCGGCAACGCCGAGATGTTCGGCTCGCTCGGCGACCTCGCCCTGAAGAAGCAGCAGGACGAGCTGCGCAGGCACTTCGAGGAAACCATGCTGCGGCACGGGCTGGTCCGGCCGGACGTCCCGAACCTGTCCTTCGCGCTCAACGCCGCGACGGTCGGGTTCTACCTGGGCGGGACGCTGTCCGACGAGTTCGACGGCATCGCGCTCGAGGAGAAGGCGGCGGCTCTCGCGCACGTGATCCGCACCGCGTTCGAACCGGCCGGGGAGCCCGATCCCGCGGCGGTCGCGGACGTGGCGGCGGAATTGGGTTCGGCGCTCGAGGAGCTCGTCTCGGGCTACCGGCAAGGGATCTACGCACACGATCCCACCAGGGCACCCGGCTGATCCCGGGGCCACACAGGGGAAAGAAGGGGCGGACATGACCACCACACAAGCGGACCTCTGGGGACTCCACGAAGCCCAGTTCTGGCTGCGGGGGAAGCAGCCCGAGGAGCGGGTGCACCACGCCGAAGACCTCGGGTTCTGGAACGTCTACGGGCACCCGGAGGCCGAAGAGGTGCTCCGCGACCCGGCGACGTACTCCTCGGACACCACCCGGCTGGTGCCGGCGGAGATGATGGCCGAGCAGGACGTCGACGTCGACTTCGAGGAGATGCGGGCGGGCAACCTGCTGCAGCTGGACCCGCCGCTGCACAACAAGATGCGCAAGCTGGTCAGCCGGGCGTTCACGCCGAAGGTCGTCGCCGACCTGGAGCCGCGCATCGCCGCGGTGACGCACGAACTGCTCGACGCGGCGGGGTCCTCGGGCCGGCTCGAGCTGGTCGAGGACCTCGCCTACCCGTTGCCGGTGATCGTCATCGCGGAGTTGCTGGGGGTCCCCGCGAGCGACCGGACCCTGTTCAAGGGCTGGGTGGACAAGCTGTTCGACTCCTCGGAGCAGTTCTCGCTGAAGGAGCAGACCGAGGGGCGCCAGGAAGCGGTCAAGAAGTCCCTGGAAGGCCAGAAAGCGCTTGCGGACTACCTCGGCGCGCACGTCGACGAACGGCGGAAGCAGCCGCGGGAGGACCTGCTGACGAAGCTCGTCGAAGCCGAGGTCGACGGGGAACGGCTGACGCGCAACGAAGTCGTCAACTTCGCGAACGTCCTGCTGCTGGCCGGGCACATCACCACCACGATGCTGCTCGGCAACGCGGTGCTGTGCCTGGACACCCACCCGGAGTGGGACGAGCGCGTGCGCGCCGACCGGTCGCTCGTGCCACCGACGATCGAGGAGTCGCTGCGGTACCTGTCGCCGTTCGCGGTGGTGGCCCGCGCGACGACCCGCGAGGTCGAGCTGGGCGGGACGACCGTGCCCGCGGACCAGATGCTGCTGGTCTGGGTGGCGGCGGCCAACCGCGACGACCGCGTGTTCACCGACCCGGACACGTTCAACCCGCTGCGGGACCCCAACCCGCACCTGGCGTTCGGCCGCGGGATCCACTTCTGCATCGGGGCGCCGCTGGCGCGGCTCGAAGGCCGGGTGGCGCTGGACATCCTGTTCGACCGCTACCCCGCGCTGCGCACGATCCCGGGTGAGCCGCCGAAGTTCCAGATCAACCCGAACATGACCGGGGTGCGGGAGCTGAAGCTCACCACGGCGTGAACCGGTTGCGCCCTGGGCGAAATCCCTCGCCCGGGGCGCTTACCGTGCCCGATCGTGGGGCGATGACGGTCGCGGTGCTGGCGGACATCCACGGCGTGCTCCCCGCGTTGGACGCCGTGCTGGCCGAGCCGGACGTCGTGGCGGCGGAGAAGATCGTGCTGCTCGGCGACCTGCTCGCGGGCCCGATGCCGGTGCAGACCATGGACCGGCTGCTTTCGCTGGGCTCGCGGGCGGTCTGGGTGCGGGGCAACGCCGACCGCGAGCTGGTGGCGTCGGCGCGCGGGGCCGGGACCTTCGTGCCGGACCCGATCTTCCCGTGGGCGGCGCGGCAGCTGCGTCCGGCGGACTTGCCGGTGCTGGAGGCGCTGCCGCTGACGGTGTCGCTCGACGGCGTGCTGTTCTGCCACGCGACCCCGCGCGACGACACCGAAATCGTGCTCGTCGACAGCCCGCTGGAGCGGTGGGCGGAAGTCCTCGACGGCTTCGCCGAGTTGACGGTCGTCTGCGGGCACACGCACATGCCGTTCGTCCGGCTCGCCGACCGCCGGCTGGTCGTCAACCCCGGCAGCGTCGGGATGCCGTACGGCACGCGGGGTGCGCACTGGGCGTTGCTCGGCGACGGCGTCGAGCTGCGGCGGACGTCGTACGACGTCGAGGCGGCTTGTGCTTTCCTGGCCGCGGGGTCGGGCTATCCCGGCATCGAGGAGTGGGTGGACTACTTCGTCCGGAACCCGGCTTCGGACGCGGAGGCGGTGCGGGTGTTCAGCGGGCGCGGAACGAGTTCCACATGATGACGGCGGCGTAGGGCAGGAACTCGCGGCCGCGGCGCCAGAGCCACGGGATCCCCTTGAGCACCAGCCAGCCCGCGTGCCCGGCGGCGCTGGGCTCGACACCGCCGCTGCAGGTGAGGCTCACCGGCTCGGGGACGGCGAAGCCGGCTTCGGAGAGCAGGGCGGTGAAGCCGTCCGCGAGCAGGCGGTGGCCGAGTTCGGAGGGGTGCAGCCGGTCGACGCTCCACACCGTGAGGTCGTAGGCGCCGGGGAGGCGGTCGAGGTCGAGGCAGGGAACGCCTTCGCGGGCGACGACCTCGTCGATGGCGGCGTTCAGCTCGGCGACGCGGGCGCTGAGGGCGCGCTTGAGCGACGGCGGCAGGCGGAACACCTTGCTGTGGTCGTGGAACCGGACGGGGACGACGGTGGTGCCCACGTCGCGGAGGCGCCGGATGACGTCGGTGAGGTCGGCGGCGATCCGGGCGGCGTCGAAGTCCGGCCGCAGGGTGTCGTTCATGCCGGCGACGAGAAGAGCGACATCAGGCCGGTGCGCGACGGCGGCGGGCACCTGCTCGGTGAGCACGCACCGCATCCGGGCACCGGTGAAGGCGGGGTTGAGGTAGCCGGCGGGATCGACCCCGAGCGCGGCGGCGACGAGCGGGCCGACACCCCGCCAGCCACCCCGCTTGGGCAGCGGATCCCCGAGCCCGACGGCGGTGGAGTCCCCGAGCACGACAAGCCGCTCGGCGCGCTTGAGCGCGGTCGAGGGCGCGACGTTCGGTACGGCCGCGAGTGGGGGCCGGGCGGGCCGGGGAGGTTCGGGAGTGACTTCGACACTGATCACGGTCACGTACACGACCATCGGCCACGGAGACTCACACCCGGTGAGGACGAGGTAACGCGCCTGGGACGGAGCGCCTAATTCTTGACGCTCACCTCACGCGAGCCGGAAATGTCCTGTCCGGCGGCGGTGTGCAGGCCCGACTTCCCGGGCCGGGGCTCCGCGTGGGCATGGCCGGCGGTCCCGCCGAAGGTCTTGAATGAGTCATTCAGGTCTTCGGAGGTCCTGAATGACTCATTCAAGACACTTGGGCTTCGGGACGGCGATGGTAGACAAGCCCGGCACTGCCTGGCCTTGCCCGGCCCGGGGCGGCACTGCCTGGCCTTGCCCGGCCCGGCGGCCCGGCCCTGCCCGGTCCGGCACTGCCTGGCGCAGCCCAGCCCAGCCCAGCCGAAGGCCCGCCCTCCCTGGGGGCTGCCCCCGCTTCCAGCCTATCGGCGAGGGCCGACGAACCCGCGCCGGAAAAGCCCCCACCTGCGCCGGCTGTCCACATCACGGCCGCCCTGTGGACAGCCGCGCCGCCCGGCCGAAAGCCCGCCCTCCCTGGGGGCTGCCCCCGCTTCCAGCGTATCGGCGAGGGCCGACAAACCCGCGCGAAAAAGCGCCCGCCGGCGCCGCCTGTCCACATCACGGCCCGCCTGTGGACAACCGCACCCCTCAGCGAAAAGCCACCAGCCACCCGACCGGCCCCACCACGACCGACCTCAGCAAAGAGCCACCAGCCACCCGGCCAGCCCCACCACGACCGACCTCAGCAAAGAGCCACCAGCCACCCGACCGGCCCCACCAAGACCGACCTCAGCAAGAAGCCACCAGCCACCCGGCCGACCCCACCCAAGCCGACCTCAGCGGAAAGCCGGGTAGAACGCCAAATCCGCGTGCGGCCCCAACCGTGCCGCCAAGGCCGCCGCCACCCGGGACGCGAACTCCGACACCGCCGTCATCCGCACATACCCCGCGTGCTTGGCCAGATCGCGCCACCAGGTCACCAGCGCCGCCTCGCGGCTCACCGGAGCGGCATGCCGGGACAGATCCAGCGACCCCAGCTCCTCCCCCGTGATCACCCACACCCGCAGCAGCTCACTGGTCGTCAGGTGCGTGGCCAGCACGTCGTCGTCGCCGAAGGCCGGCCACACCCCGACCACCTCCGCTCGCCACGCCGCGATCATCGCTTCGCTCATGCCCGCTGGCAGCGCCAGCGCGTCCGGCCAGCTCGCGAACGGCAGCCTCAAGTGCGCCGCGTCGACCAGTGCCGAGCGGACGCAGCCGTACTCGAAGTCCAGGAACCGGACGCTCTCGCCCGTCACCAGGTTGTTGTCCGGGCTCAGCTCCACCGGGCTGAACGCGCGGAACCCCGCCGACCGGGACTGCTCCAGCGCCTCCGCCACCTGCGTCAGCACCTCGTCCGGCGCCGGGATGCCGAGGCGCTCCTGGATCACCACCGGCACCCTCGCGCACAGCTCGTCGTCACCGCGACCGTCGTCCTTCGCCGGGCCGCCGAGGCGTCGCAGCAACGCGTTGAAGTCCGCTTCGCGCCCCGCCGTGCTCGCGTGCAACCTGCCGAGCGACCGCGCCCACGACAGCAGCGCGCGCTCGGCCGCGCGGGAGTCGCGCGCGTAGAGCTTGTCCTCCAGCGTCGGCGTGCGGCCGAGGTCCTCCAGCACCAGCACGCGGTCGCGGCCGTCGTGGGCCAGCAGCTCCGGGCACATCCGCTCGTCCGGCGCCAGCGCCGTGAACAGCTGGTAGCTGACCGCCTCCTGGGCGAACGGGTCGGCACCCGAGGACGGCTGGTCCGGGTAGTGCTTGATGACCAGCGTGCGCGGCAGCGCGAAGGACGACGACACCACTCTCGCCCGGACCACCTTCGCCGGCCCGCTCCCCGCGAGGTCCTCGGGCGCCACCAGGGTGATCGCACTGCCGAACCGGCGCGAAAGAACGGACTCGCCCGCCGCGACCGCCGCGGCCACGGCGAGGTGCTCGGCTCCTGCCCCGACCCCAGCGTCGCCGGTGGAGGAGGTGTCGACTGTCATTGTCACCGACCCTACTCGTGACTGAGCAACCATGACTACTGACATCCGGACAAGAAGGAGCCCCCCGTCCGGAACGGGTCATCCCCGTGATAGCGGACGCGTTCCCACCCGTGAACGTTGCCCATTCCGGCGCAGAGTCAACACAATGGCCGCTGCTGCAACGATTCCGAGGAGGTTGACGAGCAGCTGGCCGACCGACTGGAGGCACCGGCTCCACTCCCCCGCCACGGCCGCGACGACCGCGTAACCCGCGGCCGGCACCGTGGTCACGGAGATGAAGACGCCCACCAGCGCGGCCGATTTCGCCGACGTCATGGCGAGCATCCCGGCGGCGCCGGCGAGCATCGCGACGACCAGGGACGGCACGCCGACGGAGAAGACGAAGTCGACTTCGTGGTTCTGGTCCAGCCGGAAAGCCTGTTCGCCGAACACGTCGGTCGCGCGCACGAGCAGCGCGCCACCCAGCGTCACGACCATCGCCAGCGGGAAACCCACGCCCAACGCCACACCCGCCCGGCGGAGCAGGTCACCGCGCCGCAGGACGAGCCCGACCGCGAGCGCGGCCAGTGGCCCGAACTCCGGCCCGACGACCATCGCGCCTACGATCGTCACCGCGGAGTTCGTCAGCACGCCGACCGCGGCGAGCAGGCAGGCGATGGTGAGGAACGCCAGGAACGTCACGTTCGCCCGGGATTCCTCGCCCGTGCGGGCGACCAGCTCCTCCCACACGACGGCGTCCGCGCCCTCGCCCGGCGCCGCCTCCTCCGCCCGGTCGGCGGCGTCGGACAGCGCGGTGTCGAGGGCTTCGAGCGTGATGCCGCCGGTGTGGTCGAGCCCGAGCCCGCACAGCGCGTCGACGATCTCGTCGGCCGCCTCGCGCGCGATGTCGGCCTCGACCAGGTCACCCGCCGGCTCCACGGCGGCGCCGCGGTGCACGACCAGGTGCGCCGTCCCGGCGTGCGCCCGCAGGACGTCCAGCGCTCGCGCGGTGACGTCCGGCGGGCACACGGCCCTGAGGTGCAGCACTAGCTCTGCGGCGGGGTGGCCGGCTTCGCGTCGATGCCGGCTTCCTTGCGCTGCTGCGCCGTGATCGGCGCCGGCGCCGCGGTCAGCGGGTCGTAGCCGCCGCCGGTCTTCGGGAACGCGATCACGTCACGCAGCGAGTCGGCCTTGGCCAGCAGCATGACGATCCGGTCCCAGCCGAACGCGATGCCGCCGTGCGGCGGCGGGCCGAAGGCGAAGGCGTCGAGCAGGAAGCCGAACTTCTCCTGCGCCTCCTCCTCGCCGAGGCCCATCAAGGTGAAGACGCGCTTCTGGACGTCGCCGCGGTGGATACGGATCGAGCCGCCGCCGATCTCGTTGCCGTTGCAGACGATGTCGTAGGCGTAGGCGAGCGCGTTGCCCGGGTCCTGCTCGAACTTGTCGATCCACTCCGGGGTCGGCGAGGTGAACGCGTGGTGCACCGCGGTCCACTTGCCGGAGCCGACGGCGACGTCGTCGCCGATGTCCTCGACCGGCGCGAACAGCGGCGCGTCGACGACCCACACGAACGACCAGGCGTCCTCGTCGATCAGGCCGAGGCGCTTGCCGATCTCGTCGCGCGCGGCGCCGAGCAGCGGCTGCGTCGACGCGGCCTTGCCGGCGGCGAAGAAGATGCAGTCGCCGACCTTGGCGCCCGCCGCGGCGGCGACGTTCTCGCGCTCGGTCTCGGAGAGGTTCTTCGCGACCGGCCCGCCGAGCGTGCCGTCTTCGTTCACGAGGATGTACGCGAGGCCGCGCGCGCCGCGCTGCTTCGCCCACTCCTGCCACGCGTCGAGCTGGCGGCGCGGCTGGTCGGCGCCGCCCGCCATGACGACCGCGCCGACGTAGGGCGCCTGGAACACGCGGAACGGCGTGTCGGCGAAGAACTCCGTCATGTCGGTGATCTCGAGGTCGAAGCGCAGGTCCGGCTTGTCCGAGCCGTACTTGGCCATCGCCTCGTGGTAGGTGATGCGCGGGATCGGCCGCGGGATCTCGTGCCCGATCAGCTTCCACAGCGCGGAGACGATCTGCTCGCCGATGTCGATGACGTCGTCCTGCTCGACGAAGCTCATCTCGATGTCGAGCTGGGTGAACTCCGGCTGGCGGTCGGCGCGGAAGTCTTCGTCGCGGTAGCAGCGGGCGATCTGGTAGTACCGCTCCATGCCGCCGACCATGAGCAGCTGCTTGAACAGCTGCGGCGACTGCGGCAGCGCGTACCAGGAGCCGGGCTTGAGCCGCGCGGGCACCAGGAAGTCGCGCGCGCCTTCGGGCGTCGAGCGGGTCATCGTCGGGGTCTCGATCTCGACGAAGTCCTGGGCGTGCAGCACCTCGCGCGCGGCGCGGCTGACCTCGCTGCGCAGCCGCATGGCCGCGGCCGGGCCGCTGCGGCGCAGGTCGAGGTAGCGGTGCTTGAGGCGGACCTCTTCGCCGACGTCGACGCGGTCGTCGATCGGGAACGGCAGCGGCGCGGCCTCGGAAAGCACCTCGAGCTCGGTCGCGAGGACCTCGATCTCGCCGGTGGGGATCTCGGCGTTCGCGTTGCCCTCGGGGCGCTTCGCGACCTCGCCGACGATCTTCACGCAGAACTCGGAGCGCAGGGCGTGCGCGCGCTCGGCCATCTCGCCTTCGCGGAAGACGACCTGGGCGACGCCGCTGGCATCGCGCAGGTCGATGAAGATGACGCCGCCGTGATCGCGCCGCCGGGCCACCCATCCGGTGAGGGTGACGGTCTGTCCGGCCTGTCCGGCACGCAGGGTGCCGGCGTTGTGAGTGCGGAGCACTGCGACTGCTCTCCTTCGACCTGGGGTTATCGCTGCCCGGAAAGGCTAACGAACAGCCCAGCTTAGGACGTCGGCAGGCTTGGTTTGCGAAGTGGTCAGAGGACGAACTTCGGCCGGATCTCGAGCGCGGCCACCAGCCGGTGGGCTTGGGCGAGGTAAGCGGCGACCCGGTAGATGCGGCCGCCCGGGTGGGCGACCAGCCAGTTCGCGGCCGCCGACGCCGAGGAGAAGAACGGCTGGCCGGCGCAGGCCACGGCGTCGGCGTGCTCGAGGCCGAAGCCCAGGTCGACGGCGGCGACGACGGCCGAGGGCGGGTCGGCCTGCAGCACCGCGCGGTCGGTGAGGTCGATGCGGATGTGCGTGCCGGTGACCGGGCAGACGGCGGCCGCGTGCACGGGCTCGCCGGTGGCGATGGCCAGCAGGAACATGTCAACGGTGCCGTCCGGGCCGGCGCCGAGCGTGCCTTCGGCGGGCTGGAGGCGGTGGTGGGCGCCGCGCGGCGCGGGACCGGTGCTGACGAGGTCGCGGTGCAGGGTGAAGCCGATCAGTTCGACGAGCCGGCGCGCTTCGGCCGAGGAGACGCCGACGGTGGCCGCCAGCCGCTCGACGCCGACGGGGTGCCGCCCGGCCCGGGTCAGCTTCAGGGCGGCCCACGCGAGCCGGGCGGCCGCGACCCGATCGGTCTGCGAGGTCGTCATCACCGCTCTCCCTTCCGCATCGATCCCTTCGACGTTAGGCGTCGGCGAGCCGGAGCGACAACGACACGATCGGACATTTTTCCGCAAGCCCCCGACTTGGCCGCGCAATCGGGTGAGGACTACGGCGAACGGCGCAGTTCGACCGGCTGCGGAGGCGATCGGGGTGACGGCTTCACCCACACGGCGGCGAGGCGGGTGATCACGCACCACGGGCGGCGCTTGTCCACAAAGGACCGCAAGGACGGCGATCGCCCCGGCTCACAACAGCCGCAACTGCTCCGCGGCCGGCACCTCGATCCGCGGCTCGGGCACCGGCTCCGCACCCCGCGGGTTCTCCCCCGCGCTCCGCATGAGCCCGTGCCGCCGGAGCAGCGGTGCCACCCGCTCCCCCAGCCTCTCCCGATAAGCCTTCTGCACGTAGCTCCCCCGCGCGTACAGCTCGCGGTACCTCGGCACCAGCTCCGGATACGTTCCCGCCAGCCAGCGGCCGAACCACTCCCGGGCACCGGGGCGCAGGTGCAGCGGGATCACCGTCGCGCTCGTCGCGCCCACCTCCGCCAGCCGGGCGAACAACGCGTCGAGCGCCTCGGCCGAGTCCGTCAGCCACGGCAGCACCGGCGCCACCAGCACCGAACACGGCAATCCCGCGTCACGCGCTTTGCGGATCAGCTCCAGCCGGGCCCGCGGGCTCGGCGTGCCCGGCTCGAGGCGGTGCTGCAGCTCGCCGTCCAGCAGCGCCAAGGAGACCGCCAGCGACACCGGCACGTCCCGGGCCACCTCCTGCAGCAGTGGCAGGTCGCGCGCGAGGACCGTGCCCTTCGTCAACACCGACAGCGGCGTCCCCGACCGGGCCAGCGCCGTGATGATCCCCGGCATCAGCCGGTAGCGGCCCTCCGCCCGCTGGTACGGGTCGGTGTTCGTGCCCATCGCCACCGGCTCGCGCCGCCACGACGGCCGCTTCAGCTGCGCCGCCAGGACCTCCGGCGCGTTGACCTTCACGACCACCTGCGTGTCGAAGTCGTGGCCCGCGTCGAAGTCCAGGTACGTGTGGGTGTTCCGGGCGAAGCAGTTGTGCGACACCATGCCGTCGGCGATGAAGTCGCCGGTGCCGGTCGTGATGTCGAACAGCGGCAGCTGCAGCCCGAGCGGCTCGATCGCCTCGACGGTGCGGCGGCTCGCGCCGATCACCGCGCCGTCCAGCGACCGCTTCCACGTCACCGCCGGGTTGCCCACGTGCAGGAACCGCAGCACCTCCGCGGTTCCGCCCAGCAGCCGGACTTCCTGCCGCGCGGGGAACTTCGGCACTTCGTCGATCTGGTGCGCGAAGCCGAACCGGGTGAGCGCGGCGGCGAACGCCTCGACGATCTCGGGTTCGTCGTGCGCCACCGCGAGGACGCCGCGGCCGTAGTCGCCCGCGAGGTCGAAGACGCCGGCGAGGAACCCGCGCTGCCAGTGCGCGTCCGGGTCCGCCGGCACCTGGAGGAACCCGACGGACGCGCCGAAGTCGGGCAGGTACCCGAGGGCGCGGGTGGCCGCGTCCGGCTCCGCGGCGAACCCGCCGGAGCGCAGCATGCCGCACAGGTAGCCGGCCCGGTAGCCGAGCGTCTCGTCCGGCGTCGGCTCGAACCGGCCGACGCCGACGAGCTCGGTGCCGGGTTCGAGGTGCGGCCGCTGCGCCGCGCCGAACTTGCTGCCGGTGACGTGCTTCCAGCCCTTGCTCGTGAGGAACCGGTGGTCGCCGCCGGCGACGAGCCGGGTGCCGTCCTCCAGCGTCACGCGGTAGGCGGCGCGCAGGGTCGTCCAGTGCGCTTCGACCCGGGTGGGCACCAGCCGCCGGGAGGCGCCGTGGCCGCGGGTGCCGTAGATCTCGTCGCCGACCTTCAGCTCGGACAGCGCCCGCGTGCGGCCGTCCGCCATGAGGATCTTGGTGCCGCCTTCGAGGCAGTACGTGCAGGCGTGCGAACAACCGCGGTACGGGTTCACGGTCCAGTCGAAGGGGACACCCGAGCCCGACGGCACCTTGTTCAGCACCGAGCGCGCGTGCACCTCGTGAAAGGTGACGCCGTCGAACTCCGGTGACCGCACGGACCGCACCAGGCCCTCCAGCCCGGGCAGTGCCGGCTCACCCTCCCCCGCTCGCTGCCGATCCCATCGCACCGCGCCAGTCGAACATATGTTCTAGAGGAGTGTCAAACGGCTTCGGGACTCCTGGTGCCGGTGGGACGACTGGGATTTCGCTCAGGACGAAAAGCGGTCCAGCGCGCGGATCTTGTTGGTCGCGTCCAGGGCCGCCACCTTGTACGCCTCCGACAGCGTCGGGTAGTTGAACACCGCGTCCACCAGGTAGTCGACCGTCCCGCCGCAGCCCATCACCGCCTGTCCGATGTGGACCAGGTCCGTCGCGCCCGTGCCGAACACGTGCACGCCCAGCAGTTTCCGGTCCTTCGTGGACACCAGCAGCTTCAGCATCCCGTAGCTGTCGCCGGTGATCTGGCCGCGCGCCAGCTCGCGGTAGCGGGCGATGCCGACCTCGTACGGCACCGACGACGACGTCAGCTGCGCCTCCGTCGCGCCCACGTACGAAATCTCCGGAATGGTGTAGATCCCGATCGGCTGCAGCGCGCCGAGGCCGTTCGCCGGTTCGCCGAACGCGTGGTACGCCGCGAGCCTGCCCTGGTCCATCGACGTCGCCGCGAGCGCCGGGAAGCCGATCACGTCGCCGACCGCGTAGATGTGCGGGACCTCCGTGCGGTAGTTCTCGTCGACCACGAGCCGGCCGCGCTCGTCCGCCTTCAGCCCGGCCGCGTCGAGGGCCAGCTCGCCGGTCATGCCCTGGCGGCCCGCGGAGTACATGACGCCGTCGGCCGGGATGCGCTTGCCGCTGACCAGGGTCGTGATCGTCGAGTCGTCGGACACCGCCACGTCCGCGACCTTCTCGCCGAAGCGGAACGTCACGCCGAGGTCGCGCAGCTGGAACTTCAGCGACTCCACGATCTCCGGGTCGCAGAAGTCGAGCATCTGGTCGCGCTGCTCGACCACCGTGACGCGGGAGCCGAGCGCGGCGAACATCGACGCGTACTCGATCCCGATGACCCCCGCGCCCACGACGACCAGCGACGACGGGATCTGCTCGAGCCGCAGGATCTCGTCGGAGTCGAGCACGCGCGCGGCGTCGAAGTCCACCTGGGGCGGACGCGCCGGGCGGGTGCCGGTGGCGATCACCACGTAGTCCGCGCTCAGCGTCCGGCGGTCGCCGGGGTGCTTGCTCTCGACGACCACCGTGTGCGGGTCGCCGAACGAGCCGGTGCCGGAGATCAGGTCGACGTGGTTGCGCATCAGCTGCGCCCGCACCACCTGGACCTCGCGCCCGACGACGTGCTGCGTGCGCGCCAGCAGGTCGGCGATCGTGATGTCCTGCTTGACGCGGTAGCTCGCGCCGTACAGCTCGCGCTGGTTCATGCCGGTCAGGTAGAGCACGGCCTCGCGCAGGGTCTTGGACGGGATCGTGCCGGTGTTGACGCACACCCCGCCGACCATGTCGTGCCGGTCCACGACCGCCACGCGCTTGCCGAGCTTCGCCGCGGCGATCGCGGCCTTCTGCCCGCCGGGGCCCGAACCGATGACGATGAGGTCGTACTCGTGCTCGCTCACGGTGTCGAGCCTGCGCACCCGGACGGCCCGGCGCAACCCCCCGCCGGTGAAGATCCGCGCGCGGATCGGTTTCCGGGCTAGCGTGGCCGGGTGCTGCGCGTCTCGCTGCTGGGCGAGCAGGTGATCGCCGACGACGCCACCGGCACCGTGCTGACGCGGTCGCCGCGGTCGGTCGCGCTCGTGGCCCACCTCGTCGTGCACGCCGGGCTGGCCCAGCCGCGCCGGCTGCTCGCCGGGCTGTTCTGGCCGGACTCCACCGACGCACAGGCCCTGACCAACCTCCGCCGCGAGCTGCACCAGCTGCGCCGCGTCCTCGGCGACCTCCCTTCGCTGGCCGTCACCGGACGGGACCTGTGCTGGCGGGACACGCCGTCGAGCCGGGTGGACGTGCGCGAGTTCGACGTCGCCTACAGGGCCGCAACGACCGCCGAGGACCCCGGTGAAGCCGTCGCGCACGCCCACGCCGCGCTCGCGGCCTACCGCGGCGAGCTGCTGCCCGGCCTGGCCGACGACTGGGTACTGGCGGCCCGCGCCGAGCTGGACCGCCAGTGCGTCGAGCTGTGCGACCTGATCTGCCGGTCGCGCGCGGGCGACCCGGCCGCCGCGCTCGCCGCGGCCCGCCGCCGGATCCGGCTGCGGCCTCTCGAAGAGACCGGCTACCGGACGCTGATGGGGCTGCAGGCCGACGCCGGCGACCGCGCGGGCGCGGTGAGCACGTACCACCGGTGCGCGTCGGTCCTCGAACGCGAGCTCGGCGTCGTCCCGGCCGAGCCGACCCGCGCGGCGCTGCGCCGGCTGCTCGCCCGGCCCGGCCCCGAGGTCCGGCGCGCGGCGGCCACCGGGCTCGTCGGCCGGACCGCCGAGCTGGCCCGGCTGGGCGAGCGGTGGCACGCGGCCGCCGCGGGCCGATCCGGGATCGTCCTCGTGCGCGGCGACGCCGGGGTCGGAAAGACGCGGCTCGTCACCGAGCTCGCCGCCCTGGCGCGCGCGGAAGGCGCCGTCGTGGCCACCGGCCGCTGCTTCGGCTCGGCCGGCCGGCTCCCGCTGGCGCCGGTGGCCGACTGGCTGCGCACCCCCGCGCTGCAGCGCGCCGCCGGCTCGCTGGACCCGGTGTGGCGGGCCGAGGTCGCCCGGCTGCTGCCCGCCGCGCGCCCGGACGGCGGCCAGCCCGCCCTCGAAGCGTGGCAGCGGGGGCGGTTCTTCGAAGGGCTGGCGCGGGCGCTCACCGCCGGCGGCCGGCCGGTCCTGCTGGTGCTCGACAACGTCCAGTGGTGCGACGAGGAAACGGGCGCGTTCCTCGCCTTCTGCCTCGGCCTGCTGCCGGACGCGCCGCTGCTGGTCGCGGCGACGCTGCGCGAGGGCACGCCGGCCCCCGGCGTGGCGGCGTGGACGGCCCAGCTGCGCGACGACGGCAGGCTGACCGAGCTGCCGCTGGGCCCGTTCGACGCCGGCGGCACGGCGCTGCTCGGCGAAGCGGTGGCCGGACGACCGCTGACCGCGTCGGACCGCGAAGTCCTGCACGCGGCCACCGGCGGCTACCCGCTCTTCGTCGTGGAAGCGCTGCGGGCCGGCGATGCGCCGCCCACCGAGAGCCTGGGCGCGGTGCTGCGGGCCCGGCTCGCGCAGCCCGGGCCGGCGGCGCGCGAGGTCGCCGGGCTCGCCGCGGCGGCCGGCCGGGACTTCACCCTCGAGCTGCTCACCGAGGCGAGCGACCTCGACGCGGACACCGTCGTCGACGCGGTGGACGAGCTGTGGCGCCGCCGGATCCTGCGCGAGTTCCGCGGCGGCTACGACTTCACCCACGACCTGCTGCGCGAGGCCGCCTACCAGCAGGTCAGCCCGCCGCGACGGTGGCTGCTGCACCGGCGGCTGGCCCAGGGTTTGGAACTGCTGCACGCCGAGGACATCGACGCCGTCGCCGCGCAGCTGGCCGAGCAGTACGCCCGCGGCGGCCGGCCCGACCGCGCCGTCGCCTCCTACCGGCGGGCGGCGGCCGTCGCCGCGCGCACCTTCGCCCACGCCGAAGCGATCCGCCTGCTCGAGGCGGCGCTGGCGCTGGTGCGCGCCCAGCCCGCGAGCGGGATGCGCGACCGCACCGAGCACGCCGTCCTCGACGAGCTCGCCGGCCCGCTCAACGCCCGCCACGGCTACGCCTCGCCCCACCTGCAGCGGACCGTCGAACGCGCGCTCGTGCTGGCGGAGGCGGCCGGGGACCCCGCGGCGACGGTGACCGCGCTGCTGGCCGTCTTCTCGTCCCGGTTCGTGCAGGGCCGGACCGCCCAGGCCCACGAGGTCGCCGAACGCGCGCTCGAGCTGCTCGGCCCGGACGCGGCCGCCGCCGAGACGGGCACCGCGCACTTCGCCTACGCCGGCTCGTCGGTCAGCCTCGGCCGCCCGGCCGAGGCGGTGCGGCACTTCGCCCTCGCCGCGGACCGCACGCGCGACCTGCCGAGGCTGCCGGTCGGCACCCGCCCGGACGTCCACGGCCCGGCCTGGGCGGCCCACGCGCACTGGCTCCTCGGCGACGACGACGCGGCGGTGGCGAGCGCCGCCGAGGCCGTCGCGCGCGCCCGCGAGGTCGACGACCCGTACAGCCTGGCCATCGGGCTGGCCTACGCGGGCGTGACGCACCAGATGCGCCGCGACAGGACGGCGCTGTGGGCGGCCGTCTCGGAGCTGCACGCGCTGTGCGACCGGTACGGCTTCGCCTACTACCGCGAGTGGGCCCTGGTGCTGGGCGGCTGGGCCCGCGGCGGCGAGGCCGGGCTGGCCGCGGCGCAGGAGGGCGTCGCGAACCTCAAGGCCGAAGGGTCGTTCGCGCGGATGCCGTACTGGCTGACGCTCGTCGCCGAGCTCGCGGAGCCGGTCGCGGCCGGCGCGACGCTGGACGCCGCGCTGGCCGCCGGGGAAGCCCGCGACGACCGCTGGTGGCTGCTGGAGGTGCTGCGGCTGCGGGCGGCGTACGACGCCGATCCGGTGCCCCGGCTGCGGGCGGCCGCCGAGCTGGCCCGCGTCCAGGGCAGCGTCGCCCTGCGGCGGCGGGCGGAGGCGGACCTGGGCGTTCGGCTCCCGTCCTGACCGGCGCGAACGGACCGAACGCTGCGCGAACGCCCGCTGCCTACGTTGCCCCCGGTACGGGAAATCCGAGAGGGGCACCATGACCACCACCGCTCTGCCGCACGAGGAACTGGCCACCGCGCTGCGCGGCAACCTCGTCACGCCGGCCGACCCGGGCTACGACGAAGCCCGCGCGGTCTACAACGCCATGATCGACAAGCGGCCGGCGGCGATCGCCTACTGCCGCGACGCCGCCGACGTCGTCACCTGTGTCCGCTACGGGCGCGAACGGGGCCTGGACCTCGCCATCCGCGGCGGCGGCCACAACGCGGGCGGCCTCGGCGTCGCCGACGGCGCGCTGGTCATCGACCTGTCCGGCCTGCGCAGCACGACGGTCGACCCGGTGAACCACACGGTCCGCGCCGACGCCGGGTGCACGTGGGGCGACGTCGACCACGCGACGGTCGCGTTCGGGATGGCGACGCCGTCGGGCATCGTCGGGTCCACCGGCGTCGCGGGCCTGACGCTCGGCGGCGGCATCGGCTACCTGGCCCGCCGCTTCGGCCTGACGGTCGACAACCTGCTGGGCGCGGACGTCGTGCTCGCGGACGGCTCGTTCGTGCACGCTTCGGAGTCGTCGCACCCCGACCTGTTCTGGGCCCTGCGCGGCGGGGGCGGCAACTTCGGCGTCGTCACGTCGTTCACGTTCCGCTGCCACGACATCGGCGAGCGCGGCGTGGTGATCGGCGGGCCGGTGCTGTACGACCTGGCCGACACGCCCGACGTGCTGCGCTGGTACCGCGACCTGCTGCCGTCGCTGCCGGAGGAGCTGAACGGCTGGTTCGGCCTGCTGACGATCCCGCCGGCGCCGCCGTTCCCGGAGCAGCTGTGGGGCCGCAAGGCGTGCGGCATCGTCTGGTGCTACACGGGCGCGCACGACAAGGCGGACGAAGTGCTGGCGCCGGTCCGGTCGTTCGGGTCGCCGTTGCTGGTGGGGCTGCACGACCTGCCGTACACGGCGTTGCAGGGGGCGTTCGACGCGCTGTACCCGGCCGGCCTGCAGTGGTACTGGCGGGCGGACGTGTTCCACGAGATCTCCGACGCGGCGATCGAGGTCCACCTCAAGCACGGCGCGGACCTGCCGACGATGCACTCGTCGATGCACCTGTACCCGATCGACGGCGCGGCGAGCCGGGTCGCCCCCGACGCGACGGCGTTCCCGCACCGCTCCGGCGGCTGGTCGGGCGTGATCGTCGGGGTGGACCCATCGCCTTCGCAGGCCGAGGCGATTTCCGAGTGGACGCGCGAGTATTGGGAGGACCTGCACCCGACGTCGGCGGGCGGCGCGTACGTCAACTTCATGATGGAGGAGGGCCAGGACCGGGTTCGCGCGTCCTACGGCGCGAACTACGACCGGCTGGCGGCGGTGAAGCGGCGGTACGACCCGGACAACGCGTTCCACGTCAACCAGAACATCCGCCCGGCGTGAAACTTCGGGGCTGACGGCCGGAGGGGGGGCCGTCAGCCCCGGATCAGGACCGCAGTGCTCCGCGTTCGCGCTGCCAGTCCGTCACCGTGTCCAAACCGGACTCGATCTCCTCCGTCAGCAAAGCCGTCAGCTGGGCCGCGACGTCCGGGCCCAGCAGTTCGCCCACCCGGTCCATCGACGCCAGCGCCTCCCACGGCGAACCGGCCAAGGTCCCCGCGGGAGCCCCGGGTTCCGGCGGCGTCAACCCCTCCTCCAGCCCGAACCGCCCCGCCGCCAGCAACGCCGCGACGACCAGGTGCGGCTGGGTGTCCGCGCCGGGGAAGCGGAACTCCAGCCGGGGCTCCGACGGCGGTCCGGCCACCCGTACCGACGCCGTCCGGTCGTCGTGGCCCCAGCGCACCTCGCGCGGGGAGAACGGCGCGGTCCGCAGCCGGACGTAGCTGTTCCACGTCGGGGCCCACACCGCCGTCAGCGCCCGCGCGTCGCGGAGAACTCCCGCCAGGAAGCCGCCCAGCAGGTCCGGCGGCGAGCCGTCCACTGTGGACAAGGACAGGTGCACGTGTCCCGAGTTCCCTTGCCCCGGGAAGGGAGCCGCGAGGTAGGACGCCGTGACGTCGTGGCGGGCGGCGGCCCGGCGGACGAGCAGCTGCTGCAGCAGCACGTCGTCGCACGCGGCCAACGCGTCGCGGTGGCGCAGCACCACCTCGTACTGGCCCGGGTGGCACTCCGCGCGCGCCGACTCGACGCCGAGTCCCGCCTCGTGCAACGCCGTCCGCACCTCGGACAGCAGCGGCGCCAACCGCGAAGTGCCGCCGACCGCGTAGTCGACCCCGTGGGACGTCAGGGGTTTCCCGGCGGCGTCGAGGAACACCACCTCGTGCTCGATGCCCACCGACGGCACCAGTCCCAGCCCCTCCAACGCCGTGAGCTGGCCGCGCAGCACCTCGCGCGGGGCCAGTTCCGCGGCCTGACCCGACGGCCACTCCGCGTCGCAGACCACCGCCCACGTCCGGTCGCCCAACGGGATCGCGGTCGCCGCGTCCGGGCGCACACGGAGATCGCCGAAGCCGTCGAGATACCCGCCGAGCACGCCGGACTCCGGGAGCGGATCGCGCGACGGCGTCCACGCGAACACGTAGCTGCAGACGCCGTAGCCGTCGTCGAGGACCGAAGCCGCGAACGGCGCGGCCAGCTCGACCGCCGCGAACCGCGCGTGCGGGTCGGGCACCAGCAGGAGCAGCCGCGTGTCGTCCTCGGCCAGGAGGCCGCGCAGCACCTCGGTTCCCGCCGCGGCCGCCGCGCGCCGGGTGGCCAGCGACCGCGGGCCGGCCGGCCGGGCGAACGCCGTCACCACGCGCCGCCGGGATCCGGGGCGTGCAAGGGGTTCGGCACCCGGCCCCAGCGGACGTCGAACTCGTCGTCGCGCTCCACCTTGTCGAAACCCTGGCCGGCGAGGTGCTCCCGGTTCAGCGTGACGCGCTCGACGTCCGGCGCGAACAGCCGGCAGGCGTCGAAGCGGGCAGCCACGTCCGGGTTCTCCTCGCGGTAGCGGCCGGCGACCTCCCGCACCGGCGCCCAGAACCGCGCCCGCGGCAGGCCCAGCTCGTCGAGCAGGACCTCGGCCCAGAACCGGAACTGCCCGGAGAACACCGAGCTGAACAGCGACTGCGCCAGCAGGTGCGCGGGCCAGCGCAGCATGTCCGCGGCCGCTTCCGGCGGGAGCGACTCGTAGCTCTCGAGCTGCTCGTCGAGCAGGTCGACGCCCTGGGCGAAGTCCTTGATCAGCACCCGCTGCGGGAACCCGGCGGCGTCGACGACCAGGACGAGGTTCTGGCCGTGCGGGCAGAACCCGACGCCGTGGCGCAGCAGCCACTGCAGCAACGGCGTGAGGAGCAGGTCGAAAAGCCGGGTGAGCCACGCTTCCGCGTCGCCGCCGCCGATCAGGTGCGCCAGCACCGAGACGCCGTCGGGGCCGCGATAAGGCAGTGCGGCGAACGAAATCGCGCGCTCGCCGTCGGCCAGCTGCGCGACCAGCGGCTCACGCCACAACGCGCCCAGCGTCTCGTGGAACCGGTACGGCAGCTCCTCCAGGTGCCCGAACAGCGGGTGCTGCACCGACACGCTCGCGACCTCGCCGAGCAGCCCGAACCGGTACTTCTCGCTCAGCAGCGGATCGACGGCGCTGATCCGGCGCAGCCACGACGTCACCGACGGCCCGGCGAGCGTCGCCGCCGAGTTCAACCCCCGGTAAACCAGCGTGTTCCGCACCGACACGGCGGTTTTGACGTCGTGCCGGTGCGGCGCGCTCACGTTGGCCAGCGTCCGGACCGTCTGGTGTGGACGGTAGGCGTCGGCGCTCTCCCCCAGATCGATCACGACCCCGGTGGCGAGTTCGGCGGCGTAGAGCGTGCCGACGATTTCGTCGGCCTGCCAAGGGTGAACCGGCACCCAGACGTAGTCCTCGGGTGCTCGCGCCGCGAATTCCGCCCGCTGCGCACCGAGTTCGGCGTCGAGCAGCGCGTCCCGGCTCAGCTCGTCGACGCAGCGGAACTCGGCGTGGTCCGGGTGGACGGCGAACCAGCGCAACCGGACGTCGGCGCCCGCTTCCGGCGCGTAGCTCGCGCGGTCGCGCGCGGAGAAGCCGACGCGGCCCTTGTTGAGCACCAGCCGCGGATGGCCGGTCAGGTGCCCGTCGGCCACATTGTAGTCCATAGTGGACAGCTCGGCGGCGGTCGGGGCGCGACGCAGGCGGGACGCTTCGTTGGCGACCGTCGCGGTCAGCTCGGCCAGGACGTCGGCCAGGCGCAACCCGCCGAGCCCCAGCAGTTCCCGTGCGTCGACGACGAGCGTGCGCGGGTCGGTGGCCGGCTCGCCGGACCGCCGCGCACTGCCCGGCACGACCGTCCACGCGTCGAAGGCGCCGCGTCGGGCCTGGAACGTGTAGACGACGTCGCCGGGCAGCTCCAGCCGGTACCCGTCGCCGTCGGCGACCGGCTCCAGCATGTGCTCGTAGGACAGCTCGCCGAGCATCTTGTGCACGATCAGGGCACCGGCCGCGCGCCAGGCGGCCGCTTCGTCGAGGGTCACTTCTCCTCCAGGCCGAACGTGGTGAAGGCGGTGCGGTCGGGCAGGTCGTGCACGGTCTTGCCGCACACGGCGTTGAGGATCACGGCCGCCCGCCAGGCCCCGAGGCCGAGGTCGGGCGCGCCGGGGCCGTGGGTGTGCCGTTCGGCGTTCTGCACGAACAGCGCGCCGGGCACGTCCAGGGCGACGCGGTAATCAGCGCCGACCGCGAGGCGGCCGCGCGCGTCGCGGTGCACGGCGTCGCCGAGCCCGGCCAGCAGCGGCCCGGTCGGCGTCTCGGCGTAACCGGTGGCGGCCACGACGGCGGCGGTGCGCAGGGTGCCACTGCGACCTTGCTGGGCGTGCCGGAGCCCCAGCTCGATCCGGTCGTCCACAGTGGACGCCGTGACCACCTCGACCCCGGGTGTGAGCACCGCGCCCGGGGGCCCGGCGATGCTGCGGCGGTACAGCTCGTCGTGGATCGCGCCGATCGTCTCGGTGTCGATCCCCTTGTACAGCTGCCATTGCGCGGGCAGCAGGCGGTCGCGGACCGCTTCGGGCAGGCCGTGGAAGTACGCGGTGTAGTCCGGGGTGAACTGTTCCAGCCCGAGCTTCGAGTACTCCATCGGCGCGAACGCCGGCGTCCGCGCGAGCCAGCGTACGCCGTCCACAGTGGACCGGGAGCGCAGCAGGTCGAGGACCACTTCGGCACCGGACTGCCCGGAGCCGACGACGGTGACGCTCTCGGCGGCGAGGAGCTCTTCCCGGCGCGACAGGTAGTCGGCCGAGTGCAGGGCCAGGATCGCCGGGTCGTCGACGAGGTCCGTCAGGGGCTCCGGCACCGACGGCACCGAGCCGACGCCGAGCACGACGTTGTCCGCCAGCACCGGCTCGGCCCCGGCGATCGTCAGCTCGAAGGCGTCGCCGGCCCAGCGGATGCCGGTGACCTCGTGGCCGAACCGGCACGACGGCAGCCGGTTCGCGGCCCACCGGCCGTAGTCGTCGTATTCCACGCGTGGCATGTGGAAGCGTTCGGCGAAGTAGAACGGCAGCAGCCGGCCGCGGTCGCGCAGGTAGTTGAGGAACGAGAACGGGCTGGTCGGGTCGACCAGCGTCACCAGGTCGGCGAGGAACGGCACCTGCAGCGTCGCGCCGTCGACGAGCAGGCCGGGGTGCCAGCGGAACTCGGGGCGGGCGTCGAAGAACACGGCGTCCAGGCCGTCGACCGGGGCGGCCAGCGCCGCGAGCGAGAGGTTGAAGGGCCCGATGCCGACGCCCGCGAGGTGGTGGCGCCTCACGAAGCGACCGGGCTTTCCCGGGCGGCGACGAGCTCCGCGGACGCCGTGGCGACGATCCGGTCGAGCAGCGGGCGGTAGTCCTCGGCGGTGGTGTGCGGGTGCAGCAGCGTCAGCTTGAGCCAGAGCTGGTTCTCGCCGGCGGGCCCGGTCGGGAGCGCGGCGCGGCCGATGACGGCGGTGCCCGCTTCCAGGAGCGCGCGGCGGACGCGGGCGACGAGCTCGTCGTCGCCGGTCTCGTCGGCGGCGACGGGCCGCAGCACGACGGTCGACAGCTCGGGCCGGCCCCAGAGGCGCAGGCCGGGGTGCTGTTCGACGCGTTCGGCGACTTCGGCCGCGGTGGCGCAGCAGCGTTCGACGAGCGCGCCGAGGCCGTCGGTGCCGAGCGCGCGCAGGGTGACGGCCATCCGGAAGGCGTCCGGCCGGCGCGAGGTCCGGATCGAGCGGCCGAGCAGGTCCGGCAGGCCGGCCTCGGTGTCGTCGTCGGCGTTGAGGTACTCGGCCCGGACGGTCAGGGCGGCGAGGTCACCGGCCTCGCGGGCGGCGAAGAGCCCGGCCGCGACCGGCTGCCACCCGAACTTGTGCAGGTCGAGGGCGACGGAGTCGGCGAGTTCGAGCCCGGCGAGCTTGTGCTTGAGCACGTCACTGCACAGGGCGGTGCCGCCGTAGGCCGCGTCGACGTGCAGCCGGGCGTTCTGCCGGCGGCAGATCTCGGCGATTTCGGGCAGCGGGTCGAGGGTCCCGGTGTTGGTGGTCCCGGCGGTGGCGACGACGACGGTGCCGGGCCCGGCGACCTCGGCGAGGGCGGCGGGGAGCATGCGATCGCCTTCGCACGGGACGACGATCGGCGCGGGCAGGCCGAGCAGCCAGGCCGCGCGGGCGACGCTGTGGTGGGCGTTGGCGCCGCAGACACTCTGGAGGACGCCGGTTTCGCGGGCCAGGAGCAGGCCGAGCAGGTTCGATTCGGTGCCCCCGGTGGTGACGACGGCGTCGGGGGTACCGGCGGTGGGGTAGCACAACCGGGCGATCCCGGTGGTGAATTCGCGCTCGAGTTCGCTCGCGACGGGAGCCTGGTCCCAGGAGTCCATGGAGGGGTTGAGGGCACTGGCGACGACATCGGCGGCCACGGCCACGGCGAGGGGCGGGCAGTGCAGGTGGGCGGCACAGGAGGGATCGGCGGGATCGGCGGACCCGGCGGCGAGAAGACGGCTGAGTTCCTCGAGGGCGGCTTCGGCACCGACGCCGTGGCGGGGAAGGGCTGGTGGGAGGGGCGCGGGTTCGGTCGGTACCCGCTCACGGCGCTCGGCCGCCGGTGCTCCTGCGACGCTCGGAGCCGCGGCATCGGCGGGGTTTGGGCCACCGCGCTCGGCCGGCGAAAGCGGCGAAGATCCGGCGCCCAGCACCCCGGGCGCGCGCTGCTCGGCCACCGGTCCGCCTGCAACACTCCGAGCGGCGGCATCAGCGGGGCTCGGGCCACCGCGCTCAACCGGCGAAAGCGGCGAAGATCCGGCACCCGGCACCCCGGGCGCGCGCTGCTCGGCCACCGGTCCGCCTGCAACACTCCGAGCGGCGGCATCAGCGGGGCTCGGGCCACCGCGCTCAACCGGCGAAAGCGGCGAAGATCCGGCACCCGGCACCCCGGGCGCGCGCTCGGGAGCAGGCGCGGCAGCCAAGGCCGGGCCGGCCTCGCCGCGCCTCGCAGTCTGCGCCGAGGCGGTCTCGGCGGCGGTCGGGCCGGCCCCCGCAGCCTGCTCGGCTGCGGCGTCAACCGCCCGGCGATCGCGTTCGGTGGCCGGGTCCGGACCGCCTCGGCCGGCCGCTCGCTCGCCACCCTCCGCGACCAGTGCCGCCGCTACCGCTGCCGGGCCGCCGGCCGGGATGGGGCCTCCGCGTTCCGCCACTCCCGCCGCCATTCCGCGCAGGGCCGCCGGGATCAGCTCGCCGAGCCGTTGCGCGCCGCCGTTGCCGCCGGCCAGCCCGTCTCCGCGCATGTACCCGCCTTCCTTAGGGTTGCCTTGCCTACGCTGAGCAACAGTACGGCGACCGACGGCTGCCTGTCACCCGGCCCCGTCCCAGGATGCTCGACCGGGTGGCGGGGACGCGTCGGCCATCGGGAGTAGGTTCACCGCGAGGAGGTGATCGCGTGCCCCGGTGGGACGTCCTGGCGGCCATCGGCGCCGGCGGCGCGCTGGGCAGCCTCGCCCGCTACGGCCTGTCCGCGGCGATCCCGCACGCCCGCGGCGAGTTCGCCGTCGCGACGCTGCTCACCAACGTCCTCGGCTGCCTGCTCATCGGCGTCCTGATGGCGCTGCTCGCCACCACCGCGCACCCCCACCCCCTGCTCCGGCCGTTCCTCGGCGTCGGCATCCTCGGCGGCTTCACGACGTTCTCGACGTTCGTGACCGACACCCTCGACGCGGCGACGACCGGGCGGATCCTCGGTTCCGCGCTATACGTGCTGGCGTCGGTGGCGCTGTGCCTGGCGGCGGTGACGGCCGCCCTGACGGCGACCCGCGCGGTGCGGAAGTGACCGTGCTCCTGGTCGCCCTCGGCAGCGCGGCGGGGTCGATCCTGCGTTACCTGACCGACCTCCGGGTGCAGGCGTGGCGGAAGTCGCCGTTCCCGTTCGGGACGCTGACGGTGAACGTCGTGGGCTCGTTCATCCTCGGGTTCCTGAGCGGCTGGCTCCTGCGCGGCGCGGAGCCGTCGTCAGTGCGCGCGTTGGTGGCGGTGGGCTTCTGCGGCGGGTTGACGACGTTCTCGACGTTCGGCTACGAGACCGTGCGGCTGTTCTCGGAGAAGGCGCGGCGGTACGCGGTGCTGAACGTACTGGTGACGGTGGTCGCGGGGCTGGTTTCGGGGACGCTGGGGTTGCTCTTCGCCACCGCGGTCTTCGCCTAACCGCGGTCCCGCCGCCCCAGCCGCCGCTGCACGCGGCCGAGCGCCTCGTCCAGGCGCCTCGCCTGGCCGTCTTCGCGGGCCGCGCGGTGCTCGAGCTTCCACTCCACGTACTCGGCCAACGTCGTGTCGGCCTCCTTGCGCTTCACCCGGCGGCGTCTACCCAACAGCCGCAGCTCGGCCGCCTCGGCGCGGACCTCGTCGGGCACCCCGGTCGCCGCGCGCAGCGCGAGGCTCTCCCGCGCCCGATTCGCGCGGCGGGCGAACGCCTTGCTGCGCGGCAGGTTCTTGCGCGTCGACTTGGCGTTCTCGCCGTAGTCGTCGCGGCGGTCCTTCAGATAGCTGAGCCGCTTCTTCTCCTGCGGCGACTTCCGTTTCATCCGTCCCTCCTCCGGCGCCCAGGAAACACCCGGACACCGGAGGGAGGCAACGAAATATCAGCGCGGCGCCAGTCCGCGCACCTGCTCGAACGGATCCCCGCCGGTCGGCAGCAACGCGATGATCGGCGTCGTCAACCCGTTGTCCACATAGGACTGCACCTGCTCCCGGCACGACTCCACGCTCCCGTGGATCACCAGCTCGTCCACGACCGAATCCGGGATCACCTGGTTCGCCTTCTGCCGGTCGCCGGCCGCCCAGGCTTCGTGCATCGGCGCCAGCGCCTCACCTCGGCCCAGCCACTCGTGGAACGCCGCGTACACCGGGACCGTCAGGTAGCTCGAAATCAGCATCCGCCCCAAGCCGCGCGCTGCCTCGGCGTCCTCCGTCGGGCAGACGAAGATGCGGGCCGCCAGCTCGACGTCCGGGCCCACCACCGAGCGCACCTTCGGGACGTCCGATGCCGCCAGCCAGTTGGTGATCGCGCCGTCCGCCTCGCGGGCCGCCAAGCGGAGCATGCCCGGGCGCAACGCCGCCAGCATGATCGACGGCGGCGGGTCGGCCGGCCGCTCCAGCCGGAACTTCGAGACCGCGAACGTGTCGTACTTCTCGCTGACCTTCTCCCCCGCCAGCGCCGTCCGCAGGAACCGCAGCGTGTCCCGCGAGCGCGCGAACGGCTCGTCGAACGAAGCCGCGTTCCACTGGGAGACGATCACCGGGGACGACGCGCCGATGCCCAGCACGAACCGGCCGGGCGCCAGCTCCGCCACCGTCGCCGCCTGCATCGCCAGCAGACCGGGGCCACGCGTGTACACCGGGACGATCGCGGTGCCGAGCCGCAGCTGCGGCGCCCACTGCGAGGCCAGGACCAGCGGCGTGAACGCGTCGGTGCCCGCCGTCTCCGCCGTCCACGCGTCGGTGTAGCCCAGGTCCGGCAACTGCTCGACCATTTCCCGGTGTGCCGTCAGCGGCACCCCGGTCAGCGGGATCGTGAGGCCCCAGCGGCTCATGCGTTCTCCTTGTCCACGGCGGAAAGCTCGCGCAGCAGCCAGTCGACCTGCGTGCGCATCAGGTTCTCCGCGACCTCTTCGGCCTGCGGCGTCATGTGGGTCGCGCCCGCCAGTGGCAGGAACACGTGCGGCCGCCCCTTCGCCAGCAACGCCGACGACAGCCGCAGGGAGTGCGCGACGAACACGTTGTCGTCGGCCAGCCCGTGCACGATCAGCAGCGCCCGGCTCAGCTCGCCCGCGCTTTCGATCAGCGAGTTGTGCGCGTAGCTCTCCACCTCGTCCTGCGGCTTCCCCAGGTACCGCTCGGTGTAGTGCGTGTCGTACAACGACCAGTCGGTGACCGGCGCGCCCGCGACCGCCGCGTGGAACACGTCCGGGCGCCGCAGCACCGCCAGCGCCGACAGGTACCCGCCGTACGACCAGCCGCGGATCGCCACGCGTTCCGAGTCCAGCTCCGGGAACTGCGAAGCCGCCGCCTGCAGCGCGTCCACCTGGTCCTGCAGGGTGACGTCGGCGAGGCGCCCGGCGATCTCCCGCTCCCACACCGCGCCCCGGCCCGGCGTGCCGCGGCCGTCCGCGACGAGCACCGCGAACCCCTGGTCGGCCAGCCACTGCGACGTCAGGAAGGCGTTGCGGCTCTGCAGGACGCGCTGCGCGTGCGGCCCGCCGTACGGGTCGAGCAGCACCGGCAGCCTGCCCTCGCTCGGCTCGTACCCGCGCGGCAGCAGCAGCGCCGCGCGCAACCCCCGCTCCCCCAGCGTCAGCCAGGTCAGGTTGGGCACGATGTCCGGGTCCACAGTGGACGCCTCGATCGACGCGACCGGCGAGCCGTCGCGCAGCACCGAAACCCGCGGCCCGCTGTGTTCGAGGCTCCACGACGAAAGCACGGTGACCGCGGCGTTCCCGGCGCCGTGGTGCACGCCGTCCACAGTGGACAGGCGACGCACGGAAGCACCGTCGGTCCGGAACACGTGGATCTGCGTCGGGTCCTCTTCGGACGCACTGAAGAGGATTTCGTCGCCGACGTCGAGGACGGCGCGCAGCTGCAGCCCGGCCGGCGTGACGGCCTCGCCGCCGACGAACAGCCGGTGGTCGCCGTCCACCATGCCCTCGACCACCAGCCGGCCGTCGGGCGTCCACGCCGGGACGCCGCCGACGATGTCGATCCAGTGCTGGTCGGACGCCGTGTGCAGCACCGACGTCGAGCCGTCGGCGACGTCCAGCGCGAGGACGTCCATCCGCTTCTGGTCGCGCGGCTGCACGGCGAGCAGCGGCGCGCCGCCTGCCGACCAGTGCACCGTCGCCAGATACTCCCACTCCCCCGGCGCGACGTCGACGCGGGAGCCGTCGAGACCGAGGACGGCCAGGGAGACGAGCGCGTTCGTGGTGCCCGCCGCCGGGTAGGCGACGACGTTGGCCGGGTTCTGCGGGTTGGCCGGGTCGGCGATGGTCCAGCGCGGCACCGGGCCGCGGTCGGAGCGCTCGGCGAGGACGCTGCGGCCGTCCGGTGCCCACCAGTAGCCGCGGGTGCGGTCCATCTCCTCGGCCGCGATGAACTCGGCGAGGCCCCAGGCGATGTCCTCGCCGTCCTCCTCGACGAGCACGCGGTCGTCGCCGGTGGCCAGTTCCATGACGTGCAGCCGCCGGTTCCGCACGTACGCGACGTGCGTCCCGGTCGGGTTCGGCCGCGGGTCGATCACCGAGCCGTCGACGCGCAGCGTCACCTCGCCGGACGCGAGGTCCAAGGTGTACAGCTTGCCCGAGAGCGAGAACGCGGCGACCGTGAAGCCCGCGTCCACGCCGTAGTGGACGACGCCGCCACCGGTCTCGCGGGCGCGTTCGCGGCGCGCCCGTTCTTCGGCAGGCAGCTCCTCCTCGCCGGGCAGCAGCTCGGCGGCGTCGACCAGCTTCGTCTCGGCGCCGGTCGCCAGGTCGGCCGACCAGAGGCTGTGCCGGGGGTCGGTGCCCGACTCCGCGCGCAGGAACAGCACGCGCGAGGCGTCCGGGGCGACCCGGAACTCCTTCGGCGCGCCGAGGGTGAAGCGCTGGGTCCGGGCCTGCTTGCGGAGGAACGGGAGGTCGTCGACATCGGTCACGTCCGCACTCTTTCAGACGATCAAGCGGATACGCCAACGCCCTTCAGCTTCGCCAGCTCCGCGTCGACGTCGAAGCCGGGCTCCGGCAGCACCGGGTCCAGCTCGGCGAGCGTCTCGAGGAGCAGTTCGGCGACGGCCCAGTTCCGGTACCACTTGTGGTCGGCGGGCACGACGTACCAGGGCGCGTGGTCGGTCGACGTCCTCTTGAAGATGTCGGCGTAGGCCTCCTGGTAGGCGGGCCAGTGCGAGCGCGCCTCGAGGTCGCCCGGGTTGTACTTCCAGTGCTTCTCCGGGGTCTCCAGCCGGGCCTTGAGCCGCTTGAGCTGCTCTTCGGGCGAGAGGTGCAGGAACACCTTGACCACGGTGGTGCCGGCGTCGGTCAGCTCCTTCTCGAAGGCGTTGACCTCGGTGTAGCGCCGGCGTCGTTCGGTGGCGCTGAGCAGCCCCGACACCCGCGGGACGAGGATGTCCTCGTAGTGCGAGCGGTCGAAGACGCCGATCTGCCCGGGCGCGGGCAGCTGCTTGCGGATCCGCCACAGGTACTCGTGGCGCCGCTCGGCCGCGGTCGGCTTCTTGAACGCCGCGTAGTGCACGCCCATCGGGTTGACCAGGCCGAGCACGTGCGAGACCGTGCCGCCCTTGCCCGAGGTGTCCATGCCCTGCAGCACGAGCAGGAGGCTGCGGGTGCCGCCGCCGACGCCCTCGGCGTAGAGCGACTCCTGCAGCGTCGAGAGCCGCTCGCCCGCCCCCTCGAGCTTGGCCAGCGCCTTGGGCTTCTTGCCGGGGCCGACGGGGGTCGAGCCCGGGTCCGGCAGCTCCGCGCCTACGCGCAGCGCGTCCCGGACCCGGCTTCCTGTGTCCTTCTTGGCCATCCGCCGAAGCTACCCGCTCAGGCGGCGGCTTTCTCGGCGAACAATTTCAGCAGCGCGCCGTGCCCGCCCTCGCCCGAGACGCCTTCGCGCACCTTGGCGCCGGTTTCGCCGTGCCGCTCGAAGTTCCGGTGCTCCAGTTCGACGCGGGTCGAGCGCGGTCCCTCTTCGACGAACCTGACCTCGATCTCGCTGGCGTTGGCCGGGTCGGGGTCGATCCGCCAGTCGCCGTCGATCCGCCACGACAGGACCACCCGGGCGGGTGGCTCCCAGACGAGCACCTCGCCCCACTGGCACTCGGCGCCGTCCACGGTCCTTTCGTACCAGCGCCCGCCCGGCTTCGGCTCCAGGACGGCTTCGGCGAGCTCGCCCGCGCCGATGTGGTGCTGCCGCGGCCACCAGCTGTCGAAGGCCTCGGTGTAGGTCTTGAACGCGTGCTCGCGCGAGCAGGCGACGGTGATCGTCTTGCGGATCGGATCCAGGGTCATGACTGCTCCTCTTCGGTGGATTCCGCCAGTTCGGCGAAGGACTTCAGCGCGTCCGACCACATCCCGTCGAGGTAGGCGCGCAGGGCGGCGATCCCGGCCGGTTCCAGCCGGTAGAGCCGCTTGGTGCCGACGGCCCGGTCGGCGACCAGGCCCGCCGCCTTGAGCACCTTCAGGTGCTGGGAGACGGCCGGGCGGCTGATCGGCAGGTCCGCGGCCAGCTCGCCGACCGCGCGCGGCCCGTCGCGCAGCGCTTCGAAGATCGCGCGGCGCGAAGGGTCGGCGAGGGCGGCCAGCTGGTCGCTTCCGTAAGTCGCCACGAACGGTAAGTTACGGCTTACCAATGCGGTCGTCAACGCCTGCGCAGCGTTTCGGGGGTCGCCGGCGCGGATTGCGCAACGAACGACGGGTGAAAGCAACGATTCCCGGCTGAACTCTGCGTCTTCTGCCCTTAACCTGAACGCATGACGACGTTCGCCGGCCGGGAGACCGCCGCCCCCACCGCCGCGAGCTTCATCGAGCTCGACGAGCGGTGGAGCACGCACAACTACCACCCCCTGCCCGTCGTGGTCGCCGAAGCCTCCGGTGCTTCGGTGACCGACGTCGAAGGCCGCTCCTACCTGGACTTCCTGTCCGGCTACTCGGCCCTGAACTTCGGCCACCGCCACCCGGACCTGGTCGCCGCCGCCGTGGACCAGCTCGGCCGCGTCACGCTGACGTCGCGCGCGTTCCACCACGACCAGCTGGGCCTGTTCTGCCGCGAGCTGGCCGAGCTGACCGGCACCGAGCTGGTGCTGCCGATGAACTCGGGCGCCGAGGCTGTCGAATCCGCGGTCAAGATCGCCCGCAAGTGGGCGCACCGGGTCAAGGGCGTGCCGGACGGCACCGCCGAGATCATCGTCGCCGGCTCGAACTTCCACGGCCGGACGACCACGATCGTGTCGTTCTCGACCGACGAGACCGCGCGCGCCGACTTCGGCCCGTTCACGCCGGGCTTCGTCACGGTGAAGTACGGCGACGCGGCCGCGTTGCGCGACGCGATCACCCCGCGCACCGCCGCGGTGCTGCTGGAGCCGGTGCAGGGCGAGGCCGGCGTGATCGTGCCGCCGGAGGGCTACTTCGCCGACGTCCGCGCGGCCTGCGACGAGCACGGCGTGCTGCTGATCGCCGACGAGATCCAGTCCGGGCTGGCCCGCACGGGCACGGTGCTGGCGCTGGACCACGAAGGCGTCCGCGCCGACGTGTACACACTGGGCAAGGCCCTCGGCGGCGGCATCATGCCGGTGTCCGCGGTGGTCGGCCGCCGCGACGTGCTGGGCGTGCTGAAGCCGGGCGAGCACGGCTCGACCTTCGGCGGCAACCCCCTGGCCTGCGCGATCGGCCGCGCGGTGGTCAAGCTCCTGGCGACGGGTGAGTTCCAGCAGCGCTCGACGGAGCTGGGCGCGCACCTGCACGCGCGGCTGAACTCTTTGGTCGGGGCCGGGCTGTCCGAGGTCCGCGGCCGCGGCCTGTGGGCGGGCATCGACATCGCCCCGGGCGGGCCGTCGGGCCGCGAGGCGTCGGAAGCGCTGGCCGGCCGCGGCGTGCTGTGCAAGGAGACGCACGAGCGCACGCTGCGCGTGGCGCCGCCGCTGGTGATCACGCGCGAGGAACTGGACCGCGGCATCGACGCGATCGCCGAGGTCATCCGCCCCTGAGACGTCCGGATGCCGCCGGGTGAGCCTCCCGCCCCGGCGGCATCCGGAGCACAACGCGGCCGGGTGACGACCGGCGCCCCGGGAGCAGATCGTCCCCTTCGGACGTTGTGCCCGGTATGGGATTCGGGGAGCGCCCGCTGGTGGGCACCAACAGCGTCACACCGAGCGAGCTGTACGAGCAGGGGAAGCGGCTCCGGGAGAAGGTCCCGGCCACCGCGCACGACCACGAGGCCGCGGCGAAAGACCGGCCGAGCGCGACGCAGTACTTCGAGGCCACCAACGCCGGGCGTCTTCCCGAGCTGGCCGAACTCCGCCGCGAACGCATGCTCGCGTCGCCGTTCACCTTCTTCCGCGGCGCCGCCGGGCTGATGGGCGCCGACCTCGCCGGTACGCCGGACTCCGGGCTGACCGCCCAGCTCTGCGGCGACGCCCACGCCGCCAACTTCGGGCTCTACGGCACGCCCGAAGGCAAGATCGTGATGGACATCAACGACTTCGACGAGACCGTCCCGGGTCCGTGGGAGTGGGACCTCAAGCGGCTCGCCGCCAGCCTCGTGCTGGCCGGGCGCGAGGGCGGCATCGGCGAGTCCGGCTGCCGCGAGGCCGCCGAAGACGCCGTCAAGTCCTACCGCCGCACCATCCGCGCGCTCGCCGAGCTACCGTTCCTGCGCAGCTGGAACGCCCTGCCCGACTCCTCCGTCCTCAGCAAGGCCCGCGCCGACGAGCTGATCGACGACTTCGCCGACGCCGCCGAGAAGGCCCGCAAGAACGACAGCGCGAAGGTCTCCGCGAAGTGGACCGAGCGCGTCGACGACCACGAGACCGGCCTGGCGCGCCACCGGTTCGTCGAGGACCCGCCGGTCCTCACCCACGTCGACGACCGGACCGCCGAAGCCGTCGCCGCCGGCCTGGTGTCCTATGTGGACACCCTGCGCGAGTCGAGGCGGACGCTGATCGAGCGGTACCGCGTCGCCGACGTCGCCTTCCGCGTGGTGGGCACGGGCAGCGTGGGCCTGCGCAGCTACGTCGCCCTCCTGCACGGCAACGACGACGAAGACCTGATCCTGCAGGTGAAGCAGGCGGCGAAGCCCGCGCTGGCGCCGTACCTCGACGTGCCGGCGACAGACCACGAAGGCCGCCGGATCGTCGAGGGCGCCCGGCTGGTGCAGGCCGAGACGGACATCCTGCTCGGCTGGACCACGATCGACGGCGTGCCTTACATCGTCCGCCAGTTCCGGAACCTCAAGGGCGACATCGACCCGGCGGAGCTGGAGAAGGACCATTTGGACGACTACGGCCGGCTGGCGGGCGCCCTGCTGGCCCGCGCGCACACGCGGTCACTGCACCCGAAGCTCCTGGCGGGCTACTTCGCCGACGACTCCGAATTGGACGAGGCCATGGGCGCGTACGCGGTCCGGTACGCCGACCAAACGGAAGCCGACCACGCCGCTTTCAGCTCGCGCTGAACAGCTCGACGACGTCGGCCGCGCAGCCCCACGCCAGGGTGATCCCCGAGCCGCCGTGGCCGTAGCAGTGGACGACGTCGCCCGTCCGCTCCAGCCGGATCACCGGCCGGAACGGGCGCAGGCCCACCGCCGACCGCAGCACCTCCGCTCCCGCCAACGCCGGGACCAGCTCGCGGCAGCGCCGCACGATGTCCGTCGTCACGCCCGGGTTCGGGATCGTGTCGCCGCGGCCCGGCTCCTCCGTTCCGCCGCACACCACGTGCGTGCCGTGCGGGATGACGTACGTCACGCCCGGCCCCGTCTCGTCCACCAGGAACTCGGACAGGCCCGGGTCCACCAGGTGCACGACCTGCCCGCCGATCGGGACCATCGAGCCGTCGCCCGCCAGCGGACCCGCGGCCAGCCCCGCCGCGTTGACCACCACGCCCAGCCCCGACAACGACGTCAGCGGCCGGTATTCGACGCGCACGCCCCGCGCGATCACCTGCGCCAGCAACCACTCCAGGTACACCGGCGTGTCGACCAGCGCCGTCGTGAACACCAGCCGGTCGCCGTCGCGGACCGGGTCGATCATCGCCGGGAGCCACTGCGGCTCCGGCTCCCCCGACGCCAGCAGGACCCGGCCGCGCCGGAACCGCACCCCGGGCGCCTCCTGCGACCGCAGCACGTCCAGGGTCTCCGCCGTCCACCGCGCGATCCGCTTGTCCGGGCGGCGGATCGGCGGGTACAGCACCCCGCCCGCCACCGCCGACGTCGACTCCGCCGGGCCGGCCGCCGCGACGACCGTCACGTCGTGTCCCGCACCGGCCAGCCGGTACGCGCAGCTCAGGCCGATGATCCCGGCCCCCGCCACCGTGATGTGCATTCCCGCATCGTGGCAGACGGCCGCCTGACGGCGTCGCGGCTACCCTCGCGCGGGTGAGGACGATGTGGGTGCCGGCCGCGGTCTGCGGGCCGCTCGCGCTGCTGCTGGGACTGCCGTTCGCCGGCGGCACGACCCCGGGCGCGGTCGACGCCGTCGCCGCCGGCTGGACGGCGCACCTGAGCCCCGGCGTGCTGCGCGTGCTGGTGTTCCCGACCGAGCCGTACGTCGTGTTCGCGCTCGGCGTCCTCGGCGTCGTCCTGTGCCTGCGCGCGGGCCGGAAGCCGGAGGCCGCGCTCGCGCTCGCGGCGCCGCTGCTGGCGATCCTGCTGACCGCCGTCCTGCTCAAACCGCTGTACGACCGGTGGAAGAACGACACCCTGGTCTACCCGAGCGGCCACACCGTGAGCCTGGTCGCGGTGCTGACGGTGCTCGTGCTGGTCACGCGCAAGGTGGTCGTGGTGGTGCTGAGCGCGCTGGCGCTGCTCGCCGCCACGGCCGGGCTGGTCGGCCTCGGCTACCACTACCTCACCGACGTCGCCGGCGGGACGCTGTTCGCCGTCGCGGTGGTTCTGCTCAGCTGGCCGGCGCCGCGTCGCGAGCCAGCGCCGTCAGCCGGCTGACCGCGCGCAGGTACTTCTTGCGGTAGCCGCCGTTCACCATCTCCTCGGTGAACAGCGACGGCAGCGGCTCGCCCGAGACGACCACCGGGATGGCGCGGTCGTAGAGCCGGTCGGCGAACGCGACCAGCCGCAGTGCCACGTTCTGGTCCGGCGCCGGGTGGATGTCCCGCAGGTGTACCCGGGTGACGCCGTCGAGCAGCCGTCCGTAGCGGGAAGGGTGCAGCGAAGCCAGGTGCTCGACCACCGCGTCGAAGTCGTCCACAGTGGACCCTTCGTGCGCCGCGACGGACTCTTCGAGGACGTCCGGCGAAACCGGCGGTGGCGCGTCCGGCAGGCCGCGGTGGCGGTAGTCCGGGCCGTCGACGCGCACGACGCCGAAGCGGGCCGAGAGCGTCTGGATCTCGCGCAGGAAGTCCTCGGCGGCGAACCGGCCTTCGCCGAGCTTCTCAGGGAGCGTGTTCGACGTCGCCGCGACGTGCACGCCCGCGTCCATCAGCTCCTGCAGCAGCCGCGTGACCAGCGTGGTGTCACCGGGGTCGTCCAGCTCGAACTCGTCGATGGCCAGGATCCGGTGCTCCGACAGCCGCCGGACGGCCTCGGCGAAGCCCAGTGCGCCGACCAGGTGGGTCAGCTCGACGAACGTGCCGTACGCCTTGGGCGAGGGCGCCGCGTGCCACGTCGAGGCGAGCAGGTGGGTCTTGCCGACGCCGAACCCGCCGTCGAGGTAGAGCCCCATCGGGCCGGCCGGTTCGGACGACCCGCCGAAGAGCTTGAAGCGCTTCTTCTCCTTGCGCGCGCCCACCTTCGCCGCGAACGCTGAGCACGCCTCCACCGCGGCCGCCTGGCTCGGCTCGTCCGGATTGGGGATGTACGTCTCGAACCGGACGGCGTCGAAGCGCGGCGGCGGCACCAGCGCGCCGATCAGCTCGTCGGAGGACAGCTCGGGACGGCGGTCGGCGAGGTGCGCGGGCATGGTCGCAGAGCCTAACGGCGGGCCCCACCCCGTCGGGTGGCGATGTCCCCCGGTCGAGACGCACTTCACGCCCGTGCTGGGATTGTGGACGTGCGGAGCGTGTGGCCTTCTTCGACGGGCGAGCTGACCGGGGTCGACCTCGAAGCGATCTACGCCTACCCGGCGGACCTGGACCGCCCCTGGGTGCAGGTCAACTTCGTCGCGTCCGCGGACGGCGCCGTCGAGGTCGACACGACCTCCGCCGGCCTTTCGCACGCCGCCGACCGCAAGGTCTTCCTGCTCGGGCGCGATCTCGCCGACGTGATCCTGGTCGGCGCCGGCACCGCCCGCGCGGAGGACTACCGCGGGGTCGTCGCGGGCCCGAAGCGCCTCGAACGCCGGCGCCGGCTCGGGTTCGACACCGTCCCGCCGATCGCCGTCGTGACGCGCACGGCCGATCTCGACCCCGCGTCCCGGCTGTTCACCGAAACCGTCGTACCCCCGATCGTGGTGACCACGAAGACCGCCAGAACCTGGCCGTTGGAGGCCGCCGGAGCGGAGATCCTGCGCGCCGGGGACACCGAAGTCGACGTCCGGCGCGCGCTCGACCTGCTCGCCGCGCGCGGGTTGCGCCGCGTCGCGTGCGAAGGCGGGCCGCGGCTGTTCGGGCAGCTCGTCGAAGCCGATCTGGTCGACCAGCTGTGCCTCACGGTCGCGCCGCTGCTCGTCGCCGGGAGCGCGTCGCGGATCGCGGCCGGGCCGGTCTCCGTGCCGCGCCGGCTCGCGCTGGCGTCGATCCTGGTCGAGGACGGCTTCACGCTCCTGCGCTACCGCCGGGACGCCGGGTGAACGACGACGCCGACCTGGTCGCCAAGGCCGCGGCCGGCGACGACGCCGCGTTCGGCGCGCTCGTGCGCCGGCACACGCCCCGGATGTACCGCGTCGCGCTGCGGATCACCGGCAGCGCGGGCGAGGCCGAGGACGTCGTGCAGGACTCGTGGCTCGCCGCGTGGCGCGCCCTGCCCGGCTTCCGCCACGAATCCGCGGTCTCGACGTGGCTCTACCGCGTGGTCACCAACAGCGCGCTCGCGCTGCTGCGCCGCCGCCGTCCCACGGTCTCCCTCGACGAGCCCGCCGACCGGTCCACTGTGGACACCGCGTTGCTCGCCGCCGCGGTCCCGGGGCCCGAAGGCCGGGTCGTGCGGGCCGAGGAGGTCGACGCGGTGCTGCGCGCGATCGGCAGGCTGGAGGTCTCCCAGCGGGTGCCGCTGGTGCTGCGCGAGCTGGAGGGGCTGAGCTACGAAGAGGTCGCCGAAGTGCTCGACGTGAACGTCGGCGCCTTGCGTTCCCGGCTGCACCGGGCCAGGGTGGCGCTGCTCGCCGAGTTGAGGGAGCGGTGATGGCCGAGCAGTCCGACCCCGAGCGGGACCCCCGCTGGGACGCCGTGCGCCGGGCGGCCGCACGCCGGGTGCCGACCCCGCCCGGCCTGGTCGAACGCGTGCTGCGGGCCGTCGCGCGCGGCCGCCGGACCGCCGTCGAGGTGCCCGGCGACGACGGCGACCTGCGGGTCGCCGAAACCGTCGTCACCCGGCTGGCCACGGCGATCGCGGGCGAGCGGGCGCCGGCCGGGGTGCGGGTTTCGGCCGTCGCGGTCGAGGACGACGCCGTGCAGGTGCTCGTCTCGGTCCGGTTCGGCGTCGCCGCCGACGAAGCCGCCGAGGCGTTGCGGCGGGACGTCACCGCGGAGCTGGCCCGCCAGCTCGGGAGCGAGGCGACGGTGAACGTGCACGTCGTGGACGTCCACCGGGACTGACTTTCCCCCGATCGGGTGAGTCTGCGTGAGGTTTGCGCGCCCGCGGGCATCGTACGGGCGAGAGACCGCCGCGAGAGGAGCCCGCACGCATGCACCCGGAACGGATCGAAAGCCCCGGCACGGTGACCCCGCTCAACGAGGAGGGCGCCGCCGGCCGCACCACGATCTCCTCGCTGGTCGTGCAGAAGGTCGCCGGCCTGGCCACCCGCGAGGTCGCCGGGGTGCACGCACTGGGCGGCGGCGGGGTGTCGCGCGCGATCGGCGCGCTGCGCGAACGCATCCCCGGCTCCGGCACGGTCAGCACCACCGGCGTGGCGGTGGAGGTTGGCGAAAAGCAGACGGCGATCGACCTCGACGTCATCGTCGAGTACGGCGCGCGCATCGTCGACGTCGCCCGCGCGGTGCGCCGCAACGTGATCACCGCGGTCGAGCAGATCACCGGCCTCGAGGTGATCGAGGTGAACATCGCCGTCAACGACATCCACCTGCCCGGCGAGGAAGAAGCCGAATCGACGCGGGTGGAATGAGCGGGGCCGATCCCGCGGGCCGGGCGGCCTTCCGGGAGTTCGTGCGCACCCACCACCCCGACGTGGGCGGCGATCCGGCGGTGTTCGCCGCGGGGCTGGCCCGGTTCCGCGCCGGGGAGTCCGAAGTGGACTCCCGCTACGACGCCCCGGTGCGCTTCACCGCCCGGCGGCGCGGGATCGCCGCGCTGCTCGCCCGCTTCCGCCGCCGCCCGCCCCGGGTGCGGTGACCGCGCTTCCCGCGCGAAGGACCGTCCAAGGAGGACAAGTGAACGCAACGCAGACCGGGCTCCTGGCCGGGCTGATCCTCGGCCTCGCCGCGTCCCAGGGGTTCACCGCGTTCCTGGTGACCCTGGCCGTCGGGATCATCGGCCTGGTCGCCGGCCGGGTCCTCGACGGCGAGCTCGACCTCGGCGAGCTCTTCGGCAAGGGCCGCGACAAGTGAGCCGCGTCCTGGACGTCCCGCGCGAGCTCGCCGAGCCCGCCGAGCGCGGCACGCTCACCGTCGGGCACGCCGTGGTGCGCAAGGTCGCCCAACACGCCGCCGACCAGGTCCCCGGGACCGCGAGCGACGGCAAGAAGGGGGCCAAGGCGAAGGTCGGCGGGCTCGACAACGACGTCGACCTCGCGCTGGACCTGGCCCTGCAGTACCCGGCGCCGGTGCGGACCGTCGTCGGCGTCGTGCGCGAGAAGGTCACCGAAGAGGTCGAGCTGCTCACCGGCTACCACGTGCGCACCCTCGCCGTGACGGTGTCCGCGCTGCGGCCCGCGGTGGCGCCGAGGGTGCGGTAGCCGTGCGCCTGTTCGTCCGCCTCCTTTCGACGTTGCTCGGGCTGGCCTTCGCCGCCGCCGGCGCCCTGCTCGCCCTGGAAGTCGGCTGGCACTGGTGGCGCCCGGCCGCGGACCCGCTGCTCGTGCCGTGGCCGCGCTGGCAGGCGCAGCTCGCGTCGCTGGGCTGGGACGCCTACGCGGTGCGCGTCGGCGCCGGCGTGCTCGCCGCCGCGGGCCTGGTCCTGCTGCTGTGCGCGCTGGCCGCCGGGAACCGCGCGGTCCGGCTCACCGACCCGGCCGACGAAGTGAGCGTCTCGACGTCGCCGCGTTCGCTGGCCCGGCTCGTCGGGCTCACCGTGCGCGCGCAGGACAACGTCGCCGGCGCGACGGTCACCGCCAGCGCCCGCCGCGTCCGGGTCCGCGCGAAGAGCACCCTCGAAGCCGAGGGCGAGCTGCGTCCGCGGCTGCTCGCAACCGTGTCCGCGCTCCTGGACGACGTCCCCTTGGCGCGACGGCCGAAGGTGTCGGTCGTCGTCGACTCCCCGAAGGACCGCCGATGAGCAAGTCGATCGCCGCGAAGGCGCTTTCCCGGTCGTACGCGGGCGAACGCACCGGCGTGTTCCTCGTCGGGCTGCTCGCGCTGCTCGGCGGGGCGCTGGCCCTCGTGGTCGGCTTCGGCGTGCTCGGCGAGTTCCGCGGGCGCCGTCCGCTGCTCGACCCGATGGCCCTCGACTGGCTCGGCGGCCACGCCACCCCCGCCCGGATCGCCGCCATCGTGCTCGGGCTCCTGCTGGTCGTCCTCGGCCTGCGCGGCACGCTGCGCTCGCTGCGCCCGGAACCGCGGCCCGACCTGGACCTCGACCGCACCGAAGGCGCCGAACTGGTCGTCACCGCCGCCGCGATCTCCGGCGCGGTCCAGGCCGACGCCGAACAGCTCGACGGCGTCAGCCGCGCCCGGGTCCGCGCCGTCGGCTCCCGGACGTCTCCCGCGTTGCGCGTCACGCTGTGGCTGCACGAGGGCACCGACCTCAAGAGCGTCTGGGAAGACCTGGATTCCCGCGTGCTGACCAGGGCCCGCGAGTCGCTCGGCCTCGACGTCCTGCCGACGGCCGTCCGCCTGGAGCTCGACACGAGCAGCGCGAAACGCGTGCGCTGAACGGCGTCTTTCCGCAGAATGCCCGCATGCCCCTACCGCTGCAGCCGCCGCTGAAGCCGATGCTCGCCAAGCCCGCGAAGGCCATCCCGGACTCCGGGGGCCTGCTGTTCGAACCGAAGTGGGACGGCTTCCGCTGCATCGTCTTCAAGGACGGCGACGAGCTGTACCTGCAGTCCCGCGCGGAAAAGCCGCTCAACCGGTACTTCCCGGAGGCGGTCGCGCGGCTGCTGGAGACGCTGCCGCCGCGGGTCGTGCTGGACGGCGAACTCGTCGTCGCGCGCGGCGGCCGGCTGGACTTCGACGCCCTCACCGAGCGCATCCACCCCGCCGAAAGCCGGATCACGCTCCTGGCGGCCGAGCAGCCCGCCGAGTTCGTCGCCTTCGACGTCCTCGCCCTCGACGACGAGTCCCTGCTCGACGAGCCGACGTCGACCCGCCGCAACCGGCTCGTCGAGCTGGCCGGCGACCGCTTCCCGCTGACGCCGGCGACCACCGACCCGGACACCGCGCGGCACTGGTTCGAGCTGTTCGAGGGCGCGGGCCTCGACGGCGTCATCGGCAAGCCCCTCGACGAGCCGTACACGCCCGGCAAGCGCGTGATGGTCAAGTACAAGCACCTGCGCACCGCGGACTGCGTCCTCGCCGGGCTGCGCTGGCACGTCGACGGCGGCCCCGGCGAACTCGTCGGGTCGTTCCTGCTCGGCCTGCACGACGAAAAGGGCGTGCTGCACCACGTCGGCACGGTCGGGTCGTTCCCGAAGGAGCGCCGGCGCGAACTCGCCGAAGAGCTGGCGCCGCTCGTCACCGACGGCGAAGACCACCCGTGGGGCGGCCGCGCGACCGGCGAAGCCCAGCGGATCCCCGGCGGCGTCACGCGCTGGCGCGCCACCGAACACGAGTGGGTGCCGCTGCGGCCCGAGCGCGTCGTCGAGGTCGCCTACGAGAACACCGAAGGCGGGATGCCGTCGCGCTTCCGGCACAACGCGCGGTTCAAGCGCTGGCGGCCCGACCGCGAACCCGCGTCCTGCGACTACAGCCAGCTCGACGAGCCCGCCCGCTACGACCTCGACGCCGTGTTCCGCGGCCAGGTCGTGCGGACCCGCTAACCCGCGTCCCACACCGGCCGTGCGAAGCTCGGCAGTACCCCGCCCTTGATCGACGTGAGGATCCCGCCCGTGCGCCGCCGCCGTACCCGTCTCCTGGTCGCGCTGCTCGCCCTGGCCTCCGCCGCGGGCTGCGCCGCGGGGCCGTCGGTCCGCCCGGCGCTGGTCGAAAACGACGGGAAGACGACGTCCGCGGCACCGTCCGGCACCCCGTCGGTGCCACTGCCGCCGCTGACCGAGCCGCAGTCGCCGTCGCTGCGGTGGGCCGACTGCGACGACGACACCCGGCAGCGGATCGGCACCCCGGCCGTGCCGGACAGCCTGCACTTCACCTGCGCCCGGGTCACCGCGCCACTCGACGCGCCCGGCGAGGCCCGGCGCTCGGTGGTGCGGTTGCTGGCGCTCAAGGTCGGCACCGGGCCGATCCCGCTGGTCGTGGTCAACGACGTCGACGGCGACCCGGGCACGGTGTACGCCGCGCGACTGGCCGCGACGCTGCCGCCGGCGTTCCTGGCGAAGTTCTCGCTGATCGGCCTGGACCGGCGCGGGACCGGGCTGTCGGCGCCCGTCCAGTGCGTGCCGCCGGACATCCGGCACGACCTGATCGACGCCGACCCGGGCCAGGGCGACCTGCAGGACGTCCTGGACGCGGCGCGCAAGGCGGGTCAGCAGTGCGCGATCGAGCTGGACGACTCCCAGACCGCGCTGGACAGCTGGCGCGGCGCGGGCGACCTGGAGGAGCTGCGGAAGGCGCTGGGCTCGGACCGGCTCAACGCGCTCGGCCGCGGCGACGGCTCGAAGCTGCTGTCGGAGTACGCCGTGCGTTTCCCGGGGCAGGTCGGCCGGATGGTCCTCGACGGCGTCCCCGACCCGGGCCCGGACACCGCGGCGGTGCTGGACGCGGTCGCGGCCGGCGCGCAGACGACGTTGGACGCGTTCGCCGCGGACTGCGCGGCCCGCAAGTGCCCTCTCGGCGACCCGAAGGCGGCCTTGACCGCGCTCGCCGAGCAGCTGCGGGCCGTGCCGCCGACGACCGACGACGCCGTCGCGTTCGGGCCGGGCGTGGCGATGTACGCGGTCTATTCGGGACTCTCGCAGCGCTCGCGTTGGCCTGAGCTGGCGGACGCGATCGTGGCGGCGCGGGGCGGCAACATCACGCCGCTGGCGGCGTTCGCGGCCCCGGTGCTGCACGACACGCGCGCGCAGCCGTCCCGGCTCGACGCGACGATCGCGACCCGCTGCAACGACAGCCAGACGCGGCTCTCGGCCGACCAGCTCGACCAGGTGGCGGCGGGGATGCGGGCGAAGTACCCGCAGTTCGGCACGGTCGTCGCGCAGCAGCTGGCGTGGTGCGGGCCGTGGCCGGTCCGGACCGAGCCGCTGCCCCCGGCGGGCGCGACGGGCGCTCCGCCGATCCTGGTGGCGGCCACGGCGGCCGACCCGCTGACCCCCCAGGTGGGCAGCACCCGCGCGGCGGACCAGATGCCGACGGCGGTGACGATCACCTGGCAGGGCGCGGGCCACGGCGCGGTGGGCACGTCCCCGTGCGTGACCGAGGCGGCACGCGCGTTCCTGGTGGACGGCAAGGTCCCCGTCGACGGCACCCTCTGCCCCGCTTGACCCCTCGTGAGTGGGAAACAGGGTTAGAACACTGTTTCCCACTCACGAGCGTCACTGGCGGTAGGACTCCACCTCGGAGACCGGGCGGGCCTGCGCGTCGTCCGGGTTCTCGTGGAACTCCGACTTCGCCCGGCGCTGGCGGAGCAGGTCCCAGCACTGGTCGAGCTGCTGCTCGACCGCGGTGAGGCGGTCCTTGTCGCCGCCGCTCAGCCCCACGCCGACCGAGCGCGACCGGAGTTCGTGCTCCTCCGCGATCAGCTCGTCGATCCGGCCCAGGATTTCGCCGTCGGCCATCTGTTCCTCCTCTTCACGGGTGCTCGGGTGCAGACGCTACCCCGGCTCCGGGAATTCCCGCCGCGTCCACGTCGTTGACCAGGGCATGAGCACCGTTGAGCTGACTGCCGAGAACTTCGACCAGACGGTTAACGACCACGAGTTCGTCCTGATCGACTTCTGGGCGAGCTGGTGCGGGCCGTGTCGCCAGTTCGCACCGGTCTACGAGAAGGCGTCCGAGAAGCACGACGACATCGTGTTCGCGAGCGTCGACACCGAAGCGCAGCAGCAGCTCGCCGCCGCCTTCGACGTCCGCTCCATCCCGACGCTGGCCATCATCCGCGACAAGACGCTGATCTACGCCCAGCCCGGCGCGCTGCCCGAGCCCGCCCTCGAAGAGCTCATCAAGCAGGCTCGCGAGGTCGACATGGCCGAGGTCAAGCGCAAGGCCGCCGAAGCCGAGGCCGAACAGGCCTGACCACCACCACACGACGAAGGCCGCCCCGCGGGGCGGCCTTCGTCGTGGTTCAGGAGCGCGTCGCGAGCCCGCGCAGGAAGAACGCCAGGTTCGCCGGCCGCTCGGCCAGCCGCCGCATGAAGTAGCCGTACCACTCGTCGCCGTAGGGCACGTAGACGCGCATGCGCGAGCCCGCGGCCGCGATCCGCGCCTGCTCCTCCGGCCGGATGCCGTAGAGCATCTGGAACTCGTGGTCGTCGTCCTTCCGGCCGTTCTCGTCGGCCAGCGCGGCGGCGATCTCGATCATCCGCGGGTCGTGCGAAGCGACCATCGGGTAACCCTGTCCCGCCATCAGGACGCGCAGGCAGCGGACGTAGGACTTGTCCACTTCGGACTTCTCCTGGAACGCGACCGACTCCGGCTCGGCGTACGCGCCCTTGCACAGCCGCACCCGCGAACCCGGACCCGACAGCTCGCGGCAGTCCGCCTCGGTCCGGTGCAGGTAGGCCTGCAGCACCGCGCCCACCCACGGGTACTCGCCGCGCAGCTCGCGCAGGATGCCGAGCGTCGAGTCCGTGGTGGTGTGGTCCTCCATGTCGAGCGTCACGGTGGCGCCGACCGCCTCGGCCGCCGCGCAGATCTTCCGCGCGTTCTCCAAGGCGACGTCCTCGCCGTTCGACGGCAGGAACTGGCCCACGGCCGACAGCTTCACCGAGACGTCGGCACCGTCAGCCAGCCCTTCGGCCGCCAGCGCCGACAACACGGCTTCGTAGGCCGCGACGGTCGACGCGGCCTGCGCGGCGTCGGTCGTGTCCTCGCCCAGGTGGTCGAGGGTGATCCGCCGGCCGTCCGCGGCCAGTTCCCTGGCGACGCGGACGGCGTCGGCGGTCTCCGACCCGGCGACGAACCGGCGCACCACGGATCGCGTGGCGGGCACGGCCTCGACGAGCGCCCGGATCTTCCGGGAGCGGGCGGCGGCGAGCAACGGGGCACGCAACATGGCGGGTCCTCCTCAGCCCTGGTGCGGGTAGCGCACGGAGGTCGGCGGGACGAAGGTCTCCTTGATCGAGCGCGGGCTGGTCCAGCGCTGCAGGTTGAAGATCGACCCGGCCTTGTCGTTGGTGCCCGAGGCCCGCGCGCCGCCGAACGGCTGCTGGCCGACGACGGCACCGGTCGGCTTGTCGTTGACGTAGAAGTTGCCGGCGGCGAACTTCAGCGCCTCGGCCGCCTTCGCCACGGCCGTGCGGTCGTTGGCGATGATCGCGCCGGTCAGCGCGTACGCGGCGGTCTCGTCGACGAGCTTGAGCACGGCGTCGAAGTCGCCGTCTTCGTAGACGTGCACCGAGAGGATCGGGCCGAAGTACTCGGTCGAGAAGATCTCGTGCTTCGGGTTGTCCGACACCAGGATCGTCGGCTTGACGAAGTACCCGACGCTGTCGTCGGCGGTGCCGCCGGTGAGGACCTCGACGGAAGCGTCGTTCTTGACGCTCTCGAAGAGGTTGGTGTGCTTGGCGAACGCACGGGCGTCGATCACCGCGCCGCCGAAGTGCGACAGGTCGGTGACGTCGCCGTAGGACAGCGCCTCGGTCTCGGACACGAGACCGTCCTTCAGCTTCGTCCAAAGGCTGCGCGGCACGTACGCACGCGACGCGGCGGAGCACTTCTGCCCCTGGTACTCGAAGGCCCCGCGGACCAGCGCGGTGCGCAGGACGTCGACGTCGGCCGACGGGTGCGCGAGCACGAAGTCCTTGCCGCCGGTCTCGCCGACCAGGCGCGGGTAGCCGCGGTAGCCCGCGATGTTCGCGCCGACCGTGCCCCAGAGGTGCTGGAACGTCGCGGTCGAGCCGGTGAAGTGGATGCCGGCCAGGTCGCGGTGGGTCAGGGCGACCTCGGAGACGGCCTTGCCGTCGCCCGGCAGCAGGTTGATGACGCCCGGCGGCATGCCCGCCTCTTCGAGCAGGCGCATGGTCAGGTGCGCGGCGAACGACTGCGTCGGCGACGGCTTCCACAGCACCGTGTTGCCCATCAGCGCGGGCGCGGTCGGCAGGTTGCCGGCGATCGCGGTGAAGTTGAACGGCGTGATCGCGTAGACGAAGCCCTCGAGGGGCCGGTGCTCCAGCCGGTTCCACACACCCGGCGAGCTGATCGGCTGCTCGGTGAGGACGCGGCGGCCGAACTCGACGTTGAAGCGCCAGAAGTCGGCGAGCTCGCAGGCGGAGTCGATCTCGGCCTGGGTCGCGGTCTTGGACTGGCCGAGCATGGTGGCGGCGTTGAGGGTGGCGCGCCACGGGCCGGTCAGCAGGTCGGCGGCGCGCAGCAGGATGGCGGCGCGGTCGTCGTAGGACAGCGCGCGCCACTCCGGCGCGACCTTCGCGGCGGCGGCGATGGCGTCGGTCGTGTCCTGCTGGGTGGCGCTGTGGATGGTGCCCAGCACGTGCCGGTGGTTGTGCGGCTGGACGACGTCGATCTTCTCGCCGCCGCCGGGGCGCTGCTCGCCCCCGACGGTGACCGTCAGGTCGAGCGGTTCCGCCTGGCCCAGCCGCTTGAGCGCACCCTCGAGTTCGGCGCGCTCAGCGCTGCCCGGCGCATACGTGAGCACCGGCTCGTTCTTCGGGGCGGGGGTCTGGGTCACGGCGTCCACGGCGGCTCCTCTGCCTTTCCTCTACGTCTCTTGATGCCCCGAACGGTAACTCCGGACACGCTCCGGCGGCTTGTTCGACCGGCTAAAATCAATTGGGTGACCTTGGCCGATCGGATAACATCGCTGCGCCACGTGCTGGCCACCCTGGGAGAACCGCTCGTCGAGGTCGTCGTCGCGCCGCACGGGCTGGGCGTCCCGGTCACCGACGTCGTGATCCTCGACCCCGAAGATCCCCTGGAAGCCTCCCCCGGCGACCTCGTGTTGGTGATCGGCGCGCGCGGACGGGCGGCGGCCCCGGCGATCCGCGCGGCCGGGCGCGGCGGCGCGGCCGCGGTGGCGGTCAAGGGCGCGACGGGCGCCGACGTCGCCGCCGACGCGGGCGTCGCGCTGCTGACGGTCGGCGCGGAGGCACGCTGGGAGCAGGTCGAATCACTGGCCCGCGGCGTCGTCGAAGCGGCGCGGGCGGGCGGCGAGGCGGCCAGCGGTGAAGTGCTCGGCGACCTGTTCGCCCTGGCCCAGACGATCGCGACGCTCACCGGCGGCCTGGTCAGCATCGAGGACACCGCCAACCGCGTCCTCGCGTACTCGCGGGCGGGCGACGAGGTCGACGAGCTGCGGCGGCTGTCGATCCTCGGCCGCGAAGGCCCGGAACGCTACCTCGCGATGCTCCGCGAGTGGGGCGTCTACCAGCGGCTACGCGCCGGCGAGGGGATCGTCCGCATCGACGAACGGCCCGAGCTGGGCATCCGCCGGCGCATCGCCGCGGGCATCCACGCCGGCAAGCAGCCGCTCGGCACGATCTGGGTCCAGGAGGGCGCCCAGCCGCTCACCGAACGCGCCGAGACGGCCCTGCTGGGCGCCAGCCGCGCCCTGGCACCGCAACTGATCCGCGCCCGCACGCTGCCGAGCCCGGAGCTGCGGCTGCGGGAGGACCTCCTCGCGAGCCTGCTGGAAGGGCGCCTCGACGCGGAGTCCGTCGCGGACGACATCGGCGCCGACCCCGCGCGACCGGCCCAGGTGCTGGCGTTTTCGCTGGAGCGGTCGGACAACCGGCAGCTGCGGCGCGCGGAACTCGTGCACCTGATCGCCGTCCACACGGCGGCCTACCGGCGCAGCGCGCTGGTGAGCGTGGTCGGCGGCCGCGTCTACGCGCTGCTGCCGGACCTGCCCGAGCACTCGGACGCGGCGGTGCTGGCCCTGGCGCGCGAGATCACCGGCACCGCGCGCCGCCACCTGGACGTCCCGGTGCGGGCGGCCCTCGGCGGCGTCGTGCCGCGCCTGTCCGACGCGGCCGCGTCCCGGGGCGACGCCGACCGCGTCCTGGCGGCGATGGCCCGCGGGCACTGGGCCGCCGACGTCGCTTCCCTGGCCGACGTCCGCGCCGAAGTCCTGCTGTCGGAGGTGCTGGCGTTCCTCGGTGAGCAGCCGCGCATCCGCGACCCGCGGCTGGTCTCGCTCGTGGAGCACGACACCGAGCACGGCGGCATCCTGGTGCCGGCCGTGCTGGCGTGGCTGGACGCGTTCGGCGACGTCCGCGCGGCGGCCCGGGTCCTCAACATCCACCCGAACACCGTCCGGTACCGCGTCCGGCGGGCGGCCGAAGTGTCCGGAGTGGACTTCGACGACCCGGCCCAGCGCATCCTTACTCAGCTGCAGCTGAGGCTGTGACCCTGTTAGCTTCGCCGGCGTGGATCTCTTCTCGCGCACGTGGGCGGCGTTGCGTGCCGCGGTCGCTTCCCTGCCCGACGCGGACTTCGCGCGGCCGTCGGGCTGCCGGGGATGGCTGGTCCGGGACCTGGTGTGCCACCTGGTGATCGACGCGCAGGACGTGCTGATCACGCTGGTGACGCCGGCTTCTTCGGCCGTCACGCACGATGCCGTGACGTACTGGGCGGTGTCCCCCTCGCTGCCTTCGGGCGACGACCCGCTGGACGCGCTGATCGTCCGCCTGGCCGCGGCGTACGAGGACCCGGCGCTGCTGAAGTTCCACCTCGACGACGTGGGCGCGGCGGCGGGCCGCGCGGCCGACCTGGCGGACCCGGGCACGCGGGTGTCGACGCAGGACATGGTCCTCACCGCGGGCGACTACCTGGCGGCGTACGTGCTGGAGTGGACGCTGCACCACCTCGACCTGGTCGCGCACCTCTCCGGTGCGGAGCCCCCGCCCGCCGAGGGGCTGGCGGCGACGCGTTCGATGCTGGAGAAGATCGCGGGGACGGCGTTCCCGGCGTCGTTCTCGGACACCGACGTGCTGCTCGTGGCGACCGGCCGGCGTTCGCCTTCGGACGCCGAGCGCGGCGAACTGGGTGACTTGGCCGCGCGGCTGCCGTTCGTGCTCGGGTGAGGCAGGGCGCCCTGCCTCACCCGGCTCAGCTCACGCCTCGACCAGGCTGAACCGGCGGCGCTCCACGTCGATGGCGTCGATGCGGACCGTCACCCGGCTGCCGGTCTCGGGGACGCGGTCGGTCACGAGCAAGCCGTGCACGCCCGGCGCCACTTCGACGAACGCGCCGAACGGCAGCGTCCGCGCCACGACGCCGTCGAGCACCCCGCCCTCGCTGTGGGCGGCGACGAACTCCTGCCAGGGGGACATGCGGTTTCACCTCCTTCCCGCGCACGTTCCGGTCTGGACGAACGTGCGGGAGGCGGCGGGCCACGGGCCCGCCCGGAGGTCACGGCTCAGCCGGGTACCCCGTCTGCTCACGGCTCGAGGCCGACCCGGCAGTCACGCCGGAAACCGTATAACGCGAGCGCGGAATTGCACCAGTGGTAATTCTCCGACGCGGTGTCCGGCTATCGGGAAATCGACTCACACAAGCGCGGGAAGATCGGCGAGCCGGGCGAGGGAATCGAGCCGTGCGGATTGGTCGTACGCGGCCGTCGTCACCAAAACTTCGTCGGCACCCGCGGCCGCGATCAATGCGCCGAGGCGATCTTCGACTTCGGCCGCGGTGCCGGAGATCTGGCTGTCGAGGGTCTCTTCGAGGCGCCGGCGCTCGCGGTCGGTCATCGGCAGCGCGAGGACCTCCGCGGGCGGCGAGAGCGGCGGGAAGACGCCGTGGGAGCGCGAATAGACCGTCGCCCAGGCCTCCGAGACGAGCAGGCGGCGAGCGTCGGCTGCCGAGTCCGCCACGGCGATGGCCGACGACACCACGACGTACGGCTCGCGCGCCCACGCGGACGACCGGAAGCCGTCTCGGTAGCGCGTCACGGCTTCGGCGAGCGCGCGTTCGCCGCGGACGGGCGCGATCACCAGCGGCAGCCCGAGTTCGGCGGCGAGGTCGGCGCCGGACCCGGTGGCCAGCAGGAACGGCGGCACGCGCAGCCCTTCGGCCGGGTAGGCGTGGACGCCGGGGTGCTCGCCGTCGAAGAACCCGAGCAGCTCGCGGACCTGAGCGCCGAAGCCGTCAGCCGCTTCTTTGCCGTGGCCGAGCGCCTCGCGGACGCCGGCGGTGAAGCCGACCGACCGGCCCAGCCCCATGTCGATCCGCCCGGGGAACAGCGCTTCCAGGACGCCGAACTGCTCGGCGACGACGAGGGGCCGGTGGTTCGGCAGCATGACACCGCCGGTGCCGACGCGGATCCGGCTGGTGGCGCCCGCGACGGCGGCGGCCAGGACGGTCGGCGCGGACCCGGCGACCCCGGGCACGCCGTGGTGTTCGGAAACCCAGAACCGGTGGTAGCCCAGCCGTTCGACATCGGCGGCGAAGGCGACGGTGTCCCGCAGCGCGCGGGCGGTCCCGCCGTCCCGCCGCACGGGCGAGCGATCGAGCACGGAAAACCTCACGCCGGGTGCAACGCCCGCCGTGGAGGAGGATTCCCGTCAGGGCCGCCAGCGCTCGCTGTACTCCGGGTGGTCGGCGTAGGGCAGGGCCAGCAGGCGCAGGGTGAGGCACCAGTTGGAGCCGGCCTCGTCGGCGGGCACGTGGCAGGTCTCACACCAGTATTCGCTGCCGTAGAGCGGAAAACCGGGCACCTTCTCCGACACCGTGGTGCGGTGGGCGAGCAGGATCCGCCGCGTGGCTTCGATCTCGTTGATCATCTGGTTGACGACGTCGAGCTCGAGGTCGGTCAGCCCGCGGATCTTCTGCTCGACGGCGACCTTGGTCTCGCCGCGGTTCATCGACTCGCCGGCCTTCGCCTTGTTGACGGCCTGCATGATCAACGCCTGCCGCGCACCGACGCGCGCGGCGAGGAATGCGATCAGGTCGTCCACGCAGGGCCTCCCTCGAACTCGCCCCAGGACATGTCGTCGAGGAGTCGTCGATTCGGGACCGCACGTTACGCCGTTCGAGGCGGTGGTCGAGACCACAGGAGCGGCCGTGCGAGATTTGTGACCCGAAAGGCGACAGCGGGCAGCGGGATGATCACTCCCCGTTTTCCGCGGTGACGTTCCGATTGCTTTCCGGCCCCCGGAAGTGGCGCGCGGCACGGTTGTGGCACCGCGCACAAACAGCTCAAGCTTCCGGCCGGGCCTTGCTCGGCTGCACCCGCTTGGGCTCCCCCGGCATCTTCGGGTAGTCCGGCGGGTACGGCATGTCCCCCAGCCCGTGGTCGGCTAGATCCCGCTCGTACCACTCCAGCGCCGTCTCCAGCCCGAACGCCTCCGCGTCCATCCCCGCGTGCAGGTCGCCGTGGGAGGCCAAGAACGACGGGATCGTCAGCACGTCGAAGTCGTCCGCGTCCACCTCCGGCAGCAGCTCCCACGTCAGCGGCGTCGACACCGTCGCGCGCGGGGTGCCGCGGACCGACCAGCTCGATGCCACCGTGCGGTCGCGCGCCGCCTGGTTGTAGTCCAGGAACACGCGCCCCTCGCGCTCCTCCTTCCACCACGCGATCGTCGCCTTCTCCGGGATGCGGCGCGCGACCTCGCGGCCCAGGGCGATCACCGCGTGGCGGACCTCGACGAAGTCCCACTCCGGCCGGATCCTGACGAGCACGTGGACCCCGCGGCCGCCGGACGTCTTCGGGTAGCTCGTCAGCCCCGCGTCCGCCAGGACCTCGCGGACCACCAGCGCCACCTCGACCGCGTCCGCGAAGCCGGCGCGGTCCGGCGGGTCGACGTCGATGCGCAGCTCGTCCGGGTGGTCCACGTCGGGACGGCGGACCGGCCACGGGTGGAAGTCGAACGTGCCCAGGTTGGCCGCCCACGCGAACACCGCCGGCTCGGTCGGGCACACCTCGGCCGCCTTGCGGCCCGACGGGAACGTGATCTCGGCCGTCTCCAGCCAGTCCGGGGCACCCTTGGGGACGCGCTTGGCGTAGAACCACTCGCCCTCGACGCCGTCGACGTACCGCTTCAGCGTCGTCGGCCGCTCGCCGATCGCGCGCAGCAGCGGCCCGCCGACCGCCATGTAGTGCTCGACGACCTGCCGCTTGGTGATGCCGCGCTGGGGAAAGTACACCTTGTCCGGGCTCGAGACGCGGACGGTGCGCCCGCCCACCTCGTACTCGACCGGGTCACCGTGCTTGGGCATGCGGCCACGCTAGCGGTGATCGTGCACCGCGGCGCCCGCGAACATGCCGGAGCTTTCACGTGAAAGCTCCGGCCCCAGGTGGGCGCTTTCACGTGAAAGCTCCGTCTGTAACCTGGACCGGGTGTCCGGCCGCACCAAGCTGATCGTCGCGCTCGCCGTCGTCGCCCTCCTCGCGGCCGCCGCGGTGCTCCTGCCGATCCCCGGTCCGGCCGACCTGCGTGCCTGGGCCGCCGCCACCGGGCCCGCCACCCCGCTCGTCCTCTTCGCCGCCTACGCGCTGCTCACCGTCGCGCCGATCCCGCGGACCGTCTTCAACCTCGCCGCCGGCCTGCTGGTCGGCACCGCGGCCGGGATCGCCATCGGCCTGGCCGCCACCACCGTCGCGGCCGGCCTGTCCTTCGGGCTGGCCCGGCTGCTCGGCCGGGACCTGGTCACCCGCCACCTGCACCGCTCGGCCGTGCGGACCGTCAACGACCGGCTCTCCGGCGGCGGCGTCCTCGCGATCACGTCGCTGCGGCTGATCCCGGTGGTGCCGTTCGCGCCCTTCAGCTACCTCTGCGGGGTGTCCTCGGTGCGGCTCGTCCCGTACTTGGCCGGTACGCTCCTCGGCAGCGTGCCCGGCACCGTCGCCGTGGTCGTCCTCGGCGACGCCCTCACCGGCGACACGCCGCCCGCGCTGCTCGCCTGCTACGGCGTGTTCGCGCTGGCCGGGGCGATCGGGCTGGTCAAGGTGTTCAAGAAGCGGGCACCGGCCGAACCGGGTCCGCCGGACCTGCTGGCTGACGCGAACAGCACAGGGCCGACCGCTACACTCGATCGGGTGCGCGAAGCGTAAACGCGCTGAGCAGGGCCACCATCACCGGGAATTTCGTCAGGAGCAGCCGCCATCGACACCGGTCAGCTGATCGCGGGGCACTACCGCCTCGTCGAGCACATTGGTAGCGGTGCCATGGGAGTCGTGTGGCGCGCGACCGACGTGCGCCTCGAGCGCACCGTCGCGATCAAGCAGATCCTCCCGCAGCCGGGCGTCTCCGAGACCGAACGCGACAACATGCGCCAGCGCGCGATGCGCGAGGCGAAGAACGCGGCCCGGTTCCAGCACCCGAACGCGATCGTCGTGTTCGACATCGCCGAGCACAACGGCGACCCGTGCCTGGTGATGGAGTACCTCGACGGGCCCAGCCTCTCCACGATCCTCGCCGAGGAGGGCACGCTGCCGCTCGGCCGCGTCGCCCGGATCGGCGAGCAGGTCGCGTCCGCGCTGGTGGCCGCGCACCGCGCCGGGATCGTCCACCGCGACGTCAAGCCGGGCAACATCCTCATCGACGAGACCGGCACCGCGAAGATCACCGACTTCGGCATCTCACGCGCGGCGGGCGACATGACGCTCACCGCCACCGGCCTGATCGGCGGCACCCCCGCCTACCTGGCGCCCGAGCTGGCCCGCGGCGCCGACCCGGTGCCCAGCTCCGACGTCTTCGCCCTCGGCGCGACCCTCTACCAGGCGATCGAGGGCACCACGCCGTACGGCAACACGACCAACCAGCTCGCGCTGCTCTACGCGGCCGCGAACGGCCAGATCAACCCGCCGGTGCAGGCGGGCGCGGCCACCGCGCTGCTGATGAGCCTGCTGCGCAGCGAGCCGGGCGAGCGGCCGAGCATGGCCGAGGCGCGCGAGCGCCTGGCCGCGCTGGCCCGCACCGAGCCGGGCGGCATGTCGGCGTCGCCGCCGCTGCTGTCGGGTGGCGGGGGCCGCAAGCCCGCCGCGCCCGCCGACGGCGGCGAGCGCCCGCCGTGGCAGCGCACCGACCAGAAGGCGCCGTCGTCGCCGCCGGTCGGCACGCCGGTGCCGGCGAACAAGGCGGCGTCGAACCCGCCGCGCCCGACCGCGGCGTTCATGCCGATGCGCTCGCCGGCCGCGCCGCCGAACACGCCGGCCAGACCGATGCCCGCGGCCGCGCCGACGGCCAGGGCGCCCCAGTACTCGCCGAACGCCCCGAAGCCGGACAACAAGCGCAAGTACGCGCTGCTCGCCGGGGGCGGCGCCGCGGTCGTCGTGGTCGCGGTCATCGTGTTCCTGGTGCTGAACTCCGGCAGCGGCGGCGGGGGCACCGGCGGCACCACGAACGCCCAGTCGCCGGGCAACCAGCCCACGACGGGCCAGAGTTCGAAGACCACCGGCCCGAGCAACGAACCCGCGTCCGCCGAGCTGGGCAAGACGCCGTCCGAAGGCAAGATCACGGACTACGGCCAGGCCGGCCGGCTGCTCACCGACAGCTACTACCCGAACCCGGCCGGCGGCTGGAGCATGCTGACGCCGGCCGCGCAGGCGGTCTACGGCTCGCAGGCCGAGTACCAGTCGTACTGGAGCGACCACAAGGGCGACCTCAGCGGGTGGAAGCAGGCCAAGGCGGCGGGCAGCGGGGACGACGGTTCGCTGAACCTCACGATGGAGCTGAACGGCACCCGCCGGGCCTACCACATCGTGCTGGTCGGCGGGCAGCTGCTGATCGACAGCAACACGAAGCTCGACGCCAACCCCGACACCGGGCTCTGAGACTTAACGCGCTGCTGGTGGGTTCGCGGGCACCGATGGCCTACCGTGGTGGTATGGCCGACGACGGAGCTGCGCTGCCGGGCCAGAATCCTCGCTTCCACGAGGACCTGGTCGGCCTGGACCCGTACGACCCCGAGGCACGCGCGTTCGCCGAGCACCTCGACCGGATCGAACGTTCCGGGCCGAACTACACCATCGAAGCCGCGCTGGACGGCGTGGCCGACTTCGCCGACTCCAGCAACCGCCTGGGCGGGCTGCGCTACTGGGTGTCGGCCCTCATCGTCGTGCTCATCGTGCTCGGCGTGATCGTGGCCGCATGGGACATCGTCGTGCACGCCCTCGCGTGGCTCGCGGCGTAACGTGGATCGGGTGAAAGGTATGAAACCCGTTGTCGGCGCGACCCCGCGCGTCGTGAAGTCCGAGCAGGAGTGGCGGGCGCAGCTCAGCCCCGACGAGTACGCCGTGCTCCGCCAAGCGGGGACCGAACGGCCCTTCACCGGCGAGTACACCGACACCAAGACCACCGGCGTCTACGAGTGCCGCGCCTGCGGTGCCGAGCTCTTCCGCAGCGACACGAAGTTCGAGAGCCACTGCGGCTGGCCGTCGTTCTTCGACCCGGCCGACTCCGACGCCGTGCTGCTGCGCGAGGACCGCACCATGGGCATGAAGCGGATCGAGGTGCTCTGCGGCTCCTGCCACAGCCACCTCGGGCACGTCTTCGAGGGCGAGGGCTACGCCACGCCGACCGACCAGCGGTACTGCATCAACTCGATTTCGCTGAAGCTCGTCCCTCAGCAGTAAGAGCCCGGCAGCCTAAATCTCTCTTAAGCCGACAACCCACCGCCCTTCCTCGAACGTAGTCTCCGCACACGGACGAGGGAGGGCGGACTCATGACCGACACCTGGGGCATTCCCGGACCGGCGTTCGCGGGCCTCTACCTGGGGCTGCTGCTCCTGCCGGCGCTGTCCGCCGCGATCCGGCTGGCGCTCCTGCGGCAGGGCCGCCGCGGCGGTGTGCCCGAGCGGGCCGAAGAGCTGGCGCTGCTCACCGGCGGGCGGCTGCGCGCCGGGGAATTCGTCGTCACGCGGCTGCTGGACCAGCAGGCCGTCCGGCTCGACGGCACCGGCAGGCTGTCGCGCGTGAAGGGCTCGGCGGCCGACGACCTGGGCCGCGCGGCCCTGCTGAAGATCGGCAAGCACGGCTCCACGATCGACCGGGTGCGGGCGACCGTCGCCGACCACCCGGCGATGCGGGAGCTGGAGACCGCGCTGACCGGCCGGGGCCTGCTCGCCGACGCGCGGAAGGTGCGTTCCGCCTGGGTGGCCGCCGCGGTCGCGTACTGGCTGCTGGTGGTCCTCGGTGTGGTCCGGCTGATCGCCGGGTCGAGCACCGGGCACCCGGTCGGGTACCTGCTCGGCCTGCTCGCGGCCGGCGTGGTCGTGGCGATCGTCGTGACGGTCAAGGCCCGGAACGAGCCGCCGGTCAAGGCCACCGCGGCCGGCCGGGCGGCCGCCGAGGAGGCGCGCCGCGCCGGCACCCTCGTCGCGGGGCCGGCCGGGGCCGTCGCGGCGGGCGGCTTCGACGAGCACCCCGAGAAGGACGTCCGGCTGGCCGCCGGCCGTGCCACGCAGCGGGCGGCGACGCGACCGCGTCGCCGCACCCGCTTCGCCGGCGCCGGTGGCGGGGCCGCCGTCGGCTACTACGGCGGCAGCTCGTGCGGCGGCGGAAGCAGCTCCTGCGGTGGCGGGGGCGGCAGCTCCTGCGGAGGGGGTGGCGGCGGGGGCTGCGGCGGTTGAAACGCCGACGCGACCAGCCGCGTCTCACAGCTACGGTAACCGCACATCACTGAGGGGAGACGGGCGATGGACGACCCGTGGGGCATCTCCGGACCGGATTTCGTGGTCCTCTACATCGGACTGCTCGTCGCCGTGCTGCTCGTCCGGGTCGTCGTGGCCGGGGTCGCCGCGAGCCGCGCGCTGCGGGCGAACACCGAGCGGCCCGGGCCGCCGCCGACCGTCTACCAGCTCGCGTTCCTCGCGGGCGGCCCCGACCGGGCCGTGGACGCGGCGATCGCGGCGCTGGTCGAACGCGGTCAGCTGCGCGTGAACAGCTACAAGCAGGTCAGCCAGGCCGGGGCGCGGCCGTCCGAACCGCTGGAGCAGGCGGTCTTCGACGCCGCGCAGCTGAAGACGACGGCGACGCTGCGGGCGTACGGCCGTCAGTCGGCGGCGATGCGCGCCTTGGAAGACGGGCTCGACCAGCGCGGGCTGCTGGCGTCGGCGGCGGCGAAGCGCCGGTCCCGGACGTTCGGGCTCGTGCTGCAGCTGGCCGTGCTGGTGCTCGGCGTCGCGCGGCTGGCCAACGGCATTTCGCTGGGCCGTCCGGTCGGGATCCTGGTGTTCCTGGTGCTGGTCGCGGCCGTGCTGACGATCGTGGCGGCGGTCCGGCGGTCCAAGACGGGGCCGCGGCAGCCGTCGGCCGCGGGGCACCGCGTGCTCGGCCAGGCCCGCGCCGCGTCGAGCGGCCCGCTGCCGGCGGGGATGCTGGCGGGCGGCGTGCTGCTCGGCGGCGCCGCGGCGGCGGTCGCCCTCGGCGGCTGGGCGATGTACCCGGACGAAGAGCTGAGCACAGCACTGGCCCCGCCGGTGACGTCCTTCGGCGGCGGCGGTTCGTCCGGTGGGTCCTCCTGCAGCAGCGGGTCGTCGTGCTCGAGCTCGTCGTGCAGCAGCGGCTCGTCGTGTGGTTCGTCGTGCGGTGGGGGTGGGTGCGGTGGGTGAGCTCGGCATCGGGATCGGCTGGCGGCACGAGCTGGACCTGTCGATCGCCCGGCTGCCCGGCGTCGACTGGGTGGAGGTGGTCGCGGAGAACCTGCACGCCGACCACCTCCCGGAGACGCTCGTGGCGTTGCGCCGGCGCGGGCTGCCGGTGCTGCCGCACGCGGTTTCGCTGTCGCTGGGCGGCGCCGAGCCGCTCGACACCGGCCGCGTGCAGCACCTCGCGGAGATCGCGCGGGCCGTGGACGCACCGCTGGTCAGCGACCACGTGTGCTTCGTCCGCGCGGGCGGGCTCGACTCGGGCCACCTGATGCCGCTCCCCCGCACGCGCGAGGCGCTCGACGTGCTGGTGGCGAACGTCCGGCTCGCCCAGTCCATCGTGGACGTCCCGTTCGCGCTGGAGAACATCGCGGCGGTGCTGGACTGGCCGGACAACGAGCTGACCGAGGAGCAGTTCCTCACCGAGCTGACCGAGCGCACGGACTGCCGGCTGATCATCGACGTCGCGAACCTGTACGCGAACGCGCGCAACATCGGCACGGACCCGGTGCGGTTCCTGGACGGCATCCCGTGGGAGCGCCTGGCGTACGTGCACATGGCGGGCGGCATCGAGAAGGACGGCGTCTACCACGACACGCACGCGCACCCGGTGCTGCCGGAGGTGCTGGAGCTGCTGGCGGAGCTGCGCCGCCGCACGGACCCACCGGGGGTGCTGCTGGAGCGCGACGACGACTACCCGACGGACGCCGAGCTGGCGGCGGAGCTGGCGGCGTTGCGCGCGGCGGTGACGGCGTGAGCCGGTCGGAGCTGGCGGCGCGGCAGGCGGAGTTGCTGCAGGCGTTGTTGGCTTCCGGGCCGGCTCCGGCCGGCTTCGACGCCGCGCGGTTGCGGGTGGAGGCGTCGGTGTTGCGGCGCAAGCACGGGCGGGTGCTGGCTTACCAGCGTCCGGAGGTGGCCGAGGCGCTCGGGGAGCGGTTCGGGGCGTTGTTCGCGGAGTTCAACGCGGGTCGGCCGAAGCGGGACACCGAACGCTCGGGGGCGTACGCGGACGCGTTCGTGACGTGGCTGATCGAGGGTGGGCACTTGCCGAAACCCAGGCGGGGCTTGGTGTCCCGCCTCCGGCGCCGGTAGTCCACAGGCCGGCCGCCTTGTGGACAACAGTGCTCGGCGCGGCGATTCCGTCGGGCCCCGCCGGTAGAATGGATGCGGGGGCACCCCCCGGGAAGGGCGGGCCGCGCCCTGTCGCCGGCTAACCCCAGCGCCGGCTAACCCCTGCCATCGGCTACCCCCGGCCGTCGACCAAACCGGCCGTCGACTAAGGGGTCCAGGTCGGTTTGTCGACACCCGGCAGCCGCGTCCCGAAGTCCCACTGCGGCTCCGCTCCCGGCAACCCGCCCGCCATCCGGACCCGCGTCAACCGGCCGTACCCGCTGTCCGCTTCCTCCAGCAAGTCCTCGAAATCCACGGAAGCCCCAGCAGGGTCCTTGCGTCCCAGCGAATCCAGCCACCGGGCCGTCCCCGCCAACGACAACCGGACCCGCCAGGTTCCCCCGTCGTCGACCTGTCGACGCAACGCCGTCATGATCGCCGCCGCCGCGAGCCAGCCCGTTGCGTGGTCCAGCGCCTGGACCGGCAACGGCGAGGGCCCGTCGACACCGAAAGCCATCCCGTTCGACATCTGGACCAGGCTGTCGAACCCGCGCCGGCGCGCCCACGGCCCGTCCCAGCCGTACGCGCTCAGGTCCGCGATCACCAACCCCGGCCGCAACTCAGCCAGCTCCGACGCACCGAACCCGATCCGCTCCAGGGCACCCGGGCGGAACGACTGGACCAGCACGTCCGCGCGGCTGATCAGCTTCTTCAGCCGCGCCCGGCCGCCCTCCGTGTCCAGCGCGACGAACGTCGAACGCTTGCCCTGGCCCGTGTCGCGCACCAGTGCTTCGACCCGTGGGAGGTGCGCCGCGCCGACGTGCAGCACGTCCGCGCCGTGGGCCGCCAACACCCGGCCGGCCACCGGGCCCGCCAGCACGTGCGTCAGCTCCAGCACCCGGACCCCGCCCAGCGGCCGGTCCGAGTAGAACAACGTCCGCTTGGGCGCGTCGCCCACCGGCGAAGCCGAAACCAGCGGCAGCGAAGCCACCGCGGAACCCTGCGGGTGCTCGGCCCACTCCGCCGGCGACCGCAGCTCGGCCGCCGCTCCCCCGGCGGACACCACGGCGTGCTCGATCTCGCGCGCGGTCCGCCCGGCGACCGCCTTCGCGACCGCCTCCCGGCTGCCCGGCACGCCGAGGCCCCAGCACACCGCCGCCTCGTGGCGCGGGTAGTTGCAGTGCAGGCGCACCCAGCCGTCGGCCGCGCGGTAGTTGCCCGACAGCGGCGCCCACATCGGCTCCGGGCCGACGCCGTCCACGCGCAGCAGCTGCTCGCTGTGGAACGCCGCCGCCGCGTGGCGCGTGTCCGCCGTGACCACGCCGGGTTCGATCCCCCGCGTCCGAAGCATCTCGCCGGCCGCCAAAGTGGCCGCCGCGATCGAAGCCGAAGCCGCCGCGGCCACCCGGTACGGACCGGGCAGGACGTCTTCGGTGCCGGTCACTTCGAAGGGCCCCGGCCGCGACCCGGTGAGGGCGTGCCAGACGCCCTCGACGATCTCGCGCACTACGGCAGCGCCGCGACGAGCTCGGCCGGCGGCACGCGCGTGCCCGTGTAGAACGGGACCTCTTCGCGGACGTGCAGCCGCGCCTCGGTGCCGCGCAGGTGGCGCATCAGGTCGACGATCCGGTGCAGCTCGTCGGCCTCGAACGCGAGGATCCACTCGTAGTCGCCCAGCGCGAACGAGGCGACGGTGTTGGCGCGCACGTCCGGGTAGTCGCGGGCTTCCTTGCCGTGGTCGGCCAGCATCTTGCGGCGGTCGGCGTCCGGCAGCAGGTACCACTCGTAGGACCGCACGAACGGATAGACGCAGATGTACTTGCGCGCCTCTTCCCCAGCGAGGAACGCGGGGATGTGGCTCTTGTTGAACTCGGCGGGCCGGTGCAGCGCGGTCTGGCTCCAGACCGGCGTCGACGCGCGCCCGAGCGGGGTCCGCCGGAAACCGGAGTAGGCGGCCTGGACCTGCTCGATCTCCTCGGCGTGCCACCAGATCATGTAGTCGGCGTCCGCACGCAGGCCCGAGAGGTCGTAGACACCCCGGACGACGACGCCCTTGGCCTCCAGGCCGTCGAGGTACTCGGTCGTCTCGCGACCGGCCGCCCCGCGGTCCTCACCCAGCCTGCCGGGCTCGATCCGGAAGACCGACCAGGTGGTGTAGCGGATGGTGTCGTTGAGCTCGTTGTAGTTGACCCGCGCCATGCTTCCATCCTGTCACCGCGGACCGCCCGGCGCTGCCACGGGTCCGGGTGAGCGCACTCACGCAGAAAGCTGGGCCGCGATCCGGTGCGCCGCCGCCTCGGCCGTCGCCACGCAGGCCGGCAGCCCGACACCGTGCAGGGTCGCCCCCGCCACCGCGAGTCCGGGCACCTCCGCGACCGCCTTCTCGATCCGCTCGACGCGTTCGAGGTGGCCTGTGCCGTACTGCGGCAGGCCGCCGCCCCACCGCGTCACCAGGGTCTCGATCGGCGCCGCCGTCACGCCCGTCAGCCGCGCGAGGTCGTCGCGGACCACGCGGACCAGCTCGACGTCGTCGGCCTGCAACGCACCCAGCTCGCCGAACCGGCCCACCGAGCCGCGGACCAGCACCGGTCCCGACCCGAAGTGCGCCCACTTGCGCGAAGAGAAGGTGAACGCCTTCGCCGCGTACGGCTTACCCTCGGAGTCGCCTTCGCCGGCGCCGATGAGGATTCCCGACGCGTCGGGCAGCGGCGTGCCCGGCGGCAGCGCCAGCGCGACCACCGCCATCGACGCCAGCTCGACCTCGCCGAACGCCGCCGACGCCGCGGGCACCAGGTCGGCCAGCAGCCGCCGGGCCGAGGGCGCCGGTACCGCGAGGACCACCGCGTCCGCTTCGACCGTGTTGTCCGCGGGCGCGTGCGCGGTCGGGTTCGCGCCGATCCGCAGCCGCCAGCCCGGGCCGTGCCGCTCGATCTCGCACACCGGCAGCCCGGTCCGCAGCTCGGCGCCGGACAGCTCGGTCAGCCGGTCGATCACCGTGCCCAGGCCACCCGGCACCGTGCCGAACACCGGCGCCGTGCCGGGCGAAGCGGGCAGCTGGGCCTTGGCCGCCGCCGTCAGCGAGCCGGCGCCCGCGGCCACCGCCGCGGCCAGGCCCGGCATGGTCGCGCGCAGGCCGAGGCCGTCCGCGCCGCCCGCGTAGACACCGCCGAGCAGCGGGTCGACGAGCCGGTCGACCAGCTCGTCGCCGAACCGCTCGCGCAGCAGCGGCCCCAGCGGCAGGTCGCCGCCCGGCAGCCGCAGCTCGGGCAGCGACGGCTCGGCCTCGACGGCCCGCCGCCCCGCCTCCGACAGCACCCCGGCCACCGACTCCGCCGACGCCGGGACACCCATGACGGTGCCCGGCGGCAGGCCGGTGACGCTGCCGCCGGCGTGGATCTTCGCGCGCGCCTTCGTCGGGTTGACGACGTCGAGCCCCAGCTCGCGGACCAGCGCGAGCATCTCGGGGCGGCGGACGAGGAACGCCTCCGCGCCGACGTCGTAGGGAACGCCGGCCAGCTCGGCGGTGCGCAGCTTGCCGCCCGGCGTCTTCGTCTTCTCGAACACGACGATCTCGGCGCTCTCGCCGAGCAGGCGCCGCAGGCGGTAGGCGGCGGTCAGCCCGGAGACGCCGCCGCCGACGACCGCGACGCGCTTCACAGCTCGTGCACCAGCCCGACCACGCGGGTCAGCACGTCCGGGTCGACGCCCGGCAGCACGCCGTGGCCCAGGTTGAAGATGTGGCCGTCGGCCGCCTTGCCCTCTTCGACGATCCGGCGGACCTCGGCTTCGAGCACCGGCCAGCCGGCGTGCAGCAGCGCCGGGTCGAGGTTGCCCTGCACGACGGCGTGACCGCCGAGGCGCCGCACTGCTTCGTCCAGGGGGATGCGCCAGTCGACGCCGACGACGTCCGCGCCGGCGTCGCGCATCGCGGGCAGCAGCTCGCCGGTGCCGACGCCGAAGTGGATGCGCGGCACGCCGTACGCGGCGACGCCCTCGAGGACCTTCGCCGAGTGCGGCAGGACGAACCGGCGGTAGTCCCGCTCGGACAGCGCGCCGGCCCAGGAGTCGAACAGCTGGACCGCGTCGACGCCGGCGTCGAGCTGCGCGCGCAGGAAGGTCAGCGCGACGTCGGCCAGGCGCCCGGCCAGCTCGTGCCAGACCTCCGGCGCCGAGTGCATCAGCGCCTTCGTGTGCTCGTGGTTGCGGCTCGGCCCGCCCTCGATGAGGTAGCTGGCCAGCGTGAACGGCGCGCCGGCGAAGCCGATCAGCGGCGTCTCGCCCAGCCGCTCGACCAGCAGCCGCACACCTTCGGCAACCTGCGCGACCTGGTCGGCGGCCAGCTCGGGCAGTGCTTTGACGGCGGCGAGGTCGCGCACCGGCGAAGCGACCACCGGGCCGGTGCCGGGGACGATGTCGATGTCGACGCCCGCGGCCTTCAGCGGCACGACGATGTCGCTGAAGAGGATGGCCGCGTCGACGCCGTGGCGCCGGACCGGCTGCAGCGTGATCTCGGCGAGCATCTCGGGGTCGAAACAGGCGTCCAGCATCGGCACGCCCTCGCGCAGCGCGCGGTACTCGGGCAGCGAGCGGCCCGCCTGGCGCATGAACCAGACGGGCGTGCGGGCCGGGCGTTCGCCGCGCGCGGCGGCCAGGAACGGGGCTTCGGGCAGCTCGCGGCGGCCGGACGGGGCGGCTTGCTGCGGCAGGGGCGTGGTCGGAGACATCGCCGTCAATCGTGCCACGAGCCGGGGACGGTGCTTCCATCGGCGCGCCTGCGCCCGCAACGGGGCGTGCCCGCCCTAAAGTCGAAGCGTGACCGCGATGACGCCAGTGCCCGAACTCTTCCGCGAAGCAGTTTCGGCGCTGCAGTCCGTCCGGCCCCGCCGGGAGGTGCTGCTGGAGCCGATGCGGGCCCCGCAGCGGCTCGCGCCGTGGTCGTACGCGGTCAGCTGCGAGGTCGCCGGGCCCGCGGACGTGCTGGCCTCGGGCCGGCTCGTCTTGTTGCACGACCCGGAGGGCCAAGACGGCTGGGACGGCGTCCTGCGCCTCGTCATGTACGTGCGCGCGGAGCTGGACCGCGAGCTGGCGACGGATCCGTTCCTGCCGCAGGTCGGCTGGTCATGGCTGACCGACGCCCTCGAGGTGTCGGGCGCGAACTGGACGGCGCTGGGCGGCACGGTGACGGAGACGTCCTCGGCGCGTTTCGGCGACATCTCGGGTCCGGCGCGGACCGACGATCTGGAGCTGCGGGCGTCCTGGACCCCGGCGGACGCGGGGTTGCTGCCGCACGGGCAGGCGTTTTGCCAGGTGATGGCCAGTGTGGTGGGTTTGCCGCCGGTTGGCGTGACCCTCTTCGGGCAGCGCCAGAGCTCCTGACCCGCCTCGCCGGATGACATGAAAGAGTCGTTCATGTCCTCAGGCGGCAGGGCCCCGGCGAAGTCGCCCAACTCAACTGTCCCGGCGCCGCGGCCAACCGACCTATGCCCGCCGAAATGTCCGCCGGGTCCTGAGCGGCGCGATCCAGCCCTGGCGGCAGCCAGAACTTGAAGGTCGCGAATGCCGCATTCGGGACGTGGGAGGTCTCGAATGAGGCTTTCGCGGCACTGCCGCGGCCTCCGGGCGATGAGCACGCGCGACTTCGCCGGGGCCCTGTCACCAGGCGCGGTGAAAGAGTCGTTCATGTCGCCAGGCGCGGTGAAGGGTCGTTCATGACGTCTCCGGCGGCCGAGCTGCTCGGCGATCGGGCGATCGTCGGCAACGAATCGGCAACGGCCGGCCACCGCCGTCCGGTCCGTCAGCGGCCCCTTGTACGGATGTGAGCAAATCTCACGTCCGCTGAACGCCGTTCACCCCCGAACGGCCGCCTGACGCGCCCCCGGACGGGCGAAACCACTCAGACCGGCACCCCGGAGCCCCGCGCTCCCCCGAACGTCCCTGAGGCGGTTTCACGTCTCCTCGTTAGTGACTCCGGGCAGTCACGCACCGCAACAAGATCAACAGGCGGCCGCGGACCCGAAGACGGCCCGAAAGCGCCACGGACAGTCACCGGAACAAGAGCCCGCGAAGCTCGCCGCAGCCGCGCGAGAGAGTTGATCATGCCCCGGCCGGGGCCACTTTCCGCCCTCCGGAGACCCCCATCCGGACCCCCGTCACTAGGCGCACCGGCAGCTGCACACCTCATCTGCACGGCCATTTGGGCGCCGGTAACTTCTTAGCATCGTGTTCGCTGGGCTATCCGTTAACAACCGGCCGTGTACTAGCCCGATCGTGTTACTACGAACCCACTGAGTGACTGTTCGTTTGAGATAGATACCCATTCGATCCCCCCGCAACGGCCTCAGGGCGGCTACAGTGCCTTCGACGACACCACTTTCGGTCTAAAGCTGGCGCGGCTGAACGGCCGAAGGTCCCGGTGCCGGTCGGGGGGCACGACCGACTCCAGGGAGGTAGTGACGTGGCTACCGTCGGCATTTCTCAGGCCGTCCGATCCACGCCAGCCGGCGCGTTGCCGGCGAGCATGGTTCCGCACCCGCGGGAAGAGCTCTTTTCGGTACTGGTGGTCGACGACCACCCGCTGTTGAGGGAGGCAATCGCAGCAAGACTCGCACAGATGGGTGCGGGGACCGTCCACGAAGCCGCCACGGTGGCCGAGGCGAGGGCGCGAGCACAGGCCACCGGGCCTTGTGACCTGGCGATCCTCGATCTCGGTCTGCCGGACGGCAGCGGCATCGAGCTGGTTACGGAACTCCGTAGCCACGGCTGGCCGCGCGTGGTCGTACTCGCATCCTCGGACGACCCGTACGCGGTCCGCTCGGCCTTCCAGGCCGGGGCCCAGGCGTACCTGCTGAAGTCCGCGTCGCCGGTCGTCGTGACCGACGGCGTGCGCCGCGTGCTCGAAGGCGGCGTCTACGCCGACCCGAGCGTGGCTCCGGTGCTCGCCACCGGGACCCGCGTCGCGGGCACCGACAACACGCCGCGCGAGCTGTCCGCTCGTGAGGTGGAGGTGCTCCAGCTGGTCGCCGACGGGCAGTCCAACAAGGAGATCGGCGAAGAGCTTTCGCTCTCCGCTCTCACCGTCAAGTCCCACCTGTCCCGGATCGGGCGCAAGCTCGGCACGGGCGACCGGGCCCAGATGGTGGCGCTGGCCATGCGGGCCGGCGTGATCCGCTGACGCAAGCGAACAGCCCTGCGGGGCGGGCAGACCAGGCGCGGTATGCCCGTCCCGTAGGGTCGTCGGTTATGGGAAGTGCAGAGGCCGAGGACACCGGGATGGAGATCGAGTCCACGGGCGGCCCTGTGCTGCTACGCGAACCCGCCGAGGGCACGCCCCCGGTGATCACCGATCCGGACGCGCTCGCCGAAGCGTGCGCAAGACTCGCCGCGGGCACCGGCGCGGTCGCCGTCGACACCGAACGCGCGTCCGGCTACCGGTACTGGCCCAAGGCCTACCTCGTGCAGCTGCGCCGCGAGGGTTCCGGCACGGTGCTGATCGACCCGATCGCACTGGCCGACGACCTCCAGCCGCTGCGCGACGTCCTCAACGACCTGGAGTGGGTGCTGCATGCCGCCTCCCAGGACCTCCCCTGCCTCGCCGAGCTGGACCTGCGGCCGGCGGCGCTGTTCGACACCGAGCTGGCCGGCCGGCTGGCGGGCTACGAACGCGTGGCGCTGGGGACGCTCGTCGAGCTGCTGCTCGGCTACACCCTCGAAAAGGGGCACAGCGCGGCGGACTGGTCGAAGCGGCCGCTGCCGGTCGACTGGCTCAACTACGCGGCCCTCGACGTCGAGCTGCTCGTCCAGCTGCGCGAAAAGCTGGAGGCGGAGCTGGACGCCCAGGGCAAGCTGGCGTGGGCGCAGCAGGAGTTCGAGTTCGTCCGCACCGCACCGCCGCCCGGGCCGCGGGCCGAGCCGTGGCGGCGGACGTCGGGCGTGCACAAGATCCGCAACCCGCGCGGGCTGGCGGCGGTCCGCGAGCTGTGGCAGGCCCGCGACGAGCTGGCCCGCAAGCGCGACCGCGCGCCGAGCCGGATCCTGCCGGACAGCGCGATCATCAACGCCGTGACGGCGGATCCGAAGACGGTCGAAGAGCTGCAGGCGCTGCCGGTGTTCAGCGGCCGGGTCCAGCGCAAGTACACGGCGAGCTGGCTGCGCCACCTCCAGGCGGCCAAGGCGCTGCCGGCGAGTGAGCTGCCGTCGCCGTCGCAGCCGACGGACGGGCCGCCCCCGGTGAACCGCTGGGCGGACAAGGACCCGGACGCGGCGGCCCGGCTGTCGGCGGCCCGGGCCGCGTTGGCGGCCATCGCGGAGGACCGCCGGCTGCCGGTGGAGAACCTGCTGCTGCCGGACCTCGTGCGGCGCACGTGCTGGCGTCCGCCGTCGGAGACCGACGAGGAGTCGGTGGCTTCGGTGCTCCGCGCGGGCGGGGCCCGGCCGTGGCAGGTCGAGCTGACGGTGACGGCGCTGAGCAAGGCGCTGCAGACGACGGCTTCCTGAACGGACAATTCCCGGACAGTTCCGGCTGCACCGCGGAAACCGTTCACGCCGGCTCACCGGCTCCCCTATGCTGCGCCGCGCAACGCCGCGACACCGCCGAAGGTAGCTCGATGACCGATTTCATGTCCGATCAGCCCGCCGTGCAGTGCTTCCTCAGCTTCACCCACGAAGACGACGGTTTCCTCAATTTCGTCACGCCGTTGAAGAGCTCGCTGGAAAAGTTCTGCGCGTCCGCGCACGGCCGCAAGATCGAAGTGTTCGTGGACCGCGAGAGCATCGGGTGGGGCGAGGACTGGCGGACGAAGATCCAGGACGGGCTCAACGCCGCGATGGTGTTCATCCCGGCCATTTCGATGAACTACTTCTACGAGAGCAGCGCCTGCCGGGAAGAGCTGACCGCGTTCTACGCCAAGGCGAACGAGCTCGGTCTCACCCAGCTGATCCTGCCGCTGATCGTGCTGGGGCACGAGCTGATCACCGACCAGAGCGACGACGCCAACATCCGGATCATCGAAAAGCTCCAGTACGTCGACATCAAGCAGGCCGTGCTCGCCGGGGCCGGAACCGCGGAATGGCGGCGGACCATGGACCTCGTCGCGGACCGGTTGATCAAGGCGATCCGCTCCGCGGAAGCGACCCTGGAAAAGCTGAAGAAATGCGACCAGCTGCTGCTCGACGGGTTCGTTCCGGAAAAGGACGGGCCGGGGTTGCCGGAATACAACGAGAACCTGACGAAGATCGGGGAACTGCTGGAACGCCAGTTCGACGCGATCAGCCGGTCGCTGGACGACCTGGCCGACGAAATGCGCCAGGTGACCGGCGACGTGGCCGGGCTGGCCCCCGACGCCATCAAGGCGCGGGTCGTGCGGGCCGCCGACACGATCAAGCCGATGGCGGTCACCATCCAGCAGGTCGGCACCGACTTCGAAGCGACGGTCGCCGAGACCGACTCGACGATCCGCTCGTACATGCGCCTGATGGACTCGCACATGACGCCGGAGCTGTTCGACCGGGCGCGCCGGGAGTACGACGAGTTCGTCGAGATGCTGGACGGCCTGCTGCGGCTGGACGTCCGGATCACCGAGTTCCTCACGCAGATCCGCCCGCTGGAGGCGATCAACGCTCCCCTGCGCGCGGCGATCCGCCCGCTGCGCGTCGGCGCCCAGTCGATCCAGCTGGGCATGCGCACGATGCGGGAGCTGTCCCGGACGATCAGCGACCTGCTGGCCGGCCGCCCGTCGCGGCCCACGCAGGGCGTCCTGCACTAGTTGTAATGTCCAGATAAACGCCGCCCAGCGCAGGGCTCGAACGGGTAGAAGCGAGCGTAGGCCCAGCCACCGCAGCGGCACGATGACCCGCCTAGGTGCTCGAGGTGTGCGGGCCGGGCTGCGGCGCGGGCGGCTGCTGTGAACAGCCGTCACGGCTTCGCCCTCGTCTTGGTAGCGCTGCGCCCCTTCACAACCGGAGGACTTCACCTTTTTGCCCGACAGGCCGCGGCTGGTCACCTCAATCCGGGACAACGTCGCTGGACATTAAAACTAATCGGCGAGCGTCGCCAGCAGCGTGTGCGCCTCGGCCCGCAGCTCGTCCGTCGGCTCGGGCAGCCCCGTCAACCGGACCACCCCGTCGGCCCCTTCCCGCACGTGGGCCTCGACGTCCAGTGCCGGGTCGTCCCGGCGGATCACCGCGATGCTCTCCACCAGCCCGAACACCAGGTCCGTCCGGATCGCCACCGCCTCGGCCGCGACGCCGGACGCCGCCACCAAACTCCCGTACGCCGCCTTCAAGTCCGCGCGCTCCGCCCGGAAGCGAGCCAGGTTGGGCGAAGACACCTCGGGCAGCAGGTACAGCGCGCCGAGGTTGTGGTGGGCTCCGCCGAGCAGGCCGATGTCCGCGTACGCCAGCGCCCACAGCCGGACCGCCGCCGGGGCCGGGCCCGCGACCAGGCGGGCCGCCAGGTCCAGCGACGGCCGGACCGTCTCCGCCAGCAGTGCCGCAAGGATGTCTTCCTTGGCCGGGAAGTGGTAGTAGAGCGACGCCTGGCGCAGGCCCGCGCGCTCGGCGATCGCGCGCGTCGTCGTCGCCGCGTAGCCGGCTCCCGTGAACAGCTCGCCCGCCGCGTCCAGCACCGCCTGCCGCGCGTCCGGCCGGTTCGCCGCCGCGCCGCTCGCCCTGGGCCTGCCGACCCCCGCCCCTTTGACCACGGCGGTGATCTTGCCAGGTCCGGCGCCCGCACACCCGCACCGCCGCGGGAGTTACACCCACATGTCGCCGTTGACGTCCCGTCGACCGGGGCGTTAACGAGCCGCTAACGTGCCGGAGATCGAAAAGTCCTGGCACAGCCCTAATTTCTGTCGTGCGATCGAAAAAAGGAGCGTGCATGCCCGACGAACTCGCCGCCTTCGGTTACCGCCAGGAGCTCCGCCGGTCGCTGGGCGGGTTCTCCGCCTTCGCCGCCGGCTTCTCCTTCGTCTCGATCCTCACGACCGTCTTCCAGCTCTTCGGCTTCGGCTACTCCTTCGGCGGCCCGCTCTTCTTCTGGACGTGGCCGGTCGTCCTCGCCGGCCAGCTGCTCGTGGCCCTGAACTTCGCCGAGCTCGCCGCGCGCTACCCGCTCGCCGGATCCGTGTACCAGTGGGCGAAACAGCTCACCCGCGGGTTCCTCGGCTGGCTCGCCGGCTGGATGATGCTGATCGGCTGCATCGTCGCCCTCGCGGCCGCCGCGATCGCCCTGCAGGTGGTGCTGCCGTCGGTGTGGGACGGCTTCCAGCTCGTCGGCGGCGACCCGGCGGTGACGTCGCCGTCCGGCGCGGCCAACGCCGTGCTGCTCGGCGCCCTGCTGCTCGTCTTCACCACGCTCGTCAACGCCGGCGGGGTCCGTTTGATGGCCCGGATCAACGACGTCGGCGTCGCGGCCGAACTGCTCGGCGTCGTCGTGCTCGTCACCGGGCTCGGGCTGTTCGCCGTCCGCGGCCCGCAGGTCGTGCTGCACGACGCCCCGGGCACGAGCGCCGGCATCGGCGGCGTGCTCGCTTCCGCGCTCATGGCGGCGTACGTGCTCTACGGCTTCGACACCGCCGCGTCGGTCGCGGAGGAGACGAAGAACGCGCGGAAGACGGCGCCGCGCGCGGTGCTGCGGGCCGTGCTCGTGTCCGGGATCGGCGGGCTGGCCGTCGTGGTCACCGCGCTGATGGCCGCGCCGAGCCTGACCGACGGGCAGCTCGCCGGCCGCGGCCTGCCGTACGTGATCACCGCCGTCTTCGGCGACACCCTCGGCCGGGTCTTCCTCGCCGACGTCGCGATCGCCGTCGTCGTCTGCACCCTCACCATCCAGACCGGCACCGTCCGGCTGATCTACGCGATGGCCCGCGACGCCGCGCTCCCTGCGGCCACCCGACTTTCGTCGGTCAATCCGCGCACCGGGACACCCGTCGCGCCGGCCCTCCTCTCCGGCGGGCTCGCGATCGGGTTGCTGCTGCTCAACTTCGGCAACCCGACGCTGTTCAGCACGATCACCGGGACGTCCGTGGTGGTCGTCTACCTGGCGTACCTGCTGGTCACCGGCCCCTTGCTGATCCAGCGGCTGCGCGGGCGGTTCCCCGCGGAGCCCGGCCGGTTCTCCCTGGGACGGTGGGGTGTTCCGCTGAACGGGGCAGCCGTCCTCTACGGGATCGCCATGATCGTCAACATCGCCTGGCCGCGCGCGGAGATCTACGACGTGACCGGTTCGGGCGCCCCCTGGATGCTCTTGTTCCCGATAGAGTTCGTCGGCGGCGCACTGGTGATCGGCTGGCTCTGCTGGCTGCGGCTGCGCCCCGCTCCCGCCCTCGAACCCGCGATCTGAGAGAGGACGTCCATGAGCACCACCGCCACCACCTACGGCGCCCGCGACCACGCCAGGGCCCAGGCCGGCACCGTGGTCGAAACGATGCCGTCGATCCCGGCGAGCACCTTCCCGGCTCCCCCACCCGGGGTGGCCCCCGAGGCGCTGACCTGGGCGGAGGTCGTGGCCGGGGGCGGCTACACGCACAAGGTGCTGGCCCGCGGCACGCGGCTGCGGCTCACCGACGTCGAGGGCGACGCCTGCGCGCACCTGCTGCTGTTCAACGCCGACCAGCCGTGGGAGCGGCTGAACGTCGCGGACACCGTGAAGGTGCAGTGGAACGCCTACCTCGGCGAGAAGGTGGCGCTGCTGTCGGACCAGGCGCGGGTGCTGGCCACCATCGTCGCGGATTCCGGCGGCCGCCACGACACCCTGTGCGGTACGTCCACTGTGGACGGCAACGTGGAGCGGTACGGCGACGGCGCCCCGCAGGGCCCCTCCCCCGCCGGGCTGCCACTGTTCACCTTGGCGGCGGCCAAGAACGGCCTCGGGCCGCGGGACCTGCCGCCGAGCCTGTCGTTCTTCCAGGGCGTGCGGGTCCAGCCGGAAGGCGGCCTGGAGTTCACCGGCTCCGCGGGCGCCGGGCAGTCCGTCGAGCTGCGGATCGAGATCCCGTCGATCGTGCTGCTCGCCAACGTCCCGCACCCGGTCGACCCACGCCCGGACTACACCGCGACGAACCTCGAAGTCCTCGCCTGGCGCGACACACCATCCACTCCGGACAGTCCGGAGTGGACGCACTCGCCGGAGGCGCAGCGCGCGTTCGAGAACACCGCCGACTACCTGACCGCACGGGGGATCGCATGAGCACGGCGTACGAGTCCCGGCTGGAGCTGACGTTCGACGTCGCCGCGCGCGCCCCGTTCTCGACCGTGCTGAAGCGCGGCAGCGAGCTGGCGATCATCGACCTCGGCGGCAACCAGGCCGTCGACTTCCTCTGCTACGACGCGAACGACACCGCCAAGCGCTACAGCGCGGCGGCCACGATCGCCGCGCAGCGGAACATCTTCCTGACCACGGGCAGCGTCCTGCGCACCCAGGAAGGCGCGCCGCTGCTGACCGTCGTCGCCGACACGTGCGGGCGGCACGACACGCTCGGCGGCGCGTGCAGCAAGGAGTCCAACAGCCTCCGCTACGGCCAACACACCCGGTTCCAGCACGCCTGCGTCGAGAACTTCCTCGTCGAAGGCGCGAAGTGGGGACTGGGCAAGCGCGACCTGGTCAGCAACGTCAACTGGTACATGAACGTGCCGGTCGAAGAGGACGGCACGCTCGGCATCGTCGACGGGATCTCCGCGCCCGGCCTGGAAGTCCGGCTGCGCGCCGAGACCGACGTCCTCGTGCTCGTGTCGAACTGCCCGCAGATCAACAACCCCTGCAACGGCTTCGACCCGACGCCGGTCCGCATGGTCGTGACGTCCCCCGGAGGCGGCGAGTGAGGCTGCTCGTCGCCAACCGCGGCGAGATCGCGGTCCGGATCCTGCGCAGCGCCGAGGAACTGGGGCTCGAGACCGTCGCGGTGTACTCCGACGCCGACCGCCTCGCCCCGCACGTCCGGCTCGCCGACCGGGCCGTGCGACTCGGGCCGGCCCCCGCCGCCGAAAGCTACCTGCGGGCCGACGCGATCGTCCGAGCGGCCCTCGACACCAGCTGCGACGCCGTCCACCCCGGCTACGGGTTCCTGTCGGAGGACGCGGCGTTCGCCAGGGCTTGCGAGGACGCCGGGCTCGCGTTCGCCGGCCCGGCGCCGGAGCACCTGGAGGTGTTCGGCAGCAAGCACACCGCGCGTGAGGCGGCGGTCGCGGCCGGCGTGCCGCTGCTGGCCGGCACCGGTCTGCTGTCCGATGTGGACGAAGCGCTGGCGCGGGCGGCGGACATCGGCTACCCGGTGATGCTCAAGGCGACCGGGGGCGGCGGCGGGATCGGCATGCGCGCCTGCGCGACCCCCGGTGAGCTGCGCGAGGCGTGGGACAGCGTCCGCAGCGTCGCGGCCAAGAGCTTCGCGAACGCCGGCGTGTTCCTCGAACGGCTGGTCCGCCGCGCCCGGCACGTCGAGGTCCAGGTGTTCGGCGACGGCTTCGGCGAGGTGCTGGCGCTCGGCACGCGCGACTGCTCGCTGCAGCGGCGCAACCAGAAGGTCGTCGAGGAGTGCCCGGCGCCGGACCTGCCCGCCGCCGTCCGCAAGCAGCTCGTCGACTCCGCCGTCGCGCTGTGCTCGTCCGTGCGGTACCGCTCGGCGGGCACGGTCGAATACGTCTACGACCCCGAGCGCGAAGAGCCGGCCTTCCTCGAGGTCAACACCCGGCTGCAGGTCGAGCACCCGGTCACCGAGGCGGTGTACGGCGTCGACCTCGTCGCCTGGATGCTGCGCCTGGCCCAGGGCGACCGCGCGATGTTCCGCGCGGTGCCGGTGGCGCGCGGGCACGCCGTGGAGGCCCGGGTGTACGCCGAGGACCCGAGCGCCGGGCACCGGCCGAGCGCGGGCCTCGTCACGCGGGTCGCGCTGCCCACCGGCGTCCGCGTGGACACGTGGGTCGAACCGGGCACGACCGTCACCACGCACTACGACCCGTTGCTGGCCAAGGTGATCTGCACGGGCACCGACCGCGACGACGCCCTCGCACGCCTGCGGAAGGCGCTCGCCACGACCCGCGTCGACGGCGTCCGCACCAACCTCGGGCAGCTGCGCGCGGCGGCCGCCGACGCGGCGTTCGGCGCGGCGGCGCACGACACGTCCACTTTGGACGGGATCGACGACGCGGAACCGCGAATCGACGTCGTGCGCGGCGGGACGATGACCACCGTGCAGGACTGGCCCGGCCGCACCGGCTTCTGGCACGTCGGCGTGCCGCCGAGCGGCCCGATGGACGACCGCTCGCTGCGGCTGGGCAACCTCGCGCTGGGCAACCCCGAGGGCGCGCCCGGCCTGGAGTGCACTGTGGACGGCGTGACGCTGCGGTTCTCGCACGCCACCCGGGTGTGCGTCACCGGCGCCCCCACCACCGTGCTGCTCGACGGCGCGGAGGTTCCTCTGTGGACGCCGGTCGAGGTGCCCGCCGGCGGCACGCTCGACGTCCGGGCGTGCACGGCCGGGCTGCGCAGCTACGTGCTCGTCCGCGGCGGCATCGACGTGCCCGAGTTCCTCGGCAGCGCGGCGACGTTCACCCTCGGCAAGTTCGGCGGGCACGGCGGCCGCGCGCTGGCCGTGGGCGACGTCCTGCGGACCGGCGCGGAACCCGCGGACCCGGCCGTCGGTGCGGTCCCGGAAGCCGACCGCCCGGAGTTCGCTCCACACTGGACGATCGGGGCGCTCGAAGGACCCCACGCGGCACCGGAGTTCTTCACGCCCGAGGACGTCGACACGTTCTACGCCACCGGCTGGCAGGTGCACTTCAACTCCGCCCGCACCGGCGTCCGGCTCGTCGGGCCGCGGCCGGAGTGGGCCCGGGCCGATGGCGGCGAGGCGGGCCTGCACCCGTCGAACATCCACGACACGCCGTACGCGATCGGCGCCGTCGACTACACCGGCGACCTGCCGATCCTGCTCGGCCCGGACGGCCCCAGCCTGGGCGGGTTCGTCTGCCCGGCGACGGTCGCCACCGGCGAGCGCTGGAAGCTCGGGCAGCTGCGGCCGGGCGACACCGTGCGGTTCGTGCCGATCGACACCGACCACGCGGCCGTGCTGCGACGCCGCCCCGCGACGGCGGTGACGTCCACTCGGGACACTCGCGACGACGGCGGAGTCCTGAGCCGGCAGACGTCGGACGGCGACGAGCCGTCGGTCACCTACCGCCGCAGCGGGGACGACAACCTGCTCGTCGAGTACGGCGAGATGAAGCTCGACCTGGCCCTGCGGATGCGGGTGCACGCGCTCGCGGAACGGCTGGCGGCCGAGGGCGTGCCCGGGATCGTCGACCTGACCCCCGGCATCCGGTCGCTGCAGGTGCACGTCGACCCGGACGCGCTGCCCGTCGGCAAGGCGCTGGGGCTGGTGCGCGAGCTGGAGCGGGACCTCCCGCCGACGCACGCCCTCGAGGTGCCGAGCCGCAGCGTCCGGCTGCCGCTGTCGTGGGACGACCCGGCGACGCGCGAGGCGATCGAGCGGTACATGACCGGCGTGCGCGACGACGCGCCGTGGTGCCCGTGGAACATCGAGTTCATCCGGCGCGTCAACGGCCTGTCCAGTGTGGACGACGTCTACCGCACGGTGTTCGACGCGGAGTACCTGGTGCTCGGCCTCGGCGACGTCTACCTCGGCGCGCCGGTCGCGACGCCGCTGGACCCGCGGCACCGGCTCGTCACGACGAAGTACAACCCGGCGCGGACGTGGACCGCGGAGAACTCCGTCGGCATCGGCGGCGCCTACCTCTGCATCTACGGCATGGAAGGGCCGGGCGGCTACCAGTTCGTCGGCCGGACCGTGCAGGTGTGGAACAGCTGGCACGGCGGCGACCGGCCGTGGAACCTGCGGTTCTTCGACCGGATCTCCTGGTACCCGGTGTCGGCGGAGGAACTCCTCGAACTGCGGGCGCAGAGTGCGTCCGGGCAGCTGGCGCTGGACACCACCGACGGCACCTTCAAGCTGGCCGAGTACCAGAAGTTCCTGGCGGACAACGCGGACAGCATTGCCGGGTTCCGGGCGACGCAGGCGGCGGCGTTCGAAGCGGAACGGCGGGCGTGGGCCGCGGCGGGCGAGTTCGACCCGAAGCCGGAACCGGTGACGCGGCCGCCGAAACGCGTCGAAGCCCCGCAAGGTGGCCACGTCGTCGAGGCGCCGTTCGCGGCGACGGTGTGGCGGGTGGACGTCACGGCGGGCGAACGCGTCGAGGACGCGCAGTCGCTGGTGACGCTGGAAGCGATGAAGACGGAGGCGCGGATCCCCGCGCCGGCCGGCGGTGAGGTGGTCGAAGTGCTCGTGTCCCCCGGTGACCAGGTCGCGCCCGGAACGCCGCTGGTGGTGCTGGGATGAGTCTTGAGGAGCGCGTCCGGGCCGCGTACCGCCGGATCGGGCAGGTGGACCGGCCGGAGATCTGGATCGACCTGCGCCCGGAAGCCGAAGTGCTGGCCGAAGCCGCCGCGCTGGACCAGCGCGGGCTGCCGCTGTACGGCAAGCTCGCCGCGGTCAAGGGCAACATCGACGTCGCGGGACTGCCGACGACGGCGGGCTGCCCGGCGTACGCGTACAAGCCGGAGGCCGACGCGCCGGTCGTCGCGCGGCTGCGGGCGGCCGGGGCGCTGGTGCTCGGCACGACCAACCTCGACCAGTTCGCGACCGGCCTGGTCGGGACGCGCAGCCCGTACGGCGCGGTCCGCAACGCCGTCGACCCGGCCTACGTGTCGGGCGGGTCCAGCTCGGGCTCGGCGGTGGCCGTCGCGCTGGGGATCGTGGACCTCGCGCTGGGCACGGACACCGCGGGGTCCGGCCGGGTGCCGGCGGCGTTCAACGGGATCGTCGGGCTCAAGCCGACGCCCGGGCTGCTGCCGACGGAAGGGGTCGTCCCGGCGTGCGCGAGCATCGACTGCGTGACGCTGTTCGCGCGGACGGTCGAGGAGGCATCGTTCGCGCTGACCTGCCTGGCCGAACCGGCGCAGGTCCACACGGGACGGTTCCGCCTGGGCGTACCCGCCGAGCCGGGCCCGTTGGCGGCGGGGTGGGCGGAGGCGTTCGAGACAGCCGTCGAGGAGTACGCCGCGGCCGGTGCAGAAGTGACCACTGTGGACACCGCGGTGTTTCTCGAGGCGGCGGAACTGTTGTACGGCGGCGCGTTCGTGGCCGAGCGGTACACGGCGGTCGGCGAGTTCATCGACGCGCACCCGGAGTCCGTCGACCCGGTCGTGCGGTCGATCATCGGTCCGGCCCGTGACATCCCGGCGCACCAGCTGTTCGCCGACCAGGCGAAGCTGGCGGGGTTGCGGGCCGAAGCACTGGCGGCCCTGGCGGGCGTCGACGCACTGCTGTTCCCGACGACGACCGAGCACCCGACGCTCGCGGAGGTCGCGGCGGACCCGGTCGCGGTCAACGCGCGGCTGGGCCGGTTCACCAACTCGACCAACCTGTTCGGGCTGTCGGCCTTGGCGGTCCCGGCGGGCACGGTGGCCGGCCGCCCGTTCGGCGTGATGCTGGTCGGCGCCCCGCACGACGACCTGAAGCTGGCGGCGCTGGCGCGCCTGCGCGAAGAACGGGTACCGATCGTGGTGGTCGGCGCCCACCTGCGCGGGCAGCCGCTGAACCACGAGCTGACTTCCCGGGGCGGCCGGTTCGTGTCCGCGGTTTCGACGTCGGCGTCCTACCGGTTGTTCGCCTTGGACACGGTGCCGCCGAAGCCCGGTCTGGTGCGGGTGGCGTCCGGCGGAGTCGCGATCGCGGCGGAGGTGTGGGACCTGCCGGCGCGCGGCTTCGGCGAGTTCGTGGCCCGGATACCGGCGCCGCTGGCGATCGGCAAGGTCGAGCTGGCCGACGGTTCCCGGGTATCGGGTTTCCTGTGCGAACCGGCGGCGACGGAGGGCGCGGAAGACATTTCGGCGAAGGGCGGCTGGCTGGCGCACCTGGGATAAATCGGATGCGCGGCGGCGGATACTGGAGGCGTGGAAGTTCTTGCGTGCGGCCACTGCGCGACGGCCGCCGGGGCGCGCGTCTGCGTCCACCTCACCACCGAGGACACCCGGGACTGCTACCGCGTGCTGACCGGGGTCGCCACCCGCTTCGACCTGCTGTGCGAGCCCTGCGCCGACGCCGAGGCGCCCGAACTGCTCGACGCCTGCGTCGGCTGCTTCGAGCGGGCCGAGACCGACGCGTACCTCGGCTGGCGCGGCGCGCCCGAGATCCGACGGCACGACCGGGACCTCGGCGGCACGTGGACCACGTGGGACGGGCTCGAACCGCGCAACGACCGGTGCCTCGCGGCGCTGCCGGACGGCTGGCTCGTCTGGACCGACGCCGGCCTCGCCGTGCTCGGCCCGGAACCCCGGTACGCCGCCTGGGTCCGCCTGCCGGAGGAGCCGCCCTCGGAGTGGGCGGGGCGCGTGCGCGGCCCGGCGCTGCACACCTCGGCCGACGGCCGGTTCGCGGCCGCGGTCACCGACCACGGCCGCCACGGCGCGATCGTCGACCTCGCGTCGGGGGAGGTCACCCTCGAGCTGGACCGTGGTGACTACCACCCCGAACAGACCCCGTTCCCCGTCGCGTTCGTCGGCTCGCGGGTCGTGGCGGCCACGGACTGGAACCGGCTCGACGCCTTCGACCCCGCCACCGGACGGCTGCTCACCGACCGCGACCGGGACGGCGACCGGTCGATCGACTACTTCTTCGGCGCGCTCCTGCCGAGCCCGTCCGGCCGGCGGCTGCTCGCCGACGGCTGGGTCTGGTCGCCGTTCGGGGTTCCGGTGGTGATCGACTGCGCGGCCTGGTTCGGCGGCGACCGGTACGCACCCGAACACCCCCGGCGGCTCGCCCAGCGGGCCTACGCCTGGGGCGATCCCCTCGGCTGGCTCGACGACGAAACCGTGGTCCAGCAACGCATCGGCGACGACGACGAGCAGATGATCGACGGTGTCACGCGCTACGACGCCGTCACCGGCCGCCGGACCGGGGTGTTCGCCGGGCCCGCCGGCCGGATGTGGACCCACCGCGGCCTGCTCTACGTCGCCGCCGAAGCCGGGCTCGAGGTCTGGGACCCCGCCGACGGCGCCCGGGTCGGGCTCCTGGAGGGCTTCGCGCCGATCGCCCACCACGACGGCGCCTTCGCCGAACTCCGTAACGATCAGCTGAGAATCTGGTCACCGGTCGGGTAACGGCCCTCGCCGCGGGGCAGGAAACCGCCGATGACCTCGGTGAGACCCCGGAGGCGGCCATGACGACGGCAACCCGATCCCCGCAGACCACGCTCGTCCACTCGTACCTGTTCCTCCGCCGCGCGATCGGCCTGATCGGCCTGGCGCTGCCGTTCGTCCTGATCCTCGGCAAGCAGCTCGTCGACGGCGGCGACCTCGCCGGCTCACTCAGCGCCTACTACTACACCGACCTGCGCAACGTCTTCGTCGGCGCGATGTGCGCCGCCGGGGTGTTCCTGCTCGCCTACTACGGCCACGACTTCGCCGACAACGTCGCCAGCAGCGTCGCCGGGCTCGGGGCGATCGGGCTCGCGCTCTTCCCGACGACGCCGGACCACGACGTGACGGCGTGGGACCGCACGTCCGGCGTGCTGCACCTCGTCTTCGCCGCGGTGTTCTTCCTCTCCCTCGCCTACTTCTGCCTGCGCCTGTTCCCCCACGACGGCGAGCAGCCCCCGGGCGCCGGGGTCGTCTACCGCGTCTGCGGCGTGGTGATCCTGGCCGCGCTCGTGCTGATCGCGCTGACGAGCTGGCTGCGGCTGGTGCCCGAAGTGCACCCCGCGCTCTGGCTGGAGAGCGTCGCGGTGGAGGCGTTCGGCGTGGCGTGGCTGCTGAAGGGCCAGACGCTGACGCCCAAGAGTGTGCCGTAGCCCACTCGACCGGGCCACACCACTGGTTACCGACGGGTAACAAGGGCTATCGTGCGGGCAAAGACCTCTATCCCATGGAGCATCAGTGGCCGCACCAGCAACGCCGCTCGCGCCGAACGCGCGGGGCGTGCGAAACGTCGCCTTCGTCGAGGGGGTACGCACCCCCTTCGGCAAGGCCGGCGACAAGGGCATCTACGCCGGGACCCGGGCGGACGACCTCGTCGTCAACGCCATCCGCGAGCTGCTGCGGCGGCACCCCGAACTGCCGCCCGAGCGCGTCGACGAGGTGGCCATCGCCGCCACCACCCAGATCGGCGACCAGGGCCTGACCATCGGCCGCACCGCCGCGCTGCTCGCCGGGCTGCCGAAGTCCGTGCCCGGCTTCGCCATCGACCGCATGTGCGCCGGCGCGATGACCGCCGTCACCACCGCCGCGTCCGGCATCGGGTTCGGCGCCTACGACATCGCCATCGCCGGCGGCGTCGAGCACATGGGCCGCCACCCGATGGGCGAGGGCGTCGACCCGAACCCGCGGATCATCGCCGACAAGCTCGTCGACCCGACCGCGCTCGTCATGGGCCAGACCGCCGAGAACCTGCACGACCGCTTCCCCGCGATCACCAAGCAGCGCACCGACGCCTACGCCGCGCGCAGCCAGGAGCGCTACGCCGAGGCCGTCAAGACCGGCAAGATCGGCCCCGAGCTGGTTCCTGTCGCCACCCGCTCCAAGGAGCTGGGCTGGGGCCTGGCCACCGAGGACGAGCCGCCCCGCCCGGGCACCACGCTCGAGACGCTCGCCGGGCTGAAGACGCCGTTCCGCCCGCACGGCCGGATCACCGCGGGCAACGCGGCCGGCCTGAACGACGGCGCGACCGCGTCGATCCTCGCCGACGAAGACACCGCCCGCGAGCTGGGCCTGCCGGTCGCGATGCGGCTGGTCGGCTACTCCTTCGCCGGCGTCGAGCCGGAGGTCATGGGCATCGGCCCGGTGCCGGCTACCGAGAAGCTGTTCAAGCGCACCGGCCTGTCCATCGACGACATCGGCCTGTTCGAGATCAACGAAGCCTTCGCCGTGCAGGTGCTGGCCTTCCTCGACCACTTCGGCATCGACGACGAAGACCCGCGCGTCAACCAGTGGGGCGGCGCGATCGCGTGCGGCCACCCGCTGGCCTCGTCCGGCGTCCGGCTCATGACGCAGCTGGCCCGCCAGTTCGCCGAGCGGCCCGACGTTCAGTACGGCATGACGACGATGTGCATCGGCATCGGCATGGGCGGCACCGTGATCTGGGAGAACCCGGCGTTCGAGGGGGCCAAGTAATGACTTTCACCGCTGAAGAAGCGAAGGCCGCCTTCCCGGACGAGGTCGTCACCAACGCCGTGACGCGGCTGGTGAAGGTGCCCGGACTCGAGAAGCCCGTCGCGCTCATCACGCTCGACAACGGCCACGACCACACCCGGCCGAACACCTTCGGCCCCCAAGGTTTGGTCAGCCTGAACGCGGCTATCGACAAAGCCTTCGAGGCCGAGCCGGCCGCGATCGCCGTCACCGGCAAGCCGTTCATCTTCGCCGTCGGCGCGGATCTGTCCGGTGTGGAATCCGTCAGCGACCCGAAGCTGGCGCGCGAGATCGCCCAGACCGGGCACGACGTCTTCCGCCGCCTCACGGAGTCGAAGATCCCGACGTTCGGGTTCGTCAACGGCGCGGTCATGGGCGGCGGCCTCGAGCTGGCGCTGTCCTGCCACTACCGGACGCTGTCGGAGAACACCGCCGCCATCGCGTTCCCCGAGGTTTTCCTCGGCCTGTTCCCGGGTTGGGGCGGCACGCAGCTGCTGCCGAACCTGATCGGCGCGGACGCGGCCGTCACGGTGATCATCGAGAACGCCTTGGCGCAGAACAAGATGCTCAACGTCAAGCAGACGGCCGAGCTCGGCATCGTCGACGCCGTCTTCGGCTCGGCCGACTACCTCGAGCAGTCGCTGCTGTGGCTGGCCCGCGTGGTCAACGGCGAGATCAAGCCGGAACGCCGCGAGATCGACCGCGGCTCCGGCTGGGACGCCGCCATCGCCCGCGCCAAGTCCCTTGTGGACGGTCGCACGCACGGCGCGTCGCCGGGCGCCACCAAGGCCGTCGAGCTGCTGGAGCTGGCGCGCGAGAACGACCTCGACCGCGGCTACGCGGCCGAGACCGACGGCCTCGCCGAGCTGCTCATGTCCGACGTCCTGCGCGCCGGGCTGTACTCGTTCAACCTGGTCAACAAGCGCGCCAAGCGCCCGGCCGGCGCGCCGGACAAGTCGTTGGCACGCAAGGTGAACAAGGTCGGCATCGTCGGCGCCGGCCTGATGGCCAGCCAGCTCGCGCTGCTGTTCGTGCGCCGCCTCAAGGTGCCGGTCGTGCTGACCGACGTCGACCAGGAGCGCGTCGACAAGGGCGTCGGCTACGTCCACGCCGAGATCGACAAGCTCCTGGGCAAGAAGCGCGTCTCCCCGGACGGCGCCAACCGGCTCAAGGCGCTGGTCTCCGGCTCGCTCGACAAGGCCGCGTTCGCCGACGCCGACTTCGTCATCGAAGCCGTCTTCGAAGAACTGGGCGTCAAGCAGCAGGTGTTCGCCGAGCTGGAGCAGCACGTCTCCCCCGAGGCGATCCTCGCGACGAACACCTCGTCGCTGTCGATCACCGCGATGGCGTCGAAGCTGCAGCACCCCGAGCGCGTGGTCGGCTTCCACTTCTTCAACCCGGTCGCCGTGCTGCCGCTGCTGGAGATCGTCCGCGGCGAGAAGACCGACGACGCCTCGCTGGCGACGGCGTTCTCGGTCGGCAAGCAGCTGAAGAAGTCCAGCGTGCTGGTGAAGGACGCGTCGGCGTTCGTCGTCAACCGGCTCCTGCTGCGCTTCCTCGGCGAGGTGCTGGTCACCGTCGACGAAGGCACGCCGTTCGACGTCGCAGACCAGGCTCTCGAGCCGCTGGGCCTGCCGATGACGCCGCTGACGCTGATGCAGCTCGTCGGTCCGGCCATCGCGCTGCACGTCGGCGAGACCCTGCACGAGGCGTTCCCGGACCGCTTCACCGTGTCCGACAACCTCGCCAAGTTCGTCAAGGCGGGCAAGAAGGGCGTCTGGGTCTGGGACGCCCAGGGCAACCAGTCCGCCGACCCCGAGGTCGTTTCGCTGTGGACGCAAGGAAACTCTCCATCCACTTCGGAGCAGGTCCGTGAGCGCGCGCTCTCGGCCATCGCCGAGGAGATCCGGATCATGCTCGACGAGGGCGTGGTCGCGGAAGCGCAGGACATCGACCTGTGCCTGATCCTCGGCGCCGGCTGGCCGTTCTGGAACGGCGGCATCACGCCGTACCTGGACCGCTCCGGCGTCTCCGAGCGCGTGAACGGCAAGCCGTTCCTCGCCCCGGGTGTCGCTTCGGTCCCGGCGCGCTAGTACTCGCCCTCACGAGGGCACTTCGGCGGCGGCGCGGTGAGTTTCAGCCGCGCCGCCGTCGCGTCCGCGTCGATGACCGTCACGCGCTCGGCTTTCCGCAAGCGTGCGTGCAGCTCCTGCGCCCAGGTCTTGAGGTCGGTGCCCGGGACGGCGAGCAGCGAGACCGACGGCGGATCGACGAACACCCGCCGCGCCTTCGGGTCGTCGCGGAGGGACTGCGTCGCCGCCCGCATGTCTTCGCCGGTGGGAAAGGTGACGACGACCGCCGCGCACAGCGTGTGGCCGGCCAGCGGCGCCGGGTTCGTGTCCACCGGCAGGTCCGGCGGGCGCTTCAAGGCCGCGACGAAGAACGCCAGCCCCACGCCGGCCGCCAGTGCCAGGGCGATCACCGGCGGCAGCACGCGGGCCAGGGGCTTCTCCTCCACGCCCAAGATCACAGCACACGTTGGCCGCCGGGACACCGCCCGTTCACCCCGGCGGCTTAACGTCCGCGCGTGACCACCGACAGACGCCGGTTCCTCAAGGGCGCCGGTCTCGCGGCCGCCGCCGCGGGCATCCCCCTCCCCGACCCGGACGTCGACCTGAGCCGGTTGTCCGGCCGCTACCAGTGGCTGGTGGGCGACCACCACACGCACAGCCAGTACTCCTACGACGCGATGTACCGGATCGACCAGATCGCGCGCGGCGGGCGGGCGCACGGCGCCGACTGGATCGTCTTCACCGACCACGGCCACGCCGAGCACGAGAAGGTGTCGGTCGAACCCACCGAAGCCGACTTCATCGCCGCCCGGCGGAAGTACCCGGATCTGCTGCTGTGGCACGGCATGGAGTGGAACGTCCCGGGCGCCGAGCACGCGACGGTGTTCTTCCAGGCCGGCTCGCAGCAAGCGGCGAAGCTACGCGAATTCGAGCGGACCTTCGACTGGCGGCTGACGAACTCCGAGGCGTCGAGCCCGGCGAACGAGGCCCTCGCGCTGCGGGCGTTGCGCTGGCTGGCGGCGGAAGAACAGGCGAAGCGGATCCACGCGCCCGTGGTGCTGATCAACCACCCGCTGCGCAACGGCCGCGTCGCGCCGCACGAGCTGCGGGCCTACCGCGACGCCGCACCGAACATCGTCATCGGGATGGAAGGCGCGCCCGGCGCGCAGGCCGACGGCTTCCCGAAGCCGCTCGGCAACGGCGGCGCGCGCGGCGGCTACGCCAACGGCCCCGGCGCGAACTCGTGGCCGGGTTTCCCGGCCGAGGCGTACCGGACGTTCGGCGGCTGGGACTGGGCGACGGCGAAGGTCGGCGGCCTCTGGGACTCGCTGCTCGCCGAAGGCAAGCCGTGGTGGGTCACCACCAACTCGGACTCGCACTACAACCGCGGCGACACGCTGGTCCGCCCGGACGTCCCGGGCGACTGGTACGACACGCACGGCAAGTTCCCGGACCCGGTCGACACCGGCTCCCCGCAGCTGCTCGCGCCGTACGCGGACTTCTACCCCGGCGAGTTCAGCCGCACGCACGTCGGGGTGACGCGGCGCAGCCTCGAAGGCGTCCTGGAGGGCTTGCGGGCCGGGCGGATCTGGGGCGGGCACGGCGGGCTGGTCCAGTCCCTGGAGGTCGGCGCGTACGGCGGTGGCGACGCGGCGACGCTGGGCGGGCGGCTGCGGGTGCGACGCGGTTCGGACGTCACGCTGGTGGTCTCGGCCCGGCTGGCTTCCCGGCCCAACGGCGGCGGCTCGGTGCCGCGGCTGGCACGGCTGGACGTCATCGCGGGCCCGGTGACCGGCCCGGTGGCCGACCCCGACACGATGACGGCGCCGGGCACGAAGGTCGCCGAGTCGTTCGAGCCACGCTGGGCGCCCGGGCGGCAGGTCGTCTTCCGGCACACGGTCCGCAACGTGCGGTCGCCGTTCTACCTGCGGGTCCGTGGGTCGAACGGCGACGGTGAGCCCACGGCGGACACGATCGGGCAGGCGAACCCGTTCGAGGACTTGTGGTTGTACGCGAACCCGATTTTCGTGGACGTGTGCTGAGCTGAACCTGGCGGACGCTTTCAGCGGACGGGGAGGTGGACCGTCACCCCGAGGCCGCCGCCCACGATGGGTTCCGCCGTCACGCTTCCGCCGTGCGCCGCCACCGCCGCGCGCACGATCGACAGCCCGAGTCCCGCGCCCGACCGGGCCGTCCGCGCCACTCCCGCCCGGCGGAACGGCTCGAACAGCTCCGCCACCGTCGCCGGGTCCACCAGGCCGCCCGACGAGCGGACCCGCAGGGTCGACCACTGCGGCCCCGGCTGCGTCACGACCTCCAGCCAGCCGCCCTCGACGTTGTGGCGGACCGCGTTCTCCAGCAGGTTGCCCGCGATCCGCTCCAGCAGCGCCGGGTCGCCGAACGCGGGTGCGGGCACCACCGCGAACGTCGCCCGGATCGCGCGTTTCTCGGCTTCGAGCCGGACCGCGCGCCACGCCCGGTCGATCACCACCGCCAGGTCGACCGGCTCGCGCACGCCCAGCCCGGCGCCGTCGGTGCGGGCCAGCAGCAGCAGCGAGTTCACCAGCTGCCCGGCGCGTTCGGTCGCGTCGCGGACCACCCCGCCCATCCGGCGCAGCTCGGCTTCGTCGGCGTCGTCGTCGGAGAGGGTGACGTCGAGCTCCGTGCGGATCACCGACAACGGCGTCCGCAGCTCGTGGCTCGCATTCGCGACGAAGTGGCGTTGCGCGTCGAACGCGGCCTGGAGCCGGTCGAGCATGTCGTCGAACGTCTCCGCCAGCACGGCCAGCTCGTCACGCGGGCGCACCGCGCCGATCCGCTCCCCCAGCGACTCGACCGACAGCCGCCGCGCGGTGCCGGTGATCTCGCGCAGCGGCAGCAGGACGCGGGAGGTGAACGTCCAGGCGAGGATCGCCGCGGCCGCCACCACCAGCAGGAACGCGATCGACCCGAACAGCAGCATCCGGTTGCGGGCGTGGACGCGCAGGTGCTCGGCGAGCGTCGAGGCGTCGACCGTGACGCCGTCGACGACGACCGTGCTGCCCGGCGGCATCTGCGGGACGGTGTCGAGCGAGTCCCGCACGAGCGTCCAGGCCAGCCAGAGCAGCAGCAGGCTGACGGCGGCGACCAGCACGGTCGCCAGCAGGGTGATCCGGGCGCGGAGGCTGCGGGTGCCCGGCAGGTTCACGCGCGCTGCGCGCCGGGTTCCGGCACCCGGTACCCCGATCCGACGACCGTCTCGATGATCCCCGGCTCGCCGAGCTTCTTGCGCAGCGTCATGACGGTGACCCGGACGGTCGTGGTGAACGGGTCGGCGTTCTCGTCCCACACGCGTTCGAGCAGTTCTTCGCTGCTGACCACGGAACCGGCGGCCTGCAGGAGGACCTCGAGGACGCCGAACTCCTTGCGCGTCAGCTCGACCGGCCCGCTCGCCCGCCGCACGGTCCGCTTGGCCGGGTCGAGCTCGACGTCCCCGGCGGTGAGCAGCGGCGGCGCGGCCGGCGTGGCCCGCCGGCCCAGCGCACGGACACGGGCGACCAGTTCGGGGAAAGCGAAGGGCTTGGCGAGGTAGTCGTCGGCGCCGAGGGAGAGCCCCTCGACGCGGTCGGACACCGAGCTGCTGGCGGTGAGCATCAGCACCCGGGTGAGCTCCCCGGACGCGACGATCTCCCGGCACAGCTCGTCCCCGGACATCCCGGGCAGGTCCCGGTCCAGCAACACGACGTCGTACCGCGTGACGGCGGCCTTTTCGTGCCCGTCGTCCCCGGTGAGCGCCACGTCCACGGCCATGCCTTCACGGCGCAGCCCGCGGGCGATCGCGTCGGCCAGGGGTTCTTCGTCCTCGACTACCAAAACTCGCACCAGCCCACAATCCCATATCTTCCTGAGAGTGCCCTTTAAGGACGTTGTGCGTCGGGTGTGCGCCGGTTCTCCAGCACGCGCCGGGGCTGGTCGTTGCCGATCCGGTGCCACTGCCGGCCGTGGGCGTCCAGGAAGCGGAGGCTCAGCTCGACGGCGCGGATCTCGGGTGCGTTCATGATTTCGCGGCCCCCGAACATGTCGACGGCGAGGCGGACCGGCACCGATTCGCCCGGCTGCAGGATCCGCTGGGTCTGCCGGCCGGTACCCACCGGCTCCAGCGTCACGGCCAGCTCGAAGACGGGCATGTCGCTGTAGTTCCACACCATGCCTTCCACGTTCACGACGCGGTGCCCCGCTTCCGGTGGGTACGTCTGCCGCGTGGTGGCCGACACGACCAACCGGGCCTGCCTCGCCTGCTCGTCCTCCTCCGCGGCCCGCCGGGTGCGGATCTCGTGCACGAGCAGGACCAGCGTCGCGAAGAAGGCGAGCCCACCGAACACCCCGCCCAGGATCGAACCCACTGCGTCGACGACGTCCCACGGCATGCCGGTCTCCTTTTCGCCACCCCGGGAGTCGGCGCCGCGAGCCCGGCGTTACCCCGGCTCGGCCCACCGCAGCGCGAACCACAGCCGCATCCGGACCTCCGGATCCGCCAGATCGACCCCCAACGCCTTCTCCACCTGGGCGATCCGGTGCCGCACGGAGTTGCGATGGACACCCAGTTCAGCGGCCGTCGGTTCCCAGCCGCCGTGGTGGGCCAGCCACGTCCGCAGCGTCAGCACCAGCGACCGGTCCCCCGCCTGGTCGAGGGAAACCAACGGCTCCAGCGCCTTCGAAGCGAAACCCCGGGACGCGCCCGGGTCCACCAACGCGTCGAAGTCCAGCGGCGAATCCCCCGCCACCACCGGGCGCCCCAGCGCTTGGGCCCGCGCGAGCAGCAAGTCGACTTCGCCCTCGGACAGCCGCCCGGCCGGGGCCGGTGCCCCCACCGCCGCCAGCCAGCCGTGGGCGCGCAGGTCCTCCAGCACCGCGAGCGGCGGCGCGGACCCCGCGATCGCCGCGAACCGGCCGGGCCGCACCGAAACCAGGGGTGTGTCGAGCCGCGCGCGCAGCCAGTCCGGGCGCTGGGCCACCTCGTCCGGGCCCCGCCGGTACGCCGCCCCGGCCACCAGCCGGACGGCCTCCGACCCCACCAGCGCGCGGGCCACCTCGCCGGGGGACGTCCGGCCCAGCAGGAGCCCGGTCGCCGCCGCGCCCAGTTCGGCGGCGTCCGAGCCCGCGCGGCCGACCAGGCCCAGCAGGGCCGCGCCGACGGCGAGGATCGCCCGATCGGCGCCTTCGAGCCGCCGCGACCGGCCGACGACGACCAGGTGCGACGCCGTGGCCTGCGGGTACACCGGCTGGACGACGACGAACCCGCCGTCGACCTCGGTCGTCGCGCTCCGGATCCCGCTGCCCGCGCGCACGGTCGCCATCAGGTCCCGCACGGGGAGCGGCAACGGCGCCGGCGCGTCGTGCGCCGAGGCCAGCACGTCCCCGGCGCCGACCAGGGCGACCCACGACCGCAGCTGCCCGGCCAGTGCCGACGTCAGCTCGCCGAGCCCGCCGCCCGCCGCGCGGGTCAACGTCTCGCGCGCCGCCGTGATGCGCCGTTGGTCGCGCTGCCCGGCCTCGGTCAGCGCGACCGACACCGCCCGGTTGACCGCCAGGAACGGCGTCCGCGCCGGCACCACGAGCAGCGGCAGCCCGTGGCGCGCGCAGGCCCGGCGCAGGGGCTCCGGCAGGGTTTCGTGGACCGACGGGGTGAGACCGAACCCCAGCGCCGTGACGCCGGCGTCCCGCAGCCCGCGCACGTACCGGTCGATCCGCTCCGGGAGGTTGACGCCGGCGGTGAGGATCAGCTCGCCGCCCACCAGGTAGGGCGCCGGGTCCTGCAGCTCGCTGACGTGGGCCCAGCGCACGGGGAGGTCCAGCGCGCCCGGCCGCAGCGTCTCGGGGACGACGTCCAGCGCCAGCTCCCGGTTGCCGACCACGTCCCGTAACGGAACATTCACTTCGGTGGTCACTGAATCCGCCGTCGAAGTCATTTCGGCCCATCAGATGTCGACATGGGGACGAATCATCCCATGCCAGGAGGGTGGCGCGCGAACCTACGGTGACCCGAAACCGACGTGAGGAGGACACCGTGACCGGCGACTACGCGGTGATCGCGCTGTACATCGCGGGCATGCTCGGGGTCGGCTGGTACGGCCTCCGGCTCGCGAAGACGAAATCCGACTACCTGGTCGCCGGACGGCGGCTGGGCTGGTTCATGTACTCCGGCACGATGTCGGCCGTCGTCCTCGGCGGCGCGTCGACCGTCGGCGGCGTGAAGCTCGGCTACACCTACGGCATCTCCGGCATGTGGCTGGTCGTCAGCATCGGCGTCGGCATCCTCGTGCTGCACGCGCTGTTCGCCCGGCGGCTGGTCCGGCTGAAGGTCTACACCGTCGGCGAGATGCTCGACCTGCGCTACGGCGGCCGCACCAGCGCGGTGTCCGGCGTCGTGATGTGGGGCTACACGCTGATGCTCACGGTCACCTCGACGCTGGCCTTCGCGACGATCTTCAAGGTGCTCTTCGACCTGCCGAACTGGGCCGGGATCGCGGTCGGCGGCTCGATCGTCGTCCTCTACTCCGTGCTCGGCGGCATGTGGTCGATCACGCTCACCGACATCGCCCAGTTCGTCATCAAGACCATCGGCATCCTGGCGATCCTGCTGCCGGTCGCCATCAGTTCGGCGGGCGGCTTCAGCGGGATGAGCGAAAAGCTGGACGCGAGCTTCTTCAGCTTCACCTCGATCGGCACCGACACGATCATCACGTACTTCGTCATCTACACCTTCGGCCTGCTGATCGGCCAGGACATCTGGCAGCGCGTGTTCACCGCCCGCACGCCCGCGATCGCGACGTCCGGCGGCATCACCTCCGGCGTCTACTGTCTGGTCTACGGCCTGGCCGGCGCCCTGATCGGCACCGCCGCGCACACGCTCTACCCGGACCTCGCCAGTGCCCAGGACGCCTTCGCGACGATCGTCGAGCGGCTGCTCCCGACGGGCGTCCGCGGCCTCGTCCTGGCCGCCGCGCTGTCGGCGATGATGTCGACCGCGAGCGGTGCGCTGATCGCGTGCTCGACCACGACGACGTCGGACCTGCTCACCAAGCTGGGCCTGAAGAAGGGCGGCGAAGTCAGCCGCAACCGGATCGCCACGCTCGTGCTCGGCCTGCTGGCCATCGGCATCGCGATGGTCGTCGACGACGTCGTCAACGCGCTCACCATCGCCTACGACATCCTGGTCGGCGGCCTGCTCGTCGCGATCGTCGGCGCGCTGTTCTGGAAGCGCGGCACGCGGCAGGGCGCGTACGCGTCGATGGTGGCCGGCACGGTGTCGGTGATCGCGTTCATGATCATCGACGGCGTCGACGCCAACACCCCGATCTACTGGGGTCTCGGCGCGAGCCTGGTCGTCTACCTGGCCGTCAGCTTCGCCACGCCCCGCACGGCCGATTCGATTCTTTCCCTCTGGACCCGCCGCCTGGCCGGCGAAGACACCACCACCGAGACCCGGGAACAGGAGCCCACCAGTGCCTAACATCGGACCCCTCGACTCGTCGCGCGTCCCCCGGTTCGCCGGCTTCGCGACCTTCGCGCGGCTCCCGCGGATCGACCAGGTGGAGCACGCCGACGTCGCTGTCGTCGGAGTGCCCTTCGACTCCGGGGTGTCCTACCGGCCCGGCGCGCGGTTCGGCCCGGCGGCCGTCCGCGAAGCGAGCCGGCTGCTGCGGCCGTACCACCCGGAGCTGGACGTCTCGCCGTTCGAGGAGAAGCAGGTCGGCGACGCCGGGGACATCGCGGTCAACCCGTTCAACATCGGCGAAGCGATCGAGACGCTGCAGCAGGAAGCCGAGGCGCTGCAAGCGAACGGGACGCGCCTGGTCACGATCGGCGGCGACCACACGATCGCCCTCCCGCTGCTGCGCGCGGCGGCGAAGCAGCACGGACCCGTTGCGCTGCTGCACTTCGACGCGCACCTCGACACCTGGGACACCTACTTCGGCGAGCCCTACACCCACGGCACCCCGTTCCGGCGGGCGTCCGAGGAAGGCATCCTCGACACGAGCGCGCTGTCGCACGTCGGCACGCGCGGGCCGTTGTACGGCAAGCGCGACCTCGAAGAGGACCGCCGTCTCGGCTTCGGCATCGTCACCTCCGGCGACGTCCTGCGCCGCGGGGTCGCCGAGACGGTCGACGCGCTGCGGCAGCGCATCGGCGACCGGCCGCTGTACGTCTCGGTCGACATCGACGTGCTGGACCCGGCCCACGCGCCCGGCACCGGGACGCCGGAAGCCGGCGGGATGACCAGCCGCGAGCTGCTGGAAATCCTGCGAGGGCTGCGTGACCTGAACCTGGTCGGTGCGGACGTCGTCGAGCTGGCCCCGGCCTACGACCACGCCGAGATCACCGCCATCGCGGCCTCCCACGTCGCCTACGACCTGGTGAGCCTGCTGTCGCTGGGGAAGGGCGCATGAGCCGCATCGGCGGCGACGTCGTCGTCGAAACGCTGCGGGCGCTGGGCGCCGACACGGTGTTCGGCCTGCCGGGCCAGCACGCGCTGGGCCTGTTCGAGGCGCTGCGGCGCGCGGACGACGTGCGCGTGATCAGCGGGCGCGTCGAGAACAACCTCGCGTTCGCCGCCGACGGGTTCGCCCGCGCGCGGCTCGCGGCCCGGCCCGAGGGACCGGTGCCGGTGACGCCGCTGGTCGTGTCGACCGGCCCGGGCGCGTTGCTGACGTTGGCTTCCCTGCAGGAATCCCGGGCGGCTTCGGTGCCGGTGCTCGGCATTTCGAGCCAGGTCCCGGTCGCGGGCCTCGGCGGCGGCCGGCACGGCTACCTGCACGAACTGCCCGACCAGCAGGCGAGCTTCCGGGACGTCGTGAAGTCGGTGCACGTGGTGCGGCGGGCGAGCCAGCTCCCGACGGCGCTGCGGGAGGCGTGGACGTCGGCGGCGACGGCACCGTACGGCCCGGTGTGGGTCGAGATCCCCCAGGACGTGCTGCTCGGCCCGGCCGGGGTCCCGCCGATCACGTCGGTGCCGGCCTCTCCTCCGCCGCTGGAACCGTTGCCGGAGCTGGTCGATGCGGCGGCCGATCTGCTGGCGGCGGCCTCGAACCCGGTGATCCTGGCCGGCGGCGGCGCCCTGCGGTCGGGGGCGCACGCCGAGCTGAAGGCCCTGGCCGAGGCGTTGCGCGCACCGGTGATCTCGACGTTCGGCGGCAAGGGCGTCTTCGGCTGGGACCACGAGCTGTCCGGGCGGTCGTGGCTGGAGGACTGGCACACCACGGAGTTCCTCGCTGCCGCGGACGTCCTGCTCGTGCTCGGCTCGGGCCTCGGCGAGCTGTCCAGCAACTACCGCGAGTTCGCCCCGCGCGGCCGGCTGATCCAGGTCGAGGCCGACCTCGGCAAGCTGGAGTCGAACTACCCCGGTCTGGGCATCCACGCCGACGTCCGGCTCACGCTGCAGGCCCTGCTGGAGCAGGTGCCGATGCGCCCGTCCGACGGCCGGGCCGAGAAAGCGGTCTCGGAACTGCTCGCGCGCGTCGAGTCGCGTTTGGACGCTCAGGACCTCGCGGTCGAACGCAAGCTGATCGACGACATCCGCGAGGCACTGCCCGAGGGCACGCAGACGTTCTGGGACATGACGATCGCGGCGTACTGGGCTTGGTCGGCGTGGAACCCCGAGGGCGCACCGATCCACACGGCCCAGGGAGCGGGCGGCCTGGGTTACGGCCTCCCGGGCGCACTCGGCGGCGCGGCGGCCGGCGGCCCGGCGCTCGCGGTATCGGGTGACGGCGGCGCGATGTACGGCGTCGCCGAGCTGGCCACGGCGGTCCAGCACGGCCTGGACGTGACGTGGCTGATCATCGACGACGGCGGCTACGGCGTGCTGCGCGAGTACCTCACGGACGCGTTCGGCCAGACAACGGCGACGGAGCTGGCCCGTCCCGACTTCGTGGCGCTGGCCCAGTCGTTCGGCGTACCGGCGACGTTGTCCACTCTGGACACCGTGGGCGCCGACCTGGCGAAGGCGCTGCGCACACCGGGCCCGTCCGTCGTAGTCCTCCCCGCGTTGCTGAAGCTGTTCGCGCCGACCCACCTGGAGAAGGCATGACCCGCACGCTCGACCTGACCGACCCGGCGACGGGCGAGGTGTTCGGCACCAGTCCGGTCGCCACGCAGTCCGATGTGGACAAGGCACTCGAAGCGGCCGCGCAAGCGTTTGCGACCTGGCGGCGCAGCACCCCGGCGCAGAGGCAGCTGGCGCTGCTGAAGCTCGCCGACGCCCTCGAAGCGCGAGCCGCCGAGTTCGCCGACCTGGAGATCCGCGAGACGGGCAAGATCCGGTCCGTGGTGCTGGAAGAGGAGATCCCGGAGTGCGTGAGCGCACTGCGGTTCTTCGCCGGAGCGGCACGGCACTTGGAGGGCACGGCGGCCGGCGAGTACGCACCGGGCCACACGTCGGTGATCCGCCGCGAGCCGATCGGCGTGTGCGCGCAGATCGCACCGTGGAACTACCCGCTGATGATGGCGGTCTGGAAGATCGCCCCGGCGCTGGCGGCGGGCAACACGGTGGTGCTGAAGCCGGCCGAGACAACCCCGTCGACGGCGCTGCTGCTGGCCGAGGTGGCGGCGCAGTTCCTGCCCGAGGGAGCGTTCACGGTGCTGACCGGCGACCGCGACACGGGCCGCGCCCTGGTCAAGCACCCGATCACGGCCTTGGTGTCGATCACCGGATCAACGCGAGCGGGCATCGACGTAGCCACGGTGGCGGCGGCCGACCTGAAGCGCACCCACCTGGAACTGGGCGGCAACGCACCCCTGCTGGTGTTCCCGGACGCCGACCTCGCGGCCACGGCCGAGGGCATTGCGGGAGCGGCGTTCTACAACGCGGGCCAGGACTGCACGGCGGGCAGCAGGGTCCTGGTGCACGCATCGATCCACGACGACTTCGTAGCCGAGCTGGCCAAGGTCGCGGCCGCCCAGACCCCGGGCGTCGACTACGGACCGTTGAACAGCGAGGTGCAGTTCTCGCGCGTGGAAGGCCTGATCTCGCGGCTGCCATCACACGCACGAATCGAAACCGGCGGCACCCGATTCGGCTCACAGGGCTTCTACTTCTCCCCCACGGTGATCTCGGGGCTGCGGCAGGACGACGAGATCGTCCAGCAGGAGATCTTCGGCCCGGTCATCACGGTCCAGTCCTTTTCGGACGAAGCTGACGGAGTGGCGCTGGCCAACGGCGTCCCGTATGGACTGGCGTCATCGGTGTGGACGAAGGACCTCGGCATAGCCGCGCGGGTATCGGCGGAGCTGGACTTCGGTTGCGTGTGGGTGAACACGCACGGACCGCTGGTCGCGGAGATGCCCCACGGCGGGTTCGGCCATTCCGGCCACGGCAAGGACCTCTCGGCATACGCATTCGCCGAATACACGCGCGTCAAGCACGTGATGACGAGGTTCGCATGAGCGACAAGATCACGGAGGTGGAGCACCACGGGATCGCCCCGATCCCACCGGAGGAGCAGACGTCGAGGCCGCGGGACCTGTTCCGCATGGCATTCGGCGGCGCGAACACGTTCGCCACGATCATCCTGGGCACGCTCCCGATCGCGTATGGATTGAGCTTCCGAGACGCGGCCCTGGCAACAGCGCTGGGAGTGGTGGTCGGCGGCCTGGTCCTGGCCCCGATGGCGTTGTTCGGCCCGCGAACGCGCACGAACAACGCGGTGTCCTCGGGCGCGCACTTCGGCGTGGTAGGCCGCTGCGTGGGGTCGTTCCTGTCGTTGCTGACGGCAATAACGTTCTTCGCGATCTCGGTGTGGGTGAGCGGCGACGCGGTGGCCGGCGCGGCACAAAGGCTGTTCGGCTTCAACGGCGGCGAGGTCCTGCGCGGAGTGGCGTACGGCGTGATCGCGATGGCAACGCTGGTGGTGTGCATCTACGGCTACCGGTTCATGCTGCTGGTGAACCGAATAGCGGTGGTCCTGGGCACGGCGATCATGCTCCTGGGAGTCGTGGCGTACGGCGGCTCGTTCAACCCGGGTTTTGAAGGAACGGGAACGTACGCACTGGGAACGTTCTGGCCAACGTTCACCTTGGCGGCACTGACGGCGTTGGCGAACCCGATCAGCTTCGGAGCATTCCTCGGCGACTGGGCCCGCTACATCCCGGCGCGCTACAGCAAGCGCTCTCTGCTGGCGGCACCGTTCCTGGCACAGGTGGCAACGCTGCTGCCGTTCGGCTTCGGCATAGCAACGGCAACACTGGTGGCGGACCCGGCGGACTACATCACGGGCCTGACGGCAATGTCCCCGCTGTGGTACGCAATCCCGTTGATCGTGGTGGCCTTGATCGGCGGCCTGTCAACGGGAACGACATCGCTGTACGGAACGGGCCTGGACTTCAGTTCGATCTTCCCGAAGTTGTCCCGCGTCCAGGCAACACTGCTGATCGGAACGCTGAGCGTGGCGTTCATCTTCGTCGGAAATTTCGTACTGGACATGGTATCGAGCATCAACGCGTTCGCAACGCTGATCGTCCTGTGCACAAGCCCGTGGATGGTGATCATGATGATCGGCTTCGTCCAACGCCGAGGCTTCTACGACGTAGCGGACTTGCAGGTGTTCAACGAGGGCCGCCAGGGCGGAAGGTACTGGTTCACCAGAGGGGTGAACTGGCGAGCAATGGCGGCCTGGATCCCAGCAACAACACTGGGCTTGCTGTGCGCAAACACCCCCATGATCGCAGGCCCGCTAAGAGACGTGGCGGGAGGAGTGGACATCAGCCTGCTGGTGACCCTACTGACAGCCGCAGTCGCCTACCCGGTTTTGGTGAAGCTGTTCCCAGAACCCAGAGAGGTGTTCGCACCGGCCCCAGCCGAAACCCCAGCCCCGAAAAAAGAGCTGGGTGGCCATCCCGTCGCCTGAGGCCGCAAAAATCACTTTGAGCCAGGCCCGCAACCCACAAGAAAAAGCAAGAGAACAAGCCAACCTTGCGGGCCTGGCTCAAAGTGATAGGCCTCAATCAGGCGACGGGATGACCACCCAGCGGGGGAGGCCATCCCAGAGCCTGCCCGTCCGGCGAGGACAGTCTTTTACAACCACAGCAAAAGCCGAAGCCCGAGACACCAACGAAACCGAGCCACAGACTCAACTACGGTTGGCATCCTTCTTCGTCGGCTGCTCTTCCGAGCCCAACCGGCCGGCGACCCACTCGGTCACACGACGAGCCACATCCTGAGCCGTCAAGCCGATCCGCCCCAGCACCTCATCGCGGCTGCCCAAGTCGTGGAACGCCTGCGGCACCGCCAAATCCCGCAACGGCACGTCGCACTCGGCATCCCGGAACATCGCGGCCAACGCCGAACCAAAGCCCCCATGCCGCCCACTGTCCTCAACAGTCACAACCATCTTGTGCTGCGAAGCCAACGCAACCAACTCAGCCGGAACAGGCAGCACCCACCGCGGATCAACCACGGTCACACCAATCCCCTGATCGGCGAGCCGATCAGCAGCCGCCAGCCCCAGCGTCGCAAACGGACCCACGGTCACCAGCAGAACATCCGCACCCTCGGTCGGCCGACGAAGCACATCAACGGTGCCGATCCGCTCCACAGCCGTGACATCGGTACCGACCTTCCCCTTCGAGAAGCGCAGCGCAGTCGGCCCATCAGAAACGGCCACAGCCTCCCGCAACTCCTCGCGCAGCGTCCCGGGATCACGCGGAGCAGCCACCCGCATCCCCGGCACCATCCCAAGCAGCGACAGATCCCACATCCCGTGATGGCTAGGCCCATCAGGCCCAGTGATCCCGGCCCGATCGAGCACCAGCGTCACCGGCAGACGATGCAGCGCAACATCCATCAACACCTGGTCAAAAGCCCGGTTGAGGAACGTCGAGTAAATAGCGACAACGGGGTGCAACCCACCCATCGCAAGCCCAGCAGCCGACGTCACCGCGTGCTGCTCGGCAATCCCCACGTCATACCACCGATCCGGGAACGCCTCGGCGAACTTGTCCAACCCGGTGGAACGCAGCATCGCCGCGGTGATGGCGACGACGTCCTCACGCTCGCCGCCGATCCGGGCCAGCTCCTCGCCGAACACGCCGGTCCAGCTCGGCCCCTTGACCGGCGGCAAACCGGTCTCCGGGTCGATCGGATCAGTCTGGTGCATCTGATCGTGCTGATTGTTGACCGCAGGCGCATAACCATGCCCCTTCTCGGTCACCACGTGCACGATCACCGCGCCGCCGAACGCCTTCGCGCTCTGCAGCGCCTTCTCCAGCGCAACCTGATCATGGCCGTCGACCGGCCCGAGGTACTTCAACCCGAGATCGGAAAACATCGCCTGCGGGCTCAACGCGTCCTTCAGCCCGGCCTTGGCGGCGTGCAACGCGGCATAAATCGGCTTCCCGACAACCGGCGTGTGCTTGAGGATCTCCCGGCCACCATCGAGCAGCCGCTCGTAACCAGGCTGCAGCCGCAACGCGGCGAGGTGGTCGGCCAGACCACCGATGGTCGGCGAGTACGACCGCCCGTTGTCGTTGATGACGACGACAACCGGACGCTCGCGGTGCGCGGCGATGTTGTTGAGCGCTTCCCAGCACATACCGCCGGTGAGCGCGCCGTCGCCGACGACGGCGATGGCGTGCCGGTCGCCACCGTCCAGGGCGAACGCCTTCGCCAAGCCGTCCACATAGGACAGAGCAGACGACGCGTGGCTGCTCTCGACCCAGTCGTGTTCACTCTCCGCGCGCGACGGGTAACCGGTGACGCCGCCGGTCTGGCGCAGCAGGTCGAAGCCTCCCGCGCGGCCGGTGACGATCTTGTGCACGTAGGCCTGGTGCCCGACGTCCCAGACGAGCGCGTCGCGCGGCGAGTCGAACACGCGGTGCAGCGCCAGCGTGAGCTCGACGACGCCGAGGTTGGGCCCCAGGTGCCCGCCGGCGCGGCGGACCTTGTCGACGAGGAAGTCCCGGATCTCCGCGGCCAGTTCGCCGAGGTCCTCGACACTCATGCGCTTCAGGTCCGCCGGTCCGTTCAGGGACTCCAGCAACGTCACTCGTCTCCACCTCACTTGATCGGCACGCCCCGCGTCCGGCCCAGTCTACGGAGACCCGCCAGGGTGGTTCCGCCCGCCGCGTCCGGCGTCACAGGCGGAGCGCTACCAAAGGTCATCACGGCAGGTGAACCTCGTCTCCCCACAGTGCTGTGGCGGTCACGCGGCGTGGCCACGAGAATGTGTCCATGGCGGACTTCTTCATCGGCGGCGACTGGGTGGACGCGATCGGCGGCGGGCGCCGGGAGATCCGCTGCCCGGCCGACGGCTCCCCGGTCGCGACGGTCGCCGAAGGCACCGCCCAGGACACCGAGGCCGCGATCGCGGCGGCGCGCCGGGCGTTCGACCGCGGCCCGTGGCCCGGCACGCCCGCGCACCTGCGCGGCGACCTGCTGCTGCGCACCGCGGACCTGCTGGACCGCGACGCGGAGGCGTTCGCCCGCGCGGAGTCGCTCGACACCGGCAAGCGGCTGGTCGAGAGCCGCTACGACATGGCCGACATCGCCGCGTGCCTGCGCTACTTCGGCAAGCTCGCGGCCCAGGACGCCGGGCGGGTCGTCGACACCGGAAACCCGGACGCGATCAGCCGGATCGTGCACGAGCCGGTCGGCGTCTGCGGCCTGATCACGCCGTGGAACTACCCGCTGCTGCAGACCGTGTGGAAGGTCGCGCCGGCGCTGGCGGCGGGCAACACGTTCGTGCTCAAGCCCAGCGAGCTGACGCCGCACACGGCGATCCTGTTCATGAAGCTGCTCACCGAGGCGGGCCTGCCGCCCGGCGTCGCCAACCTGGTGCTCGGCGCGGGTGCCGAGGCCGGCGCGCCGCTGGCGTCCCACCCGAACGTCGACCTGGTGTCGTTCACCGGCGGCCTGGCGACCGGCCGGGTGATCGCCGCGGCGGCCGCCGGGACGGTCAAGAAAGTGGCCCTGGAGCTGGGCGGCAAGAACCCGAACGTGGTGTTCGCCGACGCCGACTTCGAGACGGCCGTCGACTACGCGCTGACGGCGGTGTTCCTGCACTCGGGCCAGGTCTGCTCGGCGGGCGCGCGGCTGATCGTGCAGCGGGAGTGGCACGACGAGTTCGTCGCCGAGCTGGTGCGCCGGGCCGAGCGGATCCGCCTGGGCGGGCCGTTCGACTCCCAGGCGGAGACAGGGCCGCTGATCTCGGCGGCCCACCGCGAGAAGGTCGAGGCGTACGTGGCGGCGGCGCTGGCCGAGGGCGCGGTGCTGCGGACCGGCGGGCGCCGGCCGGACGACCCGGCCCTGGCCGACGGCTTCTACTACCTGCCGACCATCCTGGACCAGGTGAAGCAGGGGTCGTCGGCGGTGGTCGAGGAGTCTTTCGGGCCGGTGCTGACGGTCGAGACGTTCACCGACGAGGACGACGCCGTCCGCATCGCCAACGACACCCACTACGGCCTGGCCGGCGCGGTGTTCACGCAGGACGCATCGCGGGCGCAGCGGGTGGCCGGACGGCTGCGCCACGGAACGATCTGGATCAACGACTTCCACCCGTACCTGCCGCAGGCCGAGTGGGGCGGCTACAAGCAGTCCGGCTTCGGCCGCGAGCTGGGGCCGACGGGGCTGGGCGAGTACACCGAGGTCAAGCACATCTACCAGAACCTCCGCCCGGCACCGCAGCGCTGGTTCGCCGGCTGAGCTGTCCTCGCTGTCCTCCGATCGGGATCCCCCGAACGGCCCAGTCCGAAAAAGGTGATCGGAAGGCGGTATCCGGCGCTTTATGCTGCGTGCGTGACGCGAGCGTGGCGGGTCCCCCGAGCGGTGGCGGCGGGCATCGCCGGCCTCGGGGTGATCGCCGGGCTGACCCTCCGCACGGCGGACTACCCAGGCATGCTGCCCCCGGGCACGCCGGACCCCGAACTGGACATCGGCCTCCGCCTGGTCTGCGCGGCGGCGGTCCTGATCACGGGCACGCTGGCGTACTTGACGTTCGCCCGCCACCAGGACGAGCCCCTGGCCATGGTCTGCCTGCCGGGGCTGGTCGTGACGGGCGTGGTGCTGCGCCACTTGGTGGTGACGCTACCGGGGGTAACACGCATCCAACCGGCGGCGCGGGTGGTGCCGGGAGCCGGGGCATGGGTGCTGCTGGTGTCGGGCATCGCGATGACGGCGGCCGGCCTGGCGGCGGCGTTCGCGGTCCGCCGGGCAAGCTGACGCCACCCGCCCGGGGCCGGGTTGGTGCGATGCCCAGCCGCCGCGACGGCAGGCCAGACCTCGGCCAAGTGATGGGTCTCCCAGCCCCGCGCGCAGCGGAATTGCCACCGCACCGTGCCGCCGCGGCCGAGCAGGCCATCGCCTGCCGGGACGGGCGGCACCGTCCGGCAGCCACCACCGCGCCTGGGCAAGCAGCCGCTCCGCAGCACCCACCACCGCGCGAACGGCAGCCGGCGCTCGCTGGCCACCCGCCGCGCCGCAGCACCCACCACCGCACGAGCGACAGCCGGCGCTCGATGGCCACCCGCCGCTCCGAAGCGGGCCGCCACCGCGGCACCCGGCGGCCGCCGCAGTCCCTCGTCGGCTCTGGCTTCCCTCAGCCGCTCACCGCCTTCCGGCCGAGGAACGCCGCCAGCCGGTCCGCCGCCGTCGCGCCTTCCGGGGCGTCCACCTCCGGCCCGAACGGCCCGCCCGGCTGCCGCGGCGCCGATCCGAACCGCGCCCGCCACTGCTCCAACGCCCGCGACGCCAACTCCGGCAACAAATCCGTCGAAACACCCCGCGCGTCGGCGATGTCCCACCCGTGCACCACGTACTCGTTGACCCGCATGTGCACCAGGAACACCCCCGGCACCTCGCCCAGCGGCGTCGTCACCTTCCGCGAGAACAACCCGGGCGAAGCCAGCACCGCCCGAGCCGCCGCCACCGACGTCACGAACGCCGGAACCGGCGACGCACCCAGGTAATCGCCATCCGGGACCGGCGGGCCCATCCCCGCCCAGAACGCCACTTTCGCGTTGCCGTGCGCCAAGTGGTTCACCACCGCGCGCACGTCCCAGTCCGCGCACGCCGTCGGCGCGTCCCAAGCCGAGATGCCGGCCACCAGGCCGGTCACCGTCGAAGCCGCCAGGTCGAATTCCTCGAGTGGAGTCATGCGAGCAGTGTGACGACCACCACCGACAAAAACTCAGGACAGCAGCGCCACGCACTCCACGTGGTGGGTCATCGGGAAGGCGTCGAAGGCCCGCAGATCGGTCAGCGAGTACCCGTGCGACGAGAAGAACGCCAGGTCACGGGCCAGAGCCGCCGGATCGCAGGCGACATACACAATCCGATCGGGTGAACCCGCCACGATCGACTCCACGACCGCCTTGCCCGCGCCCTTGCGCGGCGGGTCCAGCACCACCACGTCCACCGGCTTGGCCGCCGACGCCAGCACGTGCTCCACGCGCCCCGCCTGCCAGCTCACCTGCGGCAGGTCCGCGAGGTTCTTCTCGCCGTCGGCGACCGCGCGCCGCCCGGACTCGACCGCCAGGACGCGCCCCGACTCGCCGACCTGCGAAGCCAGCACCGACGCGAACAGCCCGACGCCCGCGTAGAGGTCCCACGCCGAGCCGCCGGAGGGCGCCTCCGCCCACTCCCCCACGACCGCCGACAGCGTCGACGCCGCGTCCGGGTGGACCTGCCAGAAACCGTGCGCGTCGAGGTGCCAGTCGCGGCCCGCCGCGTGCTGCACCGCGATCCCGCCGGCCAGCTGCCGCGCCCGGACCTTGCCGCGCACCGTCGACAGCTCGCGGACGTGCACGCCGCCGTCGCCGTCGCTGGTGACCTCCAGTTCGCTGCCCGGCCGCCAGCGCCGCGCCAGGACGTCGTCGAGCGCGCCGGGCACCGCGATCGGGCAGTCGGCCAAGGGCACCACCCGGTGGCTGTGGTGCGCCCGCAGCCCCGCGCGCCCGTCCCGGTCGGCGACCAGGCGGACGCGGCTGCGCCAGTCCAGCGGCCCGCCGTCGAGCGCCTCGACGACGACCTCGCGTTCGATGCCCGCCAGCCGCTGCAGCTGTTCCGCGACCACCGCCGCCTTGAGCGAACGCTGGTAGTCCGGGTCGGCGTGCTGCCAGTCGCACCCGCCGCACCCGCCGGGCACCGCGAGCGGGCAAGGCGGCGTCACCCGGTGCGAAGACGCCGAAAGCACCTCGACCGCGTCGCCGCGGCAGAACGACCCGCCGTTGTCCTCGGTCACCTCGACGCGGACGCGCTCGCCCGGCAGCGCGTGCCGGACGAACACGACGCGGCCGTCGGCGCGCGCCACGCAGTGGCCACCGTGCGCCACCGCGCCGACCTCGACCTCGAGAACCCGGCCCAGCCAGCTCGTCATTCGGCAGGCTCCTTGGGCTTCGGCGCCGCGACCGGCTTGCCGTTGGGCGAGAAACCGCGGCGGACGTCGCCGGCCGCGGGACGCTCGTTGCGGACGCGCGCGGCCGCCTTCGCCGACGACTCCAGCTGCCACGGCACGCTCGCCACGATCACGCCGGACTGGAACAGCAGGCGGCCCTTGAGCCGCAGCGCGCTCTGGTTGTGCAGCACCTGCTCCCACCAGTGCCCGACCACGTACTCCGGGATGAACACGGTGACCACGTTGCGCGGGTTGTCGCCGCGCACGCGCTTCACGTAGTCGAGGACCGGCTTCGTGATCTCGCGGTAGGGCGACTCGACGACCTTCAGCGGCACCTTGAAGTTGTGCGCGTCCCATTCGGCGGTGAGCCGGCGCGTGTCCGCATCGTCCACATTGACCGTGACGGCCTCGAGGACGTCCGGGCGCATCGCCTTGGCGTAGGCCAGCGCGCGCAGCGTAGGACGGTGCAGTTTGGACACCAGCACGATCGCGTGGTTGCGCGACGGCAGCACGGTCGGGGTGTCGCCGAGCTCCTTCAGCTCGTCGGCGACGCGGTCGTAGTGCTTCCGGATCGCCGTCATCAGCACGTAGATCGCCACCATCATCGCGATCGCGATCCACGCGCCGAGCAGGAACTTCGTGATCAGCACGATCACCAGCACGGTGCCGGTGCAGGTGAGGCCGATCGCGTTCACCGTCTGCGAGCGCCGCATCCGCCGCCGCTTGCCGGGGTCGGTTTCCTTGGCCAGCAACCGGTTCCAGTGCCGGACCATGCCCGTCTGGCTCACCGTGAACGACACGAACACGCCCACGATGTAGAGCTGGATGAGCCGGGTGACCTCGGCGTCGAACGCGATGATCAGGACCAGCGCGAAGGCCGCGAGGAACAGGATCCCGTTGGAGAACGCGAGCCGGTCGCCGCGGGTGTGCAGCTGCCGCGGCAGGTAGCGGTCCTGCGCGAGGATCGAGCCCAGCACCGGGAAGCCGTTGAACGCGGTGTTCGCGGCCAGCAGCAGGATGATGCCGGTGACGAACGAAATGTAGTAGAACCCGGCCGGGAAGCTCGCGAACACGGCGTGCGCGATCTGCGCCAGGATCGTCTTCTGCTGGTAGCCCGCGGGCGCGCCGGTGAGCTGCTGCGCCGGGTCCTCGGCGAACTTGACGTCGGTGATCACGGCCAGCGTGATGATGCCGATCAGCATGATCACCGCGAGCAGGCCCATCATCAGCAGCGTGGTGGCCGCGTTCTTCGACTTGGGCTTCTGGAACGCCGGGACACCGTTGCTGATGGCCTCGACCCCGGTCAGCGCCGCCGCACCGGAGGAGAAGGCGCGCAGGATGAGGAAGGCGTAGGCGAAGCCCGCGAAGGTCCCCTCCGCGTTCAGCGTGAACCCGGCGCTCTCGGCCTTCATCTCGGTGCCGGTCGTCCACTGGACCAAGCCCCACACGACCATGACCAGAACGCCCAGGATGAAGCCGTACGTCGGGATCGCGAAGGCCTTCCCCGACTCCCGGATGCCGCGCAGGTTGAGCGACGTCAGCACGACGACGATGACGACGGCCGCGAGCACCTTGTGCTCGGCGACCCACGGCACCGCGGACCCGATGTTGGCCACACCGGACGAAGTGGACACCGCGACGGTCATCACGTAGTCGACGAGCAGCGCGCTCGCCACGGTCAGGCCGAACTTGCCGCCCAGGTTGGTGTTGGCGACCTCGTAGTCGCCGCCGCCGCTCGGGTAGGCGTGCACGTTCTGCCGGTACGAGGCGACCACGATCAGCATGACCAGGGCGACCATGACGCCGATCCACGGCGCCAGCGCGTACGCCGAGAGACCCGCCACGCTCAGTGTCAGGAAGATCTCTTCGGGTGCGTACGCCACGCTCGAGAGCGCGTCGGACGCGAAGATCGGCAGCGCGATGCGCTTCGGCAGGAGCGTGTGAGCGAGCCTGTCACTGCGGAACGGACGTCCGAGGACCAGGCGTTTCAGCACGGTCGGGAACTTCGACACCACGGAAGCCTAACGGGCGGGGGGCACGGTAGGTTCGGCGCTGGCATGTCGGGGTAGGAACGGACGGGTAACCGCCGAATGAGGAGGCAGGGCGTGCACGTGGTGATCATGGGGTGCGGCCGGGTCGGCGCGTCCCTGGCCGCTGCGCTGGAGCGGCTCGGCCACGAGGTGGCCGTCATCGACAAGAGCCAGCAGGCGTTCCGCCGGCTGGGCAGCGACTTCCACGGCCAGCAGGTCGTCGGCGTCGGGTTCGACCGCAAGGTGCTGATCGAAGCGGGTATCGAGCGGGCCGGCGCGTTCGCGGCGGTGTCCAGCGGCGACAACTCGAACATCATCTCGGCGCGGGTCGCGCGCGAGAACTTCAACGTCGAGCACGTCGTCGCGCGGATCTACGACCACAAGCGCGCGGCCGTGTACGAGCGGCTGGGCATCCCGACGGTGGCGACGGTCCCGTGGACCACCGACCGGTTCCTGCGGACGCTGCTGCCGGACGGCGTGGCGTCGGCGTGGCGGGACCCGTCGGGCAACGTCGCGCTGCTGCAGCTGCCGCTGCACGAAGGCTGGGTCGGGCACTCGGTGCGGTCCCTGCAGGAGGCGTCCGGCGCGCGGGTGGCGTTCATCATGCGCTTCGGCACGCCGGTGCTGCCCGACAACAAGACCGTGGTCCAGGACGGCGACGACGTGTGGGTCGCCGCGCGCTCCGGCACCGTCAGCGACGTGACCAGCGTGGCGCAGCGCGAACCGGAGGACGAGAACTGATGCGGGTCGCGATTGCCGGCGCGGGTGCGGTCGGCCGTTCCATCGCCAACGAGCTCATCGACGGGCGCCACCAGGTGATGCTGATCGAGCGGGAGGCCGACCAGTTCGAGCCGCAGACGGTCGAGCAGGCCGACTGGGTGCTCGGGGACGCGTGCGAGGTGTCGATCCTGGAGGAGTCCGGGATCGAGCAGTGCGACGTCGTGATCGCGGCGACGGGCGACGACAAGGCGAACCTGGTCGTCTCGCTGCTGGCGAAGACGGAGTTCGCGGTCCGGCGCGTGGTGGCCCGGGTGAACAACCCGGCGAACGAGTGGCTGTTCACCGACGCGTGGGGCGTCGACGTGGCGGTCTCGACCCCGCGGATGCTCGCGGCGATGGTCGAGGAGGCGGTCAGCGTCGGCGACCTCGTGCGGTTGATGACGTTCCGGCAGAGCAACGCGAACCTGGTCGAGTTGACGTTGCCGGCGGAGACGCCGCTGGCGGGCAAGCCGGTGAGCGAGCTGACGCTGCCCCGGGACGCGGCGTTGGTGACGATCCTGCGGGGGGACCGGGTGATCGTGCCGCAGCCGGAGGATCCGCTGGAGCCCGGGGACGAGTTGCTGTTCGTGGCCACCGCGGATGTGGAGCCGGAGATCCGGACGGCTTTGGGGTACTGAGTTTGCGGCTTGGAAGGCCCCTGGTGCTGTGCGGCGGGGGCCTTCGAACGTCTGGGCCGGTCTCGCGCTGCCGCGAATGCCTCATTCGGGACCTCCGGCGCCGCGAATGCGACATTCGCGGCGCACGGCGGCCGAAACTGTCGGTGCCCGCCGGTAACGTGGAAACCGGGGGTTCCCCTACGCGCGCGGGTTGTCTGAGGCACGGGCCGTGCGGCCGGCCTTCCTCGGGCCGGCGGGTCCTGAATGGGTCGTTCAGGACGTTTGCTGCGCGGGAGATGGCATGAAAGACCCGTTCAGCGCGCCGGACGCGAGGAAAGACCCGTTCATGCCGTCCGGCCGGCCGAATTGTCGGTGCCTGCCGGTAGCGTGGAAAACGGGGGGCGCCCCCGCGCGGGCCTCCTCGGGCTCGCACGTCGGGACGGCGATCCGGGCGGTACCGGGGCCCGGTGCCCACTGGAAGCGTTCTCCGTACCCGACCCGACTCGAATGGCTCGTTCGGAACCTCCGAAGCCGCGGGTGACCCTTCGGCGGCCGCGGGCCACCAGCCGTGGGCTCCCTCGAGGCGCCGGTTCCGCCGGCCAAGGCTGTCAGAAGGAACTCAGGCTTCGGGGGCCGCGTACTTCTCGCGCAGCCGGGCTTCGATCTCCGCGTCGGTCTCCGGCTTCGGCGCGGTCTCCTCCATCGCCTTCAGCCGCTTGTCCGACCGCCGCACCGCCCACACCACCACCAGCAGCCCCAGCGCGTACAGCGGGTAGCCCATCGCGATCTTCGCGAACGCCAGCCACCCCGTGTAGTCCTCCTGGTACAGCCACCGCTGCACCACGAACCGCGCGGCGAACACCAGCGCCAGCGCCAGCGTCGCGATGTCGTAGCCGTAGCGGGACGGCTTGTCCTTGCGCCACGCCTGGCCCGTGCCGTTCAGCACGTTCCACACCACGCCCGCGATCGGCCAGCGCACCACCACCGACAGCACGAAGATGCCGCAGTAGACCAGGCTCGCGTAGATCCCGAAGAGGAAGAACCCCTTCGCCGACCCCGTCCGGTAGGCGATGAACGCCGCGATCGCGACGCCGAAGAAGCCGGAGATCGCCGGCTGCAGGGGCTCCTTGCGGACCACCCGCAGCACGGTGATCGCCACCGCGCTGCCCACCGACGTCCAGATGGCCGCGGTCAGCCCGAAGAACGCGTTCGCCAGCACGAACACGATCACCGGCACCGAGGAGTAGATCAGGCCGGACACGCCGCCCATCTGCTCCAGGAGGGTCGGCTGCGGTTCGTCGCCGGAGTCGGTCTTCTTCTCGCTCGGGGCGGGTTCAGTCACGATGGGTGATCAACTCACTGGGCTCTGGAGCTCGTAATAGGGGTTGTACAGCACCTTCTGGCCGTCACGCTCGGCCATCCGACCACGCACCTTGATCGTCCGGCCAGGCTCGATGCCCGGGATCCGGCGGCGGCCGAGCCAGATTAGCGTCACGCCCTGTGTCCCGTCGAACAGCTCCGCCTCCAGCGTGGCGGCCTCGTTCGTCGGGCAGAGCTCCACGCTGCGGAGTCTCCCCATCACGGTGACCTCTTCGCCGGAACGGCAGTCGCAGGCCCGCTGCGCGCCCTCGGCGCCGGCCCTCATCGACATCTCGTCGGCGTCGAGCTCGTCGACGTCGCTGGTCAGCTTGCGTACCAGCCGGCTGAAGTAGCCGCCGTCTTTGGCGGACATAGGTGCTCCTGTGCTCCGGGGCCCCCGACATACTGCTTGCGGCCCGTGCGATTCCAGCGTACTGCGGTCCCCGCCAGGGAAACGCCTTTGCGCAAAGATCGCAACGTGACGTCCGCAATCAGAGTTCCCGCCGCGGTGCTGCTGCCCGGCACCGGCTCGGACGAGGTGTTCGTCCGGGCCGTCTTCGGCGGCCCGCTGCGCGCCCTCGGTGTCCCGCTCATCGCGCCACCGCCGCCGCCCGGTGCGGCCCTCGCCGACGGCTACCTGGCCACCCTCGACACGCTCGCGGACGAATACGGCGAACTGCTCGTAGGCGGCATTTCGTTCGGCGCCCACCTCGCCGCGGAGTGGGCGGTCGCCAACCCGGGGCGTTGCGGGGGCCTGCTGGCCGCGCTCCCGGCCTGGAACGGCGTCCCGGGCTCAGCACCCGCGTCGCTGGCCGCGACGCTGTCCGCCGATCTGGTGGCCGCCTCCGGGGTCGACGCGGCGCTGGCGCAGACGGCGGGCAGCCCGGACTGGCTGCGGGCCGAACTCGACCGGGCGTGGCGCCGCCACGGCGACGGATTGGCCGACGGGCTGCGCGTCGCGGCGGGCCGCCGCGCCCCCGCCATCGAGGAACTGGCGGCCCTCGACGTGCCCGCCGGGATCGGCACTTGCACCGACGACCCGATCCACCCGACGAAAGTCGCATCGGAGTGGGCCCGCGCACTCCCCCGGGGCGTCCTCGGCGAAACGACTCTCACGGCGCTCGGCGCGGACCGCGAGTCCCTCGGCCGGGCGACCGTCCTGGCCTTCCTGAGGGCCCTGGAAACGCCGTGAAGGCCGCCTCGGGACTTCCGGGGCGGCCTTCAGGGAACCGAGCGTCAGCCCTGCTGTTGCTGGGCCGCGATGTGCTCGGCGACCGCGTCGGGCAGCGTGATGGTGAGCGGGGTGCGGACCGGCATCGGCGCGTCGCCGCGGTCGACGATCGTGCGGCGCACGATCCCGCGCAGCACCTCGACCGCCGCCGCGGCCTCCGACTGCGGCCCGGCGATGACGCCGCGCAGCATCCAGCGGGGCCGGTCGACGCCGACGAAGCGCAGCGCGACGTCGCCGACGATGGCCGAGATCTCCAGGCCCCACACGCCGCGGCCGATGTTGACCTTCGCGCCGTCGGCCCGCAGCTGCTCGGCCAGCTCGGTGCTGACCTCGCGCCACAGCCCGCCCGAGCGCGGCGCCGCGTAGGCGCTGACCGTGATCTGGCCCTGCTCGGTGACGACGTGCACGGCGCGCACGCCCTGCGTCTCGGGGTCCATCTCGACCTGCACCTGGGAACCGTCCGGCACCGGCACCTTCACCGAGCCGAGGTCGATCCGCGGGACGCCGTCGTCCTCGAAGTCCGCGACGTCGAACGGGCCGTCGGAAACGTCCGAAAGCTCCGAGTCCTCGTCGTACGCCTCGTCCTCGATCGTGTCGTCGGCTCCGGGCGCGGCGTGCCGTCCGGCGGACCCGCCCTCGGTCCGCCGCTTGCGTCCGAAAATCCCCACTACTTCTCCGTTCCTTCCCCCGTGCCGGCGCTCGCGGCGAGCGCCGGTGCTCCCAGTGTGGCGTGTCCACCCGTGGAGCCGTAGCCTCCGTCGCCCCGCTCGGTCGTGTCGAGCTCGGCGACCTCGACGAACACCGCGTGCTCGACCCGCTGCACGACCAGCTGGGCGATGCGGTCGCCGCGCGCGAGCTCCACCGGGTGCCGCGGGTCGTGGTTGATCAGGCAGACCTTGATCTCCCCGCGGTAGCCCGCGTCGATCGTGCCCGGCGTGTTCACCACCGAGAGGCCGACCCGGGCGGCCAGGCCCGACCGGGGGTGGACGAACCCCGCGTACCCGGGCGGGAGTGCGATGGCGACGCCGGTGCCGACGACGCCGCGTTCCCCGGGTTTCAGCACGATATCCGAGGTCGTGACGAGATCGGCGCCCGCGTCGCCCGGGCGGGCGTAGGCGGGCAGCGGGACATCCGGGTCGAGCCGGGAGAGGAGTACCTGAACGCTGGACACGGGCGGCGAGATTACTCTCTACCCGTGGGTGAATCTGCGAAGACGGCCGCGAGTGCCGCGGTCCGGCACTCCGAGCGGCTGTACGTCCCGTGGTGGGGCTGGCCGCTGCCGGTGCTGGGCGCGATCCTGCTCGCGGCCGAGGTCGACATGGGCTACCCGGGTGTCCGGGCGTGGCTGCCGTACGTGATCGCGCTGCCGGTGGTCGTCGCGCTGATGCTGTCGCTCGGCCGGTCCAAGGTCCGCGTCACCGGCGGCGACGAGCCGGAGCTGTGGGTCGGCGACGCGCACCTGCCGCTGCGCTACGTCGGCGAGGTCGAGATCTTCGACAAGGAGGCCAAGCGCAAGGCGTTAGGCCGCGACGGCGACCCCGCCGCCTACGTGCTGCACCGCGGCTGGGTGGGTCCGGTCGTGCGGATCCGGCTGACCGACCCGGCCGACCCGACGCCGTACTGGCTGTTCAGCACCCGTCACCCCGAGCGCGTCGCCGAGCTGGTCAAGGGCGCCTGAGCCTCCCGGGACATGGGAAGGGGGCCGGCCTGCCGGCCGGCCCCCTTGTCCCCAGCGCGCTCAGAGCCTCCCCCTTGGTGCCCTCGAGGCTCCTCGTCGCGTCTGTTCGTCCCCTGTGTCCGAGAACCCCTGCGTGTGTCAGGCGCAGTCGCGGCAGATCAGGCGTCCGCCGCTCTCCTCGGCCAGCCGGCTGCGGTGGTGCACCAGGAAGCACACGGAGCAGGTGAACTCGTCCGCCTGCTTCGGCACCACCTTCACGGTCATGTCCTCACCGGAAAGCCCGGAGAGGTCGGCACCCGGCAGCTCGAAGTTCTCGGCGGTCGCGTCCTCGTCGACGTCGACGACGCCGGACTGGTTCTCGTTCCGCCGGGCCTTGAGCTCCTCCAACGAGTCTTCGGCCAGCTCGTCGGCCTCGCTGCGGCGCGGAGCGTCGTAGTCGGTAGCCATGTGTCCCTCACCCCTGCGATCAGCTTGTGTAGTCGTTTTCCCGGACCCCCGGGTGCGCCCGTGAGTCCGCCGTGCCGCTGGTCAACGTTCCAGGGCCCTCGTTTGTGCCCGACGGCCGAAGTGACCGAGGTCTCTTCTTTTCGCGCCTCTTCCTGCGGCCGGAGCCCGGGAAGGGTAGCTCACGCCCGCGACGGTTCTGCAACGAGTCAGACATTGCCGGGGAATCGTCACCCGACAGGGGGAACCCGCAGGTAAGACGCGGTGTCGTCCATTCGGGTTGCCCGGAGGTGGAGAACTTCACCGGCGGCCCGTGTCCGCTTGCCCCGCGCGGCCCCGCCGTGGTGCGATCGCCGCACGGGGATCGGCCGCGTGCGGGGCACGCGGCGACGGGCGGGCACGGGTGTTCCCGCCCGCGTGACCCGGCACGGTGCGCGCCGGCCGCAGCGCCTAGGCTGAGCGGCCACGACGGTGCCGGGTTCGCACCGGCCGGGTTCGGTGTTCGGGAAGGGACGGGCGGGTGGCGTCGGGGAACGGCATCGGGGACCGTGGGACGCGGCCGTATCGCAAGCACAAGCCGCTGCCGGCGCTGATCGTCATCGGCGTGCTGGCGCTCGGCGCGATCATCGTCTGGATCAACGCGGCGGTCGGCAAGGGCGACGTCGACGACGCCGTGAAGTGCGACCCGGCCGCGAGCCCGCCGCCGGGGGTCACGTTCAGCTCGCTGCCCCACAACGCCCTCGACGACCGCGCGCCGGTGCCGCCGGACAAGGTCGCGGTGAAGGTGCTCAACGCGTCCAGCACCCGCGGCCAGGGCGGCATCGCCACGACGGCGCTCAAGGAGCTGGGGTTCACCGGAGCGGGTGAACCGGCCAACGACCCGGCGTACGAGGGCCGCGAGGCGAAGTGCCGCGGCCAGATCCGCTTCGGCGAGAACGGCAGCACGGCGGCCCGCACGCTCAGCCTGGTGGTGCCGTGCGCCGAGCTGGTCCAGGACAACCGCAAGGACGCGAGCGTCGACCTGGTGACGGGCACGCTGTTCGGCGACCTCCGCCCGCGCGAGGAGGCCCGCCAGGTCCTCACCCAGCTCGCCGACTGGTCCAAGGCCCACCAGGGCGGGGGGTCGAACGAGCAGTCGGCGGGAGGCCAGGCGCCGGTGATCGACCAGACGCTGCTGGCTTCGGCTCGCGACGTCGCCTGCTGAGTCGTCGCCTGCTGGGCCTGAGCCTGCCAAGCCGTCGCCTGCCGAGTCTGAGCCGCCCGAAGCCGCGAGCGTGGCGCAACCCGCGCGCGTAACGGGACCCCCGGTTTCTACGTTACCGCTGGGCACCGACAGTTTCGGCCTGGCTCACGTCCCTCAATCGTTCGCGCGATCCGAGGCTGTCGCCGTCGGATCTGCGGGACCAACCGGCCATGACCGAGACGGTGGCGGTCGCTCTTTGGGTGGCTCACCTGCCTGGACCGGCGATGCAGCGCGCATCACCGACCGCTGCCCGGGCAGTGTCGAGGTCGAAGCCCGCGACGCGTTCCTCATCGCCGCCTTCGTGCTCGGGAGCGAGCCATCGGTCCGCGGATCGGCCGCCGGGAATCCTGACCGGCCGAGGCGAGTCGGCCAGAATCGTCGAGGCCGGCTGCCGCGAGTTCACCGCGATCGTCCTCAAGCGCACCGTGATCGCCGATGCCGCGCCCGCCGACCCGAAGCACGCAACCCGCGCGCGTAGGGGCGCCCCCGGTTTCCACGCTACCGGCGGGCACCGACAACTTCGGCCGCCCAGCACCCCGGTCCCGACCTCCCGGCACTCTGGTCCCGACCTCCCGCGCCGCCGCGAATGTCGCATTCGCGGCGCCGGAGGTCCCGAATGCGTCATTCGCGACCTGCCGGGCCGCTCAGACCTCCGCTCAGACCTCCGCAGCCCCGCAGTCCGCCAAAACCTTCCGCAGCGGATCGGCGATCGACGGCGCCGCCGCGTACGTCGCGTCCGCGCCCAGCTCCTGAGCCGATCCCGGCAACAGCACCTCCGCGCCCGCCTCCGCCGCGATCAGCGCACCCGCCGCCCAGTCCCAGCGGTGCAGCCCGTGCTCCACGTACGCGTCGAGCCAGCCCGCCGCCACCGCGCACAAGTCCAGCGATGCCGCTCCGTTGCGCCGGATGTCGCGGACGCGCCCCAGCAGCTCCGCCGCGAAGCGCGACTGGCGGGTGCGGCGCTCGGCCGAATACGCGAAACCGGTTCCGACCAGAGTCAGCTCCAGCCGCGCGGGCGCCGACACCGCCAGCCGGCGGTCGTCCAGGTACGCGCCCTGGCCGCGGGCCGCCGACCAGACGCGCCCCGTCGCCGGCTCCACCACCGCGCCCGCCACCGACTCGCCGCCGATCTGCGCCGCCACCGACACCGCGAACCACGGCAGCCCGTAGAGGAAGTTGACCGTCCCGTCGATCGGGTCGACGACCCAGGTCACGCCGTCGCCCGCCGCGCCGCCGCCCTCCTCGCCCAGCACCGGCTCGCCCGGCCGCAGCGCGGCCAGCCGGTCGCGCACCAGCCGCTCGGACTCGTGGTCCACCGCGGTCACCACGTCGGTGTCCGCGGACTTGGTCCCCACATCCACCGAACGACCGTTCGCCATGCCTTCCCAGGCCTCGCGGACCAGCTCGGCGGCGTCCGTCGCGACCTGCACCGCGACGCTTTTCAGCAACGACTCGTCAACTCCCACGTCCGACATGTCACCACATCCGGTTAAAGTCTCCGAGGCAGGCTTCTGAATCGTGCGAGAAGGGACCACGTCCGTGGTGGAGGCGACCCGCCGAGGTTTCGGCATCGACATCGGCGGCAGCGGGATCAAGGGCGCCTTGGTCGACCTGGACAAGGGGCAGCTCATCGGCGACCGGATCCGGATCGAGACGCCGAAGCCGTCCACCCCGTCGGCGGTGGCGGACGTCGTGCACGACATCGTCACGCAGGCGGCCTGGGACGGCCCGGTCGGCGTGACGCTCCCGGCGGTCGTCAAGAAGGGCGTCGCGCACACCGCGGCCAACATCGACAAGCAGTGGATCGGCACCGACGCCGACGCCCTGTTCGCCAAGCGGCTCGGCCGCGGCGTCGACCAGATCGCGATGCTCAACGACGCCGACGCGGCGGGCATGGCCGAGATCCGCTTCGGCGACCCGGTCGCGCGCAAGGGCGTCACCGCGCTGCTCACCTTCGGCACCGGCATCGGCAGCGCGGTGTTCCAGGACGGCAAGCTCGTCCCGAACACCGAGTTCGGCCACCTGGAGATCGACGGCCACGACGCGGAGAAGCGCGCGGCCGCCTCCGTGAAGGACAACGAGGGGCTCTCCTACCCCGAATGGGCCAAGCGCGTGCACCGTTATCTGACCGTGCTCGAAAACCTGATCTGGCCCGACCTGTTCATCGTCGGCGGCGGGGTCAGCAAGAAGGCCGAGAAATGGGTGCCGCTGCTGGACATCCGCACTCCGGTGCTGGTCGCGACGCTGCAGAACAACGCCGGGATCGTGGGTGCCGCGGCGGCCGCCGCGGAGGGTATCCAGCACTGAATCCGGCCCGAAACCGGGCCGGAGGGTGATCGCTTCGCGACGCATGCGCGTACCGTCGTTACAATGGAACACGGCCCACGGCTGCGGAGGCCAAAACCGCAGGCCGAGGCGTGATCCCCGAATGTGAGGCAGCAGTGGCACCCGTGCCGTTGCTCGTCATGATCGACCGCTGCGAAAGGGCGTAAGTGGCAGCCGCAAGAACCGCAACCCGAGGCGGGACGAAGACCGCGACCGCAGCCGGCGAGCCGGCCGAAGAGGCAGCCACCGGGACGGCGAAGCCAGCGGCGCGCAAGACCACCACCGCCAAGAAAGCGCCGGCCAAGAAGGCTCCGGCGAAGAAGCCCGCGACCAAGGGCGCGAAGACCGAAGACGGCGAGCCGGACGGTCCCGGCGAGATCGACGAAGCCGAACTCGACTCGCCCGACCTGTCGGACCTGGAAGAGGTCGAGGTCGACGTCGTCGACGAGACGGTCAACGACGAGCCGGACACCGACTCGGCCGACGACGACGATGACGACGACGAGTCGGACGAGGAGACCCCGGCGCAGCGCCGCCGTGGCGCCGCCGCCGACAAGGCCGCCGCCGCCAAGAGCTCCGACAACCCGGACTTCGTCTGGGACGAGGAGGAGTCCGAGGCGCTGCGCCAGGCGCGCAAGGACGCCGAGCTCACCGCGTCGGCGGACTCCGTGCGTGCCTACCTCAAGCAGATCGGCAAGGTCGCGCTGCTGAACGCCGAGGAGGAGGTGGAGCTCGCCAAGCGGATCGAGGCCGGGCTCTACGCCGCCGAGCGCGTGCGCACCGCCGAGGAGGAGGGCGAGAAGCTCGTCACCCAGATGCGCCGCGATCTCAAGTGGATCGTGCGTGACGGCGAGCGCGCCAAGAACCACCTGCTGGAGGCGAACCTCCGGCTCGTGGTGTCGCTGGCCAAGCGCTACACCGGCCGCGGCATGGCGTTCCTGGACCTGATCCAGGAGGGCAACCTCGGCCTGATCCGCGCGGTGGAGAAGTTCGACTACACCAAGGGCTACAAGTTCTCGACGTACGCCACGTGGTGGATCCGCCAGGCGATCACCCGCGCGATGGCCGACCAGGCCCGCACCATCCGCATCCCGGTGCACATGGTCGAGGTCATCAACAAGCTCGGCCGCATACAGCGCGAACTCCTGCAGGACCTCGGCCGCGAGCCGACGCCCGAGGAGCTCGCCAAGGAAATGGACATCTCCCCGGAGAAGGTCCTGGAGATCCAGCAGTACGCGCGTGAGCCGATCTCGCTCGACCAGACGATCGGCGACGAGGGCGACTCGCAGCTCGGTGACTTCATCGAGGACTCCGAAGCGGTCGTCGCGGTGGACGCGGTGTCGTTCACGCTGCTGCAGGACCAGCTCCAGTCGGTGCTGCAGACGCTGTCCGAGCGCGAGGCGGGCGTGGTCCGGCTGCGCTTCGGCCTCACGGACGGCCAGCCGCGCACGCTCGACGAGATCGGCCAGGTGTACGGGGTGACCCGCGAGCGCATCCGGCAGATCGAGTCGAAGACGATGTCGAAGCTGCGCCACCCGTCGCGGTCGCAGGTGCTGCGAGACTACCTGGACTGAGTTTCTTCGCAGGGAAACCCCGTCACTGCGGTGGCGGGGTTTTCTTGTGTCCACTTCGGACCTCAGGGGACGGCCAGGCCGCGCTCCCGCAGCGACTCCTCGACGCGCAGGCGTTCGATCTCGCGGTCCATGCCCTCCGGCAGCTCCGCGAGCCGGTGACACACGTCCACCTGGCGGCACGCCTGGGCGAGCAGCTCGTCGTACGCCTGCCGGGTGCCCAGCCGGCGCGCGGCCGGGGTGCCCGACGGGTACTCGGCCAGGAGGCGGTGCACCCGCCGCAGGTCGGCGGCGACGCGCTCGATCGGCGGGACCACCGGTTGCGGCTTCGCGTGCTTCTCGCGGATCCGGTGGATCAGCTTCGGGACGCGCAGAGCGCACCAGAACAGCACCGTGGGGGCGATGCAGACCACGGCGAAGAGGATCAGGTTCACGAGGACGCCGCCGGCGCCGGTCATGCACCGATGGTAAGCCCGCACCGGCCCGCGAGCGGAACCTTTTGAGCGCCGGGGCGGCACTTTCACGTGAAAGTGCCGCCCCCCGCGATGACTCAGGGGAGCTCGGGGGTCTCCGAAAGCACCGAGGTCTCCGGGTTCTCCTGGACCAGCCAAAGCACACCCGCGGGCGGCAGCTGCAGCACCGCCGAGGCCGGCTGCCCGTGCCAAGCATCCTCGGTGGCCTCCACGGCCCCCAGGTTCCCGACACCCGAACCGCCGTACGCCTCCGCGTCGGTGTTGACCACCTCGAGCCACCGCCCGGCCGACGGCAACCCCACCCGGTAGTCGTGGTGCGGCACGCCCGAGAAATTCGCGATGCAGGCCAGCCGGGACCCGTCGGTGCCCAAGCGCAGGAAGCTCAGCACGTTGCCGCTCGAGTCGTTCGCGTCGATCCAGCGGAAGCCGTCCGGGGTCGTGTCCTGGCTGAACAACGCCGGCGTCGAGCGGTAGACCGAGTTCAGCGACCGCAGCAGGTCCTGGACGCCGCGGTGCAGGGGCTCGTCCAGCAGGTGCCAGTCCAGGGACCGCTGCTCCGACCACTCCGCGGGCTGGCCGAACTCGCCGCCCATGAACAGCAGCTGCTTGCCCGGGTGCGCCCACATGAACGCCAGCAGCGAGCGCAGCCCGGCCGCCTTGTTCCACGCGTCGCCCGGCATGCGGCCCCACAGGGATCCCTTGCCGTGCACCACTTCGTCGTGCGACAGCGGCAGCACGAAGTTCTCGCTCCACGCGTACACCAACGAAAACGTCATCTCGTTGTGGTGGTACGCCCGGTGGATCGGCTCGTGCGACAGGTACCGGAGCGTGTCGTGCATCCAGCCCATGTTCCACTTGAAGCCGAAACCCAGACCGCCCAAGTGCGTCGGCCGCGTGACGCCCGGCCACGCCGTCGACTCCTCGGCCACCATCACGATGCCCGGGTGTCGCTTGTAGACGGTCGCGTTCAGCTCCTGCAGGAACTTCACCGCGTCCAGGTTTTCCCGGCCGCCGTACTGGTTCGGCAGCCACTCCCCGTCCTTGCGGGAGTAGTCCAGGTACAGCATCGACGCCACCGCGTCCACGCGCAGGCCGTCGAGGTGGAACTCCTCGATCCAGTACAGCGCGTTGGCGACGAGGAAGTTGCGGACCTCGTTGCGGCCGAAGTCGAACACGAGCGTGCCCCAGTCGGGCTGCTCGCCGCGGCGCGGGTCCGCGTGCTCGTACAGCGCCGTGCCGTCGAACTTCGCCAGTGCCCAGCTGTCGCGCGGGAAGTGCGCGGGCACCCAGTCCACCAGCACGCCGATCCCCCGCTGGTGCAGGCGGTCGACGAAGTAGCGGAAGTCGTCGGGCGAACCGAAGCGGGACGTCGGCGCGTAGTACGACGTCACCTGGTAGCCCCACGAACCGCCGAACGGGTGCTCCGACACCGGCAGCAGCTCGACGTGCGTGAAGCCGGTCTCGACGAGGTAGTCGCCGAGCTGGTCGGCCAGCTCGCGGTAGTCGAGCCCGGGCCGCCACGAGCCGAGGTGCACCTCGTAGACGCTCATCGGCGCCGCGGACCAGTCGGTCGCCTCGCGCTGGGCGACCCACAGCTCGTCGTCCCACATGTGCCCGGAGGTGGTGACGACGGACGCCGTCGCGGGCGGCTGCTCGGTGCCGAACGCCATCGGGTCGGCCTTCTCGTGCCAGTTCCCGTCGGCGCCGAGGATGCGGAACTTGTAGCACGTGCCGGCACCGACGCCGGGGACGAACAGCTCCCAGATCCCGGACGAGCCGAGCGAGCGCATCGCGTGCCCGCGCCCGTCCCAGCCGTTGAAGTCGCCGATCACGCGGATGCCGCGGGCGTTGGGCGCCCACACCGCGAACGACGTCCCCTCGACGACGCCGTTCGGCGTCTCGTACGAGCGGACGTGCGCGCCGAGCGCTTCCCAGAGCCGCTCGTGGCGCCCTTCGCCGATCAGGTGCAGGTCGAGTTCGCCGACCGTGGGCAGCCAGCGGTAGGGGTCGTCGGCGGTGACGGTGTGCCCGTCGTACTCGACCTCCAGCCGGTAGTCGCCCGGGTGCTCCGGCACGGCGGCGGCGAACAGCGCGTCGATGACCGGCTCCAGCGGGTACCGGTGCTCGCCCGCGAGCAGCGTGACGCCCTTGGCGCCGGGCAGCAGCGCCCGGGCCGCGAAGCCCTTGCCCACCGCGTGCACGCCCAGCACCGAGTGCGGGTCGTGGTGCGAACCGGCGAGCAGCCGGTCGATGTCCGCGGCCGGCGGGGCCGCGGCCGGGAGGCCTTCCGGAACCGCGTTCACGGTGTCATCCCTCTCCGTCGGTGATCCGGGCGATCGAGGCGAGCGGCACACCGAGCCAGTCCGGCCGGTTCGCGTGCTCGTAGCCCACCTCGTAGACCGCCTTGTCCAGTTCGAAGGCGCGCAGCAGCTCGCCCTGGTCGCGCGGGTCGGCCGCGACGGCGGCGTAGCCCTCGCAGAACGCCGCGCGGTTGCGCTCCGACCACTCGTGGGCGCGCTCGGCCGTCGCCGGGTCGTCCGGCTGGCCGACCAGCATCTGCTGGGCCGCGTAGTCGAACGACCTCAGCATGCCCGCCACGTCGCGCAACGGCGACCGCAGCGCGTGCCGCTCCTCGACCGGGGCCGCGGGCTCGCCCTCGAAGTCGATGAGCAGCCAGCCGGTGACCGTCCGCAGCACCTGGCCGAGGTGCAGGTCGCCGTGGATGTACTGCATGGTGACCGAGTCGAGGGGCTGCGTGCGCAGCTTCTCGAACGCCGCCCGCAGCGACGGGGCGTGCGCGGCCAGCTCGGGGACGCGGCCGGCGATCGTGTCGAGCCGGTCGAGCATCGCCTTCGCCGAGCGTTCCAGCTCGTCGGCGTCGACCGGCTCGGTGCCGAGCGCCTCGGCCAGGTCCGCGTGCACTTCGGCGACCGCGCGCCCGAGCCGCTCGGCCTCGCCGGAGAAGTCGCCGCCGACCTCCCCGGCGTGCAGGTCCGGCGCCGCCATCAGGTCGCGGACGCTGGTGGTGGCCATCGCCCAGCCGTCGACGGCGTCGGAGACGAACTGCTGGAGCATGCCGACCGTGGTCGGCTCCCCGTCGAGGTCGCCGGTGACCGAGCCGAGCACCTGCGCGATGTGCTTGCTGCCGACGCCCTGCAGCGCGCGGTGCAGCAGCAGGTCCTTGTTCTTGCCCGGCGTCAGCTTCCGGAACAGCTTGAGGATGTACTGCCCGCCGTAGACCAGGGAGGTGTTGCTCTGCTCCGACGTGATCGGCCGCGCGCGCAGGCCGGTCTCCAGCTCCACGCCCGGCTCGTGCTCGAAGACCAGCGAGCCGACCTGCTCTTCGCGGGCCATCAGGTCCAGCAGCACGCCGGTGACGTCGAGGTCGCCGGACGCCTCGTAGGCGTTGAGGTCGCCGACGGCGCCGATCCAGCTGGTGGACGCGATCTCCGGCGGGTGCGTCCGCCGGCCCACGAGCAGCTGGTACGGCTCACGCCGGTCGTCCTGGGCGACCTCGATGACGACGTGCAGCAGCTGTGGATCGCCGGGAACCAGCTCCGTGACGCCGAGCGGCCGGACGCCGGTCACCGGCCGGTCCTTGCCGGCGAACCAGCGCTGCTCCGGCAGCCAGCGCCTCAGGTCCTCGGTCAGGTCGTCGACCAGCTCGCGCGGGTCGGACAAGGGACTCACCTCGCTTCGCCTTCGTCTCCCGAGCTCGTCAGCTGGAACCAGTAGAAGCCGTGCCCGGGCAGCGTCAGCAGGTACGACAGGTCCCCGATGCTGGGGAACCGCACGCCGCCGGTGAGCTCCACCGGCGTGCACCCGCGGTGCGCGGACAGATCCAGCTCCACCGGCTGCGGGAACCGGGAGAGGTTGTTCACGCAGAGCACGACGTCCTCGCCGCCGTCCGGGCGCCGCCACTGGCGCTTGTACGCCAGCACGCTCGGGTTGGACCCGCCGAGGTCGACGAACTCGCCTTCCGCGAACGCGTGGTGCTGCTTGCGCACCTCGATCATCCGCCGGGTCCAGTTGAGCAGCGAGGCGTCGTTGTTCGACTGCGCCTCGACGTTCAGGCCCTGGTAGCCGTACACCGGGTCCATGATCACCGGCAGGTAGATCCGGCCCGGGTCGCAGGCCGAGAACCCGGCGTTGCGGTCCGGGGTCCACTGCATGGGGGTGCGGACCGCGTCGCGGTCGCCGAGCCAGATGTTGTCTCCCATGCCGATCTCGTCACCGTAGTACAGAACGGGCGAGCCCGGCAGGGACAGCAGCATGGCCGTGAACAGCTCCTGCTGGTTGCGGTCGTTGTCCAGCAGCGGCGCCAGCCTCCGGCGGATGCCGATGTTGGCCTTCATCCGCGGGTCCTTGGCGTACTCCGCGTACATGTAGTCGCGCTCTTCGTCGGTGACCATCTCGAGGGTCAGCTCGTCGTGGTTGCGCAGGAAGATGCCCCACTGCGTGCCGCTGGGGATCTCCGGGGTCTGGGTGAGGATCTCCGAGATCGGGAACCGCGATTCGCGGCGCACCGCCATGAAGATCCGCGGCATCAGCGGGAAGTGGAACGCCATGTGGCACTCGTCGCCGCCGACCTGCGGGTCGCCGAAGTACTCGACGACGTCCGACGGCCACTGGTTGGCCTCGGCCAGCAGGATCCGGCCCGGGTACTCGTCGTCGACGACCTTGCGGCAGCGCTTGAGGAACTCGTGCGTGCGCGGCAGGTTCTCGCAGTTGGTGCCCTCCTGCTCGAACAGGTACGGCACGGCGTCCAGGCGGAACCCGTCGATGCCCAGGTCGAGCCAGAAGCGCAGGACGTCGATCATCGCGTTCTGGACGTCGACGTTCTCGTAGTTCAGGTCGGGCTGGTGGGAGAAGAACCGGTGCCAGTAGAACTGACCGCGCACCGGGTCGTAGGTCCAGTTCGACGTCTCGGTGTCGACGAAGATGATCCGCGCGTCGGCGTAGCGGGAGTCGTCGTCGCTCCAGACGTAGTAGTCGCCGTACGGGCCGTCGGGCTCGCTGCGGGACTGCTGGAACCACGGGTGCGCGTCCGAGGTGTGGTTGAGCACCAGGTCCGTGATCACCCGGATACCGCGCCGGTGGGCCTCGTTGAGCAGGAACACGAAGTCCTCGACGCTGCCGAACTCCGGGAGCACCGCGCGGAAGTCGCTGATGTCGTACCCGCCGTCGCGCAGCGGCGACGCGTAGAACGGCGGCAGCCACAGGCAGTCGATGCCCAGCCAGGCCAGGTAGTCCAGCCGGCCGGCCAGGCCTCTCAGGTCGCCGGTGCCGTCGCCGTTGGAGTCGGCGAACGCGCGCACCAGCACTTCGTAGAACACCGCGCCCTTGAACCACTCCGGGTTGCTGGGCGCCTGCTGCGCCGAGCGGAAGTCGCCGGCCTGGGGTTCGACGAGCATCCCGTCCGCGGTGATCGCCTCACCGGTGTGCGGCACGCCTTCCAGCCCCAGCGCCGCGTCGGGCCGGGCCTCATCCGCCATCTGCTCCACCTCAGTCCCTCGGGTTCCTGTCCTTCCGTTCTCAGCCGGCCAGCCGTCGCCGCACCGACACCACGTGCGCCACGGCCCGCCAGGGTTCGAGCCGGACGAAGTTCGCCTGACCCCAGTCCCAGGTGTCGCCGGTGACCTCGTCGTGCGCGATCAGCCGCTCGTGCGCCTCGAACCCGAGCGCTCCGGTGTCGAGCCAGAGCGTGCCCTCCTGGGGCCCGTACGGGTCGAGCGTCACGACGGTGACCACCGTGTCGCCGGTGGCCGGGTCCTGTTTGGAGTAGGCCAGCAGCGCGTCGTTGTCGACGTGGTGGAAGTGCAGGGTGCGCATCTGCTGCAGCGCCGGGTGCGCGCGGCGGACGGAGTTCAGCTTCGCGATCCACGGCTCCAGCGAGCGGCCTTCGGCGACCGCGCGCTCGAAGTCGCGCGGGCGCAGCTGGTACTTCTCGGAGTCGAGGTACTCCTCGCTGCCCTCGCGGACCGGGACGTGCTCGAACAGCTCGTAGCCGGAGTAGACGCCCCACGTCGGCGAGATCGTCGCCGCGAGCGCCGCCCGCAGCGCGAACATGCCGGGGCCGCCGCGCTGCAGCGACTCGTGGAGGATGTCCGGGGTGTTGACGAACAGGTTCGGCCGGCCCTGGTCCCAGTGGTCGCGCAGGTCGATGGCGAAGTCGATCAGCTCCTGCTTGCCGGTCCGCCACGTGAAGTACGTGTAGCTCTGGGTGAAGCCGAGCCGGGCCAGGCCCCACAGCCGCGCCGGGCGGGTGAACGCCTCGGCCAGGAACAGCACGTCCGGGTGGGCGTCCTTGACCGACTGGATCAGCCAGGCCCAGAAGTCCGGCGGCTTGGTGTGCGGGTTGTCGACCCGGAAGATCTTGACCCCGTGCTCGACCCAGACCGTGATGACGCGGAGCATCTCTTCGTAGACGGCCTTGGGGTCGTTGTCGAAGTTGATCGGATAGATGTCCTGGTACTTCTTCGGCGGGTTCTCCGCGTAGGCGATCGAGCCGTCCGGGCGGGTGGTGAAGAACTCCGGGTTCTTCAGGACCCACGGGTGGTCGGGCGCGGCCTGCAGCGCGAAGTCGAGCGCGACCTCCATGCCGAGCTCTTCGGACCGGGCGACGAAGGCGTCGAAGTCCTCGAAGGTGCCGAGGTCGGGGTGGATCGCGTCGTGCCCGCCCTCGTCGGCGCCGATGGCCCACGGCGAGCCGACGTCCTCGGGCTTCGCGTCGAGGGTGTTGTTGGGGCCCTTGCGGTTGACCCGCCCGATCGGGTGGATCGGCGGCAGGTAGACGACGTCGAAGCCCATCTTCGCGACCCGGTCGAGCGCGGTCGCGGCGGTGGTGAAGGTGCCGTGCACCGCGTTGCCCTCGGCGTCGAGGCCGCCGGTGGAGCGCGGGAAGAGCTCGTACCAGGAGCCGAACGCGGCCCGGCGGCGGTCGACCCAGACCTTGTGCGGCTTGCCCTTGGTGATCAGCTCGCGCACCGGGAACTCGCGCATGAGCTGGCGGACCTCGGGCGAGAGCGCGGGCCCGACGCGCTCGGCGAGGGCGCGCTCTTCGTCGCGCAACGCCGTCACCGCGCCGGTCAAAAGCGCTTTCTCGGCCCGGCGGTCCGGGCGGCGGGAGACGCGCTCCAGCAGCCGGGCGCCGTTCTCGAGGTCGTTCGCGAGGTCCTCGGGCCCCTGCCCGGCGGCGACCTTCACCTCGACGGCGTGCTCCCACGTCGCCCAGGGGTCGCCCCACGCGTCGATCCGGTAGGTCCACTGCCCGGTGGTGTCCGGGACGATCACCGCGGCGAAGGAGTCGGGGTGGTCCGGACCGCGCGGCACCATCCGCGTCTGACGGGTCAGCCGGTCGTCCGGGCCGCGCCACGCGACGGTCGCCGCGACGGCGTCGTGGCCTTCCCGCCAGACGGTCGCGGTGACCGGGATGTGTTCCCCCACAACGGCTTTGGCCGGATACCGGCCGCAGCTCACGCTGGGGGAGACGTCGTCGATGCCGAGCCGGCCGGTCATGGGCAACGCCCCTCGGTGTGTTCGGTTGGACGCAGGCGACGCCAGTCTGCCTGACTCGATCAAGCGCCTGGGAGGCAGGGCTCTCTTCCGTGTACCCAGGCGGCCGCGGACGAAACGCTTTCCCCGCAACGAATTTCCGGCGGATGTCCGGCGCGTTAAGAGCGCGCGCGAACGCGGTCCGCCGACACGCGGACCCGAACGGCCACCACCCGTACCCGAATGGACGAACCGGGCGGATCTTTCCCTGGGAAAGCTCCGCCGGCCCTACCCGTCAGCGGCCGTCGGCCTGCGCCTCCGCCGCCAGGCGCGGGGCGCGCAGCAACAGCAGCGAGCGCGACTGCAGCGTCACCCGGCTCTTGGCCTCCAGCGTCCCCGGGTTGGCCGGGCTGCCGTCGCCGGTGCTCGTGTCGAGCGTCGGCTTGAACGTCTCGCCGTACTCGCGGCCCGGCAGCACCACCTCGGCCGGCTCGTCGCCCGCGTGCAGCCACAGCAGCCACGAGTGGTCGGGCACCAGCTCGCCGTCGCGGTTGCGGGCCTGGCTGTTCGAGCCGTCGATCCACATGCCGAGCGTGTGCCGGTCCTCGAACCAGTCGGTCTCGCCGAACTCCTCGCCGTCCGGCCGGAACCAGACCAGGTCCGGCTGGCCGGTCGGGGTCGTCCGGCCTTCGAAGAACTCCGGCTGCCGCAGCGCCGGGCTGTTCGCCCGCAGCCGCACGACCCGGCGGGCGAAGGTCAGCATCGCCTCGGCCTCGGGGTCTTCCGGCGTCCAGTCCAGCCAGGACGTTTCGTCGTCGAGGCAGTACGCGTTGTTGTTGCCGCCCTGGGTCCGCCAGAACTCGTCACCCGCGGTGATCATCGGCGTGCCGGTGGACAGCAGCAGCGTCGCGAACATGTTCCGCACCTGCCGCGCACGCAGTTCGCGGATCCCCTGGTCGGCGGTGTCGCCCTCGGCACCGTGGTTCCACGAGCGGTTGTCGTTGGTGCCGTCGCGGTTGTCCTCGCCGTTGCCTTCGTTGTGCTTCCCGTTGTAGGACACCAGGTCCCGCAGCGTGAAGCCGTCGTGGGCGGTGACGAAGTTGATCGACTGCCACGGCCGGCGCAGGTTGTGGTCGTAGAGGTCCGACGAACCGGACAGCCGGTAGGCGAGGTCGCGCACGCCGGTCGCGCCGCGCCAGAAGTCGCGCACGGTGTCGCGGTAGCGGCCGTTCCACTCCGCCCACTGGGCGCCGAAGCCGCCGACGCGGTAGCCCTCGCCGGTCGCGTCCCACGGCTCGGCGATGAGCTTGCAGCGCGAGAGCACCGGGTCGGTGGTGATCGCGGTGAGCAGCGTCGACGCGGGGTCGAACGAGCCGCCGCGGGCCCGGCCGAGCGTGCTGGCCAGGTCGAACCGGAAGCCGTCGACGCCCAGCTCCTGCGTCCAGTACCGCAGCGAGTCGGTGACCAGCCGGACCACCGTCGGCGAGCCGGCCTCCAGGGTGTTGCCGCAGCCGGTGATGTCGGCCATGTGGCCGCGGTCGGTGTGCAGGTAGTACGCGGGCGCGTTCAGCCCGCGGAAGCTCAGCGTCGGCCCGTCCGGCCCGCCTTCGCAGGTGTGGTTGAACACGACGTCGACGATCACCTCGATGCCGGCCGCGTGCAGGGCGGCCACCATCAGGCGGAACTCCTCGACCTCGTGGCCGGGCTCGCTGGCGTAGGCCGCGTGCGGCGCGAAGAAGCCGAGCGGCGAGTACCCCCAGTAGTTGTGCCGCCCGTCCCGCACCAGCGACGGCTCGTCGAGGAACGAGTGCACCGGCAGCAGCTCCACCGACGTGACGCCGAGCCGGGTCAGGTACTCGATCGCCACCGGGTGGGCCAGGCCGAGGTAGGTGCCGCGCAGCGCCTCCGGGATGAACGGGTGCTGCTGCGTGAACCCCTTGACGTGCAGTTCGTAGATCACCGCTTCTTCGAACGGGACCTCCGGCTTGATGCCGGTGTCGGGGCCGCCCGGCGAGGTGACCACCGACAGCGGCACGCTGCCCAGGGAGTCCACAGTGGACATCGGGCCGCGCTCGGGGTCGCCGGTGAAGCCCTGGGCCGCGCTCAGGTCGGTGAGCCCGCCGGTGATCGACCGGGCGTACGGGTCGAGGAGCAGCTTGTGCGGGTTGCAGCGCAGGCCGCGGGCCGGGTCGTACGGGCCGTGGACGCGGTAGCCGTAGCGCTGCCCCGGCGTCACCCCGGGCACCAGGCCGTGCCAGACGCCGAACGTGCGCTCGGTGAGCGCGATCCGGCGTTCCGACCCGTCGGCGTCGATCAGGCACAGGTCGACCGCGTCCGCGACGGCGGAGGTGATCGCGAACCGGACCCCGCCCGCCTCGGGGTGGGCGCCGAGCGGGAACGGGCGTCCGGCGCGGACGTGCTGGGTCGAGGGTCGTGTGGCCATTCCTGAATCGTCCCAGATCCGGCCGGTCCGCCGCGCCCCTATACCGGGACGGTTACCGGGCCGCCGCCGTTTCGACAAGGGCGAAGGTGTCCGGCGGCAGCTGCGCGGCGCCCCCGTCCACCGTGGCGTCCGCCCAGGTCAACAGGGTCTTCGTGGCCCCGAGCGGGAGCGTGACCGGGCCTTCGCCGAAGTTGACGGCCAGCCGCAGCGCACCCCGGTGCAGCACCAGCCAGGAGCCGTCCGGCGCGGCGTCGACCCGCAGGCCGTCGACGTGGGGGTCCGCCAGCTCGGGGTGGTCGCGGCGCAGCCGGATCAACGTGCGGTGCAGGTCGAGCACCTCTCGGTGACCGGGCTGGTCGGCCTCCGCCCAGTCGAGCCGCGAACGCTCGACCGTCGCCGGGTCCATCGGGTCGGGCACCTCGGACTCGCCCCAGCCGTGCCGGGCGAACTCGCGACGGCGGCCCGTGCGGACGGCCTCGGCCAGCTCCGGGTCCGGGAAGGAGGCGAAGAACTGCCACGGCGTGCTCGCCGCCCACTCCTCCCCCATGAACACCATCGGCGTGAACGGCGAGCAGAACAGGATCGCCGCGCCGCACGCCAGCCGGCCCGGCGAGACCGTCGCGGACAGCCGGTCGCCGGTCGCGCGGTTGCCGATCTGGTCGTGGTTCTGCAGGTAGGCGAGGAAGCGGTGGCCGGGCACGGTCCGGGTGTCCACCGGGCGGCCGTGGGTCCGCTCGCGGAACGACGACCAGGTGCCGGCGTGGAAGAACACCTCGCGCAGTACGCGCTCGACGGCATCTCCCGCGGCGAAGTCCGTGTAGTAGCCGGACGTCTCGCCGGTGAGCTTGACGTGCAGGGCGTGGTGGAAGTCGTCCGACCACTGGGCGTGCAGGCCGTACCCGCCGCGCTCGCGGGGCGTCACCAGCCGGGGGTCGTTCAGGTCGGACTCGGCGATCAGCGTCAGCGGCCGGTTCAGCGCCGCCGACAGCGCCTCGGTCTCGGTGGCGAGCTGTTCGAGCAGGTGGACGGCGCGGCGGTCGAGCAGCGCGTGCACCGCGTCCAGGCGCAGCGCGTCGACGTGGAAGTCGCGGAACCAGCTCAGCGCGTTGTCGATCACGTACCGGCGGACCTCGTCCGAGCCGGCGCCGTCGAGGTTGAGACCGGGGCCCCAGTCGTTCTGCCCGGCGAAGTACGGCCCGAACTTGTCGAGGTAGGCGCCCGACGGCCCGAGGTGGTTGTAGACGACGTCGAGCACGACGGCCAGCCCGCGCGCGTGCGCCGCGTCGACGAACCGCTTGAAGCCGTCGGGCCCGCCGTAGGGCTCGTGGACCGCGCCCCAGAGCACGCCGTCGTAGCCCCAGCCCGCGGTGCCGTCGAAGGAGTTGACCGGCAGCAGCTCGACGTGGGTGATGCCGAGGTCGACGAGGTGGTCGAGCCGGTCGATCGCCGCGTCGAAGGTGCCGCCCTCGGTGAACGTCCCGATGTGCAGCTCGTAGAGGACGGCGCCGGGCAGCTGGCGGCCGTGCCAGGCGTCGTCCGTCCACTCGAACCCGTCGTGGTCGTAGACGCGCGACTCCTGGTGGACGCCGTGGGGCTGCCACCGCGACCGCGGGTCGGGCAGCGGCTTTTCGTCGTCGTCCAGCAGGAAGGCGTAGTTGACGCCGTCGGCGTCGGCGTGCCACCAGCCGCCGTCGCCGGCGGTCATCTCGTGCACGCCGGCGTCGACGCTCACCCGGACCCGCCCGGCGGACGGGGCCCACACGCTGAACCTCATGCGTCTCCTCGCACCAGCAACGCGACGGGGTACCGGTCGAACAACGTGGCCACGTCCGAGCTCGCTTCGCGGCCGGTCAGGACGTCGGTCCAGACGCCGTCGGGCAGCGGCAGCACCGTGTCGCGCCAGCCGCCGGCGGCGTCGAGGCCGATCGGCAGCCGGGTGACCGCGACGGCCAGGTCCGCGGACCGTGTGAAGGCCAGCACGTGCTCCGCCGCGGGACCTTCGGCCCGCAGCGGCCGGTAGCCGCGGAACAGCGCCGGGTGTTCCCGGCGCAGCCGCAGCGCCTTGTGCACGACCAGCAGCTTCGCCGCGCCGGAGGAGTCGAGCTCCGGCTGTTCGCCGTCGGCGATCCGGGCCAGCAGTTCGCGGCGGACCGCGTAGTCGACCGGGCGGCGGTTGTCCGGGTCGACCAGCGAGAAGTCCCACAGCTCAGTGCCCTGGTAGACGTCGGGGACGCCGGGCGCGGTCAGCTGGACCAGCTTCTGGCCGAGCGAGTTCGCGTAACCGGGCCGCTCGATCCGCGCGACGAACGCTTCGATGTCCGCCGCCAGTTCGGCGTCGCCCATGACGTCCTCGGGCCACGCGGCGACGTCGGCCTCGAACGTCTCGTCGTGGTCGGTCCAGCTGGTCCGGAGCTTGGCCTCCTTGGCCGCCTTGTCGAGGTAGTCCCGGAGGCGGGCCGGCTCGATCGGCCAGGTCGACACGAGCGTCTGCCAGGCGAGGAGGTTCAGTGCCGGCTCGGCGATGCCGCGGCGCACCGTCCAGCGGCGGACGGCGTCGGCGAACTCGCCGGGCAGCTCCGCCAGCACGGCCATCCGCGCGCGGGTGTCCTCCGAGCGCTTGGTGTCGTGCGTGGTCAGCGTCGTCATCGCGGCCGGGTGCCCGGCCTCGCGCTCGGCCGCCAGCCGGTGGAACTCCTCGACGTCGAGGCCGAACCGGTCCGGGTTGCCGCCGACCTCGTTGAGCGCGGCGAAGCGGGTGTAGCGGTAGAACGTCGTGTCCTCGGTGCCCTTGGCCACGACCATGCCGGACGTCTGCTGGATCCGGGTGGCCAGCTCGCTGCCGGGGTTCCTGGTCACGTACGCGTCGAGGAGGATCAGCGCGTCGGCGAGGTCCGGCCGGGCCTGCCGCGCGCCCTCGATCGCCGCCGCCCAGTTCGCCGCGCCTTCGGGCAGGTAGGAGCGGTAGACGGGGAAGGCGACCATCGTCTCGGCGACGGCTTGCCGGGCCTGCTCCGGATCGACGTCGGGCAGCAGCGCCGCGATCCGCCGGACCTCGGCGACGAGGATGCGGTCGGTGACCAGCCGCCGGGCCTCGGCCTCGACGCGGTGGTAGCCGGTCTTCACGCCCAGTTCGGTGGCCAGCTCGGTGAAGCCGGGCTCGCCGGCCGGGTCGACGAAGACGCCGGCGATCTCGCGCAGGGCGTCGTAGCCGGTGGTGCCGTCGACCGGCCAGCTCTGCGGCAGCGGCTCGCCGGGGTGCAGGATCTTCTCCGCGACGATCCACGCGTTCGGCGCGTTCTCCCGCAGCCGCCGGAAGTAGCCGCCGGGGTCGGCGAGGCCGTCCGGGTGGTCGACGCGCAGGCCGGTGACGTCGCCGTCGGCGACCCAGCGCAGCACCTCCCCGTGCGTCGCCGCGAACACCGTCGGGTCCTCGACGCGGACCGCGGCCAGGTTCGTGATGTCGAAGAACCGGCGGTAGCCCAGCTCCGCGTTGCCGCGGCGCCAGCCGATCAGGCGGTAGTGCTGGCGCTCGTGGACCTCTTGCGGCGTCCCGCCTTCGGTGCCGGGCGCGATCGGGAAGCGGTGGTCGTAGTAGGCCAGCTCGTCGCCGTCGACGGTCAGCTCGGCGACGGCGTCGTCCTCGCCGAGCACCGGCAGCAGCAGCGGGCCGCGCGCCCAGTCGATGTCGAAGAAGGAGGCGTACTCGGAGTCGCGGCCGTGCTTCAGCACGTCCCACCACCACTTGTTGGCCTTCGGCACCTCGACCGACATGTGGTTCGGCACGATGTCGACCACGAAACCGAGCCCGAGCTCCTTCAGCAGCGCGCTGAGCTCCTGCCGCGCCGACTCGCCGCCCAGCTCGGGCCGCGCGCGCGTCGGGTCGACGACGTCGTAGCCGTGCGTCGAACCGGGCGCGGCGTCCAGCACCGGCGACGCGTAGAGCGCGCCGATGCCCAGGTCGCGCAGGTAGCCGGCGATGCCGGCCGCGTCGCTGAAGGAGAACTCCGGGCGCAGCTGCACCCGGTAGGTCGACTCCGGCACGGTCATTCGGACTCCGTCTCCGTCCGCTGCAGCACGATCAGGGACCGGGCCGGCAGGGTGAACTGGCCGCCGCCTTCGATGGGTTTCGCGTCCCGCGGCTCGACTTCGCCGGTCGCGGTGTCGACCACGACGGTCCAAGCCTGGCCGTAGCCGTTGCCCGGGAGCTTGGCGTCGATGTCCTCGTAGTGAGCGTTGAACGCGAGCAGGAACGAGTCGTCCTCCACGTGCATGCCGCGGGAGTCGAGGTCCGGGATGGCCTGGCCGTTGAGGAAGACGACGACCGCCTTGCCGAAGCCGTCGTCCCAGTTCTGCTCGGTCATCTCCTCGCCTGCCGGGGTGAACCAGGCGATGTCGCCGAGCTTGTCGCCCTTGCCGACCGGGCCGCCCTGGAAGAACCGGCGGCGGCGGAACACCGGGTGGCGGTGGCGGAACGCGCCCAGCCCGCCGGTGAACCGGACCAGGTCGGCGTGCTCGGTGGCCAGCTCCCAGTCCATCCAGGACAGTTCGGAGTCCTGGCAGTAGACGTTGTTGTTGCCCTGCTGGGTGCGGCCGAACTCGTCGCCGTGCAGGATCATCGGGACGCCCTGCGACAGCATCACCGTCGCCAGCATGTTGCGCTGCTGGCGGGCGCGCAGCTCGTTGACGTCCGCGTCGTCGGTCTCGCCCTCGACCCCGCAGTTCCACGACCGGTTGTCGTCGGCGCCGTCGCGGCCGTCTTCGCCGTTGGCCTCGTTGTGCTTTTCGTTGTAGGACACCAGGTCCCGCAGCGTGAAGCCGTCGTGCGCGGTGACGAAGTTGATCGACGCGAACGGGCGGCGGCCGTCGTCCTGGTAGAGGTCCGACGAGCCGGTGATCCGGCTCGCGAACTCGCCCAGCGTCGAGGGCTCGCCGCGCCAGAAGTCGCGGACGGTGTCGCGGTACTGCCCGTTCCACTCCGTCCACAGCGGCGGGAAGTTGCCGACCTGGTAGCCACCGGGGCCGACGTCCCACGGCTCGGCGATCAGCTTCACCTGGCTGACGATCGGGTCCTGCTGCACGAGGTCGAAGAACGTCGACAGCCGGTCGACGTCGTAGAACTCGCGCGCCAGGGCCGAGGCGAGGTCGAAGCGGAAGCCGTCGACGTGCATCTCCGTCACCCAGTACCGCAGCGAGTCCATGATCAGCTGCAGGGTGTGCGGGTTGCGTACGTTGAGGGAGTTCCCGGTGCCGGTGTAGTCCATGTAGTACTCGGGCTCCCCCTCCACCAGCCGGTAGTAGGCCTCGTTGTCGATGCCCCGCATCGACAGCGTCGGCCCGAGGTGGTTGCCCTCGGCGGTGTGGTTGTAAACCACGTCGAGGATCACTTCGATGCCGGCCTCGTGGAAGGCCTTCACCATCCCCTTGAACTCCTGGACCTGGCCGCCTTCGCCGGGCATCGCGGCGTAGGAGTCGTGCGGCGCGAAGTAGCCGATCGTGTTGTAGCCCCAGTAGTTCGTCAGGCCCTTTTCTTCGAGGCCGTGGTCGGAGACGAACTGGTGCACCGGCAGCAGCTCGACCGCCGTCACGCCGAGCTTCTGCAGGTGCTCGACGACGGCGGGGTGCGCCATGCCGGCGTAGGTGCCCCGCAGCGCCTCGGGCACGAACGGGTGGTTCACCGTCATGCCCTTGACGTGGGCTTCGTAGATGACCGTCTCGTTGTACGGCCGCTTCGGCAGGCGGTCGTTGCCCCAGTCGAAGAACGGGTTCGCGACCAGCGAGTACGGCACCCGGCCGGCGGAGTCGGCGTCGTTGCGCTCCTCCGGGTTGGCGAACTGGTAGCCGAACAGCGACTCGTCCCACTTCACGCCGTGCGAGACGGCCTTCGCGTACGGGTCGATGAGCAGCTTGTTCGGGTTGCAGCGCAGGCCGCGGGCCGGGTCGTACGGGCCGTGCACGCGGAAGCCGTACCGCTGTCCCGGACCGACGTTCAGCAGGTAGCCGTGGTGGACGAAACCGTCCACCTCTTCGAGCGCGTACCGCGTCTCGCCGCCCTCGGCGTCGAACAAGCACAGTTCGACCCGCTCGGCGACCTCGGAGAACAGGGCGAAGTTCGTCCCGACTCCGTCGTAGGTCGCGCCGAGCGGGTAGGGCGTTCCGGGCCAGGGCCGCACTGGGGTCTCCTCGAGCTTTCACAGGGTTGTGCCGGGCGCGTCCGCGCTCGCGGACGCGCATCACTGCGGGGGTCGTACGCCGTGGGGTACCCGTTACCCGGGCAACGGACGCGCTGCTGCCAGCGGCGCCACCGCGGCGCGCACCCCCTTCGCGGTGAAGAAGCCGTCGACGCTGACGGGAAGGGGAATCCGCCAGTTAGGGTACTGGTCGACCGTCCCGGGCAGATTCGGCTGCCGCACCTGGCCCGCGACGTCGGCCGGCGACGTCAGCACCAGCCGGGAGGCGGCCCGCGCGAGCAGGGTGTGCAGCGCGACGACCATGTCGTCGTCCGGAATCCCTTCCCGCGCAAGGAGTTCCCGCAGAGCCTGGCGTTCGGCGGCGGCCGCTTCTTCCTCGGCCTCGACCCCGCGGTCCAGCAGGCCCAGCTCGGCCCGGACCCGGACGTGCTCGCTCCGGAGCCAGCCGGAGACGGTCGGCAGGTCGTGCGTGGAGATGCTGGCCATGGCCTCGGGGTCCCAGGTGTCCGGACGCGTGAACGGCTTGCCCGGCGCGTCCCAGTCGCGTTCGAACCACAGCACGGCCGAGCTGAGCATGCCGCGTTCGTGCATGGTCTCGGTGACGGTCTCCTCGACCGTGCCGAGGTCCTCCCCCACGACGACCGCGCCGGCCCGGTGCGCTTCCAGCGCGAGCACGCCGACCATGGCCTCGGCGTCGTAGTGGACGTAGGTGCCGCGGTGCGCGGGCTCGCCCGGCGGGATCCACCAGAGCCGCCACAGCCCGGCGATGTGGTCGACGCGGATGCCGTCGGCGTAGCGCAGGACGCCCCGGATGACGTCCCGGAAGGGCGCGTACCCCGCCTCGGCGAGCTTGTCCGGCCGCCACGGCGGCAGGTTCCAGTCCTGCCCCTGCTGGTTGAAGGCGTCCGGCGGCGCGCCGACCCGGACGTCGGCGGCGAAGACGTCCCGCACCGCCCAGGTGTCGGCCCCGCCGGGGTGCACGCCGACCGGCAGGTCGTGCACGATCCCGACGGTCATCCCGGCGTCCTTCGCCGCCTTGCGGGCGGTCTCCAGCTGCTCCCGGCAGAGGTGCTGGAGCCAGGTGTGGAAGCCGACGCGGTCCTTCAGCTCCTCGCGGGCCTTTTCCACGTCGGGCCCGGCGGGGTCTTGCAGCGGCTCCGGCCACTCCCGCCAGTCGGCACCGTGCTGCTCGGCGAGGGCGCAGAAGAGGGCGAAGTCGAGCAGGTCTTGATCGTCGGGCAGCGCTTCGACGCGGTGCGGCCACAGCAGCTCGAGGGCGGCGCGCTTCGCCGTCCAGACGCCGTCGTAGTCGATCAGCTCGCCTTCGCCGTCCGGCGCGAGGGAGCGCACCGCCTCCTGCGTGGCCGCGTCGGCTTTCTCGTAGGTCTCGGTCGCGGTGACGCGCAGGTAGATCGGGTTGGCGAAGCGCCGGCTCGCGGGCGAGTACGGCGACCGTTCGACGGGGTGGGCCGGGCTGAAGGCCTGGACGGGGTTGACCAGCAGGACGCCGGCGTCCAGTTCCGACGCCGACCGGGCGGCGAAGGTGGCGAGGTCGGCGTAGTCGCCGATGCCCCACGAGCCGGTCGAGTGCAGGGCGTAGAGCTGCAGCATCCAGCCCCAGGCGGGCGGGACGTCCGGCAGCTTCGCGGGCACGACGGCGAGCACGACGTCCTGGTCGGCCGTGATCACCCGGTGCCAGCCGAGCGGCAGGTCGCCGGGGATTTCGCCGGTGACCCGGCGCCGGCTGCCGTCCTCGAGCACGATCTCGGCATCCCCGGGCAGCGGCCGTCCGGTGCCCTCCTTCAGCACGATCGTCGGCGGCAGTTCGTCGGGAGCCTGCGCCGCCAGTGCAGCGGCAATGGCGTCGCCGCTGGTGGCGTCGACGCCGAACTGCCCGAGCACGGCGACGACGACGTCGTCTTCGACTTCGACCCACTCCTGGTCGGCGTTCTCGTACCGGGTGGCGACACCATGGCGGTCGGCGAGCTGGTGCAGGGCGCTGCGGGCGGGGATCACGTCGGGCACGGGCACCAGCATTCCGGTGCGCGGCCGTTCCCGCCATCCGCACGGGAAGACGTCACTCCCGGCCCTGCCGCCGCCGGCCCGCCACCAGCACCACCGCCCCGGCCAGGACCATGACGACGCTGGCCGCGATGTGCAACGACGGCGGCAGCAAGTGCAGCTGGACGAACCAGCTCGGCGAGTCCGCGCCCAGCAGCCGGTTGAGCAGGCCACCGGCGCCTTGGACGACCAGCAGGATCCCGAGCAGCTCGATCACCGCCGCACCTCCCGGTGCCCGGGCGCCTGGCGTTCGTGCCCGTTCTCGCACGCTTGGCTTCGCTCACGCTCGGCTCTGTACCCACGCTCCTCCCCGCGGTTGCCCGCCTGGCCGTGCTCACGTGTCTCCCTGTAGTCACGCACCTCCCCGCGCCCGCGCGCCTGGCCGTCCTCGCACACCTCCGTGTGCTCCCACGCGCGGCCGTGCTCGGGCGCCGCCCCGCGCTCGCGCCCGTTCCCGCGCGCCTGGCCGTGCCCACGCGCCTCCCCTTCCCCAGACTCCTCCCCGCGCTCACTCACCCAGCTCTGCTCGAGCGCCGCCCCGGGCTCGCACCCATTCCCGCGCACCTGACCGTGCGCAGGCTTCTCCCCTTCCTCAGGCTCCTCCCCGCCCTCGCCCGCCCGGCCGTGCTCGCGCTCGTCTCCACCCGAGCCGGCCAGTTCCTGCCAGAGCGGCCCTGTGACAAACCAGATCGTCGTCACCGTGCCCAGCCGCGGGAACCAGTCCCACAGCGGCGCCACCTGCTCCGGGGTGCCGATCACGAAGATCGCCGCCAGCAGCGCCGCGGCCGCCAGCCCGCAGGCCAGCAGGCACTTCCCGAACTCGCGCCACTCGTGCCGCGCCCGCTCCCGCCCCTGCCGCTTCGGCGGCGGTGGCGGCCCGCCCGCGAACCGGTGCGCGAACCGCACGTCCGCCCACCGCACCATGCTCGGCCCGAACACCACGCTGAACCCCAAGTACACGGCGGCCAGGCCGTGCGTGAAGTTCGCCTTCGCCCCACCGGCCAGGTCGAGCACGGTCGCCACCAGCACCACGACGTCGATCAGCGGCACCATGGCCAACAGCACCACCGAGGCGCGCCGGGCGCGCAGCACGTAACGCACGGCGAGCCCGGCCGCGATCAGCACCCAGAACCCGATTTCGCCCGCCGCGATCACGGCGGCCGTCGGATTCTCCGCGAGGAACTTCCCGATTTCGTTCACGCTTCCAGGCTCGCCCCGGCACCCGCTCGGGCGCGTCGTCGGAAAGCACGACCGGGGGTCATCACTTCGTAGGACGCGCTCCCCTCACCCCGTGTGCTGGGATGGTCACATGTCCTTCCCCCGCCTCCGCTCACGGCCGGCGTGGCAGCAGGACGCGGTGATCGCGCTGACCACGTGGGTGGTCGGCGTCCTGGTCTACGCGGCCGGCGTCCACCGCCTGCTGACCGCGTACGACCACGCGCCCCTGTGGGTGCGGCTGCTCGAGCTGACCGCGTTGTGCGGTCTGGAGCTGCTGCGCCGGTGGGTGCCGTGGGCACTGCTGCTGGCCACCGCCGTGCTGGCGGTGGACATCTGGCTCAGCCCCTCGCTGCCGGTGGTGATCATCTACACCGACTTCCTTTACGCGGCGACGCTCTACGGCTCGCGGCGCACGAGCCGGGTGCTGATCGGCGTCGCCGCGCTGTCGGTGGTGACCGTGCTCGCCGGGGTGCTGCTGCTCGGGCAGGGGTGGCGCACGGCGGTGCTGGCCGCGGTCAGCACGCTGCCGTTCGTCCTGACCCCGGTGTGGTGGGCGGCGAACGTCCGGCAGCAGCGCGACATCGCCGACGCGGAGCGGTCGAACGCCGGGCAGCTGGCGAAGATCGCGGAGCTGGACCGCCGGGCGGCGGTGGCCGCCGAGCGCGGGCGCATGGCGCGCGACCTGCACGACGTGATCGCCGGGCACCTGTCGGCCATCGCGATCCAGTCGGAGGCGGCGCTGTCGCTGTCGGACCCGAAGCTGGCGAAGACGGTTCTGGCGTCGGTGCGGGAAAACAGCGTCAGCGCGCTGGCGGAGATGCGAGCGATGATCGGGCTGCTGAAAACCGAGGGCGCGAGCGCGGAGACGACCGCGCCCGCTCGGCTGGCCGAACTGTCCAGGCTGGTCGAGTCGGCGCGGGCGAGCGGCCTGGCGGTCACGGTCGAGTCCACAGTGGACAAAAAGATCCCGCTGCCGACCGCGGTCGACCTGACGGCGTACCGCATCGCCCAGGAGGCACTGACGAACGCGGTGAAGCACGCCCCGGGCGGCCAGGTCGACGTGGACATCAGGCACTTCGACGGGATCTTGGAGGTCCAGGTCCGCAACGACGTCCACCACCCGCCCACAGCCACCGAGGGCTCCGGAACGGGCCTGCTGAACATGCGCGAGCGAGCGGACGCGGTGGGCGGCAAGCTGACGGCCGGCCCGTCCGGCGACGGCTGGCTGGTCCGCGCCGAACTCCCGGTGAGCCCGACCGAAGGCGCCACCCGATGACGACCACCCCGCCCCTGGCCGGCGCCGCTCGACGAGCCCACGCACCAACCACCGCGCTCCGGACCCGGCCAGCGGATCCGCGCCGAACCCCCGGCCACCCAGACCGAAGGCACCACCCGGCGATCACTCCACCCATGCCCACCGCCGAGCGACAAGCCCACGCGCCAACCACCGCACCCCAACCAAGGCCAGCTGGGCCACCCCGAACCCCCGGTCGCGCCCACCCGACGACGATCACCCCGCTCGCGACCACCGCTGAGCGACAAGCCCACGCGCCGACCACCGCACTCCAGCCAAGGCCGGCTGATCCGCCCCAAACCCCCGGCCGCCCAGACCGAAGGCGCCACCCGGCGACCATCACAGTCCGAGTGGCCGCCAACCACACCACCAACCGCCCCGACAACGCCCGAACCACCCCGCCGAACACACGCAAGCGGGCGAACCGCGACACCGAAGGCACCACCAGATGACCGTCACCGTCCTAGTGGCCGACGACCACACCGCCATCCGCGACGGCCTCGCCATGATCCTCGACAACGCCGAGGGCGTCCGGGTCGTGGGCCAAGCCGCGGACGGCGCCGCCGCCGTGCGGCAAGCCCGCGCGCTCCGGCCGGACGTCACGCTGATGGATGTCCGGATGCCGGGCACCGACGGCATCACCGCCACCCGCCAGCTGCTCGCCGAAGGGCTGTCCGAGGTCCTCGTGCTCACCACCTTCGACCTCGACGAGTACGTCGACGGCGCACTCCAAGCGGGCGCGGCCGGCTTCCTCCTCAAATCGGTCGAAGCGCCCCGCCTGATCGACGCCGTCAAGCGCGTGGCGGCCGGAGAAGGCGTGCTCGCCCCCGAGGTCACGCGGCGGCTGATCACCGCCTACGCCGCCGGCCGGGGTCCCACGCCCGTCCCCCACGGCCTCGAGACCCTCACCGAGCGCGAACGCGAGGTCCTCGGCTGCCTCGGCGCCGGCCTGTCCAACGCCCAGATCGCCACCCGGCTCTACATCGGCGAGACGACCGTCAAGACCCACGTCTCCCGCGTCCTGACCAAACTGGACCTCCGCTCCCGCGTCCAGGCGGCGATCATCGCCCAGGAGAACGGCCTGGCCGCCGCCGATCTGCGAGAACCCCCGTGACCTTCTAACTTCTCCTCATGGGTGAGCGGAGAACCTTGAACGTCGACGAAGTCCTGAAGCGCCAGGACTCCGGGGAGCTCAAGCGGCGGCTGCGCGGACGCGACCTGGTCGGGTTCGGCGTCGGGATCATCATCGGCACCGGCATCTTCACCCTCGCCGGCGTCGAGGCGAAGACCCACGCCGGGCCGTCGGTGACGCTGTCGTTCGTGCTCGGCGCGGTCGTCGCCGGCCTCGCGGCGCTCTGCTACGCCGAGCTCGCCTCCAGCGTGCCGACCGCAGGCAGCGCCTACACCTACGCCTTCGCCACCCTCGGCGAGGTCTTCGCCTGGATCATCGGCTGGGACCTGCTGCTGGAGTTCGCGCTCGGCGCCGCCGTGGTGTCGCGCGGCTGGTCCGGCTACCTGGCCAACCTGCTCGGGCTGTCGCCGGAGTGGTTCGGCGAGGACGCGAAGGTCAACGTCGGCGCCGTGCTGATCATCGCCGTGCTGACCGTCGTCGCCGTGCTCGGGATCAAAGAGTCGGCCTGGCTGACCAACCTGCTCGTCTGCGTGAAGGTCGCCGTGTGCGTGCTGGTGCTGGCGGTCGGCCTGTTCTTCGTCAAGGGCGCGAACCTGACGCCGTTCATCCCGCCCGCCCAGGCGCCCGAGAACGGGTCGACGGTGCTGGAACAGCCGATCGTGCAGGCCGCGCTCGGGCTGGAGCAGTCGGTCTACGGCATCGCCGGCATGGTCACCGCCGCCGCGATCGTGTTCTTCGCCTACACCGGTTTCGAGGCGCTCGCGAACCTCGGCGAGGAGACGCTCAACCCGCGCAAGGACCTCCGCGTCGGCATCCTCGGCGCGCTCGCCGTGTGCGCAATCCTCTACATCGGCGTGTCGATCGTGCTGACCGGGATGATCCCGTTCACCGACATCGACACGGGCGCGCCGCTGGCCGACGCGTTCGACAAGGTCGGCCAGCACTGGGTCGGGGCGCTGATCTCGCTCGGCGCGGTGACCGGCCTGACGTCGGTGATGATGGTCGAGCTGGTGACGATCGGCCGCATCGGCTTCGCGATGGGCCGCGACGGCCTGCTGCCGAAGGCGCTCGGCACCGCGCACCCGAAGTGGGGTACCCCGCACCGGATGACCATCGGCGGCGCCGCGCTGATCGCGGTGCTGGCGGCGTTCATCCCGATCTCCGAGCTGGCCGACATGGTCAGCATCGGCGCGCTGTCGGCGATGATCATCGTGGCGGTGGCGGTCCCGGTGCTGCGCCGCCGCCGGCCCGACCTGGACCGGCCGTTCTCCGTGCCGTTCTCGCCGGTGGTCCCGATCCTGGCGGCCCTGGCCTGCCTGTACCTGATGCTCAACCTGAACGTGCTGACCTGGATCCGGTTCGCCGTCTGGCTGCTGATCGGCCTGGTGATCTACTTCGCCTACGGCCGACGGCATTCCCGCTTCGCGCCCGGCGCGGAAGTCAGTCCCAATAGGACGGACTGAGACCGGCGACGCGGATCGCCTCGCGCGCCGCCGCCACCTGGTCCGCGTCGACGACCACCAGCACCCCCAGCCCGGCCAGCGCCGCCGTCAGCCATTCGACGGGCTGGTCGTGGATCCCGTTGTCCCCGAACGACGAATAAGTGTCCACAACGGACAGCAAGGTGCCTTCGGCGCCGATGCGGATGCTCGCCACGAGCACGAAGTGGCCGCCGGGCGGGCGCCAGCGTGACGTCCACAGTGGAGGAACGCCGGTGTCGAGGTAGTCGAGCAGCGCGCGTTCCGGGGTGTCGTGGGCGCCGAGCTCGGCGGCGTCGATCCGGGCGATCACCGCGACGCGCGGGACGTCCCACAGGCCGACGAGCAGGTCGAAGAGCGTCTCGGTCGTCCACTCCCCCGTCGCCGGCACGGCCACGAGGGCGCCGCCCGACAGCGCGCCGATCGCCGTGGCCAGGCCGGAAACCCGCGTTCCCGCGGCGGCCGGGTCGTCGACCCGCGGCACCGGTAGGCGGAAGTCCGGCCGTCCCAATTCGCCCGGCGGGCGCACGACCGGCCCGCGGACGGTGCCCGCGGCCACCGCGACGGCGTCCTGGTCGGGCACGTCGAACCCGGCCGCGCGCAGCGCCGCGAGTCCGCAGAACGCGGCGGCCAGGCCGTCCTTCTGGGGCAGCTCCGCCTGGGCCACCGCGGCCAGCCGGGCGCCGCCCGGCAGCCACCGCACCCCGGACAGGTCGAGCTGCCCGCCGTCGATCCCCGAAGACATCGGTCCCCTCAGGTCCTCAATAGCGCCACAGGTGTGCGGCGACGATCTCCTCGACGCTCCGTTCGGCCGCCCACGCCGCGTCGGACGCCCGGACCGCGCGGAAGGCCCCGAGGAGCTCCTCGCCGAGCACGCCGGCGATCCGGGGCGAGGCGTGCAGCGCGGCGTCCTGTTCGGCGGTGTCGGCCGGCAACCGGCGCACGCCGCGCGTCTCGCGTTCGCCTTCGGTCCAGCCGCCGGGGTCCTCGGCGATCGGGTCGGGCAACGCGGCCGCGTCTTCGATGCCGGCCATCCCGGCGGCGAGCACGACGGCCAGCGCGAGGTAGGGGTTGGCGGAGGCGTCGGACGTCTTGAGCTCGACGTTCGCGTGGTCGGCGCCCAGCAGCGGCGAGCCCGGGACGTACCTCAGTGGCGCTTCGCGGTTTTCGACGCCCCAGAAGGCGTACGCGCCCGCGAAGTAGCCGGGGCGCAGCCGCAGGGTCGACGGGACGCTCGGCGCGGTGATCGCGGTCAGCGCCGGGAGGTCGCGCAGGAGCCCGGCGAGGTAGCCGCCGTCGTCCGGCTTGCCGTCGCCGCCGGTCTCGAGCAGGTTGCGGCCCCTGCGGCGGACGGAGGTGTGCAGGTGCCAGCCGTTGCCGGCGGCGCCGAGCCCGATCAGCGGCGCGAAGCTGGCGACGAGGCCGTGCGTCCGGGCGGCGGCGTGGATGGTCTGGCGCGCGAGCAGCTGGTCGTCGGCGGCGGAGACGGGATCGGTGGCGGCGAGCGAGAGCTCGAGCTGGGCGACGCCGTACTCGGCGTGCAGCTGGCCGATCCGCAGGCCGTTGGCGGCGAAGTCGTGCAGGAGGGCGGCGACGAAGCCGTCGAGCCCGACGAGGGCGTGCGGGCTGTAGGCGGGCCCGGGGTGGCCGGGGCTCTCGACGACGCCGGCACTGCCCGCAGGGGCGACGGCGAACTCGAGTTCGTAGCCGGCCCGGAACTCGAGCCCCCGCCGAGCGCCCTCGGCGACCTGCGCTTCGAGGACGGCCCGCTGGCAGTACGGCCAGGGCTCGCCGTCCGGGGTGAGCTGCCGAACGGGCGCCCAGGCGAGCGCGGGCTGCCCGGCGAGCCGCCGCAGCCGCTCGACGACGGGCACGAGCCGGATGTCGCCACTCGGGGTGGCGAGCCCGCGGTGTGCGTAGGTGATGGCGTCGTGGGTGTCGAAGACGGCGAAGAGCGAGGTGGCCCCAACGCCCCGGGTGGCAGCCTCGGCCAGCCCGGCAACGGGCACGATCCGCGAGCGCGGGATGCCGTTGTTGTCCGCCCAGGCGAGGTGGACCCCACCCACCCCGGCAGCCGCGAAGTCCTTCGCCGCCGCCGACGCCGCCTTGGTCATGTCCACCTGCTTCCCTGCCGCCCGGAGGTAAGTATCCCGGTCACCGAGGGCAACGGCCATCACGATCCGGCCCGCGCCCCGGGGCTGCTCGCCCACGTTCGGCTTTCGCCGAAGCCTCGTGACCAGGTCCCGGCCGCGGCGCGGGCTGCCGCCTCGGCCCCGAGCAGACCCCACCCATCCCGGGGGACGAGCCCCGCTCCAGCGTATCGGCCGGGTCCGACGAAAAGGCCGGCAAACGAGGGTGACAGCCCTGATCATCCACATCACGGTGGGCCTGTGGACAACTCGGCGGTCATCGCTCCGGCCGCAGAACACACCACCACGGCAGGCGACCAGCCGGGCACAGGCCACGGCAGCTAGGCGCGGATGCACCAGACAGAAGCGAACCTCACCCGAGCAGACCCCACCCATCCCGGGGGACGAGCCCCGCTCCAGCGTATCGGGCGGGTCCGACGAAAAGGCCGGAAAACGAGGGTGACAGACCTGATCATCCACATCACGGTGGGCCTGTGGACAACTCGGGATCAGGCCCGCACTTGAACGCCCCGAAGACCACGTCAGCCGGGCGCAGACCACATTCCAGCCCGGCGCGGTCACGTCGGCCCGGCACAGGCCAAACCAGCCGCCGCAAACCACGCCAACCGAGCGCAAGCCAGCACCAGCCAGGCGCACCCGCGCCCACCGCCGCAGACCACACCCAGTCAGGCGCGGACGCCGCCGACCCGTGTCATCCCGGCGGCTCCGGGGCCGGCCCCACCGACTCCTCCCGGCTCCGCAACGCCACCCCCGCCACCACGGCCAACGTCCCCACCGCCTCCGGCACCGAAGGCACCTGCCCGAGCAACACGAACCCCATCACCCCGGCGGTCACCGGCAGCAACGCCAGCAGCACCGCGAACCGAGCCTGGCCCAACCGCCGCAGAACCACCTGGTCCAACGCGTACGGCACCACCGTCGACAGCACCCCCACCCCGACCCCCAACAGCAGCATCCGTGGCGAAGACCACACCTCACCCGTCCCGAACGCCAACGGCGAAAGCAGCACCGTCGCCGCCGCGAAACCGATCGCCAGGCTGTCCAAACCCGACGAAACTGACGAAACCGATGAACCAGACGAACCCGAGGAAGACAACGAAGACGACGAAGCCACCCGCTTCCCCAACACGATGTACCCCGCCCAAGCCGCCGCCGCGCCCAGCGCGAACAGCACACCCAGGACCGACCCCGACACCTGGACGTCCGCGATCGCCACGACCCCGCACGCCACCAGGACCACCGCCAGCACGTCGCGCACCGATCGGGAGCCGGCCGCTGCCACCAACACCGGGCCGATGAACTCCATCGCCACCACCGTGCCCAGCGGGAGGCGGGCGATCGCCTCGTAGAACAGCACGTTCATGCCCGCCGTCACCACGCCGAACGCGATCGCCAGCCGCAACCCACGCCCTCGCCAGGCCGCGCGCCCCGGACGGCGCCACGCCAGCAACACCACCGCCGCTCCGAGACAACGAAGCCACGCCACCCCCGCCGGGGTCGCGTGGCCGAAAAGGTCGACCGCGATGGCCGCGCCCGCGTACATGGAAATTCCGCTGAGAACGAACAAGAGCGGAGCGGGTACCCCGGAAACCCGTCGGGGCGAAGTCACCGTACTCACGACCCCATGGTGCCTGACCACGGAAAACGTAACTCTCCGGGTATTCGTCTCCTGCATTGCGGGACGCGGCTACGACATCCGGGGTAAATCGGCGTGACTCAGGTCCCACCGGCGCGGGAACACTTGCGGGCCGCGAAACGTCTGCAAGAGTGGAAGCACGAACACCGCGGAGCCGGGAGCGATCGTAGCCCCCGGCATCAGTCCCGAAGTGGGCGTAGCTGGATCGATGGCACCGGGCGACCGGTGCCGGGACGGAGGGAGACCCCCATGACATCGCCGACGCTCACCCGCCCCGAACTGACCGCCGCCGACCGCTGTGACCGGTGCGGAGCTGCAGCTCAGGTACGAGCCATCCTCTCCGGAGGTGGCGAACTGCTCTTCTGCGGGCACCACGCCCGTGAGCACGAGGCCAAGCTCAAGGAACTGTCCGCCGACATCCAGCGGTAACGACCCAGACGCGAAAGGCGGCCGGTGCGCACAGGCACCGGCCGCCTTTCTGCATCTTGCAAAGTGCGTGTCCGATATCACGGTAAGGCCCCGAATCGCCGTGATTACGGACACGAAAGCGGACAGAAAATCAGACAGAATCCAGCACGACTTCGAACGCGACTTCCGCGGCACCCAGAAGCTTCACATCGGCCCCCAGCGCCGAGCTGACGATCCGGGTGCCGCCGACCGCCCGGCTCACCAGGCTGCGCCGCCGCACCTCCGCGCCGACGTGCCGCAGGACGGCCTCCGGCAGCACCGTCAGCAGGTCGCCGAGGATCACCAGTTGCGGCCCGAGCAGGTTGACGACGTTGATCAACCCGAGGGTCAGCCATTCGGCGAACTCCGCGAGCCGCGTCAGCGCCGTCTCCGGGTCGCGACCCAGCTCGCGCAGCTCGAACAAGATCGCGCCGCGCGCGGTGTCCTCCGGCAGCCCGAGCGCCCGGCACAGCGCCGCTTCGCCGACCTCGGTCTCCCAGCAGCCGCTGCTGCCGCAGTAGCAGGGCCTGCCGTCCGGGCGGATCACCATGTGCCCGATCTCGCCGACGTACCCCGAGCCGCCGCGCAGCGGCGAGCCTTCGGCGATCACACCGCCGCCGACCCCGACGTCCGCCGAGATGTACACGATGTCGGACGCCCCGCGGGCGGCTCCGCGCAGGTGCTCGGCGACCGCGCCGAACTCGGCGTCGTTGCCGACCAGGATCGGGATCTGCAGCACCCCGCCGAGCCGCTCGCCCAGTGCGACGTCGGTCCAGCGCAGGTTCGGGGCCTCGTGCACGTACCCGTCCGCCCGCCGGACGACGCCCGGCACCGACACCCCGGCCGCCACCGGGGTCACGTCGAGGTCGCCGGCCAGGATGGCCGTCGACTCGATGACGTGCGTGATGACCTCGTCGGGCTGGCCCATCCGGCCGCGCAGGTTCCAGCTGTTGCGGCCCAGGATCTGCCCGCCCAGCCCGACCAGCGCGATCGCGACATGCTCGACCTGCAGGTCGACCGCGAGCACGACCGCCGCGTGCGGCTGGGGCAGGACCAGGAGCGAGGGGCGGCCCGCCCCTCGTCCCGGCCTCGGCACCTTCTCCTCGACGACGCCGGCTTCGGCGAGCCCGTCGACGAGGGTCTTGATCGTGCTCCGGTTGAGCCCCAGCTCCGCGGCCAGCGTCGCCCGGGTGCTCGGCCCGCCGACGTGCAGCAGGCGGAGCAGGGTCGTGCGGTTGTGCCGGCGCACCTCGTCCGGTCGTGCAACGGGTGTGCTGGTCACGGATCTGATCATTCCATGCTGGTTCAGCGCGCCGACGCAGCCGCGCGGCGCCGCGACAGCGCGTCGACCGTGGCGGCGAGCAGCAGGACCAGACCGGTGACGATGTTGACCACCGCGGCCGGCTGCTTGAGCAGGCCCAGGCCGTTGATGACCACGGCGATCACCAGGCCACCGACGACGGCGTCGGCCACGCGGCCCTTGCCGCCGAACAGCGACGTGCCGCCGATGACGGCCGCGCCGACCGAGTACAGCAGCGTGTTGAGGCCACCGGACTGCGGGCTGACCGAGCCGACCTTCGACGCGGCGACGATGCCGCCGATGGCCGCGACCGCCGAGCCGATGACGAACACGCTCGCCCGGATCTTCGGCACGTCGATACCGGCGCGGCGGGCGGCTTCCTTGTTGCCGCCGACCGCGTAGACGTACCGGCCGTACTTGGTCCGGTTGAGCACGTAGGTCCCGGCCACCAGCAGCACCAGCATGATCGGGATGACGTACGGGATGCCCTCGATCGTGACGACCGCCTTGTTCGGCGAGCGGTTGACCGTCAGCAGCCAGGTGCCCAGCGCCGACAGCACGACGAGCGCGCCGACCTTGATCATCACCAGCGCCGTCGGCTGGACGACCAGGCCGCGCTGGAGCCGCCGGAAGTGGCCGAGCAGCGTGATCACCGCGAACCCGCCGGCGGCGATGAGGAAGAAGATCCAGCTGCCGAGCACGTTCAGGTTGCCGTTGGCGATCTTGTACAGGATGTCGGAGTTGGTGATGCCGATCGTGCCGCCCTCACCGATGAACTGCAGCAGGACGCCCTGCCACACGATGAACAGCGCCAGCGTCACGACGAAGGACGGCATGCCGATCTTCGACACCAGGAAGCCGGTGATGCAGCCGATCGCGGTGCCCACGCAGATCGCCAGCAGGATCTCCAGCCAGGCGTTGGCCGGGACGCCGATCGCGACGATCAGCAGGCCGACCAGCGACAGCGCGGCGCCGGCCCAGATCCGCTGGTAGGCCGACAGCAGCATGGCCGCGGCGAGAACGGCGATGAACGTGATGAACACGCCGGAACCCATGGAGCCCAGCAGGTTGCCCGCGTGGACGTAGTGCAGGGCCATCACCGACGCGGCGGTGCCGGAGGCCACACCGGCGGCGAGGTCGATCTCGCCGAGCAGCAGCACGAAGACGATGCCCATCGCGATGATGATCACGCCCGCGCCCTGCGGGAACACGTTGGCGATGTTGGCCAGCGTGAAGAAGTTGTCCGACAGCGCGCTGAACAGGATGACCAGCACGAGCAGGCCGAACAGCGACGGCAGCGAGCCGAGCTCGCCGGCCCGGATGCGGGCGAAGTAGTCGCGGACGGCTTCCCCGGTTGACATCGATGTCGTGTCGATGCCGAAGTCGGTGATGGCCGCGGTGGGGTTCTGGGTCTGCGCGAGCGCGTCGGCGGGTGTGCCGACCTCGTGCTTGGCAGGGGTCTCAGTCATTTCCGGTTCTTTCTTCCCGCTCACAGGACCACGGCTTCGGGCCGGGCCAGGCCGAGGTCACCGGAGCGACCCGCGGTGATCAGTTCCACGATCTGGCCGTGGCTGACGTCCTTCGTGTGCACCTCGGCGACGAGGCGGCCGAGGTAGAGGACCGAGATGCGGTCGGCGACCTCGAACACGTCGGCCATGTTGTGGCTGATCAGCACGACCCCGAGGCCCTGCTCGGCCAGGCGGCGGACGAGGTCCAGCACCTGCCGGGTCTGCGCGACACCGAGGGCGGCGGTCGGCTCGTCCAGGACGACGACCTTGCTGTTCCACAGGACCGACTTGGCGATGGCCACCGTCTGGCGCTGACCACCGGAAAGCGAGGAAACCGGCGTCCGGACCGACTTGACGGTCCGCACCGACAGGGAGGCCAGCGTCTCGCGCGCGGCCTTCTCCATGCTGGCTTCGTCCAGCTTCCAGCTGCTCCCGCGCTCGCGCCCGAGGAACATGTTCTGCACGATGTCGAGGTTGTCGGCGAGCGCGAGGTCCTGGTAGACGACCTCGATGCCGAGGTCGGCGGCGTCCTTCGGACCCCGGATGTGGGCGTCCTGCCCGTTGAACCGCACGGCCCCCGAGTCGTACGGGTGGATGCCGGCGATGCACTTGACGAGGGTCGACTTGCCGGCGCCGTTGTCGCCGACCAGGGCGGTCACTTCGCCCGCACGCACGTCGAAGTCCACGTCGTGGAGGACGTGGACGGGGCCGAAGCTCTTGTTCAGGCCCTTGATCTCGAGGATGGGCTCACTCATGGCTGGATGGTTTCTCCTGGGTGGGGACCGGGCCGGGACGCGCCGTCGGGGTGCGCGTCCCGGCCCGGCTGTTCATGGGTACTGCCGGGGGCTCAGGAGATGCCGAGCGAGGTGCACTTGGCGGCGAGGTCGCCACCGCAGATCTCGGCGGCCTTCACGTAGCCCTGGGTGACGACGGTCTTGATGTCCTTCTCCAGGATCGTCGTCGGGGTGAGCAGCACGGACTTGATGTCGCGGTTGTTCTTCGGGTCGTGCAGCTTGCCCGTGGCGATCGCGTCCGCACCGGCGGTGTCGGCCTTGGCGAGGGCGGCGGCCAGCTTGGCCGTGGCCTCGGCCTCTTCCTTGATCGGCTTGAAGACCGTCATGTACTGGTCGCCGCGCATGACCGCCATCAGGCCGTCGGCGGTGGCGTCCTGGCCGGTGACCGGGACCTTGCCGTTGAGGCCGTTCTTCTTGAGGATCGTGATGACCGCGCCGGCCAGGCCGTCGTTCGCCGCGACGACGCCGTCGACCTTGCCGCCGTTGGCGGTGAAGATCTGCTCGAACGTCGTGCCGCCGAGCTGGTTGTCCCAGTCGTTGATCGGCTGCTTCTGGATCCGCTTCAGGGTGCCCGCCGAGAACAGCGGGTCGAGGACGGAGTCCTGGCCCTTGGTGAACAGCGTGGCGTTGTTGTCGGTCGGGGCGCCCTCGATCTGGACGACACCCGCGGCCGGCTTGCTCTTCAGCGCGTCGGCCATGGCCTGGCCCTGCAGCTGGCCGACCTTCTCGTTGTCGAACGAGACGTAGTAGTCGGCGGAGCCGCCGAGGCTCGGGCGGTCGTAGTCGATGACCGGGATGCCCGCGGTCTTCGCCTTGGCCTCGACCGCGGCACCGACGGCCGGGTCACCGGGGGCGATGACCAGGACCTTGACGCCGGAGCTGATGAAGCCGTCGGCCAGGGTCGAGAACTTCTGGTTGTCGCCCTGGGCGTTCTGGACGTCGACCTCGAAGCCCTGCGCCGTCAGCGCGGCGGTCAGCATCGGCTTGTCGAAGGCCTCCCAGCGCGCCGAGGTGGCGGTCTCCGGGAGGATGACGCCGACCTTGCCGCTGGCACCGCCACTGGCGGCCGGCGCGGACGAGGAAGCGGAGTTGCTCCCCGTGCCCCCGCTGTCTGAACTGTTGGCACCGCAAGCGGTCAGCACCAGGCCGGTGCTCACCGTGGCGGCGAGGAGGGTAAGGGTTCTGCTGCGCATCCTCGTTCCTTCCGGATCCAAGCATTGGTGACGAGCGGGCCGTCGACGTCGTCTCGGGCCCTGCGGGGCGGTGATCCGGAGGGTCCCGGCGCACCGACGCGCATATGTTGTGGGCGACAACATATGCCGCTGAGCGGCTGCGGGGAAGATAGCTGGATCGATTAAATGACACCAATTGGACACGGTTCGGCAACACGGGCTGAACCTCGCCCGGAAAGAGCAGTTCCGCTGACGATGTGATCGCCGGCACTCACCCTCTGTTACATCCGGGTTTCTTGACGGCTTGAAGGTACTCCGTGGGAGTGCACTGAGTGCAATCCGCCGCGAAGTGGTGGTGAACCCACGTGACGGGCCGCTGATTGGTCGCCGACTTGCGAACTTCGGAGCGGAAGGTGCCCGGAGGGTCATCCGGAAGGGGTCACGCGGGCAGGCGGCGCGTGACCAAGAGGGTACGGAGGGTTACTTGCCGGCTGGTACTTACCAGGAACGGACGGTGACGGCGGAGTTCAGCCGCCCGGGGGACGCCCGACGGGCTGGAGAGGCACCCGAACGAGGTGGCCGGGCGACGGCGGGCGGCCGGCCCCGACGGACCCCGGCCCGAGCGCCCCAAGGCCACATTGGTTGCGTCTGACGCACCGAAGGCCGCCTTGGGTGCGTAAGACGCAACGAAGGCCACATTGGGGCGCTTGACCCCCGGCTACCAGGACCGCAGGGTCACGATCCGCTCTTCCAGCTGTTCAACAGTCGCCATGGCGGTCACCGGCCCACCGCACACCCGCCGCAGCTCGTTGTGGATCGCGCCGTGCGGCTTCTTCGTCCGGTGGTGGTACATCCCCACCAGCGCGTTCAGCTCTTTCCGCAGCGCGCCCAGCCGCTCGCTCACCGACTGGGGCCGGGCCGCCGGGGCCGGCGCCTCCTCCTTGGCCGGCTTGCGGCGCTTCTCGTCCGCGACCTGCTCTTCCTGCCGCTTCCGCAGCAGCGCCCGGACCTGGTCCGGCTCGAGCAGCCCCGGCAACCCGAGGTACTCCTGCTCCTCGTCCGACCCCGAGAACACCGCCGTGCCGAACGAGTTGCCGTCGTAGATGACCTGGTCGAGCTCGGCCGAGGCGCCCAGCGAGGTGAACGCCTTCTCCTCCTCGCCCGGCTCGTCCTCGGTGCGGTTGGCCTGGGCCAGGAGCTCGTCCTCCCAGCCCTCTTTCTCGCGGTGCGGCTTGCCCAGCACGTGGTCGCGCTGCGCCTCCAGCTCGCTCGCCAGCTCCAGCAGCACCGGCACCGACGGCAGGAACACGCTCGCCGTCTCGCCCTTCTTCCGGGCGCGCACGTACCGGCCGATCGCCTGGGCGAAGAACAGCGGTGTCGACGCGCTCGTCGCGTACACGCCGACCCCCAGGCGCGGGACGTCGACGCCTTCCGAGACCATCCTGACCGCCACGATCCAGCGCTCGTTCGTCTCGGAGAACTCCTTGATCCGGCCCGACGCCTTCGGGTCGTCCGAGAGCACCAGCGTCGGCATCTCGCCCGAGATGCGCTCCAGGATCTTCGCGTACGCGCGCGCCGACTCCTGGTCCGTCGCGATCACCAGGCCGCCCGCGTCCGGCACGTGCTGGCGGACCTGCGACAACCGCGTGTCGGCCGCCTGCAGCACCGCCGGGATCCACTCGCCCGCCGGGTCGAGCGCCGTGCGCCACGCGCGGGCGTTCTGCTCCGCCGTCAGCGGCTCGCCGAGCCGCGCGGTGAACTCCTCCCCCGCGCTCGTGCGCCAGGAGGCCTCGCCCGAGTACGCGAGGAAGACGACCGGCCGGACCACGCCGTCGGCCAGCGCGTCCGCGTAGCCGTACGAATGGTCGGCCTTGCTGCGCTGGAACCCGCCCGCGTCCGGCTCGTAGGTGACGAACGGGATGGCCGAGTCGTCACTCCGGAACGGCGTCCCGGTCAGCGACAGGCGCCGCACCGCCGGGGTGAAGGCCTCGCGGATCGCGTCACCCCACGACTTCGCGTCGCCGCCGTGGTGGATCTCGTCGAGGATCACCAGCGTCTTGCGGTTCTCGGTGCGCACCCGGTGCAGGTTCGGGTGCGCCGCGACCTGCGCGTACGTCAGCGCGACACCGTTGTAGTCCGACGACGTGACGCCGGTGGTGTTGCGGAAGTTCGAGTCGATGGCGATGCCGGCCGCCGCGGCCGAGGCCGCCCACTGGTGCTTCAGGTGCTCGGTCGGGGTCACGATGGTGACCGCCTCGATCGTGCGGTCGCTCAGCAGTTCGGCGGCGATCCGCAGGCCGAACACCGTCTTGCCGGCACCGGGTGTCGCCACCGCGAGGAAGTCCTTCGGCTTCCGCGTCAGGTACTTGGTGAGCGCCCGCCGCTGCCACGCCCGCAGCGGGCGCGCGGTCGAGTCCTTCTCCGCGGGAGGCGCCCCGAGCTGCGTCTCCGTCATGCCGGTCCTCCCCCTCGATCATGCCTTTGACGTGCGAAAACCCTCACTGTGGAACCGTCTTCGGCTGTGACAACCAAGCTGGCGGCTGCGGTGAGGGCACTGGACCGAGTCTACCGGCCGGGTCCGACAGTTCCGGGCACCGGCACGGGTGATGTCCCCCGACACGCCCGGCCGCAGGGGGTGTGACGAGCCAAATCAGCACCGATGGACCATGCTGGACACGTCATGGGTGAGGTGCAGCCGTCCGCAGCGACGAAGGTGGCCCGCAAGGGGCCGTGGCGCCTTCTCACGCGCACGCTCGCCAAGGCCTGGGACGGCAACATCTTCTCCGAGGCCGCCGAAGCGGCCTTCTGGCAGACGCTGTCGCTGCCGCCGCTGCTCCTGGGACTGCTCGGCTCCCTCGGGTTCGTCGGCGAGTGGTTCGGCCAGGACGTCGTCGCCGCGGTGCACGACCGCATCATCGGCTTCTGCCGCACGGTGTTCAGCCAGAACGCCGTGCACGACATCATCGAGCCGACCGTGAACAGCATCCTCACCGTCGGCAAGGGCGAGATCGTCTCGGTCGGCTTCCTGATCTCGCTGTGGGCGGGTTCGTCGGCGATGTCGTCCTTCGTGGACGCGATCACCGTCGCGCACGACCAGTACGGCGTCCGCAACGACGTCTGGCAGCGGATCTTCGCGCTGCTGCTCTACCTGTGCGGCCTGGTCATCCTGGTCGTCGGGCTGCCGCTGCTGGCGATCGGCCCGGACCTGCTGCCGGAGTTCTTCCCGGCCGACTGGCGCCCGACCGTGGCGTCGTGGGTGAGCGCGCTGTACTTCCCGACGCTCGGGGTGATGATCACCCTCGCGCTGACCACGCTGTACAAGCTGGCCCTGCCGCGGAAGCTGCCGTGGCACCGCGGGCTGCCGGGCGCGGTGCTCGCGATGGTCGTGTTCCTGCTCTCCTCGGTGGGCCTGCGCATCTACCTGAACTGGATCACCAAGACCGGCTACACCTACGGCGCGCTCGCCGCGCCGATCGCGTTCCTGCTGCTGATGTTCTTCATCGGCCTGGCCGTCGTCGGCGGGGCCTACTTCAACAGCGCGATCCAGGAGCTGTGGCCGGCCAAGGCGACCCGGCGGCAGCGGCGCAAGTGGCGGCGGCTGGAGATGGAACGCGCGTCCGAGCGGCTGCGCTCCGAAGAGGGCCGCAAGCTGTGGGAGCGCACGACGATGCCGCTCAAGCGCCCGCGCGCCGAAGAAGCCTCGACCAACGGCGACGCCCCGTCCGGAGCACCGTCCGAAGAGGACGAGCCGTCACCGAGCGCGCCCGAACCGGCACCCAGCGCTCCTCAGGGTCGCGTCTCCTCCCAAGGGACGACCCGGAATCCACCCCCAGACTGAGTCGCTCCTCAGGTCGGACATGGCACGCTCAGCGGGTCACTGACGCAGACGTCGGTCGTCGCGTCATTCCCGAGGGGGTTTCCACCACCATGTCCGTGCTGGCCAGACTGAGCCTGCGCAACCGAAGCCTGATCGGCCTGCTCGCGCTGGTCGTCGTCGGCTTCGGTGCTTTCGCGCTGCCGCAGATCAAGCAGCAGCTGTTCCCGTCCCTGCAGTTCCCGCAGGCCCAGATCGTCACCTCCTACGCCGGCGCGTCGCCGGACGCGGTCGACCGGCAGGTCACCGAGCCCCTCGAGGGCGCGCTGCAGGGGCTGAAGGGCCTGGAGGAGATCAATTCGACGTCGTCGGACGGCGTTTCGCGGGTCGTCACGCAGTTCGAGTTCGGCACCGACCTCGACGCCGCGGTCTCCCAGATCCAGCAGGCGGTGAACCAGGTCCGGCCGCGGCTGCCGCAGAGCTCCGAGCCGTCCGTGTCCGCGGGCAGCACCGACGACCTGCCGGTCGTGCTGGTCGCCGCGGGCACCGCCGGTGACCCGCAGGAGCTGGCGCCCGCGCTGACCGACCAGGTCGCGCCGGAGCTGCGCAAGATCGACGGCGTCCGGACCGTGACCGTCACCGGCGTGCAGCAGCCGCGCGTCACGATCACGCTCGACTACGCGAAGCTGGCCGCGGCCGGCGTCGACCCGGCGTCGATCGCGACCACGCTGCAGACCGCCGGCGCCGCCGTGCCGGCCGGCACGCTGACCGAAGGCGACAAGACGCTGAGCGTCCAGGTCGGCGGCGGGCAGACCACTGTGGACACGATCCGCGACCTCTTCCTCACGCCGAGCGCCGCCGCGGGCGCGGGAGCCGGCCGCACCCCGGCGCGCGGGCCGGTGAAGCTGGGTGACGTCGCCGACGTCCAGGCCGGCTTCGCGCCGCCGACGTCGATCACGCGCACCAACGGCAAGCCGAGCCTCGGCCTCTCGATCACCATGGTGGACAACGGGAACGCCGTCGCGATCTCCGACGCCGTCCGCGACAAGCTGCCGGACCTGGCGAAGAAGACCGGGTCCGAGATGAGCGTCGTGTTCGACCAGGGCACGCCGGTGAAGGACGCGATCAGCGGCCTGACCACCGAAGGCCTGCTGGGCCTGGCGTTCGCCGTCGTCGTCATCCTGCTGTTCCTGCTGTCGGTGCGCTCGACGCTGGTGACCGCGGTGTCGATCCCGCTGTCGGTGGTCGTCGCGCTGATCGCGCTGTGGACCGGCGACCTGTCGCTCAACCTGCTCACCCTCGGCGCGCTGACCATCGCGATCGGCCGGGTGGTCGACGACTCGATCGTCGTGCTGGAGAACATCAAGCGGCACCTGGGTTACGGCGAAGAGAAGCAACGCGCGGTACTCGACGGCGTCCGCGAAGTGGCCGGCGCGGTGACGTCGTCCACGTTGACGACCGTCGCGGTGTTCCTGCCGATCGCGTTCGTCGGCGGGTTCGTCGGCGAGCTGTTCTCGCCGTTCGCGATCACCGTCACGGTGGCGCTGCTGGCTTCGCTGCTCGTCTCGCTGACCGTGGTTCCCGTGCTGGCGTACTGGTTCCTGAAGCGGCCCGAGGTCCCGGCGGACGCCATCGAAGCCGAGCGGGCGCGCGAAGCCGCCGTCGAAAAGGAGCGCCGCAGCTTCCTGCAGCGCGCCTACCTGCCGGTGATCCGGTTCGCGACCCGGCGGCGGCTGACCGTCGTCCTGCTGGCGCTGCTGATCTTCGCCGGCACCGTCGGGCTCGCGACGCGGCTCAACACGAACTTCCTGGACCAGTCCGGCGGCACCACGCTGAACATGACGCAGAAGCTGCCCGCGGGCACGAGCGTCGAGGCGAAGGAGAAGGCGGCGACGACGGTCGAGCAGGCCCTCGCGGCCGAGCCGGCGGTGCAGACCTACCAGGTCAGCATCGGCGGGGGCGGCACGTTCGGCTTCGGCGGCGGGACCAACACGAGCATCTCGGTCACCGTCGCCAAGGACACCGACCTCGACGCGCTCTCGGACCGCCTGCGTTCCAAGCTGACCTCCCGGCCGGAGCTGGGCGAGATCAAGATCGGCGCGGACGCGTCCGGGTTCAACTCCGACCAGGTCTCGGTCACGGTAACCGCGCCGTCGGAGGCCGCGCTCAAGCCCGCGTCCGACCAGGTCGTGCAGGCGCTCGGCGGGGTGGCCGGGCTGACCGAGGTGTCCAGCGACCTGGCCGTCGGTTCGCCGCGGGTGCAGGTCGAGGTGGACGACGCCGCGGCCGCCGCGCGCGGGCTGTCGGCGAGCACCATCGGCCAGGTCGCCAACCAGGCGATCGCCGGCCGGACGGTGACGCAGCTGCCGGTCGACGGGCAGCGCACGGACGTCGTGCTGCGCGCCGGCACCGCGCCGGTGACGGTCGACCAGGTGAAGGGCCTGCAGATCCCCGGCCCCACCGGGGTCGTCCGGCTCGACGAGGTCGCGAAGGTGTCCACTGTGGACGGACCGGCGTCGGTGCACCGCACCGGCGGCGACCTCAGCACCACGGTCACGGCCAAGAACACCGGCGACGACCTGACCAAGACGACCGCGGACATCAAGTCCAAACTGGACGGACTGACGTTCACCGGCGGCGCGTCCTACTCGCTCGGCGGCGTGAGCCAGGACCAGCAGGAGGCGTTCTCGAACCTGTTCCTGGCGCTGCTGGCGGCGATCGCGATCGTGTTCCTGATCATGGTGGCGACGTTCCGCAGCCTGATCCAGCCGCTGATCCTGCTGGTGTCGATCCCGTTCGCGGCGACCGGCGCGATCGGCTTGCTGCTGGCGACCGGCACCGCGCTCGGCCTGCCGGCGCTGATCGGCATGCTGATGCTGGTCGGGATCGTGGTGACGAACGCGATCGTGCTGATCGACCTGATCAACCAGTACCGCGCGGAGGGCATGAGCGTCGCGGACGCGGTCACCGAGGGCGGCCGGCGCCGGCTGCGCCCGATCCTGATGACCGCGGCGGCGACGATCTTCGCGCTCGTCCCGATGGCGCTGGGCATCACGGGTCAGGGCGGCTTCATCGGCCAGCCACTGGCGATCGTGGTGATCGGCGGCCTGGTCAGCTCGACGCTGCTGACGCTGGTGCTGGTCCCGACGCTCTACACGATGGTCGAGACCCGCAAGGAGCGCCGCCGCGCGCGTCGCGAAGCCAAGCGGACACCGGCGAAGGCGCCGGAGTCGGAGTCCCTGGACCCGGCCCCGACTGCCTGACCGAAAGCGCAACTTTCCCTACGAAAGCTCCGCCTGAGACCCCGGGACCCGGCACTTTCCCTACGAAAGTGCCGGGTCCTCGGGCGTTACTGGCGGAAGCGGTAGGTCATGCTGTCGAAGAGGATGCAGATGCTCGGCGACATCACGATCACGCGCAGGGTGCTGTCACGCTCGTCGAAGTCGATGCCCTCCACCTCGAACGACCCGCTGCAGCCGCTGCGCAGCGGCAGCTGTCCCAGCGACGTCACGTGCCCGGTGACGTCCGAACCGGACAGCGGCCCCGCCAGATCCACCTGCAGGAGCGGCTTCGTCGTGCCGAAGAGGCTGCCGTCCGGGTCGTCGGACGCGCAGAGCAGGCGGGTCGCCGTCTGGAAGTCGCACCCCTGGACGTCGCGGACCGGGTGGTCGAGGCGGATCGTGCTCGCGAGGGGCAGGTTCGCGGCCGGGTCGGTGGCCACGACGCCGGGCATCGGGTGGACCAGGAGCCGGTCCATGGTGCCCCACTCCCCCGCCACCAGCCAGCGCGCGTCCGGCGACACCGCGGCGAAGGAGTTGTTGTTCGCTTCCCACGACTCGAGGGTGTGCTGGTAGTTCTTCCACGAGCCGTCCGGGGCCTGGACGCGGAAGAGCTTCGCGCCCCGGTCGTCACGCTGGTAGGGCTCGACGTACCAGCCCTGGGCCGAGCCCGGGTCGCCGACGTGGTTCCAGCCCTGCGAGCTCAGGTCGGCCGGGATGGTGCCGATCCCGGTGTAGCGGATGGTGGTGCCCGACGGCCGCACGATCGTGGCGAGCCCCTGGCTCTCGTCGAGGGCGCGGGCGGAGTCCCGGCCGACCTCCGTCCAGCCGGTGACGGCCTGGGCCAGCGCGGGCGAGACCACGGCGAGCAGGGCGGCGAGGGTGAGCACGATCCCGGTTCTGCGCATGTGCGACTCCGGTGGGTGAGGGAACCTGGCCAGCTGGATTTACCAGGACTCCCGCACCCGGCACACCCGCCGAATGAAGGTTTTTCACGTTTGTTCGACGAGTTGTCCGTTTCCGGACAGCCCGAAGACCCGGCGGGAACACCCGCCGGGGATCAGGCCGGGGTCACTCCCCCGGGCGCAGCCCGTCGAAGATCTCCTTGCAGGCCGGGCAGACCGGCGACCCGGGCTTCGGCGACTTCGTCACCGGGAAGACCTCGCCGCACAGCGCCACCACGTGGTTGCCCATGACCGCGCTTTCGGCGATCTTGTTCTTCTTCACGTAGTGGAACATCTTCGGGGTGTCGTCGTCGGTGGTGTCCGTGCCCTCGGGCGTGGTCTCCGGCTTCGTCAGCGTCTCGGTGCTCACCCGTCCATTGTGCCCGAGACCCCACGCGACGGGTCCTCGGCCTGGCAGGATCCACGGCATGTTCCAGAAGGTGCTCGCGACGTTCGGCTCGGGCGGCGCGAAGATCGACGCCCGTCTCCTCGACCGGTCCGCCACCCCCGGCCGGCCCCTCCACGGCGAGGTCCTGCTGGCCGGCGGCGACGTCGACCAGGAGATCAAGGGCCTCGCGGTGACGCTGCTGGCCCGCGTCCAGGTCCCCGGCGCGGACAAGACGGAAGACCTCCCGTTCGGCACCCAGCAACTCGTCGGGCGCGAGGTCATCCGCGCGGGCCAGCAGGTGCGGGTGCCGTTCGAGGTGCCGCTGCCCTGGGAGACGCCGGTGACCAGCGTCTACGGCAAGCCGCTGACCGGCATGGCGGTTGGCGTCCGGGCCGAGCTCGACCTGGCGACGTCGGTGTCCGACCCGTTCGACGCCGACGCCGTCGCGATCGAGCCGCTCCCGGCGCAGAAGCGCGTCCTCGACGCGCTGAGCCGCATCGGCTTCACCTTCCGCGAGGCGATCCTGGAGCAGGGCCGGATCAACGGCGCCCAGCAGCAGCTGCCGTTCTTCCAGGAGGTCCGCTTCGCTCCTTCGCCACGCTTCGCGAGCGTGTTCTCGCAGCTCGCGGTGACGTTCCTGGCGTCGTCCGACCGCACGGACGTCGTCCTGGAGGTGACCAAGCGGGTCCGGGTCTCGAAGACCGGCGGCTTCGGCGGCCGCGGGCAGGACTTCCTCGGGATGTTCACGATGAAGCCGGACGTCAACTGGGAGAAGCAGCTCGACGACTGGCTCGACCAGGTCGCCCGGCCGCGCGGGATCTTCGACTGATGGACGGGCTTCGCGCCGCCCGGCCGCACATGCCCGGCTACGGCGTCACGGCCGGTACCGACGGGCTCCTGCCCTGGTCGTGGGCGGACGAGCGGCTGCGGGAGTCGCACGACTTCTGGCTGGCGACGGTCACCCCGGGCGGCCGCCCGCACCTGATGCCGGTGTGGGCGGTGTGGACCGGCGAGGTGCTGTGGTTCTCCTCGTCCCGGCGGTCGGTGAAGGCCCGGAACATCGCCGCCGGCTCGGCCGTGTCGATCGCGACGGACGACCCGTACGAGCCCGTCGTCGTCGAAGGCGTCGCCGAGATCGTCACCGAACCCGCGGCCCTGCGGGAGTTCCTTGACGCGATGAACGCGAAGTACGACACGGACTACGGCGAGGACTTCCTCGATCCCACCGCGAACGCGTCGATGCGGCTGCGGCCCGAGAAGGTGATCGGCTTGCGGGAGAAGGACTTCACCGGCACGCCGACCCGCTGGACGTTCCCGTGAAGTGGGCCGAAGCGGTCGCCGTCCTCGGTGGCACCTCCGACGCCTGGCCGGCACTCCGGGCCCGCTACGGCGAGCCCCACCGCCGCTACCACACGCTCGACCACGCGGCCGCCGTCGTCCGCGACTCCGCCTGGCTGGCCGGCGACCTGGATGAAACCGACCGCGCGGTCCTCGCCGTCGCCGCTTGGGCGCACGACGTCGTCTACGACGCGAACCCCGGCGAGGACGAACGCGCCAGCGCGCACTGGGCCCGCGAAGCGCTGACCGGAGTCCCCGAAACCCACCAGAAGCGCGTCGAAGACCTGATCCTGACGACGATCGAGCACGACGCCCCGCCGGACGACCACCTCGCCACCGCGCTCCTCGACGCCGACCTCGCCGTCCTCGGCGCCCAGCCCGACCGATACGCGGCCTACGCACGCGCCGTGCGCGAGGAGTACGCGAAGTACACCGACGAAGTCTGGCGCGAAGGCCGCATCGCCGTCCTCGAAGGCATGCTCGCCCGGCGGCTCTACCGCAGCGAAGCCGCGCGGGCACGCTGGGCGACCGCCGCGGAAAAGAACCTCACCGCCGAGCTGACCCACTGGCGCACCGACCGGGACGATCACCGATGATGGTTCCTCGTGACCACCCCACTCAACCTGCACGAAGAGGTCGCCTCGGCGCTGCGTGACGGGCACCCCGTCGTCGCGCTGGAGAGCACCATCCTGTCCCACGGCCTGCCGCCCGGCCGCAACCTCGACGTCGCCCGCCGTCTCGAGCGCGTCGTGCGCGACGGCGGTGCCGTCCCGGCTACCATCGCGGTGCTCGACGGGCGTGTCGTCGTCGGCCTCTCCCCCGCCGAGCTCGAGCGCGTCTGCGCGCCGGACGCCGGCCTCGACAAGCTCTCGCTGCGGGACCTCGGCCCGGCCGTCGGCCTCGGCCGGTCGGGCGCGACGACCGTCGCGAGCACGTCGGCGCTGGCCGCCGCGGCCGGCATCGGGATGTTCGCCACCGGCGGGCTCGGGGGCGTGCACGTCGGCGCGGCGCAGTCGTGGGACGTCTCGGCGGACCTCGGCGTGCTGGCGAAGGTGCCGACCGTGGTCGTCTGCTCCGGCGTGAAGTCGGTCCTCGACATCCCGGCGACGCTGGAAGTGCTGGAGACGAACTCGGTGCCGGTGCTGGGCTACCGCACCGACGACTTCCCGGCGTTCTACCTCCGCTCGTCGGGGCACGCCGTCGGCTGGCGGGTCGACGACCCGAAGCAGGCCGCCGCCGTGGTCGCCGCGCACCGCGCGTACGCGGGTTCCGGTGTCCTGCTGGCGAACCCGATCCCCGAAGCGTCCGAAATGGACAGAGAGCTGCACGACCGGCTGCTCGCCGAGGGCCTCGCGCTCGTCGAAGAGCAGGGGGTGCACGGCGCCGACGTCACGCCGGTCCTGCTGGAGCACTTCCACACGGCCAGCGGCGGCGTGAGCATCGACGCGAACGAGGCTTTGGTGCTGAACAACGCGAAGCTGGCCACCGAGGTCGCGGTGGCGCTGGCATGAGCGGCATCGTGGTGGTCGGCGACGCCGCCCTCGACGTGATCGCCCGGCACGACAAGCCGTTGCCGCACGGCGGTGACGCGCGCGCGAAGATCCGCTTCACCGGCGGCGGTTCGGGCGCCAACACGGCGCTGTGGCTGCGGCACCTCGGCGCGGAGACGACGTTGCTCGCGCGGATCGGCGACGACCCGGGCGGCCGGCTGATTCGGGCCGAGCTGGAGGCGGCGGGCGTGCGGTGCGCGTTCGCCGTCGACCCCGAGGCGCCGACGTGCTGCGTCGTCGTCATGGTCGACGGCTCGGGGCAGCGCAGCATGCTGGCCGACCGCGGCGCGAACCAGCGCTTCGCCCCCGAGGACGTCACCGCCGACGCACTGGCCGGGGCGCGCCACCTGCACCTGTCCGGGTACGTGCTGCTCGACCCGCCGTCGCGCGCGGCCGGGCTCGCCGCGCTCGCGGCGGCGAAGGAAGCCGGGCTGACGACGTCGGTCGACCCGCAGGCGGCCGCGCACATCACCGACCCGGCGGCGTTCCTCGACGACGTCCGCGGGGTCGACTTGCTGATGCCGAACACCGAAGAGCTGGTCGCGCTGACCGGCTCGGCGGACCCGGTGTCGGCGAAGGAACTGCTCGACACCGTCGGCGCGGTCGTGGTGACGGCGGGGCTGGACGGCGCCAGCTGGGTCGACCACGACGGCGTCACGAGCGTCCCGGCGGTCGAGGCGGAGTGCATCGACTCGACCGGCGCGGGCGACGCGTTCGACGCGGGTGTGCTCACCGGCTGGCTGGCCGGCGAGTCCACTGTGGACGTCCTGCGGCACGGGACGCGCCTGGGCGCGCTGGCCGTCGGGAAGGTGGGTCCGCAGCCGGGCTAGCCGTCGATCACGCGGTGGTTGGTGCCTTCGATCGCCGTCGCCTCGCGCTGGTACGTGGACACGTTCTCGGACTTGCGGGGCGGGCGGTCGTTGGCGATCAGCACCGCGATCCACGGCAGCGGCACGGAGATCGCGAGGAACCCCAGCGCCAGCCACCACGTGTGGTACGTCAGCCCGGCGAGGATCAGGCACGGGATCCGGCACGCCATCATGATCACGTACTTGCGCTTGCGGGCGGCGAACTGCTCTTCGTACGACGGGGCCGCCCCGGTGATCAGCACCGGGTCCGAGTCCTTGGCGGGCGTGGTCACTGCACCACCTCCACGTCCCATCGTCCCACCTGTTCCGGTCATCCGACACCTGGGTGGGACAACCGGCTCAACGCGGCTGTCACGAGCGTCTCGATGCCCGTGCGCAGCGTCGGGTGCAGCACCGGGGCGAAGCGCGGCGAGTGGTTGGACGGGATGTCGCGCTCGAACCGGCCCTCGGTCATCGCCGTGATGACCGTCTGCGGGTCGAAGCCGCCGACCAGCCAGAACACCGACGGCACGCCGGCCGCCCGGCCGAACTCGCTGAAGTCCTCGCTCCCGGTGACCAGTGGCGCCGGCAGCACGATGTCGGCGCCGAAGTGGCCGCGGAAGACCTCGGTGAGCGCGTCGTTGGCGGCTTCGTCGTTTTCGGTGATCGGGTACGCGCCGGACCGGACGATCTCCGGCGGCTTCGGCGCGCCGGCCGTCGCCGCCTCGCCGTTGACGATCCGTTCGACCGCGGCCAGCACCCGCTCGCGGACGGCCTGGTCGAACGACCGGACGTTGACCTCGAGGACGGCGTCGTCGGCGATGACGTTGCTCGCCGTGCCCACGTGCAGCGAACCGACGGTGACCACGGCCGAGTCGGTGGCCGCGATCTCCCGCGAGACGATCGTCTGCAGCTTGAGCACCACGGACGCGGCCAGCACGGCCGGGTCGACGGTCGTCTCGGGGCGCGAGCCGTGGCCGCCGCGGCCGTGCAGGGTGATGCGCAGCGTGTCCGTCGCGGCCATGATCACGCCGGGCCGGGTCAGGACCCAGCCGGCCGGGCCGGGCACCAGGTGCTGGCCGAACACGACGTCGGGGGTGCCGGCCCGGTCGAACAGGCCGTCCCGGATCATCCGCACGGCGCCGCCCGCGCCCTCCTCCCCCGGCTGGAAGACCACCTGCAGCGTGCCCGACCAGGTGTCGCGGCCCTTCGCGAGCAGCGCGGCGGCGCCGGAGAGCCAGGTGGCGTGCATGTCGTGGCCGCACGCGTGCATGACGGGAACGTCCTTGCCGTGCTCGTCGGTGCCGCGGGCGGTGCTCGCGTACGACAGGCCGGTCTTCTCCTCGACCGGCAGCGCGTCGATGTCGGCGCGCAGCAGCACCGTCGGGCCCTCGCCGTTGCGCAGGACGCCCAGCACCCCGGTGCCGGCGATGCCGGTGTGCACCTCGTAGCCGTCGCGCTCCAGCCGCCGGGCCAGCTCGGCCGCCGTCCGGGTCTCGGCGAAGGACAGCTCGGGGTGCCGGTGCAAGTCGATGTACAGCGCTTCGAGCTCGGGCAGCGCCGCGTCGAGCGGGGCGAGGACGCGTTCATGGGTCACGGGGGCCATCGTGGCAGCATTACCCACCGTGAGCACGCGAAGCGTACTGCCCGACCTGTCCGACGACGTCTGCGCGCGGTTGCGCGAGGCCTTCCGGCGCACCTCCTACGACGCCGACGGCGTGGTGGCCGCCCTCGGCGGAGCCGCCCACGCGGCGCTGGGCCGCGGCGAGCCGGTGCCCGCCGAGCGCGCGAGCCGGGACGCGGGCGACCTGGGGACGCTGATCCGGCTGTTCCTGCTGGGCGGCACTGAGCCGGAGACCGCGGTCAAGGCCGCGTTCGCGCCGCTGACGCCGGAAGACGCCGTCGCCGCCGGCGTGCTGAGCGCGGTCCGGGACGGCTACCGCGCCGCCCTGGACATCCGGCCGCACGGCGACGAGGAAGGCTCCTGGTGGGTCGTGTCCGACCTCGACGCCGACGTGCTGGGCACCACGGTGCCCGAAGACCACGTGCTCGGCGTCGGCCACGCGTCGCTGTCGCTGATCCGCGCGACCAGCCGCCGCCCGGTCGGCACCCTGCTCGACCTGGGCACCGGCAACGGCGTCCAGGCGCTGCACGCGACCCGGCACGCCCAGCGCGTCACCGCCACCGACGTCTCCGAGCGGGCCCTTTCCCTGGCCGCGGCGACGTTCCGGCTCAACGAGCTGGACGTCGAACTCGTGCGCGGCGAGTGGTTCGCGCCGATCGCGCGGCGGAAGTTCGACCAGGTCGTCTGCAACCCGCCGTTCGTGGTCGGGCCGGCGCGCGTCGACTACACCTACCGCGACTCCGGGCTGGCCGGCGACGACGCGAGCGCGCTGGTCGTCCGGCAGCTGCCCGGCTTCCTCAACGAGGGTGGCGTCGGCCAGCTGCTGGCGTCGTGGCTGCACACCGGGAAAGAGGACTGGGCCGACCGGGTGAGCCGCTGGCTGCCCGCCGAGACCGACGCGTGGTTCGTCCAGCGCGACGTGGCCGATCCGGCGCTGTACGTCGGCACGTGGCTGCGTGACGCCGGTCTCGACCCGCGCTCGCCGGAAGGCCGGGCGAAGGCGGCGGCGTGGCTCGACTGGTTCGCGGCGAACGACGTCCGGGGCATCGGGTTCGGCTTCGTCACGCTGCGGCGCGCGTCCGGGCGGACACCGACCGTCGTCTGCGAAGACCTCCGGCAGGCCTACGACGACCCGCTGGGCCCGGAAGCGGCCGGCTGGCTGGACCGCGTGGAATGGCTGCGCGAATCGGGAGATTCGTTGCTCGATGTCCGTTTTGTGGTGCCCGACACGGTTTTGCTGGAAAGCGTCGAGGAACCCGGCGACGAGGGCTGGGCGGCGACCGTCCGGCGGCTGCACCGCACCGACGGGCCGGGCTGGCAGCACGAGGTCGACGACCTGGCCGCGCGGCTCCTGGCCGGCTGCCGCGGTGCGTTGCCCTTGGAGGACTTGATCGAGCTCCTCGCGTTCTCGCAAGGACTCGACGCTTCGGAGCTCGCCGCCACCGCGTTGCCCGTCGTCCGCGAGCTCGTCCGGCACGGGATGCTCGTCCCGGCGGGCCGATGAGGGCCGTCGCGGCGCGCGTCACCCAGGCGGCCGTCACCGTCGAGGGTGAGGTCGTCGGCGCGATCGACGAACCGGGTTTGCTTGTGCTGCTGGGAATCCACGCCGGCGACGACGCGGCGAAGGCCGTGACGATGGCGCGCAAATTGCACGAGCTGCGCGTGCTTCGCGACGAGGAATCATGCGCCACGGCGAATGCGCCGCTGCTCGTGGTGAGCCAGTTCACGCTCTACGGCGACACGAAGAAAGGGCGCCGGCCGTCGTGGACGCAGGCCGCCCGGCCGGAGGTCGCGGAGCCGTTGGTGGACGCCGTCGTGGCCGAGCTGCGCGGGCGCGGCGCCACCGTCGCGACGGGGCGTTTCGGGGCGATGATGGCGGTCTCGAGCGTCAACGACGGTCCGTTCACGGTTCTCGTGGAGGTCTAGACCACCTCGCCCGGGTTCACGTCTTGACGTGATTCACATGGGATTCTCAGGTTCCCCGGTCACGGAACGTTCTCAGCAAAAGCTCAGCAATGGTGGAGCAACCGGAGCGCGCCGGCAGCCGTCTCCTTTTCAGGCGAGCCGGGAACGTTTTGGAAACCCGGAGCGTTGTGCCAGATGTCCAGCCAAGCCGGCCGGACCGGCGTACCGGGTTCCACAGGCCCCGGTCCGCGGGTACGCACCCGGTGGGACGACCGCAGCAGCACGTTCAGCCCGTGACCGGGGAGGCAGAATGTCAGTCCAGACTCTCGAACGCGAGTCGCGCGGGATTCGCGAGCGCATCCCGGCTCAGGTGTCCGAGGAGCCGTCGTCGCTGAGCGTGGGGGCGCTCACCGACGCCGACCTCGACGCCCAGAGCCCCGCCGCCGACCTCGTCCGCGTCTACCTCAACGGCATCGGCAAGACCGCCCTGCTGTCCGCGGCCGACGAGGTCGAGCTCGCCAAGCGCATCGAAGCCGGCGTCTTCGCCCAGCACATGCTGGACACCGGGGAGAACCTCACCCCGAAGCGCCGCAAGGAGCTGTCCGCCCTGGTCCGCGACGGGCACGTGGCCAAGAACCACCTCCTGGAGGCCAACCTCCGCCTGGTGGTCTCGCTGGCCAAGCGCTACACCGGCCGGGGGATGCCGCTGCTCGACCTGATCCAGGAGGGGAACCTGGGTCTGATCCGCGCGGTGGAGAAGTTCGACTACTCCAAGGGGTTCAAGTTCTCGACCTACGCGACCTGGTGGATCCGCCAGGCCATCACCAGGGGGATGGCCGACCAGGGCCGCACCATCCGGCTCCCGGTCCACCTGGTGGAACAGGTCAACAAGCTGGCCCGCATCAAGCGCGACCTGCACCAGCAGCTCGGCCGCGACGCGACGAACGACGAGCTGGCGGCCGAGTCCGGCATCCCGGCGCACAAGATCTCCGACCTGCTCGACCACTCGCGTGACCCGGTAAGCCTGGACATGCCGGTCGGCACCGAGGAGGACGCCCCGCTGGGCGACTTCATCGAGGACTCCGAGGCAACGGACGCCGAGAGCGCCGTGATCTCGGGCCTGCTGCAGGACGACCTGCGCCGCGTCCTGGCCACGCTGGACGACCGCGAGCAGCACGTGATCCGCCTGCGCTACGGCCTCGACGACGGCCAGCCGCGCACGCTCGACCAGATCGGCAAGCACTTCGGTCTGTCCCGCGAGCGCGTCCGCCAGATCGAGCGCGAGGTCATGTCGAAGCTCCGCCAGGGCGAGCGGGCCGACCGGTTGCGCGCGTACGCCAGCTGATCGCTTTTCGTGAAGGGGCGGGTGCAGAGTGCACCCGCCCCTTTCGCGTGTCCTGGACCAGCAGTTCCCGGTTTCACGCGGCCGTTCTGGAAAATCCTTCACGAAAAGCGGGTTTCGCTCGCGCGAGCCCTGGGTAGCAACCCCTCGCCGGAACCCGTTCGGCCGCGTTGACATATGACCTTCGTCACGCCACATTCGTGGAGCGGCTTGCGACACCGGCACCGACCAGGCGGCAGGGTGTGCACGCACCCGGCCGCTTTCCCCGGGAGGTCGGGTCCGTCGGGGTGGACCCGGCCTCCCGACCACTTTCAGGCTCCGGTCGCCGCCGCACCGGCCTTCCGCCGCCCGGGGCTTGTCCACAGCCGGGCCGCAATGTGGACAAAACCCCCGCACGCGCGACTTCCCCGCCGTTTTGGTCACCCAGCACCGATACGCTGGAGCGGGGCGGTCCCCCAGGGAGGGCGGGCGCCGAGGGCGGGCACCGGAGAGCCGGGGGCCGGAGAGCGGGCGCCGGTGACCAACCACCACCTGCGAACGCAGGCAGGCAGCACAAACCCGCCACCCCCACCAACCAGACCTCCCCGCAACCCCGATCCAAAGCCCGAACACGGCCGGCGGTGCCGGGTCAAGGCACGCTTTCCCGCCTTGACGCGGTACCGCCGGCCGTAGTCACAATCGGGCATCGGGGTGGTGGAGACACCAAGCCGGGATCGTGGAGACACACCAGCCCGGGGTGGCGGAGACACCAAGCCCGGCGTCGCAGGACACCAAGCCCGAGATGGCGGAGACACCAACCCGGAACACCGAGCGGGACACCAACCCCAGGATCGCGGCCCCACCAACCCCCCAACCGAACCCAAACCGCGTGGGGTGGCCCACAGTGACCACATGCCTCTTCGGCGTGCCCCCCACCCCTGATTAGGGTGGACCGATCCCGGAGCTGGCAAAGGAGCCTGGCAGTGCCGTCCACCACCACGTTTCAGCACACCGAAGTCCTCCCGCTGGGCAAGGACACGACGACCGAATACCGGCTGGTCACCGACGAAGGCGTCGAAACCGTCGAAGCCGCCGGCCGCACCTTCCTGAAGATCGCCCCGGAAGCACTCACCACCCTCGCGCGCACTGCCATCACCGACATCCAGCATCTGTTGCGTACATCACACCTCAAGCAGCTCAAAGCCATCGTCGACGACCCCGAAGCGAGTGGCAACGACCGCTTCGTCGCCATGGACCTGCTGCGCAACGCCGCCATCTCCGCCGGCGGCGTCCTCCCGATGTGCCAGGACACCGGGACCGCCATCGTCATCGGCAAGCGCGGCGAAGGCGTCCTCACCGGCGGTGACGACGAGCGCGCCCTCTCGCGGGGCATCTTCGACGCCTACCAGCAGCTGAACCTGCGCTACTCGCAGATGGCGCCGGTCAACTTCTGGGACGAGCGCAACACCGGTACCAACCTCCCGGCGCAGATCGAGCTGTACCACAAAGAGGGCGACCCGACCTACGAGTTCCTCTTCATGGCCAAGGGCGGCGGCAGCGCCAACAAGACGTTCCTCTACCAGGAAACGAAAGCCGTCCTGAACCCGAAGCGGCTCGCGCGCTTCCTCGACGAGAAGCTGCGCAGCCTCGGCACCGCGGCCTGCCCGCCGTACCACCTCGCGATCGTCGTCGGCGGCATGTCGGCCGAGTTCAACCTGAAGGTCGCGAAGCTCGCCTCCGCGCGCTACCTCGACAACCTCCCCGCCGAGGGTTCCGAGCTGGGGCACGCCTTCCGCGACCAGGACCTCGAGCAGCAGGTGCTGGAGATGACCCGCCAGTTCGGCATCGGCGCGCAGTTCGGGGGCAAGTACTTCTGCCACGACGTCCGCGTCATCCGGCTGCCCCGCCACGGCGCGTCCTGCCCCGTCGGCATCGCCGTGAGCTGCTCCGCCGACCGGCAGGCGAAGGCGAAGATCACCGCCGACGGCGTGTTCATCGAGCAGCTCGAGCGCGACCCGGCCCAGTTCCTCCCCGACGTCACCGAGGAAGACCTCTCCGACGACGTCGTGAACGTCGACCTCAACCGGCCGATGGCGGAGATCCGCGCGCAGCTCTCGCAGCTGCCGGTCAAGACGCGGCTTTCGCTCACCGGGCCGCTGGTCGTCGCCCGCGACATCGCGCACGCGAAGATCGCCGAGCGCCTCGACGCCGGCGAGGAGATGCCGGACTACCTGAAGAACCACCCCGTCTACTACGCCGGCCCGGCGAAGACGCCGGAGGGCTACGCGTCGGGTTCGTTCGGCCCGACCACGGCCGGGCGGATGGACTCCTACGTCGAGCAGTTCCAGGCCGCCGGCGGCTCACTCGTCATGCTGGCCAAGGGAAACCGGTCGAAGCAGGTGACGAACGCGTGCCAGTCGCACGGCGGGTTCTACCTCGGCTCGATCGGCGGCCCGGCCGCGCGGCTCGCGCAGGACTGCATCAAGAAGGTCGACGTCCTCGAGTACGCCGAGCTCGGCATGGAAGCCGTCTGGAAGATCGAGGTCGAGGACTTCCCGGCGTTCATCGTCATCGACGACAAGGGCAACGACTTCTTCGCCAGCACCGGCGACCCGGTGCTGCAGATCAGCTTCCGTTGATGCACAAGGGAAGGGGACACCGGCCCGCCGCCGGTGTCCCCCTCCTTCCCTGCTCCCTCAGCCGACGCGCTCGATCCGCGCGCGCCGGATGAGGAACTTTCCGGGTTCCCGAACCTGTTCGAAGGCGGCGTTGTTGAGCAGCGTGCAGCTGCCCGACACCGACGTCACCTCCACCGTGGTGGACTTCGAGTTGTCCAGGTTGGTCACCTTCAGCTTGGTCCCGGCCGGGAACTGGTTGCTCGACGCGGCCGGCGCGCCGCCTTCGCCCGAGAGCGTCACGGTCGAACCCGGGCAGACGACTTCGCCGACGGCGCCGGTGTCCACTCCGGACTGATCCTGCTGGGCCGGCGCCTGTTGCGCCGGGGCTTGCTGAGCCGGAGCCTGCTGAGCCGGTGCTTGCGCGGCAGGCGCTTGCGCGGCCTGGCCGTTGTTCGCGACGACGTTCGCCGTGCAGCCGGCGACCTGCCGCCGCTGCTGGATCAGGTCGACGACCGCCTGCCGGTTGGCGATCCGCGCGGCCGACTGCGCGTCCGGGTTCGCCTGCTGGCCCGCGATGAAGTTCAGGTTGTTCTGCAGGGCGGTGTCGAGTCCCCCGCAGTTCTCCTTGGGCGCTTCGGCCGCGTTGCCCGCGGGACTGCTCAGCGCGATGGCCGCCGCGGTGATGCCGGAAACACCCAGCAACGCGGCCAGCCCGACGGTCGCCTGCTTGCGGTGCCGACCACTGCTCAACCGGGGCATGTGCCCCTCCTCTCTGATCACCACCTCACCCTTGGATACGGCTCGGTAACACGGGCGGTTCACCGGAATCGCCGGAAGTTTTTCGACGACTTCGAGAGGCGCGGGAAGAAGTGGTCCGGACCACTGAGCGCGAAATCCGCCGCTACCAGCGAACGGACACCGTGGTCAACCCACTGAAGTGGACGCTTGGTCCGAACCATTCACGCGCGCCGCGGTCGCCAGCGCCCAGCGACCGGTCGTCACCAGCCCCAGCACGAACACCAGCACCCCACACCCCGCGACGATCGCCCACACCGCGTGGCCCGTTCCCGGCGGCGTCCCCGCGTCCGCCGCCACCACCGCGCCGATCACCGCCACCCCCAGCGACGTCCCCACCTGGCGGCTCGTCGACGCCACCGCCGCCGCCAGACCCGCCTGCTCGCGGGGCATCCCGGACACCGCCGCGTTCGTGATCGGCGCGTTGAGCAGGCCGTAGCCGACGCCGAAGCACACGTACCCCGTCACCACCCACGCGATCGGCGTCGCCGGGCCGATCCCCGCCAGCACCACGCCGGACGCCGCGATCCCCGCGCCGGCCACCAGCAACGGCAGGCGCGGGCCGCGCGCGCCGGTCAGCCGGCCCGACAACGGCGCGCCCACCGCCGTCAGCACCGCCATCGGCAGCGTCAGCAACCCCGCGTGCAGCACCGAAAACCCGCGCGTCTCCTGCAGGTACAACGTCGTCAGGAACAAGAAGCCCGACAGCGCCGCGAACCCGGCGACCGCCGTGAGCGTCGCCCCCGAGAACGGGACGCTGCGGAAGAACCTCAGCTCCAGCAACGGATCCCGGCGCCGTCGCTCGTACGGCAGCAGCACCGCCAGCGCCGCCGCGGCGACCGCGAAGCAGCCCACCATCACCGGCACGCCCGAGCCGCGGCCTTCGATGATCCCGTACGTCAGCGACGCCAGCAGCACGATCACCAGCAGCTGCCCGACCGGGTCGAGGCGGCGCGGGCGCGGGGCGCGCGACTCCGGGACGAACACCGCCGTCAGGACGATCGCGGCGAGGCCGACCGGGACGTTGATCCAGAAGATCGAGCGCCAGCCCGCCCAGTCGACGAGCACGCCGCCGAGCACCGGGCCGACCGCCAGGCTCAGCCCGTTCACCCCGGCCCAGACGCCGATCGCGCGCGTGCGGTCACGCGGGTCGGTGAAGACGTTCGCGACGATGGACAGCGCGACCGGGTTGAGCATCGACCCGCCGATCGCCTGCAGCGCCCGGAACGCGACCAGCAGCCCGATGCTCGGCGCGATCCCGCACAGCAGCGACCCGAGGCTGAACAGCGCCAGGCCGGTCTGGAACGTCCGGCGCCGCCCGATCCGGTCCGCGGTCGAGCCGGACAGCATGAGCAGGCTGGCCAGCACGAGCGTGTACGCGTCGATCGTCCACTGCAGACTGGAGACCGACGCGCCCAGCTCGCGGCGGATCGAGGGCAGCGCGAGGTTCACGATCGTGTTGTCGAGCCCGACGATGAACAGGCTCAGGCAGCAGGTGGCCAGGACCACCCGCCGGCGCACCGGCTGCGGCACCGCACTCCCCAACTAGTTGCACGGACAATATTAAGCACTGTACAACTAATTTTGGTGCGACCCCGGTCAGCCCGGGAACAGCTGCGTGAGCCGCGCGAGGGTCTTCTCGATGCCTGCGGCGTTCTTGCGCGGGAACGGGCTGAGGCTGATGGCCAGCGGGAACTTCGCCGTCGACCAGTCGAACGTCTCGGTGACCTCGGTGCGGCCGTCGTCGAGGGGCTCGAGGCGCCAGCGCCAGCGGTGCCCGTTGAAGTGGCGCCAGGCGATCAGCCGGCCCTCTTCGAACTCGACGACGGTGTTGAGGATCTTGTACGACGCGCCCATCTTCATGTCCATGCCGAACTTCGCGCCGAGCGTGAGCCGGTCCGGGCCGCCGGACTGGGCGGCCCGGACCGTGCCGGATCCGTCGATGAGCGGGTGCTGGGCCGGATCGGCGAGCAGCCCGAAGATCTTCCCGGGCGGCGCGGCGACGATCGCGGTGCGTGAGACCTGGCGGCTTCCCATCACCCGACCCTAGATCATTTCTGCGTCTTCAACACGACCGTGCGCTGGTCGAGCGGCGCGGCCAGGGCGACCGAGATCACCGGGTAGCGGATGTCCATGGTGCACATCTGGCCGGTCTGGGCCTTGGTCTCGCTCAGGTTGACGACGACGCGGTCGCCCGCCTGCTCGGTCGCCTCGCCGAGGGCGTGGCCGCAGCCGCCTTCCTGGGCGCGGATGTTCAGGACGGTGCCGCCGTTGGCCGTCCACACCTCGTGCGGGTAGTTGGCGGGCAGGGCCGTGGCGTCGACCTTGTTCGGCGGCACCGGCGTACTGCCTTCGGGCACGGTCAGCCGGGGTTTGCCCGGCGGGTTGGCCGACGGCGAGGTCGGCAGCACCGACTCGGTCGGCGACGTCGAAACGCTCCCGGTGGGCGCGGCGGAGTCACCCCCGGCAGCGGGCTGGCTGGTGGGCATGTCCTGGCCGGCGCAGGCCGTTGCCATCAGCAGGAACGCGCCTGTCCCGACCACCTTCGCTAAGTACCTCATGTCCCGAAGACGGAACGGGCGGCGCCGGGGGTTGCACGGATCCGGTGAAGCTTTCACGACCTGGGACCGGAGCTTTCACGTGAAAGCTCCCGGACGTGGTCTGGGAGGGCGACCCCGGGCATCCCGGGGCGGCCCTCCCAGCGTCTGCGGGAACTGCTCAGCCCTGGCGGAGCACCACCGTGCGCGTCCCGAGCGGTTCGGCCAGCGTCAGCGGGATGCTGATCTCCTTGATGTAGTCCGGGCACACCTGGCCCTTCTTCGCCGTGATGACCGAAACCAGCACGACCACCTGCTGCGGCGTCTGGTCGCCGACGTGCGCGGCAACGCGGCGGCAGCCGCCCTCCTCGGCCTGGAGGATCACCGTCTTGCCGTCGAGGCTGCGGGTCAGGCTCCGGGGGAAGCCTTCGGGCAGCCCGCGCGCGTCGACCTGGGACTCCGCGATCACGTCGTCGCCCGGGGCGATGCCCTGCGTCGGCCGCCCGACGGTCTGAGACGGCGGGGGCGCGATCGTCGGCGAACCCGGCACCGAGGGCGAACTCGACGTCGTGGGCGTCTCCGGACCGGTGCTGCTCCCGGCGGGCGCCGCCGTGTTGGCCGCCCCGCACGCGGTCAGCGTGAGGAGCAGAAGAGCCGTACCCAGCAGTGTGCGCATACCTCCAGGACGGAGGGGAGGCTCGATCGGTTGCACCTGCCGCGCGAGAGCATCCTCGGGTCGACGAAGTCAGAGCCGGCCGGCCGCCACGAACACGCACACCGCCAAGATCACCGCGTTCACCCCGACGTTCCGCCACTCAGCCGCCTTGTGCTGCACCACCGCCAACCGGCCGTGCATCGCCATCGCGCCCACCATCACCACCGCCAGCCCGACCGCCGCCCAGCCCGTCAATGCCGGTGCGACTCCGACGAGCACCGGCAGAACCAGCCCCACCACCGCGATCAGCTCGCAGATCGCGGTGAACCGGACCACCGGCAGCGGGTACGCCGCCGCGCCCGTTTGGCCGGTTTCGAGCATCCGCTCACGGGACATCGTCGACTTCAGCACGCCCGACACGACGAAAATCGCCGCCAGCAACACCTGACCGACCCACAGTGCGATGTTCATGACGTCCTCCCGTTCGGTTGTGCGGGAGGAACGAGACCGGCGGTGAAGACGTGACAGTCAGGCGCGGCCCAGCCGGGTCATGAAACTCAACCGGTCACCCCGGTAAAGCGACCGCACCCGCTCGAACGGCGCCCCATCGGGACCCCACGAAATCCGGTGCGTCAGCAGCATCGGCAAAGCCGGATTCGTCCCGATCAGCAACGCCTCGCGCGGCGTCGCCAGCACCGTCTCGACCCGCTCCTCCGCCCCGTCGAACACCACGCCGAGCTGCTCGCTCAAGCATGCGTTCAGCGACTGCTCGGGGTTGAACACCTCCAGCAGCGTCGGGAACCTCTCCGCCAGGAGATATGTCGACTCCAACCCGACGCGCTCCTCGTCGGCGAGCAGCACCCGCTCGATGTGGATCACCTCGGCGTCCGACGTCACCTGCAGGTCCGCCGCCAGCGCGCTGCCCGCCAGCCGCCTTTCCAGGGTGATCACCGTGCGGCCCGGGCGGATCCCCTGGCGGCGCAACCCCTCCGTATAACTCACCAGGGCCAGCGGCTGCACCAGCTTCGGCCCCGCGACGAACGTCCCGCTCCCCTGACGCCGGCTCAGCCTGCCCTCGAGCACCAGTTCGCCGACCGCCTGCCGTACCGTCGCCCTCGACACCTCGAAGCGCTCGCACAGCTCACGTTCCGTCGGCAGCACCGATCCTTCGCCCAGTTCCGCGATCACCGCCAGCAGCTCGACCTTGACCGCGTAGTAGCGCGGAACACGGCCGTGCTCGGGAATCCCGTCGAGGACGGGACCATCGGCGGACAGGCGGGAATGGCGTGAAGGGGCGGGCACGGAATCGACCCTATTCGTTTCCCGGTGCGCCGTGGTTCGCTGTGGCGCGCAACACGGAGGATCACCCGGATGCGCCCGACACCCTTGGCTCGACGACTGGGCCTGGCCGACGCCGTTTTCCTGGGCCTGGGCTCGATGATCGGCGCCGGCGTCTTCGCCGCGTTCGGTCCGGCGGCGCGGGCCGCGGGGGCCGGATTGCTCATCGCCTTGGTCGTCGCGGCCGTCGTCGCGTACTGCAATGCGATGTCGTCGGCGCGGCTCGCGGCGATTCACCCCCAATCGGGCGGCACCTACGTTTACGGGCGGGAAAGGCTCGGTGAATTCTGGGGCTACCTGGCCGGCTGGGGATTCGTCACCGGCAAGACGGCCAGCTGCGCCGCGATGACGCTCACCGTCGTCGCCTACGCCGCACCCGGCCTCGGGCAGCCGTGGCGCGGCCTCCTCGCCGTCGCCGTCGTCGGCGGCCTCACCGCGGTCAACTACTTCGGCGTGCACCGCTCGGCGCTGGCGACGCGGGTGATCGTCTCGTGCACCCTGCTCGTGCTCACCGCCGCCGCGGTCACGATGGCCACCGGGCCGGCCGCGGGCGGCCCGCTCGTCGCCTGGCCCGGTGCCGGCGGTGTCCTCGAGGCCGCCGGGCTGCTCTTCTTCGCCTTCGCCGGGTACGCGCGGCTCGCGACGCTCGGCGAGGAAGTCCGCGACCCGGCCCGCACCATCCCGCGCGCCATCCCGCTGGCGCTGGGCCTCACCCTCGTCGTCTACGCGGCCCTGGCGGTGCTGCTGCTCGTCCGCCTCGGCCCGGCCGCGCTCGCCGCGAGCCCCGACCCGATCGCGGCCGCCGTCCCGGGGTGGCTCGCCCCGGTCGTCCGGGTGGGCGCCGCGCTGGCGGCACTCGGCTCGCTGCTGGCGCTCATCCTCGGCGTCTCGCGCACGACGCTGGCGATGAGCCGCGACGGCCACCTCCCCCGGTTCCTCGCCGCCGTGCACCCCCGCTACGACGTGCCGCACCGCGCCGAACTGGCCGTCGGGCTCGTCGTCGCCGTGCTCGCCGCGTTCCTCGACCTGCGCGCCGCGATCGGCTTCTCGTCCTTCGCCGTCCTGACGTACTACGCGGTCGCCAACGCCGCCGCGCTCACCCTGAAGGGGAAGGCGCGGGCCGTCCTGGGCCTGGCCGGGTGCGTGGTGCTGGCCTTCAGCCTGCCGCTGCCGTCGGTGCTGGCCGGGTGCGTGGCGTTGGTGCTGGGCGCTTCGGCCTACGGCGTTCGTCGGATCCGCCGGTGAGAAATCACCCAACCGCCCGAAACATCCGAAGAAAGTTGGTTGTCCCGGTATGTGAGCACCTGGTGTAGTCATGGAGCCGCTGACGGCAACCGGCTTCCACTGTGGACACTGGAAGGACTGATCCCCTTGGCTCCCAAGCGCTGGTTCACCCTGCTCAGAAACGCCACCACCGCACTGGCCGCGCTCGCCGCGGCGGCGTCGTTCGCCACCCCGGCGATCGCCGCCCAGCCGCCGTCCACCGACGTCGTCGGCGGGACCCGGGCCGCCCAGGGCGAGTTCCCGTTCATGGTCCGGCTGTCCATGGGCTGCGGCGGCGCGCTCTACACCAACCAGATCGTCCTGACCGCGGCGCACTGCGTCAGCCGGACGGGTTCGAACACCTCGATCACCGCGACGGTCGGCGTCGTCGACCTGCAGAGCACCAGCGCGCAGAAGATCCGCTCGACCTACGTCTACCAGTCGCCCACCTACGGCACCTCGACCGGCGGTGACTGGGCGCTGATCAAGCTGGCCAGCCCGGTGAGCGGCCTCTCGACGCTGCCGATCGCGACGAACGCGACCTACAACACCGGCACGTTCACCGTCGCCGGCTGGGGAGCGGCCCGCGAAGGCGGCGCGCAGCAGCGGTACCTGCTGAAGGCGACCGTCCCGTTCGTGGCCGACAGCACCTGCCAGGCCCAGGGCGGCAGCTACCCCGACCTCATCCCGAGCGCCGAGATCTGCGCGGGCAACCTCGCCTCCGGCGGCGTCGACACCTGCCAGGGCGACTCCGGCGGCCCGATGTTCCGCCGCGACAACGCCGGCGCGTGGATCCAGGTCGGCATCGTCTCCTGGGGCGACGGCTGCGCCCGCGCGCACGCCCCCGGGGTCTACACCGAGGTGAGCACGTTCGCGTCGAAGATCGCCGCGGCCGCCGCTTCGCTGTAACCACTTTCGCGAGGAGGGGGCCCGCCGCGGCGGGCCCCCTTCAGCGCGTCTTGTCCAACCGCGACAGTGCTTCTTCGTAGCCGGACACCAGGTCCGCGACGACGTCGGCGACCGGCCGCACCGCGTTCATCCGCCCCACGATCTGCCCCACCGGCATCGACACGACACTCGGGTCGTTCGCCGCGTGGATCCGGTTGTGGGCGTGGGAAACCAGCAGGTTCTGCAGCGGCATCGGCAACGGCTCGGGCGCGTCGGCCGCGGCCCACGCCTCGGTCCAGCGGGTCTTGAGCAGCCGGGCCGGCTTGCCGGTGTAGATCCGGGTCCGCACGGTGTCCGACGAGGACGCGCCGACGAGCGCCTGCTGCATCGCCACCGACTCGCCCATCGTCTGCAGGTACTCCGCGGTGGCCAGCCACATCGAGCCCATCCAGACGCCGGACGCCCCGAGCGCGAGCGCCGCGGCCATCTGCCGTCCGGAACCGATCCCGCCCGCGGCGAGCACCGGCACGTCGACGGCGTCGACGATCTCCGGAACCAGCACCATGGACGCGATCTCGCCGGTGTGCCCGCCGGCTTCGTAGCCCTGCGCGACCACGAAGTCGACGCCGTTCTCGACGTGCCGCACCGCGTGCTCGGCCTTGCCGGCCAGCGCCGCCACCGGCACGCCCTTGTCGTGGCACTGGGCGATGACGTCCACCGGCGGCGAGCCGAGCGCGTTGGCGATCAGCTTGATCGGGTGGTTGAGCGCGACCTCGACGTGCGAGCGGGCGACCGAGTGCAGCCAGCCGAGGACACCCGCGCGCTCGTCGGTGTCGTCCGGCAGCGGCGGCACGGACAGTTCCTTCAGGACGCGGTCGACGAACTCGCGGTGGCCGTCCGGGATCATCTTCGCCAGGTCGACCTGGGTGCCCTCGGCGGGCACCTTCGCCGGCATCACGATGTCGACGCCGTAGGGCTTGCCGCCGGTGTTCTCGTCCATCCAGGTCAGCACCCGGTCGAGCTCGGCGGCGTCGTTGAACCGGACGCAGCCGAGCACGCCGAGCCCGCCGGCGCGGCTGAGCGCCGCGGCGACGTGCTCCGAGGGCGTGAACCCGATGATCGGCAGGTCGATGCCGAGCCGGTCGCACAGGGGTGTCCGCACTTGCGATGTCCTCTCAGACGGGCTGGGCCGTGGCCGGTTCGTGCTCGGCCGCGTAGCGCTGGGCCCACGGGTAGTCCGGTTTGCCGCTGGGCGACCGGCCGATCTCGCCGGCCAGCCAGATCGTGCGCGGCACCTTGTACCCGGCGATCTCGCCGCGGACGTGCTCCTCGAGCGAGGCGAAGTCCGGCGAAGCGCCCTCGCGCAGCTGGACGACGGCCGCGACGCGCTGGCCGAGCCGGTCGTCCGGGATCCCGATGACGAGCGCGTCGAAGACGTCGGGGTGCGACTTGAGCGCGCCTTCGACCTCTTCCGGGTAGACCTTCTCGCCGCCGGTGTTGACGCACTGGGAGCCGCGGCCGAGCAGCGTGACGGTGCCGTCCTCCTCGTAGCGGGCGTAGTCACCCGGGACGACGTACCGGACGCCGCCGACCTCGACGAAGATCTTCTTGCTCTTCTCGGGGTCGCCGTAGTAGCCGAGCGGGACGTGCCCGCGGCGGGCGATCAGCCCCACCGCGCCGGGTGCCGGGTCGACGAGCTTGCCGTCGTCGTCGACCAGGATCGCGTCCTTGCCGAAGCTGACCCGCGGACCGGCGCTGTGGTCGGAGTCCTTGCCGACCATGCCGATCCCGGTGAAGCCGCTTTCCGACGAGCCGATCGCGTCGGTGATGACGGCGTTCGGGACGAGCTCGACGAACTCCTGCTTGACCGACTGCGAGAACAGCGCGGCGTGGCTGGAGACGGCGACGAGCGAAGAAGCGTCGTAATCGCCCTCGCGGAACGCCTCGATCAGCGGCCGCGCCATCGCGTCGCCGACGATCGTGAGGACCTGGACCTTGTGCTCCTGCACGGCCTTCCAGATCTCGTGGGCGTCGAAGCGCGGCACGAAGACGACCGGGCTGCCGGTGAACAGCGCGCCGAACGCGGCCCACTGCGCGGCGCCGTGGATGAGCGGTGCGGCGGGCAGCCGGGTCAGGCTCCCGGCCTTGCCCTGCTCGGCGAGCGTCCACTCGTCCGGGATGTACTCGCCGGTGACGAAGTTGATCCCGCCGCCGAGCGCGCGCCAGACGTCCTCCTGGCGCCAGAGCACGCCTTTCGGGTAGCCCGTGGTGCCGCCGGTGTAGAGGATGTAGAGGTCGTCGTTGCTGCGTTCCTCGAAGTCCCGCTCGGGGCTTTGCGCCTCGAGCGCGGCTTCGTAGTCGACGCCGCCGTAGCTCTCGTAGTCGCCGCCACTGCCGTCGTCGATCACGACAACGTGTTTCAGTTTCGGCGTCTCAGGGAGGACGGCGGCGACCTTGTCCGCGTAGCTCCTCTCGTGCACGAGGGCGACGAGCTCGGCGTCGGTGAAGAGGTAGGCGAGCTCGCCGTGCACGTAGCGGTAGTTGACGTTGACGGCGATCGCGCGCAGCTTGTACGCCGCGATCATCGCCTCCAAGGCCTCGATCGAGTTGCGGGAATAGACCCCGATGTGGGACCCGCGTCCCACGCCGTGCGCGGCGAGGTGGTGGGCGAGCCGGTTGGCCCGCGCCTCCAGTTCGGCGAAGGTGACCCGCCGGTCGCCGCACACGACCGCGACGCGCTCCGGCACGGCGTCGACGGCGTGCTCCAGAAGATCCGCGATGTTGAGTGCCACGCCCTCAAAGTAGAACATGTTATCGTTCTGGGCAATGGCACTGCTCCTTCAGGAGGTCTTCCGTGGGTGAACCGCACGCGCTGGTTTCGCAAGAGGGGCAGACCCTGATCGTCACGATGAACCGCCCCGAGGCGCGCAACGCGATCACCGGCGAGATGATGTCGATCATGGTTTCCGCGTGGGACCGGGTGGATGCGGACGACTCGATCCGCAGCTGCATCCTGACCGGCGCGGGCGGCGCGTTCTGCGCGGGCGCGGACCTGAAGTCGATGACCCGGAACTCGCCGTCGGAGTCGTTCGCGTCGGGCAAGTTCGACCCTTCCCGGATCCCCGGCCTCTTGAAGGGCCGTCGGCTCACGAAACCCCTCATCGCAGCGGTCGAGGGGCCTGCGATCGCGGGCGGGACGGAGATCCTCCAGGGGACGGACATCCGGGTGGCCGGCGAGTCGGCTCGGTTCGGCGTGTCGGAGGCCCGGTGGGGACTGTTCCCGATGGGCGGGTCGGCGGTGCGGCTGCCACGTCAGATCCCGTACACGGTGGCCGCCGACATCCTGCTGACCGGACGTCACCTGTCCGCTTCCGAGGCGTTGGCGATCGGGTTGATCGGGCACGTGGTGCCGGACGGGACCGCCCTCTCTCGCGCGTTGGAGCTGGCTTCATTGGTGAACGCGAACGGGCCGGTCGCGGTGCGGGCGATCCTGCGGACGATCCGGGACACCGAGGGGCTGCACGAGGAAGAGGCCTTCAAGCTCGACTCGCAGTACGGCATCGAGGTCTTCGCTTCCGACGACGCCAAGGAGGGGCCGCGGGCGTTCTCGGAGAAGCGCAAACCGGACTTCAATGGCCGCTGACATAGAACGCGTTCCACCGATATCGGACCGCCTCGCGGAGGAACCTTGTCGACAGAACAAGAACATGTTTCACTCATGGACGTGACCGAGACACCACTGGCGGCACCCCTCAACGTCGGCTTCGACTACACGCGGTCCACCGGGCCCGTTCTGGGCCGGTTCGTCACCTCCCTGCGCGAACGCCGGATCGAAGGCGTCCGGGGCAGTGACGGCCGCGTGCACGTTCCGCCCGTCGAGTACGACCCCGGGACCGCCGCTCAGCTCGGCGAGTTCGTCCCCGTCGCCGACGAGGGCACCGTCGTGTCGTGGTCGTGGTGTCCCGAACCGCTCGACGGGCAGCCGCTCGACCGGCCGTTCGCCTGGGCGCTCGTCAAGCTCGACGGTGCCGACACCGCCATGCTCCACGCCGTCGACGCCGGCTCCCCCGCGAACATCCACAGTGGACAGCGGGTCCGCGTCCGATGGGCCGACGAGACCGTGGGGCACATCCGCGACATCGCCTACTTCCTGCCGGTCGACGCCGAGGACACCACGCCGACCGCGCCCGCGCCCCCGGTCGCCGAGCGCGAAGAAGGCGCTCCCGTCAGCGTCGTCATCACCCCCGTGCACCTGAAGTACATGCACTCCGCCTCCCCCGAGGAAAGCCGGTACCTGCGCGGTCTCGCCGAGGGCAAGCTCATCGGCCAGCGGTGCCCGAAGTGCGAGAAGGTCTACATCCCGCCGCGCGGTGCGTGCCCGACCGACGGCGTCCCCACCACCGATGAGGTCGAACTCCCCGACACCGGCATCGTGACGACGTTCTGCATCGTCAACGTCCCGTTCCTCGGCCAGCGCCTCAAGCCGCCGTACGTGGCCGCGTACATCCTGCTCGACGGCGCCGACATCGCCTTCCTGCACCTCGTCCTCGGTTGCGACGCCCAGGACGTCAAGATGGGCATGCGCGTGCGCGCCGCGTGGAAACCGCGCGACGAGTGGTGGACGTCGCTGGAGAACATCAGCCACTTCGAGCCGACCGGTGAGCCGGACGCGGCCTACGAAACCTTCGCCCACCACCTGTGAGGTCCTGATGCCAGACGTCGCGATCGCGGGCTTCGCGAAGGCCCCCAACGTCCGCGAAACCCCGGGCACCACCAACGGCGTGGAAATGCTCGTCCCGATCTTCGCCGAGGTCTTCGAGCGGACCGGCCTGTCCAAACAGGACATCGGCTTCTGGTGCTCCGGCTCGTCGGACTACCTGGCCGGGCGCGCGTTCTCGTTCATCGCCGCCGTCGACGCGATCGGCGCGTTCCCGCCGATCCACGAGTCGCACGTCGAGATGGACGCCGCCTGGGCGCTCTACGAAGCGTGGCTGAAGATCAAGATGGGCGAGGTCGAGACCGCGCTCGTCTACGGCTTCGGCAAGTCCAGCGCCGGACAGCTGCGCCGGGTGCTCGCCCTGCAGCTCGACCCGTACGTCGTCACTCCACTGTGGCCGGATTCCGTCTCGATCGCCGGGATCCAGGCGCGCATGGGTCTCGAAGCCGGCCTCTGGTCCGAAAAGGACCTTGCCGAGGTCGCCGCGCGCGGCACCGGCAAGGACGTCGCCGAACTACTGGACACGCCGTACTACGCCGACCCGTTGCGGCGGCACGACATCGCGCCGATCACCGACGGCGCCGCGGTCATCGTCCTGTCCACTGTGGAACGCGCGAAGGACATCGTGGACCATCCAGCGGTGATCCAGGGCATCGAGCACCGCGTCGACTCCCCCGTCCTCGGCGCCCGCGATCTCACGCGCAGCCCGTCCACCGAGGCCGCGGCGAGCGCGCTGGACCTCGACGGCGCCGACCTCGCCGAGCTGCACGCGCCCTTCACCCACCAGGAACTCATCCTGCGGACGGCGTTGAAGCTCGGCGACGACGTCAAGATCAACCCCTCCGGCGGGGCGCTGGCCGCCAACCCGATGTTCTCCGCCGGCCTCGCCCGCATCGGCGAGGCGGCGGCCCGGATCCACAGCGGCGAATCCCGCAAGGCCGTGGCGCACGCGACGAGCGGCCCGGTCCTGCAACAGAACCTGGTGACCGTGCTGGAGGCCCGATGACCAAGCAGCTCACCGCCGTGCTCGGCACCGGCCAGACGCACCACCGCGCCAAGCGCCAGGACGTCTCGATGCCGGGCCTGCTGCGCGAGGCGATCGACCGCGCGATGGCCGACGCGCAAGTCGGCTGGACCGACATCGACGCCGTCGTGCTCGGCAAGGCGCCGGACCTGTTCGAGGGCGTCATGATGCCCGAACTGTTCCTCGCGGATGCTTTGGGCGCCAACGGGAAACCGCTGCTGCGCGTGCACACCGCCGGTTCGGTCGGCGGGTCGACGGCGCTGGTCGCCGCGTCGCTGGTCCAGTCCGGCGTGCACCGCCGCGTGCTGACCGTGGCGTACGAGAAGCAGTCCGAGTCGAACGCGATGTGGGGCCTGTCGATCCTGCCGCCGTTCCAGATGCCCGTCGGGGCCGGCGCGGGCGGCTACTTCGCGCCGCACGTGCGTTCCTACATCCGCCGGTCGGGCGCGCCCGAGCACGTCGGCGCGATCGTCGCGGCGAAGGACCGGCGCAACGGCGCCCTCAACCCGTACGCGCACTTGCAGCAGGCCGACATCACCGTCGAGTCGGTGCAGAAGTCGCAGATGCTGTGGGACCCGATCCGCTACGACGAGACGTGCCCGTCGTCCGACGGCGCGTGCGCGATGGTGCTCGGCGACGAAGCCGCCGGGGACGCCGTCGAGGGCGGCGCCGCCTGGATCCACGCGACGGCGATGCGCACCGAGCCCACCACGTTCGCCGGCCGTGACCAGGTCAATCCCCAGGCCGGGCGCGACGCCGCGGCCGCGTTGTGGGCCGAGGCCGGGATCGAGGACCCGATGTCCGAAGTGGACGTCGCGGAGATCTACGTGCCGTTCTCGTGGTTCGAGCCGATGTGGCTGGAGAACCTCGGGTTCGCGCCCGAAGGCGAAGGCTGGAAGGTCACCGAAGCCGGCGAGACGGCGATCGGCGGGCGGCTGCCGGTGAACCCGTCCGGCGGGGTGCTCTCGTCCAACCCGATCGGCGCGTCCGGCATGCTCCGCTTCTCCGAAGCCGCGAAGCAGGTGATGGGCCGGGCCGGGGACTACCAGGTCGACGGCGCGCGCATCGCGGTCGGGCACGCCTACGGCGGCGGGTCGCAGTACTTCTCGATGTGGGTGGTCGGCGCGCACAAGCCGCGTTGATACGCTCGACCCACCATGCCCAGACTCGCCGACCACGAGCAGCGCCGCCGCCAGATCGCCGAAGCGGTCTGGCGGATCGCCAGCACGCGCGGGCTCGAAGACGTGTCGCTGCGCAAGGTCGCGGCCGAGGCCGGCGTCTCGCTGCGGCTCGTCCAGTACTACTTCGGGACGCGCGACGACCTGCTGCTCGGCGCGCTGGAGATCCTCAACGCCGACGCCGGGGAGAGCATCCGCGCGGAGCTCGGCCCCGAGGAGGACGCGGCGCCGCGCGAGGTGCTGCGGGCCATGCTCGTCGGGATGCTGCCGGTCGGCGACGAGCGCCGCACGCGCTACCTCGTGCACCTCGCGTACTTCGTCCGGTCGCTTTCGGACCCCGGGCTGGCGTCGGCGTTCAGCGCCGCGCCGCCCGACCTGGAACGGCTGACCGCGGACCTGCTGGCGTGGGGCCGCGACCGCGGGGAGGTCGCCCCGGACCTCGAGCTGCTGCCGGAGGCCGAGCTGCTCCTGTCGAGCGTCGACGGCCTGCAGACCAGCATCATCCTGGGCCAGCGGACACCGGAAGCGGCGATCGCGCTGATCGACCACCAGCTCGACCGGCTCTTCAGCCTCGCGAACGTCGCCACTTGAGCGCGAGCAGCGTCCCGACCACCCCTGTCACGACCCCGACGGTGGCCGGCACCGCGACCGGCGGGTCCACCACGACCACCGGGTTCAGCACCACCGGCGCCGGCGGCTGGACCGGCTTCGGCGGCGCGTCCGAGCCGGTCGCCGTCCACGCCGTGACGTAGACGAGCAGCCGCGCGACGAGCGAGATGAAGAAGATCAGGCCGATGACCGAGCCGAACGCGATGCCGGTCGGCGAGTCGCCGATCAGCCGCAGGTAGAAGCCCCCGGCCAGCTTGAGCGCCTCGAACCCGACGGCCAGGGCGACCGCGCCGCGCACCGCGCTGCGCACGCCGACCTTCTGCCGCGGCAGCCGCGTGAGCACCCACAGGAACACCAGCCAGTCGGCGGCCAGCGACAGCGGGACCGAGGACGCCGACACGAGCTGGTGCCCCCAGCTCGTGTCGTCGAGGCCGGCGAGCCGCAGCAGGTAGCTGCCGAGCGCGGTGCCGGAGATGGTGAGCGTGAACGACACGAGCAGCGCGGCGCTCAGGCCGAGCAGCGCGAGCAGGTCGACGGCGATGAGCCGCAGCAACGGCTGGTCGGACCGGTTCTGCCCCCACAGCGCCGTCAGCGAGTCCCGCAGCGCGTTCATCCAGTTCCAGCCGGAGTAGAGGCCGATGACCAGACCGAACACCCCGACGCTCGTGCGCTGCTCGACGAAGCCGGTGAGCAGGTCGGTGGCCTTGTCGCCGAGCCCGCCGGGCAGCGTGGAGACGATCGCGTGGACCATCGTGTCGAGCAGGTGCGGCTGGCTGGCCAGCACGAACCCCGCGACCGACGACGTCACCATCAGCAGCGGAACCAGCGAAAGCAGGCTGAAGTAGGTGATGGAGGCGATGTAGTGGTAGCCACCGGCGTCGATGTAGCGGTCGGCGGCGCGGGCGATGTGGTCCAGCCACCGGTACCGGGCGCGGGCCCGGGCCCAGGGGCTCGGGGCCTTCGGGGAACTCTTCACGGACTCTGTCTACCCAGCCGGAGGCCACTTCGCGCAGGCAACACGCGGTCGGCCCATCAGCTCAGGACGACGAGCCCCGTGCCGTCGTCCACCGGGAGGGCGGCGTCGGTCGTCGCGAAGACCGTGCTGCCGAGGAAGTCGAGCTCGCAGCCGAGGGTGGCGAGGAAGGACGTGTCCGCGGCGTCGCGGCCGGTGGAGATCCGCAGCATGGTCTGCCGCGGCGCGAGGCGGGTGGCGTCGAAGACGTACCAGTGGCCGTCGATCGCGGCCTCGAAGACGGCGTGGAAGTCCATCGGGGAGAGGCCGGGCGCGTAGACGCCGACGTAGCGGGCGGGGATGTCGAGGAACCGGCAGAGCGTGACGCAGACGTGCGCGAAGTCGCGGCAGACGCCTTCGCCGGCGAGCAGGGTGTCGATCGCGTCGTCGGTGGGCCGGCTGGAGCCGACCACATAGGACAGTCGCTCGTGGACGTTCCGGACGACGGCGTCGACTTTCGCCTTGGTGCCCTTGGCTTTGATCGCCGCGGGCGGGACGAGCCCGGCGACGCGGTCGGAGGGGCAGTACCGGCTGGGCCGGGTGAAGACGGCGACGTCGGCGAGCGTGACCGGCTCGGGTTCGGGGTCGGTCAGCGCGCGTTCGGCGTGGTAGGTGACGCGGTGTTCGCCTTTGGGCAGGGTGAAGACCTCGGCGCGGGTGCCGTGGTCGAATTCGGCGAGCTCGCTGTCGCCGTGCCAGGAAACGGTGAGCTCTTCGGTGTCGGCGTGCGCGGCGGCGACGGAGATCGCCGCGGGCCCGGGTGCGGTGACGCGGAAGGAGAACTCGACGTCGACGGTCGCTCGCGGGGCCATCGGGCCATGATGCCACCCGGCCCCGGCGAGCGCGTCCCGTCGGCGGTCCGGCTCAGGCGTACCGGACCGGGTAGTGCTTGATCCCGTTCAGCCAGCTCGACCGCAGCCGCACCGGGGGTGCCGCCTCGGTGATCGCCGGCATCACGTCCGCGATCGCGTTGAAGATCAGGTCGATCTCCAAGCGGGCCAGGTTCGCGCCGATGCAGTAGTGCGAACCCGTGCCGCCGAAGCCGACGTGCGGGTTGTCCTCGCGGAGGATGTCGAACTTCTCCGGGTCCTCGAACACCTCGTGGTCGAAGTTGGCCGAGCTGTAGAACATCCCGACGCGGTCGCCCTTGCGGATCTGCGCGCCGCCCAGCTCGGTGTCGCGGGTGGCCGTGCGCTGGAACGCGACCACCGGGGTCGCCCAGCGGACGATCTCGTCCGGCGCGGTCTTCGGCCGCTGCTCCTTGAACAGCTCCCACTGGTCCCGGTGGTCCATGAACGCCTTCATGCCGTGGCTGATGGCGTTGCGCGTCGTCTCGTTGCCGGCGACCGCGAGCAGGATGACGAAGAAGCCGAACTCGTCGGAGCCGAGCGCCTCACCGTCGACGTCGGCGTGGATCAGCTTCGTGACGATGTCGTCCATCGGGCACTTGCGCCGGTCCTCGGCCATGTTCCAGGCGTAGCCGATGAGCTGCGCGGACGCCTCGAGGGGCTCGACCTCGTACTCGGGGTCGTCGTAGGCCACCATCTGGTTCGACCAGTCGAAGATCTTGAGCCGGTCCTCCTGCGGGATGCCGATCAGCTCGGCGATCGCCTGCAGCGGCAGCTCGCACGCGACGTCGGTGACGAAGTCGCCCGACCCCTTCTTGCGCGCTTCCGAGACGATCCGCTCGGCGCGGTCGCGCAGGGTGTCCTCCAGCTTCGCGATGGACCGCGGGGTGAAGCCCTTCGACACGATCCGCCGCAGCTTGGTGTGCTGCGGGGCGTCCATGTTGAGCAGCACCAGGCGGTTCGCGTTGAGGTTGTCCTCGGTCATGCTCTCGTCGAAGCGGATGATCGCCGTCTTCTCGCTCGACGAGTACAGCGTGCTGTCGCGGGACACCTCCTTGACGTCCGCGTGGCGCGAGACGACCCAGTAGCCGTCGTCGCGGAAGCCCGCGGTGTTGTGCTTCTGGGGGTTCCACCACACGGGGGCGGTCCGCCGGAGCTCGGCGAACTCGTCCACGGGCAGCCGTTGGGCGTAGAGGTCCGGGTCCGTGAAGTCGAAACCGGCGGGGATGAGCGGAGCGGCCACGGTGCCTCCCACGGTTCGCCTTTGAAACACGTTCTAACGGCGATTGAAGCATACGGTGTTAACTTGCGGAAGACCGTTCAGTGAAACCCGTTAACTTGACCGATGAGGCCAGGTGAGCGACCGCTCACCGGACGTAGATCAAGATCCCGTCGAACCTGGGACCGCTTGCCACAAACGATAACTTGTTCTAGTTTTCTGGCTACTGGACAAGAGTTCCCCGACGAAAGGGACGACATGGGCGTGCCGGTCATCGTCGAAGCCGTGCGGACCCCGATCGGCAAGCGGGGCGGGCTGCTGGCCGGCCTGCACGCGGCCGAGCTGCTGGGCGCCGCGCAGCTGGCCCTCCTCGACCGCGCCGGGATCGACCCCGCGCTGGTCGAGCAGCTGATCGGCGGCTGCGTCACGCAGGCGGGCGAGCAGTCCAACAACGTGACGCGCACGGCGTGGCTGCACGCGGGCCTCCCGGAGACGGCGGGCGCGACGACGATCGACGCCCAGTGCGGCTCGGCGCAGCAGGCGACCCACCTGGTCGCGGGGCTGATCGCGGCGGACGCCATCGAGGTCGGCGTCGCGTGCGGGGTCGAGGCGATGAGCCGGGTGCCGCTGGGCGCCAACCGGGCCGGCGCGTCGCCGCGGCCGTCGTCGTGGTCGATCGACTTGCCCAACCAGTACGGCGCCGCGGAGCGCATCGCGGTCCGGCGCGGGCTGACGCGCGCCGACGTCGACGCGTTCGGCGCCGCGTCCCAGCAGAAGGCCGCGGCGGCGTGGGAAGCCGGACATTTCGACCGCGAAGTGGTGCCGGTGAAGGCGCCGGTGCTGAGTTCTTCCGGTGACCCGACGGGCGAAACGCGGCTGGTCAACCGCGACCAGGGTCTGCGCGAGACGACGGTCGAAGGCCTGGCGCGGCTGAAGCCGGTGGTCGAGGACGGGATCCACACGGCGGGGACGTCGTCGCAGATTTCCGACGGCGCGGCGGCTTTGCTGCTGATGGACTCCGCGCGCGCGTCTTCGCTGGGGTTGCGGCCGCGGGCCCGGATCGTGGCGCAGGCACTGGTCGGCGCGGAGCCGTACTACCACCTGGACGGCCCGATCCGCGCGACGGAACGGGTGCTGTCCCGGACCGGGATGACGGTGGGTGACGTGGACCTGTTCGAGGTGAACGAGGCGTTCGCTTCGGTGGCGTTGTCGTGGCAGCAGGTTGTCGAGCCGGACGAGTCCCGGGTGAACGTCAACGGCGGCGCGATCGCGCTCGGCCACCCGGTGGGCAGCACGGGAGCGCGCTTGCTGACGACGGCACTGCACGAGCTGGAGCGCCGCGACGCATCGACGGCTTTGGTGACGATGTGCGCGGGCGGCGCCCTGTCCACGGCAACGGTCGTCGAACGGCTCTAGCCCCCGGCCGGTGCGCCGTCCGGCTTGTGCTTGACTTCGGTGCATGATCTCGGAAAGCCGTTGCCCGGTGGAGAACGGCGAGCTCCTCGTCCGCCGCGGCGGCGAGGGGCCGGCGCTGCTGCTGATCCCGGGCGGCACCGGGTCGGGCGACTCCTACCGCGCGCTGGCGAAGCTGCTGTACGCGGACTACACGGTGATCACGTACGACCGGCGCGGCCACTTCGGCAGCACGGACTCCACGACGGGCCCCGTCCCGGTGCCGCTGCAGGCGGACGACGCGCGGGCGGTGCTGGACCACGTGGGCCTCGGCCCGGCTCTGGTGTTCGGCACGAGCGCGGGGGCGCTGATCGGGCTGGACCTGGTGGCCAGGTTTTCGGATCACGTGACGACGCTGGTGGCGCACGAACCCCCGGCGGTCCACCTGATGCCGGACGCGGGAGCGTGGCTGGAAGCGGCCTCGGAGCAGGTCCGCCTGGCCCGGTCGGGCGAGCTGATGACAGCGGTGACCCGTTTCGCGGACGCGATCGCCGGCGCGGCTTTGCCGGATCTGCCGAACATGCGGCTGCCCCACGAGGCCGACTGGATCCGGCTGTTCGACCGGGAGCTGACGGAGTTCTTCGACTACCTGCCGGATTTGCGAGCGCTGCGCAAGGCGAGCACGGAGATCATCCCGGTGGCGGGCGAGGGCAGCCGGGGGCGGTACCACTACCAGCCGGCGAAGATCTTGGCTTTGGAGCTGGGGTTGCCGTTCACGGAGATGCCCGGGGCGCATCTGGCTCCGCAGCGGAACCCGGCGAAGTTCGCGGCGGCGTTGAAGGACCTGCTGAGCCCGGAGCTCTGACCGGTCCGGACAGCACCAGGTGCCTGGGCCTCAGACCACCCGTACCCCGTCCTTCCAGACCTCCCGGATGTTCGACGCCAGCCCCGGAAAGTCATAGGGATCCCCGGAAACCACGACCAAGTCCGCCCGCAACCCGGGCTCGACCCGCCCCAGCTCGCCGTCCAACCCCATCAACCGCGCAGCAGACGACGTCGTCGCCTCCAGGACGTCCCCCGGGGTCATCCCGCAAGCCGCCATCAACGCCAGCTCCTCGAGGTTCGTCCCGTGCGGCCCCACTCCGCTGTCCGTCCCCATCGCGATCCGGACCCCCGCCGCATACGCGCGGCGGACCGAATCGCGGTGCGCCTCCACCACCTCGCGCGCCTTCGCCACCACCGCGGCGGGCAAATCCACTCCCGCGTCCGCCGCCCGGACCACGTTCACCGGGGCGATCAGCGTCGGGACCAGCCACGTCCCGTGGCCGAGCATCAGCTCGATCGCCTCGTCGTCCAGGTAGATCCCGTGCTCGATCGACCGCACGCCCGCGCGGACCGCGTTCTTGATGCCCGCCGCTCCCTGGGCGTGGGCCATCACCGGGCGGCCCTGGGCCGCCGCCTCCGCCACCAGGACCTCCAGCTCCTCCGGGGTGTACTGCGAGTGGCGCGGGTCGTCGCGCGGGGACAGCACCCCTCCCGTCGTGCACACCTTCAGCACGTCCGCTCCCGCGCGCAGGAGGGTTCTGGCGACCCGGCGCATCTCGTCGGGGCCGTCGGCCGTCGCGTCCGGGCGGCCCGGGTGCGGGACCAGCAGCGGGACGCACAGGCCGGACGGGTTCCAGCTGTCGCCGTGGCCGCCCGTCTGGCTGATCAGGCCGATCGAAATCTGCAAGCGCGGCCCCGGGATCAGGCCGTCGTCCACCGCCTGCTTGATGCCGAGGTCCGCGCCCGACGCGTCGCGGACCGTCGTGATCCCCAGCCCGAGCGTCGCCCACAGGTTCCGCGCCGCTTCGTAGAACTGGTAGGAAAACGGCTTCTGCACGCGGGCCAGCAACCCGATGTCCGACACCGTGACGTGCACGTGGCAGTCGAACAGTCCCGGCAGCAGCACCGCGCCCGAGCAGTCGACGCCCTCGTCGCCGTCCAGGTCCGTGCCGACGTCGACGATCCGGCCGTGCTCGACCACCACATCGGCCGGCGCCGGGTCCGCGCCCGTGCCGTCGAACACCGAGCCGCCGGTGAAAACCGTGCGCGTCACGCCGCCTCCACGAGTGCAGTCTTGCGCGGCGCCACGACCGCGGCCAGTGCGAGCACGACGACGTTCACGCCGAGCCCGATCAGCCCGACGTTGACCGTGCCCGCGAAATGGGTGTCCACAAAGGTCAGCCAGACGACGACCAGCTCGCCCGCGATCAGCCCGGCGAACACCGGGCCCTTGCCGACCGGTACCCGCTTCAGGAACCCCAGCAGGTTGGCCGGGGCCAGCTGGACCGACCCCGAATAGGTGAGCAACAGCAGGTTGGCCAGCAGGTCCGGCCGGAAGATGCCGAGCACGAGGGCAAGGGTACTCGCGAGCACAACCGTGCCGTGGTTGATCCAGAACTGCTTGCGTCCGCTGCGGACGCGGACTATGTTGCGCGCCACCAGCGACGAGATGCCGATCAGGATCCCGGCCGCCGGCACCATCGCGGTGGCCGTCGCGGCGACCACGACGACGCCGGTCACCCACTGCGGCAACGCGTCCTTCGACAGCGTCAGCAATACGCCGTTCGGGTCACTCCCCTTCGGCACCACGATGATCGCCGCGAAGCCGATCAGCATCGGCAGCAGCAGCGACAGCTCGTACACCGGCATCCAGGTGTAGTTGCGGCGCAGCACCTTCGGGTCGCGTGCGGACATCAGCGCCGGCCACGAGTGCGGCAGCGTCATCAGCCCGACGCCGATCGCGCTGACCAGCATGCTCGTCACGAACCACACGTGGTCGTTCGCTCCACTGTGGACGATCAGCTTCTCCGGGTGCAGCTGCTCGATCTTGTGGAACACTCCCCCGATGCCGCCGGCGAAGTGCGTCGGCACGGCGATGATCAGCACCACCAGCGCGACCAGCATGATCCCGTCCTTGAAGTAGGACGTCGCCGCGACGCCGCGCAGCCCGGCCCACAGCACGAACGCCACCACCAGCACGCTGCCGGTGACCATGCTCAGCGTGCCGGACGCGCTGTCGCCGGTGACCAGCCGGACGATCAGGCCGAGCCCGGTGATCTGCAGCTGCAGGTACGGCAGCACGAAGACCACGCCCAGCACCGCGGACAGCGTCCCGAGCGCCCGGCTGGCGTAGCGGTCCTCGAGGAAGTCGCCCTGGGTGAGGTAGCCGCGCTCCTTGCCCATCGTCCACAGGCGTTTCGCGAGGAAGAACAGCACGACGTAGGCGATCGGCACGTACGGCAGCGCGTACATCGCCGCGACGCCGCCGGAGAACGCGAGGCCGGCCATACCGAGGAAGGTGAAGGTGGTGAACACCTCGCCCGCCTGCAGGAACCACATGGTGAGCGCGCCGAAGCGGCGGCCGCCGACGGTCCACTCGGCCAGGTCGGCGACGGGCTTGCGCCGGCCGAGGAAGCCGAGGACGCCGATCAGGACGATGCCGGCGAGGGTGAACGTGAGGATCACGGCTCCTCCTCCCGCCCGCGCATCAGGCGCTCGGACAGCAGCAGCGCCGGGGTGAACATGAGGCACCAGAACGCGCCCCACACGATCATCCGCGGCAGCCCGAGCCACAGCCCGGTGGTGTTGACGAACGGCAGGAACGGCATCAGGACGAGCGCGACGACCGGGAGCACGGGCGGCCAGTGGTAGCTGCGCACGGGCGTCACCCCGCCAGGAGCGCGAGCCGGCGGACGGCGAGTTCGGCCAGCAGCGCGGCGCCGTCGCCGAGGACGCCGTCGTCGAAGCGGGCGCGCGGCGAATGGTTGTCCGGCGCGGTTTCCGGGTCCGTCGGGCAGGCACCGAGGAACAGGTACGCGCCGGGAACGCGTTCGAGGACGCGGGAGAAGTCCTCCGAGCCGGTGATCGGATCGGCCATCTCGGTGAACCGCTCTTCGCCGAAGACGTCACGGATGGTGTCGGCGACGAAGTCGTACGCGGCGGCGTCGTTGACCGTCGCCGGGTACTCGGGTTCGTAGGTGACTTCGATGTCGAGGCCGTGCGCCTGGGCGATGCCGCGGCAGACCTGGACCGCGCGCTCCCCCACCTTCGCCGCGACCTCGGGCGAGAACGACCGCAGCGTCGCCTCGAACTTCGCGTCGTCCGGGATGATGTTGCGCCGGGTGCCGGCGTGGAACTGGCCGACCGTGACGACGACCGGGTCGAAGACGTCGAAGGTGCGCGTCACCATCGTCTGCAGCGCGGTCACCATCTCGCAGGCGGCGGGGATCGGGTCGCGGGCGTCGTGCGGGGACGAGCCGTGGCCGCCGTCGCCGAGCACGCGGACCTCGAGGGCGCCCGAGGCCGCCATCAGCGTGCCGGGCCGGGCCGTGAACTGGCCCTTGGCGTAGCTGGCGGCCGAAACGTGCAGGCCGTACGCGGCGTCGACGTGCTTGCCGGACGCCGTCAGGACGCCTTCCTCGATCATGTGGCCGGCGCCGTCCCAGCCTTCTTCGCCGGGCTGGAACATGAAGACGACGTCGCCGGGCAGGTCTTCGCGGCGGGCGGCGAGCAGGCGGGCCGCGCCGACCAGGCCCGCGGTGTGCAGGTCGTGGCCGCAGGCGTGCATGGCGCCGTCGACGGTCGAGCTGAACTCCTCGCCGCTGTTCTCGGTCACCGGGAGCGCGTCCATGTCGCCGCGGAGGAGGACGGTTCCGCCCGGTTTGCCGCCGCGGAGGACCCCCGTGATCGACGAGAGGTTCTTGCCGAGGCTGAGTTCGAGGGGCAGGCCGTCCAGGGCGGTGAGCACCCGTTCCTGGGTGCGCGGGAGGTGCAGGCCGATTTCGGGGACGCGGTGCAGGTCGCGGCGCAAGGCGACCAGGTCGGCGAGCAGGTCGGCGGCGTCGGAGCGCAGGGTCATCCGCAGATCATGCAAGTGTCGAGCACAATGGCCGTGGAAAAGCCCTGAAACCACCGCTGCGAGGGCCGATGACCGAAGAATCCGCCATGTTGACCGAGCAAGATCTCAAACTGGTCGACGCGCTGCAGGCCGCGCCGCGGGCGTCGTGGTCGACGCTCGGGCGCGCACTCGGCCTGAGCGCGGTGACCGCGGCCCGGCACTGGGACACGCTGGTCGAGCGCGGCGACGCGTGGCTGACCGCGTACGTCGGCGGCGAGCTGAGCGCGCGGCTGACCTTGGCGTTCGTCGAGATCGAGTGCGTACCCGGGACGGCGCTGTCGGTGGCGGCCGCACTGGCCGCGGACCCGCACGTGGCGACCGTCGAGTACGTGGCCGGGCCGTGCGACCTGCTCGCCCACGTCGTCGCGCCGAGCCTGCGCGAGCTGGGGGCGCACGTGCTCGACCGGGTGGCGGCGGTGCCCGGGGTGGCGCGGGTGCGGACAATGCTGTCGCCGCGGATGTTCACCGAGGGCAGCCGGTGGCGGGTCCGGGCGATCTCGCCGGGGCAACGGGAGGCGCTGTCGGCGAAACCGGCGAGGAACCGCGCGCCGCTGCGGTTCGACGACGCGGACCGCGCGCTGATCCTGGCCCTCGGGGTGGACGCGCGGGCGTCGGCGGCTTCCCTGGCGGCCGAACTCGGCGTCGGCGCGACGACGATCCGGCGCCGGCTGGACGCGCTGCTGGCCCGGGGCGCGATCCGCGTCCGGTGCGAGATCGCGCGGTCGGCGTCGCCGGCACCGGTCACGGTGACGCTGTGGCTGAGCGTGCCGCCGGACAAGCTGGAGACGACCGCGCGGTCGCTGGCGATGCTGCCGGAGGTGCGGATGTGCGCGGCGCTGACCGGGACGGCGAACCTGATGCTGGTGGTGTGGCTGCCTTCGCAGCACGACACGCTGGGGCTGGAGGCGGTGCTCGCGGCGAAGCTGCCGTGGCTGGAAGTGGTCGCCCGCGCGGTGACGCTGCGGAACGTGAAGCTGATGGGCCGCCTGCTCGACGCGGCGGGGCGCGGAGTGGGCCGGGTGCCGCTGGACTTCTGGGCCGCGGTCCCCGTGCCGGAGCACGGGGACCGCAGCGTGGGCCGGTCCGGGGATGAGGGGGGTGAGGTGGAGGGAAGCATCCACCGGACCGGGGTTCGAGGGGCCGGCTTCGGGGCCTGGCTTGGGAGCTGACTTCGGTGCTGAGGAGCGGGGCCGGCGCCGCGGTCGAGGGCTTCGAGGCCCCCCTCGGGGACTGGCTTCGAGCCGCCGGCCCGAGGGTCTTGCCGCTCTCCCCTGCGGGAGTTCCTTGGGCGACTGCGCCTTCGGTGCGCCGGCCTGGTGGCCGAGGGCGGGCTCCGGACTGTCTTGAATGAGTCATTCAGGTCACCGGAGGTCCTGAATGACTCATTCAAGACACACCGGCACCGGGTGAGCGGAAGGTTTGCGGGACTGGTGCGGGGAGGAGTTCCGGCGCGGTGGACTCGGGGGGTGAGGTGGAGGGAAGAACGTCCACCGGCCGGAACTCGCGGGGCGGGAACGAGCTCCCGCCTTCTTCCTCCTTCGCTGATCCGGCGCACCGGATCGGTGGGGGGTGAGGAATCCCGGCCCGGGGGACTTGGGGGGTGAGGTGGAGGGAAGTGTCCACCCGGGCCGGGGCTCGGGGCGCGGGACCGGAGTCCCGCGGTTCTTGCGGGTGGTGCAACCGGCCCGGCGGACTGGGGGGGGTGAGGTGGAGGGAAGTGTCCGCCGGGCCGGGGTTCGTGGGGCGGGTCAGTACCCGCCGGCCGTCGAGGTCGCCGCTTCCGGCCGGCGCGACGGGTCCACTCTGCAGCCACTGGGTTCCATGGCGTACCAGGTGTTCCCGGCGCCGTGGCCGGTCGCCTCGCCGGGCGCGCTGTCCTTCGCGTACGTGTAGACCGGCCAGCCGCCGATCGTCACCTGCTTGCGGCCGTCGGTGCGGGTCAGCTGGCCGATCAGGCCGGTGTCGATGGCCGGGGCCACCGTGATGCGGCCGTCCACCAGCAGTGGCGGCCACGTCTTCGCGCACGTGCCGTCGCAAGTGGACTGTCCGGCACCGCGGCCGTCCTTGGTGAACAAGTAGAGCGTGCGGCCGGCCTGGTCGGTGACGACCGGGCCGAGGCCGTCGATCTCGGTGGCGCCGAGGGTGGTCGACGCCGCCGCCTTCTCGCCCGCCGGGGTGATCGCCGCCCAGTCCGCTCCGACGTTCTGGCCGAGCGCGATGCCGGCGCCGGTGTCCTTGGCGTAGGTGTACACCGGCCAGCCGGCGACCGTCACCTGCTTGCGCCCGTCGGGCCGGGTGACCAGGCCGACGAGCCGTCCGTCCACTCCGGCCGCCGACGCCGGGGAGTCGGAGACCAGCGGGGGCCACGCCTGCGCGCAGGCATCGTCGCAAGTGGCCCGTGACGGCTTCGCGGAATCCTTGGCGTAGCGGTAGAGCGTGTGGCCCGCGGCGTCGGTGAGGACCGCGCCGAGACCCTCCACTGTGGACGTCGTCAGCTGGGCCTCCACTCCCGAATTCCCGGAGACTCCGGAGCTCGCCTGAACCGTGCTCGCCGAGAGCTGCTGCTGCGCGGCCGGCTGGACCGCACCGGACGTGGCGTACGGGTTGGTCCCGCACGCCGCGACCAGCGCGACACCGGCGACGGTGACCACGGCAGCGGCACTCGGACGAGCACGGTTCATCGGACGTTCTCCCTCCTGGTGCGGAGTGATCCTGACTGGCGAAGCTATTCCGCGCAGGCCTTGCCGGAGTTGATGCAGTTGACCAGCCGGCCCATGATCTTGCGGTTCATCACGTTCGCGAAGTCGTCGTGGTCGGACCGCGGGTTGTGCTTCTCCTGGGCGAAGGCGTCCACTTTGTACTGACCGTTCTGCTGGACGTCCTGCGGGATGTCGTAGACCAGCGTCACCTGCAGCTGCGGCACGTTCTTGAAGCCCTGCGGGCACTTGCCCTGCTGGTTCGCGAACACGATGTGCGTGCGGTGGTTGGCGCTGTCGGTGTTCTTGCCGTCCCAGCAGTTCGGGAAGGCGTGGATGCGCTCGACCTTGCTGCCGGCCGGGCAGATCGGGTAGAGGTCGGTCAGCCGGTCCTCGAACCCGGTGCACGTCCAGCTGGGCCGGGCGTTGGCCGGGCCGTTGGTGCTCTGCTTGGCGTCACCGTAGAGGACGCGCAGGCCGAGCGGCATCGCGACGACGTTCCGCGCGCCGCCACCGATGAACTTCAGCGTCGCGGACTCCGGCTCGATGATCTCGCCGTCGTTGTCGCCGACCTCTTCGTTTTCGCCCTCGGGGCCGCCGAGCTCCTCGGCCGGCGGTGCGGCGGCGGAGCTGCTCTGGTTCTGGCCGCCGTTGTTCTGGCCGCCGCGCCGGCGGTCCTGGTTCTGCTGCTGGTCCTGCTGGTTCTGGCCGTCCTGCTGCTGCTGGGCGTTCTGGTCACCGCCGCGGCCCGCGCCGCCACCGGTGTTGCGCCGCTTCTGCTGCTGGCCGTCCTGGTTCTGCTGGTCCTGCGCGTTCTGGTCCTGACCGTCCTGCGCGTTCTGGTCCTGCGCGTTCTGGTCCTGGGCGTCCTGGTTTTCCGCGTCCTGGCCCTGCCCGGCCTCTTCCGCGGCCTGGGCGTCCTCGGCGCTCTGGTCCTGCTGGACGTCGCCGGTCTTGCCCTGCTGGTCCTGCTGGGCCTCCTGGTTCTCGTTCTCGTTGGCCGCGTCGTCTTCGCGGTCGATGCGGATCACGGGCCAGAAGTACGCCGACTTGTCACCGTTCTTGCAGGTGGTGTCGCCGGCGAGGAGGCTCTTGAGGTTCGAGTCGGCGTCGGTGGTCACGTTGCCGACGTAGTCGTGCAGGTGCTGAGCGCCGTTCTTGATCCCCGGCTGCGCGATGAAGTTGTCCGGGTTGTGGTGCGCGCCGTCCGCGTTGGTTCCACAGTCGACGGTGAAGGAACCCTGCGCACCCTTCTTCTGCAAGGCCGCGTTGACGTTGTTGCCGGCGGGAACCTTGTTGATGTCGATGAAGAACGACGGGTCCGCGGGGTCCGCGCTGGCCTCGCCCGTGCGGCCCGTGGTGACCGCGACGGCGAGTGCGCCGACGGCGATCGCCAGGCCGATCGCACCCATCGCGATCTTGGTTCGGCGGGCGACGCGATGCTTGCCCGTCACGGGGGACCGAGAATTCCGGGCCATAGACTAGTTCACCTCGTTCGTCATTCCGGGCACGCCGAACACCGCGGTGGCCCGGGCAAGAACTACCGTTAGTTGAGGTCGAGATCGCACGGAACCTGCGGGGATGCTTCCGGTTCCGGCTGTCGGGATGCATCGGGGGATGCATTGGGGGATACGGACGCCGGCGCGGTGAGGTTCAAAAGCGACCAGCCCGTTATCTTTTCGTTATCTAGCGGAACGCAACCGGGCGCCATTCACCCAGGTCACGGCTTTGCAGCCGAAAAAAGGAGTCGGGAAAGAGTCGTTCAGCGCGCCGGACGTCGTGCACGACCCGTTCACGACGTGAACCGCGGGCCGCGCGGATACGTGGTTCAGACCAGAAGAGGAACAGTCAGCGCTGCACGACGACGAGCACCGTGCCGTCGTCGCCGCGGACCTCGAAGCGGCTGATCTGCTCCACGGCGAGCGAAGTGGAACCCTGCAGCCGCAACGGGTCCGGTGAGCCCGGGATGCCGAACCCCTTGGGCGGCACCGACCAGCCGGACACGACGCGGTCGTCGCCGGTCGTCGAGATGGCGATCAGCTGGCACTTGAGCGGTCCGACGATCCCGCGCAGCTCGAGGTCGACGCGGCTCCCCCACTCCACCGGGGACACCGTGACGACGGCGCTGACGGCCGACCCGCCGCTGCCGCGGCCGTAGGTCTGGCCGCCGCCGGGCTGGCTCGGCGCACCGCTGGACGGTGGTGGCACGGACGTCGCCAGGACGCTCGTCGCGGGCGGCGGCTGCTTGCCGGCCGGCGCGGCGAGGGAAGCGGGCGGGACGGCGTCGGCCGGGCGGACCGCGAGGGTCACCAGCGGGCCCGCGATCACCGCGGCGGCGGCCGCGGCGCCGGCGAGGATGCCGATCCGCTTGCGGCGGCGGCGCTTGACGGCGGCCTCTTCCATCAGGCCGCGCAGGACGCGGGGCCCGGGCGCGAGGGTGCGCGGGCTCGGCGCCGGCATCGGGGGCTCCGGCCAGCTGCGCTTGACGAGGTCGAGGACGTCCGGCAGCTGGTAGAGCTCGATCAGGTCGAGCTGGCAGTGCGGGCAGTTCATCAGGTGGGCTTCGAACTGGGTGCTCTCGGCCTCGCTGAGGACGCCGAGCACGTACGCGGCGACGTCGGTGTGTGCGGACCCGGCCACCCTCAGTTCACCCCCGCTCCCGCAGGGCCCGGCGCAGGGCGCGGACGGCGTGGTGGATGCGGGACTTGATGGTGCCCGGGGGCACGCCGAGGGTCGCCGCGACCTCGTTCACGGTGCGATCGCGCAGGTAGGTCTGCTGGATGGCCTCCCGCTGCTCGGGCGAAAGGCCCTGCAGCGCCTCGTAAACGATCATCGCGGCGAGCGTCCGGTCCGACTCGTCGGACACCGCGATCGCGTCGGATTCGATCTCCTCGAGCTCCTGGGGCCGGACACTGCGGCTGCGCCAGCCGTCGATGACGGTCCGCCGGGCGACGGTGAACAGCCACGCGCGCAGCATCTCCGGCTGGCGGTCGAGCTTGTCCGCGTTCCGCCACGCCTTGATCAGGGTCTCCTGCACGACGTCTTCGGCCCACTGCCGGTCGTGGCCGGTCAGCCGCAGCGCGAACGCCATGAGGGACCCGCCGAACTCCTGGTAGAGCGCCTTCGCCAAGTCATCGGAGGCGTCGTTCGGCTCGACAACGACTTCCTGATCTTGAACGGGTCTCAGCGCTCGGGTGTGCCGTCCCACGCGGGACATCCTGGTGCTCCGAAGGGCCTACGTCCAGTACCAAACGGTCCCAAAACTTTTTTGAACCGTTTCCGGACCGTGTCCGTATCCCCTACCGAAGACCCCGACAAGGCGTTGTCCCCCGCAACGCTCCGCATCCACTCCGGACCGAATGTCCACTGTGGATCCTTCGCGCGCATTTCCGCCTCACCCCAGGCTACTGCGCGTAGTCATGCCCTCGGAGGAGCAGTGATACGCATTCCCCGTACGGTGGTCCCCGCCGCCGTGTGCCTCACCGCACTCGCCCTGCTCACCGCCTGTACCGCCGGCGCGGCCACCACCTCGGGCGGCTACGCCGCGGGTGGCGGTGCCGGCATGCAGATGCCCGGTATGCAGCAGCAGGCCCCGATCATCGCGATGCCGCAACCGATCACGGCCACCCCGAACGACCCGATGAAGAGCCAGCTCAGGGCCGCGAAGACGTTCGACCTCGGCCTGATGCTCGTCGACGGGACCGGCTTCACGATCTACCGCTACGACCGCGACACCACCAACCCGCCCCGCTCGAACTGCAACGACGCGTGCGCGACCAAGTGGGTCCCGGTCAAGGCCGGTGGCCCCGCGCCGATCGACGTCGACCAGTCGCTGATCGGCCAGCTCAACCGCGACGACGGCACCCAGCAGGCCACCCTCGCCGGCTGGCCGCTCTACCACTACGCCGGCGACAGCGAGCCCGCCGACACGTCCGGCCAGGGCGCGGACCAGGCCTGGTACCCGATCGCGCCGGACGGCACCAAGATCACGCTGACCCAGGACCAGTGGAGGGAAAATGCTTTCGGCCTCTGAGCTCGTGGGGCTGGAGTCCCCCGTCGAGCGTTCGCGCCCGCTGGTCCGGACCCTGTTCGTGCTGGTCGCCGTGCTGACGCTGCTCGCGTCGATGTCGCCGGCGTCCCTCGCCCAGAGCACGGCGGTGTCGGACACCGACGCGGTGCTGCTGACCAAGGTCCGCCAGGCGGGCCTGTGGGAGATGCCCTCGGGCATGATGGCGATGCAGAAGGGCAGCCCGAAGGTCCAGGCGGTCGGCTTCGCGATCATGATGGACCACGGCCGGCTCGACGTCGCCACGCGCGCGCTGTCGCAGAAGCTGAACTCGCCGGTCCCCGACCAGCCTTCGGCCGAGCAGATGGGCTGGCTGGCCGAAGAGATGGCCGCGCCCCCCGGTGCGTCGTTCGACAGCGTCTTCGCCAACCGGCTGCGCGCCGCGCACGGCGCGGTCTTCGCGGTCCTCGCGCAGTTGCGCGCCGGCACCCGCAACGACGACGTGCGGGCCTTCGCGACCGTCGGCAACCAGGCGGTCATGCGGCACATGACGATGCTCGAGAGCACCGGCATGGTCGACTACACCGCGCTCCCCGCGCCTGCCGTCTCCACCACGGCCGCGCCCGCCGGGCAGCCGCTCGGCCTCGACACGTCCCAGATCGCCGTGGTGGGGGCGCTGTTCCTCCTGGTCGGCGGCGGCCTCTTCTACGTGCTGCGCCAGATCAAGGGCAACCGCGGCCGCGCCCGGGCGTCCCGCCGGCCGGCCACCGTCAGAACCGGGGGCACCCATGGTTGAGATCTGGCACGACGCGACGATCTTCGTCACCCAGCAGTTCCAGCCGAAGACCGACCCGGCGGCCCGCGGCCTCGCGGCGTTCGCCGCACGGGCGTCCTACGCGGCGATGATGCTGACGCTCACCTGGGGCGTGCTGACCGCCACCGGCTGGGTGCGCTCGGTCACCGGCCGCAAGGCGCTGCGCAGCTCGCACATGGTGCTGGCCACCGGAACGCTGATCTTCGGCGGCGTCCACGCGCTGGGCTTCTTCTACCTGACGGTCCAGCCGTACAGCCTGCAGTACCTCTTCCTCCCCTTCCTCTCGGGCCAGGAGACCCGGCACAGCATCGGCATCGTCGGCTTCGAGGTCATGCTCGCCATCGCGCTCACCGCGGGCCTGCAGCGGTTCACCTCCTACCGCCGCTGGCTGTGGCTGCACCGCTGCGCGTACCCGGCGGTCGCGCTGACCGCGCTGCACGCGTGGTTCGGCTCGATCGCCAACGGCCACCTCGCGGTCGTCTGGCTGGGCGGCATCACGCTGCTCATCCCGGCGGTCACGGTGTCGCTGCTGCGGTTCATGCCCGCGCGGACCCTCGAACGCATCGGCCTCGTGGAAGAGCAGGTGGCCTGACATGCCCTTCCGACTGCCCGGCAACGGGCCCCGGATCAGCGTCGACAACGACCGCTGCGAGCTCTACGGCATCTGCGCCATGGAGGCACCGGACGTGTTCGACCTCGGCCAGGACGGCCGCCTGCGCTTCCACACGCGGCTGCTCGACGAAACCACCATGGAACAGGCGAAGATGGCGGCCCGCTGCTGCCCGATGCAGGCGGTCGTGATGAGAGGGGACCTCGATGGCTGACGGCGACCGGATCGTCATCGTCGGCGCGGGCGTCGCCGGGCTGCGTGCCGCGGAACGCCTGCGCGAACAGAACTTCGACGGCGAGATCGTCCTGATCGGCGACGAAGCCCGGCGGCCCTACCACCGGCCGATGGTCTCCAAGGCACTGGTCATGGGGACCGAACGGCCCAGCGACGTGGGCCTTTCGCACTACCTGCCGGACCTCGACGTGCACTGGCGCCTCGGCGCGCGGGTCACGCACCTCGACACCACCGAGCGCGTCGTGCACCTGCCCGGCGGCGAGTCCCTCTGGTACGACGGCCTGATCGCCGCGACCGGCGTCTACCCGCGGCACCTGCCCGGGTCGCCGCGGCACGACCCGCGGGTGCGGATCCTGCGCACGGTCGAGGATTCGATGGCCGTGCGGCGGTGCCTGCACGCCAGCAAGAAGCCGGCCGTCGTGATCGGCGCCGGCCTGATCGGCAACGAGTTCGCCGCGAGCATGCGGCACATCGGCCGGGACGTCACCCTGGTCGGGCACGCGAAGGCGCCGCTGCACCGCTTCGGCGACCGCGTCTCGAGCGGCATCGTCGAGGCGCACCACGAGCACCGCGCGAAGCTGGCGATGAAGAGCGAAGTGCGGCACTGGATCAGCACGAAGGACACCGTCGGGCTGCACCTGACGAACAACCAGCTGCTGGTCGCCAGCGTCGTCGTGCTCGCCATCGGCAGCGTCCCGTCGGTCGACTGGATGCGCGGCTCCGGCCTCGACATCAGCGACGGCGTGCTGTGTGACTCGAAGCTGTTCGCCGAGGGCGCTTCCGACGTCGTCATCGCCGGGGACATCGCGCGCTGGCCGAACCTGCGGTTCGACGAGACCCCGCGGCGGGTCGAGCACTGGATCAACGCCGTCGAATCGGCCCGGCACGCGGCGGACAACCTGCTGATGGGCCAGTCCAGCGCCAAGCCGTTCACGCCGCTCCCCCGCGCGTGGTCGACGCTGTACGACACGCGGCTGCAGATGTGCGGCATGCCGTCGCTGGCCGAGGACACCGTGACGCTGGCGGACGGCATCACCGGCTTCATCCGCGACGGCCAGCTCGTCGGCATCTCCGCGTGGGACAAGCCGCGCGCGATGCTCGACTGGATGGCCGAGCTCGACCGCCGGCTGCCCGCGCCCGACTACGTGCCGGAGCCGGAGCCCGCTCCCGCCCCGGAGGTCGCGGAGGTCCCCACGGTCGAACCGGCGGTCGCCGCCCTGGCGGCCGACGTGCCGACGGAGTTCGACAGCGGCTTCGACCACCAGGCCTTCGAGCGCGAGTTCGAGAGCGAGTTCGCCAACGACATCCCCACGACGGCGTTCCCCGCGCTGGCGGCCCCGCCGACCACGGCGTTCGCCGCCCAGCCCGGTGCCGCGGCGCCGCCGACCATGGCCATCCCGATGGGGAGGTAGTGAAAGCCGGGACGTGGCTGCGCGCGGCGGCCATCGTCCCCTCGCCGGTCACCACGCCCCCTCCGCGGCTGGGCGGTGTGGTGACCGGCCCCCTGCGACATCCGGGGCTCCGCCACCTGGAGCCCCGACAAAAGAACGTCCCCCTGCCCGCCTCGCGTTCGTGAACCGAGCGTCCGGCGGGCCGGGAGAGGGCCATCCCGAGGGAACCCGACGCCCCCGGGGTGGCCTTCTTCCGGCGCGCCGGGCGGGGGCCCGGGGTCGAGCGCCGCGGCGGTTTCCGCCGTCACGGCGTGCACGTCCGTGCCGGCCTTCCCGGGGGAAGGGTATGCCGCCGGGAAGGCCGGCACGGGCGCAAGTCGGGTTCGGGGTTGCACCGGCGAAGGCCGTCTCGAGGGAAACGGGAACCCGCGAGACGGCCTTCACCTCGTCCGCCGCCAGGACTCCCCCACGACCAGCGCGCCGAGCACCAAGACCACCCCGCCGACCACGCGCAACCCCGTGTCCGCGCCTTCGACGAACGTCGTCACGGCGTCGGATCCGTGGCTCGTCGCGGACATGACCGTGCCGATGACGGCGACGCCGAGCGCGCTGCCGAACTCCCGGGTGGTCGCCTGCAGCCCGGTGCCGACGCCCGCTTGCTCGGGCGGCAGCGAACCGGTGATGACGCCCGACAGCGTCGGCAGCGCCAGGGTCACGCCGATCCCGGTCACCACGAGCCACGCCGCGTAGGCCGCGTACGGCGTCGATGCGTCGCTTGTGGACAGTCCGAGCAGGCCGCCGCCGACGAACGCGAAGGCGAGCGCGACCGTGGCGTCCAAGCCGATGCGCCGGGTCAACCGTCCGACGTGCCGGCCGCCGAAGATGATCGGGACGGTCAGCGGGACGATCCCGAGCCCGGTGCCCAGCACGCCGAACCCCTTGGCGTACTGGAGGAACGACGCGTTGACGTAGAACAGCGCGAACATGCCGAAGAAGACCGTCGTCATGCCGAGGCAGGCACTGCGCAGGCCCGGGATCCGGAACAGCCGCGGGTCCAGCAGCGGGTGCTCGGCCTTCAGTTCCCGGAGCGTCCAGGCCGTGAACAACACGACGGCGCCGGCGAACCCGGTCACCACGACCGCGCTCCCCCAGCCCGCCTCCGGGCCCTGCACGATCCCGACGAGCAGGGCGACCGACGCGCCGACGAGCAGCAGCGCGGAAAGCGGGTCGAGCCGGCGGTCGTGGCGCGACGACACCGGGGCGGTCCGCGCCACCAGCGCGGTTTCGGCGAGCGCGATCGGCACGGCGGCGGCGAACAGCCAGCGCCACGAGCCGGTCGTGAGGACCAGCCCGCCGCCGACGTTGCCGAGGACACCACCGATGCCGGTCATCGACGCCCAGGTGGCGATCGTCGCGGGCTTCTTCTCCGGCGGGACGGCGTGGAGCAGGACGGCGAGCGAGTTCGGCAGGACCGCGGCGGCCCCGACGCCGGTGAGCGCGCGGCCGGCGAGCAGGAGGACGACGTCCGGGGCCGACGCCGACAGCAGCGCGCCCGCGGCGAACAGCCCGAGCCCGGCCAGCAGGACGCCCTTGCGGCCGTACCGGTCGCCCGCGGCGCCGCCGGGGATCACCAGGCAGGCGAACACGATCACGTACGTGTCGACGATCCAGACCAGCGCGGACGGCGACGGGTGGAGCCCGCTGGCGGCGAGCATCGGGACGGCGAGGTTGACCGCCGCGACCATGCCGACGACGAGCGCGACGCACGCGCACATCAGCGTCAGCAGGCCGCCGGTTCGGTGCTTGAGGTGCATGAAGCCGACGGTAGGAATTCTTCGCCGTGTCGTGCCACGCAACTTCGGCAACAATGACTTGCGTACGCTGCAACCATGGCGGACCAGCTGGACCTGAACCTGTTGCGGGTGTTCGACGCGCTGCTGCGGGAAGGCAGCGTGACGGCGGCGGCCGAGCGCCTCCACCTGTCCATCCCGGCGGCCAGCCGCGCGCTGGGCCGGCTGCGGCGGGCGATGGGCGACCCGATCCTGGTGCGCGCGGGCCGCGGGATGGCGCCGACGCCGTTCGCGCTCCGCACGGCACCGCGGGTGCGGTCGCTGCTGGAGGAAGCGGCGTCGCTGGTCAACGTCGAGTTCTCGGTCGCCGGCCTCGAGCGGACGTTCACGATCCGCATCAACGACGGCGTGGCGGCGACCCTGGCGACGGCGGCGGTCGAGGCCACGGCGGCGGCCGCGCCGGGTGTGACGCTGCGGTTCGTCGCGGAGGGCACCGAAAGCACGGAGGCGTTGCGCGACGGGTCGGTCGACCTCGACATCGGCGCGGGCGACGTCCCGGCCCCCGACATCCGGACGGCTCCGCTGTACCGCGAACGGCTGGTCGGCATCGTCCGCGCGGACAGCCCGCTGGGACGCCGCCCCACGCTTGCGCAACTTTGCCGCCACCCGCACGTGTCGGCCTCCCGCCGCGGCCGGGCCCGCGGGCCGCTGGACGACGTCCTGGCGGCGGCGGGCCTGCGCCGGCACGTGGCGGCGGTGGTGCCGACGTCCGCGCTGGCGCTGCTGCTGGTGGCGTCGAGCGCGCACGTCGGGCTGGTCCCGGAGCGGCTGGCCGAGCAGCACGGCCCGGCGCTGGGCCTGCGCCGGTTCCCGATCCCGGCGGAGCTGCCGGAGGTGGAGGTGGGGTTGTTCTGGCACGCGCGCCTCGACGCGGACCCGGCCCAGCGCTGGCTGCGCGACACCCTCCGCGCCGCGCTCCACTGACCCGGCCACGTTTTGCCGGGCGCCACGGGAACGTCATGAACGACCCTTTCATCGCGTCCGGCGAGCTGAACGGGTCGTTCAGGACCTCCCGACCGGTCCGGACAAAGGTGGCGAGGTCCTGAATGAGTCATTCAGGACCTCCCACGTCCTGAATGACTCATTCAAGACGCCAGCGGTCCGGCCCCCGGCGAACTCGCGCCCCGCAGCGGCCCGGCGCCACGAGAACGCCATGAACGACCCTTTCACCGCGTCCGGCGAGCTGAACGGGTCGTTCATGACCTCCCGACCGGCTCAGACAAGGTGGCGAAGTCTTGAATGAGTCATTCAGGACCTCCCACGTCCTGAATGACTCATTCAAGACGCCAGCGGTCCGGCCCCCGGCGAACTCGCGCCCCGCAGCGGCCCGGCGCCACGAGAACGTCATGAACGACCCTTTCATGACGTCGGGCGAGCTGAACGAGTCGTTCATGACCTCCCGACCGGCCCGGACAAGGGTGGCGAGGTCTTGAATGAGTCATTCAAGACCTCCCACGTCCTGAATGACTCATTCAAGACGTTTCGGGAGCGGCTGAAGCTTCCCGCGGAGGCCGTCCGATGTGGCACGATCGGTCCGTGAGCAGCACGTCCGCCTCCGAGCAGTACCTGCGCGACCTCGCGCTGCTGCGCCGCGTCAAGGACCGGATCGACCGGGAGTACGCCCAGCCGCTCGACGTCGAAGCGCTCGCCAAGGGCGCCGGGATGTCCGCCGGGCACCTCAGCCGCCAGTTTCGCAAGGCCTACGGAGAGTCACCGTATTCGTACCTCATGACGCGGCGGATCGAACGTGCGATGGCGCTGCTGCGCAAGGGCGAGCTGAGCGTCACCGAGGTCTGCTTCACCGTCGGCTTCTCGTCGCTCGGCACCTTCAGCACCCGGTTCGCCGAGCTGGTCGGGGTGCCGCCGAGCGTCTACCGCGAAGAGCAGGCCCAGGCGACCGTCGGCCTGCCGCCGTGCGTGGCCAAACAGGTCACCAGACCGATCAGGAATCGAGAAGCGCGGCCCTCGGCGGCCACCTAGGGTGACGGCCATGGACGTCACCATTCACTCGAGCTTCCTCCCGCACACCGACCCGGAAGCCTCCCTCGCCTTCTACCGCGACCTGCTCGGCTTCGAGGTCCGGATGAACGTCAAGTACGGGGACATGGCCTGGATCACCGTGGGCCCGCCGAACCAGCCCGACACCGCGATCGTGCTGGCGCCGGCGACCGCGACGCCCGGCCTCACCGACGACGAGCGCCGCACCATCAACGAGATGATGGCCAAGGGCACCTACGCCGGCATCAACCTCGCCACCAAGGACCTCGACGCCCTCTTCGCGAAGCTCGAAGCGGGCAACGCCGAGGTCGTCCAGGAGCCGGTCGAGCAGCCCTACGGCGTCCGCGACTGCTCCTTCCGCGACCCCGCCGGCAACCTCCTGCGCATCCAGGAGCTGCGCTGACCGAGATCGCGGCCCGTTCCTACCGCCAGGTCCTGCGCGACCGGCGCGTGGCCGGGCTGCTGCTGGGGGACCTGCTCGCCAACGTCGGCACCGGGATGATCATCGTCGCGATGCCCGTGCAGACGCTGTCGCTGCACGGAACCGTCCCGAAGGCGATCGCGATCGGGCTGGTGGAGGCCGCGCCGTTCGTGCTGTCGACCGGCCTCGCGCTGGCCGTCGGGCTGGGCCGGGTGCGCGTCCCGCCGCGCACCCTCCTGGTCGCCGACTGCGTGCTGCGGTCGCTCACCTTCGCCGCGCTCGGCGTCCTGGCCGTCGCCGGACGGCTCACACTGCCGGTCCTGATCACCGGGCTGCTCTTCGGCGCGACGTTCCGGCTCGCCGGGTCGAGCAGCCGCCGCCTCCTGGCGACGTCGGCGGCGGGCGAGGCCGGGCGCTTCTCCGTCAACGGCCTGCTCGGGCTGAACACGACGTTCGCGCTCTACATCGCCGGGCCGGTCCTGGGCGGGCTGGTCGTCGCGACGGCGGGCGCGGGCTACGCGCTCTTCTTCGACGCGGCCGGCGCGTTGGTCCTGCTGGCGGCCACCCTCCGGGTCGTGCCCGGGAGCCCGGACGCGCCGCGCGAGCCGAAGACGTCCGGCTGGCGCATCCTGCGGCGCCGCCCGGTGGCCGCACGGCTCCTGGTCGTCGAATTCTTCTTCAACTTTCTGTACATGCCCATCGAAGTGGCGCTCCCGCTGTACGTGAGCGGGACGCTGCACGCGGGCGCGTCCGGCCTGGGGCTGCTGTGGGGCGCGCTCGGGGCCGGCGCGTTCCTCGGCGCCGCGCTGGTCGGCCGGCTGCGGAACCTGCCGCAGCGGCCGCTGCTGGTCGCGATCATCGGCCTGTGGGCGCTGTGCCCGATCGCGCTCGCGTTCACCGGCGACCTGACGCTCGCGCTGGTGGTCTTCGCCCTGGGTGGCCTGGTGTACGCGCCGTTCACGCCGGTCGCTTACAGCTTCCTGCAGTCGGGCCTCGCCCCCGGCGAACAACAACCGGTCGTCACGCTCTGGACGACCGGCGCCACCGTGGCCGCGCCACTGGGCCTGGCCCTCGGCGGCCCGCTGATCGAACTGACCGGCACCACCGGCGGGCTCGTGCTCTCCGGGGTGCTGACCCTGCTGCTGCTCCCGATCGCGGCCCGGGCTGTGCTCGGCCGCACGCCGAAAGGGGAACCGACATGTGTCTCAGCCTGACCGCCGCCGCGCGCGAGCACTTCCGCGAACTGGTGCTGCTGCGCCGCGTCCGCGACCGCATCGGCCGTGACGAGACCGTCGACCTCGACGCGCTCGCCCGCGACGCCGGCATGACGGCCGAACACCTGACCCGCCGGTTCCGCCAGGCCTACGGCGAAACCCCGCACGGCTACCGGCGCGCCGCCCAGGCCGTCCGCACCCACACCTTCGAACGAGTCCTGGAGCCCCGATGACCAAGCACGTCGCCGACAGCCACGACCTGATCCGCGTCCACGGCGCGCGCGTGAACAACCTCAAGGACGTCCACGTCGAGCTGCCGAAAAGACGGCTGACGGTGTTCACCGGCGTTTCCGGGTCCGGCAAGAGCTCCCTGGTGTTCAGCACGATCGCCGCGGAGTCGCAGCGGCTGATCAACGAGACCTACAGCACCTTCGTGCAGGGGTTCATGCCGACGCTGGCCCGGCCCGACGTCGACGTGCTCGACGGGATCACCACCGCGATCATCGTCGACCAGGAGCGGATGGGCGCCAACCCGCACTCGACGGTGGGTACGGCGACCGACGCCAACGCGATGCTGCGCATCCTGTTCAGCCGGCTCGGGCAGCCGCACATCGGCTCGCCGCAAGCGTTTTCGTTCAACGTCGCCTCGATCAGCGGCGCCGGCGCGGTCACCATCGAGAAGGCCGGGCGGCAGATCAAGGAGCGGCGCAGCTTCAGCATCACCGGCGGCATGTGCCCGCGCTGCGAAGGCCGCGGCAAGGTCAACGACATCGACCTGACCGCGCTGTTCGACGAGGACAAGTCGCTCAACGAAGGCGCGATCACGATCCCGGGCTACAGCATGGAGGGCTGGTACGGCCGCATCTTCCGCGGCTCCGGCTTCTTCGACCCGGACAAGCCGATCAAGAAGTACACCAAGAAGCAGTTCAACGACCTGGTGTACAAGGAGCCGACCAAGATCAAGGTCGAGGGCATCAACCTGACGTACTCGGGGCTGGTGCCGGCGATCCAGAAGTCGTTCCTCTCCAAGGACGTCGACGCGATGCAGCCGCACATCCGCGCGTTCGTCGAGCGGGCCGTCACGTTCACGACGTGCCCGGACTGCGACGGCACGCGGCTGTCGGAGGAGGCCCGGTCGTCGAAGATCGACGGGATCAGCATCGCCGACGCGTGCGCGATGCAGATCAGCGACCTGGCCGCGTGGGTGGGCAAGCTGTCCGAGCCGTCGGTCGCACCGTTGCTGGACGCGTTGCGGCGCACGCTCGACTCGTTCGTCGAAATCGGGCTGGGGTACCTCTCGCTCGACCGTCCATCCGGGACGCTTTCGGGCGGGGAAGCCCAGCGCACCAAGATGATCCGGCACCTGGGGTCGTCGCTCACCGACGTCACGTACGTCTTCGACGAGCCGACGATCGGCCTGCACCCGCACGACATCCAGCGCATGAACGACCTGCTGCTGCAGTTGCGGGACAAGGGAAACACGGTGCTGGTCGTCGAGCACAAGCCCGAGGCGATCGCGATCGCCGACCACGTCGTCGACCTCGGCCCGGGCGCCGGCTCCGGCGGCGGCGAAGTCGTCTTCGAGGGCACGGTGGCCGGGCTGCGCAAGAGCAAGACGCTGACCGGGCGGCACCTGGACGACCGCGCGTCGCTGAAGCCGTCGGTGCGCGAGCCGTCGGGTTTCCTGGAGGTGCGCGGGGCTTCGACGCACAACCTGCAGGACGTCGACGTCGACATCCCGCTCGGCGTGCTGGTGGTCGTGACCGGCGTGGCGGGCTCGGGCAAGAGCTCGCTGATCCACGGCTCGGTGTCCGGCGGTGAGGGTGTGGTGACGGTCGACCAGACCGGGATCCGCGGTTCGCGCCGGAGCAACCCGGCGACGTACACGGGGTTGCTGGAGCCGATCCGCAAGGCGTTCGCCAAGGCCAACGGCGTCAAGCCGGCGCTGTTCAGCGCGAACTCCGAGGGCGCGTGCCCGAACTGCAACGGCGCGGGTGTCGTCTACACCGACCTGGGCATCATGGCCGGGACGGCGACGCCGTGCGAGGTGTGCGAGGGCAAGCGGTTCAACGCGGAGGTGCTCGAGTACACGTTCGGCGGCCGCGACATCAGCGAGGTGCTGGGGATGTCGGTGTCTTCGGCGCTGGAGTTCTTCGCTTCCGGTGACGCCGCTTTGCCGGCGGCGCACAAGATCCTGACCCACCTGTCCGACGTCGGCTTGGGGTACCTGACGCTGGGCCAGCCCCTGACGACGCTGTCCGGCGGCGAGCGGCAGCGGATCAAGCTGGCGACGCACATGGCGGAGAAGGGCGGGGTGTACGTCCTCGACGAGCCGACGGCGGGCCTGCACCTGGCCGACGTGGAGCAGCTGCTGGGGTTGCTCGACCGGCTGGTGGAGTCGGGCAAGTCGGTGATCGTGATCGAGCACCACCAGGCGGTGATGGCCCACGCGGACTGGATCGTCGACCTGGGCCCGGGAGCAGGCCACGACGGCGGCCGGGTGGTGTTCGAGGGCACACCGGCGGCCCTGGTGAAGTCGCGGAAGAAGACGCTGACCGGCGAGCACCTCGCGGAGTACGTCGGGTAGCGGATCGAGGCGCGCCGACGACTGAGTTCACGTGCTGACTTCGATCTGGCAGGCGGTGCGCCGCGCGGTCCGGCCGTTCGCCGCGGCCGTCGTGACGGCTCTCCTGGGCGTCGTCCTGCTGTCCGGCTGGCTGGACGCCGTCGATTGGCCCGCGTCGGGAGGGTGGGTGCGAGCCCACCTCCCGGCGCTGGCGTTCTTCGCCGTGGCGTTCGCCTTCGCCGTCCAAGGCATCGGCAGGGTGGTGCGGGCGGACCGGCCGGCGCGGAGCCGCCCGGTGGGGCTGAGCTGGTGGGTCGTCGTGCTGGCGGCCGCGATCGTGGTCGTCGCCGTGACCGGCGCGACCGAGTGGCTGCTCGCGGAGGCCGACCACGCCACCGACCGCGGGGCCGCCCGGGTCGACGCCATCAAGACCGGCTTGGGCGTCGGCGCCGGGACGGCGGGCATCTTCGCGCTGCTGCTCGCGGTCCGGCGCCAGATCCACCAGGAGCACACGGCGGCGGACACGGTCCTCGACGCGACCGAGAAGCGCGTTACGGAGCTGTACACCAAAGCCGCCGACCAGCTGGGTTCCGGCAACGCCGCCGTCCGGCTGGCGGGCCTGTACGCGCTCGCCAGGCTCGCCGACAACCACGCCGACCAAGCCGAGACGGTGTTGAACGTGATCTGCGCCTATCTGCGGATGCCGCACGGCCGGCTGTCTCCGGAGGTGTCCGATCGGCACGAAAGCGAGCTCCAGGAAGCTCAAGTCCGGCTGACCGCGCAACGCATCCTGGGTGATCGCCTCCAAAGATTCTCACAGAACCCGACTTGGGGCGGCCAAGTCGACCTGACCGGCGCCCACGTAGCCGGGATCGATCTCGATTTCGCGGGCCTCAGTTACGCGCGGTTGGACGGCGCCACCTTGATTCGTGCCTCCTTGCAGTACGCCGATCTCTCCAGCGCATCCCTCGTCGAGGCCGATCTTTCCCACGCCAAGCTCACCCGCGCCGATCTCGAGGACGCCGACCTGACGGACGCGAACCTCGCGCACGCGGACCTCCAGGGTGCGGACCTCACCGACGCGAAGCTCACGCGCGCCGACTTCACGGGCGCCCGGCTCCCGGACGGGATGGAGTTCCGCAACGGCCTCGTCGTACGCACCTGACCCGCCGTATACCAGATACCGCGGTAGGGCGGGCCCCCGGAATGTGCCGGGGGCGGTCCGGGTTACGGTGAGGCACCCCTACCGCGAAGACTCGGGTGGGTGACCACGACAGAGATCAGCACCGGCAGCGACTTCGCCCGGCTGAGCCACCGCATCTCCGCCGCCGGCCTGATGGTGCGGCGGCCCGGCTACTACACCGCCCGGTTCGCCGTCGTCGGCGGGCTGTTCGCGGCCGGCTGGGTTGCCTTCGCGCTGCTCGGGAACTCGTGGTGGCAGCTGGCCGTCGCCGCTTTCCAGGCCGTCATGTTCGCGCAGATCGCCCTGCTCTCGCACGACCTCGCGCACAAGCAGGTGTTCCGGCGGCGCCGGCCCACCGAGATCGCCGGGATGCTCGTCGGCAACCTCGGCATCGGGATGAGCTACGGCTGGTGGATGGACAAGCACACCCGCCACCACGCCAACCCGAACCACGAAGAGCTCGACCCGGACGTCGATCCCGACATCCTCGTGTGGTCGAAGGACCAGGCCCGCAACGCGAGCGGCGTCGCGCGGTTCGTCGGGAAGTACCAGGCCTTCCTGTTCTTCCCGCTGCTGACGCTCGAAGGGCTCAACCTGCACGTCTCGGGCATCCGCGCGGTCGTCAAGCCGGGCCTGCGCCGCCGCGGGGTCGAAGCCGCGCTGCTCGCCACGCACGTCGTCGTCTACCTCACCGCCTTGTTCACCGTGCTCTCCCCCGGCATGGCGCTGCTGTTCTTCGCCGTCCACCAAGGACTCTGGGGCGTCTACATGGGATCGATCTTCGCGCCCAACCACAAGGGCATGCCGACGCTGACCGGGCGGCCCGAGCTCGATTTCCTCCGCAAGCAGGTCCTGACCTCCCGCAACGTCCGCGGCGGCCTCGTGACCGACGTCGCCCTCGGCGGCCTCAACTACCAGATCGAGCACCACCTGTTCCCGAGCATGCCGTCGCCGCACCTGGGCCGCGCGCAGCCGATCGTCCAGTCCTACTGCGCCGAGCTGGGCATCCCCTACCTGCAGACGAGCCTCGTCGAGTCCTACCGGCAGGCCCTCACCCACCTGCATGAAGCTGGGGCACCTCTCAGGAACCGTTCGTAGACTCGATCCCATGAGGAAGACGATCGCGGCGTTGAAGGACCTGCCGGCGGCGTTCGGCGCGAAGGCCACCGGAGCGCGGGCCGAGCGGGTCCGCACCTCGCCGCAGTTCGACGGCAAGGTGTTCCGCAACGTCGCGCCGCGGCACCCGATGACCGCGGCGGCGATGCGGACCATCTTCCGCGAGATGTTCTTCGGCGAGCACCGCGAGCTGCGCAAACCCGCCAGCGCGGTGCCGCTGGTCGCGTCGGCGCCGGTCGAGGCGGCCGACGGCCTGCACCTGACCTGGTACGGCCACGCGTCGGCGCTGGTCGAGCTGGACGGCGCCCGCATCCTGCTCGACCCGGTGTGGAGCGACCGCGTGTCCCCCGCGGCGTTCGCCGGCCCGCGGCGGCTGCACGAGCCGCCGGTGGCGCTGTCGGACGTAGGCCGGGTCGACGCGGTGGTGATCTCGCACGACCACTACGACCACCTGGACCTGGCCACGGTCCGCGAGCTGGTGACGGCTTCGGAAGCGCCGTTCCTGGTGCCGCTCGGGGTCGGCGCGCACCTGGAACGCTGGCGCGTCCCGGCCGGCCGGATCATCGAGCTGGACTGGCACGAAGAGGCGACGGTGGCGGGTGTCCGGTTCGTCGCGACCCCGGCCCAGCACTTCTCCGGCCGCGGCATCACGAACGACGACACGTTGTGGACGTCGTGGGCGCTGCTGGGCCCGTCGCACCGGGTGTTCTACAGCGGCGACACCGGCTACTTCGACGGGTTCGCCGCGATCGGCGAAGCGCACGGCCCGTTCGACGCGGCCCTGATCCAGATCGGCGCGTACGCCCCGCAGTGGCCGGACATCCACATGACCCCGGAGGAAGGCGTCGCGGCGGGCATCGACGTCCGGGCGAAGCTGCTGGTCCCGGTGCACTGGGCGACGTTCCAGCTGGCGATGCACCCGTGGGGCGAGCCGGCGGACCGGGTGTGGCGCGAAGCGAAGGCGGCGGACCTCCCGCTGGCCATCCCCCGCCCGGGCGAGCGCATCGACGTGACGGCACCCCCGGCGGTCGACGGCTGGTGGCAGGCCCTGTGAAGCTGAAGCTCGACCTCCACGACATCTACAACCGCGGCGGCGAGATCGACCGGGCGCTGCGCGCGGTCATCGACGAAGCCGTCGCGAAGAAGGCGCCGCTGGTCGAGATCATCCCTGGCAAGGGGTCGGGCCAGCTGAAGAAGCACGTGCTCCGGTTCCTCGAGCGCAAGGACGTCAAGGCGCTCTACCACCGGGTCGAGAAGGACAAGGACAACTTCGGCCGGGTGTTCGTGCACTTCCGCTGGAAGTGACGTCAGAACCGGCTGTCCTAGACCTCGCTCAGGTGGAGCGTTGGCGGACCGATTCACGCCAGATTTCGAGGTAGGTGAACCCGGCCGTTAGGAGGTTCGAGTCGGTCATCGCCGATCGCCGCACGGTCGCGAGCCACTTCTTGTGGCAGTTGCCCAGTCGCTTGCCGGACCCGCACGGGCACTTCGCCGACGTGCGCGGCCGCGCACGAACCGCTTCGAGCAGCTTTTCAAGCTGGCCCGGAACCAGCCCGACGCTGTTTTCGCGGAACCACTGCTCGTAGCCGGCCGTACCGTGTTCCCAATCCGCCCACCGCCAATGCGGCTCCACCCCGCGCCTGCGCCTCTCCTCGTACATGACCTGCAGCTTGATGAACTGGCAGACCAGGACGAGGTACCTGGCCAAACCGCCCGGTCGCTGAAAGTCGGCGACCGGCGCCGTCAACGGCAGCCACATGCAGAACCGGCCGCTGGCCTCGACATGGTTTGCCCCGTCGCGATCGAACCGCTCGTCCACGTCATAGACGTCCGGCAGCTCAAAAGGGCTCGCCCCCGGGTACCGGATCTGGACGGTGAACTGCCCTGTGACGCCACCGGGAAGCAGCACGGTGAGCTCGCCTTCAACGACGAGCTTCCCGTTCAGCCGGCGACGCCGGAGTCCAGGTTGACTGGTCGCCAGCGTCGCGTCGTCCTCCCGCAATCGTCTCGGCGCGCCGCCGGTCACCGGCTGAGCCACGGCCGCACGACGGATTTCGCAGCCGTGCTTTTCTCGGATTCCTCGAGCGTGCAGAACGCCGTCCAGTCGAAATCGGTCGCCACGTACGCCTTGGCGTTCGCGTCCCACTCGAAAACGACCTTGAGCCACGCAGGCAACAGGTCCCGGAGAGCGGCGTCGATACCGATCTGCCCACCGTCCAGCCGCTGTTGGATGGATGCCGCACGAGCAGTCGCGCTGCTCAGGCTCACGTAGTCCATCTCGCCGTGTTCGCCGACCCTGGACACGAGGGTCTCACCCCAGCAGGCTCCGATGGCGACGCGGTGACGGTCGGTGCCGACGACGCCGGGCACGATGTCATCGGCGACGGTGGTGAGCGCGGCCGCGAGCCGAACGGTGTCGCACGCGGCGCGTTCTCCGTCCTTCACCGGCCGGTAGGCCAGGACTTGCATCCGGTCACCCTGGTACTGGATCCGCAGCGCGCCGAAGCCCTGGACAGCCGTGTCCCGACCGACCCCACGCAAGACGTGGAAGAGGCGGACTGCTTCGGTCAGGTCTTCACCATCGGCTTCCTGCTGGTCGATGTAGGCGGTGAACCCGTCGACGTCGGCGAAGAGGGACGCTGCGGAAACTCGCTTCGTGTTTGAGGGGCGCAGCGCGTCCTTGTCGATCGTCTCCTTGACCTGCGCGCTGGTCAGGCTGCCGGCCGGATGTTTCTCCGCCTCCTCTTCGAGCCGGCTACGAGTCTTTTCCAGACGCCACGGCCACCCCTCGGCGGCGGCGCGCTGTTCGACTTCCGCCGCAGACAGCCAAAGGGACCACGTGCCGTCGCCGCCTTTGACGGTGCTTTCCTGAAGATCGTCAGGGAGCAGCGCCTGGACCCGGTCGGTCATCCGGATGCCGGTGGATTGCAGGATCTTCGCCGCATAGTTGGCCGCACTGCCGAGGAACAGCAGCTCGCGGTCGCCGCCCGACCCGTTCTTGGTCGCGAGACACCGCCCGTGGTCCAGGCCCGCCGCGATCCGCCACTCGCGCTCGCCCAGGTCGAACACGTCGTTGAACGCCGCGATCATGTGCCGCACGGCCAGCGACGCCAGAACAGCCCGGAGAGCCATCTTCGCCTCGTCGGAAACCGGGCGGTAGGCCACGGCGTGCAGACGCGGCCCTTGGAAGTGCACCTTCTGCGCGCCGAAGTCCTTCTCGACGACCCGCGTCACCTCGCGGGCGCAAAGGTGCAGGAGCAGGAGCATTTCTTCGCCGGCATCGTCTTGCTCCGCACGAAGCAGCTGATTGAAGTTTGCGACGTCAACGTAGAAGTGGGTGCCGGTAACCTGCCTCGGCTTCTTCCGTTCGATCCGCTCGAAGTCGATCTCGCGTTTGACTTCGGATACCTCAAGGTCCTCGGTCTCGTCGTAGCGGATCTGCGCGCTCGCACGAGCGTCTTCCGGGTTCCAAGCCATTCGACACCTGCCAAAAATCGTCGACACGCCGGATCGCCGCCGGCGTCAGATGGTTTAGCACGCCCCACCGACAATTCTTGGAGCGGCAGGTCTGCCCGGCGTTGGGCCGACCGGTTTGCGATCACCACTCTGGGCCGCCGCGCGATCCATGGTCAACTTTTCCCTCAAATGATGGCGTCGACCCCCGCCAGCTTCGCGAGCGCCGCGATTTCGCGAATGACCGGGTACTTCTCGCGGGTGTCCACCAGCCTTGCCTCACGCAGCTCCTTCAGCGCCCGCTCCGCCGTGGCCTTGCTCACCCCGACCAACGTTCCGAGCTCGAGGTGCGTCAGAGGGACGCGAATCCGCACGCATCCGCCGAAGCCTCCATCGCCGCAGGTGCGGCTCAGCTCGAGAGGGGCCTTGGCGAACCGGACCGTGGCATTGTCAACGCGCCGCCTGCTAGCGGCGCGGGTCTTCTCCACGACGGCGGCCATCAAGTGCCGCTGAGCCGGCAGGTCGTGCGCCGCCAAAGTCCCGTGGAAGTGCTCGGCTTCAACACCCAGAACGACCACCGGTTTACGTCCGCAGGCTGTCACCGTAGCCATCCGGACCTGCCGGGCACCTTCGTCGATCGCCGCGAATTCCCCGACGAGGCCGCCACCGACCCGGATGGCGAGCAGCGCTTCACCTCCGTCAGCCCGGCGTCCGGTCACCTTCGCAAAGGACGTCAAGAGCAAGTAGACGGTCGAAGCTTCGTGACCCTCCGTGATGATGCGTTCACCAGAGCTGTAGGTCTGCACGCTGCAGCGCCAGGAGCCGTTCCAACGTCGTACGTCGGAGCTGGGCCAGGAAGCTGGTCGGCGCCTAAGTGGACGCCGCCTTCTCGAGTACTGATTCGAGCGCCGATCCGCCGGGCTGGGCCACTTTCGCCATCCGGCACCAGCCGGCCACTACGATGACGAAGAATTCTACGCGTGCCCAGTTCCGTCAGAACCGGCTGTCGTGGCGGGCTTGGGACCAGGCTCGGTCCCACGCCGACGCGTGGACGCGGCTCACCGCGAACCGGCCGATTCCGTACAAACCGGCCAGCGAACCCGTGATCGCCACCCACAGCAGGATCGCCGCGAAGATGCCGTCCGCCAACGACGTCGACGGCGACAGCGGCTCGTTCGTCAGCTCGCCGCGCTGGTCCAGCCACACCTGCACGTGCGTGCCCGCCGGGCTGCCCGCGTCGGCCAGGACGTCGCCCGTGTGGCGGGCTCCGCGCGCGTCGAACCAGGCCGCCTGGACCGTCGTCTGGTCGGCGGGCGCGCCCGCGCCGTCGGTGCTGTACGGCTGGTTGGGCGCCGCGGCCAGCGAGACCGCCGTCGCCGGGTGGCGGGTCGTGCGTTCCTGCTCGGCGCGGGCCGTCTGCGCCACGTACGTCTCGGAGCCGAACGCCGCCGCGAACGGCAGCGCCAGGAGCGCGCCGGCGAAGACCAGCACCAGCAGCGCGGCTTCGACGCGGTCGCCGAACCTGGTCAGCGGGTTGCGGCCGGGGTGCAACCGGCGCCGGAACCGGGCGATCCGTCCGCTGGGCCCACGCATGCGCGACACACTCCTCCCAGAAAGACTTCAACTAGGTAACAGTGTGCGCCCGGGGCCTCGACTTTCTCTCGCGAATGGGATGCGGCCCACCTTTGCAACCCGGCACAACCACCCGGTGGGCTAACTGGCCGCGATCGCCGACCACAGCGCGTGAGCGATCTCCGGGCCGCAGACATCGGTGTGGCTGCGGACGAACCGGTCCGCCCGCAGGTTGTGCGGCACCCCCGGCTTCCAGTGGTAGGCCCCGCCCACCGGCACCAGCTCGCCGGCCTCGGCGATCCCCTGTGCGCCGGTGCGCCCGAGTGCGCCGAAGCAGCCGGGCGCGGCTTCGACGATCCGGGACGCGATCGCGAACGGAACGCCGACGGCGTCGTCGTGCGCGGAGTGCGTGACGACGATCGGCCCGGTCACGACGCCCTCGGTCACGATCCGGCGGAACGTGCCGGTGAAGGCGTGGTGCGAGAGGGTCGCCTGCAGCAGGGTCAGTGTCCGCACGGACGCAACGGACGCGGCCGCGTCGGCCGCCGCCGTCACCAGCCGGCCGCCGAAGCCGTGACCGACGAGGTGGACCTTCGGCCCGGTGACGCCGGCCAGCAGCGGCGCGAGGCCGCGGACGCCCACGGCACCCGCGCGCGCCTTCAGCTCGTAGTACGCGAGGAAGTCCAGCAGGTCCGTCGCGCCGAGGCGGTCCATGACCATGCCGCCGGGGAGCGCGAAGAGCTGCGTCGACGCGTCTTCGTGGTCGTCCGCGCCGCGGGCGGCGGCCGAAAGCAGTGCCGCGGCGAACGCCGTGCGCGCGGTCGCGCGGGCGGTCAGCGCCGGAACCAGGTCGGCCGCGGCGTCGATGGTCAGCCGCTGCTCGGGCAGCAGGTCCCGCAGCAGGTCCAGCCGTCCGGTGAGGCCGGCCCCGGGCTCGGTGAGCTTGCGCGACGGCCACAGCACGCAGGCGAACGCGATCCGCCGGCCCGGCAGGCCGCCGGAAACCGCGCGCAGCGACCCGACCAGCGCCGAACAGAGCAGCCGCGCGACGAGGTGGCCGTCGTTCCAGCCGGGGGTCAGGACGACGAGGTCGGTGACGGCCGGGTCGGCCGCGAGCGCCCGCACGGCCGCGCCGCGGTCGCCGGCGAGCTCGCCGGCCCGGTCGAACTCCACCTCGGCGGCCGGGAAACCGGACAGCTGCACGGAAGTCCTCCTCGGGCGACGACTCCCGGGAAGTCGCCCACGGCCCCGCGGCTGTTACGTCAGAGCCAGTCGTCCGGCCGCGGCCACGGCATCAACGCCGACAGCGCGTCCTTCGCCGGTTCCGTGACCGCGTACCGGCCGCGGTGGAACAGCAGCGGCCGGGCGTCCGACGGCGCGCCCAGCGCCGTCACGCGGCCGATCACGACGTAGTGGTCGCCCGCCTCGTGCACCGCCTCCAGCGCGCAGTCGATCCACGTCAGCGCGCCGTCGAGCAGCGGCGCTCCGGACGGGGCCGGTGTCCAGCCGACCCGGGCGAACTTGTCCTCGCCGCGGGCGCCGAACACCGCGCTGACCTCCTGCTGGTCCTCGGCCAGCACGTTGACCGCGAACCGGCCCGCCGCGGCCAGCACCGGCCACGTCCGCGACGTGCGCGCCGGGCAGAACAGCACCAGCGGCGGGTCCAGCGACAGCGCGGCGAACGACTGGCAGGCGAACCCGGCGAGCGTGTCGCCGTCGCGGCCGGTGACCACCGTGACGCCGGTGCAGAAGTGCCCGAGGACGCTGCGGAAGCCGGCCTGGTCGACCGCCGCCGCGGTCATGCGCCCGGGGGCCGCGCGCCGACCGAGAAGTCGTGACCCCACAACGAAACGGCGGTGCTTTCGCGGGCGATCCAGTTGTCGTCGTCAACCTGGCGGCCCTCGCAGCCGAACTCGACGTCGAAGCCGCCGGGGGTCTTCATGTAGAACGACAGCATCAGGTCGTTGACGTGCCGCCCGAGCGTGGCCGACATCGGCACCTTGCGCCGGATCGCGCGGTCGAGGCAGAGGCCGACGTCGTCGGTGTTCTCCACCTCGACCATCAGGTGCACGATCCCGGACGGCGTCGGCATCGGCAGGAACGCCAGGCTGTGGTGACGCGGGTTGCACCCGAAGAAGCGCAGCCACGCGGGCGGCCCGTCGGCGGGCCTGCCGAGCATCTGCGGCGGCAGCCGCATCGAGTCGCGCAGCCGGAAGCCGAGGACGTCCCGGTAGAACCGCAGCGACGCCTCGTCGTCCTTTGTGGACAAAACCACGTGACCGAGGCCCTGCTCGCCGGTGACGAACTTGTGGCCGTACGGGCTCACCACGCGCCGGTGCTGCAGCGCGACGCCGTGGAACACCTCCTGGGTGTTGCCGGACGGGTCGTCGAAGCTGATCAGCTCGTCGACCCGCCGGTCGGCCAGTTCCTCGGGCGTGCCCTCCTTGTAGGGCACCGAGGCACTGTCCAAACGCGACCGGATCTCGGCCAGCTCGCCGGCGTTGGCCGCCTCCCAGCCGGTGACCGCGAGGCGGTCCGCGGAGCCGGGCGAGATGACCAGCCGCGCCGGGAAGTCGTCCATGCGCAGGTAAAGCGCGTCGGGGTTGGTGCCGCTGCCTTCGACCATGCCGAGCACCTTGAGCCCGTACTCGCGCCACGCGGCCATGTCGGTGGCTTCGACGCGGAGGTAGCCCAGTGACCGGATGCCCATCAGGAACTCCCGAGGAAGTCGAGGGCCAGCCGGTTGAACTCGTCGAACTTCTCCAGCTGGGCCCAGTGCCCGCAGCCGCCGAACACGTGCAGCTGCGCGCGCGGAATCGTCTTCAAGGCCACCAAAGCGCCGTCCAACGGGTTGACGCGGTCTTCGCGGCCCCAGATCAGGAGCACGCGCTGGCGCAGCCGGTGGGCTTCGCGCCAGAGCATGCCTTCTTCGTAGGTTTCGGGGTGGGCGAACGACTTCCCCATCGCCCGCATCGCGGCGAGCGACTCCGGGGTGTTCGCCGCGGCGAAGCGTTCGTCGATCAGCTCGTCGGTGATCAGCGCCTGGTCGTGGACCATGATGCGCAGGAACGCTTCCATCCGCTCCCGGCTGGGTTTCGCGCCGAACTTGCCGAGGTTCTTGACGCCTTCGGTCGGGTCGGGCGCGAACAGGTTGACGCTCAGCCCGCCCGGCCCCATCAGCACGAGCCGTCCCGCGCGTTTGCCGTGGTTCAACGCGAACCGCACGGCCGCGCCGCCACCGAGGGAGTTGCCGACGAAGTGGGCGCGCTCGATGCCGAGGGCGTCCATCAGGCCGGCGACGGCGTCCGCGCTGTGCCGGAAGTACTGCGGGTGCTCGGTCGGCTTGTCCGACCGCCCGAACCCGGGCTGGTCGACGGCGATCGTCCGGTAGTGCTTGGCGAACTCCGGCAGGTTGCGCCCGAAGTTGCTCCACGCCGACGCGCCGGGCCCGCCGCCGTGCAGCAGGATCACCGTTTCGGCGTGTTCCGCGCCGGCTTCGTGGTAGTGCAGCTTCAAAGAGCCGGCCTGGACGTACTTGCCTTCGGGTGCGGCCATCAGTACATCGCGTTCTCGACGGGGAGCCCGAAGGCGCCGGTGCCGAACATGACGTACGCGCGCTCGGCGTCGTTCGCCGCGTGGACCCGGCCGGCGTGCGCGTCGCGCCAGAAGCGCTGGATCGGCGTGCCGCGCTGGATCGCGCGCCCGCCGGAGTTCTCGAAGAGCCGGTCGATCGCGGCGATCGCGCGTTCGGTCCCGCGCACCTGGTCGCGCCGGACGCGCAGCCGCAGGTCGCCGGGCAGCCGTTCCTCACGCTTGGCCAGTTCGTAAAGCTCGTCGATGTTGCGGGTCAGCTGCAGCCACGCGGCATCGATTTCGCTTGCCGCTTCGGCGATCCGCACCTTGGCGAACGGGTCCTCTTTGGACTGTTCACCGGCGTAGGCGGCGCGCACGCGCTTGCGCTGGTGCTCGACGTGCGCGTCGTAGGCCCCTTGCGCCATCCCGATGATCGGCGCGGTGATCGTGGACGGGTGCACCGAACCGTACGGCAGCCGGTACAGCGGCCCGGGGTTGACGGCCTGGCCCGGCACCTTGCACTTCGACGTCGCGATGAAGCTCAGCGCCCGGTGCTGCGGGATGAAGACGTCTTCGACGACGATGTCGTTCGAACCGGTGCCGCGCAGGCCGACGGTGTCCCAGACGTCCACGATGGCGTAGTCCGCGATCGGCAGCAGGTACGTGCAGAAGTCGACCGGCTTGCCGTCCTTGAACGCGGGCCCCCCGAGCAGCACCCACGTGCAGTGGCCGGAGCCGGAGGAGAAGCTCCAGCGGCCGGACAGCCGGTAGCCGCCGTCGACGACCTCCGCCTTGCCCATCGGCGCGTACGACGACGAGATCCGCACGTCCTCGTCCTCACCCCAGACCTCTTGCTGCGCCTGCGCGTCGAACAGCGCGACGTGCCACGGGTGGACGCCGAGGATGGAGGCGACCCAGCCGGTGGACCCGCACGCGCTCGCGATCAGCTTGACCGCGGTGTAGAAGCTCACCGGGTCGGATTCGAGCCCGCCGAACGGCTTCGGCTGCAGCATCTTGAAGAACCCGGTCTCCTGCAGGGCCTTGACGGACTCCTCGGGGACGTTCCGCGCGTCCTCGGTGTCCTGGGCCCGTTCCCGCAGGACCGGCAGGAGGTCCCGGACCCCGGCGATCACCTGCTCGCTCATGCGCAGTCCTCTCTCGTTTCGCTCGCCCAAGACTAGAACACGTTCTCGTTTTTGTCGAGAACGCCCTGCGCCAGGGCACTGTTGATCCCTGCCCTGCGGCCGGAAAACACGCAGTCGGCCAGGGACAACCCGCTCACGTAGGACCTGGAACAGATTCCCACCGCGGTGCGACCGGCGGCGTACAGCCCGGGGATCGGCTCCCCCGCCGTGTCCCGCACCGCGCCGGTGTCCTCGTCCACCACCAGGCCGCCGAGGGTCAGCATCGGCGTGGGGTACCCCAGGTTGGGCCGGACCGAGATGTCGATCAGCGAGAACGGCGGGTTTTCCAGGCGCCGCCGGAACTCGTCGGGCTTGCCGACCGGGTCCGAAGCGCCGTGGTAGGCCTCGACGCTCGCGCGCAGCCCCTGCGGATCGACGCCGGCCTGGCGCGCGGCCTCTTCGACCGTCGCCCCGATGACCCGGCCGCGGCGCAGCAGGTACCGCAGCTGGAGCCATTGGAACCACTGGCTTTGCTTGCGGCCGTCGCGCCGCGCCTCGGCGACGATCGGCGCGTCGACGAGCAGCCAGCCCTTGCTCTCGTGCTCTTCGATCAGCTTTTCGCCGACGGCGGCGCCGTACCGGGACTCGTCGATGACCCGCCGGCCGCCCGCGTCGACGATGATCCCGCCGAGGAACGCGCTGGGCGGCGTGACGAACCGCCACGCCGAGATCCGGTCGAGTTCGCTGGTTGCGGCCCCGGCCTCGACGCCGAGCCGGATGCCGGACCCGTTGTCGGCGGACGTGCCGAGCGCGAGCCCGCCGCGGTACTTCGGCGCGTGTTCGCGCACCATCTCGCGGTTCGCGATGAACCCGCCGGCGGCGAGCACGACCCCGCGCCGGGCGGTGATCCGCAGCTCACGGCCGTGCGCGCGCTCGAAGCGTTCGACGCGGCGGTGCAGCGACTTGCGCAGCGACGGCACGTAGATCCCCGGCTTCGCCGCGTACTGCGCGAACCGCTGGTGCCGGGCCCGGATCCGAGCCGGCGCTTCGCTCAGCGAGTCGGCGACGAGCCCGGTGACGCGGCCGTCGTCCTGGACCAGGCTCCGGACGTGCGTCTGGGTCAGCACCCGGATCCCGCGCTCGCGCACGGCCTCTTTCAGGCGGGTCATCAGCATTTTCCCCGAGGTCCCGGGCCCCTTGACCCGGTGCCCGCGCGGGGCCGGCTTCGCCGCGTCGCGGAACCCGCCCGCGGCCTCGCTGCCGGAGTAGTACAGGTAGTGGGCGTCGCTGGGGTACGACGTCTTGTACGGGCAGAGGCTGCCGTCGAACGGCACGCCGTTGCCCTCCAGCCAGGTGATCATCTCGCGGCTGCCCTCGCAGAACCGCCGCAGCGTCGGTTCCGAGACGACGTCCCCGGCCTCGAGCCGCAGGTAGGCGTACATCGCGTCGACGGAGTCGTCGACCCCCGCGTCGAGCTGCTGGGCGGTGCCGCCGCCCGCGTAGACCACGCCGCCGCTGACCGCGCTCGCGCCGCCGCCGGCGAACCGTTCGACGATGATGACCTCGGCGCCCGCGTCGGCCGCTTCGAGGGCGGCGCAGGCGCCTGCCGCCCCGAACCCCACGATGACCACGTCCGCGAAGAGCTCGTCCATGGTCGCTACCCTAGAACTGAAACACGTTCTCGTCTATGGTGAGCGAAAGCGGCTCTCAACTGGATACTCTTCTTGTGGAACACGTTACAAGTGAGGTGGCATGACGGAGCAGTTCGACGTGGTCGTCGTCGGCAGTGGCGCCGCCGGGATGACCGCCGCGCTGGCCGCGGCTCACCACGGGCTCAGCGTCGTCGTCCTCGAAAAAGCGGCCTGCTTCGGCGGCTCGACCGCCCGCTCCGGCGGCGGGGTCTGGCTGCCGGGCAACCACGCGCTGCGCGCCGCCGGGATCGACGAACCGCCCGAGCGGGCGCGCGAATACCTCGCCTCGATCGTCGGCGACGTCGTCCCGGCCGTCCGGCGCGACACGTTCCTCGACCACGGCCCTGAAGTACTGAAGTTCGTCTGCGACCACACGCCGCTGAAGTTCCGGTGGGTCCGCGACTACAGCGACTACCACCCCGAAGCCCCGGGCGGGCGGCCCGGCGGCCGGTCGGTCGAGCCGATGGCCTTCGACGGCAACTTGCTCGGCGCCGACCTGGCCCACCTCGAACCGCCGTACAGCGCTCCCCCGCTCGGCGTGCCGATCACCCAGGCCGACTACCGCTGGCTGAGCCTCCTCGCACGGCACCCGCGTGGGGCCGTCCGGATGCTGTCGCTGGGCGTCCAGTGGCTCGTCGGGAAGGTCCGCGGGCAGCGGCTGCTGAGCATGGGGCAAGCGCTTGCGGCCGGCCTACGGGTGGGCCTGACCAGGGCCGGCGTCGACGTCCGGCTGAACACGCCGCTCGTCGATCTTCAGGTCGAAGGCGACCGCGTCACCGGCGTCGTCACCGCGGACGGCGTCGTCAGGGCCCGGCGCGGGGTGATCCTCGCCAGCGGCGGCTTCGAGCAGAACCTCGAAATGCGCGAGAAGTACCAGCGCGCACCGATCGGCATCGACTGGACCGTCGGCGCGGCCGCCAACACCGGCGACGGCATCACCGCCGGACTCAAGCTCGGCGCCGCGCTCGACCTGATGGACGACGCCTGGTGGGGCCCGTCGCTGCCGCTCACCGGCGGGCCGTGGTTCGCGCTGGCCGAGCGGTCACGGCCGCGCTGCATCATGGTCGACGCGCGCGGGCAGCGGTTCGTCAACGAGTCCGCGCCCTACGTCGAAGCCGTGCACGCGATGTACGGCGACGGCGACGGCCCGGGCGAGCACATCCCGACCTGGCTGGTGTTCGACCAGCGCTACAAGGACCGGTACATGTTCACCGGCGTCGGGCCGCGCCAGCCGCTACCCGGACGCTGGTTCAAGGCCGGGATCGCGGTGAAGTCCGGTTCGCTGGCCGGGTTGGCCGCGAAGATGGACGTCCCGCCCGCGGGATTGGCGGCCACCGTCGAGCGTTTCAACGGCTTCGCGCGCAACGGCGTCGACGAAGACTTCCAGCGCGGGGTCAGCAAGTACGACCACTACTACGGCGACCCGCGCAACAAGCCCAACCCCAGCCTCGGCCCGCTGGACAAAGCGCCGTACTACGCGGTGAAGATCGTGCCGGGCGACCTCGGCACCAAGGGCGGACTGCGGACCGACGAACGAGCACGAGTCCTGCGCGAGGACGGCTCGGTCGTGCCGGGCCTGTTCGCCGCGGGCAACGTCAGCGCGGCCGTGATGGGCCGGACGTACGCCGGACCGGGCGCGACCATCGGCCCGGCCATGGTGTTCGGCTACCTTGCGGCGACGCGGCTGGCCGACGAAGATCAAGGGACCACGGGAGGCGAGCGATGACGCAGGAGTCAGTACGCACGATCTACGCCGGTGAGCCGCCGACCCGGTTCGCGCGCGGCTGGCACTGCCTCGGCCTGGCCGAGCGGTTCCGCGACGGTAAACCCCACGCCGTCACGGCGTTCGGCACGAAACTGGTGGTGTTCGCGGACTCCCACGGCGAGCTGAACGTCCTCGACGGCTACTGCCGGCACATGGGCGGCGATCTCACGCAGGGCAGCGTCAAGGGCGACGAGGTCGCGTGCCCGTTCCACGACTGGCGCTGGAACGGCAAGGGCAAGTGCGTCTCGATCCCTTACGCCAAGCGGGTTCCGCTGCGCGCGCGGACGCGGTCGTGGACGGCGTCGGTGCAGAACGGCCAGCTCATGGTGTGGCACGACCCGGAGGGCAACCCGCCGCCGGAGGAGCTGGCCATCCCGCGCATCGAGGCCGCCGACAGCGACGAGTGGAGCAACTGGACCTGGGACGAGATCTTCATCGACGGCTCGAACTGCCGGGAGATCATCGACAACGTCGTCGACATGGCCCACTTCTTCTACATCCACTACGCCTACCCGACGTACTTCAAGAACGTGTTCGAAGGCCACATCGCGACGCAGTACCTCAACACCAAGGGCCGCCCGGACATGGGCATGGCGTCGAACTACGGCGGCGAGGACAACCTGCTGCGCTCGGAGGCGTCGTACTTCGGGCCGTCCTACATGATCAACAAGCTGGTGAACTCGTTCCAGGGCTACGAAATCGAGAGCGTGCTCATCAACTGCCACTACCCCGTGACGCCGACGTCGTTCGTGCTGCAGTACGGCATGAAGGTCAAGAAGCAGCACGGGCTGACCGACGAGCACGCGGACAAGATCGCGGCGAAGCTGGCGCGCGGGATCGGGGCCGGCTTCCTGCAGGACGTCGAGATCTGGAAGCACAAGACCCAGATCGACAACCCGCTGCTGTGCGAAGAGGACGGTCCGGTCTACCAGCTTCGCCGGTGGTACCAGCAGTTCTACGTCGACGCGGCCGACGTCACCGAGGACATGACCCGGCGCTTCGAGTTCGAAGTGGACACTTCGAAGGCGAACGAGGCGTGGGCGGCGGAGGTGGCGGAGAACCTGGCCCGCCAGAAGACCGAGGCGGAAGTGTGACGACCGCCGAGCAGACCGAGTTCCTTTCGGGCGGGCTGCGGCCGCACGAGTGCCGCAGCTGCGGGACGTGCGTGCTGGTGAAGAAGAACAGCATCCAGCACACGAGCATCCAGTGGACGTCCCGGCCCGCCGACAGCTGCCCGGTGTTCGCCGACGCGGACGGCCCCTCGGCGCTGCTCGACACCTGCCCGAAGCTGGCGGACAGCATCGGCGACGCGGTGCGGGAAGGTTCGCTGGCGGTGGCCGATGGGTGAGCGCGTCTACACGCTGACGGTCGCCGACGTCGTCGTCGAGACGCCGGACGCACGGTCGGTGGTGTTCGAGATCCCTCCCGAGCACACCTCCGCTTTTTCTTACACCGCCGGGCAGTTCTTGACTTTGCGGATCCCGAGCGAGCAGACCGGTTCGGTGGCGCGGTGCTACTCGCTGTCGAGCGCGCCGCACGAGAACCGCGTGCAGGTGACGGTCAAGCGCACCGACGGCGGGTACGGGTCGGGCTGGGTGTGCTCGTCGCTGCGGCCGGGGATGCAGGTCGACGTGCTGGCGCCGGCGGGCGTGTTCTGCCCGGCGTCGGTGGACGAGGACTTCCTGCTCTTCGCCGGCGGCAGCGGGATCACGCCGGTGATGGCGATCCTGAAGACGGCGCTGGAAACCGGGTCCGGCCGGGTCGTGCTGGTCTACGCGAACCGGGACGAGAATTCGGTGATCTTCGCGGGCGAACTGGCGTCGCTGGCGAAGCGGTACGGCGACCGGCTGGTCGTCGTGCACTGGCTGGAGAGCGTGCAGGGGCTGCCGGACGTCTCGCAGCTGCGCGGGCTGGCTTCGGCGTACACGTCTCATGAGGCGTTTCTGTGTGGTCCGGCGCCGTTCATGGCCGCCGCGCGCGAGGCGCTCGGGCAGCTCGGGGTGCCGCGGGACCGGGTGCACGTCGAGAAGTTCACGTCGCTGACCGGGAACCCGTTCGAAGCCACTGTCACCGAGGAAGCGCCTTCGGACGCGGCGCCCGCGTCGCTGACGGTTTCGCTGGACGGTGACACGCGGTCGATGGCGTGGCCGCGGCAGCGGAAGCTCCTGGACCACCTGCTGGACGCGGGCCTGGACGCGCCCTATTCGTGCCGCGAGGGACAATGCAGTGCGTGCGCGTGCCGGATCACCTCGGGTGAGGTGAAGATGCTGCACAACGAGGTTCTGGACGCCGAGGACATCGCGGACGGCATCGTGCTGGCCTGCCAGTCGCTGCCGGTCACCGACGAGGTCTCGGTCAGCTACGAATAGGAGTTTTCGGGTGCCCATCGATCCCGCGGTCGCCATCGGCGCCGAGATCGGCGAGGTGAACTTCGCCTGGACGTCGTCGGACGTGCTGCTCTACCACTTGGCGTTGGGCGCCGGACCGGACGAACTGCGCTACACGTACGAACAGGACCTGGTGGTGCTGCCGACGTTCGCGACGGTAGCGGCGAACCTGCGGGTGTTCGACCCGCCGGCGGTGTCGTTCCCCGGGATCGAGATCGACCTGGCGAAGGTGCTGCACGGCAAGCAGGAGATCACGCTGCACCGGCCGATCCCGACGTCGGGCAAGGCGGTGGCGCGGTCGCGGGTCGCGGACGTGTACGACAAGGGCAAGGCCGCGGTGGTGGTCCAGGAGGTTTCGGTCACGTCGTCGGCGGGCGATCCACTGTGGACGGCCCGGTCGAGCATCTTCGCCCGCGGCGAGGGCGGGTTCGGCGGTTCGCGAGGGCCGTCGGATCGCCTCGAGTGGCCCACGCGCGCTCCCGATGTCGTCCTGGACGTGCCGACGTTGCCGCAGCAGGCGCTGCTGTACCGGCTGTGCGGCGACCGGAACCCGCTGCACGCGGACCCGGCGTTCGCGCGGGCGGCCGGCTTCGACCGGCCGATCCTGCACGGGCTGTGCACGTACGGAATCGTGGCGCGGGTGCTGGTGAACGAGTTCCTGGACGGCGACCCGGCGCGGGTGGCGTCGTTCTCGACGAAGTTCGCCGGAGTGGTGTTCCCGGGCGAGACGCTCCGCGTCCGGGTCTGGCGCTCGTCCGACCGGTTGCTGGTGACGACGACGGCAGCGGAGCGCGACGACGCACCGGTGCTGGCGGACACGGTGCTGGTGCCCACTTCGTGAGACCGTCCCGGCCGGCGCCCGCTACCGTGGAGGGGTGACTTCGGAATACTTCGTGGTGCGGGGAACGGTCGAACACGGCGACGAGCGAGGCCGTGAGCTGGGCTTTCCCACGGCGAACATCGCGCTGAGCGACCAGGCCGGCTCGATCGGCGACGGAGTGTGGGCGGGCTGGGTCCGCAGGGCGGACGGAACCCACCTCCCGGCGGCGATCTCGGTCGGCCGCCGCCCGACGTACTACGGAGCGGACGGGTACCGGTTGCTGGAGGCCCACATATTGGACTTCACGGGCGATCTGTACGGCGAGACGCTCGTGGTGTGGCTGGGGTCGCACCTGCGGGAGCAGCAGAAGTATTCCTCGGCGGAGGATTTGATCACGGCGTTGAAGAACGACATCGCGGCGGCTGGGCAGTGGGTGGCGGAGAACCCGGCGGCTTCGCTCCCGGCGGTCGGTGAGAGCGAGTTGGGCGAGGTTCGGCGGGTCGTGGGCTGAACCCGGCTCGCCGCCCGAGGTCGGCCTTGGGTGGGCGGGCGGGCGCGCGCTTGAGCGGGCGGCCGGTCCGGATGACGTGACCTGAATGACTCATTCATGTCGTCCGGTGACAGGAATGAGTCATTCACTACATCCGGACTGCCGTCAGAGAGCCGCGGCCAGAAGCATGTAACCCATCCCGGCCCCCATCACCGCCCGGCAGACCGCGCGCGAAGCGTGCCCGGCCGGCGCCGGCGCCGGCGCGACGACAGCTGCGCCGGTCACGACTCCGGCACCACCGGCACCCGCGCCGGCCACAGCAGACCCCGCCGCGACTCCCGCACCACCAGCTCCCCCGCCGGCCACCGCAGACCTCCCCGCGACTCCCGCGCCACCGGCACCCGCGCCCGCAGCAGCGGCGCCAGCCGCGGCTCCAGCTCCCCTGGCACCGGCCATCGCTCCGGGCACAGTCCCTACCGCGGTGCGGAGCACCCGCGCCCCTGACCAGGCCGCGTCCGCCACGAAATACCCCGCCGCAACCACCGCCACCAACGGCAACGCCAATCCTGAGTCCATTGTGGACATCGTCAGCCACGGGCCGTGGTCCATGCCGCCGTGGGGCATCGCCGTCACCATGTAGCACATCGCCGCCGCCGAAAGCGCGTGGTGCGCGCAGCCCGACCGGCGCCCGCGCCACCACGCCGTTGCGAACCATCCAGCCGTCAGCGCCAGCACCGCCTGCCAGCCCGCCGCCGGGATCGGGCCTCCCACCGGGGACAGCATCGCCACCATCGCCACCACCAGCAGCAGCTCCGCCAAATCTCCGTGGCGAACCGCCGCGCCCAGGTGGGCGTAGTCGAGGCGGACCAGCCGCAGCACGCACGGCAGCACCAGCGCCGCGAACGCCGCCGTCAGCGCCCAGCCCATCGTCACCCGGCGGGCCGGGCGCCGGGGATCCGTGAGTCACACATCTCGGGCCTCACTCTGCGTCGTCGGGTCGTCATTCCACCGTGACACCCCGGCCGCACGCGCACCAGCCGTCAATGAGGTGAAGCCCGTTGACCCACAAGAGCGACGGCCGGCTACACCCCGCTCGTCAGCACGAGCCCGCTGGTCGGCACCCCGGTCCCCGCCGTGACCAGCACCCGCGCCGCGCCGGCGACCTGGTTGGCCGCCGTGCCGCGCAGCTGGCGGACGCCCTCGGCGATGCCGTTCATGCCGTGGATGTACGCCTCGCCCAGCTGCCCGCCGTGCGGGTTGAGCGGCAGCTCGCCGTCCAACTCCAGCGTGCCGCCGGCGATGAAGTCCTTCGCCTCCCCGCGGCCGCAGAAACCCAGTTCTTCCAATTGCATCAACACGTACGGCGTGAAGTGGTCGTACAGCACGGCAACGTCCACATCGGACGGTCCGAGCCCGGACTGCGCCCACAGCTGCCGCCCGACGACGCCCATCTCCGGCAGCGCGGCCAGGTCGTCGCGGTAGTAGCTGGTCATCACGTACTGGTCCGGTCCGCTCCCCTGCGCCGCCGCGGCGATCACCGCCGGCGGCTGGGCCAGGTCGCGGGCACGGGAAGCACTCGTGACGACCAGCGCGACCCCGCCGTCGCTTTCCTGGCAGCAGTCCAGCAGGTGCAGCGGCTCCGCCACCCAGCGCGACGCCTGGTGCTCCTCGAGGGTGATCGGCCGCTCGTGGAACCACGCGTTCGGGTTGGTCGCCGCGTGCTTGCGGTCGAGCACCGCGATCCGGCCGAAGTCCTCGCTCGTCGCGCCGTAGTCGTGCAGGTACCGCCGGGCCACCATGGCCACGGTGGCCGCCGGCGTCGCGATGCCCATCGGGTAGTGGAACGCGTTGTCCACACCGGACGAATTGACCTGCCCGGCCGCGGCCGAGGACACCTGCCCGAACCGCATCCCCGAGCGCTCGTTGAACGCCCGGTAGGCGACGACGACGTCCGCGACCCCGGTCGCCACCGCCATCGCGGCCTGCTGCACGGTCGCCGCCGCCGCGCCGCCGCCGTAGTGGATGCGGCTGAAGAACTTCAGCTCGGGGATCCCCAGTTCCCGCGCCACGGCGATCTCCGCGTTGCCGTCCATGGTGAACGACACCAAACCGTCCACATCGGACGGCGACAGTCCCGCGTCCGCCAGCGCGTGCGAGATGCATTCGGCCGCCAGCCGCAGTTCGCTGCGCCCGGAGTCCTTCGAGAACTCCGTCGCGCCGATTCCCACGATGGCCGCCTGACCCGAGAGCGTCACGGCAGCGTCACCTCCACGGTCCCGGCGACGTGCTCGCCGAGACTGTCCACTCCGGACACCGAGACGACGACGTCACGCCCCGAAGCCGACACCACCCGGCCGGTGAACGTCAGCGTGTCGTAGGCGTAGCACGGCACGCCGAGCCGGATCTTGATCGACCGGATCAGCGCCTCCGGCCCGGCCCAGTCCGACACGAACCGCTGCACCAGGCCGGTGTCGGTGAGGATGTTGAGGAAGATGTCCTTCGAACCGCGCGCCACCGCGGAATCACGGTCGTGGTGCACGTCCTGGAAGTCACGGGTGGCCAGCGCGGTGCTGACGACGAACGTCGGCGTCGCCTTGATCGTCAACGGCGGCAGCTCGGTCCCTTCGGTGACGGTCATCGGGCCACCTTCCACGCGGGCAGCGTCAGGTCGTCGTCGACGCGGACGAACGCGGCCACCACCGGCAGTCCGATGTGGACTTCGTCCGCCGCCGCGTCCAGCAGCTCGGCCATCACCCGGACCCCTTCTTCCAGCTCCACCAGGGCCACGACGAACGGCAGCTCCTTGCCCGGCACGGGCGGGTGGTGGTGCACGACGTACGAGAACACGGTCCCGCGGCCGCTCGCGACGACGTAGTCCGGCTTCGCGTCGAGCGCGCCGTCCGGCGGCATCGGCCCCGGCGGGTGCCGCAGCGTCTCGCCCCAGCGCTGGATGCGCAGTTCGCCCTGCCGGAGCCCTTCCCAGAAGAACTCCGTGTCGCGGCTGATCACCGGCCGCAACACCGGTGCCGCGGGCGGCGAAGGCGCGGGCGGGCGGAACTTCAGCACCCGGAACATCATCTCCGCGACGGCTTCCTCGCCGACGTACCAGGTCATCCGGGTGGTGACGAACCAGCCTTCGCCGAGTGCGGTCCTCTTCGGACCGACGACGTCCTCCAGGCGGGTCCGCGCTTCGACCTGCTCGCCCGGGCGCAGGTAGCGGTGGTAGGTCTGCTCCGAGTTCGTCGCGACGACGGACGTGAACCCGGCGTCGTCCAGCAGCTCCATCATCAGGCCCAGGGGATCGTCGCTGACGCGCGGGACGTTCAGCCCGCCCATCGTCCACACCTGCGCCATCGCCGGCGGCGCAACCAGTCCCTTGTGGACACTTCGCGCGGCGAACTCCGGGTCGGTGTAGACGGGGTTGGTGTCCCCGATCGCTTCGACCCAGTTGTTCACCATGGCCTGGTTCACGGGGTCGCGCGCCAGGCGCGGCGCGCACTCCCCGCGCACGGCGATCTCCTCGGCGGTCGTCAAGATGTCGGTCATCGCGGCACCCTCGGCAGGCCCAGGCCGATCGAGGCGATCAGCTCCCGTTGGATTTCGCTGACCCCGCCACCGAAGGTCAGCACGATGTTGCGTTTGGCCGAGACGTCCAGCCACTCCGCCAGCTCGGCGGTGTCCGGATCGGACAGGTCGCCGTGGCGCGCCACCAGTTCTTCGAGGTTCCGGCCGATCCGCTGGATGACCTCGGAGCTGAACACCTTGGTCGCCGACGCGTCCGCGACGGCCACCGGCGCGTTCGCCGACGACACCGCGACCTGCCAGTTCAGCAGTTCGTTCACCCGCGTCACCGCCATGGCCTCGGCCAGCACGGCCCGGACGTCGGCGAGGTCGAGCAGGCCGTGGGCGGCGGCCCACGCGTGCACGCGGTCGTACAGCCCGCCGATCCGCCCCGCCGGGCCGAGCATGACGCGCTCGTGGTTGAGCTGCGTCGTGATGAGCCGCCAGCCCTCGTTCTCCTTGCCCACCAACCGGTTCACCGGCACGCGAACGTCCGAATAGTACGTCGCGTTGACGTGGTGGGCGCCGTCGCAGGTGATGATCGGCGTCCACGAGTAGCCGGGGTCGCTCGTGTCCATGATGAGGATCGAGATGCCCTTGTGCCGCGGCGCGTCGGGCGCGGTCCGGACGGCGAGCCAGAGGTAGTCGGCGTCGTGGCCGCCGGTGGTGAAGATCTTCTGGCCGTTGACGACGTACTCGTCGCCGTCGCGCACCGCGGTCGTCCGCAGCGCCGCGAGGTCGGTGCCCGCTTCCGGCTCGGTGTAGCCGATCGCGAAGTGGATCTCCCCGGCCAGGATCTTCGGCAGGAAGAACGCTTTCTGCTCGTCGGTGCCGAACTGCTGCAGCGTCGGCCCGACGGTCTGCAGGGTCACCGACGGCAGCTGGACGTCGGCGCGCACGGCCTCGTCGACGAACAGGTGCTGCTCGATCTCGCCGAAGCCCTGCCCGCCGTACTCGACCGGCCAGCCGACGCCGAGCCGGCCGTCGCGGCCCATCCGGCGGACGATCTCGCGGAACACCGGCCCGTGCCGTTCGCGCCGCATCGCCTGGCGTTCTTCGGGGCTGATCAGCCCGGCGAAGTACGCGCGCAGTTCGGCGCGCAGGTCCTTCTGCGCCGCGGTCAGTTCGACGTGCATCTCCCTCACCCCGCCACTCGTTCGCCGAGCTTGCCGAGCCGGTGCGCGGCGCCGCCGAGCGTCCAGCCGAGATCCTTCACCTGCGACGAATACCGGTGCAGCGGATAGGTTTCGTCGACGCCGACCCCGCCGTGCAGGTGGTGGCAGGTCGCGAGGGCCACCGGCGCCTGCGTCGCGAGCCAGTACGCGGCGACGTCGAGTTCGGCGTCCGCGTCGAGGCCAGAAGCGAGCCGCCACACCGCCGACGTGACGGCCAGGTGGACGGTCCGCGCGGCCACGTAGACGTCGGCGATCTGGCCCGCCACCGCCTGGAAGGTGGCGAGAGGCCGGCCGAACTGGGTGCGCTCGCCCACGTGCTTGACCGTCAAGGCCAGGGCGCCGGCCAGGAGCCCGTCGCCGAGCGCGAGCGCGCCGGCGAGCGCGAACCGGTGCAGCGCCGCGACGGCGCCGCGGTCGAACAGCAGGTCGGTTTCCTCGACGGCGACGTCGTCCAGGCGCACGGTGCACTCCGGCGTCCCCGCCGAGGTCGGGGTCGGGACGAGCGTGACGCCGTCGGCGCGCGGGTCGACGAGGTAGACGGCGGTGCCGTGCGGGGTCGACACGGGCGTGAGGATCCGGGTGGCTTCGGCGGCGTACGGGACGGCGGTCTTGACGCCGCTGAGCAGCCACTTCCCGCCGGCCGCCCGCGCGGTCGTCGCGGGCTCGGCGGCGAGCGGGGCGGACGGCTCGTTGCACGCCGCGGTGAGCAGCGCCTCCCCCGCGGCGACCGGCGGGAGGAACTCCGCGCGCTGCTGGGGGGTGCCGAGCGTCTCGACCGGCAGGACGCCCAGGGCCAGGGTGGCGTAGGCGGGCACCGGCGCGGCGACCCGGCCGACCTCGGTGAGGACCTGCGCGACCTCGGCGACACCCAGGCCGTCGCCTTCGAGGTCGGGGGGCAACGCGAGGGCCAGCAGGCCCGACGACGCGAGCGCGCGCCAAGGGTCGTCCTCCGCGCCGAGCACCTTGGCGGCGAGGGCGGCGATCTCCGTCTGCGTATCGTCCAGGGTGAAGTCCACGCCCGTCCCTCCGGGTTCGGCGCAATACTGAAACCTGTTCTAGTCTTAACCGGAAAGGGTCGGTACGGCAACCCCCGGCGAGGAGCTCCAGTGGCGGTGACCGAACGCGGCGGCGCGCGCCGCCGGCTGATCACCGTGCCGCCGACCGCCGGCGTGCCCGACCCGGTCCCGCTCGACCTGCCGGGGCGCGGCCGGACCGTCGTCACCGACGTCGGGCCGCGGGACGCACCCGCGCTCGTCCTGCTGCATTCGGTGGCCTGCACGGGCCTGCTGACCTGGTATCCCGCCCTCGACCGGCTCGCGCGCGACCACCGCGTCGTCGTGTTCGACCAGCGCTGGCACGGCCGCGGCATCCGGTCGCCGGAGTTCCGGCTCGCCGACTGCGCCGGGGACGTCACCGCCATCGCGGACGCACTCGGCATCGGGCGGTTCGCGCTCGCCGGGTACTCGATGGGCGGGATGGTGGCCCAGCTCGTCGCCCACGCGGAACCAGAACGTGTTACCGGACTGGTCCTCTGCTCGACCGCGAGCAACTTCGGTCGCGGGCTGCGCCAGCGCGTCGCCCTCGACGTGTTCGGCCGGACGCTGCGGCAACTGCGCGAGCGCGTGAAGCTGCCACCCGTACCCATCGCCGTCCCCCGCGAGCGCGTCGAGGACTACCGGTGGGGGCTGCGGGAGTTCCGGTCGACCACGCCGTGGGAGATCGCGGTCGCCGTCGACGAGATCGGCCGGTTCGACTCGACGCCGTGGCTGCCGGCGCTGAGGCTGCCCGCGGCCGTCGTCGTGACCGCGAAGGACCGGTTCATCGCCCCCGACCACCAGCGGTCGCTGGCCCGCCGGATCCCGGGCGCGGCGACGTACGAGGTCGCGGCCGGGCACGCCGCCTGCGTCCTGGCCGCCGACCGCTGGGTGCCCGCACTGCTCGCCGCCGTCCACTCCCTGTGAGGAAGGAACCCACGATGGGACGTTTCAGCCTGCCCGACGAGAAACCCGGCGGCCTCGACTCGCCCGTGACGGCCAAGGTCATGAAGTACGGCGCGAAAGCCCAGGTCGCGGTGTTCCGGCTGACCGGCGGCCGCGTCGGCAGCACGTGGCGGATCGGGGCCGGTTTCCGCAAGCCCGTGCCGACGCTGCTGCTGGAGCACCGCGGGCGCAAGTCCGGCCGGCTGTTCACCACGCCGCTGCTGTACCTGCGGTCCGGCGAGGACGTCGTCATCGTCGGCTCGCAGGGCGGGCTGCCGAAGCACCCGCAGTGGTACCGGAACCTGCTGGCGCACCCCGAAACCCGCGTCCACCTCAAAGGACGGCGGAATGTCGATGTCACGGCCCGCGTGGCCGATCCCGACGAACGCGCGGAGCTGTGGCCGCGGCTGGTCGACCTCTACGCCGACTTCGCGAAGTACCAGGCGTGGACCGACCGGAAGATCCCGGTCGTCGTCCTCAGCCCGCGGCCTTGAGCAGCGCCGCGAGGGCGTCCGGGAGCGCGTCGGCCAGCGGCCAGAGGTCCTTGACGAGCTCGCGCGCGCCGAGCAGGCCGACGTGCACCTTGCCGTCGTTGGACAGCACCGTGACGTTCAGCCCGGCGCCGTGGAAGACCGGGCCGAGCGGGTAGAAGCCGGTGATCCGCGCGCCGAGCAGGTAGAGCGGCATCGGCGGGCCGGGCACGTTGGAGACGACCAGGTTGTGCACCACCGGGTGCTTTTCGGCCAGGCGCAGCGCCGAATACGCGCGCACGGCGAGGCCGAACATCGTGGCCGCGGAGAACTGCGCCCAGTCCTGCAGCATGTCGGCGTCGATGTCGTAGTGGTGGTCCTTCGACAGCCGGTTGGCCTCGGCGAGGAAGAACACGCGCGCGGTGGGGTCGTCGAGGTGCGTCGGCAGCGAGGCGAAGAACGCGGACACCTTGTTGCTGCCGTGGTCGCGTTCGGTCCGGTCGTGCACCGAGACCGGGACGGTCGCGACCAGCGGATCTTCGGGCAGTTCGCCGCGCGCGCCGAGGAAGTCTCGCAGCGCGCCGGCGACGAGGGCGAGCACGACGTCGTTCACCGTGACGCCGAACGCGTTCTTGACCGCCTTGACGTCGTCGAGGTCGAGCTGGGCGAAAGCGACACTGCGGTGGCCGGTGATCGTGCCGTTCAGCGACGTCCGCGGCGCGGTGAACGGGACCGGCATCCCCTTGCCCTGCAACGCTTTGCCGAGCCACTGCGGGACGAGCCCCAGCAGGTCCGGCAGCAGCCGGGCGACCTCGGCGGGACGCCGGACGACGCTCTCGACACCGGTGCGGAGCAGCTGCACCGGCGACGGCAGCGCGGGGTTGCGCGGCGCCTCGACCTCGGGCATCGGCGCGTCGGGCTCGAGGCCGGCCAGGTAGGTGATCAGGCTGGCGCCGCTCACGCCGTCGACGCTCGCGTGGTGCATCTTCAGCAGCACGGCGATCTGGCCGTCGGCCAGGCCTTCGATGACGTACAGCTGCCACAGCGGGTGGGCTCGGTCGAGCTGCTGGCCGGCGATGTGCGCGCAGAGCTCCGCCAGTTCGGCGCGGTCGCCGGGGGCCGGAACGCCGATGCGGTGCACGTGGTGGTCGAGGTCGAAGTCCTCGTCCTCGATCCACACGGGGTGCCCGATGTTCCAGACCGGGTTGTGCAGTTTGCGGCGGAACGCCGGGATCACCCGCACCCGCTTTTCGAGCTGGTCCTCGAGCTTCGCGAAGCTGTAGCCGCCGGGGACGGTCGAGCCGTCGAGGACGAGCAGCCCGCAGACGTGCAGGACCTGCGACGACGTCTCGAGGTACAGGAAGCTCGCGTCGAGGCCGCTCAGTCTCTGCATGGCGATCAGCGTAGGCGGCGCGTCACCCTACTCGCCGGTATCATCACCCTGGTGCAGCCGAACTTCCTGATCCGTCGCGCGGTCCAGCTCGGTCTCACGGCGAACGCGCTCCGCCCGTTGCGGGCCCGGTCCACGACGATCCCGACGTTCTTCGCCGGGTGGTTGACCAGCGAGCTGGCGCCGCAGTTGCTGGCGCTGACGGCGGCGGACTCCTTGGCCCACGTGGCCCGCCACGGCGTCCGCGACCGGTCGACGAAGGCGGGGCTGGCGATGGCCGCGGCGTCCGCGGCCGGGCTGGCCGCGCTGGTCCGGACGGGCCACGGCGCCCGCGAGGAGATCGAGTCGGCGCTGACGTCGGCGCTGGGCGAGGACTACGCGGCGGAGCTGGGCCGGTCCGACCTCGGGTTGCCGTGGGGCGAGCTGGCACTGCCGTTCCGGATGGGCGCGCCGGACGTGCGCGTCGACCGCAACATCGCGTACGCCCCGGGCGGGAAGCGGTTCCTGCTCGACGTGTACCGGCCGCTCGAGGACGTGTCGGGCGCGCCGGTGCTGCTGCAGGTCCACGGCGGCGCGTGGGTGATCGGCAACAAGGAGGAGCAGGGCCGGCCGCTGATGCGCTACCTGGCCCGCCGCGGCTGGGTGTGCGTGGCGATCAACTACCCGCTGTCGCCGGCGCACCGTTGGCCGGCCCACATCGTGGCGGCGAAGCAGGCGCTGGCGTGGATCCGTTCGTCGATCGCTTCGTATGGCGGCGACCCTCGTTTCGTGGCGGTGACGGGCGGGTCGGCGGGCGGGCACCTGTCGGCGTTGCTGGCGTTGTCGCAGAACGACCCGGCGCTGCAGCCGTCGTTCGAGGACGTGGACACGAGCGTCCAGGCGTGCGTGCCGCACTACGGGGTGTACGACTTCGCGGCGACTTCCGGGTCGAGGGCCAGCCAGTACCGGCTGGAAAGCTTGATCGCGCGCCGGGTGTTCGCGGCTGATCGTGATCCGGTGCAGCACTTGGACGACTACATCGCGGCGTCGCCGTTGGACCGGATTTCTTCGGAGGCGCCGCCGTTTTTCGTGATCCACGGACGGGACGATTCGCTGGTGCCGGTCCGCGAGGCGCGCGAGTTCGTGCGGCGGTTGCGGGAGAAGTCGCGTGAGCCGGTGGCTTATGCGGAGTTGGCGGGGGCGCAGCACGCTTTCGACGTGTTCACTTCGGTGCGGTCGGCGCATGTGGTTCGGGGTGTGGCGCGGTTCTTGGACTTCACTTACAACGCATGGAAGGCCGCTGCTCAGTAGGCCAGATCCACTGGACTTGCCGACGGTGGGCCGTCCAAGCGCCACTCCGTTCCCTCGCGGATGAATCGGTACCAGCGGGCGTCCCGGCCGTAGCGCAGCTGTAAGTCCCCTTGAGTCAGGCGGTTGCGCCAGACCTTCGGTGTTCCCGGCAGGCCCGCCTCCGCCACGACAGCTTGGGCTTCGGCCAGGGGGCCTGGGCCCGGCTGCCAGGTCTCCCTCAGCGCCGCCAAGCCGGTGCGGCCTGCTTCGCGCCATGCCTCGGCCCATCGCACCAAGTCGCGCGGGGGCACTCCCGCTGCCGTCGCCAGGGCGGCCGCTTCTGCCTCCGGTCGCGTTGATGCGCGGCGGGCCAGGTCCTCCTCGAACGTCAGCTGGGTCGCCGTTGGGCCGCTGGTCAGGAGGTCGCGGGCGAGGGAAGCCGCGTCCGCTGCGAGGTTGGACAGCGCCGCCGCTGTCCAACCGGTGCTTGGTGGTGGGTCGAGGTCCAGGACCGCCGGTGGGCCGGCCACTCGCGGTGGCGGGGGCAGCGGTGGGATCGCGCCCGGGCGGCGGGCGTAAGCCGCGCGGGGGGTCAGGCCCTCGTCCACGCGCTTCGGCAGCTTCGGTTTCTCGCCGCGCGCCGGGGAACGGCGGGCGCGCAGCTCGGCCAGGACGTCCGCTCTGGGGCGTCCGCGCAGCAGGAACAGCGTGAACGGGTCGCGGTCCACCTCGTCCGCGACCAAGTAGTACACCGCGGCCACGTGCTTGCAGGGGTTCGCCGAGTCCGGGCACGAGCACCGCGGCCGCAGGTCGCCCGGGCCGGGCAGGAGATCGGCACCCGCCTCGCGGGCCTGCTCGGTCAGGGCGGCCGGCAGCTCGCCGTCGAGCAACGCGGCCGCGTGGCCGAGCTGCGTGCCGACCACGCCGAGCAGCGTGTCCCACTCGCCGTCGGTGAAGGTGCGCATCGAGATGGTGACCTTGTAGGGCTGCGGCCGGCTGCCGCGCACGCGCGCCGTCATCTCGCCGGCGCCGAAGTGCAGCTCGCTGACCGTGCCCTTGCGCGCGTACGTCCGCCCGCGCGGCAGCCGGTTCGGGTCGAGCTTGGCGCGCTGCTCCAGGGCGTCGACCCAGGCGCGGCCCCACCACGTCGTGCCGAAGTTCCGCCTCGGCGGCATCACCCGCTCCCGAGCCGGACGAGGTCGGCGAGCTCGTCGTCGGAGAGCTCGGTGATCCAGTCCTCCCCCGCGCCGACGATCGACTCCGCCAGCCCGCGCTTTTTTTCCAGCACCTGCGCGATCCGCTCTTCGAGGGTGCCCTCGGCGATCAGCCGGTGGACCTGGACGGGTCGGTCCTGGCCGATGCGGTACGCGCGGTCGGTGGCCTGGTCTTCGACGGCCGGGTTCCACCAGCGGTCGTAGTGGATGACGTGGGTGGCGCGGGTCAGGTTGAGGCCGACGCCGCCCGCCTTGAGCGAGAGCAGGAAGACCGGGATTTCGCCGGCCTGGAACCGGTCGACCATGTCCTGGCGCTTCGCGGGCGAGCTTTCCCCGGAGAGCAGCTCGGTGGGCAGGCCGCGCTCGGTGAGACGGCGCTCGAGCAGCCGGCAGAGCTGGACGTACTGGCTGAAGACGAGCACGCTCTCGCCCTCGTCGAGGATGACGTCGACGAGCTCTTCGAACGCGGCCAGCTTGCCGGACCGGCCGGTGAGCGCGCCGTGTGGTTCCTTGAGGAACTGGGCCGGGTGGTTGCAGATCTGCTTGAGTTCGGTGAGCAGCTGCAGGACCTGCCCGCGGCGTTTGATGCCCTGCGTCTCGCGGATCTCGGCCAGGTTCTCGCGCACGACGGCCTCGTAGAGCGTGGTCTGCTCGGCGGTGAGCGGGACGAACCGGTCGGTCTCGGTCTTGGGCGGCAGTTCCGGGGCGATGTCCGGGTCGGACTTGCGCCGCCGCAGCAGGAACGGCCGGACGGTGGCGGCGAGCCGTTCGGTGACGGCCTTGTCCCGGTCACGTTCGATCGGGCGCGCGACGGTGCGGCGGAAGCGGTCGAGCGGGCCGAGCAGGCCGGGGGTGGTCCAGTCCACAATGGACCACAGTTCGGTGAGCCGGTTCTCGACGGGGGTGCCGGTGAGGGCGACCTTGGCGCGCGCGGGGACCTTGCGGAGTTCCTTGGCGGTGGCGGAGAGCGGGTTCTTGACGTGCTGGGCCTCATCGGCGGCGACGAGGCCCCAGTCCACTTCGGACAGGGTTTCGCGGTCGCGGCGGAGGACGCCGTAGGTGGCGAGGACGACCTCGTCGGGGGCGAGGTCGTCGAGGTGGCGGCTGCCGCCGTGGAACCGGCGGACGGGGATTTCGGGGGCGAAGCGGGCGAACTCGCGCTCCCAGTTGCCGAGGAGGGAGGTCGGGCAGAGGACCAGGGTGGGGCCGGCGGGAGGCGGAGTGGAATCGGCCTCCGCCGGGGCTTCGCCGAAGCCGGGCTCGGCAGCTTGCGCAGGCTCAGCCGGGCCGGGGCGCCCCCCAGAGCCAGGTTCGGCGGGCTCCGCGAGCCCGGCCAGGTCTCGCGCAGGCGCGGTCGCGGCCGCCAGAGCACGCCGGTGCAGGTGGAGCGCGATCAGCTGGATCGTCTTGCCCAGCCCCATGTCGTCGGCCAGGCACGCGCCCAACCCGAGGCCCGTCATCGTGGCCAGCCACGCCACCCCCGCCTGCTGGTACGGCCGCAGCGTCGCCCTCAACCCCGGTGGTGGTGCCACCTCCGCGGAAGCCCGGTCTCGGATCCGCGACACCAGGTCACCCAGCACCGGCGGGGCCGTGAACTCCACGCGCTCGCCGTCCAGTTCCAGCTCGCCCGTCAACGCCGCCGCCAGGGCGTCTCCTGCCTCCAGCTTGCGCGTTCGGCTTCGCACGCGAGCCAGCAGCTGCGGGTCCACCCGGACCCACTGCCCGCGCAGCCGCACCAGCGGCCTCTTCGCTTCGGCCAACGCCGCCACCTCGGCCGGCGTCAGCTGCTCGCCGCCCAGGCTGAGCTGCCAACGGAACTCCAGCAGGCTCCGCAGCGCGAACTCCGCCTCCGTCACGCTCGCCGGGGCCTGGGTCGCGCTCGCCTTCGCCTTCACCTCGCCGGCGAACAGGCCCTTCGACCAGAGCACCTCGATGCCCGCGCCGCCCAGGTCGCGTGCGCCGTCGGTGAGGAGGCTGACCACCTCGTCGTCCGACAGCTCCAGCGACGACGGCGCCTGCTGGGCCAGCACCCGCTCCAACGGCGGCCACGCCCGCGCCCCGCGGCGCAGGCCGAGCAGCAATTGCGTCTCCACCTGGTCGCCCAGGCGGCTCAGCACCGCGTCCGGTGCGTCCCACAGCGTCGACGCCTCCACCACCAGGCTCGGCTCCGCCATGCTCCGCACCGCCAGCACCCCGGCGAACGAGTCGTCGTCCAGGCCCTCGACCCGCAGCAGCACCTGGACACCCCGCGGCTCGCGGGCCTCCAGCTCGGCCAGCCACGCCGCGCCGTCCGGGCCCAGCAACGCCGGTTCGCGGGCCGCGAACGCCGGGTCGCCCGCTCCGACCGGGGCCGCCGGGCTGCGGGCCAGCAGGTCGGCCGTCGCGTCCCACAACGCGCGGACCAGGGAGTCCGGTGAGTGCAGGCGGATGCGTTTCAGCCCCGTCAACGGCAGCGCGTACGCCTCCGGTGGCAACGCGCCCGCCAACCCGCGCAGCAGCTCCTCGTCGGCCGCGTCCAACGGCCCGATCCGCCACGCCGCCGCACCCGCCGGTGACACGGCGGGGCGCAGCCGGCCGCGCGCGACCAGGTTCACGCCCGCGTTGACCGCCGCCGACCACGCCGCGACCGCCGGGCTCGCCTCCTCCCCCACCGACAGCAGCCGGGGCAGGGCACGTTCGAGGGGCACCAGCTCCGCCTCGACCTTCGTCCGCGCGAACTTCGCGCCCCGGGGCAGGACGAGCTCGATCGTGGTCCCGCCGGCCACGTCGTCGCCCCACAAGGCCAGCACGCCTTCCCGCGGGGGATCCGCGGGGAGGTAGGTGGCCCGGGTGTCTGCGCTGAACTCCACGACGGCAACGCTAGAACACGCCCCCGACAGTTTCGGGACCGACGGCGCGAACGGTCCTTTCGCGCCGTCAGCGCGGCAGGCCCAGGAGCCGTTCCGCCGTCAACGACCGCAGCACCTGCGTCGTCCCGCCGGCGATGGACAGGCACCGCGTCAGCAGGAACTCGTGCTGGGCCGAGCTGTCCGCGACCAGCGCACCCGTCCCCGCCAGCTCCACCGCGAACTCCGCGACGTCCTGCCGGTGCGCGACCCCGAGCAGCTTCCGCACGCTCGACTCCGCCCCCGGGTCCTGCCCCTCCAGCCGGCGCAGGGCCGCCCGCAGGTCGAGCACGGACCCGGCGACCCCCTCGGCCACCAGCGACCCGAGCCGGTCCAAGGCGACGTCGTCCAGCACCGACCTGTCCACAGTGGACACCAGTGCCTGGACGCTCTCCCCCACCGCCGACCCGCTCCCGAGCGCCACCCGCTCGTTGGCCAGCGTCGTGCGCGCCAGCCGCCACCCGCCGCCGGGAGCACCGACGACGTCGGCGTCCGGGACGAACACGTCGTCGAGGAACACCTCGTTGAACACGGCCTCGCCGGTGATCTCCCGCAGCGGCCGCGTCGTGATACCGGAAGCACGCATGTCGACCAGGAAGTACGTGATCCCCTTGTGCTTGGGCGCCTCCGGGTCGGTGCGGGCCAGGCAGATACCCCAGTCGGCCTCGCGCGCCAGCGACGTCCACACCTTCTGCCCGGTCAGCCGCCAGCCGCCGTCGACGCGCCGCGCCGCCGTCCGCAGCGACGCCAGGTCCGACCCCGCGCCGGGCTCGCTGAACAGCTGGCACCACGTGAGCTCGCCCCGCAGCGTCGGCCGGGCGAACCGCGTGCGCTGCTCGTCGCTGCCGTGCTCGAGGATCGTCGGGACCGCCCACGCGCCGATCACCAGGTCCGGCCGGCGGACCCCGGCCGCGGCGAGCGCGCCGTCGATCCGCAGCTGCTCCGCGGCGTCGGCGCCCCGGCCGTAAGGGGCGGGCCAGTGCGGCGTCAGCAGCCCCGCGTCCGCCAGGGCGACCCGGTGCGACGCCGTCGGCAGCGCCGCGATCCGCGCCACTTCCTCCGCCAGTGAAGGGTCTTCGCCGACGTCGACGCCCAAAGTGCGTTCGGTCCCGTCGAGAGCCAGCGAAGCCGATTGACGGCGCCACGGACCCGAACCCCCGAGCCACTGCCGCAGCGCGACGGCCCGGCGCAGGTAGAGGTGCGCGTCGTGCTCCCACGTGAAGCCGATCCCGCCGAGCACCTGGATGCAGTCCTTGGCGTTGGCGACGGCCGCGTCGAGGGCGACGGCGGCCGCGCTCGCCACCGAAAGCGGGTGCCGCCCGGAAGCCGCGTCCCAGGCCAGCGCTTCGGCCGCTTCGGCGCGGCAGAGCATTTCGGCGCACAGGTGCTTGATCGCCTGGAACCCGCCGATCGCCCGGCCGAACTGCTCGCGGACCTTGGCGTACTCGACGGCGACGGTCAGGCACCGCCGCGCCACGCCCGCCGCCTCGGCCGAAGCCAGCACGGCCGCCAGCGGCCGAACCGGCGGCAGGGTCAGGACGTCGGAATCGGCCCCGGCGAACCGGACCCGCGCCAGCGGACGCGAGAAGTCGAACGGCGCGAGCGGCTCGACCGCCACCCCGGGCGTCCCGGGCGCGAGCAGCAGGTGCCCGCCGTCGACCGGCACGAGCAGCCAGGATTCCGGCGTGGCGCCGGGTACGGGCCCGCTGACGCCGTCTTCCAGGGGGTCCAGCAGCACGGCGATCGACGCTTCCCCGTCGGCGACGGCTTCGAGGAGCTCCTTCGCCGACGGGACCTCCGCCAGCAGCAGGCCGGCCAAAGCGGTGCCGAGCACCGGACCGGGAACGAGTTCTTCCGCCGCCGCGGCCAGGCCGGCGGCCAGATCGGCGATACTCCCGTCGGCGCCGCCCAACGCGGCCGGCAGGGCCACGCCGAACAGGCCGAGCGCGGCGAAGCCGGCGGGCAGACCGGCCCCGGCTTCCGCCGCGCGCACCGCCTCGCGCGGGTGGTGCGCGCTCGCCCAGGCGCGGATCGCCTCGGCCAGCGCAGCCTGTTCCTCGGTGAGCGCGACCGGCATGGGGCCTCCTCGCGGGACGGGTCACTACTCGCGAGTGTAGAACGTGTTACAGTTTTTCGGCCAGTGGGCCAATTGTTGAACGTTTCGCCAGGCGAGGTACGCTACGTCGTGAACTGGAACAAGTTCCGGAGGACGGGGGAACACCGATGCCCGGCAAGACCAAGGCGCGCGGCAACGGCATGAGCGCGATCGGGGCCGACGAACTCGGCTCCGCCGCCCAGCGCGACCGCCGTCGCCGGATCATCGACGCCACCCTCGCCCTGGCCTCGAAGGGCGGCTACGACGCCGTCCAGATGCGCGCCGTCGCCGAGAAGGCCGACGTCGCGCTCGGCACGCTCTACCGGTACTTCCCGTCGAAGATCCACCTGCTCGTCTCCGGCCTCGCCCGCGAGTTCGAGCGCGCGCAGGAGAAGCTGGAGCGGCAGGCGATCCCCGGCGAGACGCCGGCCGAGCGGCTGATGTTCGTGCTCGGCCGCAACACCCGGCTGATGCAGCGCGACCCGCACCTGACCGAGGCGATGGTGCGGGCGTTCATGTTCGCCGACACCTCCGCCGCGGCCGAGGTCGAGCAGGTCGGGCGGCTGATGGAGAACATGTTCGCCCAGGCCATGGGCATCTCCGAGCCGACCGAGGCCGATCGCGACATCTTCCACGTCGTCGCGGACGTCTGGATGGCGAACCTGGTGGCCTGGGTGACGCGCCGCGCGTCGGCCGCCGACGTCGCCAACCGCCTCGAACTGTCGGTGCACCTCCTCCTGGACAAGTGATCCCGACCGCGGCGGTCGCCGAAGCGCACCGCCGGCTGCACCACGCGCTGGACGGCCTGACCGACGAGCAGGTCCGCGCGCCGTCCCCGCTGCCCGGCTGGACGCGCGGGCACGTGCTCGCCCACGTCACCGACGCCGGCCGCGCGCTCGCGGACCTGGTCGAGAAGGCCCTGCTCGGCGTGCTCGTCCCGCTCTACGACCCGAAGACGCACGACCGCGACGGCATCATCGAAGCGACCGCGGGCCGGACCGCCGACGAGCACCGGCGTGCCCTGCTCCGGCACTCCGTCCGCCTCGAAGACGCCTGGGCGCGCGTCACGGACTGGGACCAGCACGTCGACTACCGCGACGGCAAGCTGTCCAGCACCGTCTTCGCGCGCTGGCGCGAGGTCTGGATCCACGCCGTGGACCTCGACGCCGGCATCGGCGTCGCCGACTGGCCCGAAGACTTCTGCGAGCACGCCCTCGACTTCCTCGCCGACCGGCTGCCGGCCGGCGTGGCGGTCCGCGCCGGCGACCACCGCTGGGGATCCGGCGACGCCGAGGTCACGGGGTCCGTGCGCGACCTCGCGGCCTGGCTGTCCGGGCGGGCCGACGGCACGGGACTGGCCGGCGACCGGCCCGGACTGGGCCCCTGGCCGGTCAGCGGTGCGCGGAAGCCACCTTCGCCAGCTCGTCGAGGGCCTTGAGCGTCTCCGCTTCCGGGAGCGTGTCCAGCAGGAACGTGTAGCGCTCGACGCCGGCCTCGCGGAAGCCGTCGATCACCTTCGGCGTCGTCGGGCCGCCGAACACCGCGAACTCGACGTCGTCGCGGCCCTGGTCGGCCAGCCAGCTCCGGACGCGCTGCGCCTCCTGGTACTTCGTGAAGCCGCGGAGCAGCCAGCCGTCGCCGTACTTGGCGAGCCGGTTCAGCGCCGCTTCGCTCTCGCCGCCGATGTAGATCGGCACGTGCGGCTTCCGCACCGGCTTCGGCCAGCTGAAGAGCGGGTCGAGGTCGATGTGCTCGCCGTGGAACTCGGCCTCGTCCTTCGTCCAGATCTCCTTGAGCGCGGCCAGCTGCTCGTCCATCAGGGCACCGCGGGTCTTCGGGTCGGTGCCGTGGTTGCGCATCTCCTCGCGGTTCCAGCCGACGCCGACGCCGAACAGCACGCGGCCGTCCGAGACGAGGTCCAGGGACGCGACCTCCTTGGCGGTGTGGATCAGGTCGCGCTGCGGCAGCAACGCGATCCCGGTGCCGAGCAGCAGCTCCGACGTCGCCACGGCCGCCGCGCTCAGCGCCACGAACGGGTCGAGCGTGCGGTAGTACACGCGCGGCAGGTCGCCCCCGCCGGGGTAGGGGCTTTCCCGACTGGCGGGGATGTGCGAGTGCTCGGCCAGGAACAGCGAGTCGAAGCCGCGTTCCTCCAGGGCCGCGCCCAGCACGTCCGGCCGGATGCCTTCGTCGGTCACGAACGTCGAGATCCCGAATTTCATACTCAACGACTACCACCGGGTTGACAGGGGGTGCACGATGGAGTGATCTCATCACACGTTGAATAAGGGGGCAGTCATGGACGTGCAGGACGTCGACTTCGAAGAGCTGTACCAGGGCGCCACCCCGATGGGCCGCAAGATGCCGTGGGACCTCGGCGCGCCGCAGCCCGCGGTCGTCGCGCTGGCCGACGCCGGCGAGTTCACCGGTGACGTGCTCGACATCGGGTGCGGCCTCGGCGACAACTCGGCGTTCCTCGCCTCGCGCGGCCTGCGGGTCACCGGGCTGGACGGCGCGCCGTCCGCGGTCGACCAGGCCCGGACCCGCGCGCCAGGCGTCACCTTCGCCGTCGCCGACGCGACCACGCTCGAAGGTTACGAAGAGCGGTTCGACACGGTCCTCGACAGCGCGCTGTACCACTGCCTGTCCGAGGAAGCACGGCACCAGTACCTCGCCGCGCTGACCCGCGCGACGCGGCCCGGCGCGACGTTGCACCTCTTCGCCTTCTCGCCGGAGATCCCGGACGGCTTCCCGGCGCCGTACCGGATCACCGAAGCCAACCTGCGGGAGACGGTCGGTCGCGACTGGACGATCGAGCGCCTCGAGCCGACCCTGTACACGACGTCGATGACGCCGGAGGAGCTGCGGCACAGCGTCCGGACGATCCTGGACCAGGACCCGGCCGAGCTGGCCGGCCTGAACGGCCTGGACACCGACGGCGACGGCCGGGTGCTGGTGCCGGTCTGGCAGCTGAAGGCGGTCCGGCAAACGAGTTGACCGGCGACGGCCGGGTTGTCCACAGTGATCACCCGTGGACACCCCGGCCGAGTACCCGTGCCCGTGCTGCGGGCACCGTACGCTCGAGAGACCTCCCGGCAGCTACGACATCTGCCCGGTGTGTTTCTGGGAGGACGACGACCTCCAGCTGCGGTGGCCCGACATGCCCGGCGGGGCGAACTCCCCTTCGCTGATCGATTCCCAGCTCGCCCACGCCGAGCTGGGCGCGATGGAGTACCGCTTCACCGGCATCGTCCGCATGCCCGCTCCGGACGAACCACTCGACGGCGGCTGGCGGCCCATCGACCTCGCCGTCGACGACTTCGAGCCCGTGGGCACCCACCAGGCACCGTGGCCGGCCGACCTCACGGCGCTCTACTGGTGGCGGCCGACCTTCTGGCGTCGCAGCTAGACGTTGCGCCGGTACTGGCCGCCGACCTCGAAAAACGCCTCCGTGATCTGACCGAGCGTGCACACCCGCGCGGCGTCCATCAGCACCTCGAACAGGTTGCCGCCGCGGGTGGCCGCCTCGCGCAACGCCTTCAGCGCCTGCTGGGCCTCCTCGTGGTGGCGGTGCTGGAAGTCCGCGAGGCGGTCCAGCTGGGACTTCTTCTCGTCCTCGGTCGCGCGGGCCAGCTCGACCTCGACCTCGTCCTCCCCCGCACGCGGGTTGCGGAACGTGTTGACGCCGATGATCGGCAGCGAGCCGTCGTGCTTCTTGCGCTCGTACAGGATCGACTCGTCCTGGATCTTGCCGCGCTGGTAACCCGTTTCCATCGCGCCGAGCACGCCACCGCGCTCGGAGATCCGGTCGAACTCCAGCAACACGGCCTCTTCGACCAGGTCGGTCAGCTCGTCGATGACGAACGAGCCCTGCAGCGGGTTCTCGTTCTTCGACAGGCCCCACTCCTTGTTGATGATCATCTGGATGGCCATCGCGCGGCGCACCGACGACTCCGACGGCGTCGTGATCGCCTCGTCGAACGCGTTGGTGTGCAAGGAGTTCGCGTTGTCGTACAGCGCGCACAGCGCCTGCAGCGTCGTGCGGATGTCGTTGAAGCTCATCTCCTGCGCGTGCAGCGACCGCCCGGACGTCTGCACGTGGTACTTGAGCTTCTGCGACCGCTCGTTCGCGCCGTAGCGCTCGCGCATGGCCACCGCCCAGATCCGCCGCGCCACCCGGCCGAGCACCGAGTACTCCGCGTCCATGCCGTTGGAGAAGAAGAACGACAGGTTCGGCGCGAAGTCGTCGATGTCCATGCCGCGCGCGAGGTACGACTCGACGTAGGTGAAGCCGTTCGACAGCGTGAAGGCCAGCTGCGAGATCGGGTTCGCCCCGGCTTCGGCGATGTGGTAGCCCGAAATGGACACCGAGTAGAAGTTGCGGACACCGCGGGAGATGAACCACTCCTGGATGTCGGCCATCATCCGGAGGCTGAACTCGGTGGAGAAGATGCAGGTGTTCTGGCCCTGGTCCTCCTTGAGGATGTCGGCCTGCACCGTGCCGCGCACGTTCTTCAAAGCCCATTCGCGCAGCTCGGCGGCCTCGGCGTCGGACGGCTCGCGGCCGTGCTCCGCCTTGAACTCGTCGAGCTTCTGGTCGATCGCGGTGTTGAGGAAGAAGGCCAGGATCGTCGGCGCCGGGCCGTTGATCGTCATCGACACCGAGGTGTTCGGCGCGGTCAGGTCGAAGCCGTCGTAGAGGACCTTCATGTCCTCGAGCGACGCGATCGAGACGCCCGACGTGCCGACCTTGCCGTAGATGTCCGGGCGCGTGTCGGGGTCGTGGCCGTAGAGGGTCACGGAGTCGAACGCCGTCGACAGCCGCTTCGCCTCGGAGTCGGCCGAGAGCAGCTTGAACCGGCGGTTGGTGCGGAAGGCGTCCCCCTCGCCGGCGAACATCCGGGCCGGGTCTTCGCCCTCGCGCTTGAACGGGAAAACCCCGGCGGTGTACGGGAAGTAGCCCGGCAGGTTCTCACGGCGCAGGAACGACAGCAGCTCGCCGGACTCGGCGTACCGCGGCAGCGCCACGCGCGGGATCCGGTTGCCGGACAGCGTGTCGCGCCACAGCTGCGTGCGCAGCTCCTTGTCGCGGATCTTGACGACCAGCTCGTCCTGGCGGTATTCCTCGGCCAGCTCGCGGAACCGCGCGAGGAGCTTTGTCGACTCGCCGTCCACATCGGACTCCGCGGCGGCGAGCAGCCCGTCCAGCGCGTCCGTCGACGCGTCCACGTTGGACAGTTCGGTTTTCGCCAGCGCCAGTGCTTCGCGCTTGCGGACCGCGGCGACCTGCGCCTCGGTCTTCGCGTGGTACCCGCGCACGGTCTCGGAGATTTCGGCCAGGTAGCGGGCCCGGTTGCCCGGGATGACCGTCGACGCGTCGGTCGACACCTTGCCCTCGACCCGCGGCAGCGTGCCGGCCGAGACGGTCAGCCCGCGCTCGGCGAGCAGGCCGCGCAGGTGCTGGTACAGCGCGGTGACGCCGTCGTCGTTGAACTTCGCCGCGCTCGTGCCGTACACCGGCATGTCCTCCGGCCCCGAGGAGAAGGCCTCGCGGTTGCGCACCAGCTGGCGCGCGACGTCGCGGCGGGCGTCCTCGGCGCCGCGGCGCTCGAACTTGTTGATCGCGACGACGTCGGCGAAGTCGAGCATGTCGATCTTCTCCAGCTGCGACGCGGCGCCGAACTCCGGCGTCATCACGTACAGCGACTCGTCCACGAAGTCGACGATGCCGGCGTCGCCCTGGCCGATGCCCGGCGTCTCGACGATCACCAGGTCGAAGCCGGCCGCCTTGCAGGCCAGGATGGACTCGCTCAGCCCGGCCGGGATCTCGCCGGACGTCGTCCGGGTGGCCAGCGAGCGGAAGTACACCGGCGAGCCGTCGAGGCAGTTCATCCGGATGCGGTCGCCGAGCAGCGCGCCGCCGCCCTTGCGCCGCGACGGGTCGACGGCGAGCACCGCGATCCGCAGCTTGTCCTCCTGGTCGAGGCGGAAGCGGCGGATCAGCTCGTCGGTGAGCGACGACTTGCCCGAGCCGCCGGTGCCGGTGATGCCCAGCACCGGTACCTCGCGCTTGCCCGCGGCCACGGTGATGCCGCTCAGCAGGTCACCGGGCAGCCGCTCGGCCTGCAGCTGCGTGATGACGCGGGACAGCGAGGCGACGTCGCCGGAGAGCACCTTGTCCAGCGCGGGGGCCTCGGCCGCGAGGTCGGTGTCGCAGGCCTTGATCATCAGGTTGATCATGCCCGGCAGGCCCATCTCGTAGCCGTCCTCGGGCGAGAAGATGCGGGCGACGCCGCGCGAGTGCAGCAGCTCGATCTCCTCGCGCACGATCACCCCGCCCCCGCCTCCGAAGACCTTGATGTGACCGGCACCGCGCTCGCGCAGCAGCTCCACCAGGTAGGAGAAGTACTCGACGTGCCCGCCCTGGTAGGCAGAGATGGCGACACCCTGGACGTCCTCGGCGACGGCCGCGGTGGCGACCTCGTCGACCGACCGGTTGTGGCCGAGGTGGACGACCTCCGCGCCCTGCGACTGCAGGATCCGCCGCATGATGTTGATCGACGCGTCGTGACCGTCGAAGAGGCTCGACGCCGTCACGAACCGGACGGGGTGCACGGGGCGGTACAGCTCGCTGCTCATCCCCCCAAAATACTTTGACTTCCTACTATTGGAAACCCGAGGACCCGTGACGCGGATCTCAGGGCTCACCAGGAGAACTTGACAGACCCCTGTTCGGCGCTATGTTTAACGAGTCCGTTAATTAACAAGGTGCTGAAATGACGACTGACCAGCTGAGCCGCACGTTCTCCGCCCTGGCCGACCCGACCCGGCGCGCCATCCTCGCCCGGCTTTCGGCGGGCGAAGCGACGGTGAACGAGCTCGCCGAACCGTTCACGATGAGCCTGCCCGCCGTCTCGCGGCACCTGAAGGTGCTCGAACAGGCCGGGCTGATCACCCGCGGCCGCACCCGCCAGTGGCGGCCCTGCCGGCTGGAGGCGAAACCCCTGGAAGACGTCGCCGACTGGGTCGCGACCTACCGGCAGTTCTGGGAGGGCGGCTTCGACCGCCTCGAGGACCACCTGAGGAGGCTGACCGGCGATGCCTGACCTGACCATCACGCGCGTCTTCGACGCCCCGCGTGAACTCGTCTACGCGGCGTGGACCGAACCGGACCACGTGGCGAGCTGGTTCGGTCCGGAGGGCTTCACCTGCTCCGCCGTGACCGTCGACCCGCGCCCCGGTGGCCGCTGGCGGGCCTGCATCCACTCCCCCGAGGGCGAGGACCACTGGATGCACGGCGTCTACCGCGAGGTCGACGTCCCCGAACGGCTCGTGTTCACCTTCGCCTGGGAAGCCCAGGAGCTGGAGACGCTCGTGACGATCGGCTTCGCCGACCTCGGGGGCAAGACCGAGATGACCTTCACCCAGACCGGCTTCCCGACCGCCGCCGAGCGCGACGGCCACGAGGAGGGCTGGAACTCCAGCTTCGAGGACCTGACCGGCTTCATCCGAGGAAAGGACGACCGATGACCGCCACCCTGCCCGAGATCGTCTCGCCGGAGGACTGGCAGGCCGCGCGCGACGCGCTGCTGGCCAAGGAGAAGGAGCACATGAAGGCGGCCGACCGGCTCGCCGCCGAGCGCCGCCGGCTGCCGATGGTCCGGTTCGACGCGAAATACCAGTTCGAGAGCGTGGACGGTCCGGTCGGCCTGCTCGACCTGTTCGACGGCCGCCGCCAGCTGATCGTCTACCACTTCATGCTGCACCCCGGCGACGAGGCGGGCTGCCCCGGCTGCTCCCTGCTCGTCGACAACATGCCGCACCTGGCCCACCTGCACGCCCGCGACGTCACGCTGAAGATCGTCGCGCCGGCGACGCTGCCGGAGATCGAGCGGTACCGGACGCGGATGGGCTGGGACGTGCCGTGGGTGTCCGCGCACGGCACCGGCTTCACCGAGGACTGCGGCGTCGGGATGGGCTTCGGCGTCAGCGTGTTCCTGCGCGAGGGCGACAACGTCTACCGGACGTACTTCACGTCCGGCCGGGGCGGCGAGATGTTCCTGGCCTCGCACCGCTACCTCGACATCACGCCGCTGGGGCGGCAGGAGGCGTGGGAAGAGGACAGCCATGGCGAGGACGCGCCGAGCTCGTGGTGGCGCCGCCACGACGAATACTGACGGCGGCCGCGCGCACGACTGACACGCGCACGTCACCGCGCGCGTGGGCCGCGCCGGGCCCGGGGGCTTCCCCGGGCCCCGACGGCGTCAGCGGGACTTCGCCGCCCGGAGCGCGATCCACTGGCGCATCGCGTACTCGACCAGCGTGATCAGCGTCTGCTTCGTCGACTCGCGGTCCCGGGCGTCGCAGCGGACGATCGGGATGTTCGGGTCGATCGACAGGGCCTCGCGCACGTCGTTGATGTCGTGCTCCAGCACGCCGTCGAACGTGTTGACGCCGACGATGTACGGCAGGCCGCGGTCCTCGAAGAAGTCGATCGGGGCGAACGAGTCGGCCAGCCGGCGCGTGTCGGCCAGCACCACCGCGCCGATCGCGCCGCGGACCAGGTCGTCCCACATGAACCAGAACCGCTGCTGCCCGGGCGTGCCGAACAGGTAGAGGATCAGGTCCGCGTCCAGCGACACCCGGCCGAAGTCCATCGCCACGGTGGTCGTCGACTTGCTCGGGGTGTGGTCGAGGTTGTCGACGCCGACGCTGGCGTCGGTCATCATCGCCTCGGTGGTGAGCGGCACGATTTCCGACACCGACCCGACGAAGGTCGTCTTCCCCGCACCGAAGCCGCCCGCCACCACGATCTTGGCGGATGTCATGGTCGGGGGCGCGGTGTCCCGCGGTGCCTTAAAGCCGACGGAGTCCACTCAAAACCCTTTCCATCAACACCAGATGTGCCTCGGCGCCGTCATTGCCCGTTATCGTCTTGTGCACCGTGACCAGCCCCGCGTCGGCCGCGTCGCTGATCAGCACCCGGGCCACCCCCAGCGGCACCCGCAGGGCCGACACGATCTCGGCGACCGAACGGGGGGTCCGGCACTCTTCCATGATCGAGATGCACTCGATCTGCTCCGCGGCCACCTCGGGGAAGCCACCGGTGGCAGCGTAGTCCTTCGCGGAGATCAGTGTCTCCAGCTCCAGGGCGTAGTTCGCCCGGGTGCGGCCGCCGGTCAAAGCGTAGGGCCGGACGATCGCCGTCAGGTCCTCGGGCGCCGGTGGCTGTTCGAACACCGCGGGCATGACGAACTCGCCGCTGGGCGGGCCGGGGTCGAACAGCCCACCCGGCCTGGGACTGTCCCCGTCGGTACTGCCGGGGGGCGAGACTAAAGAGGTCACACGATCTCCTTGGTCGGCCGACGGCGCGGGCGCCGGCGGTTCCGCGGCCGCGTGCGCACCGGCGGCCGGGGGTGGCGGGGACTCCTTGCTCTTCTTGCGCTTCCGGCGGGCACGGCCGGAATCCAGGGTGAACCCGTTGAGGACGTCGGCGAACGTGCCGTCGTCCCCTCGCCCGGCGGGGTGCTGCCCCCCGGGTGGTTCGCCAGTGAATCCGGACCCCGTGCTCATCGCGCCATCATCCCACCGGTTCGCCGATCAGCGACCCCCCGGAGCCCTGAAGCTGGGCGCGCAGCTCCGGGGTGAGGATCTGACCGACGCGGTCGACGAGCATGGTCATCTCGTAGGCGACCTGCCCGATGTCGCAGTTGGGGGCGGCGAGCACGGCGAGGCAGGAACCGTCGCTGATCGACATCAGCACCATGATGCCCAGCTCCATCTCGACGACGGTCTCGTTGACCGCGCCCGCCTCGAAGCACCGGGCCGCGCCCTGGGTGAGGCTGACCAGGCCGGAGGCGACCGCGGCGAGCTGGTCGGCCCGGTCGAGCGGGAGCCGGTTCGACGCGGTCAGCAGCAGGCCGTCCGCCGAGACGACCACGGCGTGCGCCACGCCGGGCACGCGCTCCGCGAAGTCGTTCACCAGCCAGCCGAACTGGTTCTGCGTCGGCTGCGCACTACTCGGCGAGGTCATTCACCCTCCAGTGTCTCGTGGTTCGTCTCGGTCGCCCGAGCGGTGCGGTGGCGCCCGCGCTCGATGCCCTGCTGGAAGCTGCGCAGGCGGCCGCGCACGTCGTGTGCGTCCCGTTGTGGTCGGGGGGCCGTGGCCCCGGTGGGCGGTCCGGCGCTGCCCGGGAGCAGCTGCTCCCCGCGACGGCGCCGGGGCAATCCTGCCGAAGTGAAGGTGGCGGGTGCCGACTGGGACACCGCTTGCACCGCCCGCCAGCCGTCATCGGTCCCGAAGTTCCACTCGGTGGTGGTCTCTTCGCGCCGCGGGGCGGGGGTTTCGGGGGTCGGCCCGGAGCCGCGTCGGGAGGGGAGGGCCGACGGGGGTGCGGCGGGGCGGGCCGCGGTCTCCGGGGCGGGCGGTTGGCCCGGTTCCTGGAAGGCCGGCGGCTGCGCTTCCTGGAAGGCCGCGGGCTGGTCGCCAGGCGCCGCTTCCTGGAAAGCCGTGGGCTGATCGGCCTGCTCAGCGGGCGCCGGGCGCAGGGCCGGCTCCTGGAAGGCTGTCGGCTGGTCCGCCTGCTCGACGGGCGCCGACCGCGGAACCGCCTCCTGGAAGACCGTGGGCTGATCGGCCTGCTCGACGGATGCCGACCGCGGAACCGCCTCCTGGAAGACCGTGGGCTGGTCCGCCTGCTCGCTGGGCGCGGGCCGCGAGGCCGCCTCCTGGAAGGCCGTCGGCTGGTCCGCCTGCTCGACGGGCGCCGACCGCGGAACCGCCTCCTGGAAGGCCGTGGGCTGGTCGGCGGGCGTCCGGCGAGCGGGGCGCGGCTGCCGGCTCGGCAGCCGGCCGCCTTCCTGCTCACCGGAAGTCGCTTCGCCGGCCTCCGGCGAAGCCGGAGCCGGGCGGTCGCTCGGCTGGTTCAGGGCATTCGGCTGCGCGGAGGCGCCCTGCTGTCCCCGCTGCGGCAGCGCGTTCGGCGCGGCCGACGGCCGGCCCGGCAGCGCGCCCGGCCGGAGGCCCTGCGCGAACGACTGCTGAGCCGCAGTCCCGGCGGCCTGCGCCGAAGCACCGGGCTGGGCCGCAGTACCGGGCTGCGCCGCCCCACCAGCCTGTGCCGGAGCACCACCAGCCGGCGCCGCAGTCCCGGCGGCCTGCGCCGGAGCACCAGCCTGAGCGGCAGCCTCGGTCTGAGCCGCGGTCCCGGCCTGCGCCGGAGCACCGGCCTGAGCGGCGGTCCCGGCCTGAGCGGCAGCTCCGGTCTGAGCCGGAGCGCCGGCCTGGGCCGCAGTACCGGGCTGCGCCGCACCACCAGCCGGCGCCGCAGTCCCGGCGGCCTGCGCCGGAGCGCCAGCCTGCGCCGCACCACCAGCCTGTGCCGGAGCACCACCAGCCGGAGCGCCCGCCGCACCACCAGCCGGGGCCGCGGTCGTACCTGCCTGCCCGGCCGCCTGCGCCGCCTGGCGGGCCTGCTGCCGCCCCCTCGTCACGCCCTGTTGGAAGCTGCTCAACCGCCCCCGCACGTCCGCCGGGTCGCGGACCGGGAGGTCCGACCTCGCCGGGGCCGGGGCCGGTATCGGCGGGGTCGGCGTTGCGCTGCCCGGGAGCAGCTGCTCGCCGCGCCTGCGGCGGGGCAGGCCCTTCTCCGTGAACGCCGTCGGTTCCGACTTCGTGACCGCCTGGACCGTGCGGAAGTTCTCGTCGCTGGCGAAGTCCCAGCTGCGCACCTCTTCCTCGACGGCGGCGGCGACGGCGGGCTCCGGCTCCTCCGGCACGGCGGCCGCCGGCTTGTCCTCGCGGAACCACGCCGACAGCATCTCGTCGAAGATCGGCGTCGTCTCCGACGGGTCCGGAGCCCTTGTAGGAGCCGGCTCCGGCTTCGCGGTCGCCTGGCGCCACCAGTCGCTCAGCGTCGTTTCGTTGGCGGAGAACAGGTCCTTGCCCGACGGCAGGTCGCCCGCCCGCGGCGGGTCCGGCACCGGCAGCACGGCGGGCAGCGTCGGACGCGGCGGCGGGACGTCGTCGTCCTTCGGCAGCGGGGCGAACAGCGCCGTCCCGGAAATCTCCAGGTCCGACGGCGGGCGCTCGGTGGGTCCGTGGCCGTTCGTCAGCCCGGCGAGGTCGCTCGCCGACGGCCAGCGCTCCTCCCCCGTCGCCGGCTGCTGCGGGACCACCGGCCGCGGCCGGGAGTGGCCGTTGGTCTGGCGGCGCGGCAGCTGGTTGCCCGCCGCGGGGCTCGCCGGGTGCTTCTGCAGGGAGCCGATCGGACCGGTCATCGGGCCGTCGGTCACCGGCATCACCAGGTCCGGCGGCACGACGACCGTCGCGCGGACGCCGACGATGTCCTTGCCGCCGTGCAGCGACACCCCGATCCGGTGCCTGCTGGCCAGCCGGCCGACGACGAACAGGCCCATCCGGCGCGAGGTGGCCAGGTCGACCGACCCGGCCTCGGTCAGCCGGGTGTTCGCCTCGGCGACCTCGGCCTCGTTCATGCCGATGCCCTTGTCGAGGATGTCGACGTTGAGCGAACCGTCCTCGCCCAGCCGCGAAGCGACCGTCACCGACGTCTCCGGCGCGGAGAACGCCGTCGCGTTGTCCAGCAGCTCGGCGACCAGGCGCATCAGGTCGCTCGCGGCGTACCCGACGATCCGGGCCGGGGGCGGCGGCTGCACCTGGACCCGCTGGTACTGCTCGATTTCCGAGACCGCCGCGCGGAGCATGTCGGTGGTGCCGACCGGCTTGCCGGACCGGCGCCCGGGCTCGGCGCCCGACAGCACCATCAGGTTCTCGTTGTTGCGCCGCATCCGGGTGGCGAGGTGGTCGAGCTGGAACAGCGTCGCGAGCTGGTCGGCGTCCTCCTCGTCGCGCTCCAGCTGCTCGATCAGCTGCAGCTGCCGCTGCACGAGGCTCTGGCTGCGCCGCGACAGGTTGACGAACACGCTGCCGAAGCCGGTGCGCATCGCGGCCTGCTCGGTCGCCAGCCGCAGCGCCTGGTGGTGCACCTTGTCGAACGCGCGCGCCACCTCGCCGACCTCGTCGTCGGTCCGCACCGGCACCGGCACGATGTCCGTGCCCTGCGCGCGGCCCTCCTGGATGTTGCGGACCGCTTCGGGCAGCGCGGTCTCGGCGACGTCGAGAGCGCTGCGCCGCAACGCCTTCAGCGAACGCAGCAGCTGGCGGGTGATGAGGAAGACGACCGCGACGGCGAGCACCATGGCGGCGAACAGCAGCACCGCGAGCAGGCCCGCGCCGCTGCTGGCGTCGTCGACCAGCTGCGCCGACGTGGCCGCGGCCGACGCGCCGAGCCGGTCGGCGACCTGGCCGATCTCCCGCCGCATCCCGGTGGACGCGGCGTCCCAGTCGGCGGCCGACAGCGCGCGGAAGGCGTCGTCGACCGCGTTGGGCTGCGCGTTCAGCACGGACTCGACCATCCGGGCCCGGCTCTGCGCCTGCTTGCCTTCGGCGATGGCCGCGAAGTCGCGCTGCAGCGTGTCGCCCGCCGCGGACCGGAAATCGACGAGCCGGTCGGCGAGCCGCAGCTCGGCGGCGCGCAGCGTGGCCAGCTCGCTCGGCGTCAGCGCGGCGCGCGCGATGCCGTAGGAGACCATCGCCTGGCTGAGCGACACCTGCTCGCCCGCGACGAGCAGCTCGTGCAGCCCGGCGGGCGTGCCGCCGAGGGTGCCGTCGCCCTCGCCCGCGGTGGCCGCGGTGTCGAGGCTGATCAGCGACCCGGTGATCCCGGAGTAAGCGGTGACGGCCTGCGCCGGGTCGAGCTGGCCGCCGTCGACCTGGCGGCGGAGGAAGCCGAGGTTGTTGACCTGCGCGGTGGCCGCGCCGGCGGCACCGGCCACGCCGGGCTCGGCGTCGGCCGCGCGGGCCTGCGCCGCGGTGAACGGCCCGGCCGCGGTGTCGGTGGCCTTGCGGGCCGCCGCCAGCTCGGGCGTGCCGCCGACGGTGCCCTCGGTCAGCATCGCCGCGGTGACCGTGCGCTCCTGCTGCAGCGCGCCGGTGAGCGCGCGCGTCTGGCCGCCGAGCGCGACGAGCCGGTCGAGCCGCTGGTACTCGTCCGAGCGGCCGACCTGGCCCGCGATCGTCGTGACGCCGAGGACCAGCGCGAGGACGATGGGGACGACGGTGACGGCCGAAAGCTTGACGGGGAGGCTCCAGTCGCGCCAGCGCACGAGGGCGCGCCACGCGTCCTTCCCCTTGGACCGCCGGGGCGCTCGGCCGAGCAGCTCCCCCACGGGCACCTGACCTTCTCCTGCAACGGTCACGTGAGTGACTCCCTGTCCGGCGTCATGGATCCGCGTCGGCGGCGCGGCGTCCCGGCTCGCGGCGGGCGTGCGGACGATCGTGCCGCCCGCGCCCTGCCGCGTCCCCGGTCCCCTCGCTCGTCCCCGGCCGCCCGGCCGCCTGCGCATGGGCACCGTCCCGAAGCTCCCGCGGTCCCGTGCAAGGGACTGTGCACGTGCACGGCGCAACTTGCGTTCTGCACGGTCGTCGAGATCAACTTTATCGGTGCCAATCGATCGCTGTGGTCAGCTGGGCCAAAGAATCGTACCCCCGATGCCCGGCCGGTCAATTTTGTTCCCCACTCGGGCGCTGACCTGCGAAAAGTGCTTTCCGGGCCGGGAACTGCCCTCGACATTCGACCTCACTGCCCCCGAAGAGGGAATTCCGGTTACCGGACGCGTCTCACCCAGGCATCCGGCCGTCACCCGATTAGCCCATGCAGGGCAGCATAGTACCTCGGACGATCTACACTCTGTACCCCCATCGGGTGGGTCAAGTCTCAAGATGTGCCCGATGTTGTGGCGTTCCGCGCCGACACACCCCGACCTGGTGATTTCTTTCGAGACCGCGCGTTGACCAGTGGATCTTCCCCGCCACGCCCACACGAGGGCGACACTCTCCGGCGCGACAACCCGCCCTTCCGCCACTCTGCGTGATCGATTTGGACGATCGTCCAGGGCGATTCCCCCGTTCGCCGCAGCGTAGGCCGGATGCGACAACGACGCGTCACAATTCTTTTCATCATGACGGGTGATCTGCCCGTGATCTTGCAGCGAACGGGTATTCGACGCATTCGACGGGAAATCGAATACCACTGCTCAGCAGTCCCGGAGATCGACCGGCCGCCTCCGGTGTCCGCCGGACGGCCTAGTTACGATGTTCGCCTCGCAGTCCGCAAGGGCGGCCCGGCACCCCGCCCGAACGGGCGTTCCCGGGGTCCGCCACCACGGAGGCACCCTGCCGGAGGCACCCATGTACGACGTCGCGCGTCCCGCGGCGGGCAACCCGATGGAGGAGACCGGCCAGATGCCGGCCCTGTTCACCGGAGACCGCCCGCCCGGCGCCCAGCACCGACGGCCCGTTCCCCCGACGGGCCCCGACTACGCCGGGATCCAGGCCAGCCCCGAGTTCGTCTCGCTGCGGCGGCGGTTCCGGGGCTTCGTCTTCCCGATGAGCTTCGCCTTCTTCGCCTGGTACATGACGTACGTGCTGCTCGCGGCGTACGCCCACGACTTCATGAGCCGCAAGGTGTTCGGCCAGGTCAACGTCGGCATCGTGCTCGGCATCGGCCAGTTCGCCAGCACCGCGCTGGTCACCTGGCTCTACCTCCGCTACGCGCGCCGCCACGTCGACCCGCGCGTCGCCGAGCTGCGGGCCCGCGCGGGCCTGCCGGAAGGGACCCGCCGATGACCGCGCTCGCCGCCGAGGGCACGCCGGCCAGCGACCCCCTCGTCAACACGGTCGTGTTCGCCCTGTTCGTGGCGATCACGCTCTACGTCGTCTACCGGGCCAGCTCCCGGAACTCCTCGACGGCCGACTACTACGCCGCCGGCAGCGCGTTCACCGGCCGCCAGAACGGCATCGCGCTGTCGGGCGACTTCCTCTCGGCGGCGTCGTTCCTCGGCATCGCCGGCGCCATCGCGATGCACGGCTACGACGGCTTCCTCTACTCGATCGGCTTCCTCGTCGCCTGGCTGGTCGACCTGCTGCTGATCGCCGAGCTGCTGCGCAACACCGGCCGGTTCACGATGGGCGACGTCCTCAGCTTCCGGATGAAGCAGCGCCCGGTCCGCGCGGCGGCGGCGACGTCGACCCTGGTCATCTCCTTCTTCTACATGCTGGCGCAGATGGCGGGCGCCGGCGGCCTGGTCGCGCTGCTGCTCAACGTCCACTCCAAGCTCGGCCAGGCGCTGGTGATCGGCGTCGTCGGCCTGGTCATGGTGCTGTACGTGCTGGTCGGCGGGATGAAGGGCACCACGTGGGTGCAGATCATCAAGGCGACCATCCTGCTGCTGTGCGGGGCGCTGCTGACGGTGTTCCTGTTCGGCAAGTTCGGCTTCTCGTTCTCCAACCTGCTCTCCTCGGCGGCGGAGAACAGCCCGCTCGGCGACAAGCTCCTCGAGCCGGGCGGCTCGTACGGCAAGAACGGCACGACCAAGCTCGACTTCGTGTCGCTCGCACTGGCGTTGGTGCTCGGCGCGGCCGCGTTGCCGCACGTGCTGATGCGCTTCTACACGGTGCCGAACTCCCGCGAGGCGCGGCGAAGCGTCGTCTGGGCGACGGCGTGCATGTTCCTCTTCTACCTGTGCACGCTGGTGATCGGCTTCGGCGCGGCGGCGCTGGTCGGCGCGGACGAGATCAAGGCCGCGCCCGGCGGGGAGAACTCGGCGGCCCCGCTGCTGGCCCTGCACGTCGGCGGGACGCTGCTGCTGGGCATCATCGCCGCCGTGGCCTTCGCGACGATCCTCGCGGTCGTCGCCGGCCTGACGATCACCGCGTCGGCGTCCTTCGCCCACGACGTCTACGCCAACATCTTCAAGCAGGGCAAGGCTGAACCGGCGGACGAGGTCCGGGTGGCGCGGCTGACCGCGATCGTGGTCGGGGTGCTGGCCATCGTCGGCGGCGTGCTGGCGAACGGCCAGAACATCGCCTTCCTGGTGGCGCTCGCGTTCGCGGTGGCGGCGTCGGCGAACCTCTCGACGCTGCTGTACTCGCTGTTCTGGAAGCGGTTCAACACCACCGGCACGCTGTGGGGCATCTACGGCGGCCTGATCGCGTGCCTGCTGCTGGTGCTGTTCTCGCCGGTCGTCTCCGGCTCGCCGGACTCGATCTTCAAGGGCATCGACTTCGCCTGGTTCCCGCTGAAGAACCCGGGCCTGGTGTCGATCCCGTTCTCGTTCCTCTGCGGGTTCGTCGGCACCCTCGTCGGCCGGCCGAAGGCGGACGCGGACAAGCACGCCGAGATGGAGGTCCGGTCCCTCACCGGGATCGGCAGCTAGTGCCCTCGGACGGCCTGCGTCACGCGCGCAGGCCGTCCAGGATCACCGTCAGCACGCGCTTGCCGTCCTCCGGGCTGCAGTTGCGCACGGCCATCCCGGCGCCGTGCGCCAGCCGGAGCACGTCGGCCCCCGCGACGTCGGGCCGGATCAGCCCCGCGGCGCCGTCGACCAGCACCCCGACCGCCTCGCGCAGCCGCACCTGGCAGTACCGGAAGGTCTCCGAACCCGCGTCGATCGACTCCTTGAGGATCGTGGCCAGCTTGTGCCGCTCCACGACCCACGCGACCTGCTCCCCCAGCCACGCCTCGAGGGCCTCCCACGGCGGCAGCTCGTCGTGCAGGACGTGCGCGCGGTCGGCGAGCACCTCGATCTCGTCCCGGTAGACCGCTTCGAACAGCTTCTCCCGCGTCGGGAAATGCCGGTACAGGGTGCCCGCGCCGACGCCCGCCTTCTTCGCAACGTCGTCGAGCGGCACGTCGGCCCCGTGCGCGGTGAAGAGGTCCTTCGCCGTCGCGACGATGCGTTCGTAGTTGCGCCGCGCGTCCGCCCGCATCGGACGCTCCGAGTCCGCACCCGGCATCCCGGCCTCCTCGCCACTCAACCGGAGAGATTCTCCGAATTCACTTGCGCATCCGGAGACACTCTCCATATTATCGGATCGCACGCAAGCGGAGAAATTCTCCGCTTCTCTCTCTTACTCCTCGGGGGAGTATCCCTTGTCCCAGCAAACGATCCACCGTGCGGTCGAGCCTGCCCCGGCCCGCCGCAGCGGGCTGGTCCTGGCCATCATCCTGACCTGCCAGCTCATGCTCATCCTCGACGCGACGGTCATGAACGTCGCGCTCCCGCGCATCCAAGCCGACCTGGGGTTCACCCCGACCGGCCTGTCCTGGGTGATGACGGCCTACAGCCTCGTCTTCGGCGGCCTGCTGCTGCTCGGCGGCCGGGCGGGCGACCTGTTCGGCAGGCGCCGGATGTTCGTCGCGGGCACCGCCCTGTTCACCCTCGCGTCCCTGGCCGGCGGCCTCGCCGACTCGGCCGCGCTGCTCATCGCCGCCCGCGTCCTGCAGGGGGTCGGCGCCGCGATGGCGGGTCCGAGCACCCTGGCGCTGGTCACGACGACGTTCACCGAAGCCAAGGCCCGCGTCCGCGCGCTGTCGCTGTTCTCGGCCATGTCCAGCGGCGGCTTCGCCATCGGCCTGATCGTCGGCGGCCTGCTCACCGAGTGGATCTCGTGGCGCGCGGCGCTGTTCATCAACGTCCCGTTCGGCCTCGCGATCGTGCTGCTCGCGCCGCGGTTCGTCCCGGAGCCCGAACGCCGGCGGGCCCACCTCGACCTGCCCGGCGCGGTCACCGGCACCCTCGGCGTCGGCTCGCTCGTGTTCGCCTTCACCCACGCCGCGTCCGGCGGCTGGGGCAACGCGGTGACACTCGGCTCGCTCGCCGGCGGCCTCGCGCTGCTGGCCGGGTTCGTCGCGATCGAGGCCCGGACGGCGATGCCGCTGGTCCCGCTGCGGCTGTTCGCCGACCGCAACCGCAGCGCCGCCTACGTCAACTTCTTCCTCGGGCCGATGGCGATGATGTCGATGTTCTTCTTCCTCACGCAGTTCATGCAGGACATCCGGCACTTCGCGGCGCTGGCCACCGGCTTCGCGTTCCTGCCGATGGCGGCGCTGATCTTCACGATGAGCCGGCTCGTGCCGCGGCTGCTCCCCCGGTACGGCCCGAAGCCCCTGTCCGTCACGGGGTCCCTGCTGATGCTCACCGGGGTTCTCTGGCTGGCGATGCTCACCACGGACAGCGGGTACTTCCCGGCGCTGCTGGGGCCGCTGCTGCTGATGGGCCTCGGCGGCGGGCTGGCGTTCGCGCCGCTGAACGTGATCGTGATGGCCACGGTGCCGGCCGAGGACGCCGGCGCCGCGGGTGGCGTGCTGCAGACGATGCAGCAGGTCGGCAGCACGCTGGGCCTCGGCGTGCTGATCACGGTGTTCGGCTCGGTGACCCGGTCGTCGAGCGCGACGGGGAACCAGCTCGTCGTCGACGGGATGACGTCGGCGTTCGCGACGGCCGCGGTGTTCGCCGCGGGCACGGTGCTGGTGGCGCTGACGTTCCGGCGGGTTACAGCTTCTGCCCGGCCTTGACCTTGTGCGTCACCCGGCGCTCGACGAGGAACGAGACGAACGGGACGCAGCCGGCGAGCAGCACCAGCACGGTGCCCTTGATCGACCAGCGGGCCTTGATCGCGAGGTCGATGGTCAGCACCAGGTAGATCATGTAGAGGACGCCGTGGATCGGCGAGTACACCGCGGACGGCGTCGGGTTGTCGAAGCCGTACCGCAGCACCATCACGAAGCACAGGCCGAGCAGGCCGACGCCGGTGACGTAGGCGGCGGTGCGGAACCGGACCAGGGGGCCGGTGAGCGGCACCGCGGTCTGCGCGGCACCTTCGGTGCTGGTGGTCATCGGGTCGTCCTCACTGTGCTGGCCTTACTCTGCGGCCTGCTGGTCGCGGGCGTTCAGCTCGCGTAGGTACCGGTTGTACGCGGCCAGCTCTTCGTCCTCGTCCGTGACCTGCGCGTCCGGGCGGGGACGGGGAGCGGGCACCTCGGCGACCGGGGCCGGCTTCGGCGTCTCGCCCGCGGTCCCGTCGGCTTCGGCCTTCAGCCGGAGCTTGCGGATCCGCCAGAACATGAAGGCGGGGAACAGCCCGAACAGCGGCCACTGCAGGACGTAGCCGAGGTTCTGGAAGGTGCCGTTCGCGGAGGTGAAGCGGTCCCACTGCCACCAGGCGAGCCCGCAGCAGACGAGCAGGCTCACCAGGCAGGTCGCGACGATCGCGATCCGCCGCCCCCAGGGGGACGCGGCCGGTGGCGGGGAAGCTGGCACGGTTCGAAAGTAGCACTGGGCGGCCGAGGGGTGGTGGCCGAGGCGCGACCGGGGTGGCCCGGCTCTCAGCCCGGATCGGCGGTGCTTTACCGCCCCTTGCCACCGCCATGACGGTTGTCCCAGTCCCCGCCGGACGGTTGTCCCCGGCCCTCGCCGGACGGTTCTCCCCCGCCCTCGCCGGACGGGTTGTGCTCAGCCCCCGCCGGAGGGGTTGTGCTTAGCCCCCGCAGGACGGTTGTCACCAGCCCCTCGCCGGTTGTGGGCAGCTCGGTCGCGGGCAGCCACTTCGTCGGGTGGCCGCCGGTAGACCGGATCGGGGTCAGCCCCCGGGGAGGGTGGGGTTCCGGCAAAGTCGCGCGTGCTCATTCCCCTCTCTGCTCAGGGCGCAGCTCGCGCTTCAAGCCGGAACGGCGCTCCTCCTCGGCAGCCCGGAGGCCGCGGCCGTGCCGCGAATGCCTCATTCGAGACCTCCCACGTCCCGAATGCGACTTTCGCGACCTCCAAGTCCTGGCTGCTGCCAGGGCTGAATCGCGCCGCTCAGGACCCGGCGGATATTTCGGCGGGCGCAGGTCGGTTGGCCCCAGCCCCCGCCGGACGGTTGTCCCCAGCACCCGCCGGTTGTGGACAACTCGGCCGCGGCCGGCCACTTCGTCGGTGGCCGTCGGTAGACTGGATCGGGGTCAGCCCCCAGGGAAGGGTGGGGTTTGCACACCCCGGGCCCGGCATCGAAAATCAGCCTTGCTTGCGCACCGACTGGGCCGCCTTCGCGTACCCGTCCGCCAGCCCGAACACCTTCTGCGCGTACTCCGTCGAGTTGTTGTACGACAGGATCCCCGCCCACCACCCGCTCGGGCTCGCCATGTCCCGGCCGCCCGCGCACAGGTACCGCGCCGCCGCCAGGGCCGCGTCGTCGATCTGCTGGGGGTCGCCGAGGCCGTCGCCGTTGCCGTCCGAGGCCCACTTGCGCCACGTGCCCGGGATGAACTGCATCGGGCCGACCGCGCGGTCGAGAGCCGGGTCGCCGTCGTAGCGGCCGCCGTCGGTGTCGCCGATCGCCTGGACGCCCGCCGAGCCGTCGAGCGGGACGCCGATGATCGGCTTGGACGGGCGGCCGTCGGCACCCAGGACCGCGCCCGCGTACTGGCCGTGGTTGGACTCGATGCGGCCGATGCCGGCCAGCGTCGCCCACGAGATCTTGCACTTCGGCTGGTCCGCGCGCATCGCCAGCTCCGCGTTGCCGTACGCCTGCAACGCCCGCGCCGGGACGCCGGACGCCGCCGCGACCTGGCTCGCCCATTGCGAGAGCGTCGCCGGGCCGGTGCTGCGCGCTTGCTGGGGTGACGTCTGCTGCTCGGCCCCGCCCGCGACCGCACCGCCGGCCGGCGCGACCGAACCCGGCCGGACGTCGGCCGCCTTGACCTGCAGGGCGGGGATTTCGGTGGTGAGCGGGCTCGCGTCCGGCGTCGCGGCGCGGGTCACGAGCCAGACCCCGCCGCCGGCCACGGCCAGCACGGCGAGGACCACGACCAGCCGGGTGAGCACGGCCGCTCCGGAAGAACGCGGCGCCGGTGTCGGTTCCGCGGGGGCGGCTTCCTCGACGCTCGCGTCGATCGGGTCGTCCTCGTTCTTACCGCTACTCGTGCGCACGAAACTCCGGTCCTCCAGCGTGGTGTCGACGAAGTGTCAACGAGCCCGCGCAGGTTAGCGTTACGCGGGCCGTCGCCATCGTCTCACCGCGCCGGTTCACCCGGCCGAGTGGAAAACGTCTCGTCAGGCGGACTTCTGCTGCCGCGCGAGCCGCGCGACGCACCAGGCCGGGGCACTGCCGCGGCGCAGGTGCTGCAGGACGGTCATCGGCCCGAGCCGGCGGCTCAGGTCGGACGGTGCCAGCCCGGCCGCCCGGTAGTCGAGGGCCCGCTGGTCGAGCGGGCTGATGCCGGCGTCCCACCACTCCTCGGCCTCGGCGACGCCGCCGACCATCTGCCACCAGCCCGCGGCGGCGGTGAGGAGCTCTTCGGGCACGTCCGGCAGCCTGCTGCGCATCGCGGCGAGGTAGCCGGGATCGGCCGACTCGACGGGGACGAACCGCGACTGCCCGGTCCGGGCTCGCTGGCCGGGGATACCCGGGGCCTGAGCCGGCGCGTCGGCCAGCCACGCGGACGCGATCCGGTCGACCTCCTGCTCTTCGGGGGTCTGCTCGCGCTCGGCTGCCCATTGCCGGATCAGCGCGTCCACTCCGGGATCTCCGGTCATCCCTGCCTCCTTGTAGGTCCCCGACGGACAGGCCCTGACGCCTGTCCCACGCGGTGGTGCCGCACGCACCAACCTGCACCTTGCTGAGTGGAAACTGCCTGCGTACCGGGGGTCTCCGGGGGGATGGCGAACCACCCGATCACGCAATGTGAGCACCGTAGGGCCGGGGTGGTCTCCTTCGCCAGACCCCGGCAGCGACGAATTCGCCGACCTGCGCGTTTTCGGCCGCAATCCACCCGGATGGTCGAGTGTTCGGTCCGAAATCCGAGATTCGTGACACACAGTGATTTACCGTCCGCTAACACACAGGGTGACGACCGGCGCCGCGGTTCGCGGGGCCGGTCAAGAGGGGTGCGCGGGTCAGGAGAAGAGCGACCGGAAGAACGTGACGATGGCTTCGGCGCCGTCCTTGAGCCAGCCGAGGACGCGGTGCACGAAGTCGGCGGACTGGTTGGGCTGGGTGATCAGGAAGAAGAGCACGAGCGCGACGACGCCCACGATGAGAACTTTCTTCATGCCGCTCGACATCGGCTTCCTCCCCGGCTCGCCGCGCCCGTCCTGGGAGTGGCCACGCCCATACTCTAGGCAAGGCGTGCCCGGAAGACACCCTGATCAACCCCCGAGGAGCGGCGATGGCGCCCAACGTCCTGGTCTCGCGAGACGGCGGGGTGACGACGATCACCATCGACCGCCCGGCCGCCCGCAACGCCGTCGACGGGCCGACCGCGGCCGAGCTGGCCGAGGCGTTCCGTTCGTTCGACGCGGACCCGGAAGCCGCGGTCGCGGTCCTCACCGGATCGGGTGGCGCGTTCTGCGCGGGCGCGGACCTCAAGGCGATCGGCACCGACCGGATGAACCGCACTCACCCGGACGGGGACGGCCCGATGGGCCCCACCCGCCTGCGGCTCGGCAAGCCGGTGATCGCGGCGGTGCACGGCCACGCGGTGGCGGGCGGGCTGGAGCTGGCGCTGTGGTGCGACCTGCGGGTCGCGGACGCGACGGCGGTGTTCGGGGTGTTCTGCCGCCGCTGGGGGGTGCCGCTGATCGACGGCGGGACGGTCCGGCTGCCGCGGCTGATCGGGCAGTCGCGGGCGATGGACCTGATCTTGACGGGCCGGGCGGTGGACGCGGAGGAGGCGTTCGCGATCGGATTGGCGAACCGGCTGGTGCCGGCGGGCGAGGCGGTCGCGGCGGCACAGGAGCTGGCGCGGCAGCTCGCGGCGTTCCCGCAGGCGTGCATGAGGGGCGACCGGATGTCGGCGCTGGAGCAGTGGGGGAAGTCCGAAGAGGACGCGGTGGCGGCGGAGTTCGGCGCGGCGATGGGCGCGGGAGTGCTGGCGACGGAAGCGGTCGACGGCGCGGCCCGCTTCGCGGGCGGCGCGGGCCGGCACGGCAGCTTCGGCTGACGCGGGCTGAAGGCGGCCTTCGCGAGCAGGACGGGGCGGCACGGCAGCTTCGGCTGATGCGGGGCGAAAGCTCGGCTTGCGGGCGGCGCGGGCCGGCACGGCAGCTTCGGCTGACGCGAGCTGAAGGGCACCTTCAGCGCATCTCGTGCAAGGAAGGTGCCCTTCAGCCCGCCTCATGCCATGAAGGTGCCCTTCAGCTCACCGTGTGCGACGGCGCGTCACCGGACCGGCTGGATCACCCGGCTCCTCGCAATTTCCGGTCAAGCGGCCGATAAGGTCGCCCGATGGACGACGACGTCGACAGAGTCGTGCTGCGGCCCGTGGCCGAAGGCGATCTCGACCTCCTGGAACGTCTGACCAACGATCCCGTCGGCGCCGGGGAGCACCAGTGGTTCGGCTGGCACGATCCCGGCTACCTGCGCCGCCGGTGGCTGGAGACCGGCATGCTCACCGCCGAGACCGGCATGCTCGTCCCGACGCTCGGCGGCCGCGTCCTCGGGCTCGTCTCCTGGCACCGCAGCCGGAGCGGGCCGGCGTCCTACTGCTGGAACGCCGGCCTCGTCCTGGCCCCCGAAGCGCGCGGCCACGGCTACGGCACCCAAGCCCAGCGCCTGCTCGTCGAGTACCTCTTCGCCCACACCCAGCTCAACCGGGTCGAAGCGACGACCGAGGTCGGCAACCGCGCCGAACAGCGCTCGCTCGAGAAAGCCGGCTTCACGCGCGAAGGAATCCTTCGCGGCTACGACTTCCGCGACGGCGAATGGCGCGACCACGTCATCTACTCGGTCGTGCGCTCCGACCTGGCGAAGAACTAAGCGAAGAGCTAAGCGATCGCCCCCGCCGAACGCAGCGCCGCCAGATCCGTGACGCCCAGTTCCGCGAGCACCTCTTCGGTGTCGGATCCCTTGGCACGCGGGGCTTCCGGCGTCGACGGCGGCGTGCGGTCGAAGCGCGGTGCCGGGGCCGGCTGGACCATCCCGCCGATCTCGACGAACGTCCCGCGCGCCGCGTTGTGCGGGTGCGACGCCGCTTCGCCCGGCGCCAGCACCGGCGTCAGGCACGCATCCGTCCCCTCGGCGCGCGCGACGAGGTCGTCCCGCGTGTACTTGCCGATCGCCCCCGCCAGGATTTCGCGCAGCCGCGGCCACTGCGTCTTGTCCACGTGCAGCGGCAACGACTCCGGGTCCAGTTCGAGGACCTTCACCAGGTCGCCCCAGAACCGCATCTCGATCGCGCCGACGGCGACGTACTTGCCGTCCGCGGTCTCGTACGTGTCGTAGAACGGGGCCCCGCCGTCGAGCATGTTGTCGCCGCGGGGGCCGCCCCACAGCCCGGCCGCGGCCATGCCGTGCAGGCTCGTGGTGAGCAACGCGGCGCCGTCGACCATCGACGCGTCGACGACCTGGCCGCGGCCGGACGCGTTCCGCTCGTACAGCGCGGCCAGGATGCCCATCGCCAGCAGCAGCCCGCCGCCGCCGAAGTCGCCGACGAGGTTGAGGGGCGGCACCGGCCGCTCGCCCGCGCGCCCGATCGGCTCGAGCGCACCGGAGATGCCGATGTAGTTGATGTCGTGCCCGGCCGCCTTCGCCAGCGGGCCGTCCTGGCCCCAGCCGGTCATCCGGCCGTAGACCAGCCGCGGGTTGCGGGCGTGCACGACGTCCGGGCCGAGGCCGATCCGTTCGGCGACGCCCGGCCGGAAGCCCTCGATGAGGACGTCGGCGGTGTCGCACAGCTTCAGCACCAGCTCGACGCCTTCGGGCGTCTTGGTGTTGATGCCGACCGACCGGCGGCCGCGGGCGAGCGGGTCGGTCTGGATGCCGAGCACGTCCTCCCCCGGCTGCGCGCGGTCGACGCGGACGACGTCGGCGCCGAGGTCGGAGAGGATCATCGTGGCGAACGGTCCCGGCGCGAGACCGGCGAGCTCCACCACCTTCAGGCCGCTGAGCGGACCTGCTTTCATGACCGGGGTCCTTTCAGAGCGAGCGGGAGATGATTTCCTTCATGATCTCGCTGGTGCCGCCGAAGATCCGGGAGATGCGGACGTCGGCCCAGGCACGCGCGATCGGGTACTCGGTCATGTAGCCGTAGCCGCCGAAGAGCTGCACGCAGTCGTCGATCACCTTGTTCACGCGCTCGGTCGTCCACAGCTTGGCCATCGCCGCGCCCTGGACGTCCAGCTCACCGCGCAGGTGGCGTTCGATGCACTGGTCGAGGAACGCGCGCGACACCGCGGCTTCGGTGGCCGCCTCGGCGAGGGTGAACTTGGTGTTCTGGAAGTTGAAGATCGGCCTGCCGAACGCCGTGCGCTCCTTGGTGTACTCGAGCGTGAGGTCGACCGCGGCCTCCAGCCCGGCCACCGCGGTGACGGCGATGATCAGCCGTTCCTGCGGCAGCTGCAGCATCAGCTGGAAGAAGCCCTGGCCCTCGGCGTCGCCGAGCAAGTTGGCGGCGGGCACGCGGACGTCGTCGAAGAACAGCTCGGCGGTGTCCTGGCCCTTGAGGCCGACCTTGTCGAGGACGCGGCCGCGGCGGAAGCCCGGCGTGTCCGTCTCGACCACGATCAGCGAGACGCCCTGCGCGCCCGCGTTCGGGTCGGTCTTCACCGCGACGACGACCAGGTCGGCGTGGAAACCGTTGGTGATGAACGTCTTCGCGCCGTTGATGACGTAGTGGTCGCCGTCGCGCACCGCGCGCGTCTTGATGCCCTGCAGGTCGGAGCCGGTGCCGGGTTCGGTCATCGCGATGGCGCCGACGAACTCGCCGGTGGCCATCTTGGGCAGCCACTCGCGCTTCTTCTCTTCGGAGGCGTACGCGCTGAGGTAGTGCGCGACGATTCCATTGTGGACGGTCACGCCCCACGCGCTGTCGCCGGCGCGGGCCTGCTCTTCGTAGAGCACGGTTTCGTGGGCGAACGTGCCGCCGCCCCCGCCGTACTCCTCGGGGACGGACAGGCAGAGCAGCCCGACCTCGCCGGCCTTGGTCCAGAACTCGCGGTCGACCTTCTTCTCGGCCGCCCAGCGTTCCTGGTGCGGCACGGCCTCCTTCTGCAGGAACGACCGCGACAGCTCGCGGAGGTCTTCGAGCTCGGTGGTCATCCAGGAGCTCTTCGGGAGTTGCAGCGGCACGGGACCCTCCTGCTGGAAAACATGACGATCAGCATGTAAGTTCTCTGCGGAATGTACATCCGTACCGGCCTGTAGGTAAAGCAGGGAGGCCGCGGTGACCGAGACGGCGCACCGGACCCAGGCGCAGCGGCGCGAACAGACCCGCACCGCGCTGCTCGACGCGACCATCGACTGCCTGGTCGACGTCGGCTACGCACGCACGTCGGTGCAGGAGATCTGCGCCAGGGCGGGCGTGTCGAAGGGTGCCGTGCAGCACCACTTCACCGCGAAGGCCGAGCTGATGGCGGCCGCCGTCGAGCACCTCACGACGAAGCTGCGGCGCCAGCTCGCCACGTCGCTGGACCAGCTGCCCAGCGGCGGCACCGGCGTCGCCGCGGCGATCGACCTGCTCTGGACCGGTTACTCGGGCACGCTCTCCACCGCCGTCACCGAGCTGTGGGTCGCCGCCCGCACCGACCCCGAGCTGCGCGCGGCCATCCGCCCGGTCGACCGCGCCCTCGGCCGCGCGACCCTCGAGCACGTCACCCAGGTCGCCGGCGAGCTGCCGCCCGAACGCGCGGAGATGCTGTTCTGGCTCACCGTGAACCTGACCCGCGGGCTGGCGCTGGACGCCGAGCTCGGCGGCGACCCGAACCGGCGCCGTCAGCTGCTCGAAGAGTGGAAGCGGATCGCCGTCCTGCTCTACCAGGACGCAGCCACTGCGCCAAGCTGACCAGCGGGGCACCGCAAGGGCGGGAATGCCCCTTATCCGCCCGGCGGATTCGTGGTCCAATCCCCCCGATAGAGGGGAGCTTCCATGACCGCCACGCCGTACCAGAACCCCTACGGCCCTCCCCAAGGCCGGCCACCGCAGCCGCCGCGGCCGCCCGCCGACCCCGGCGCGCGCCTGCGGCTCGTCGCCGCGATCGTCGGGGCCGTCGCCGCGGTGGTCGTGCTGGCCGGGTCCTTCCTGCCGCAGACCGAGTTCGAACAGGTCGTGAACGGCAAGACCGAAAGCAGCCAGACGATCAGCGCCTGGACGCGCTCGTTCGGCGTCGAACCCGGCGACGAGGCCAAGAAGTTCTACGAGAACACGCACGTCGCGCGCTACGGGATCCCGCTCTCGGCCGGCGCGCTGGTGCTGCTGGCCGGAGCCGGCCTCGCGTTCGCGGGCGCACGGCGCTCGGCGGGCAACGGGGTGCGCTCGGGCGCCCGGACGGCGCTGGTGGCCGGCGGCGCGGGCGTGGCCGCGGCGGTGTGGATGCTCGGCATGGACGTCTCGGCGACGTTGAGCTACGAGTCCGACGACGACACGCTCAGTTCGCTCTACTCGACCGGCATCGGCTTCTGGATCCTGCTCGGCGGCGGCGCGCTGGCCGCGGTGACGCTGGTGCTCGCGGCGCTGGCCGGGCGCCAGGCACCGGCGACCGCACCGGCCGGGCTGCCCGGGCCGTACGGCGGGCCGTACCAGCAGCAGTCGCGGCCGTACCCGGTGCCGCCGCAGCAGCAGTTCGCGCAGCAGCAGCCGTATCCCGGCGCGCAGTCCCCTTACCCGGCGCAGCAGCCCTACCCCGGCGCGCCGCAGTCCCAGCCGTTCCCGGCGCAGAGCGGTCCGCCGTCCCAGCCTTTCCCGGCGCAAAGCGGTCCGCCGTCACAGCCCTTCCCCGCGCAAAGCGGTCCGCCGTCCCAGCCCTTCCCCGCCCAGTCGGGAGAGCCGTCCTCCGCGCAGCCCGGCGGGCTGTCGGCGCGGCTCGAAGACCCCTACGGCGGCGCGACGCAGGCCCACCCGCCGCCCAAGCAGGACCCGACCGAGCCGAACTACCAGCTCCCGCCGCTCAACCCGCCCAATACGTGAAAGATATTCATATCAGGCTGGACATCTGACGTACCGACGGTATGGTGTACTCGTCGGTAACCCCTGCGCGGCGTCGCGCCCGGACCTCCGGACGCCGCGGAACGGAGACGTCATGACCAGCACGACCCCCGCGAACGCGCTCGAAGACACGACCTTGCCGCCGACCGTCGGCGGCGTCGCCGGGGCGCCCGGCTCGGCGCGGGCGGCCCAGCTCGTCGCCCGCGTGGCCGGGGGCGCCGACTCGGCGCCGATCCGCATGCACGCGCCCTTCACCGGGCAGCCGATCGCGACGCTGCCCCAGGCCACCGACGCCGACGTCCGCGCGGTCTTCGGCAGCGCCCGCACCGCCCAGCGGGCCTGGGCGGACCGCTCCCCCGCCGACCGCGCCCGCGTCCTCACCCGGCTGCACGACCTCGTGCTCGCCCGGCAGGACGAGGTGCTCGACCTGGTCCAGGTCGAGGCGGGCAAGGCGCGGCTCGACGCGTTCGACGAGGTCAGCGCGACGGCGCTGGTCGCGGCCTACTACGGCAAGCACGCGGCGAAGATCCTCGCCCCGCGCCGGGTCGCCGGTGTCATCCCCGGCCTGACCCGCGCCGGCGAGCTCCGGCACCCCAAGGGCGTCGTCGGCGTCATCTCGCCGTGGAACTACCCCCTGGCCCTGACCGCGATGGACGTCCTGCCGGCGCTGGCCGCGGGCAACGCCGTGATCCAGAAGCCGGACAACCAGACCGCGCTCTCGGCGCTGTGGCTGCACGAGCTGGCCGAGGAGGCCGGGCTGCCGGCCGGGACGTGGCAGATCGTGCTCGGCCGCGGCTCGAAGATCGGCACGGCGCTGGTCGAGGAGTCGGACTACCTGTGCTTCACCGGCTCCACGCCGACCGGCAAGGAGCTGGCCGGGCAGGTGGCGAAGCGGCTGACGTCGTACTCGCTGGAGCTCGGCGGCAAGAACCCGATGATCGTGCTGCCCGACGCCGACATCGCGAAGGCCGCGACGGGCGCGGTGACCGCGTGCTTCTCCTCGGCGGGCCAGCTGTGCGTGTCGGTCGAGCGGATCTACGTCCACGAGGACATCCGCGACGAGTTCACCCGCGCGTTCGTGGCGCGGACCGCGGCGCTCAAGCTGGGCGGCGCCTTGAACTACCACGCCCAGATGGGGTCGCTGACCTCGGAAGAGCAGCTGGCCGCGGTGTCGGCGCACGTCGAGGACGCCCGCGCGAAGGGCGCGTCCGTGCTCACCGGCGGCCGCCCCCGGCCCGACCTCGGGCCGCTGTTCTACGAACCGACCGTGCTGTCCGGCGTCACCCCGGACATGGCGCCGTTCGCGGACGAGACGTTCGGGCCGGTCGTGTCGATCTACGGCTACACCGACGTCACCGACGCCATCGACCGCGCCAACGACACGCCGTTCGGGCTCAACGCCAGCGTCTGGTCGCGCAACGGCCGCGCGGGCTGGGAGGTCGCGGCGCGCCTGAAGGCCGGGACGGTCAACGTGAACGAGGGCTACGCGGCGACGTTCGGCAGCGTCGGCGTCCCGATGGGCGGCATGAAGGACTCGGGCGTCGGCCGCCGCAACGGTGCCGAAGGCCTGCTGAAGTACACGGAGTCCCAGTCGATCGCGCTGCAGCGTGGCCTGGCGCTGCGGCCGCCGAAGCGGGTCCCGGGTTCGCTGTGGTCGCGCGGCATGACGTTCGGTCTCAAGGCCCTGCGCCGGCTCCCCCGCTGACGCTCACGCGTGTTCGGCCGTGGGCGCCGTGAGGAGCCCGCGGTCGTACGCGATCGCCACCGCCTCCGCGCGGCGGCTCGCGCCGAGCTTCGCCATCACGCGGGACAGGTGCACGCTGACCGTCTTTTCGCTGATGTACAGCTCTTCGCCGACCTGACGGTTCGTGCGGCCGAGCGCCACCCGCTCCAGCACGTCACGCTCGCGGTCGGTCAGCGGGTCCGCCACCGTCCTCGCCGGCGCCGCCGGTTCCACGCCGTCCAGCTCGACGCGGCCGCGGTGGGCGAGGTCCCGGATCGCGTCGCGCAGCGGGATCGCACCGAGGCGGACCGCCACCGCGTGGGCCGCTTCGAGCGCCGGGCCCGCGTCGCCGTCCGAGGCCAGCAGCGCTTCCGCCTCGTGCCAGCGGCAGACCGCCTGCTCGTAGACGGCGCCGTAGCCGAACGCCTCCGCCGCGGCCGACCACTTCTCCGCGTCACCCCGCCCGGTCAGGCAGGACGCCGCCGCCTCCAGCCGCGCCAGCCAGGCCCGGCCCTCCGGCCCGAGCTCCCCCGACCGCGGCTGCCCGACGACCGAGCACATCCGGCCGTGCGCGAGCAGCCGTTCGCCCGCCGCCACCGCGGCACCGGCCGCGGCCTGGTCGCCGCGCACCCGGGCGTCGGCGGCCAGCGCGGCCGCGGCGGACACGCCGAGCGCGGCGACCCGGATGCCGGCCAGCAGGCCGGGTTCGATCCGCTCCAGCCAGCCGACCAGGTCCTCGGCCCGGCGCAGCGCCTCGGCGTGGTCACCGCGCCACCGGGCCAGCTGGATGCCGGCGTCCCCGACCGACAGCGGGATCTGCATGTCCGCCGTCCAGTGCTGCCGCAGCCCGGCGACGAGCTTCGCGGCGTCGTCGAACCGGCCGCGCGCGACGACGAACAGCGACCAGATGGCCTGGATCCGCGCGGCGACCGCACTCGACACCCCGCGCCCGGCGCGGCCGGCGCTCTCGTCCGGCCAGTCGCCCATCAGGTACCGCAGCATCAGCTGCCGCGCCCGCAGCTCCAGCCCGTAGACGCTCCAGCTCAGCCCGGCCTCCTCGGCCCGGGCCACGCCCCGCGTGGCGTGCTCCAGCGCCCGCGCGAAGTCGGCCTGGTCGTCGTAGCTCAACGCGAGGAAGTAGATGGCGCGGTTCTCCGTGTTCCAGGCCTCGGCGTCCCGCGCCTTGCGTTCGGCCTGGCCCAGCCACTCCCGCGCCTCGGCGGCGTCGCCCCGCGAATCGGCCAGCGTGCCCAGGGTGACCAGCGCCGACGCCTCCGCGCCCACCGCGCCCACCGCCTGCGCGTCGGCGACCGCGGCGAGCGCGCTGTCCAGCGCCGCCTCCGGTTTGTCGAGGATCCGCAGGAACCCGGCCCGGCTGGCCAGCACCCAGGCGCGCGCCGAGCTCGGTTCGGTGTCCTTCACCAGGTCCCACGCCCGGTCGATGGCCGCGACGGCCTCGTCGAGGGTGCCTTCCAGCGCGAGCAGCGCGTCCGCCAGCCGCCGCCACACCTTCGCGGCCCGGTCGTTCGGGACGGCGGGCGACAACGCCTGCGTGGCCGAGCGGGCGAACGCGACGGCCCGCTCGGGCTCGCCGGACGTGCCCGCGAAGTAGGACGCTTCGTGCAGCAGCCGCAGCTCGTCGAAGCCTTCGGGCCGGTCGGCGGCCGGCACCGCGTCCCAGATGGACAGTGCCTGCTCGACGTGCTGCAGCGCCGACCCGGGCGCGCCGAGCTTCTCGGCCTCGTCCATCGCGCGCAGCAGCGCCGGCAGCGCGGTGACCAGATCGCTGCTCTGCATCGAGTGGTAGGCCAGCTTCGCGTCGTGGCCCCGGCCCTGCGGGCGCGCCACGATCCGGGCGGCGTACGCGGCGTGCGTGCGCGACCGCTCCCCCGGCAGCAGGTCGCCGTACACCGCTTCCTGCAGCAACGCGTGCCGGAACGTGTAGGAGCCGTCGGACAGCACCACGAGGACGTGGTGCTGGACGGCTTCGCGCAGGGCCTCGTCGAGCTCCAGCTCCCCCAGCCCGGAGACCTCGGCGAGTGCCGCGTGCATCACCGGCTCGTTGGCCACCGAGATCACCCGGACGACCCGCCGGGTGTCCGGCGAGAGCCGCTCGAGCCGGGACAGGAGCACTTCGGCGAGCCCGGCGGGCAGGTCGTTGCACTCGGTCTGGGTGGCGAGCAGCTCCTCGGCGAAGAACGGGTTGCCCTCCGAGCGGGCGACGATGTCGGCCACGACGTCGGCCGGCAGGGGCTCGTCGGCCAGCGCCTCGACGAACTTGCGGGCGTCGGCGGCCCCGAACGGGTGCAGGTCGACGCGCTCGACGGTGGCGAGCCGGACCAGCTCCGACAGCAGGCCGCGCAGCGGGTGGCGCCGGTGCACGTCCTCCTCGCGGTAGCTGCCGACGACCAGCAGCCGCTGCGCCCGCAGCCGGCTGAGCAGGAAGGACAGCAGGTTGCGGGTCGAGGCGTCGGCCCAGTGGAGATCCTCCAGCAGGATCACCACCGGGCGCGCCTCCGCGATCTCGGTCAGCACCCCCAGTACCGCGTCGAACAACTGCAGCTGACCGAGATCCTGCTCGGGCCGGGGACGCACCATCGTCTCCCGGTCGTTCGAGGTCATCGGCGGGTGTTCGGCCGTACGGGGCTCCTCGACGCCCTGGCCCTGCGGCAGCAGCCGCCCGAGCGCGGGCCGGAGCCGCACCGCTGCGGCCACCGCCGGGTCCGCCGCGCTGCCCAGCGGGGCGAGCGCTTCGGCGAACGGAAGATAAGGAAGGCCACCCTCGCGGACGTCGATGCAGCGGCCGGTGAGCACCAGCCCACCGCACGCCGCGACGTGCTCGGCGAGCGCGGTCAGCAGCCGGGTCTTGCCGACCCCGGCGTCCCCCGAGAGCAGCACCGCGCCGGCTTCGCCGCGTTCTGCACGGGCGAAGGCGGCGCGGAGCCGCCGCATCTCGTGGGTACGGGCGACGAGCGGGATTCCGGAGCCGAGTCGGGGCACGAGGAGCATTGTTGCTCACCCCACCGACGGTTTCCGACCGCTTATCGCCTTCGACACCATTACCCCGCCCTCACCGGGCGGTCTTGCCGACGCCCGCGGTCTCCCGCGCGGCCTCGCGGCGCTCCTGCGCCGGTACGGTGACGTCGGTGCGCGTGGCCCGCAGGTGGCGGACGGCGCGGCGCGCGCGGCCGGCCCAGGCGCTGCGCCCGGCCTTCCGCAGTTCTTCGGCCCGGTAAGCCGCTTCGGCTCGGACCGCGTCGAGCAGCAGATCGCTGTGCATCGTGTTCCCCTGTTCCCGAGTTCTCCGGTTTGGTAGCACTCAGGTTCGTCCTGAGGGGGCACCTCAGGCATCGGGTGATCACGCAGCCCTGCCCGGCAAAAGACCCCTTACTCCCGGCCGAGCCCAGCTCGGCGGGGGTAAGGGGTCTTCGCAAACGACTCAGTCGTGCGCCGGGCCGCCGGTCCGCACCGCGGCCAGCAGCCCCCGCCAGCCCGACGCGGGCAGGCGGAAAGCACCACCTTCGGGGTCCTTCGAGTCCCGCAGCGCGGCCCCGCCGCCGACGAACGCGACCTCGACGCAGTCGTTCCCGCCGCCGCTGTGGCTGCTCTTGCGCCACCGCGCCCCGGAGAATCCGTCTTCCATCGTCCCCACTCCTTACTGTGTCCTCGGTTCCAGTTGGTGCACCGGAACCGGTACGGCCGCCTGTTCGGCGAACCGTCCGGCGGCCTCGGCGATCAGGTTCACCGAGTCGTCCGGCTTCAGTGCGGCCGCGCGCAGATGGTCGAACATCAGCCCGTAGCGCCGGACGTCTGTGGGTTCCTCCAGGTAGAGGCCGCTGGACGTGCTGTCGTCGACGTAGACGACGTCCGGGTCGGCCTGCTCCGGGAACCCCATGATCAGGAAGGGGCCCTCCATGCCCGGGTGCGCGCCGGCCCCGAACGGCACGACCTGGATGGTCACGTTCGGCTTCTCGGCGACCGCGACCATCCGGTAGAGCTGCTCGGCCATCACCTCGGGGCCGTCGACGACCCGGCGCAGCACGGCCTCGTCCATCACCGCCCAGTACTCCGGCGGCGGGGTGTCGGACAGCAGCTCCTGGCGGGCCATCCGGGCGGCGACGCGGCGGCGGATCTCGGCGTCCTCGGCGTCCGGCCGCAGCGCCCGGATCACCGCGCGGGCGTAGCGCTCGGTCTGCAGCAGCCCGGGCACCAGCAGCGCCTGGAACGCGCGCAGCGAGCTGGCGTCGGCCTCGAGCCCGACGAACGTCCCGGTGAAGACCTCGTTGTAGGCGTGCCACCAGCCGCGCTTGCGCGCCTCCCTGGCCAGCTGGACGAGCGCCTCCTGCTCGTCGCCGGTGATCCCGTAGAGGGCCAGCATGTCGCGGGCGTCGCGCGGGGTGACCCCGACGTGGCCGGTCTCGATCCGGCTGATCTTCGACGCCGAGCACTCGAGCTTTTCGCCCACTTCGTCGATCGTCAGGTCCGCGGCTTCGCGCAGCCGGCGCAGCTCCCCCGCGAGCCTCCGGCGGCGAACCGTGGGGCTCTGTCCCCTTGCCATGGCGCACCTCCGGGTGTCGACGGCGTCGTAGCCGAACGCTCGCTGCCAGTATCCAACATGAACGGTCGAGTAATCGCACGGCACCGATTACCCGATCCGGTCCCGCGTCGTATCTGCAATTTGCAAAATGCTTCTGTATGCTCGCACCCTGCGCGACGACAGGACGCGATCAGGGCGCGGCGGGCTTCTGCCCCAGCCCCTCGCCGAGCCTGTGATCAGCGTAGACGAAGATCGTGCGGTGCGCCGCGCGATCTTCGGCGGAAGAGGCCCGGGGCCGTCCCCCGATCGGCCCCGGACCTCTTCCCGGTCTCGACGCCCTATTGGCAGAATGATTATTCCGCCCATTTGTCGCCCGTAAGGGTGATTTCCCGACCGGCGTCAGAGGACGCGCAGGAGTCCTTCTTGGACGACCGTCGCGATGAGCGTGCCGTCCTCGGCGAAGAACCGGCCCGTGGCCAGGCCCCGCGCGCCGGACGCCGTCGGCGAGACGCTGTCGTAGAGGAACCACTCGTCGGCGCGGAAGGGCCGGTGGAACCAGAGCGCGTGGTCGAGGCTCGCGCCGAGCACCTTGTCGGTGTCCCAGTAGACGCCGTGGCGCGCGAGCACCGAGTCCAGCAGCGTCATGTCCGAGGCGTAGGTCAGCACGCAGACGTGCAGCAGCTGCTGGTCGGGCAGCTTCCCGTCGGCGCGCATCCACACCTGGTTGCGCGCGGGCCGCTCGCCGGTCTCGCGGGTGATCCACGGCGGCTCGTTGACGTACCGGACGTCGATCGGCCGCGGCCGGCTGTGCGCGCCGATCGCGTAGCCCTCGGCGCGTTCCATCAGCGTCGGCAGCGTCTCGGGCGCCGGGACGCCCGCGGGCATCTCTTCGGCGTGCTCGATGCCCGGTTCGTCCTTCTGGAACGACGCCGAGAGCGAGAAGATCGCCTTGCCGTGCTGGATCGCGATCACGCGGCGGGTGGTGAACGACCGGCCGTCCCGGATGCGGTCGACCTCGTAGATGATCGGGACGCTGGGGTCGCCGCCGCGGATGAAGTACGCGTGCAGCGAGTGGACCCGGCGTTCCTCGGGGACCGTCCGCCCGGCCGCGACCAGCGCCTGGCCGGCGACCTGCCCGCCGAACACCCGCACCGGCGAGTGGGCTGGCGAGACGCCGCGGAAGATGTTCTCCTCGATCTTTTCCAGGTCGAGCAGCGCGATCAGGCGGTCCAGCACCGGCTGGCCGCCACCCGGGATCTCCAGTTCGGTGGCGGCCGTCCTGGCCATTTCAGTCATGGCCAGACCCTATGTGCTGCGGGGGCGGGACGTCCCTTATGCGTGGTCGTCTTCACCGAGGCGGTGCACGTGGATGAGGTTGGTCGAGCCCACGGTGCCCGGGGGCGAACCGGCCACGATGACGACCAGGTCGCCCTTCTGGTACTTGCCCATCTCGAGCATCGCGTGGTCGACCTGCTGGATCATCTGGTCGGTCGAGTCCACCCGCGGCACGATGTGGGTGTTGGTGCCCCACGTCATCGACAGCTGGCTGCGGACGCAGTCCTCCGGCGTGAACGCCAGCAGCGGCAGCCGCGTGTGCAGCCGGGCCAGGCGGCGCACGGTGTCGCCGGACTGCGTGAAGGCGACCAGCGCCTTCGCGTTGAGCCGCTCGCCGATGTCGCGGGCGGCGTAGGAGATCACGCCGCGCTTGGTGCGCGGGACGTGCGTCAGCGGCGGCACGATCGGCGAATCGGTCTCGACCGCCTCGACGATCCGGGCCATGGTCTGCACGGTCTCGATCGGGTACCGGCCGACGCTGGTCTCGCCGGACAGCATCACCGCGTCGGTGCCGTCGAGCACCGCGTTCGCGACGTCGGAGGCCTCGGCGCGGGTCGGCCGGGAGTTGTTGATCATCGACTCGAGCATCTGCGTCGCGACGATGACCGGCTTCGCGTTCTCGCGGCAGATCTGGATGGCGCGCTTCTGCACCAGCGGGACCTGCTCCAGCGGCAGCTCGACGCCGAGGTCGCCGCGGGCGACCATCACCGCGTCGAAGGCCAGCACGATGGCTTCGAGGTTGTAGACGGCCTCGGGCTTCTCGATCTTGGCGACGACCGGCAGGCGCCCCTTGCCGACGCGGTCCATCACCTGGTGGACGAGGTCGATGTCGGCGGGCGAGCGGACGAACGAGAGGGCGACGAAGTCCACGCCCAGCTCGAGCGCGAACTCGAGGTCCTCGATGTCCTTCTCGGACAGCGCCGGCACGGAGACGTCCATGCCGGGCAGCGAGACGCCCTTGTTGTTGCTGACGGGACCGCCCTCGGTCACCTCGCAGACCACGTCCGGGCCCTCGACGCCCTTGACCACCAGGCCGACCTTGCCGTCGTCGACGAGCAGGCGGTCACCGGGCTTGGCGTCCTTCGCCAGGCCCTTGTAGGTGGTCGAGACGCGGTCGTGGGTGCCGGCGACGTCCTCGACGGTGATCCGGACGACGTCGCCGTTGTGCCACTCGACCGGCCCGCCCGCGAACGTGCCGAGCCGGATCTTCGGCCCCTGCAGGTCGGCGAGGATGCCGACCGCCCGGCCGCTCTCGGTGGCGGCGGTCCGGATGAGGTCGTAGACCTCCTTGTGGTCGCCGTGGCTGCCGTGGCTGAAGTTCATCCTGGCCACGTCCATGCCAGCGTCGACGAGGGCCCGCATCTTCTCCGGCGTTGCGGTGGCGGGGCCCATGGTACAAACGATCTTCGCGCGTCGGCTCACGTTCGCACAGCGTAGTCCCTCGGCGGGCGTTCGTCTGTACCGATCCCGAAAAGTTCAGAAAAACTGTTCAGAAACCGGGGCCGACCAGGGGTCGTCTCGTGGGTTGCCCCGGCGGGGGTTGACGCGGCGAGGGCTGTCTTGAATGAGTCGTTCAGGACGTCCGGCGACCTGAACGACTCATTCAGGACATTTGGCCACGGCTGGACGGTGAGGCTGGGGCCGAGTGGAGCGGGTCGGCTGGGGCCGGTGAGGCCCGGCCGGCTTGAGCGGCGGTGGCCGGGGCGGGTCGGCCGGGCAGGCGCAGCTGCGCGGGCCGACGCCTGGCGGTGCCGGGTCGGCCGAGGCGATGGGACCGGGCCAGGCCGGCACCGTTGGGCCGGCGCCGGCCCGTTGGGTCCGGGCCGGCCGATGCGGCCGGGCGAGTCCGCGCAGCCGGGAGGGCCGGCAACCGGCGGCCTGGGTCGACCAGCGAGACCGGCGAGACCGGCGCGGCCGGCGAGGTGGCCGCCCGACCGCAGCCCATCGCGGACCTAGCGTCGGGGCAGTTCGCTCGGCCCGACCCGGTCCCGGGCCCACTCGTTGAACTCCCGCACCTGCCGCCAAGCCTTCTTCACCCGCTCGAGCGCGCCCCGCTCGTGCAGGACGTCGTCCGGCTCCCAGGCGCGGACCGCGTACACCGAGCGGTACCGCAGCAGCTCCAGACGCGGGTGGCCGGCGTCGAACCCGCGCGGCTTCGACTTCAACCGGTCCCCGCGGACCTCCCAGCCGGCCCGCCGGAGCTTCGCGAGGATCTTCTCGAGCGCTTCGCCGTGCAACTCCGTGTCGACGGCCTTCCGGAACCGCGCGATCTGGTCGGCCGCCAGGTGGAAGCAGCCACCGCCGACGCGCAGCCCCTCCGGGCCGACCTCGACGTAGTACGCGCCGCCGCCGCGGCCCTGCTCGATCACCGCGCCGCAGTGGGTCTTGTACGGCGTCTTGTCCTTGGCGAACCGGACGTCCCGGTACGGGCGGAACACCTTGGGCTCGCCGAAACCGTCGGAGAACTCCGGGGCGAGCTCGGCCAGCAGCGCCTCCATCGGGGCGCGGACGTCGGACTTGTAGGTCTCGACGTGGTCGTCCCAGTAGGGCTTCGAGTTGTCCTCCACGAGGCCGTCGTAGAAGTCGACGGCGTACTCGCCGAATCCGCTGAACTTCACGGGGACGACCCTAATCGCGCGCACCGACGGAAATCGTCGGTCCCCCGGCGTAGCGTCCCGGGGCATGACGCACGAGGAGTACTTCGCCGCCCTCGCCGAGCCGCGGCGAAGCGAACTGCGCGCGCTGCACGAGCTGATCCGCGAGTGCGCACCGGACCTGGCGCCGACGATGGAGTTCGGCATGCCCGGACCACTACCGGTACGCCTCGGGCCGCGAGGGCGACGCGGCGACCGTGTCGCTGGCCGCCCGCAAGAACCACGTCTCGCTGTACGTCTCGTGCGTCGTCGGCGACCGGTACCTGCCGGAGGCGTTCGCCGAGCGGCTGCCCGGGGCGTCGGTCGGCAAGAGCTGCGTCCGGTTCAAGCGGCTGTCCGACGTGGACACCGAAGTGCTGAAAGAACTCCTGCGCGCCGCGGCGGTGACGCCGCCCGCCGGCGCGGTGTGAATCCCGGTGCGGCCGGCGTTCCGCGCACGGCCGGCCGCACCGGGGAGCACTACTTCGCGACCGCCGTGATCAGCTCGCCGTTCGTGGTGTCGCCGGACAGCTCCCAGAACATCGCGCCGCCGAGGCCCTGCGTCTTCGCGTAGGAGACCTTGCCCGCGATCGTCGACGGGGTGTCGTAGCTCCACCAGTTGCTGCCGCACTTGGCGTACGCGGTGCCGGCGACCGTGCCGGTCGACGGGCAGGACGTCTTGAGCACCTTGTAGTCCTCGATGCCCTGCTCGTACTTGCCCGGCGCCGGGCCGGTCGCCGTGCCGCCCGGGGCGCTCTGCGTGACGCCGGTCCAGCCGCGGCCGTAGAACCCGATGCCCAGCAACAGCTTGTTCGACGGGACGCCCTTGCTCTTCAGCTTCTGGATCGCCGCGTCGGAGTAGAACCCGGCGGTGGGGATCCCGGAGTACGACGTCAGCGGCGAGTGCGGAGCCGTCGGGCCCTGCGCGGCCCAGGCGCCGAAGTAGTCGTAGGTCATCACGTTGTACCAGTCGACGTACTGCGCCGCGCCGCCGTAGTCGGCCGCGTCGATCTTGCCGCCGCTGGTGCCGTCGGCGGTGATCGCCGAGGTGACGAGCTTCGACCCGAACTTGGCGCGCAGGGCGGCCATCAGGTTCTTGTAGGCCGCGGCACCGCTGGTGTCGCAGGAGAGGCCGCAGGAGTTGGGGTACTCCCAGTCGATGTCGATGCCGTCGAAGACGCCGGCCCAGCGCGGGTCGTTGACGAGGTTGTAGCAGGAGTTCGCGAACGCCGCCGGGTTCTGCGCGGCCTGCCCGAAGCCGCCGGACCAGGTCCAGCCGCCGAACGACCACAGCACCTTCAGCCCGGGATGCTTGGCCTTGAGCTTCTTCAGCTGGTTGAAGCTGCCGGCGAGGGGCTGGTCCCAGGTGTCGGCGACGCCGTCGACGCTGCCCGCGGCGTCGTAGGTCTTCTGGTAGTCGGCGTAGGCGTCGCCGATCGCGCAGCCGCCGTTCGTCACGTTGCCGAAGGCGTAGTTGATGTGGGTCAGCTTGCTCGCCGAGCCCGACGTCTCGATGTTCTTGACGTGGTAGTTGCGGTCGTAGACACCCCACTCGGTGAAGTAGCCGACCACCTTGCCGACGGAGGCCTGCGCGGTCTCGGTGGCGGCGGTGGCCACCGGGGCGGTCGCGGCGCCCGCGACGAGGCCCGCGGCGGCCGCCACGGTCAGCAGCGCCGAGAAGCTCTTCCTGCGGAATCGGGACATGTGTTCTCCCTCCGGAGAATTACTCACGGCGACGGTGCCGGAGTGGTGGGGACCACACCACCGTAAGTGGACTAGACCACTAGGTCAATGGTTCAGACCAAGCAGCCCGCTGGTCGGTCCGTGCATTCCTTGACAGGAATATGCCCGGCGGAGCACATTTCGGGGGTGATGCAGACGTTCGAGGTGCTGGCCGAGCCCCGCCGCCGCACGATCCTGGACCTGCTGCGCGACGGCGAGCGGTCGGTCGGCGAGCTGGTCGACGAGCTGTCCCTCAGCCAGCCCGCGGTGTCCAAGCACCTGCGGGTTCTGCGCGAGGCCGGGCTCGTGACGGTGCGCGTGGCGGCCCAGCGAAGGTGCTACGCGCTGCGGCCGGAGCCCCTCGCCGAGGTCGACGCGTGGCTGGCGCCCTACCGCGCCTTCTGGTCGGACCGGCTCGACGCGCTGGAGCGCCGGCTGGACGAAACCGATCCCCGCTGAGCGGGACGCCTAGTCCGGCGGTGCCGCCGCGAAGGCGATCCCGCGGTCCGCGGCCCGGCGCTCGCCCCATTCGTACAGCGCCTGCAGCGCCGGGCGCAGCTCCTCCCCCACCTCCGTCAGGTGGTACTCGACGTGCGGGACCCGGCCGTCGAACTCGACCCGGCGCACGATGCCGTCCGCCACCAGCTCGCGCAGCTGTTGGGTCAGCATCTTCTCGCTCACCTCCGGCATGCGCCGCCGCAGCTCGCCGTACCGGTGCGCGCCCTCCTTGAGATGCGCCAGGATCACCGGCTTCCACTTGCCGCCGATCAGGTCGACCGCCAGCTCCACCGCGCAGTGGTACCGCTTCATCTCGCTCCTACGCACCGGAAAGTACGTGGTTGCCCCATCGGGCCGCCGCTGGTTGCCTGACCGGGTGATCGTGCCAGAAACCCCCACCCTCCACGACTGGGCCGGCGGCCACGAAGCCCTCGTGAAGCTGCTGACGATCTTCTACGGCCACGTCCTGGAAGACCCGCTGCTCGAACCCGTCTTCCGCGGCATGGACCCGGAGCACCCGAAGCACGTCGCCGTGTGGCTCGGCGAGGTCTTCGGCGGACCGGCCGAGTACTCCGCGAGCCACGGCGGCCACGCCCACATGGTCGGGCGCCACCTCGGGCGCGGCATCACCGAAGAGCAGCGCCGCCGGTGGGTGACCCTGCTGCTCGACGCCGCCGACGAGGCCGGCCTGCCCGCCGACCCCGAGTTCCGCGCCGCCTTCGCCGGCTACCTCGAGTGGGGCAGCCGCCTGGCCGTGATCTTCTCCGCGCCCGGCGCCGAACCCGACCCGCACGAACCCGTGCCGCACTGGGACTGGCCGAGACCGCCCTGGCAGCCACCCGCGTCCTAGCCGCATAGTGAGGAGCAGCTGGAAAGGAGGCTGCCCTTGATCCGGGTGGACGGCCGGACCCTCCGGTGCGCCGACGTCGTAACCGCGGCGCGCACCGACGGGCCGCTGGGTATCGACGTCTCGATCGCCGCGCTGCGCGCCGCCGAGCACGCGTGGAAGCTCGCCGAGGACCTGAGCACGCGACGGGTGGTCTACGGGCGCACGACCGGCGTCGGCGCGAACAAGGACGACACCGTCGAGAGCTCGCGCGAACACGGCCTGCGCCTGCTGCGCAGCCACGCGGGCGGCAGCGGCGAACAGATGCCGCCCGGCCAGGTGCGGGCGATGATGCTGATCCGCCTCAACCAGCTCCTCACCGGGCGTTCGGGCATCAGCCCCGAGCTGATCGGCGCGCTGGCCGAAGCCGTCCGCACCGGCGCGCTGCCGCTGGTGCACCGGCTCGGCGCGATCGGCACCGGCGACCTCGCGCCACTGGCCGAGACGGCGCTGGCGCTCACCGGGGAACGCGGCTGGGTCGGCGGGTACGTCCCGCCGGTGCCGGTGCACGCGGGCGACGCGCTGGCGTTCATGAGCAGCAACGCCGCGACGCTCGCCGAAGCGACGCTGGCGGCGATGCGGCTGGACACGCTGACGCGCGCGAGCCACGCCGTCGCGGCGCTGACGTACGTCGCGCTCGACGGCAACCCCGAGGCGTACGCGACGCCGGTGCACGAAGCGCGTCCCCACGCCGGGCAGGTCGCGTGCGCCGCGGAAATGCGGCGGCTGCTGGGCATGCACCAGACGCCGAAACCGGGCCGCCGGATCCAGGACCCGTTCGGGCTGCGGGCGTTCCCGCAGGTCCAGGGCCCCGCGCTGGACGCGATCCACTACCTGCGGGACGTCCTCGCGGTGGAGATCAACGCCAGCACCGAGAACCCGATGATCTCGACGGTCCACGGCGACGCCTACCACCACGCGCACTTCCACACGGCGTACGTGTCGACGGCGCTGGACCAGGCGCGCGCGACCGTGCACCAGGTGGCGGAGCTGTCGGTGGCCCGGCTCGGCGACCTCGTCGAGCCGGAGTTCACCGGGCTGCGGCCGTTCCTCGCGGCGGGCCCGGCGGGCAGCTCGGGCGTGATGATCCTGGAGTACGTGGCGCACGACGCGCTGACGGAGCTGCGGCAGGCGGCGCTCCCGGCCACGCTCGGCACGGCGGTCGTGTCGCGCGGGATCGAGGACCACGCGAGCTTCTCGACGCAGGCGGCACGCGCGGCGACGGCGGCCTGCGGGGCCTACCAGCAGGTGCTGGCGTGCGAGCTGGTCGCGGCGGTCCGCGCGCTGCGGATGCGCGAGGCGGACCTGGTGGACCTGCCGGTGCGCGACGCGTTCGAAGCGGCGTCTTCGGTGCTGGACGAGAGCGTCGACGACCGGCCGCTGACCGACGACATCGCCGCCGCGGTCGGGGTCCTGGAGCGGCTCGCCCGCATCTAGCGTGAACTCGAACCGCCCGAACCGCCAACAACGGGGCAGCAGGCTTCCCCACAGACAGGCGATTCATGAGTTCACCCGGTGAAGCCGGGGCCGACGCGGAGATCATCGCCGCGTCGCTCCGGCACCCCGAACGGTTCGCGGCGCTCTTCGACCGCCACGCCGCGCACATCCACCGTTACCTCGCCCGGCGGCTCGGCGGTCAGGTCGCCGACGACCTGACCGGCGAAACCTTCCTGATCGCGTTCCGCGGGCGCGAACGCTACGACCCGGCGTTCCCCAGCGCGCGCCCGTGGCTCTACGGCATCGCCACCAACCTCGTCGGCCAGCGCCGGCGGGCGGAAGGGCGTGAGTACCGGCTGCGGGCCGCCCTCGGGCCGCCCGCCGACCAGGACTCCCACGCGGAGAGGGTCGCCGAGCGGGTGAGCGCCCAGGCGCTGACCGGACGGCTCGCCGCCGCGCTGGCCGGGCTCGGCCAGGGTGATCGCGACGTCCTCCTGCTGATCGCGTGGGAAGGCCTCGCCTACGACGAGGTGGCCGCGGCGCTGGGCATCCCCGTCGGCACCGTCCGCTCGCGGCTGAACCGCGCCCGCAAGAAGGTCCGCGCGGAACTCGCGCCCGCCGAGGAGGTCTCGAACCATGGATGAGATGCAGCTGCTGCGTGACTTCGCCGGCCCGGCGAGGTTGCCCGCGCACGACGAGCTGGCCGGGACGCGCGCGGACTTCGTCGCCGGGACCACGACCCGGCCCCGGCGGCACCGGCGCGCGCTCCGGGGTGGGATCACCGCGGCCGGGCTGGCCGCGGCGGCAGCCGCCGTCGTGGTGCTCACGCCGGCCGCCCCGCCGGCGCCCCCGGCGGAGACGGACCCGGTGCGGATCCTGTACCGAGCCGCCGCGGCGGCGCGTGCCCTGCCGGACGTCGAGCCGCGGCCGGACCAGTTCGTCTACACCCGGACGCTTCTCGCGGACGGCCGGGAAAACGAGTTCTGGGTGTCGGCGGACGGAACCCACGACGGGCTCCAGGTCCTCTTCGGACACGAAACCGAAGTCGCGGGCTGCCGCGACGGGAAGCGCGTGCAGAAGGAAAGCCGCGGGCGCACGGCGACCAGCCGGTGCGAGCCGCGTCCGGCCGCCCACCCGGACCTGCCGACGGACGCCGACGCCATGCTCGCCTACCTGCACCGGAGCACCTACGGCGAAGGCGACACGCTGCAGGACCTCGGCAACGAGGTCGTCGACCTGGCCGGCGGCTACCTGCGGCCGGCGGCACGGGCCGCGCTCTACGAGGCCGTGGCGAAGGTGCCCGGACTGGTCGTCCGCGCCGACGCGAAGGACGCCACGGGCCGGCCGGTCCTCGGGATCACCTGGAACGGCACGACCGAGCACGGGATCGGCAACCAGGACGAGTTCCTGTTCGACCCGGTCACTTTCGTCTATCGCGGCTCCGGCACGACCGGGGCGGTGCTGGGCCACGGGATCGTCGACGCGGTGCGGCAGCGGCCGTGAACGCGCGAAGGGCCGCCCCGGTCGTCCGGGACGGCCCTTCGCGGGAGGCTCAGCCGAAGAAGACTTCGGCTTCCTGGTAGCGCTCGGCCGGGACCGTCTTCAGCTCCGCCGTCGCCTCGGACAGCTTCACGCGGACGATGTCCGTGCCCTTCAGGGCCACCATCACGCCGAAGTCGCCGTCGGCCACCGCGTCGACCGCGTGCAGGCCGAAGCGGGTCGCCAGGACGCGGTCGTACGCCGTCGGGGTGCCGCCGCGCTGGACGTGGCCCAGGACCACCGCGCGGGACTCCTTGCCGGTGCGGTGGGCGATCTCGTCGGCCAGCCAGGTGCCGATGCCGCCGAGGCGGACGTGCCCGAAGGCGTCCTTCTCGCCGGTGAGCAGCCGCTCCTCGCCGCCCTCGGGCAGCGCGCCCTCGGCGACGACGATGATCGGCGCGAACTCCTTCTCGAACCGGCTCTCGACGTACGAGACGACCTGGTCGACGTTGAAGTGCCGCTCCGGCACCAGGATCACGCTCGCGCCGCCGGCGAGGCCGGAGTGCAGCGCGATCCAGCCGGCGTGCCGGCCCATGACCTCGACGACCAGCGCGCGGTGGTGCGACTCGGCGGTGGTGTGCAGCCGGTCGATCGCTTCGGTCGCGATGGAGACCGCGGTGTCGAAGCCGAAGGTGTAGTCGGTGGCGCCCAGGTCGTTGTCGATCGTCTTGGGCACGCCCACGACGCCGACGCCGTCGTCGGTGAGGCGCTTCGCGACACCGAGGGTGTCCTCGCCGCCGATCGCGATCAGCGCGTCGACACCCTGGTCGGCCAGGACCTGCTTGATCTTGTCGACACCGCCGTCGACCTTGTACGGGTTGGTGCGCGACGACCGCAGGATCGTGCCGCCGCGGGTCAGGATGTCCTCGACGTCGTTGAGGCCGAGCGGGCGGCTGTCCCCGGTCAGCGGGCCGTTCCAGCCGTTGCGGAAGCCCACCAAGTCCCAGCCGTGCACCTCGATGCCCTTACGCACCACGCCGCGGATCACCGCGTTGAGCCCCGGGCAGTCGCCGCCGCCGGTCAGCACACCGACACGCATGAGAAGCCTCCGTCTGTTCTCTGGAGATGGCAGTCACATTTCGTCGAGAGCCAGCGTAGCGGCAAACGTCTTGATCGGTGCAGCCCGGACCACCTGCCGGATCGGTCCGGCTCCGGCGTGTGCTACCTTGGCGCCGTGCAGCGCTATTTCTGGTTTACGAAGCCGGCCCCGGGTGGGCACGGCGGCGTGAACCTGCGCTGACTCCCACCCCGAGCCGGATTTCCGAACCGGCTCGGCGAATCCCTCGCGGGTCGGTGTCCACCAGGAAGGACCCCCCGCGATGACACTCTCCGCCGGACCCGCCGCCATCGGCGACCTCGACGCCGCACGCACGACGTCGATCAGTCCGCTCATTTCGCCCGCGCTGCTGCGCGAAGACCATCCCGTCGGCCCCGCCGTCGCCAAAGTCGTGCGGCAGGGCCGTTCCGAGACGGTCGACGTCCTCGACGGCCGCGACGACCGGCTGCTCGTGGTGGTCGGCCCGTGCTCGGTGCACGACCCGGAAGCCGCGCTCGACTACGCCCGCCGGCTCGCCGCGAAGGCCGACGACCTGCGCGACGACCTGCACATCGTGATGCGCGTGTACTTCGAGAAGCCGCGCACCACGCTGGGCTGGAAGGGCCTGATCAACGACCCGGACCTCGACGGCACGTTCGCCGTCAACAAGGGCCTGCGGATGGCGCGCAAGCTGCTGCTCGACGTCTCCGAGCTGGGCCTGCCGGTCGGCTGCGAGTTCCTCGACCCGATCACGCCGCAGTTCATCGCCGACATCGTGACGTGGGGCTCGATCGGCGCGCGCACGGCGGCGAGCCAGGTGCACCGCCAGCTGTGCAGCGCGCTGTCGATGCCGGTGGGCATCAAGAACTCGACGGAGGGCGACGTCCAGGTGGCGGTCGACGCGACCCGCGCGGCCGCGGCGAGCCACGTGTTCCCGGGCATCAACACGGACGGTTTGGCGGCGTTGCTGACAACGGCGGGCAACCCGGACTGCCACGTGATCCTGCGCGGCCACAACGGCGGGCCGAACTACGACGAGGCGACGGTGACCGACACGTTGGCGCGGCTGGCCAAGTCGGGGTTGCCGGAGCGGGTGATCATCGACGCTTCGCACGGGAACAGCGGCAAGGACCACGTGCGGCAGGCCGCGGTGGTGCGTGAGCTGGCCGCGCGGATCTCTTCCGGTGAGCGCGGGATCGCGGGGCTGATGATGGAGAGCTTCCTGGCGGCGGGGCGGCAGGAGCTTTCGCTGGGCCACGCGGAGAAGCTGACGTACGGGCAGTCGATCACCGACGCGTGCTTGGCGTGGGACGACACGGCTCCGCTGCTCGACGAGCTGGCTTCCGCGGTGCGGGCGCGCCGCTGAGAGGTCCCCGGCCTGGGGGTCCCCCGGTTTTTACGTTACCGGGGACCCCCGACAGTTTTCGGGCGTGAGGCGGGCCGGGAGACGTTGCCGGCGTGCGAGGTGCGGCACGGGTGATGTCGCGAATGACTCATAGGGGACACCAGAGGTCTCGAATGAGTCATTCGCGACGCCTCGCCGGTGAGCCGGGCAGCTGCCGGGCCGGGCGATGTCCTGAACGACTCGTTCCTGTCGCCCGACGTCATGAACGACCCTTTCACGACGTCCGTCGCCGCAGGCTGCCGAGGGAAACGCCGGCCAGCACCACAGCCCCGCCGACTAGCTGCGACCAGGTCAAGCTCTCCCCCGCCAGCAGCACCGCCCACCCCAGCCCCGCCACCGGGACGACGTTGAGCAGGTTGACCGCGACACTCGGCTCCAGCCCGCGCAGTCCGTGGTTGTACAGCAGGAAAGCCGCCACCGAACAGAACCCCGCCAGGAACGCGATCCGCAGCCACGTCCCACCCGAAGGGACGCTCCAGCGGGACGCCTCCGTCAGCGACAGCAGGACGAACCCGCCCGCGCCGGCCAGGGTCTGGTAGTACGTCACCACGATCGGCGACGCGCCCGAGTCGTCCCGGCGCGCGACCACGTTGAACGCCGCCCACGCGAAGCCGCCCGCGACCAGCAAAAGATCTCCCCAGAGGTGGTGGCCGCCGGGCTGGTCGCGCACCACCAGCCAAACCCCCGACACCGCCACCAGCATGCCCGTCAGCCGGACCGGCGAAAACGCCGTGCGGCCGGACAGGACCAGCGTGATGATCGGGTAGGCCGCGACGATCAGCGTCGCGTCGGACGCCGTCGCCAGGTCGACGCCCGCGTTTTCCAGGGCGAAGTACGCCGTGATGCCGAGCAGGCCGGCGAACCCGATGGACCGGCGTTGCCGGACAGACGGCCGGGGAAACCGGCGCGCCGCCACGCCGAGGACGAGCGCGGCGAGGACGAACCGCAGCGCGCCCAGCGTCAGCGGCGGGACCTCCGCCAGCGCCACCTTGGTGACCGCGAACGAGCTGCTCCAGATCAGCGCCGCGGCCAGGACGGCGGCCACCGAGAGGCCGCGCGTTTCTGTGATCATGGCGCGAGGTTAAGCAACGAACAGAGGAACCCCGACGAACGCCGTGATAATTTCGGCCGCATCGCCAAAAGTCCGAACAAGACGAGCGCCGGGAAGCGAGAGAACCGCGATGGACGAACTGGATTCGGCGCTGCTGACCCTGCTGCAGGAAGACGCCAAGCAGACGAACAAGGAACTGGCCCGCAAGCTGCACATAGCGCAGTCGACGTGCCTCGAACGCGTGCGGGAGCTGACCCGGCGCGGGATCGTGCGCGGGCACCACGTCGAAGTCGACCTGAAGAAGATCGGCCGGCCGGTGCAGGCGATGGTCGCGGTGCGGCTGCGCCCGCCCGACCGCGCGGTGATCGAGTCGTTCCGCGCGTTCGTGGCGGGGCTGCCGGAGGTGCTGTCGGTGTTCGTGATGTCCGGCAGCGACGACTTCCTGCTACACATCGCGGTCGCCGACAACGATCACCTGAGCGGGTTCGTCCTCGACCGGCTGACCCAGCGCAAGGAGATCGTCGACGTCCGGACGTCGGTGATCTTCAGCCACGTCCGCCGCACGGTCGTCACGCCGGTGAGCCCCGGCGAATGAGCGTCAGCGGCGGTGGAAGTACTCGTCGATGACTTCCCAGCGCGCCAGGTTGTGCTTCGCGTCGGCCAAGGCGTCGTGCTGGTCGGTGGGTGCCGACGGCAGCTTCGGCTTCCCGGCGTCCTCCCAGCGCTGACGCAGGTCGCGCGTGAAGCGCGGCAGCTGGCGGGGCAGCGCCGGCATCGGGCCCCACAGCTGGGCCAGCGCCACGTGGTCGTACGCGGCGAACCACGCCCACAGCTCGATGCCACCCGGCGGCTTGCCGAAGAACTCCAGCAGGTCGGTGCGGATCTTCTCGCGGCTGCGCCACGCCTTGTCCGCCGGCGACGGCAGCTTGTCCAGCACGTTGTCCCGGACCCACTGGCCCGCGCGAGCCGGGTCGAACTCCGTCGACACCGCGTAGAACTCGCGGCCCCGTTCGTCGACGACACCGATGGAAACCAGGTCGATCGTCACGCCGTCTTCGATGAACTCGGTGTCGTAGAAAAAACGCACTGGTGAACAGTAGTGGGTCAGCCGACCTTGGATTCGGGCACCCGGGCGGCGTCCCGCGAAGACGGCTGAGCGGGCACCTTGGGCTTCACCCCGGCGGCTTCGGCGGCCAGCAGCTCCTTGGCCTTCGCCGCGTAGATGTCGACGTACTCCTGGCCGGACAGCTCCATCAGCGCGTACATGATCTCGTCGGTGATCGACCGCTCGATGAACCGGTCACCCGCCAGCCCCTCGTAGCGCGAGAAGTCGAGCGGCTTGCCGAAGCGGACCTCGAGGCGGCGCGGCCACCACATCTTCGAGCCGATCGGGTTGACCTTGTCCGTGCCGATCATGGCCACCGGGACGACGACGCCACCGGACTCGAGGGCGATCCGGGCGACGCCGGTCTTGCCCTTGTAGAGGCGGCCGTCCGGGGAGCGCGTGCCCTCCGGGTAGATGCCGAGCAGGTGCCCGTCCTTGACCAGCCGGGTCGCCGTGTCGAGCGCGGCCTGCGCCGCGTTGCCGCCGGAGCGGTCGATCGGGAACTGGCCGACGCCGGTGAAGAACCACTTCTTGAGCAGGCCCTTGAAGCCCGGCTCGGTGAAGTACTCGGACTTGGCCGGGAACGTCACCTTGCGCTTGACCCGCAGCGGCATGAAGAACGAGTCCGCGACCGCCAGGTGGTTGCCCGCCAGGATCGCGCCCCCGGTCTCGGGGATGTTCTCCGCGCCGACGACCTTGGTCGGCCACAGCGTCTTGAGCAGCGGTCCGATGAATACCCACTTCATGAGCCAGTACAGCACCGGTACCTCAGTCCTCCATCACAGCCCGACCCCTGTCACCCGCGCCGAACAGCCTACGAAGCCCGGTGGCCGCCGCACAACGGAGACCACCCGGTTACCACCGGGCAGCGATCGATCTCACAGGGAATTCCGGGCCCGGGCGGACCCCCACAACGCCCGCGAGCCGTGAGAGCATGGACGAATCCACCGCTCACACGGAAGGCGATCGCATGGGCGTGCTCGCCGGCGCGGAACCGTTCGGCCACACCGGTTCGGCCGAGACCGGGTTCCTGCTCTGCCACGGGTTCACCGGCACCCCGGCGAGCATGCGGGCCTGGGGTGACCACCTCGCCGGGGCCGGGTTCACCGTGCGCTGCCCGCTGCTGCCGGGGCACGGCACCCGCTGGCCGGACCTCAACCGCACGACGTGGGAAGACTGGTACGGCGCCGTCCGCGAGGCGCTCCTCGCGCTGCTCTCGACGTGCAAGACCGTCTTCGTCGGCGGCCTGTCGATGGGCGGGACGCTCACCCTGCGCCTGGCCGAGGAGTTCGGCGACCGGATCGCCGGGATCGTCCTGGTCAACCCGTCGGTGACGCGGCTGAAGTGGGACACGCGGCTGCTGCCGGTGCTGGGCCGGATCGTGCCGTCGGTGCCGGCGATCGCGAACGACATCAAGAAGCCGGGCGAGACGGAGCTGGCCTACCCGCGCACGCCGGTGCGGGCCGCGGCGAGCCTGGCGAAGCTGTGGGCGGTCGTGCGCGCGGACCTGGGCAAGGTCACGCAGCCGGTGCTGCTGCTGCACTCGTCGGTGGACCACGTCGTCGAGCCGGTCAACTCGCAGCTGGTGCTGCAGGGGGTGTCCAGCACCGACGTCACCGAGGTGGTGCTGGAGAACAGCTACCACGTCGCGACGCAGGACAACGACGCCGAAGTCATCTTCACGCGTAGCGTCGAGTTCGTGAAGGCGCACGCCGCACAGCCTGAGGAGACCGCATGAGCCGGGGGAAGGACGGGCCGGAGGACGTCGACGCGACGTTCGCCGAGATCGTCGCCGACCTGCGGGCCGGCGGGTTCGGGCTCCCCGAAGAGGACGACACCGCCGACACCGCGGTGAGCACGGAGACCGAGCCGCGCAAGACGCCGGACCGGCCCGTGGAGCCGCCCGCGGTGGACACCCCGCCGGAGCCCGGCTGGCGGTCCGGGGGCACGTCGTGGGACACGACGATGTTCTCCGACGACCCGGCAGGCGACGACGAGCACTACGTCCCGCCGGAGCCGCCCCCGCTGCCGCGGCCGAAGATGGGCGCGTTCCTCATCCTGCTGCTGTTCCTGGCCGGGCTGTTCCTGCTGATCCTGCCCGGCGCGATCGGCGTGGGCCCGACGGTGGCGACGCCGCTGGGCATCCTCGCGCTCGCGACGTCGATCGCGTTGCTGCTGCTGCGCGTCCGGCAGGGCCCGCCGCCCGGCGCCGACCCCAGCAACGGCGCCCAGGTCTGATCCGACGGCGATGAACATCGAGTTCAGCCCTTCGCGGCGATCGACCGTCGGCGCGGAATGGGAGCTCGGCCTGGTCGACCGGCGCAGCGGCGAGCTGTCCTCGGTCGCCGGGCAGATCCTCGAGGCCGTCCGGCCCGACGGCGCCGCCGAGCACCCGAAGATCAAGCAGGAGCTGCTGCTCAACACCATCGAGGTCATCACCGGCGTCTGCGACACCATCGCCGAGGCCAAGGCCGACCTGGCCGGGTCGCTCGACGTGCTGCACGGCGTCGCCGACCCGCTCGGCGTCGAGATGTTCTCGGCCGGGACGCACCCGTTCTCGAACTGGTACCAGCAGAAGGTCACCGATAAGGAGCGGTACGCGAAGCTGATCGACCGGACCCAGTGGTGGGGCCGGCAGATGCTGATCTACGGCGTGCACGTCCACGTCGGGGTCGACCACCGCGACAAGGTCCTGCCGATCCTCGACGCGCTGCTGAACTACGCGCCGCACCTGCAGGCGCTCTCGGCGTCGTCGCCGTACTGGGGCGCCGAGGACACCGGGTACGCGTCGAACCGGGCGCTGATGTTCCAGCAGCTGCCGACGGCCGGGCTGCCGTTCCAGTTCCGGAAGTGGGCGGAGCTGGAGAGCTACACCGAGGACATGTTCACCACCGGCGTGATCGACCACTTCTCGGAGATCCGCTGGGACATCCGGCCCGCCCCGCACCTGGGGACGATCGAGATGCGCGTCTGCGACGGGCTGCCGACGCTGGAGGAGGTCGGCGCGATCGCGGCGCTGACGCAGTGCCTGGTCGACGACTTCAGCGAGCGCCTCGACGACGGCGAGGTCCTGCCGACACTGCCGCCGTGGCACGTCCAGGAGAACAAGTGGCGGGCGGCCCGCTACGGCACCGACGCGATCATCATCCTGGACGCGGCGGGACGCGAACGGCTGGTCACCGACGACGTCGCCGACCTGCTGGACCGGCTGGAGCCGGTGGCGCGGCGCCTGGACTGCGTCGCCGAGCTGCGGGACGTCGAGACGATCCTGCGGTACGGGCCGAGCTACCGGCGGCAGCGGGCGGTCGCCGAGGCGCACAAGGGCAGCCTCAAGGCCGTGATGGCGTCGCTGGTCGCCGAGATGCGCGACGGGATCGTCAAGGACTAGAGCTCGTCCAGCTGACTGCGGAGCGTGCCGGGGCCGAGGATCGACGCGCCGAGGGCTTCGACGCGGCCCTTCAGCTCCCGGTCGGCCGTCGCGACGAGGACGTTGGCCTTCTGCTGCGCGACGACCTCGACGATCTTCGAGTCGCCGTCGGTGTCGGCCGCGACGACCTCGACGCCCTTAGTCCCGGTGACGTGCTTGGCCTTGCCTTCGACGACCAGGATGATCCGGGGCCACCAGGACACGGCGGGATCGCCGGGGTCGGGCACGCCGGCTTCGGCGAGTTTCGCGAGCTGGTCGCGCAGGCGCTCGGCGGCGCCGTGGCGGTCGCGCCACCAGCCGTCCGGCCGCGAGCCGACGACGTTGGCGCCGTCGACGACGAGGACCAGCTCCTGCCCGACGCGGTCGCGCAGGGCGGGCCAGGCGGCGGCGAAGTCGCGGTGCAGCCGGTAGCCGGGCACGTCGTCGGGGTCCACCCAGCGCACCTCCGCACTTTCGGTGTTGGCGACCCGCGCCTCGGCGCCGTCGGCGAGGGCGAGCACGGTCGTGTAGCTCCAGTCCCCATGGTCCACCACGGAGGCCGAGACCGCTCGGAAGGCGTGGGCGGGGACGGAGGCTTCTTCGAAGGCTTCGCGAGCGGCGGCGCCTTTCGCCGTCTCGCCGGCTTCGATGGCACCACCGGGCAGCGCCCAGGTGCGGCCGTGGTGCACCCACCAGGCCCGGCGCTGCAGGAGAACGCCGCGCGCGGGGTCGACGAGCAACAGGCCGGCGGCACCGTAGCGGCCCCAGTGCAGGTGCCCGCAGGAACACTTGACGAAGACGCTCGCGGAAGGGGCACTCACATGTCCAGCCTGTCACAGGTCGGCGGCGGATCACCTCTCCGCGGAAGTCGAGGCTCGCTTCAAGCGGCCGCCGGCAACCAGCTCGCGGGAGAGGCCGCGGCAGCAGACAGACCGGAACATGAACGGGGCCCACACCCCCGCAACCCCGATCCGAAGCCAGAACACGGCCGGCGACGCCGGGTCAAGGCATCTTTCCCGCCTTGACGCGGTGCCGCCGGCCGTAGTCACAATCGGGCTTCGGGGTGGCGGCGAAGACCACCGATGGGGTCGGCGACGGCCTGGAGAGGCCGCCGGAGAGGGCCAGCCGCCGGAGAGGCCGGCCACCGCAGCGAGTCGACCACCGGAGACCCCAGCCACCGCAGCGAGTCGACCACCGGAGAGCCCAGCCACCGCAGCGGGTCGGCCTCCCGAGAGCCCAGCCACCCGAGCGGGTCGACCACCGGAGAGCCCTGCCATCGCAGCGGGTCGACCACCGGAGAGGCCAGCCACCGCCGCGGGTCGGCCTCCGGGGAGCCCGGCCACCGGAGCGGGTCGGCCTCCCGAGAGCCCAGCCACCCGAGCGGGTCGACCACCGGAGACCCCAGCCACCGCAGCGAGTCGACCACCGGAGACCCCAGCCACCGCAGCGAGTCGACCACCGGAGAGCCCAGCCACCGCAGCGGGTCGACCACCGGAGAGGCCAGCCACCCGAGCCGGTCGACCACCCGAGAGCCCAGCCACCGCAGCAGGTCGACCACCGGAGACCCCAGCCACCCGAGCGAGTCGACCACCCGAGAGCCCAGCCACCGCAGCGAGTCGACCACCCGAGACCCCAGCCACCCGAGCGAGTCGACCACCGGAAAGCCCAGCCACCGCAGCGGGTCAGCCACGGGGTCAGGTGATGATCGCCGAACGTCACCGGCCTTCGCGGGCCCGCCCCCCGATCTCCACGCTACCGGGAGCCACCGACAGTTCCGGGCCGCCGGCGTCGCGAATGACTCATTCGGGACGCTAGAGGTCGCGAATGAGTCATTCGCGACCTCGCCGGTCGGGTCAGACGGGGGTCTTGGCCGCTTCCAATGCCAACGCCGCCGCGCCCACGATCGCCGTGTCGTCGCCCAGATGCGCCGTGCGGATCCGGGCCAACGGCCGGTGCCGAGCCCCGGTGATCGCGCCCGCGTAGTGCTCCCGGGCCTCGTCCAAGAACAGCGGGGCCGACTCCGACACTCCCCCGCCGATCACGATGATCTCCGGGTCGAACACGTCCGCCACCAGGGCCAACCCCTCGCCCAGCCACTTGGCCAGCTCCGCCATCGCCAGTTGCGCGATCGGGTCGCCGTCCCGCGCCGCGCCGGCCACTCGGCGGCCCGTCACCGAACCCGGGTCGCCCGCGACCTGCGGGGCCAGCACCGTCGAGCGGCCCGGATGCCGCGCCAGCAGCTCCACCGCCGTCGCCGCCAACGCCGTTCCGCTGCAGTAGCGCTCCCAGCAGCCGTACTTGCCGCACGGGCACGGCCGGCCGCCGCGGACCACCGTCAGGTGGCCCAGTTCCGGGGCCACGCCGTACGCGCCGCGGAACAGCTTGCCGTCCAGCAACAGCCCCGCGCCGATGCCCGTGCCCAGTGCCACCAGCGCCGCCACGTGGGCGCCGCGGGCCGCGCCGAAGCGGTGCTCGCCCACCATCGCCGCGTTGACGTCGTGCTCCAGCAGCACCGGCAGGCCGACGCGCTTCTCGATCCGGTCCGCGACCGGCGCGCCGCGCCAGGCCAGGTGCGGCGCGAACATCACCGACCGGCGGTCGCGCGCCACGAACCCGGCCACGGCCAGGCCGACGCCGGCCACCTCGTGCCGGTTGCGCAGGTCCTCGATCACGCCCGAAATGGCGTCCTCGAGGGCGCCTTCCTCGCTCGGTGTCGCGACGCGTGCCGTGTCCAGCAGGGAGCCGCGCTCGTCCACCACGCCGGCCCGGACGCTCGTCCCGCCGACGTCCACCCCTATCGTCCGCACTCAGCTCTCCCACTCGTCGCGCCTGCGGACGGTGATGTGCTGCACCCGCACCGAAACCGAGGCGTCCGCCGGGGGCCGCGGCGCCGGCCGGAACCCGGGCATGTGCACGCCCTCGTCCGGCTCCCAGCGGTCCGCGAGCACCGCTCGGAGCAACGCCACCAGCTGCGCCAGCTGTTCCAGCAAGCGAGCGGCGAACTCCGGACGCTCCCCCCGCACCACCGCGACGATCGCACAGAGCGGGCACCACCCGCACGCCGAGCCGTCCGGTTTCGCCTGGTCAGGGTCCCCGTGGCCGGCCGCCACCACGCCTTCGAGCCACGGCGCGGCCTTCTCCACGACCATCTCCACGAGCAGGCGGAGCTCCTCCGCGAGCCGCGGTCCGGCGGCCTCGTCCTCTTCGCTCACCCGCGTCCCCGGTTCCCGGCCAGGCTCACGACCAGGCCGTCGGCGTCGGATTCCGCGCCGGTGATCCGGCACGGCCGCAGCGACTCCGGCAGGGCGATCAGCCTGCGGAAGCCGTCCACGGTGATCGCCAGGTCGTCGTCGACGCGGGCGAGGTCGACCTCGGCGTCCCGCGCCAGCGGGATCGCGATGCGCAGCGTGTACCCGTCCGGCGCCCGCCGGACGCGCAGCAGCGGGGTGACCGGGGTTCCGTCGCCGTCCAGGGGCTCGCCGCCGCGGTAGAGCTCGGCGGCGATCTCCAGCAGGGCGGGCAGGCCGACCGGTTCGACGGCCCGGTGCTCGACGCGCGACACGGCTTCGAACCCGGCTTGCGCCAGCTCGCCCAGCACGGCGTCCTGCTGCGCCCGCCGCGTGCGCAGCCACGTCGCGGCGCCGCCCCGCCAGAACCCGGGCGCGGGCATCAGCCGGTTCGCGATCAGCCCGTCGACGGCGATGCCGCGCAGGGCCAGCGAGCTGAGCGTGCGCCGCGCCTCGGCGACGACCACCCGCTCCGGCGTCAGCACCAGCCGGACCGTCGTCACCGACGGCTCGGTGAGCAGCGCACGCAGGCCGTCGAGGTGGGCGCCGAGCCGGCGCACGGAGTCGGTGACGCGGCGGCCGAACACGCGGGTCAGGTAGCCCGAGACGGCTTCGGGCAGGGAGAGCAGCCGCAGCGTCTCGGCCGTCGGCCCGCAGTCGACGACGATCGTCTCCCACGGCCCTTCCTCGGCCAGCCGCCGGACCTCGGTGAGGGCGAGCAGCTCGTCGACGCCAGGCAGGACCGTCAGCTCTTCGGCGTCCAGGGTGTCGAGGCCCGCGCCGGACAGCGCCGTCTGCAGCTCGGCGCGAAGCCGATGCCAGGTGGTGTCGACCAGGGTGCGCGAGTCGATCTGCACGGCGGAGAGCAGGGCGTCCACTTCGGACGGTTCGGCGCCGAGGGTGTGGCCGAAGGCGTCGCCGAGCGAGTGCGCCGGGTCGGTGGAGACGACGAGGGTCTTCCTGCCGCGGGCGGCGAGGGCGGCGCCGGTGGCCGCGGCCAGCGTGGTCTTCCCGACACCCCCCTTGCCGGTGAACAGCAGGATCCGCACGCGGCTACCCCTCGGCCCGCTTCTTCAGCTCCTTGAGCGCGGTGTCCATGACCATCTTCTCGGCCTTGCGGCGCAGCAGCCCGATCATCGGGAGCGCGAGTTCGACCGAAAGCGTGTACGTCACGCGGGTGCGGCCGCCGAGGTCCTCCAGCGCGTACCGGCCGTTCTGCGCCTTCTGCATCTGGCCCTTGACCAGGTGCCAGCTGACGCCGAGGCCGTCGCCGTCCCAGTCGTACTCGAGGGTGTAGACGTCCTTGATCGGGCCCGCGTCGAGGGTGAGCTTGACCTGCTTGGCGCGCCCGTCACCGTCGGTGTCGAGGACCTCGGTCTGCCGGACGGCCTTGGCCCATTCCGGGTACGCGGGGAAGTCGGCGATCACGGCCATCACCCGGCTGGGCTCGGCGTCGACCTCGATGGACTGTGTGGACTGCTCGGCCATGGGACGAAGCGTAGCCGCCGCGGCCGGTCACCAGCGCAGCACGTACGGCTGCCCGGTCTCCTTGAAGTGACCCACGTTACGGCACTCGGTCAGGCCGACCCGGGCACGCGGCGCGAGGGGCTGGTGGACGTGGCCGAACACCGACCAGCGCGGCTTCTGCGTGCGGATGAGGTCGAGCAGCGCCGTCGAGCCGATCTCGCTGCGGCGGGCGACGACGTCGTAGGTCAGCTCGGGCAGGGCGGGCGGGCCGTGGGTGCAGAGCACGTCGACGTCGGTCAGCTTGGCGACGCTCGCGTCGTAGTCCTCGCGAACCCGCAGGTGAGGCCGCCAGGCGGCGCCCTTGCGCGGACGCGGGACGACGCCGTCGGGCAGCAGCGCGCCGCCGACGAACCCGAACCGCAGGCCGCCGATCTCGGCCACCTCGCCGTCGAGGACCTGGATGCCCTCGCCGGCGAACTCGGGCCACAGCGCCGGGGTGTCGACGTTGCCGGGCGTGGCGTAGGTGGGAGCGGTCATCGCCGCGAAGAGGGCCGCGTACTGGGTGCGGATGGCCTCGTCGACGGCGCTCGCCGGGTCGTCGAGGCTCGCCCAGAGCTCCCGCGAGTAGGCAACGGTTTCGTCACGGGTGCCCTCGCGGCGCAGGCGGGCGAACCCGGCCACCTTCTCCGCGCCGAACAGGGCACCCATGATGCCCTTCTCGTGGTCGTGGTAGTCGACGAAGTCGATCAGGTCGCCGAGCACGACCAGGGCGTCGGCCCCGTCCCCGGCCCGCTTCAACGCGTCCGCGTTGCCGTGCACGTCCGAGACGACGTGTACCCGCACCCTGGCCCCCTAGCTGTCGGTCCGCGGTGGAACGCCGGGCTCGCGCCCGTCCTCCAGGATCTCCTTGAGCCCGAGCGCGATCGCCTTGGCCGCGCGGGCCCGCCGGTCGAACTCCCGGCGCAGGTCGCGCGGCGCCAGCGCACGGGGCGTCCCGGCCGCGTCGGCGGGGGTCGCCCGCAGGAAGTAGTGCAGCAGGGTGCCGTCGAGCACCGGCTCGAGCCAGACCTCCATCGTACCGACGAGCGAGCCGCGCACGGTCCAGCGCAGGCCCTTGTCGCCCCGGTCGGTGTAGACCTCCAGGACCAGGTCGGGCCAGTAGCGCGGCCACGACCGGGGATCGGCGAAAACGGCGGCCACGGTGGACGGCGGGACCGCGAGGAACGTCTCGTCGACGACGTCGATGGCGGGCGGTGCGTTCACGTGCGAAGAATGTCACGCCCTCGCCGTGCGGCGGCGATCAGCATGGTCTTAAGGTGCTCACCACGCTAAGTTGACTGGCGGGTAACAGCGGTGTCGCCTGCCGCACGCGTTGAACACGGAGGTCCACGTGCGCGAATACAGCGCTCCCGCCGGGAAGCCGGTGGCCGGCGACGAGAACATGTCCGATGTCGTCTGGGCGAACGCCGAGCGGTTCTCGGACGTGGTGAGCTTCCGCCGCCAGGTCGACGGGACCTGGCTGGACGTCACGGCCAAGGAGTTCGCCGGCCAGGTGCTGGCCGTGGCCAAGGGCATGGCCCAGGCCGGGATCGGCCGCGGCGACCGCGTCGCGATCATGTCGAAGACGCGCTACGAGTGGACGCTGATCGACTTCGCGATCTGGGCGGCGGGCGCGGTGACCGTGCCGATCTACGACACGTCCTCCCCCGAACAGGTGTACTGGATCCTCTCCGACTCGGCCGCCAAGGGCGTGTTCGTCGAGACGAACGCCCACCGCGGCGCCGTCGAGGAGATCCGGGACCGGCTCACCACGCTGGACAACACGTGGCAGATCGAGGGCGACTCCCCCGCCGTCGAGGAGCTGGCCGCGCTGGGCGCGTCGCTGTCCGACGACGAGCTGCACGAGCGCCGCCGCGAGGTCGGCGCCGACGAGCTCGCCACCATCGTCTACACCTCGGGCACGACCGGCCGCCCCAAGGGCGTCGAGCTGACCCACCGCAACCTGCTGGCGGAGATCCGCGCCGACATCGAGGCGTTCCCGCAGCTGATGGAACAGGGCAACTCGCTGCTGGTGTTCCTGCCGCTGGCGCACGTGCTGGCCCGCGCGATCGCCGTGACCGCGCTCACCGCCCGCGTCACCCTCGGGCACACCCCGGACGTCAAGAACCTGGTCGCCGACCTCGGCACGTTCCGCCCGACGTTCGTCGTCGCGGTGCCGCGCGTGTTCGAGAAGGTCTACAACTCGGCCAAGCAGAAGGCCCACGGCGACGGCAAGGGCAAGATCTTCGACGCCGCCGAGGCGGTCGCGGTCGAGTACAGCCAGGCGCAGGACAACGGCGGCGCCGGGTTCGGCCTGAAGGCCAAGCACCTGGTGTTCGACAAGCTCGTCTACGGCAAGCTGCGCGCGGCGCTCGGCGGCCGCTGCGTGGCGGCGGTGTCGGGCGGCGCGCCGCTGGGTGCACGGCTGGCGCACTTCTTCCGCGGCATCGGCGTCCCGGTGTTCGAGGGCTACGGCCTCACCGAGACGTCCGCGGCGGCGAACGTCAACACTCAGACGGCGTTCCGCGTCGGCACGGTCGGCAAGCCGGTCAACGGCACCTCGGTCCGCATCGCCGACGACGGCGAAGTGATGCTCAAGGGCGACGTCGTGTTCCGGGCGTACTACAACAACCCGCAGGCGACTGCCGAGTCGTTGACCGACGGCTGGTTCCACACGGGCGACCTGGGCGAGCTGGACTCCGACGGCTTCCTGAAGATCACCGGCCGCAAGAAGGAGATCATCGTGACGGCGGGCGGCAAGAACGTCGCCCCGTCCGGCCTCGAGGACACGATCAAGGCGGCCCCGCTGGTCAGCCAGGCGATGGTGGTCGGCGACCAGCGCCCGTTCATCGCGGCGCTGGTGACGGTGGACGAGGAGTACTTCCCGGCGTGGAAGTCCCAGCACGGCAAGCCTTCTTCGGCCACGGTGGCGGACCTCGCTTCGGACGCCGACCTGCTCGCCGAGATCCAGGCGGCGGTGGACGAGGCGAACAAGTCGGTGTCCAAGGCCGAGGCGATCAAGAAGTTCACCGTGCTGGCCAACGACTTCACCGAGGCCGGCGGCGAGATCACGCCGAGCCTGAAGCTGAAGCGCAACGTGGTCACCAAGAACTACGCGAACGACATCGAAGGGCTGTACAAGAAGTAAGCGTCAGCCGAGCCGCTGGGCCGCGACGAAGTCGCGGTACCAGCGGAAACTCGGTGTGCGTCTGCGTCGCGCGAAAGGTCTCAGGATCGCAGGGCCTTTGACATAGTGTCACAATGGATTGGGATACTTGGTCCAAGATTTTGGTGGCAGCACTCGGCACTATCGCTGCCGGCCTCAAAATATGGGAGATTTACCGGGCAAGGTCGGCTCGTCTGAGCGAACTGAAGTCCTTGATGGACATCGCAAACTTGCTACCGGACGGTAGCGACGCTCGGGATACGGTCACGCGCCACGTCGAGATCAGACTCGCGTCGTTCGTCAGCGACGAGCAGACCAAACGGCGCGATCCGACGGGGATCAGTCTCGGGCTGATCTTCATAGCGGGCGGTGGCTGGCTGGTTTACACCGCAATCACCACAAGTCCTTGGTGGTGGTTCTTGGCGGCACCTGTACTGATTCTGGGAGGCGTTGGATTCACCCAAGACGTGTCACGCCGGGAGCGGGATGCACGTGGTCGTCCCCTCAAAGCGAAACGCTCCCCAAAATCTTGATTCACTCGAGCCGCTGGGCCGTGACGAAGTCGCGGTACCAGCGGAAACTCGCCCTCGGCGTGCGGGCCTGCGTCTCGTAGTCCACGTGCACCAGGCCGAACCGGTGCTTGTACCCGTGGGCCCACTCGAAGTTGTCCAGCAGGGACCAGCAGAAGTACCCCCGCAGGTCGACCCCCGCGGCCGCCGCCGTGCGGGCCGCCTCGATGTGCTCGCTCAGGAACGTGATGCGCTCGTAGTCCGCGAAATCACTCCGGTCCGCGTACACGCAGCCGTTCTCCGTCACGTACATCGGGGGCAGCCCCGGGTAGCGGTTGTGCAGGCCCACCAACGCTTCCGTGAGCCCCTCCGGCTCCACCGGCCAGCCCATCCCCGTGCGCGGGACGTCCGGCACCCGCGACGTGTCCACGCCGATGTCCGCCACTGTGCGCTGCGCCGGGTCGGGCTCGCGGTGCGGGGCGTCCGCCACGTGCAGCCGGTAGTAGTAGTTCACCCCCAGGTAGTCCAGCGGCACGGCGATCGTCTCCAGGTCGCCGTCGAGGCGGAACGAGAAGTCCGAGACGCCGGTGAACATCGCCGCCAGGCCCGGGGCGTACCGGCCGCCGAACAGCGGATCGGTGAACTGCCTGCGCAGCAACGTGTCCTGCCGCGCGGCCGCCGCGCCGTCGGCCGCCGAACCCGTCACCGGGACCGTGGGCGACTGGTTGAGCACGATCCCGAACTGGTGCTGCGGCGTCGCCTGGTCCCGCATCGCCCGCACGGCCAAGCCGTGGCCGAGCAGCAGGTGGTGGGCCGCGGCCAAAGCGCCGTGCCCTTCACGCGCGCCCGGTGCGTGACGACCTTCGCCGTAACCCGCGACCGCGCACGGGTACGGCTCGTTCAGCGTCGTCCAGTGGTCGACGACGTCGCCCAGCTCCTCGTGCACCAGCGACGCGTACTCGGCGAACCGGTGGGCCGTGTCGCGGGAGCGCCAGCCGCCTTCGTCTTCGAGTGCCTGCGGCAGGTCCCAGTGGTACAGCGTCAGGAACGGCTCGATCCCCTGCTCCCGCAACGCTTCCGCGAGCCGCCGGTAGAAGCCGAGACCGCGGCGCTCGAAGCGGCGCCCGTCCGGCTGGACCCGCGGCCAGGACACCGAAAACCGGTAGGAGTCGACACCCAGTTCGCCGAGCAGGGCGAGGTCGTCGCGCCAGCGGTGGTAGTGGTCCGCCGCCGGCTCGCCGGTGTCGCCGCCCGCCACCGCGCCGGGCACCGCGGCGAAGGTGTCCCAGATGGACGGTCCGCGGCCGTCCGCGGTGGTGGCGCCCTCGATCTGGAACGCCGAGGTCGCGACGCCCCAGCGGAAGCCGGGCGGGAAGCTGCTGGTCACGATGGTCTCCGTGGGGTCAGCCCTTGAGCGCGCCCTGCATGATGCCGCCGACGATCTGGCGGCCGAACAGCAGGAACACGAGCAGGACGGGGACGGTGCCGATGGTCGCGGCGGTCAGGACGAGCGTGTAGTCGGTCGTGTAGCCACTGGCCAGGGTGGACAGTGCGGTTTGGACGGTCGGGTTCTCCGGCACCAGCACGACCAGCGGCCAGAAGAAGTCGTTCCAGGCCTGCATGAACGTGAACAGCCCGAGCACCGCCGCGGCCGGGCGGGCCGCCGGCAGCGCGACGTGCCAGAACAGCCGCAGCGAGCCGCAGCCGTCCATCCGCCCGGCTTCCAGCAGTTCCAGCGGCAGCGCGCGTTCGAAGTACTGGCGCATGAAGAACACGCCGAACGCCGTGACGAGCCCCGGCACGATCACCGCCTGCAGCTGCCCGGCCCAGCCGAAGTCGGCCATCATCATGTACAGCGGCACGACACCGAGTTCGGTCGGGATCGCCTGGGTCGCGACGACGATGAGCAGCAGCAGGGTCCGCCCGCGGAAGCGCAGCTTGGCGAAGGCGAACCCGGCCAGCGTCGAGAACAGCACCACGGACACGGTGATGGTGCCCGCGACGATCAGCGAGTTCCCCAGCGCCAGCGCGAAGTCCGTCTCGTCGAAGACGCGGGCGATGTTCTCGAACAGGTGCCCGCCGGGGACGAGCACCGGCGGCACGCTGCCGACCGCTTCCGTCGTCTGCGAGGAGACGACGAACGACCAGTACACGGGGAACGCCGAGCCGGCCAGGATCGCGATCAGCGCGGCGTAGGTCCACGGGCTCGCGACCTTGCGCGCGATGCGCCGGGCCCGCCCGGGTGCCGCCGGCGGCGCGGGTGCCGCCGGGGTCAGCACGGTGGTCATGTCCGCTCCTCAGTCCGTTTGGATGCGCCGGGTCACCAGGTACGACAGTCCCGCGACGAGCATCGTGGCCACGGCCAGGATCAGCGCGATCGCCGAGCTGTAGCCGAAGTCGTACTTGGTGAAGCCCTGCTCGTAGAGGTAGAGCGCGGCGGTCTGGAACTGCCGGTCCGAGCCGCCGGTGGCGGCCGCCGTGCCCGGGTTGAACAGCAGCGGCTCGGCCAGCAGCCGCATGTTCCCGGTCGTCGCGATCACCGTGGAGAAGATGATCTGCGGCCGCAGCAGCGGGACGGTGATCCGCCAGAACTGCTGCCACCCGCGGGCGCCGTCGAGCGTCGCGGCCTCGTACATGCTCGACGGGATCGCCTGCATCGACGCCAGGAAGATCAGCGCGTGGTAGCCGGTCCAGCGCCACACCACCATCGCCGCGATGGCGGTGTGCGAGCTGGCGGTGCCGGCCTGCCAGTCCACCTGGCCGGCACCGAACCAGCTCAGCACCCAGTTGACCAGCCCGAAGTCCCGGCCGAACAGCTGCGCGAAGATGATCGTCACCGCCGCCACCGAGGTGATGTTCGGCAGGATCATCCCCATCCGGAACAGCGTCCGCCCGCGCAGGCGCCGGTTGAGCAGGTGCGCGATGCCGAGCGCGAACAGGATCTGCGGGATCGTGGTCAGCAGCCACAGGCTGACCGTGTTCCCCATCGCGTTCCAGAAGTACGGGTCGTGGAACAGCAGCTGCTCGTAGTTGCCGAACCCGATGAACTTCGCGCCCTCGGCGTCGAGCAGGTTCCGGTCCTGCAGCGACACGAAAGCCGTGTACAGCAACGGGAACAGCCCGAAGACGCCGAAGATCAGGAAGTACGGGCTGACGAAGCCGAACGGCGACAGCTTGACGTCCCACTTGTGCCGCCGGTCGGCCCAGCTCAGCGTTTCCTTCAGCGCCATTACTTCAGCTTCGAGACGTCACCGACGAGCTGCTGCCACGCCGCCGCGCCGTCCTGCTTGCCCTGTTCGACGCGCTGCATCGCGTTGCCGAACTCCGTCTGGACGTCGCCCGCCTTCGGGCCCTGGTACTGCGGGTTCAGCTTCTTCGCCGCGTCGGTGAAGAGCTTGCCGACGGGAGCGTTGTTGAAGAACGGGTTCGTGTAGCCGGTGATCTTCGGGTCGTCGTAGAGCGACGGCGTCGAAGGCAGCAGGCCCTGGCTGGTGAAGACCTTCGCCTGCTGCTCGGGCGCGGTCAGCCAGGCGGCGAGCTCGGCGGCTTCCTTGGTGTGCTTGCCCTGCTTCGGCACGGTCAGGTACGAGCCGCCCCAGTTGCCGCCCCCGCCGGGCACGGCCGCGACGTCCCACTTGCCCGACGTGTCCGGCGCCTGGTCCTTGATCTTGGTCATCATCCAGGCCGGGCAGGTGACGGTGGCGAACTGACCCTGGGTGAAGCCGGTGTTCCAGGTCGGCGTGCTGTAGAGCAGGCCGGCGCTCAGGTTCGCCTTGACGGCGTCGACGACCTGGTCCCAGCCGGTGCGCAGCGCCGGGTTGCTGCCGACGACGAGCTGGTCGTTCTGGTCGTAGTAGCCGACGGGCGCCTGACCGAAGATCGCGTTGAGCACGGTCGGGCCGCCGTCCATGAACTTGACGCCGTTCGGGGCCTTGGCCTGGAAGCGCTTGCCGGTCTCGAAGAACGCCTGCCAGGTCGGCCAGAGCGCCGAGACGGCGTCGCGGTCGGCGGGCAGCTGCGCGGCCTCGAACAGGTCGCGGCGGTAGCAGATGGCCAGGCCGCCGACGTCGGTGCCGTAGCCGATCTGCTGGCCGCCCTTGCCGAGCGAGGCCGACCACTTCCAGCCCAGCCAGCGGTCCTTCAGCTTGTCGCCGCCGACGGTGTTGAGGTCGACGAACTTGTCCGGCGTCGCCTTGAACTGGGCGACGTACCCGGTGTCGATCGCTTCGATGTCCGCGGCGCCGCCGCCGGTGGCCAGGTGCGCGGCGAGGTTCTTGTGGTGGTCGGAGTAGGACGCGGTCCGCTCGGTGATCTCGATGTCCGGGTGCGCGGCCTGGTACTCCTTGATCAGGTCGGTGTAGCCGAAGTTGCCGAAGAGGCCGAGGCTCAGCTTGACCTTGCCGCCACCGCCGGCGTCGCTGCTCCCGCAGGCGCTCAGGGCGGTGACCGCGGCCAGGACGGCACCCGCCACGGCGATCAGGCGGGTCCGTCGGGTTGTCGTTTTCGGGCGCATGAGATCTCCGTTGTTCTGCGGGCCGGTCGGAAAACGCGGGACCCATGAGAGCGCTCCCAGCCAGTGTTCGTCAAGTAACGAAGTGATAACGCGACTCGGCGTTTCCCCAGTCCGAGATCATGTGCTACCAATGTAACCGGTTACAAGAACGGAGGGCACCATGGTCACCGCCCGCGAGATCGCCCAGCTCTGCGGGGTTTCGGTCGCGACCGTGTCGCGGGTGTTCAACCGCCCCGCCACGGTGAGCGCGACGACGCGCGAGCACGTCGAGCGCGTCGCCCGGGAGCTCGACTTCTCGCCGAACGAGTCGGCGCGGGCGCTGTCGCGGCAGCGCTCGGCGATGGTCGGGCTCGTCTGGGACACCGACCACCGGCGGCCCGGCTGGCGGCACCCGTTCCTGCAGGACCTGTTGCTGGGCCTCAAATCCGCGCTCAGCTCGCACGGCTACCACCTGCTGCTGCTCGCCACGAGCGACGACGCCCGCGACCGCAACCCCGGCGTGTCGCTGGCCGACCCGATCGCGTACGTGAGCATGACCCGGCGGCACCACCTGGCCGGGCTGGTGCTGATCGACAGCGGGACGGACGCCGACGCGTTCGGCACGTTCGCCCAGTCCGGCCTGCCGTGCGTCGCGGTGGACGTGGCGCTGTCCGGGCCGCGGGCGACCTACGTGACGTCGGACAACGCGGCGGGCGCGGCGGAGGCCGTCCGGCACCTGGCCGCGCTCGGGCACCGGCGGATCGCGACGATCACCGGCCCGCGCGGCAACGCGCCGGCGGCCGCCCGCACTGACGGCTACCAGCGCGGGCTGGCCGAGGCCGGGTTGGCGGCACGCGAGGACTACGTGGTCACCGGCGACTTCTACCGCGAGAGCGGGTTCGTCGGGATGCGCCGGCTGCTGGCCCGCAAGGACCCGCCGACGGCGGTGTTCGCGGCGAGCGACGAGATGGCGGTCGGCGCGTTGCTGGCGGCCCGCGCGGCGGGGCTGCGGGTGCCGGACGACCTGGCGGTGGTGGGGTTCGACGACATCGAGGTGGCGTCCCTGGTGGACCCGGCGCTGACGACGGTGGCCCAGGACAAGCCGGGGTTCGGCACGGCGGCGGCGGGCGCGCTGCTGGCGATGATCGACACGGGCGTGGCCCCCGACCCGGTGCGGCTGCCGACGAAGCTGGTGGTCCGCGACTCCTGCGGAGCTTGAGTCAGTTCCCGAGGTATTCGGTGCGGATTTCGTCGAGGACCCGGCGGGCTTCGGTGGCTTCGCGGTCGTCGCGGTCCTTCGTGCGAGCGCACGTCACCAGGGTCTTCCAGAGTGCCCAGCCGCGGCCGCGGGCCCACTCCGCGTCGTCGACGGCGAGACGCTCGCGGAACTTCCGCCGGCCGTCCGCGGTGAGCAGCGTCCACGCGATCGCCAGGTCGCAGGCCGGATCGCCTGCCCCGCACGTCCCGAAGTCGATGACCGCGGCCAGCTCGCCGTCGCCGAGCAGGAGGTTCCCTTCGGCGACGTCGCCGTGGAACCAGCTCTCGACGCCGTCCCAAGGGGCGTCCAGCGCGGTTCGCCAGATCTCGCGGGCCAGGTCGTCGCCGTCGAGCGAGCGCTCGACCAGCTCGTCGAAGGTGCGCAGGGTGCCGCCGCGGAACCAGTTGTGCTTGCCCGGCCGGGGCGCGCCGGTGGTGTCGACGCTCCGCAGCGCCGCCAGGAACCCGGCCAGGTCGGCCGCGAACCCGGCGGGGTCGGCGACGCGTTCACGCCGCGCGGGCTCGCCGTCCAGCCACGGGTAGACCGACCACGCGAAGGGGTAGTCCGCACCCGGCCGGCCCTCCGCCAGCGGGACGGGGATCGGCAACGGCAGCCGGGGCGCGAGCACCGGCAGCCAGTGCTGTTCCTTCTCGACCGCCAAGGCGTATTCGGCCGCGCTGGGCAGCCGCGCGATCATCGCGTCGCCGAGGTGGAACGTCCGGTTGTCCCAGCCACCCTCGGCGACCGGACGGACCGGCAGACCGGCCCACTGGGGAAATTGTCCGGCCACGAGCCGGCGCACCTGATCGGCGTCGACGGTGATCCGCTGCGGCGGTGGACCGAGACTCACCGGATCTTCGCGTCCCAGTCGATGTGGTGCGAGTACAGCCATCCGCGCTCTTCGCCGACGTCCCCGCCCGCGCTCGCCTTGACCAGCTTCTCGACGCGCTCCCGGCGAAGTCCTTCGTAAGCCGCGAAAGCCGCCACCCGATCGGGGAGGTCGCGCAGGCACTGCGCCAGCACGACACTGTCTTCCAGGGCCATCGACGCGCCCTGCCCCGCCGCCGGGGATGCGGCGTGCGCGGCGTCGCCGGCCAGCACCATCTCGGGCGTCGACCAGACGCGCGTCTCCGGGACGTCGTAGGAGTGACCGCCGAACACCTCGTCACCGGTCGCCGCGACGATGTCCGCGCAGGGCAACGGTTCCCCGGCGAACGCCGCGTGCGCGAACTCGCGCCACCCGGCCGGGGTGACGGCCGCGATCTCCTCGCGGGAGCGCTCGGCGTCGGGGATGCGGGCGAACCAGAACGTCGCGCCGTCCGGGTCGGTCGTGAACCCGAAGGCCGCCTTGCTGCCGCGGACCATCCGGTAGATCCCGGGCGCTTCCGGCAATCCGGGCGCGCGCGTGTAGCCGTAGACGACGGTCAGGCCGGTGTAGCGCGGCTCGTCCGCGGCCGGGTCGATCAGCTGCCGGACGACCGAACGCAACCCGTCCGCGCCGACCAACACGTCACCCGTTTCGGTGGTGCCGTCGGCGAACTCGGCCGTGACGCCGTCCGGGCCCGGTTTCGCGCTCACCAGGCGCTTGCCGCGCTCGAGCGGCACCCCGCGGCGCGCGGCTTCCTCTTGCAGGACGCGGTAGAGCGTCGCGCGGGTGAGCGTGCGCGGCCCGTCGAGGCCTTCGGTGTCGAACTCGCGCCGCCCGACCGTCTCGCCGGTCGGGGCGACCAGCTCGACGCCGTACGCCGCGAAAGAACTGTCGATCACCGGCTGGTCGGCGCCGATCGCGCGCAGGGCGTCCATGCCGTTGTGCATGATCGTGAGGAACGCGCCGATGTCGTCCCCGCCTGCCGGGTAGGCCTCGAAGACGACCGGGTCGTGCCCGGCCAGCCTCAGCGCCATCGCCGTGACCGTGCCGGAAATCCCGCCACCCGCGATCAGTACCCGCACTCCGCGCCCCCTCGTGAACCCCGCGTGCCGCCGCTCACGACGTTACCGTGAGGGCGGCACGCGGCGCTCACTCTTTTGCGCCACTGGTGGCGATGTCGCCGTTGAGGCCGCGCGGGTAGAAGCCGCCCGAGGAGACCTTGTCCGGGTTGAGGTAGGCGATGTTGAGCACGCGGTCGGCCGAGCGCCCGAACGCGATGCCGTTCTCGTCCGTGGGGACGAGGTTCGCCTTGCCGTCCTTGAGCACGCCTTCGTCGTCGTCCGCCTTGCCGTCGAGGCTGTCGCGGGCGTCGGAGATCTTGTTCGTGACGTCGCCGAGGCCGCGTTCGAACAGCTGCCCGCGCACGATGCCCGCGTGGTAGGCCTCGACCGCGAGGATGCCCGCCGCCGCGTCGAGGAACGTCTTGTTGTTGACCAGCGGCGCCGCGCCCTTGTAGGCCGACACGCCGACGTCCTCGAAGAGGTACGCGGCGAGCAGGAAGTTGTTCTCGCTGGCGAACGGGTCGAAGGTCTGCTTCTCGTTGATCACCCCGGCCGCCTGCATGGCGGCGGTGAAGCTGTTCTGGAAGTCGATCTCCGGCTGCGCGACGGCGGCTTTGTCGAGCGCCTTGCGCAGGAAGTTCACGTGGGCGACCTCGTCGCCGGCGATCTCCTGGACGATCTGCTTGGTGTGCTCGCTCTTGAACTTGACGGCGTGCCCGCCGGAGACCTTGCCGAGGTTGCCGACGCCGTTGACGTACTTCTCGTTCAGCCCGTAGCCGTAGGCGGCGAACGAGTACAGGTTCGCCTCGAGGTACTCCAGGTTGAGCGCGAAGTTCAGCACCGCGGCGTCGCTGGCGGCGGCGTCCTGCGCGTTCTGCTCCGGGTACTGCGAAGTCGCGCCCGCCGAGCCGAGGCCCAGCGACAGCGCGGTACCGAGCGCACCGGCGCCCGCGACGCCGAGCCCCGCCGCTCCCGCAGCCTTGAGGAAGCGGCGGCGGTCGGTCGCGTTCTCCGCGCTGCGCTCGATGAGCTGCTCTGTGTAGCGTTTTCCGAACACCGGGGGACGTCCTCTCGTGACGAGTTCGTCCACCTCACCCAACGGTGATACGTACCTGGACGGCCCCCGGCTCGGTCAAATCGGGAAAAAGTTCTTCCCGATTCTATTTTTGCAGGTCAGGCGCGTTCCGCGGCGGCGAGCCGGACGCACACGGCGAGCGCGCGGACGGCCTCTTCGACGACGTCGAGCGTCGGGAAGGTCGGCGCGATCCGGATCACGGCGTCGTCCGGGTCGTTGCCGTGCGGGTGGGTCGCCCCGGCGGGGGTCAGCGCGACACCGGCCTCCTTGGCGAGCCGCACGACCTCCTTCGCGGTGCCCTTGGGCACGGTCAGCGAGATGAAGTACCCGCCGGTCGGCTTGGTCCAGGACGCGAGGTCGGACAGCTCCTCGGTGAGGATGCGGTCGACGGCCGCGAACTTCGGGCCGATGATCTCGGCGTGCTTGCGCATGTGGGCGCGGACGCCGTCTTCGTCCTTGAGGAAGAGGGCGTGGCGCAGCTGGTTGACCTTGTCGGGCCCGATGGTTCGCTTGCCGATGTTGCCGACCCACCAGGCGAGGTTGGCCTCGGAGGCGCCGAAGAAGCCCACGCCGGCGCCGGCGTAGGTGATCTTCGAGGTGGAGCCGAAGACGAAGACGCGGTCACCGTTGCCGGCCTCGGTGGCCAGCGCGAGCAGGTCGGCCAGGGCCGGCTCGTCGTCGGTCAGGTGGTGCACGGCGTAGGCGTTGTCCCAGAAGATCCGGAAGTCGGGCGCCGCGGTGGTCATGGTGGCGAGCCGCCGCACGACGTCGTCACTGAACGTGATGCCGGTGGGGTTGCTGTACTTGGGCACGCACCAGATGCCCTTGACGGCGGGGTCCTCGGCGACCAGCGTCTCGACGGCGTCCATGTCCGGGCCTTCGGCGGTCATGGCGACGGGGACGAGCTCGATGCCGAAGCGCTCGGTGAGCGCGAAGTGGCGGTCGTAGCCCGGAACGGGGGCGAGGAACTTGAGGACGGGCTCGTCGGCCCAACGGCGCTCGGCACCCGGGAGCTTGGACAGCATCGCCTGGACGACGGCGTCGTGCATCAGTTCGAGGCTCGAGTTGCCGGCGGCGAGCAGCTGCTCGACCGGGACCTGCAGCGCGCCGGCGAAGATGCGGCGCAGCTCGGGCAGCCCCTTGAGGCCGCCGTAGTTGCGCACGTCGGTGCCGTCCTCGGCCTTGAAGGAGCCGTCACCGGGGAGGGTCAGCAGGCCGTTCGCGAGATCGAGCTGCTCCGGGGAGGGCTTGCCGCGGGTGATGTCGAGGGAGAGGCCGCGGTCGACCAGGGCCGCGTAGTCGCGGCGGGCCGTGTCGACGTCGACGGAAGCAGTGGTCATGCCGTCAACGCTAAACCCGTCGTCGATACCATTTCGGGGCGGGTCCTGGCTAGGGTGGTGAGTGTGCATTTGGTAGTCCACGCCGACCAGCGCCAGTTCTCGTTGCGCGACTCCGGTTCTCGCATGGACGGCAGCGGCTGGACCCCCGCGGCGGTCGAATTTCACCGGATCGCAGCGGAGCCGGCAGGGATCGCCATCGCGACGGCGCGGTCGGATCTGGTGGAGTCTTCGGTGACTCTGTTGCCCTCGCCGCCGGCGTTGGCGTCTGGTGCCGAGCATGTGGTGGAAGCAGATCTTCCGGTTCCGAGCGGCCGGGTGGTGATTTCCGGGCCCGCGGACTATCCGTCGCAGGAGAAGTTCTTTTCGGTGTTGCCGGGGTTGTACCGGGCGAGGGTGTCTTATGTGCCGGCCGGGCCGCCGTCGGTTGACTGGAACGACCACGAGTACGGGGAGCATTACCGGTACGTGGTGGAGATGTGGCCGGTGACGTCGCCGTCGGAGGTCGAGGTGTTGAGGCAGGGCGCGTCCGTTTGGGACGGTTAGTTGAGTGGAGATCGGTTGGCCGGGGTGGGGCAGGCGCTATCGGGCCGGCAGGTGAGGTAAGGGCAGCGGGTCCGGTGGGCGGGGCGGCGCGGTCGGGCCGGTAGCGCGGTAGATGCAGTGGGGCCAGTGGCGCAGCGGGGACAGTCGGCGCGGCAAGCCCTGTATGCGCAGCAAACGCAGCGGCCCCAGTGGGCGCGACGGGTCGGCGGCCGCAGTCGGCCTCGTGGGCACGGTAAACGCAGCGGCTCCAGTAGGCACGGCAGGCACAGTCGGCACGGCCGGACCAGCAGACGCGGCAAACGCAGCCGCTCCAGCGAGCGCGGCAGGCGCAGTGGGCGCGAGCTGACTAACAGGCGCGGTAAAAGCAATAGCTCAAGAGGGCGCGGGAGGCACGGTCGGGCCAGGAGGCGCGGTAAGCGCAGCGGGCGTGACGGGACAGTCGGCGCGGCTGAACCAGTGGGCGCAGAAGGCGCGGCGGGCATGGCGGGCGCGGTCGGCACAGTGGGCGCGCCGGGCTCAGTGAGTGCGAAGGTGCAAGGGGTGCAAGGGGTGCAAGGGGTGCAAGGGGTGCAGCGGGCGCGGTCGGCGCAGTGGATGCGGTGGGCGCGGTGGGCGCGAAGGCGCAGCGGGCGCGGTGGGAGCGGTGGGTGCGGTGGGTGCGGTGGGTGCGGTGGGTGCGGTGGGTGCGGTGGGTGCGGTGGGTGCGGTGGGCGGAGTGTTGCGGCCGCTGCCGGGAATGTGGTCAGCCTCAGTCGCCGGCTAGGTCTGGTGTCTCGGCTCTCCGGCTGGTGCCTTGCATCGTTCGGCCCGGCGTTTGGGAGTTCCTGCTGGGCCGGTCATGCGATCAGCCCATCGCGCGGGTTGGATGCGGACGTGCGGGTAGGCCCGTAGCCTTCTGGCTGCGGGCCTTTCCCACCTTCGGTTGTCTCACGCTGCGAATGGCAGCGGTTGGTGCAAGTTGTTGCGCCTGGGTTTTCGTTCCCTGTCCAGAAACGCTGGTGGCAGGAACTCCGGCAGACCGTCGGCGGCGATGCGCACCTCCCAACCCGACCGGTGCAGCAGCCGGTGGTGGTGGGCGCACATCAACACCAAGTTGTGCAGATCTGTCGGGCCGCCCTCGGCCCAGTGGCGGATGTGGTGACCCTGGCAGTGGCGGGGTGGGCGGTGGCAGCCCGGGAATGCGCAGCCCCGGTCTCGCAGGTACAGCGCCCGGCGCAGACCCGCCGAGATCAGGCGGCGGAGGCGACCCAGGTTCAACGGTTCGCTTTTCTCGCCCAGCACCGCCGGGATGATCATGCTGTCGCAGGCGTGGACCCGCGCCTCGGCCGCGGTCATCGTGCCGGTGTCGCCGAGGGTGGCCTCGCCGAGGCCGGACTTCAGGTCCTTCAAGTGCACCGCGACCATCACGTGCGCCCGTTCACCCGCCTGCATCGGCAGGGTTGGGGAGTTCAAAGCCAGGTCGATCGCGTCGGAGAAGGCGTCGCCGTAGCGTTCCTGCGGGGAACGGTGGTCGCCGGTCTCGTTGGTGCCTGTGCGGCGTTCGGCCAGGGAGTCCAGCAGGGCGCTGGCTCGGGTTCCTGTCTCGTCGTCGAAGCGGCCGTGCAGTTCCCACACCCCGGTTCTTTTGCGGCGTAGGGAGAGTTCTCGGCTGGGGACCGGTGGTTCGGTGGTGTCGGGTTCGGGGCCGTCGGGGTCCAGGTGCGCGATGATGCGCGCGCCGAGGGCGGCGACTTGTTTGTGGCCCGCATTCTCGGCGAAGGTCAGCAGGTGCTGCTCGGCGTCCTCGCGGTGCTCGACGGGGATCTGGGTCAGCGCGCCGACGATGGTGTCGATCATCGGGTTGCTCAAAAGTCCCGAAGAAGCGGCTGCAGCGGTCGCGGGGGCCACGGCGGGCGGGCTGTCGAGGCGGTGGCCGGGGTGCAGGGACTGGGCTCGCTTGACCACCGTCTCCGCCGCGGACTTCGGGATGTCGGCCAGGTGCTCGAGCAGCCGGGAGACAGATCGGTAGCCGAAGAGTTCCATCACGCCACGGGACTCGATTTCGACCAGCAGAGCACCGATCTCAGCCTCAGCCGACCGCACAACAGTAAGCAGCGCGGAGATACGATCGGCCAAGGCCGTCGCATCCGTCTTCCATGCCGTTTCCGTTGCCATACAACAAGGTTAGCCGAACCCGAACACACGATCATCACTCGTTCGGGTAGACCTCAAGAAGTCCGGCAGGGGCACCGCTGCGTGGGGAATCGGCGCTCCGGCACCGAGCAACAAGGGACCACAAGAAGCGCCGATTTCCCACGCCCCGGCGAAGCCGTATCAGTAGAACTGAACCACTTACAACGCAGTCAAAGACGCAAGCTTCCAACGCCCATCAACCCGTTTGGCACCAACAGCAAGCTGAGCCACCGAGGAAGAAGGCGCACCCCCACCTTGAGCAACAGTCTGCTGATCCAAGAACAGCAAAAGCGAAGCATCATCCCCGACGAGAGACCGCACACCGACAGCCCGAACAGTAGTAGTCCGCACGAGCTTCTCCGCCGAAGCCCGCGCACGAGCCGAAGCGAACTGGTCCTGGTACTGACGAACCGCGTCCCCCGTCAAAACCTGAGAAGCCGCCCGCTCGGTACGAGCCAGATTCGCGTAGTCATAGGAAAAAACGGACTTCACGGCATCACTGACCTCAGACGCAACAGCAGCAGTCCCAGCGGAATCCACCAAAGCCTGGTTGTCCCCCGGAGAAAGCGAAGCCGTCTCGATCCCGAACCAAACGGCACACCCCAAAGCAAGAGCAACGACCACAGCCAACACCCGAGTCACGAGCCGGCCGCCTGGACACCGGAAATCTTCCAGCCATCGGGAGTACGGGACACGTCCACCGTCAACCGGTTCAAGCGCGGGGCAGCCGCGCCACCGCCGGAAGACAGGCGGACGTCCAAGACCGCCAGCAGGCGAGCCGAATCGGCGGAAATCTCCGTCACCGCCGCCTGGACCAGCGATGCCGAAGAAACCGTCCGAGCAGCCGAAGCCCGCTCGATCTGGACCTGACGGTCCCCCGCGAGGTCTTTCCCGTACTGCCCCGTCGTGGCCGCGATCCACCGGTCCACGTCCGCACCCGCCGAGCGGTAGTCGATCGTGTTCAGCGTCACCAGTTCCGGGCCCGCCGCCGCCAGTACCGCGTCGCGCTCGCGGCCGCGGGCGAACGAGTCGTCCGATGCCGCCCGGTACCACGACCAGCCGGCGAAACCCGCCGCCAGCACCGAAAGCACCGCGGCCACGACCAGAACCCTCACGGCGCGCCCAACAGCCGGCCGAGACCGCCGGACGACGGACCCGTCAACAGGCTCAGCATTCCCGGCAACTGCGACGGAGAAGACGAGGCAGCCTGCTGCGAAGGCGCCGCCGGAATGGCCGGCGGTTTCCCCGCGTAGGGCGCGTTTTGAGCCCCGCGCACCCCGGTCGGGCTGCCCGGCGGCTCGGCGCAGTACGCGTTCAAGTTCACCGGGGCTTCCGAAACATCGTTCGCCGCACGCTGCTTCGTCCCCTCGTACCCCTTCGTGCACGAAGCCGGGTCGAAGAAGTTGAGCACCACGCCCAGATGACCGGTACCGTCCGGGGACGTCGATGGCGAGAACGCCCCGATGATCGGGTACGCCACCAGCAGTTCCTCGATCGAATCGCGACGGGACGACGTGATCTGCGCGGTCGTCAACAAGTTCGCGAACAGCACACCAAGATCGGTCCCGGACGCGGCGAGCACGTCGCTGATCTGCCGGCTCAGCTGCGGCGCTTCCGCGATCACCCGCCGCAGGTCCGGGTCGGACTTCTTGAGCTGACCGGCGATCGTGCGCAAGCCCGAAGCGAAGTCCGTGATGTTGGCAGCCTGCCGCTGCTGCGTGTCCAGCACCACCCGCGAATTGGACAGCAACCCCTGCGTCTGCGGGACGTACTGCGCGGCGACGGCGGTCAGCGAGCCCGTGCTGTCCAGCAGCTGCTGCAGTTCCGGGCCCGCGCCGGCGAACGCGTTGTACGTCTCGTCGACGACCGTCCGCAGCGACTCCGGGTGCACGCTCGCCACGAGATCGTCCAAATGCGACAAAACCGTGTCCGGCGACGGCGGCAGCGACGTCTTGTCCGCCGTGATCACCGAACCGTCCTTCAGGAACGGCCCGCCGTCGTGCAGCGGGAGCAGGTCGACGAACTGCTCCCCCACCGCCGACCGGTTCGCCACCTGCGCGTGCGCGTCGGCCGGGATTTCCGGGGCGTCCGCGTCGATGTCGAGCGCCACGTCGACGCCGTGCTCGGTCAGCGTCATGCCGGTCACCCGCCCGACCGTCACGCCGCGGTACGCGACTTCGGAGTTGACGAAGATGCCGCCGGAGTCGGTCAGCTGCGCCGTCACGACGTAGCCGCGGTTGCCGAAGAGCCGGTCCAGACCTGCGTAGCGGCCGCCCGCGTACACGACCGACACCACGGCGATGACGACGAACGCGAACAGCTGGATGCGGATCTTGCGGGTGGTCACTTGCCGCCCCCGATCAGGCCGAGCAAGCCGCCCAGCAGGTCGGGACCGGCGGACTGCGGGAGCGAACCGAGGTCCGGCAGCGGCAGCGGTGGTGCGACGGCGGACGGCTGTTGACCGGAAGGCAGCGCGATCGGCGGCTGCGACGAGTTCGTGAAGTTCGAGATCAGCGTGTCCAGGTCGAGGTTCACGTTCGCCTCGACGTTCGCGTAGTCGCCCTTGATCACGTTGCCCGCGTAGTCCGGGAACGGGTACGTCAGCAGGATCTGCAACGCCGTTGGCAGGTTGGAACCCGCTTCGCCGAGCTTCGTCAACGTCGGCTGCAGCGCCTTGAGGTTCGCGACGAGCTGGTCGCGGCTCTTCGTCACGGTGTCCACGGCGACGCCGGAAAGCGTGTTCAGCGCGTTCAGCATCCCGACCAGCTGGTCGCGCTGGTCGGTGACGACCTTCAGGCCCGGCGCGAGGTTGTCGAGCGCGTTCGTCAGGTTCTGCGTCTGGCCGGCCAACGTGGTCGACAGCTTCCCGAGCCCGTCGATCGCGCGGAGGATCTCGGTGCGGTGCCCGTCGAGCTGGGTCGCCAGTTCGTCCACTCGCGACAGCAGCGCGCGGATTTCCGGCTCGTTGCCGGACAACGCGTCGTTCAGCTCGTGGCTGATCTTCTGGATCTGTTCGACGCCGCCGCCGTTGAGCAGCAGGGAAAGCGCGCCGAGCACCTCCTCGACCTCGGGGTTGCGATTGGTGCGTCCCAACGGGATCTGGGCGCCGTCGCCCAGGTGTCCGGTGGCCGGTTCGGCCGTCGGCACGCTCAGCTCGACGAACTTCTCCCCCAGCAGTGACGACTGCTTCAGCTCGGCACGGGCATTCGCGGGCAGCGCGATGTCGCCGTTGACGGTCATCGCGACCTGCGCCGACCGCGTGTCCGGCGTCAAGGAAATCTTGTCGACCCGCCCGACCGCGACGTCGTTGACCTTGACGCTGGACTGCGGCACCAGATCGAGGACGTCGGTGAACAGCGCGGTCACGTGGTACGGGTGGTCGCCGACGTCGGCGCCGCCCGGCAGCGGCGTGCCGTAGAGGCCGTTGAACCCGCCGTCGCTGCACCCGGCGAGCACGAGCAGCCCGGCGAGCACGCCGGCGAACCGCTTCACTTGGCACCCCCCGAAAGCTGTTCCATGACGTCGACCAGCGGAAGCGGAAGTGGCGGCAAGGTCCCGTTCTGCAACGAATTCAGCACCTGTGGGATGGTCGGCAGCTTCAACGCGCCGTCCAGGATCGGCGCCAGCTGCTTGCAGATGGCGCCCAAGGTGTCCGGGATTTCCTTGGGTGTGAACGAGCTGATCAGCCGGCAGACGGTGAGGATCGGCGGGTTGGTCAGCTCGTTCAGGTTGTCGCGGACGGCGATCGTGCCCGATGCGGCGTCGTAGGAGTTGATGAAGTTGGTCGCGCCGGTCGGGGCGATGTCGAGGACTTCGGCGAGCGCGGCCCGCTGGTCGACCAGGACCTTCGACAGCGACGCCAGCTTGTCCACATTGGACTCCAGCGCGCCCTTGTTGTCGTTGACGAACGTCTGGACGTCGCCGAGCGCCCCGCCGAGTGACTGCAACGCCGCGCCGACATCGGAAGAGTCCGCCGCGAGGAACTGGCTGACGTCGGCGACGCGGCCGTAGAACTCGTTGAGCTGCTGGTCGCTCTGGGCCAAGGCGCCGGTGAACGAGTTGAGGTTCTGCACGGTCGAGAACAAGTCGTCTTTCGAGCCGTCCAAGGTTTTGGCGAGCTCGGCGAGCTGGCCGACCGTCGAGTTCAGCGAAGCGCCGTTGCCCTTCAGCGTGTTCGCGGCGGTGTCCAGGACGCCGGACAGCGCGCCGTCCTTGTTGGCGCCGTTGGGTCCCAGCGCCGTCGACAGCTTGTCCAGGCTCGAGTACAGGTCGTCCAGCTCGACCGGCGTCGCCGTGCGATCCTTCGCCAGCACCGTCCCGGAGGCCAGAACAGGGCCGCTGTCGTAAGCCGGGGTCAGCTGGACGTACCGGTCGCTGACCAGGCTCGGCGCGACGACGACCGCGCCGACGTCGGCGGGCAAGGACACGTCGTCGACGCGCATGTCCACGCGCACCGCGTCGCCCTGCGGCGTGACGTCGGTGACCTGCCCGACCGGCACGCCGAGCACCCGCACCGACGAACCCGCGTAGAGCCCGACGGTCTTGCCGAAGTACGCGGACAGCTTCGTCCCGGTGGATTCCCGGAACACCAGCCACAGACCCGCGGTCAGCAGCAACGCCAGCACACACGCGAACGCCAGCCACGTCACCAGGCTGCGCCCGCGGTAGGTCCGGATGGTCATCGGCCGCCCACCCCCTGGTTCGGCGCCGCGATCGGCGGGGTGCAGCCTTCGGGGTTGATCGTGACGACGCCGGCGTTGATCGTCGGCGGCAGCAGGCCGCACAGGTAGCCCTCGAACCAGCGGCCGTTGCCGGTGGCGTTCGCGCCGACTCGGGCGAAAGGCGCCATCAGCTGCAGGCTCTTGTCGAGGTTGCCCTGGTTGCGCTGCAGGATGTCGGTTACCTTGCTCAGCTTGTCCAGCGTCGGTTTCAGCTGCGCCCGGTTGTCCTGGACGAGCCCGGTCAGCTGCTGCGAAAGCTGCTGGGTGCCGGTGAGCAGCGCGTTGATCGCCTTCTTGCGGTTCTGCAGCTCGCCGAGCAGCAGGTTGCCGTCGCTGATCACGCGCTGCAGCTGGGTGTTGCGGTCGGACAGCGTCTTCGACACCTGGCTCGTGTTGGCCAGCAATGTGTGCAGGTCCGCATCGCGCGACGACACAGTCTTCGCCAGCGACGACAACCCGGTCAGCGTGTCCCTCAGGTACTGCGGACTGTCCTTGAGGCTGTCGGACAACGCGTTGAAGCTGTCCGCGAGCTGTTTCGTGTCGATGTCGCCGACCGTCGTCGACAGCTGCTCGAACGCGTCCTGCAGCTGGAACGGCGTGCGCGTGCGGGCTTGCGGAATTGTCGCGTCCGGCTCCTGCGCGCCGTCGCCCTTCGGGTCGAGGGCGAGGTACTTCTCCCCCAGCAGCGTCTTGATCTCGATCGACGCCGTCGTCCCGTCACCGACCCGGACGTCCTTGACGCGGAACCGCACCAGAACCTGCTTGCCGGCCAGGGAAACCGACGACACCGTGCCGACCTTGACGCCGGCGACCTCGACCTCGTTGTCCGGCGCCAGCCCGGCGGACTCGCCGAAGTAGGCTGAGTACGTCGTGCCGTTGCCGAAGAACGGGAGCTGGTCGGAGAAGTACGTCGTGGCCGTGACGAGCACGATCAGCACGAGCGCGACCGCGCCGACTCCCGCCTGGTTGCGATCTTTCAGCGGCTTCACGGACCACACCTCTCCGCGCGCTGGGTGCCGGGCAGCGGGACGATCGGCACGGTGATGTCGAGCGAGGAAATGCCGATGGTGCCGGTGATCCCGCACAGGTAGTAGTTGAACCAGCTGCCGTAGCTGAGGGTCCGGGTGAACTTCTGCAGGTTGCCCGGCAGCACTTCGAGGAGGTGGTTGAGCAGTTCGCCGGAGTCGCCGAGGTTCTGCGACAGCACGCCCAGCTGGGCGACGTCGTCCTTGAGCGCCGGGCGCGCGTCGGCGAGCAGGCCCGTCGTGGACACGGCGAGGTCGCCGAGCGCGCTGACCGCGTCGCCGATCGGCTTGCGCTGCTCGGCCAGCCCGCTGACCAGCTTCTGCGTCTGCTCGATGAGGTCGCCGAGCTGCGGGCCGCGGGAGTTGACCGTGCCGAGCACGGTGTTGAGGTTGGCGATGACCTGGCCGATCACCTGGTCCTTGCTCGCGATCGCCGTCGTCAGCGACGCCGTGTGCTGCAGCAGGCTGGTGATCGTGCCGCCCTCGCCCTGGAAGACGCTGATGATCTCGGCCGAGAGCTGGTTGACGTCCTTGGGGCTCAGCGCCTTGAACAGCGGCTTGAACCCGTTGAACAACACGGTCAGGTTCAGGGCGGGCTTGGTGCGCTCGGGCGGGATCGTGCCGCCGTCCGGCAACGCGCGATCGCCCGGGACGTCGGTGCCGAGCGCGAGGTAGCGCTGCCCGACCAGGTTGCGGTACTTGATGGTCGCGGTCACCGTCTCCGGCAGCCGGTAGGTGTGCTCGACGTCGAACCGCACCTGCGCCAGGTTCCGCTCGCCCTCGACGACTTCGATCGCGTCAACCTGACCGACCTTGACGCCGGCGATGCGGACGTCGTCGCCTTCCTTGAGCCCGGACGCGTCGGTGAACTTCGCCAGGTAGCCCGACGTCTCGCCGAAGTTCGTGTTCGCGATGGTGGCCGCCAGGACCCCGGTGAGGAGCACGGTGACGACGGCGAACACCGCGAGCTTGATCAGCGACGGGACGAAGCTCCTCATTTCAGCTCCACCTCCGCCCCGCGGTAGAGCGGCCCGACGATCAGGCCCGCCCAGCCCGGCACGTCACCCGGCGCGGTGCCGAGCGCGGGCGACGCGAGCAGGTCGATCAGGTCGGTTTCGTAGGCCGAGCCGACGATCGAACCCGGGGACCCGCCGATGGCGCCACCGCCGGAGGGCAGCGTTTCGGGCGGGTACTTCGGCGGCGGCGGCTTGCTGGAGCCGTCGTCGATCGCGCCGTCCGGCGGGTACTGCGGCCACACGCCGGGCTTCGGGACCTGCGGGTAGCAGCGTGGGCCGCGCTTGTCGTCGTACTTCGGCTCGTCGACGCCGGGGAGGTACTTGCCGCGGCTGGCGGCGAACTCGATGGTGACCCGGCTGACCTCGGGGTGCGCGGTGCCTTTGCCGAACGCGAGTTCCGCGCGAGGCACGGATTCGGCGAGTTGCCGCATCAGGCACGGGTATTCGGGCGCGTACTTCGCGAGGACGTCGAGCGTCGGCTGGATGGCCGTGGTGAGCCGGATCAGGTTGTCCTTGTTGACCTGCAGGAAGCTCGTCAGGTCCACGGAAGCCGCGGTGACGGTGGCGTAGAGGTCGGTCAGCTGCGCGCGCTGGTCGACGATCGTCCGGCTGGTCGTCGTCAGGTCCGACAGCGCCTGCAGCAGGTCCGGCGCGGCCTTGTCGTAGGTGTTCGCCACGTTCGCGAGCCCGGTGATGTCGGCCTTGACGTCCGGCAGCGACGGGTTGAGCTTGCCGAGGTAGTCGCCCAGCTGCACGAGGGTCTGGCCGAGCTGCTTGCCGCGGCCGTCGAGCGCGGTCGCCACGGCGGTGAGCGTGCTCGACAGCTTTTCCGGCTGGACGGCCTGCAGCAGCGGCATCACGTCGTCGAGGACCTTCTGCAGCTCGATCGCCGCGCTGCTGCGGTCCTGCGGGATGACGTCGCCGGCCTTGATCGGCCCCTGCGACGTCTCGGGCAGCTGCAGGGCGACGTACCGCTCGCCGAAGAGCGTCTTGGGCAGCAAGCGCGCGGAGACGTTGCGAGGGATGACGTGCGTCTTGTCCGGGTCGAGCGCCAGCTCCAGCTCGGCGTGGTCGCCCTTCGCCAGCACCGAACGGACTTCGCCGACGAGCATGCCGCGGACCTTGACGTCGCCGCCGGTGCGCAGCTGGCTGCCGACGCGGTCGGTCTCCAGCTTCACGAGCGTCACCGGCGTGAACGCCTTGTTGTAGACGGCGAGCGTGCCCGCGATGAACAGCGCGGCCACGAGCAGGAAGGCGAGCCCCAGCACCTGGTACCGGAGCCGCTGCCAGAGCTCGCGCCTCATCCCGAGATCCTCACCGTCGTGTTCGCGCCCCAGATCGCCAGCGACAAGAAGAAGTCCAGGACCGAGATCAGCACGATCGACGTCCGCACCGCGCGGCCCACCGCGACGCCGACGCCGGCCGGGCCGCCGCTGGCGTTGAAGCCGTAGTAGCAATGGGACAGGATCACGAGCACGCTGAAGACGATCACCTTCCCGAACGACCAGAGGACGTCACCGGGTGGCAAGAACAGCGTGAAGTAGTGGTCGTACGTGCCCGCGGACTGGCCGTAGAGCCAGATGGTGATCTGCCGGGACGCGAGGTAGCTGGAGAGCAGGCCGACCGCGTACAGCGGGATCACCGCGGCGACGCCGGCGAGCACGCGGGTCGTCACCAGGTACGGCATGCTCGGCACGCCCATGACTTCGAGCGCGTCGATCTCCTCGGAGATCCGCATCGCGCCGAGCTGGGCGGTGAACCCGCAGCCGACGGTCGCGCTCAACGCGAGGCCGGCCGACAGCGGCGCGACTTCGCGGGTGTTGAAGTAGGCGGAGATGAACCCGGTGAGCGCGGCGGTGCCGAGCTGGTTGAGCGCGGAGTAGCCCTGGAGGCCGACGATCAGACCGGTGAAGAGCGTCATCCCGATCATCACGCCGAGCGTGCCGCCGATGACGGCCAGGCCGCCGGTGCCGAAGCAGACTTCGGTGAGCAGCCGCAGGGTTTCCCGGCTGTAGCGGCGGATCGTGCGCGGCGACCAGGCCAGCGCTTTCGCGGCGAACGCGAGTTGCTTGCCGAGTCCTTCCAGGCTCTGGCCGGGGCGCGCGATGTATTCGAGCGTCCGGTCGGTGTCGACGGCCGTCATCACATGGCCTTCGGCGGGACGATCCGCAGGTAGATCGCGGTGAGCACGACGTTGATGAGGAACAGCAGCAGGAACGTGATGACGACGGCCTGGTTGACCGCGTCGCCGACGCCCTTCGGCCCGGGCGGCGGGTTCAGCCCGCGGAAGGCCGCGACGACGCCGGCGACGAAGCCGTACAGCAGCGCCTTGATCTCGCTGACCCACAGGTCCGGCACCTGGGCCAGCGCGTTGAAGCTGGCCAGGTACGCGCCGGGCGTGCCGCCTTGGAGGACGACGTTGAAGAAGTAGCCGCCGAGCACGCCGACGACGCTGACCAAGCCGTTCAGCAGCACCGAAACGACCATCGCGGCGAGCACGCGCGGCACGATCAGGCGCTGGATCGGGTTGACGCCGAGGACCTCCATGGCGTCGATCTCTTCGCGGATCTTGCGCGCGCCGATGTCCGCGCAGACCGCGCTGCCGCCGGCGCCCGCGACGAGCAACGCCGTGATCAGGGGGCTGGCCTGCTGCACGATCGCGAGCGCGCTGGCCGCGCCGGTGAACGACTGGGCGCCGATCTGTGCGGTCAGCGAACCGAGCTGCAACGCGATCACCGCGCCGAACGGGATGGCGACCAGCGCCGTCGGCAGGATCGTGACGCTGGCGAAGAACCAGCACTGCTGGATCCATTCGCGGAACTGGAACGGGCGTTTGAAGATCGCGCGCAGGACTTCCCAGGAAAGCGTCGCGAGGCGGCCGACCTGGGTCAGGGCCGCGGTTCCCGGGAGCGTCCCCGTGCTCTCGCTCACCACACCTCCCAGTAGGTCGTCACTGACCTCCGAGTGTTCTCCATACCCGGTGCCCGATTTTCGTTAGCGGTGTTAACTGATCTTGCGGTCAGAAACTGAGGTTGAGCGCGTGCGACGCCGTGGCGCCGCCGTCCGCGACGAACTCCGCTCCCGTGCAATACGCGCTTTCGTCGCTGGCCAGGAAGAGGACGAGCTTCGCGATGTCCTCCGGCTGCCCGACCCGGCCGAGCGCCACCTTCTTCCCGACGTACGACATGTCGACTTTCTGCCCGCCCGCGGCGGTCTCGACCATCTGCGTGTCGATCGCGCCGGGGTGCACCGAGTTGACGCGGATGTGCTTGCGGCCCAGCTCCATCGCGGCGACCTTGGTCATCCCGCGGATGGCGAACTTGCTCGCGGTGTAGGCGATCAGGTAGGGCATCCCGGCCAGTCCCTCCACAGAGGACACGTTGACGATGGAGCCACCGCCGGCGGCGGTCATCGGTTCAACGACCGAGCGCATCCCGAGAAACGCCCCGATCTGGTTGACCCGGATGACGCGTTCGTAGTCGGCCAGCTTCGTCTGGCCCAGTTCCGAGAAGTGCAGGATGCCCGCGTTGTTGACCAGCACGTTCGGGGCGCCGAACTCGGTCGTCGCGCGCTCGACGGCGGCGGCCCAGCCGTCCTCGTCGCCGACGTCGAGGTGCTGGTAGACGGCCTGCTCCCCGAGTTCGGCGGCGAGCTGCTTGCCCTCGTCGTCGAGGATGTCGGCGAGCAGGACCTGCGCGCCCTCGGCCACGAACGCGCGTGCGGCGGCCGCGCCCTGGCCGCGCGCGGCGCCGGTGATCAGGGCGATCTTCCCGTCCAGCCTCATGACTCTCCCAGGATTTCGGTGGCGGCGAACATCCGGCCGGGGTCGCGGTCGGCGAAGAAGGCGCTGACCGACGTCTCGAGCTCGTCGAGGGACCAGCGCTGCTCGATCCGCGGCGCTCCGACCAGCGACACCGCGCCGCCGTGGACGATGAACACCTGGCCGTTGACGTGCTCGGCCGCGGGCGAAGCGAGGTAGGCGACGAAGGGGGCGACGTGCTCGACCGAGAGCGGATCGGAGCCCTCGGCGGGAGGAGCTCCGAACACGCTCTCGGTCATCGCCGTCCGCGCGCGCGGGCAGATCGCGTTCGCGCGGACGCCGTACTTGGCCAGGCCGCGGGCGGCCGACATGGTGAGCGCGGTGATGCCCGCCTTCGCCGCGGCGTAGTTGGGTTGGCCGGGCGAGCCGATGAGGAACGCCTCGGACGCGGTGTTGACGAGCCTGCCGTACACCGGCTGACCGTCCGCTTTGGACTTGTCGCGCCAGTACTTCGTGGCGTTGCGGGACAACAGGAAGTGGCCGCGCAGGTGCACGCGCAGGACGGTGTCCCACTCGTCGTCGGACATCGAGAAGAGCATCTTGTCGCGCAGCACGCCCGCGTTGTTGACCACGACGTCGAGCCCGCCGAGGTCGAGCGCGGCCGTCACGAGCGCGTCCGCGGTGGCCCGGTCGCCGACGTCACCGGCGACCGCGACCGCCTTGCCACCGGCGGCTTCGATTTCTTCGACGACGTCCTTGGCCTCGGTGATGTCGTTGACGACGACGGTCGCGCCGCGCGCGGCGAGGGCGAGGGCCTCGGCCCGTCCCAGTCCGGCGGCGGCGCCGGTTACGATCGCTGTCCTGCCGGTCAAGCTCACGCGAGGCCTCCTCATCGAGTCCTGTGACCGCGCCTACACTAGAATCTGTTCTTGCTCTCCGCAAGAGGTTCAGTGAACACCGCTAACCAGCGATGAACAGGGCGTTCTTCGGGCAGCCTTTGACCGCATCTGTAACTTGTTCTATCCGATCGGTCAGTACCGGACCCGGCTGGATGACGAGTTCTTCGTCGTCGTCCAGGTCGAAGACGTCCGGCGCGAACCCGACACACACCGCGTTCGCCTCGCAGAGCGAACGATCGACGCCGATCTCCATGCTTCCTCCGCCGCGTGAGTCCTGGTACAACTAGAACAGGTTCTACTATAACGCCGGATCGAGGTGACGGGTGCGGATCGACTACACACCGGAGCAGCGCGCGCTGGCCGCGGAGCTTCGGGAGTACTTCGCCGAGCTGATGACGCCGGAGCGGCGGGAGAGCCTGCGCGCGGGCGACGAGTACGGCGACGGCGTGGCGTACAAGGAGATCGTCCGGCAGCTGGGCAAGGACGGCTGGCTCGCGCTGGGCTGGCCGAAGGAGTACGGCGGGCAGGACCGGTCGATGCTCGACCAGCTCATCTTCACCGACGAGGCGGCGGTCGCCGGGGTGCCGGTCCCGTTCCTCACGGTCAACACCGTCGGGCCGACCATCATGCGGTACGGCACCGACGAGCAGAAGGCGTTCTACCTGCCGAAGATCGCCGCGGGCGAGCTGCACTTCTCGATCGGCTACTCCGAGCCGGAAGCCGGCACGGACCTCGCGTCGCTGCGGACGCGCGCGGTGCGCGACGGCGACGAGTACGTCGTCACCGGGCAGAAGATGTGGACCAGCCTGATCGAGTACGCCGACTACGTGTGGCTCGCCGTCCGGACCGATCCGGACGCGAAGAAGCACCGCGGGTTGTCGATCCTGATCGTGCCGACGTCGTCGCCCGGGTTTTCGTGGACCAAGGTGCGCACGGTCGCGGGCGCGGGCACGAGCGCGACCTACTACGACGAGGTGCGCGTGCCGGTGTCGGCGCGCGTCGCCGAGGAGAACGCGGGCTGGCCGCTGATCACCAACCAGCTCAACCACGAGCGCGTCGCGCTCACGTCGTCGGCGCCGGTGCGCAAGGCACTCGCCGACGTCCTGGCGTGGGCGAAGGAAACCGGCGCCATCGACCAGGAATGGGTGCGCGTCCACCTCGCGCGGGTGCACGCCGGCGCGGAGTACCTGAAGCTGCGGAACTGGCGGATCGCGTGGGCGGCCGCGGCGAGCGAACTGGGCCCGGCGGAGGCGTCGGCGACGAAGGTGTACGGCACGGAGTTCGCGATCGAGGCCTACCGGCTGCTGATGGAGGTGCTGGGCGCGGCCGCCGTCGTCCGCGACGGTTCGCCGGGCGCGCTGCTGGCCGGGCGGATCGAGCGGCTGCACCGGTCGGCGCTGATCCTCACCTTCGGCGGCGGCACCAACGAGATCCAGCGGGACATGATCGCCGCGACCACCCTCGGCCTGCCCGTCACGCGCTAGGAGCGTCCCATGGACTTCACCCCTTCGGAAGCGTCGGCGGATCTGGCCGCGCTGACCCGGCGGATCGTCGCCGACAAGGCCACCCACGACCCGCACGGCACCGGCGGCTTCGACGCTCCACTGTGGACGGCGCTGGGCCAGGCGGGCGTGCTCGACGCCGCGTTGCCGTCGTCGCTGGGCGGCGGCGGGTTCGGCCTGCTGGAGCAGTGCGCGGTGCTCACCGAGATCGGCCGCGCGGTGGCGGCGGTCCCGTACCTGCCGTCGATCACGATGGCGGCGTCGGCGCTGGCCGAGTTCGGCACGCCGGAGCTGGTGGACCGCTGGGTGCTGCCGGTCCTGCGAGGAGAACGTGTTCTAGCGGTGGCACTGTCCGGGTTCACGGCGGCCGACGGTTTGCTGTCCGGCTCGCGGTCCGCCGTGGCGTTCGGGGCGTTCGCCAACGGGTTCCTGGTCGCCGCCGGGGACGAGGTCTTCCTGGTCGACGCGGCCGCGGACGGCGTCTCGGTGCGGCCGCAGCAGACGACCGACCACGCGGACGCGTGCCTGCTGGAACTTTCCGGCGTACGCGGGACTTCACTGGGCGACATCGGCGAGTGGCTGCGGCTGCGCGGAACGGCGGGGGTGTGCGCGCAGCAGCTCGGCATCGTCGAGCGATCCCTGGAGCTGACGGCGGCGTACGCGGCCGAGCGCAAGCAGTTCGACCACGTCATCGGCGGTTTCCAGGCGGTCCGCCAGCGCCTCGCGGACGCGTACGTCGACGTCGAAGCGGTCCGGCTGACGTCGCTGCAGGCGGCGTGGCAGCTGGCCTCGGACCTGCCCGCGGCGGAAGCGGTGGCGACGGCCAAGTTCTGGGCCGCGGAGGCGGGCCACCGCGTGGCCCACACGACGGTGCACGTCCACGGGGGCGTCGGCATCGACGTGGACCACGAGGTGCACCGCTACTTCACGGCGGCGAAACGCCTGGAGTTCGAGTTGGGCGGCGCGACCCACCAGCTGCTGGCGCTGGGGAATCTGCTCGCACCCCTGTCGCACCCCTGAATACCCGTGGTGACCGATTACCAGCGGTAACTTCGGGTGAGTGAAAATCGGACCGTGCTGGCGTGGCTGGCGGCGCGGACCGAGCGCATCGACCTGGGCAGCGCGATCCTGCAGATCCCGGCGCGCCGCCCGACGATGACCGCGATGACGGCGGCGACCCTGGACAACCTTTCCGGCGGCCGGTTCCGGCTCGGGCTCGGCGTTTCCGGGCCGCAGGTCGCCGAAGGCTGGTATGGCGTTCCGTTCGGGAAACCCCTCGAGCGCACGCGTGAATACGTCGAAATCGTGCGCAAAGCCCTGCGGTACGAACGAGTCCGCCACGACGGCGCGCATTTCCGGCTGCCGCTGCCCGGCGGACCGGGAAAGGCGCTGCCGCTCGCGGTACCGCCGGTGCGCGAGCACATCCCCCTCTACCTCGCCTCGCTCGGCCCGAAAAACCTCGAACTCACCGGGGAAATCGCGGACGGCTGGCTCGGCCTGTTCTTCTCGGCGGAGCACGGCGGCGAGGCGCTCGCCCGGATCCGCGCGGGCCGCGCGAAGATCGGCGAGACACTGGCCGGGTTCGACGTGGTGACGACGGTCCCGCTGGCGGTAGACCCCGACTGGCGACGAGCGGCCGACCACGCCCGGCCGTACGTGGCGGGGTTCGTCGGCGGAGCGGGCAGCCGGGAGCGCAACTTCTACCGCGACCTGGTGGCCCGCATGGGCTACGAAGCCGCGGCCGACGAGGTCCGCGAACGGTACTTGACGATGGACTACGCCGGCGCGATGGCGGCGATCCCGGTGGAGTTCCTGGACGCGACGTCGTTGCTCGGCCCGAAGGAGCGCATCGCCGACGGCATGCGCGCCCTCGCCGAGGCGGGGGTGACGACGTTGGCGGTGTCCCCGACGCACGACGACCCGGCGGCCGACAAGGCGGCGCTGCGGTGCGCGGCGGAGGCTTTGGAGCTGGCCGGGGTGGGCGACTGACGCGGGGCCGACGCCCTCACTGCTCGGCGGCGTACAGCCAGAACTCCTGCATCAGCGGGGTCGGCTCCGGGCTCGTCATCTCGACCTGCGTCAGCAGCACCGTCACCGTGCCCGTCGCCGGGTGCAGGTGCCAGGCCGTTCCCGCGCCGCCGACCCAGCCGTAGCGGCCCGGGACCTCCCACGGCCTGGTTGCCTGCACGTCCACCGAACCGCCGTAGCCCCAGCCCTGGCCGTGCAGGAACAGCCGGCCCGCCTCGCGCTGGGCCGGGGTCAGGTGGTCGGTCGTCATGCCGTGCACCGACTGCGCCGTGAGAAGGCGGTGGCCGTCGACCGTGCCCTCGTCCAGCAGGAAGCGGGCGAACTTCAGCAGGTCGTCGGCCGTCGAGACCAGGCCCGCCGCGCCGGACGGGAACGCCGGTGCGCTGCTCCAGCGGCCCTCCGGCGAGTCGATCAGCCGCAGCCCGTTCCCGGCCGGCCGGTACGCGCTCGTGAACCGGCCCAGCGCGGCGGTCGGCACCGCGAACCCCGTGTCGGCCATGCCCAGCGGCTCGAACAGCCGCTCCCCCAGGAACTCCGGCAACGGCCGGTCCGAGACCCGCGCGATCAGCGCGCCCTGGAGGTCCGAACCGGTGCCGTACAGCCACGCCTCCCCCGGCTGGTGCAACAACGGCACCTGCGCGAGCGCCGCCAGCCACTCGTCCGGTGCCAGCGCCCGCGGTGCCGCCGCCGGGTGGCCCAGCACCTGCAGCAGCAGGTCGACCGCGGGCAGCGTCATGTCCGCCGCGAGGCCGTACCCGCAGCGGAACGTCAGCAGGTCGGCCACCGTGATCGGGCGGACGGCGGGCACGACGTCGTCGACCGGCCCGGCCGGCGTCCGCACGACCACCGGCGACGCCAGCTCCGGCAGCCACCGCGCGATCGGGTCGTCCAGCGCGAGCTCGCCGTCGTCGACGAGCAGCAGGAGCGCCGCGGCGACGATCGGCTTGGTCAGCGACGCGATCCGGAACAGCGAGTCGCGCGCCATCGGCACGGTGCCCTCGGCGTCCGCCGAACCGACGGCCGCCACCTCGAGCCGGCCACCGTGGGCGACGAGCGCCACGGCGCCCGGGACGTCCTCGATGTGCTTGGTCAACACCTCGGTCAAGGTCGCCATGGTCAGTCCAGGGGGTTGATGGCGCGCAGGCGCCGCGGGCCGGTGTCGGGCCGCGACGGCGGCGCACCCAGCACGAGACGGGCGTTGGCTACGAAGGCGCCGTCCGGCGACGCCAGGATCGGGTCCAGCACCAGCGACCGCACCTCCGGGTTGTCCTCGGCCAGCGCGGCGACGCGCAGCACCATGTCCTGCAGGGCGGCGAGGTCGGCGGGCTCGTCGCCGCGGTAGCCGGTGAGCAGCGGCGCCGTCCGCGGCTCGCGCAGCAGCGTGGCCGCGTCGACGTCGGTGAGCGGCACCGCCCGGTACGCGCGGTCCCCCAGCAGCGTGCTGACCAGCCCGGACAGCCCGAACGACACGAGCGTGCCGAACGACGGGTCGTCCTGCAGCCCGATCACGCACGACAGGCCCTTCGGGGCCATCCGCTGGACGTACACGTCGTCGTCATCGGAGATCTCGCGCAAGCTTTCGTAGGCGGTGCGCACGGAATCCTCGGACGAGAGGTCGAGCCGTACCCCCGCGAGGTCGGGGCGGCCGCGCAGCCGCTCGTCGACGGCCTTGAGCGTCACCGGGTAGCCCAGCTCGGCCGCGGCGGCGACGGCTTCGTCCACTGTGGACGCCACGCGGAACGGGACGACGTCGATGCCGTAGCAGCCCAGCAACCGCACGACGTCGGTGTCGGACAGCAGCGTCGTCTTGCCGTTCTCGCTTTCCAGCAGCTCGCGCACGAGTCCCTGCGCCTGCTCGGTGTGGATCCCGGCCGGGCGCACCAGCGTGCCCTGCGGGCGCTGCCGCCAAGCCGCGTACCGGACGACCCTGGCGAGCGCGTTCACGGCGCGTTCCGGGCTCGGGTACGACGGGATCGAGCCGCGCGTCGGCACGCCGTCGTCCGTCGAGACCGCCAGTTCGTCGGGCACGCCTTCAGCGGCGAGGAACGTCGAGACGATCGGCTTGCGCTGCCCGAGTTCGACCACGGTCTCGCGCAGGGCGCGCGCGTACGCCGTGCCGGGGATCGCCACCGGCGGCGCGAACACGACGACCAGCGCGTCGGTGTCCGGCGAGGTGAGCGCTTCGCCGACCGCCTTGGCGAAGTCGTCGGGCCCGGCCTGCGGGCCGACGTCGATGGGGTCGAAGGCCAGCCGCAGGCCCTGCATCCGCGCGGTGTCGGCGGCCAGCAGCCCGATCGCGCTGGAGTTGCCGACGATCGCGACCCGCGGCCCGGCGGGCAGCGGCTGGTGGGCGAACACGAGCGCGGTGTCGAACAGCTGCGCCAGCGACTCCACGCGGACGACACCGGCCTGCTCGAACAGGGCCTGCACGCTGGCCTCGTCGATCTCCGTGGACGTCGCCGCGAGCTGCGGGCGGACCGCGTGCCGCCCCGACTTCACCGCGACGATCGGTTTCGTGCGGGCCAGCCTTCTCGCCAGCCGCGCGAACTTGCGCGGGTTGCCGAAGGACTCGAGGTACAGCAGGACGAGGTCGGTGTCCGGGTCGGTTTCCCAGTACTGGAGCAGGTCGTTGCCCGAGACGTCGGCGCGGTTGCCGGCCGAGACGAACGTCGACAGGCCGAGGCCGCGCGATTCGGCGTCGGCGAGGATCGCGGTGCCCAGCGCGCCGGACTGGCAGAAGAACCCGGTCCGCCCACGCACGGGCAGGCGCGGCGCGAGGGTGGCGTTGAGCCGGATGCCGGGCGCGGTGTTCAGCACGCCGAGCGCGTTGGGGCCGACGACGCGCATGCCGTGCGCCCGCGCCTCGCCGACCAGCCGCAGCTCGGCGTGCAGGCCGTGCGGGCCGGCTTCGGCGAAGCCGCTGGAGAGGATCAGCAGCGTTTTGACGCCCTTCGCGAGGCAAGCGTCCAAAACGGACTCGACGGACTCGGCGGGCACCGCCACGACGGCCAGGTCGACCGGGTCCGGGATGTCCAGCACCGACGGGTACGCGCGGACGCCGCGGACCGAGCGGTGCTCCGGGTTGACCGGGTAGACGGTGCCGGTGAACGCGGCGGCGAGCAGGTTCGCGAAGGCGACGTGGCCGACCTTGCCCGGTTCGGCGGACGCGCCGATCACCGCGACCGACGTCGGGTGCAGCAGGTTGTGCACGCTGCGCGCCTCCGCGGCCTGTTCCCGGGAGCGCGCGACGGCAAGGGACTCCTCGGTCGGGTCGATGTCGAATTCCAGGTGCAGCACGCCCTCCTCGAATTCGCGGCTGACCTGGTAGCCGGCGTCGCGGAAGACCCGCACCATCGCGGCGTTCTCGGCGAGCACCTCGGCGACGAACCGGCGCAGCCCGCACTCCGCCGCGGCCGCGGCGAGGTGTTCCAGGAGGATCGAGCCGAGCCCGCGGCCCTGGTGGGCGTCGCTCACGACGAAGGCGACCTCCGCCGACGGGCCGTGGTCGAGCCGTTCGTACCGGCCGACCGCGACGATGTCGTCGCCGAGGAAGGCGGCGAACGCGACCCGGTCGTGGTGGTCGACCGTGGAGAACCGCTTGAGGTCCTTCTCGGGGATGCGCGGGTAGGCGCCGAAGTAGCGGAAGTAGCGGGTGCGCTCGGACAGCTTGGCGTGGAAGGCGACCAGGCCGTCGGCGTCGGTGGGGACGATCGGGCGCAGGTGGACGGTGCCGCCGTCGGACAGCACGACGTCGGCTTCCCAGTCGCGGGGGTAGTCGAAGGGGTCGCGGCCGGCCATGGTCAGTCCCTGGGGTCGTCCGGGTCGAGGCCGTGCAGGGGGAAGACGGCCCGGCGCGTGTCCCGGACGGCGACGTCGACCGGGTCGTCCTCGCCGTCGCCCCACGGCTTGAACTCGGTTTCGCGGTCGTCGGTCATCGCTCGCGGCAGTTCGGCGTTCGGGGCGGCCTTGGAGACGGTTTCGACCCAGCGGGGCGGCAGCGGCGTCGCCGGGGCGACGTCCCGGTCGAGGACCGTGGCGATCAGGTGCGTCCACGACCGCGGGACGACGCGGATCAGCTGGTAACCCCCGCCGCCGACGGCGATCCACTTGCCGCCGGCGTAGGTCTCGGCGAGGTCGCGGAGGGTGGCGTAGATGGTGCGGTGGCCGTCGACGGAGAGCGAGAGGTCGGCCAGCGGGTCTTCCTCGTGCGAGTCGACGCCGCACTGGGTGAACAGCAGCTGCGGCTCGAAGTCGGCGAGCAGCGAGGGGACGACGGCGTTGAAGGCGCGCAGCCAGCCCGGGTCTCGGGTGCGCGGCGGCAACGGGACGTTGACGGAGGTCCCGTCGGCCTTCCCGCGGCCGGTTTCGGCGGAGTAGCCGGTGCCCGGCCAGAGCGTGAAGGGGTGCTGGTGCATCGAGATGGTGAGGACGCGCGGGTCGTCGTAGAAGGCGGCCTGGACGCCGTCGCCGTGGTGGACGTCGGTGTCGATGTAGGCGATGCGCTCGAAGCCGTGGTCGAGCAGCCAGGAGATGGCGACGGCGCAGTCGTTGTAGACGCAGAAGCCGGCCGCCTGGTCGCGCATGGCGTGGTGCAGCCCGCCGGCGATGTTGACGGCCCGGGTGGTCTCCCCCTCGGCGATCTTCCGGGCGGCGAGGAGGGTGGAGCCGACGACGAGCGCGGAGGCGTCGTGCATGTCGGTGAAGACGGGGTTGTCGGAGGTCCCGAGCCCGTGCCCGACATCCCACCCGACGAGCGGCGCCTCCCGCACGGCGGCGAGGTATTCGGGGGCGTGGATCCGGAGGAGCTCCTCGTCGCCGGCACCGGTCGGGACGAGGAGGGGGACGTCGTCGAGCACGCCGAGCTCGGTGGCCAGCCGGACGGTGAGCTCCAGCCGGACGGGGTTGAAGGGGTGGTCCCCACCCAGGTCATAACCGAGAAGGGCGGAGTCCCAAACGACGGCCGGCGACATGGGGTCGACTGTAGTGCCGATCGGGGGAACGCGTGGACCGGAAGTGTGAGGCGCGGGGTAGCTCAGCCGCTGCGGGAGCGCTCGGCGCCGGACCACTCGGCCGGCGTGGGACCGCTCGCCGGACCACTTTGCCGGCGAGACGCTCGCACGCCGGCGCGGCGGCAGGTCGCGGGCGCGGTGGCAACTCGCCGGCGCGGCACCCACCCGGCGGCGCAGCACCCGCCCGGCGGCGCAGCACCCGCCCGGCAGCGCGGCGCCGGCGCGGCGGCGGCTCGATGCACTCCGCTGCGCCCTGCGGTCGGCGATAGCGCGGTCAGATGAGCAGCTGCCGCGATGGCCGCGCGCGGGCGCGGCGACAGCCCGGTGCGGCGGGCTGCCGTCCCGCTGGTCCGGGCTGGCCCGGCCGGGGCAAGCAGCCGCCACAGCCACTCGCCGGCGTGGCGGTAGCTCCGTGCGCTCGGCTGCCGCGCGCCGGTCCGCGACGGCGTGGCCAGGCGAGTTGCCGGTGCGGCAGCAGCTCAGCCGGCTGTCCGTCCCGGCGGCTCGCGGGTGCTCAGCCGGGTAGGTCGCCCGTTGCTGCCGGGCGCTGGGGGTCGCGGGACCAGTGGGACCACGAGCCCGCGTACAGTCCCGCCCCTGGGTGGCCCGCCAGTTCCAGCGCCAAGACCACCGAACTCGCCGTCACTCCCGAGCCGCAGTACGCGCCGACCGGCTCGCCCGGGCGCAGGCCCAGGTCCGCGAATCGGGCGGCCAGTTCCTCCGGTGCGTGCCAGTGGCCGTCGTCGGTCGTGTGGGCGGCGAACGGGGCGTTCACCGCTCCCGGGATGTGGCCCGCCCGCGGGTCGATCGGCTCCGTCTCGCCTGTGTAGCGCGGCTTGGCGCGCGCGTCCAGGAGGAGGCCGTCGCGGGCCAGGGCCGCTGCCTCGTCCGCGTCCAGTACCGGCATGCTGCCCGGCCGGACCGTGATGTCGCCCGGCTCCGGGGCCGGCTGGTCCGTGCTCACCGGGTGACCGTCGGTGGTCCACGCAGCGTAACCGCCGTCGAGGACCGTCACCTCTTCGTGGCCTGCCCAGCGCAGCAGCCACCACGCCCGGGCGGCCACCGAGCCGTCGGCGTCGTCGTAGACCACCACCGGTGCGCCCGTGCGGATACCGGCCGCGCGCAGGTCGCGCTGCAGGTCGGCCGGGTCGGGCAGCGGGTGCCGGCCGCCCTCGCCCGGCTCGCCCGCGAGCACGCTGTCGAGGTCGGTGAAGACCGCGCCCGGCACGTGGCCTTCTCGGTAGGAGTCGGCGCCGGGCGGGCCGGCGAGCCGCCAGCGGACGTCGAGGACGACGGGCCGGTCGCCGGCCGGGCCGGCCAGCGCGGCGGCGAGGTCGGTGGTGCTGATCAGCGGACGCATGCCTCCCATCTTCCAGCGGCCGCCCTCCCGGCCGCGCCGGGGTGCGGGACATATCCGTCACCGGCGAGTTGTTATCCATAACGCCCGCCGCCGCTGTCGGGGTCAACGACTACGATGAGCAACGCGGACGAAGGGGACAGCGTGAACGATCTCATCGACACCACCGAGATGTACTTGCGTACGATCTACGAGCTCGAAGAAGAAGGTGTCGTTCCGCTGCGCGCCCGCATCGCCGAGCGCCTGCAGCAGAGCGGCCCGACCGTGAGCCAGACCGTCGCCCGGATGGAGCGCGACGGCCTCGTCGTGGTCGCCGACGACCGGCACCTCCAGCTGACCGACCACGGCCGCGAACTGGCCATCGCCGTCATGCGCAAGCACCGCCTGGCCGAGCGCCTCCTCGTCGACGTCATCGGGCTCGAGTGGGAGCACGTGCACAACGAGGCGTGCCGGTGGGAGCACGTGATGAGCGAGGCCGTCGAGCGCAAGCTGGTCAAGCTGCTCGACCACCCGACCACCTCCCCCTACGGCAACCCGATCCCCGGCCTGGACAAGCTGGGCGACGGCGACCCGGCCCCGCCCGCGGAGGCCGACCTCGTCCGGCTCGACGAGTTCGCCCGCACCGGCGGCGGCCGCGTGGAGATCCGGCGCATCGCCGAGCACGTCCAGCTGGACGAGTCGCTGATGACCGAGCTCAAGTCCGTCGGCATCGTGCCCGGCGGCACGGTCACCATCGGCAAGGCCAACGGCGGCACCGTCGAGGTCACCGGCGGCGAGACCACCGCCCAGGTCGCCAGCTCCGCGCTGCACGCAGTCCTGGCGCAGGCCAGGTGAGCCCCGCTTCGGAAGCCGTGGCGGCGTTCCGCACGGTCCACGGAGGCGCGCCCGCCGGCGTGTGGTCCGCGCCCGGGCGCGTCAACCTGATCGGCGAGCACACCGACTACAACGACGGCTTCGTGCTGCCGTTCGCCCTGCCGCACCGCCTGGCCGCGGCGGCGTCGCCCCGCGAGGACGGCGTGCTGTCCGTGGCCACCCTGGGCGACGACGGCCAGCTCCAGCGCTCCGGCGAGCTCAAGATCGCCGACCTGGCGCCGGGCACGGTCGACGGGTGGGCCGCGTACCCGGCGGGGGTCGCCTGGGTGCTGCGCGACCAGGGCTTCGCGGCCGGCGCCGACCTGGTCATCGCCGGGGACGTGCCGTCGGGAGCGGGGCTGTCCTCCTCCCACGCGCTCGAGTGCGCGGTGTCGCTGGCGTTGCTGGGCCTGGCCGGGCTGGAGCTCGGCGCGGCCGGCGACCGCGTCCCGACGCGGCCCGAGGTCGCGCGGTGGGTCCAGCGCTCGGAGAACGACTTCGTCGGCGCGCCCACCGGCCTGCTCGACCAGACGGCGTCGCTCTGCTGCACCGAGTCCCACGTCCTGTTCCTCGACGTGCGCTCCGGCGAGCAGGAGCAGGTGCCCTTCGGCCTGGCCGACGCCGGGCTGCAGGTGCTGATCATGGACACCCGGACGAAGCACTCGCACGCCGAGGGCGGGTACGGCGAGCGCCGCCGCGGCACCGAGCGCGCGGCCGAGCTGCTCGGGGTGAAGGCGCTGCGCGACATCACCGTCGAGGGGCTCTCCGCGGCGCTCGACCGGCTGCCCGAAGACTTGGTGCCGCTCGTACGGCACGTCGTCACCGAGAACCAGCGGGTGCTGGACACCGTCGAGCTGCTGCGTGCCGGCCGGCTGGCCGACATCGGCCCGCACCTGGACGCTTCGCACGTCAGCATGCGCGACGACTACCGGATCTCCACGGCCGAACTGGACCTCGCGGTCGACTCGGCGCGCGAGGCGGGCGCCCTCGGCTCGCGGATGACCGGCGGCGGCTTCGGCGGCTCGGCGATCGCGCTGGTCCGTGACGCCGACCTGGACGGGGTCAAGGCGGCCGTCGAAGCGGCGTACGAAAAGGCCGGCTACCGGCGGCCGCGGATGTTCACCGCGGTGCCGTCGCGCGGCGCGGGCCGCGACGAGGTCTGAGGCCCCGGGCGGACCCGCACGCTGCCGAGGGGGAAGACTGAGCAGCACAGTCATCACCCTCGGCAGGAAGGCCTGGACGTGTCGGAGCAGAGCAACGCCCTGAAGCTGGTCGTGACGGGCGGAGCCGGGTACGTCGGCAGTGTCTGCGCCGCCCGGCTGATCGAGGCCGGGCACCGGGTCACGGTCGTCGACGACCTGTCCACCGGCCACGCCGACGCCGTCCACCCGGACGCGCGGTTCGTCGAGGGCGACGCCGCCGAGGTGGCGGGCAGCCTGCTGCGCGAGGGCTTCGACGGCGTGCTGCACTTCGCGGCCAAGTCGCTGGTCGGCGAGTCGATGACGGAGCCGGCGAAGTACTGGGAAGGCAACGTCGTCACCTCGTTGCGGCTGCTCGAAGCCATGCGGGAGCACGGCACGCCCCGGCTCGTGTTCTCCTCGACGGCGGCGACCTACGGCGAACCGGAGCAGTCGCCGATCCCGGAGTCGGCGCCGACCCGGCCGACCAACACCTACGGCGCCACGAAGCTCGCCATCGACGCCGCGATCACCAGCTTCGCCACCGCGCACGGCCTGGCCGCGGTGAGCCTGCGGTACTTCAACGTCGCGGGCGCGTACGGCGCGTTCGGGGAGCGCCACACCACGGAAACCCATCTCATCCCCCTCGTCCTCCAGGTCGCCACGGGCGACCGCGAAAAGATCCAGATCTTCGGTGACGACTACCCGACGCCGGACCACACGGCGGTCCGCGACTACATCCACGTGGTGGACCTCGCGGACGCGCACCTGCTGGCGCTGAAGAGCGCGACGGCGGGTGCGCACCGGATCTACAACTTGGGCAACGGCACGGGGTTCTCCGTTCTGCAGGTGATCGAGGCTTGTCGCGAGGTGACCGGCCACCCGATCCCGGCGGCGGTGGCCCCGCGGCGGGCGGGCGACCCGTCGGTGCTCGTGGCGGCCAGCGACCGGGCCCGGGAGGACCTGGGGTGGAAGCCGGAGCGGACCGAACTGGCGGAGATCGTCCGGGACGCTTGGGACTTCACCCAGGCCCGGCGAAGCTGAGGTCTCGGGTGTCGAGCTGACCGTCGCCCGCCTGCGACGGTCAGCTCGCCGGGCAGCTCACCCGGGTTCGACCGCGTGCGGACAGGATGGCGCGACCTCGGCGACCGGCTCGTCTCCCACCAGCTCCGGAAGTCCACAAGCGACAGTCATCGGGAAACCCGCGCCGCCCTCGTCGAACTCCGGTGGCTCCAGCCCGAAGCCGGCCATCCCTTCCGGGTCCGCCGCCAACGCCAGCCCCAGCAACTGTTCCGGGGGCATGCCGCGCTGCAGCACGGTGTGCAGCAACCCCGCCAGCACGTGGTCCTCGTCGGCCTCCAACGCGGTGTCCAGGGCCATGCCCGCGAACGTCCCGTCGCCGCGCATGAAGGATGTGTAGCCCAGCAGCGTGGCCGCTTCGGCTCGCTCCGGGGCCGGGAGTTCCTGGACCAGCGCCAACCACAGCCGCTCGGCCTCGCGTGCCTGTGACGTGTGGGGTGGGACCGCCATGCCCAAGCACGCGTCGCGGATCTCAGGGAGCGTCAACGCGCTCGCCAGCAGGACCGCTTGCTCGTCCGTCGGCGGCCCCGCGCCACGCCGCTGGCGCTCGAAGGCGGCTCGGATCACCGAGGCCGCCTCCGCCACGCACGTCGACTCCGGCCAGGGCAACGACGGCATCCCCGACAGCGTCGCACTCCGGCGGACCACCGCCTCCGGGGAACGCGGAGCCAGCAGTGCCTCCAGCTCCTCACGGCTGTCGAACGCGACCCAGCCGGCTTCGGTCGCCCACGCTGCGGTCACCGTCGCGCGGGGGTCCGGGAGCTCGCCGCCGCACTCCGGGTCCGAATAGCAGCCCCAGGCCGCTCCCTCGGTGATGTCCGCGGCCCACAACGCGTGCAGCACCGGGATGCCGAGCTCGTCCAGCACCTCGGTCAGCTCGGCCGCGAAGCCCGCGTGCGGTGGCGGGCTGCCGGGTCTTCGGCCGCCGCCGATCAGTGCCAGTGTCACGGCCGTGGGCGGCGACAGGACGTACCTCGCCGCGAGCGCGCGGGCCTGCCGAGCGCGGTCTTCCGGGTGCGGGAGGTCGCCGCGCAGGACCAGGCCCACGCGGTCGGTTCGGTGACCGATCAGGACGACGGAGTTGGCGGGCCGGAACCCGATCAGGTACGGGAGCGCGGCCAGCAGCTGCGCGGGGCTTCGGAGGTCGACCGGCGGCCGGCCGGTCGGGGTGGAAGTGGTCATGCCTCCAGCGTGGGGCAGGACGGGGCCGGGTGGGGCGTGTGGCGGCGAATCTGTGGATGGCCGGGGCCGATGTGGACGGAACCGGGCGGAAGGCGCCCGGGCGGCGGGTTTTTGTCGGTGGGGCGGGCTATCGTGCCCGGCCCCACCGACCGGTCCGGCCTCAGCCGCAGTGCTCGAAACCGCTTTCGTAGGTGTTGCCGCCCACCGAACCGCCCCACTTCACGCACGTGGCCGCGGCGGTCTTCTTCACCGGCCCGGCGTAGTAGGTGAAGCTGCCGGAATCGGTCACCCGCGCGGCCCCTTCGACCTCCAGGAACGCCGAGACCGGGCTGGCCGTGCCGAGCGACGTCGCCTTCAGCGTCGTCACGCAGTTCGCCTTGGTCGAGGAGTTGTACAGCAGGTACGCCGTGCCCGAAGAGTTCGCCAGCGCCTGCTGGTCGACGACGGAGAAGCCGTCGCCGCAGACCTCTTCGGCGGAGTAGGGGTTGCCGCCGCAGTTGTTCTTGCTCGTGAAGTTCGTGTGGCCGTAGTACGGCACGGCGACGCCGTTCAGCTTCGCCTTCTGCACCACCCCGTTCAGCCGCTCTTCGAAGTGCAGGTGCGGGCCGGTGACGCCGCCGGTCGCACCCGCCTTGCCGAGCTCCTTGCCGAGGCCGACCGACTGCCCGACCGAAACCTCCTGGGCCGACAGGTGCGCGTACCGGGTGCGCCAGCCGCTGCCGTGGTCCACCTCGATCCACTTGCCGTAGCTCGTGCTGCCCTCGTCAGCGACGCGGGTCACCGTGCCGGACGCCGCGGCGAGCACCGGCATGCCCGTGATGCCCGACTTCTGGAAGTCGACCGAGTACTCGGGGCTGTGGCCGCTGAACGTCGCCGCGGTCACGGTGACCCCGCACTTGAACGGCACCTGGAAGTTCGGCGCGGCCGACGCGGGCGCCTGGCCGGCGAGGGTGAGGCCGAGCGCGGGCAGCGCCGCGGCGGCGGCGAACACGGCGAGCCGTCGCAACCTGGACATGGGGCTTACCTCCTGGCAAAGGGGACAGCTTGACTCCACGAAGGGAAGCCCCCGTCGGTACATTTTCCGTACAAGCACCCGCGGAGGACACCCCGAATGACGCCTCGACGACCCCTGTTCCCCACGCCACAGGGCTGGCTGCGCTGGGGGCTCGTCGCGGTGCCGATGATCACCACGATGCCTCGCGCGGACGCGGTCGCCTGGGTGCTGATCGGGATCACCCTCGTCCTGTCGATCCCGATGCCGTGGATCGCCGACCTCGGTGCCCGGACGTCGTCGGCGATCCTGTCGCTCGCGGTGATCGCGTCCACCGGCGCGCTGTGGGTGGCCCTGCCGGGCAGCTGGGCGACGGTGGCGATGTTCAGCACGACGTTCTTCGTGGTGCTGCGGCAAGCTCCGGTACCGATCGTGCTGGCGATCGTGCTCGACGCCGCGCTGATCACCGCGGTCTGGGTGGCCCGCCAGGACCTCTGGGAAAGCGCCCTGTCGACCTACGCGGTCCTCGCCGTGATCGTGCTCATGGGGCTGAACCGGCGGACGCGCAACGCCCGGGTCGAGCAGACCGAGCTGGCGCTGGCCCGCGCGCAGACGGCGTCCGAGGAGCACGCCCGCGCCGCCGCCCTCGCCGAACGCGCCCGCATCGCGCGTGAGCTGCACGACGTGCTCGCGCACTCGCTGGCCGGGCTTTCCCTGAACCTGCAGGGCGCCCGGCTGATGCTGGTGCGCGACGGGGCGAGCCCGGACGCCGTCGCGCAGATCGAACGGGCGCAGAAACTGGCGTCGGACGGCCTCGCCGAGGCCCGCCAGGCCGTGGCCGCGCTGCGCGAGGACGCCGTGCCCGTCGAACGCGCGATCGCCGACCTGCTGGCCGCCTACCGGCTCGACAGCGGGGCGCGGGCGGACCTCGAGGTCGAGGGCGAACCCCGAGAACTGGACGCCGCGGTCGGCACCGCGCTGGTCCGCGCGGTGCAGGAAGCGCTGGCCAACACGCGCAAGCACGCGGCGAAGGCCGACGTCGACGTCACCCTCGACTACACCGGCGGGTCGGTGCAGCTGACCGTCGCCGACCGGCAGGGCAGGCGACCGCCGGACGCGCCGGCGGCAGGCTACGGTTTGCGCGGGATGAGCGAGCGGGTCACCCTGCTCGACGGGCGCTTCGAGAGCGGGCCGGGGGAGGACGGATGGCGGGTTCACCTGACGGTGCCGGCGTGACGCTGCGCGTCGTGCTGGCCGACGACCAGGCGGTGGTCCGGGAAGGCCTGGTCACGCTGCTCGGGCTGCTGCCCGGCGTCGAGGTGGTCGGCGCCGCCGCCGACGGCCTGGCCGCGCTCGACCTCGTCGCCGAGCACCACCCCGACGTCGTCCTCGTCGACCTGCGGATGCCGCGCTGCGACGGCGTCGAAACCACCGAACGGATCCGCGCCGGGCACCCGGGCACCGAGGTCGTCGTCCTGACCACCTACGCCGACGACGAGTCCCTGCTGGCCGCGTTGCGCGCCGGCGCCCGGGGCTTCCTCACCAAGGACGCCGACGCCGAAGCCATCGCGCGCGCCCTGCGCTCGGCGGCCGCCGGGCAGTCCACAGTGGACGGCGAACTGCAGCGGCGGCTCGTCGAAGCCGCCACCCGCAGCACGCCCCGGCGGGTCAAGGAGGTCGACGGCCTGACCGCCCGCGAGGTCGAGGTGCTGCGGCTGATCGCGGCGGGCCTGTCGAACACGGAGATCGCGCGCACGCTCGTGGTGAGCGAAGCGACCGTGAAGACCCACGTGAACCACCTGTTCACCAAGGCCGGCCTGCGGGACCGCGCGCAGGCGGTCGCCTTCGCCTACCGGGCGGGCATCGCCGACTGACTCACTCCGCGGGCGGGATGTTCGCGTTGTGGTGGAAGACGTTGCGCGGGTCGTACTGCGCCTTGATCCGCGCGAGCCGCTCGTACTTTTCGGGGCCGTAGGAAGCCCGGATGCGATCCGCTTCGTACTCCGCCATGAAGTTGACGTAGCCGGCCGAGTTCGACGAGAACGGCACCAGCGCCTCCCAGAACTCGCGCACCCACGCGCGGTCCGCGGCGAACGGCTCCGCTTCGGCGGCGATCGCGGCGATGTTCACCGCGAGGCTCGTCCGCCGGGCTCCGCCGAAGGCCGTCGCGGCCTCGTCGGCTTCGGTGAACGCCCCGCGCATCGAGAAGATCGGCATGATCGACATCGGCGAGGTCTTCCGCGGCAGGAAGTCCGCGATCACCTCGACCACCTCGTCGGTGAAGCCGTCGACGAAGGCCGCCTTCTCATAGCCGAGGATGCCCCACGGCGCGGCGTCGTCGATCATCCGCTGCAGCTCGACGTACGGGATCGGCGAGACGAACTCGAACAGCGGCGCCGGTCCCGAGCGCGCCCCGCGGATCGCGTCGGCGTGGTGCTCCTCCCCCTCGAACCCGGCGATCAGCAGCGCGTAGCCGGGTCGGAAGTGGTGCTGCTCGGGCACGAACGGCGCGGGCGGCGCGTTGAGCCCGGCGACCAGGACGCCCATTTCGGGCGGCAGCGTCTCGAGCACGTCGCGGGCCTGGCGCAGGGCGGCGGCGCCGTCTTCGATGCCCCAGAAGAACAGGCCCAGGTGGACGAGCGGGCCCACCGGGTGCAGCCGGAACTCGAACTCGGTGACCACGCCGAAGTTGCCGCCGCCCCCGCGCAGCGCCCAGAAGAGGTCGGGGTGCTCGCCGGCGGACGCGCGCAGCACCTCGCCGCCGGCCGTGACGACCTCGGCCGAGAGCAGGTTGTCGCAGGACAGGCCGTGCTTGCCGGAGAGCCAGCCGAAGCCGCCGCCGAGGGTGAGCCCGCCGACGCCGGTGTGGCTGACCGTGCCGCCCGGCACCGCGAGCGCGTGCTCCTGGGTGGCGGCGTCGAGCTGCGCCCACGTCGCGCCGCCGCCGACGCGCGCCGTCCGGCTCTCGGGGTCGACGCTGATCGCCTGCAGCGAGCTCAGGTCCAGGCAGAGGCCACCGTCGACGACCGCCGCGCCGCCGAAGTTGTGCCCGCCACCGCGTACCGAGACGTCGAGCCCGGCTTCGCGCGCGTACGCGAGGGCCGCCGCGACGTCCGCGGGCCCGGCGGGCCGCACGACCACGGCGGGGCGGCGGTCGATCTCCCCGTTCCAGACCGATCGGGCGACGTCGTAGCCGGCGTCGCCGAGGGTGAGCAGGGATCCGGTCAGCTGGGCGCGCAAGCTCGCCAAGGTGGGTTCGGCGGTCGAGGTCATGGCGGTTCCTCTCACAGCGGACAGAACCCCCATAAGTCGCCTGACCTGCGAAGATCGTTACAGACGGTGATCTTCAGCGGCGTGGGAGGAGACGCTGCGTGAACCCGGCCGCGGCCAGCCTGCCGAACGCCCGCTCGACCCCGGCCGGGACGGGCTGCGGGATCGCGAAGCCGCGCGCCGCGTACTCGGTGATCCGCTGGGTCTCGCCGACGAGCATGCTGACCACGCGCTCGACGTCCTCTTCCCCGGTGACGTGGTCCTCGAACGAGGCCGCTTGCGACGCGCACACGACGTCGACGCCGGGCCAGAGCCGCTTCGCCGTCGCGTAAGCCCGGCGCTGCTGGTACGGCCGCGTCACCAGCGTCACGGACCGGATCCCCCGCTCGGCCAGCAGCCGGCGGGTGAACGCGATGTTGTCGCCGGTGTTGCGGGCCGCGGGCTCGACCAGGATCACGTCGTCGGGGACGCCCAGCTCCAGCGCGATTTCGCGGTAGTGGACCGCTTCGCCGCGCGGGAAGCGCTCCACCGTCGTCGGGGCGTTGGCACCGGTGAAGACGACGAGCGGGAAGCGCCCGGCGTGGAACAGCTCGGCGGTGTGGACGGCGACGCCGGGATCGCGGCTGCCCAGCCCGATCCCGACGTCGGAACGCCGCGGCTCGTGCCGCAGGTCGTGGTACTCCCACAGCGTGCGGACATCGGCGTCCAGGTGCTCCGGCAGCATCAGCCGAACGCGGCTCGCAGGGCCGGCTTGCCGCCCGTCACCGGCAGCGTCACCGACGTCCTCGTCAGGTTCAGCGCCAGCCCCGCGCCCGGCTTGGGCCGCAGGGTGTAGTCGTGGTCGCTGGAAGCCAGCAGGAACTCCAGCCGGTGACCCGCCGCGAGGATGTAGTCCTTCGGCATCAGCTCGACGCCGATCCGGTAGGTCTGCCCGGGCGTGATCGGCTCGGTGCGGGCCGGTGACGTGCGGTTCTGCGGGTCGGTCCAGCCGCGCGTGATGATGTGGGACGTGCCGTCGGGGGCGCGGTCGAGCAGGATCGCCGAGACGTTCGCCGCGGGCCGGTCGAACGCCAGCGCCAGGTCGGCGCGCGCGGTGCCGGAGAGTCGTACGGACTGCTTCGCCGCCGAAGTCGCGTACAGCAGCCGGTTGCCGGAAGACGCGAGGCCGGCCAGCTGCTCGATCGTCTTCGACGAGTCGTCCGCGAGGGTTTCGACGGCCGCCGTGCCCGGCACCGGGTTGCGGGTGTCGATGGCGCCCTTCGCCTTGCCACCCGGCCACGGGTAGACGCGGACGTCGGACGTGCCCGGCGCCGGCCAGTCGGCCTCGTCGGTCCACGACAGGTCCTCGCGCTGGATCGTCGCCTTCGGCTCGTTCTGGATGCCGTTGTCGATGCCGTAAAGGTAGTGCGACATCCACTTGTTCAGCGTCGCGAGCCAGACGTCGCGGCGCAGCGAGTACGGGTCGGCGTGGCCGGACTGGTGCAGCCAGATCTTGTGCTCGACGCCGTGGGCCTTCAGCGCTTCGTACCACTCGGCGACCTGGTCGGTCTTGACGTTCCAGTCGTTGAGGCCGTGCACCGCGAGGACCGACGCGTGCACGTTTGCGACGTCGTTGCGGTAGTTGCGGACGTCCCAGAACGGCGTGTAGTCGCCGGTCACGCGGTCCTGGTCGCGGGTCAGGCCGTCGATGACCGGGCGGCAGACCCGGCGGTCGGCCCGGGTGTAGACGTACTCGGCGAGCACGTCGGCGTCCTCGCCCTGGAACCCGCCGGCCGCGACGACGGCTCCGTCGTTGCGGTAGTACTGGTACCAGCTGGAGATCGCGGCGATCGGCACGATCGTCTCGAGGCCCTCGACGCCGGTGCTCGCGACGGCGTTCGGCAGCGTCCCGTTGTAGGAGACGCCCATCATGCCGGTCTTGCCGGTGCTCCACTCGGCCTTCGCGGCGGCGCCGTTCGCGTCCTTCGCGGCCGCGCGGCCGTTGAGCCAGTCGACGACCGAGCGGGCGCCGATCGTCTCGTTGACATCACCGGTGGTCGGGCAGCCGGTCGAGAGGCCGCTGCCGAGCGACTCGCCGTAGACGACGGCGAAGCCGCGCGCGGTGAAGTAGTCCTGGTAGCGCCAGGTGATCGGGGTGGCCGGGCCGACGCCGTGCGCGGCGACGCGCGGGCCTTCCGGGCCGCGGGCGTACCCGGGCGCGTAGAGCTCGACGTCGACGTTGTGGTTCGCGATGTCGTTGCCGCCGGCGTAGTACGGGCTGGCCTGGTAGACGACGGGGACCTTCATGCCTTGCTGCGTCGCGCGCGGACGCACGACCTGGGCGTGCACGAGGTCGTCGGCGCCGTCGTGGTCGCTGTCGACCGGCGCGGTGACCCAGACGTCTTCGCGGACGACGTCGGCCGGGTCGAACACCGGCTGGGCCTGGCCGCCGGTGAAGACCGGGGCGGGCGGCGCGGCTTCGGCGGGCACCGCGGTCAGCGGCAGGGTCGCCAGTGCGAGGAGCAGGACTGCGGTTCGTGCGGCTTTCACTCAAACCCCCAAGCCGGGCGAAGCGGACGGGTTTCGAGACTTCCGTCCCGGCCGCGGGGGTGTCAAGAGACTAACGTCGGGGGCATGCCGACCGTGGAAGCGCCGATCGCCGCCGTGACCGTCTACCCGCAGCAGGCCCGGATCACCCGCCGGGGAAAGGCCCCGCTCGACGGCGGGCCGCGCCTGACGTTCGCCGGGCTGCCCCTGTCGCTCGACCCGGGTTCGGTGCGCGTCACCGGGACCGGTCCCGCGCTGATCGCGGGCGTCGACGTCCGCACCGAGCGGCATGCGTCCCCGGCCGATCCGGCGTTGCGCGCTTTGGTCGAGCAGCGACGCGCGGACCAGGCGACGCTCGACGGCGTCGTGGACGACGAAGCGGCCGAAGCGATGAAGGTGGAACTGCTGACGTCGCTCGCGAAGCGGAGTGGCGGGAGCTTCGCGAAGGCGCTGGCGGCGGGGACGGCCGAGCCGTCGCGCGTCACGGAGGTGACCGATGCTCTGGGGTCGCGGCTGGCCACGGCGTTGAAGGCGCGGCGGGTGTTGTCCGATCGGATCACGCGGCTGCGCGAGGACCTCGCTGCCTTGGACCGGCGGATCGAGTCCCACAGCGCGCGGTCCGAAGAGGACAGTACGTCGGTGGTGGTGGAGCTGGAGATTTCGGACACTTCCGGTTCGGCGGAGCTGGAACTGTCCTATGTGGTCCCGGGAGCGAGCTGGGAGCCGGGGTACGACGTCCGGGTCCGCGGCACCGAGGTGAGCGTGACGTCGTACGGGCTGGTCAGCCAGCACACGGGCGAGGACTGGCCGGAGTGCGAGCTGGCGCTGTCGACCGCGCGGCCGGCGGTTTCGGTGGTGGTACCGGAGCTGTCGCCGTGGTATTTGGACCGGGTGCACCCGATCCCGCCGGCGCCGGCGGCGGCTTACGGCGGGTCGGGTGGCGGGATTCCGGAGGGGGCACGGAGTTTTGCCGCCCTGGCCGCGGCGCCGATGGCCCCGAAGCTGGCTTCGGTGGAGCAGGGCACGACGGCGGTGACGTACCGGCCTTCGCGGCCGGTGGCGGTGCCGTCGGGCGCGTCCGGGCATCGGACCACGTTGGCTGAGCTTTCGCTGACGGCGGTTTTGGGTTATGTGACGGCGCCGGTGTTGGCTGAGGAAGCTTATCTGCGGGCTGTCGTCGTCAATACGTCGTCGGTCGCTTTGCGGCCGGGGCGGGCTTCGGTTTTTCACGACGCCGAGTTCGTCGGGAGTACTTCGTTGGAGGCTTGGGCTCCCGGGGAGGAGCTGGAGTTGGCTTTGGGGGTGGACGACCGGATCCGAGTCGAGCGCGAGCTGGTGCGGCGGACGGCTTCGAAGGCGACTTTGTCCGGGCAGCGGCGGCGGGAGGCCGAGTATCGGATTTCGGTGGGGAACCATGGGCCGCGTTCCGCTGTCGTCACGGTATTGGATCAGGCGCCGGTTTCTCGGGATGACGGGGTTACGGTTCGGGATGTGAAGACGTCGCCGGAGCCTGTGGAGACTTCGGAGCTGGGTGAGTTCACTTGGAAGTTGACTTTGGAGCCTGGGCAGACCGGTGAGGTGAAGCTGTCTTACCGGGTGGATGTGGCGAAGGGTGTGGAGCTGTCCGGCTGGCGGGAGTAACCACTAGAAGAGGCAACGACGACTGACAGAGGATACGTACCAGTCATTGGATGCACACACTTGAGTCACCGCCCAGTCACAGCTTGTGACCTTAGCTGGTCGAAGCCACGCCCCAAGGCCAGTTTCACCATGCCGGCTCGCTCACAGCCGGCAACGGTTTGTTCTCGCCTCCATGCAAGAGCTCAGCGTCAGCGAGTCGGTCACAAGATCGTCGGTACCCACTCTTAGAGTGTCGTGCGTGACTGTGACTGCCCCTGCTTCCGTCCCGAGCTACGGCGAGGTCTTCACTCGCCCCTGGGTGGCGGCGCTACTTCTGGACTTGGTGGGCTACATCACCCAAGAAGATCTCGGCGCTCGACGCTTCCTGGAACCTTCGTGCGGCTCCGGGGCGTTCCTCGGCCCAGCAGTGAAGCGACTGATCGAGTCCGCGAACGCAAAGCAACGCGATCCGGCCACACTGCACGACGCAGTCCGCGCCTACGACCTCAGGCCGGAAAATGTAGCGAAGGCGCGTATCCTGTGCAGAAGCATCCTGACCGCCGCAGGCGTCTCAGAGACCACCGCCGACGAGTTGACCAGAAGCTGGATCAAGTGTGCCGACTTCTTACTCGACGACGTCGAAGATATCGAGATCGACTTCGCAGTGGGAAATCCTCCCTACATCCGGTACGACGACCTCACAGAAGAAACCGCCGTCGCGTATCGCAAAACGTGGCTCACAATGCGCGGTCGCGGCGATATATATGTCGGCTTCATTGAGCGCTGCCTGACCATGCTGCGAGATCAAGGTAAGCTTGGCTTCATCTGTGCTGATCGCTGGATGCGAAATCAATATGGTGCAGATCTTCGCAAGCTTGTGGCAAATCGGTTCTCCGTCGAGCACATTTGGACAATGCACGATGTGGACGCGTTCGAAACCCAGGTATCCGCCTATCCGGCGATCACCGTATTGGCGAGAAGCAGTCAAGGCGAGGCCGTAGTGGCCGACACAAACTCAGCGTTCAACGAGACCTCAGCACGGGAGTTGCAGGACTGGGCTCACGGCCGTCGGCGAGTACCAACGTTCTCCAACGAAAGCGTGAAGGCCCACCGCGTCCCACACTGGTTCCCCGGAGATGAATTGTGGCCGACCGGCACTCCCGCCCGCCTCGCGCTAATCGAATACCTCAATGATAATTTTGCCCCGATTCACGATCCCGTCACCACCAAAACACGTGTCTCAATCGGAGTTGCCACCGGCGCAGACAAAGTCTACATAACAAGAGACGCCGACGTCGCCGAAGAAGACCGAATGCTCCGCCTCTCCATGCCCGAGGATCTAAAATCCGGCGAATTCCAGTGGCAGGGGAATTACCTGGTGAATCCATGGAATAAGGATGGATCCCTGGTGCCCCTTGGCGATTACCCAAAGTTGGCCGCTTATCTTTCTCGCCACCCAGCAGTGCGCAAGAGACACGTCGCCCTGAAGACGCCAAACGCCTGGTACCGAACGATCGACAAAGTGCAGTTCGATCTCATTGCGCGCCCAAAATTGCTTCTCCAGGATATGAAAGCCTACATCAACCCCGTCCTCGAGCCTGGCGGGTGCTATCCACACCACAACCTCTACTACATCGTATCCGACACATGGGAGATGGAAGTACTCGGAGGGATCCTGCTTTCCAGGATCGCACAGGCGTTCATCGAAGCATACGGCGTCAGGATGCGCGGTGGAACTCTTCGGTTTCAAGCTCAATACTTGAAGCAGATCAAGGTCCCGGACCCGGACTCCTTGAGCCAAGAGACCCGTCAGAGCCTCAAAGATGCATTCCTTGAGCGAGATGTCGACGCGGCCACAAAGGCTGCCGCGAAAGCCTACAACATCCAACTTGACGAATTTGAGCTCAACTCCGCTAATCAAGTTCCATCGACAATCAAAAATTAGACTTGACAGCACCAAAAAGAAGCGCCAAAAAGGCAACCCGAGTCACATTTCCAGTCAACAGAAGGCGTTGAATTGGCCAGCAAACCCAGCGGAAAGCCCTTGGCGTGGTCGCTATTCGATCGCATCATTCAAAAAGCCGTGACCGAAAGACCTGGTAACCCTTGGCAAATCGGGCCAAACGAACCGAACTATCGGCCAGACTACCCAACCCTGCAAAAATTGCTCGCGGTCCCCTTGGCGCTGAATTCAACTCCCCGATCCGGGATACCCGCCCTGGCCATTGACGTTTGGACGGCACACGAGCTCAGACGAGCGGGCTTCGAGCCGGATAGCGTATGGCCCAGAGCTGCGCACCCCCGCGTCTTACCCTCTACCTTCACGGCTCTCCTCAAAGAAGCGACCAAGACCCAAGAACACGCGCTGCTCAACATGATGGAAAACAAAAAGACCTACGGCGGCGAAATGTCGGCGAGCGCAAACATCCTAGGAAAGAACTACGTCAAGCAAGTAGATGTGGTAATCTCGGCCTGGAACACAGGGCCCGAGCTGATGATTTCGACCAAGCGAATGGACTCCTCATTCGGAAACAATGCCGCAAACCGTGTCGAGGAAAGCTACGGAGACGCAAAGAACCTCCGTGGTCGTCATCCACAGGCGGCTCTTGGTTTTATATATAGCCTTAACCAGGTGGCGTTCGAGCCAAAGTATCGCAGAATTGCAGACTGGATCGTCGATCTTCTCGGAAAACTCGGCCGCGAAGACGATGCATACGACGCGGTCGCACTAATCGTTCCGGACCGGACGGCCGATGCCAGGGAGATTGCAGACGACGAGATCGACGATGAAAAGCCACTGGTCTCCGCCGGAATCGAACCAACCCTTGACGACGAGGAGAACGTGCCGGCAGATGTAGGCGAGGCGGAGATTGACGAGAAGATCGATCAACTTCCACAAGTCGCATTGCGAACGGATATCGTTCCCAATTCACTCTCCCCGGAGAGGTTCTTCAAGATCATGATAAACCGCGTTCTCGACAACTGCCCGGTCAACTTCCACGAGCGCGCAAGGGAACTCCGCGCACATCCGGTCACAGTCACGTGATCATCATACTTTCCTATAAGCGTTACCTACCTCCCGCAGGCTCCGGCGCTCAAGATCACATCACCCGTGGAGGCTTCGTCGGGCAATCCGACGAAGCCTCCACAAGACCCATGCCCGGGCCGTCAGCCCTGGGAGATGTACGCCTCCAGCTGTTCCTGGCTCTTCTCCAGCTGCTCCATCCGGTTCTTCACGACATCCCCGATGGAAACGATCCCCGCCAACCGACCCTCGGCCAGCACCGGCACGTGCCGGATCCGGCGCTCGGTCATCAACACCGACAGCTGGTCCACCGAATCGTCCGGGGTACAACTCGCCACCAGCTTCGTCATGATCGAGGACACCGGGCCCTCCAACAGACTCGGCCCGTGGTCGTTCAAGCGGCGGACCACGTCTCGCTCCGAGACGATCCCCGCTATCGCTCCGTCCGGGGCGACGACCACCATCGCGCCCACGTTGTGTTCGGCCAGGTTGGCCAGCAGCGCGGTCACCGTGGTCTCCGGGGTGACCGTTGCGACCGCCGACCCCTTCTTGCGCAGCAGATCCGCAATCCGCATGGCGATCCTTCCCGTCGGTGAGCTGGATCACCACAGGGTAAGGGTGCCGGGACCCTCGCGAAAGTCCGGCAAACGGGGCGTCTTCGTGGTATTCGAAACGATTCAGCCCAGGCGTTCGGCCAAGCCGTCGAGGGCCGACCGGATCCCCGCCGCGTAGTCGTCGTCGCACAGGGCGTCCAGTCTTGCCCTGGCCAGTTCCAGCTGCTCACGGGCCGCGGCCACGTCACCCAGTTTGCGGTAGTCCTCGCCCAGGTTCAGGTGCAGCGACGGGTAGAACCCGCGCACCGCCAAGGACGAGTGGTATTCCTGGGCCCGCGAATCCGTCAGCGAGTCCGCCGCCGCCAGTGCGCGCAGGTCCCACTCCAGCTCCTCCGCCGGGTCGTCGCACACGTCGGCCATGTGGTGCGCCAGCGCGACGCGGTGCAGCGGGTCGCCGTCCGGGCCGATCGACGCCCACAACGCCGTGAACGTCGCGTACGCGCCCGCGCGGTCGCCGCCGATGTGCTGCCGCAGACCGGCGTCGATCGCCACCATCACGTCGTCGGTCATGCCGCTCCCCCGTCCGCCAGCGCCCGCAGCCGGGCCAGTCCCGGGCCGATCCGCTCGGTCGCGACCGCACCGTAGCCGAACACCAGCCCGTGGCGGCGCTCGCCCACGGCGAAGTCCCCCAGCGAGTACAGCCGGACGCCGGCGTGCCGGGCGCGGCGCACCAGCGGTGACAGATCCGACGTCGAAACCGCGCTCACGTGCAGCCCGGCCGAGGACGGCAACGGCGTCAAGAAATCGAAGCCCGGGAGAAGCGACGACAGCAGTTCGTGCCGCTCCCGGTAGACCTTCCGCATCCGCCGGACGTGCCGCGCGAAGCCGCCCTCGGCCATGAACGCCGCCAGCGCCGCCTGCTCGACGTTCGGCGCGTGCCAGTCCGTGAGGTAGCGCGCCTTCACCAGAGCCGGCACCAGCGACGGCGGCGCGACCAGGAACCCCAGCCGCAACGCCGGCGAGAGCACCTTCGAGAACGACCCGACGTACACGACCCGGCCGCGGGAATCCAAGCTGTGCAACGGTTCCAGCGGCCGCCCGGTGTAGCGGAACTCGGTGTCGTAGTCGTCCTCGACGAGCACGGCGTCGTGCCGCTCAGCCCAGTCCAGCAGCTCCAGCCGCCGCTCCAGCGACATCGACAGCCCCAGCGGGTACTGGTGCGACGGCGTCACGTACACCAGCCGCGCCTCCTCCGGGATGGCGCTGACGACGATCCCGGACGCGTCCACCGGCACCGGCGCCACCCGCACACCGCGGGCCGCCAGCACCAGCCGCGGCGGCGGGTAGCCCGGGTCTTCGACGGCGGCCACGTCACCCGGACGCAGCAGCACGCGCCCGACCAGGTCCGTCGTCTGCTGCGCCCCGGCGGTCACGACGACCTGCGCCGCGTTCGCCCGGACGTCCCGCGACACCCCGATGTGCCGCGCGATCTCCTCCCGAAGGGGAGCGAACCCCTGGGGGTCGCCGTAGGTCATCAGGTCGGCCTGGCCCGCGCGCAGCCGCTGCGTGACGAGCCGGCGCCACGTGTCGAACGGGAACAGCGAGAGGTCCGGGACGCCGGGCCGGAAGTCGAACTCCGGGGCCGGCGCGAACGGCGCGGGCGGCGACGGCACCGCGTCCCACTCCGGCAGCGGGCGGACGCCCGACACCGACGAGAGCGCGGGGCGGCTCAACGAAGAAGGAGTGACGAACGTGCCCGCCCCGACGCGTCCGGCGAGGAACCCCTCGGCGGTGAGCCGGTCGTAGGCCGCGCTGACCGTCGTCCGGGAGACCGCCAGCCGCTGCGCCAGCTCCCGCGTCGGCGGCAGCGCCTCGCCGGGCCGGATCCGGCCGTCCAGGATCGCCGCGCGCAGCTGCCGGTAGATCGCGTCGCGGTGCCCGCGCGTGCCGGCCAGGTCGATGTGGACGTCCATGAACCCAGATTGGCACACCGGACAAGACACGAATTTGGCACTTCTTGTGGTCCGCTCCCCCGCCTAGCGTGCGGAGCATGGATCTCCGCGAACTCGACCGCCGCACCCTGCTCGTCCTCGACAAGATCGTCGCCGCCGCCAAGCACGAGGACCTCTCGCGCCCGACCCCGTGCGCCGGCTGGACCCTCGAAGACCTCCTCCGCCACCAGGTCAGCGAGAACCACGCCTTCGCGACCGCCGCGCGCGAAGGCTCGGCCCCGGACTGGGACGCCGGCGACCTCGGCGACGACCACCGCGCCGCCTACCAGGCGTCCGTCGACGACTTCCTCGAAGCCTTCGCCGACGACGCCGTGCTGGAGCGGCAGCTCACGATCAACCACTTCGGCACGTTCCCCGGCACGATCGCCGCGCACATGCACCTCGTCGACACCGTCGCGCACGGCTGGGACCTGGCCCGCACGCTCGGCCTGCCCTACGAGCCCGACGCCGATGCCGTGCACGTCGCCCTGCAGCTGGCCGAACGGATCCCCGACGAGGGCCGCGAAAAGAACGGCTCGTTCGCCCCCAGCGTCAAGATCGAAGCGGACGCCGGCGAACTCGACCGGTTCCTCGCCCTCCTCGGCCGGGACCCGGCGTGGACCGTCAGCTGATGTCGGCGGGCGCGGCGCTCCACGTGTCGCACGCCTTGGTGTTCTTGCCGTCGTAGCCCGCCTTCGCCCACGACAGCTGGTGCGCGCGCGAGCCGTGCGTGTCGCTGTCGTTCGCGCGGCCGTAGTCGGCGACGGCGGCGTTCGCCAGCGACCGGCTGACCGACCCCGAGCCGGCGACCGCGGCCAGGAACAGCGCGCCGAAGCAGTTCGCCTGCAGCTCGATCCGGCGGACGACCTCCTTGTCGGCCGCGCTGTCCTCGTCCGGCGAGGTCATCTTGTCCGCCGCCGCGGACAGGATGCCGCTCTCGCGCTGCACGTGGTGGCCGTACTCGTGGGCGATCGTCGCGATGTGACGCGCCTTGTTCAGCCCGGCGTCGGCGAGCATCCAGTCGGTCGGGGCGTAGATCGTGGTGTCGCCGCCGCAGTAGTAGGCGACGGCCTCGTTCTCCGACGGCGCCGAGCCGCACGCGCTGTGCTCGGGCAGCGTCACCGAGACCGTGGCGGTGAGCGTCGGCTCGTTCGCCTTCTCCAGCGCCGGGCGCCACGACTGCTCCAGGCAGTCGACGAGCGCGCCGTAGTAGGCCTTGAGCTGCGCGGGCGCCCGGCCGAGGTCGGGCAGCGCGCACGTCGCGGGCCCCGGCGTGATGCCGGCCGACAGCAGCGGGTTGCGCGCCAGTTCCGGCACCGGCTTGGCGGGCGTGCCCTCCGAACCGCCGCTGTACGCGCGTCCGGTGTCGACGCCCTGGGCGACGTACGCGTGCCCGTCGACGCGGTGCGGGATGGTGGCCGCGATCAGCGAGATCGCCAGCACGACGACGAGCACCCCGGCCACGGCGCCCCAGAGCCGGCTGCGCGGCGGGGCGATCGGGACGGGTGGCGCGGCGGCCCAGTTCGGCGCCCACGGGTTCGGCTCCGGAGCCCACGCGGGTTCCGGCGACCGGTCCCCGGCCGGCGGCGCGGGAAAACCGGACATTCCGTCGTCGTTCACGTTCTCCCCCTGCTCAATGCGACCAGCATACGGACGCCCGGAGAGGGAAGGATCACGAAACGAAAACACGTCCCGGTGGCCATCGAGACCGTTGGCGGACGAAACTGTCGGCATGAGTGTCGAGGACCCCCACCTGTGGCTGGAAGACGTGACCGGCGACGACGCGCTCGGCTGGGTGCGCGCCCGCAACGACGAGACGCTGGCCGAGCTGACCCGCGGCGCGCGCTTCGCCGAACTGCGCGACGAGCTGCGTGAGGTGCTCGACGCCGACGACCGGATCCCGTACGTCCGCCGCCGCGGCGAGCTCCTCTACAACTTCTGGCAGGACGCGAGCCACCCGCGCGGCCTGTGGCGGCGGACGACGCTGGAGTCCTACCGGCGGGCGGAGCCCGAGTGGGAGCTGCTGATCGACGTCGACGCGCTGGCCGAAGCCGAGGGCGAGAACTGGGTCTGGCAGGGCGCGACCGTGCTGCGGCCGGACTACCGGCGCGGCCTGGTCGAGCTGTCCCGCGGCGGCGCGGACGCGACGGTGGTGCGCGAGTTCGACCTCGACGCGCACGAGTTCGTCGAGGGCGGCTTCACCGTGCCGGAGGCGAAGACGCGGATCGGCTGGATCGACGAGGACCGCGTCTACATCGGCACCGACTTCGGCGAAGGCACGCTGACCAGTTCCGGTTATCCGCGGGTGGCCAAGGAGTGGCGCCGCGGCACGCCGCTCGAAGACGCCGTCACGGTCTACGAGGGCAAGCCCGACGACGTCTCGATCGGCGCGTCCCACGACCCGACCGAGGGTTTCGAACGCGACTTCGTCAGCCGCGCGATCGACTTCTACCGCTCCGAGCTGTACCTGCGGACGCCCGAAGCGCTGGTCAAGATCGACGTCCCCGACGACGCGAGCGCGTCCATCCACCGCGAGTGGCTGCTGGTGCGGCCGCGGACGGCGTGGACGGTCGGCGGTACCGAACACCCGGCCGGGTCGCTGATCGGCATCCGGTTCGACGACTTCCTGGCCGGCGACCGCGCCTTCGCGACGCTCTTCACGCCCGACGACCACATCTCGCTCGACTACTGGGCCTGGACGCGCCACCACCTGCTGCTCGGCACGCTGCGCGACGTCCGCACCGAGCTGCGCACGCTGACGCCGGGCCCGGACGGCTGGACCGAGGAGCCGCTGTCCGGCGGGCCGGAATTCGGCAGCGCGGACATCTTCGACACCGACCCCGACGTCAGCGATGAGTACCTGCTCAACTCGAGCGGCTTCCTCCAGCCGTCGACGCTCAGCTACGGCCACGTCGGCGAAGAGGTCGAAGTCCTGAAGCAGGCTCCGGCGTTCTTCGACGCTTCGGGCATGAGCGTCGCGCAGTACTTCGCGACGTCGGAGGACGGCACGAAGGTCCCGTACTTCGTGGTCCGGCCGTCCGGCGCCGAAGGCGGGCCGACGCTGCTGACCGGCTACGGCGGCTTCGAGGTCTCGCTGACGCCGTCCTACAGCGGGATGATCGGCCGCGGCTGGCTCGCACGCGGCGGCACGTACGTCGTCGCGAACATCCGCGGCGGCGGCGAGTACGGCCCGAGCTGGCACACGCAGGCGATCAAGGCCGAGCGTCACCGCGTGTACGAGGACTTCGCGTCCGTGGCGGCGGACCTCGTCGAACGCGGCATCACGACGCCGTCCAAGCTGGGGATCCAGGGCGGCAGCAACGGCGGCCTGCTGATGGGCGTCATGCTGACGCGCTACCCGGAGCGGTTCGGCGCGATCGTCAGCCAGGTGCCGCTGCTGGACATGCGCCGCTACCACCTGCTGCTGGCCGGCGCGTCGTGGATGGCCGAGTACGGCGACCCGGACGAGGCCGCGGAGTGGGAGTACATCGCGAAGTACTCGCCGTACCAGAACGTCCACAGTGGACGTGACTACCCGCCTTCCCTGTTCGTGACGTCCACCAGGGACGACCGCGTGCACCCCGCCCACGCCCGCAAGATGGTGGCGCGCATGCGTGAGCAGGGGCACGATGTCCGCTACCACGAGAACATCGAAGGCGGCCACGGCGCCGCGGCCGACAACGAGCAGCTGGCGTTCAAGTGGGCACTGGTCTTCGAGTTCCTGTGGGAGCAACTCACGAAGTGACGCGGGCGAGCACGACGCCGCCGACGATGAGGGCCAGCGCGGCCACCCGGCCGACGCTGAGCGGGTCCTTGGTCACGACGACGCCGAGCACGATCGCCCCGACGGCGCCGATCCCGGTGAACACCGCGTAGGCGGTGCCCACCGGGACGGTGTCCATCGCGCGCGAAAGCAGGTAGACGGCGGCGGCGCCGAGCACGAAGCACAGGAGCGTCGGCCACGGCTTCGTGAAGTTCTCCGTCGGTTTGATGCTCTGCGACCAGGCGATCTCGACGACCCCGGCGAAGACGAGCGTCACCCAGCCCATCAGAGCGCCTTCAAAGCGGCTTCGCGCGACTCTTTTCGTTCGCCGTCGCGCGAAGCGAGGTGCGGGTCGACGAGCGCGTTGGTCAGTTCGGCGTGCACGAACCGGACGTCGTCGACGTCGTAGTGCCCGGCGATGAAGTCGCGCAGGTAGCGCTCGTGGTGGTCGAACGGCGCTCTCGGCGTCCCTGGCGCGTACGTGCCGCCGCGGGCGCCGGCGATGACGAACGCCTTGCCCCGCAGCGACATGCGCGGGAACGTCACCTGGTCGATCCAGGTCTTGAGCGCCGCCGGGATCGAGAAGTTGTACATCGGTGCACCGATCAGGACGACGTCGGCTTCGAGCAGCTCGGTCAGCAGCGGCTCGACGATCGCCCATGCCTTCTTCTGGTCCGGCGTCTCGACGACGTCGGCGTAGTGCGCGGGATCGGTGATGCGGGCGGTCAGGAGCGCGTCGCAGATTTCGGTCCACGCCTCGCCGATCACCGGGACGGGGTCGGCGGCGAGGTCGCGGTAGGTGCGCGTGCCTTCCCAGGTCTCGGCGTAGCGGGCGGACAGTTCGCGCGAGAACGACGTGCGGCGGGCGCTGGAGTCGAGGTGCAGCAGGTGGGTCACGGTTCCTCCTCAAGTGGACGCGGTGTCCGCTTGACGTCAACTGGACGTCGCGTCCGCTTATTCCCTAGGCTGCGGCCATGCCCGAACGCGCCGACGCGGCCCGCAACCGCGTGAAAATCCTCGAGGCAGCGGAGGAGCTGTTCACCGCCCGCGGCGCGGCGGACGTGACGATGGAGGACATCGCGCGCGCGGCCGGCGTCGGCCGGGGGACGCTCTACCGCCGGTACCCGGACCGCGCGGCGATCGCGGTGGCATTGCTGGACGAGCACGAGCGCCGGCTGCAGGAGTCCCTGCTGCGCGGCGACCCACCGCTGGGCCCGGGAGCGCCGCCTGCCCAGCGGCTGGCGGCGTTCTACGAGGCAATGGTCGAGCTGCTGGAACGGCACGCGCCCCTGGTGCTGGGGACCGAGGTCGGCCACTCCCGCTTCACGACGGGCGCGTACGGCTTCTGGCGCACGCACGTCAAGGTGCTGGCTTCCGGCGCCCCCGACCCGGACGTCCTGGCCGACGTGCTCTTGGCCCCGCTGGCGCCGGAGCTGTACCTGCACCAGCGCGCACGGGGGGTGACGCCGGAGCGGATCACGGCGTCGCTGCGGCAGCTCGCCGGCCTACTTCAGCTGGGCGAGGGCAGCGTCGAAGGCGGCTAGCACGTCCACGACGAACGCCCGTCGCCCGACGCCGAGCTGCTTCAAGGCCGGACGGTGGTCGGCCGCAACGGTGACCGCGACCCCGAGCAGCAGCATCCGCCACGCCCCGAACACGACGCGGCGTACGGCCTTGGGAAGTGCGCCGCGGAGCCGGTGACAGTGGAAGGGCACGTGCCGTTCCTCGTCGGCGAGGATCCGGGCCGCGACTTCCGTGACGAGCGGGTCCGAGGTGCCGTCACGCAGGGCGCGGTAGTACCGCAGCGCGACGACCTCGGCGATGAGCAGCACCATCAGTTCGAGCCGCAGCCCGAGGGCGCGCCGCAGCCGGACGAAGACGGTGTCCGACCAGTGCGACTCGATGGTGGGCACCCCGGCGGCTTTCAGCAGTTCGGCGAGCATCCGGGCGTGGTTTTGTTCCTCGGCCACGAAGAGCTCGACGGCGGCGAGGTAGTCGCCGCCGCCGGCTTTCGCGATGAGGTTGGCGCCGTCCCCGGCTTCGCCGACCTGGAACCGCTGGATGCTTCGCGCGATGTCGGGGTGGAGCCGGGCTCCTCGCGTCCAGGGTGGGTCTTCCCGACGCTCTCGGCGTTCGGCTTCCGCTTCGAATTCCCGCAACCAGTTCATCGGTCCCGATGATGCCGTGCGGGCGCGGACTTTCCGGGCGGGTCCGGTGGAGATCCGGTGGACAGCGGGAGGTCGGAGACACGCCGACCGGTTCGCGCGCGGGCGCGGCCGGCACGGCGAGGTTCCCGACTAAGGTGCGGTGATGGTGGATCCGCACGAGTACGACGTCGCGGTTTCGTTTTCGGGTGCACAACGGGACTACGTCGAGCAGGTCGTCCGAGAGAGCGAAGCGCTGGGCGTGCGGGTCTTCTACGATCGGAACGAGACCGCACGGTTGTGGGGCACCAACGTCATCCCCCAGCTGCGCAAGGTCTACGGCGGCGTGGTGACCCGCTTCGTGATTCCGTTTCTTTCGCAGGAGTACCTTGCCGGGCCTTACCCGATGGACGAGCTCTACACGGCCATCACTGCCGGTGTCGAACGCGGAGACGGCTACATCCTGCCGGTCATGATGGACGACGTCCGCGTACCACCCGAACTCCTGAGCCCGGCCGTCATCTACTTGCGAGCCGAGGACTACACCCCGCGGCAAGTCGCCGAAGTCATCGCCGCGAAAGTCGAGACGGCGCGCGGCGAACGACGAGAGCCTGTCGAAGTCAGCACCGTGATCGAGAAGACGCTGCAGGTACGCAAGCCAAGGATCGCACCACTCAGCTTCCACCAGCAGGAAGTCCTCGACGACACACTCGCTCGTGTGGGCGAACTCTTCCGGAGTGAAGCGACCCAACTCGTCGACTACGGGTTCACTCGCCGGGTACGGGTGACGGACACTGCCGTCCAAGTGGCCGCGGAACAGCACGGCAACCCGGTCTGTGAGCTCGTGCTGCGTGAAGGCGAATCCCTGTGGTCCGGCAAGTTGACGGTGGCCTTCGCGTGGCCCCGCATCATCGGTAGTGCCGTCAACGGGACCGTCACGGCGCGATGGGATGCGGATTCGGGCGGCCCGGTGCTGGTGTTCGACGACTACAGCAGCCCCGGATCGGCTGACCGGCTCCTACGCGGCGCCGAAGAGCTGTTCGTCGAACTCTGGGAGAAGAAGATACTGCCGTTCCTCGAAAGCCGGCCACGCTAGCCGGGAACCGAAGTCGGCAAACCAGCTCGACCCCTGCAACCAAACGCGAGCTTGACCCACTAGCTGCCTAGAATGCTAGCATACTGTCATGGCGGACAAGGACGTCAAGCAGTTCAACGTGTACCTCCCCGTGGACCTGATCCGGGAGGTCAAGCACCACGCCGTCGACCACGGGCAGTCCCTCTCGGCGCTCGTGACCGAAGCCCTGCGCCAGTACCTGGCCAACACCGAAGGAGACCAGCGATGACCATCGAAGCCGTGTACCTCGAGACCCACAACTGGGGCAAAGCCGCCAAGTTCTTCCAGGCCCTCGGCTTCGAACTCGACTTCGCCACCGACCACAACTCGGGACTCCTGCGCAACGGCGACGGCCCCTACGTCTTCGTCGCCGAGGTGCCCGAGAGCCAGCCCACCGGCATGAAGATCGTCCTCAAAGGCAAAGAGGTCACCCCGGACGTCGAGGTCGTGAGCCCCTTCGAAGACACCCACTTCGGGACCCGCGAAATGACCGTCCGCGACCCCGACGGGCGGGAGTGGATCCTGCAGGCCGGGAGCTGACGTGCAGCGCACCCTCGGGATGCTCGTCGTCATGACCGGCGTCCTGATCGCCGCCGTCGACGGGACCGTCGTCGTGCTCGCCCTGCCCGCCGTCCAGGCCGACCTCGGCGTCTCGCTGGCCGCCGTCACCTGGGTCGTCATCGGCTACCTGCTGGTCGTCACCGTGCTCGCGACGCAGCTCGGCCGGCTCGGCGACCTGTTCGGCCGGGTGCGCATGTACCGGGCCGGGTTCGCGGTCTTCGTCGCCGGCTCGGTGCTGTGCGCCCTCGCCTGGGACGCCGCGTCGATCATCGGGTTCCGGGTCGTGCAGGGGCTCGGCGCCGCGCTGATCGCCGCCAACAGCGGCGCCATCATCGCCGAGCTCTACCCGCCGGCCGAGCGCGGGCGCGCCTACGGGTTCAACGCCCTCGGCTACTCCGTGGGCTCCGTGATCGGCGTGCTGCTCGGCGGCGTCATCGTGACGTCGGTGTCGTGGCGGTGGATCTTCTGGGTCAACCTGCCGATCGGCGCGGCGGCGCTGGTGCTGGCCCTGCGCGTCCTGCACGACCGCGGTGAGCGGACCCGGCGGCGGCTGGACCCGGCGGGCATGGTCCTCCTCGGGCTCGGCCTCGCCGGGGTCTCGTGGGCGATGACGTCGCTCGCCGCGGAACCGCCGCGGTGGACCCACCTCGCCCTCCTGGCCGGCGGCCTGGTGCTGCTCGGCATCTTCGTGCTCGTCGAGCTGCGGCACCCGGAACCGACCGTGGACCTGTCGCTGTTCCGGATCCCCGCCGTGGCGCCGTCCCTGCTGGCGTCCCTGCTCCAGGGGCTCGGCAGCTTCGCGGTGCTGTTCCTGGTCATCATGTACCTGCAGGGGCCGCGCGGGCTGAGCCCGATCGACGCGTCGTTGCTGCTGTTGCCGGGCTACCTGCTCGGCGCCGCGGCCGGCCCGTACGCGGGACGGCTCGCGGACCGCTTCGGGCCGGTGCTCCCCGCGACCGGCGGGCTCGCCCTCTCGGTCGCCGCGCTGGTGGTGTTCGCCCGGATGACGACCACGAGCAGCCTGTGGCTGCCGGCGATCGGCAACGTCGTCCTCATGATCGGCGGCAGCTTCTTCTACCCGGCCAACAGCTCGGCGGTGATGAAGGCCTGCCCGCCCGAGCGGCTCGGGATCGCGTCGGGGGTTCTGCGGACCTTCGCGAGCGTCGGCATGGTGCTGTCGTTCACCACGGCGATCCTCGTCGCGGCCCAGGCGGTTCCACGCGGCACGGCGTTCGCGATCTTCGTCGGCACCGCGGCACTGGACGGCCCGCTCGCGACGGCGTTCACCGAAGGGCTGAGCACGGCGTTCGCCACCCTGACGGTGGTCATGGCCGCCGCCGCGATCCTGTCCGCGATCCGCGGCCGACGTGCGGAACCGTCGTTTCCGGGTTAAACAGGTGACTACCTGAGCGTGTGATCAACCTCGATTCACGCCGACATCATTTGGCGCCCGGCCTACGCTGTTCCGGTGCCTTTCCGCCGTTGTCCTCCGGCGGGCGGGTTCGCCGCACCGATCGGGTATCCACCCAGGTCAGAAGCCCGCTTCGCCCGGTACCGTCCGATGTGGGCAGATGTTCTGTCCCGGAGCCGGAATCCCCGAAAATTCCCGGAGCCGCAGCCAGGAAGGAACCCCGATCAATCATGTCCACATTGCGACGACTCGCCTTCGCGGGCGCATTCGCGCTGCCGATTTCCCTCGCCATCGTCGTGCCGTCGTCGGCCGGCACGCTCGACGGTCCGTACGAGTCTTGGACCCCCTGGAGTTTCGAGAGCTCGGGCAGTTACGCCGGCATCGGCGGCGCGGGCACCTACGAAGCGGAGGGCGGCTCTGACTGGTGGGGCCACGACTGGTCCGAGGAGGAGGGCACCTTCGCCGGCGCGGGCGGGGCGGGCGTGTTCCACAACGGGCACTCCGGCACCACCCACGACTGGGACGACGACTCGGACGACGACGACAACGGCTGGACCGGGCACTGGACCGGCCACCACGACGGCGACGCCCACACGACGACCCACCACTACGTCGCGCCCCAGCCGGACCCGGTCGACACCGCGGACCACGTCGTCTACACGCAGCCGGTGGTCGACACCGACGACGACGACGACGCCGACTACGTCAACGAGGTCCACTCGGCCGGCGTGAACGGCGCCACCTCGGCGCACATCGCCAGCCACGCCGGCGACGACTACGCCACCTACGAGTCGGGCAACCTGACGGCGGGCCCCGGCGGCGCGTCGTCCGAGGGCGTCCACTCGCTGGCGGTGCCGGGCTACGCGGCCTACCACAACTGGTACACCGCCGCCGGTGCCGGCGGGACCGCCGTGCACTCGGTGCACGCGGTCGCCGACGCCGACGACTGGGCCGGTGACGACCACGACTGGACCGACAACGACGAGGACTACGACAACGGGTACGACGAAGACTGACCCGTGAACGCACGAGCCGGGCCCGCCGACGCGGGCCCGGCTCGTTCGCGTTCCAGGACCGCGGCGCGCGGGCCGCGATGCCGTCGAGCACGCAGTCCAGGCCGAAGGCGAACACTTCTTCAGCGGTCCGGTCCGCACCCGGCGCGCGAACTGCGGCATCCTGCTGACCCGGGTGGCGGCCACCCGGGTCAGCGGAGAGCGTCAGCTACAACCGGACGTCGCGCCGCAGCCTTCGCACGCGTAGCACGAGCCTGCCGGGCGCATCTTCGTTCCGCACGTCATGCACAGCGGGGCGTCCGCCGCCTTGCCGAGGCGCAGCTCCATCAGCTCCGTCGTCGTCTGGGCTTCGCGGTGCGGGTGCTCCGGCTCCGCCACGTGCGGCTCCGGCGAGGCGTCCACTGTGGACTGAAGGGCTTCCAGGTCGACCTTCGGGGAGCCGTAGGTGGCCTCCACCTCCGCCGACCGCTCGTCCGCCGACAGGATGCCCAGCTGCGAGCGCTTTTCGTACGGCAGGTAGTCCAGCGCCAGGCGGCGGAACAGGTAGTCCATCACGCTCGTCGCGATGCGGATGTCCGGGTCGTCGGTCATGCCCGCCGGCTCGAAACGCAGGTTCGAGAACTTCGAGACGTAGAACTCGAGCGGGATCCCGTGCTGCAGACCGACCGAAATGGACATCGAGAACGCGTCCATCACGCCGGCCAGCGTCGAACCCTGCTTGCCCAGCTTGACGAAGATTTCGCCGAGGCCGTCGTCCGGGTACGAGCCCGCCGTCAGGTAGCCCTCCGCGCCGCCGACCGTGAACGACACCGTCTGGCTCGGGCGCTTCTTCGGCAGGCGCTTGCGGACCGGGCGGTACTCGACGACCTTCTCCGGCTCGGCGGAGGCGGCCGCCTTCTCCTTCTTGCCGGTGGACAGCGGCTGGCCGACCTTGCAGTTGTCGCGGTAGATCGCGAGGGCCTTGAGGCCGAGCTTCCAGCCCTGGAAGTAGATCTCCTCGACCTCTTCGACCGTCGCCGACTCCGGCATGTTGACCGTCTTCGAGATCGCGCCCGACAGGAACGGCTGCACCGCCGCCATCATCCGGACGTGGCCCATCGGCGCGATCGAGCGCTCGCCGACCGCGCAGTCGAACACCTCGTAGTGCTCGGGGCGCAGGCCCGGCGCGTCGACGACGTGGCCGTGCTGCGCCACGTACTCGACGATCGCCTCGACCTGCTCGTCCTGGTAGCCGAGCGCGGTCAGCGCGCGCGGCACCGTCTGGTTGACGATCTGCATCGAGCCGCCGCCGACCAGCTTCTTGAACTTCACCAGCGAGAAGTCCGGCTCGATCCCGGTGGTGTCGCAGTCCATCATGAAGCCGATGGTGCCGGTGGGCGCGAGCACCGACGCCTGCGCGTTGCGCCAGCCGTGCTTCGTGCCGATGTCGATGCCCTTCTTCCACTCCTCCGTCGCCAGCGCGCGGACGGCGGCGTCGTTCGAGTGGTAGGTGCGGACGAGCTCGTTGGCCGCCGCGTGCTTGCGCATCACGCGCTGGTGCGACTCGGCGTTGCGCGCGTAGCCCTCGTACGCGCCGACGACCTGCGCCATCTCCGCCGAACGCCGGTACGAAACGCCGGTCATCAGCGACGTGATCGCCGCCGCGAGCGCTCGGCCGCCGTCGGAGTCGTACGCGTGGCCCAGCGCCATCAGCAGCGCGCCGAGGTTCGCGTAGCCGATGCCGAGCTGGCGGAACTTGCGCGTGGTGTCGGCGATCGGCTCGGTCGGGAAGTCGGCGAAGCAGATCGAGACGTCCATCGCGGTGATGACGAACTCGACGGCGCGCGCGAACAGCGGCGCGTCGAACGTGCCCTCGGGCGTGACGAACTTGAGCAGGTTCAGCGACGCGAGGTTGCAGCTCGAGTTGTCGAGGTGCATGTACTCGCTGCAGGGGTTCGACGCGGTGATCCGGCCGGACTCGGGGCAGGTGTGCCAGTCGTTGATCGTGCCGTCGTACTGGATGCCGGGGTCGGCGCACTCCCAAGCGGCCTGCGCGACGCCGCGGAACAGCTTCTTCGCGTCGGTCCGGTCGATGACCTCGCCGGTGAGCCGGGCACGCAGGCCGAACTCGGTGCCGTTCTCGACCGCCTGCATGAACTCGTCGGACACGCGGACCGAGTTGTTCGCGTTCTGGTACTGGACGGAGGAGATGTCCGCGCCGGAGAGGTCCATGTCGAACCCGGCGTCGCGGAGGACCTTGATCTTCTCCTCTTCGCGGGCCTTCGTCTGGACGAACTCCTCGATGTCCGGGTGGTCGATGTCGAGCACGACCATCTTCGCCGCGCGCCGGGTGGCGCCGCCGGACTTGATGGTGCCCGCGGACGCGTCGGCGCCGCGCATGAACGAGACCGGGCCCGAGGCGGTGCCGCCGGAGGTCAGCAGTTCCTTGGAGGAGCGGATGCGGGAGAGGTTCAGGCCGGCGCCGGAGCCGCCCTTGAAGATGAGGCCCTCCTCGCGGTACCAGTTGAGGATCGACTCCATCGTGTCGTCGACGGCGAGGATGAAACAGGCGCTGACCTGCTGCTTCGACGCCGTGCCGACGTTGAACCAGACCGGGGAGTTGAAGGAGAAGACCTGGTGCAGCAGCATCCAGGTGAGCTCGTGCTCGAAGATCTCGAGGTCCTGCGGCGAGGCGAAGTAGCCGTGGTCGCCCGCGGCCTTGACGTACGTCTTCACGACGCGGTCGATGAGCTGCTTCAGGCTGCGCTCGCGCTGCGGGCTGCCGACGGCGCCGCGGAAGTACTTGCTGGTGACGATGTTGGTGGCGTTGACCGACCAGAAGTCGGGGAACTCCACGCCGCGCTGCTCGAAGTTGACCGAGCCGTCGCGCCAGTTCGTCATCACGACGTCGCGCTGTTCCCAGGTCACCTGGTCGTAGGGGTGCTTCCCCTCGGTGGTGAAGACGCGCTTCACGCTCAGGCCGCCGGCCGCCTTGCTCTTCTTGCCGGCGGCCGTGCCGGCCCCGGTTCCCACGGTTTCGGTCATCGGTCGAACCCTCACTCCCGCAGCGGGACGGTCAATCGCCGTCTTCGCGCTGATCGCTCTCCTCCGGAGCAGCAGAACCCGCCATGGCCTCACGAAGATCGGCTATCTCCTTCTCGAAGTCCTCGACCGAGGAGAAGGAGCGGTAGACGCTGGCGAACCGGAGGTAGGCGACCCCGTCGAGCTCACGCAGCGGGCCCAGGATGGCCAGGCCGACTTCGTGACTCGGGATCTCCGCCAGCCCGGCGGAGCGGATCGACTCCTCGACGCGCTGCGCGAGCTGCTGCAGCGCGTCGTCGTCGACCGGCCTGCCCTGGCAGGCGCGGCGGACGCCGCTCACCACCTTGTCCCGGCTGAACTGTTCGGTGACCCCGGACCGCTTGACGACGGCGAGCACCATCGTCTCCGAAGTCGTGAACCGCCGCCCGCACGACGCGCACGAGCGCCGCCGGCGGATCGCCTGGCCTTCATCCACCTCTCGCGAGTCGACGACCCGGGAGTCCGCATGCCGGCAGAACGGGCACCTCATCCGCCGATCACCTTCCCCTCCTCGCCGGCCGCCCGCGGTCGACGTCCCCCGCGATCACCGCGCGCCCCTGCACCTGGTGATCGTTTTGTGGACATCCGGTGGGTAAACGCCGACCAGCTGTGGACAACTGCTGCCCAGTCTACCCCAACCTGTGGACCAACTACAGCGGTGTAACTACTACATATAGCGGGCGAGAGTAGAACTCGGCGGGGGTGTGCGCAAGCGACGCGGCCGGTGCCGGACCCGCCCGGGTGAGGGTGTCCGGCGGGGCTCGGGAGCCGTGCCGGAGGGGGTTCCGGGGTGGTCGCCCTGGTGGGGGCCGGATTGGTCTGTTCGGGTGGCGCGGCGGGACGCCTTGGCTGCGGCTCGAATCGGCCGGCCGAGTGGTCTCGACGGGCCGGCGGATTCACCGGGGAGGGTGATTTCGCGGCCTGTGTTCGCGGCGCCCGGCGAGAGCGCAAGGCTCAACTGTTCGGCGCCTGGCGAGAGCGCGAGGCCCAGTTGCCCGCGGCGCTCGGCGAGAGCGCGAGGCTCAGCTGTCCGCGGCGCCTGGCGAGAGCGCAAGGCTCAGCGCGCGATGCATCGCGATCGCCGTCCCGAGGCGAAGCTCGAGCCGGCACCGTTGTCACCCGCGCCTCAGCGCGGACTCAATGCACCTTTCCCTCCAACCGGAGAGCGGTCACTTCGCGGGAACGTCGGCGACCGGGACCGTCAGCGGCAAGCCGGGCACCAGCTCGGCGCCGTCCAGCCGGTTCAGCTCCTTGATCCGGGCGACCACCGCGCCCGGGTCGCTGTCCGGCGCGAACCTCGCCGCGATCGACGACAGCGTGTCGCCCTGGTCCACCGACACCGTCGCCGTCCGCTCCGGGACCGGGGCGCCCTCGGACGGCCCGCCGAGCAGGCCCAGCCCGGTCACCACCAGGCAGCTCGCCACCGCCAGCGCCGCCAGCCACGGCCAGCGCACCGGCACCCGGCGGGGCGCCGCGCAGGGCGCGCCCGCCGGACGGCGGCCCGCCACGACCCGTGCGCGTGTCGGCGGGCGCTGGACCTCGCCGCGGCGGCCGCGCAGGACGCGGACGGGACGGGGCTGCGCCGGGACCGGGGTCGCCGGGCGGGCGTGCCCGCGTTCGGCCAGAATGGACATCCGAACCTCCTCGAAACCCTGGTGTCCGCCCGTTTCCGGGGCCGGTGCCGGCCCGTGGATCAAGGTCGAACAAGCGTTCTATCGAACGCCCGTGCGAAGGTCTACCACCTACCACCGACAAAATCGAGCGGACACGGCGTGTCGATCGAACAGATGTTTGAAATCGTCGTGTCCGGGGGCTAACGTCGGTGACCAGGGCATCTGCCGGGCAGATGCCGCCGGCGAGCCTGCCCGCACCCGGCGGGCGGCGGCCGGCGCGCGATACGTGCAGCGAACGTCTGGGAGGCGACGCAGTGGCGAAGGAGAACAAGGCGGGCAGGACCAGTGGGTCCCCCGGGGGCAGTGTGCACCCCATGCCCGAGGTCTACGACGTGGACGAGACCCTCACCGTCCGCCAGCAGCAGGTGCTCGACGTGATCCGCTCGTGGGTGAGCCGGTTCGGCTACCCGCCGAGCGTCCGCGAAATCGGCGAGGCGGTCGGGCTGACGTCGACGTCTTCGGTCTCGCACCAGCTGCGCGCCCTGCAGCGCAAGGGCTACCTGCGGCGGGACGCGAACCGTCCCCGCGCGGTGGGCGTGCTTTCGGCGACCGACGACAACCCCATGGGCATCGAGATGGACCAGCAGCCGGTCATGCCGAAGGCGGCGTACGTGCCGCTGGTCGGCCGGATCGCCGCCGGTGGCCCGGTGCTGGCCGAGCAGGCCATCGAGGACGTGTTCCCGCTGCCGCGGGAGATCGTCGGCGAGGGCGAGCTGTTCCTGCTGAAGGTCACAGGTGACTCGATGGTCGACGCGGCCATCACCGACGGCGACTGGGTCGTGGTCCGCCAGCAGCCGGACGCGGACAACGGCGAGATCGTCGCGGCGATGATCGACGGCGAGGCCACGGTCAAGACGTTCAAGCGCAAGGGCGGCCACATCTGGCTGATGCCGCACAACGAGGCGTACGAGCCGATCCCCGGCGACGACGCCACGGTGCTCGGCAAGGTCGTGGCGGTGCTCCGGCGGCTCTAGAAGAGGTGAACCCCGGGCTTTCGCACGGCCCGGGAGGTTCACCGGATCGGATGATCTTCGGCCGTGGGGAGCCGGAGAGCGGACCTGATCGACGTGCGGCGGGTGGACGGGAAGCCCGGCCCTGTCCGCCGCCGCGCCGGTCGAGGTTTCCTTCGCGCGGTGCGCAGGACTGCGCGGCCCCTGCGGCCGCGCCCCGCACCGCGCGAAGGACAGCCGCTTGTGGACTGCGGACTGTTCGCGCCCACCGGCGCCGCGCGAACGGACCGTTCGCGCCCCTAGCCCGCCGTGCTCAGCCCCTCCGGCGACGCAAGCGGCTGAACCCGAACCAGCCCAGCCCCACCACCGCCACCGCGATCCCGGCCGCCGGCAGCACCGGCACTCCCCCACCGTCCGAACCGGACCCGCCGCTCGCACTCGAAGCAGCCGGCTTCCCGTCGGACGAAGGCGCGACCGCCAAGGCCGCCGCCCCGCGCACCGCGCGGATCGGCTCCCCCACCCCTTCGCTCCCCGACAGCAACGTCCCGTCCGGGTCGAACGCGATCGCCTCGCCCTGCTTCTCCCCCGGCAACGGGATCCGGACCGGCGTCCGCTGCAAAGCGGCCAGCACGTCTCCGTCCGGGGCCGCGTACACGTACGCGTCCGTGTAGGTCCGCAACGCCACCACCGTGCCGTCGGCCGAAGACGCGCCGCCCGTCACCAGCACCGAACCGATCGCCCCGACCGGGCCGCCCTGGGTGTCGGTCGTCGCGATCTTCACCGTGCCGACCTTCTCCAGGTTCGTCGGCCCCGGGCTCGCCAGCGGCCCCTGCGGCCGGTACACGCGCGCCTCGCCGAGGATGTCCTTGGTGATCAGGTACGGCGTGCCGGACTTGTCCATGATCAGCGCTTCGGTGTCGTGCTGCCCGTCCGGGTACGTGAGCCGGTGGACCGTGACCTTGCCCGCCGGGCTCATCTCCAGCAGCGCGACCGTCAGCCGCCCCTTGTTGTTGTCCCCCGTGTCGGACAGCCACAGCGTCCCGTCGGACGTCCGGGCCAGGTCCTCGACGTCGAACGGGTCCGTGCGATCGCTCATGACCTTCTGGACCTTGCAGTCCCGCCCGAGCACGAACACCTGGACCTTGGTGCCGCCGTCGTTGATCGCGTAGAGCTTCGAGCCGTCCGACACCAGGCCGGACAGCTCACCGATCCGCGAGTCCTTCACCGCGCACAACGGCTCCGGAGCGGCCGGAGCCGCGGAAGCCGGGACCGGCCCGCTCACCAGCGCCACGACCACCGCCGCAAGAGCGACCACCCAGCGCACCCAGCCACCTCCGTAGTGTGCGAACTCCCTGTCCGCACACTACGGAGACGTGTCAGGCCCGGGTCGAGTTGGTCTCGTAGTCGCGCAAAGCCGCCGCGAGATCGGGGCGGACCCGCACCAGCAGGCGCGTTCCGTCCTCGACGTGCTCCTCTTCGAGCACCTCGCCGTCCGCGTGGGCCCGCGCGACCAGCTCGCCGCGCGAATACGGCACCAGGACGTCGACCGTGACCTCCGGCCGCGGCAGGCGGTCGGCGATCACCTCGACGAGCTCCGCGATGCCCGCCCCGGTCCGCGCCGACACCGGCACCGAGCCGGCCAGCGCGTGCCGCAGCCGGGCGAGGCTGACCTCGTCGGACGCGTCGATCTTGTTGATCACCAGCAGCTCCGGCGGGAGCGGCTCCTTGCGCTTGCGGGTGATCTCGCCGAGCACCTCGCGCACGGCGCTGACCTGCTCCTCCGGCGCCGGGTCGGACCCGTCCACCACGTGCAGCAGCAGGTCCGCGTCCGCGGCCTCCTCCAGCGTCGAGCGGAACGCGTCCACCAGCTGGTGCGGCAGGTGCCGCACGAAGCCGACGGTGTCGGTCAGCGTGTAGCCGCGGCCGTCGCCGGTCTGCGCGCGCCGCGTGGTCGGGTCGAGGGTGGCGAACAGCGCGTCCTCCACCAGCACCCCGGCCCCGGTCAGCGCGTTGAGCAGGCTCGACTTGCCGGCGTTGGTGTAACCGACGATCGCCACGCTGGGCACCTCGTTGGCCAGCCGCCGCCCGCGCTTGGTCTCGCGGATGGTGTCCATGGCGGCGATCTCGCGACGCAGCTTCGCCACGCGCTTGTTGATCCGCCGCCGGTCGGTCTCGAGCTTGGTCTCACCGGGACCGCGCAGGCCCACGCCGCCGTTCGCGCCGCCGGCGCGCCCACCGGCCTGCCGGGACAGCGACGCACCCCACCCGCGCAGCCGCGGGATCAGGTACTGCAGCTGGGCCAGCTCGACCTGCGCCTTGCCCTCCTTGGACCGGGCGTGCTGGGCGAAGATGTCGAGGATCAGCGCGGTCCGGTCGATGACCTTGACCTTCACCTTCTCCTCGAGCTGCCGCAGCTGGCCCGGCGAGAGCTCGCCGTCGCAGATCACCGTGTCGGCGCCGGTGGAACCGACGATGTCCCGCAGCTCCTTGACCTTGCCCGAGCCGATGTAGGTGGCCGGGTCCGGCTTCGGACGCCGCTGGATGAGGCCTTCGAGGACCTCCGAGCCCGCCGTCTCGGCCAGGCGCGCCAGCTCGGCCAGCGACGCCTCGGACTGCAGGGCCGTGCCCTCGGTCCACACGCCGACCAGCACGACGCGTTCCAGCCGCAGTTGCCGGTACTCGACCTCGGTGACGTCCTCGAGCTCCGTGGACAGTCCCGCGACTCGCCGCAGCGAAGCGCGGTCCTCGAGCTCCATCTCGCCGGTCGAGGGGTCGTACAGCTCGTCGTCGTGGTCTTCGGTGTGTGTCAGTTCTGTCATCGTGCCTCCATGTTCCCACGTTTCGCCGCGGGAACCGAACTTTTACGTGCTGGGATAGGTGGCGAGGTAGACCGCGGTGCGCTCCGCGCCGGGACGGCGGGGGCGCGCTCGGAACTCCTCGAGCAGGGCGCCGAGCCGCGTTTCCAGCTCCGCCCGCTCCTCGGGGGCCACCTGGACGACCAGGCGCGTCTGGTGCACGCCCTCGAATCCGGTGTCGGCGATCTCGGCCAGATAGGCCTCGAGTACCGCCTGCTCCACGTCCTTGTCACCGCATGAGTCGAGTGTCCACGAAAGTCCCGTCGAAAGATACGGAATTTCCTTGGCGCCCCGGGCTCCGCGGCGCGGCGGCTGCGCGGCCAGGAAACCGGTCTCGACGAGCTTGCGCACGTGGTGCAGGGTCGTCGCGGGGTCCCGCCCGAGCCGCTCGGCGAGCTCCTTGTTCGTCAGCGCCTCCGAAAAGGTCAACCGGATGATGCGCAGCCGTATTCCGGAGGCCAGCGCGGCGGCCTCGGCTTCGGTGGCGGTACGTCGTTTCTCGGGCGGCACGCGCGACAGCTTAGAGCGAACAGTGATTGACACTTTCCAATCACTCGGGCCAGACTCGGGGACCATGCACCGGGGGTCACTCTTCCGTCACGCCGACTTCAGGCGGCTCTTCGCCGGCGACACGGCCAGCCAGTTCGGCGTGTTCGTCGGGAACACCGCCGTCCCGCTGCTCGCGGCGGTCACGCTCGCCGCGTCACCGTTCGAGATGGGGCTGCTCACCGCGGCCGAGACGCTCGCCTTCCTGCTCATCGGGCTGCCCGCGGGCGTGTGGGTCGACCGGATGCGCCGCCGCCGGGTCATGCTCACCGCCGACTTCACGCGGGCGGCGCTGCTGCTGAGCGTGCCGGTCGCCTGGTGGGCGGGGGTGCTGACGCTCGCCCAGCTGCTGGTCGTCGTGCTGCTCGTCGGCATCGCGACGCTGTTCTTCGACATCGCCTACCAGTCGTACCTGCCTTCGCTCGTCGGCCGGGAGCACCTCCTCGAGGGCAACGCCAAGCTGCAGGCCGTCCAGTCGACCGCACAGATCGCCGGGCCGAGCGCGGCCGGCGTGCTGGTCCAGCTGGTGACCGCGGCGAACACCGTGCTGGTCACCGGTCTGGGCTTCCTCACCTCGGCGCTGTGCCTGCTGCGGATCCGCGCGGAGGAGCCCGCGCCGCGGCGCGACGGCCACGCCCGGCTGCTCCCGCAGATCGCCGAGGGCCTGCGGTTCGTCTTCTCCGACAAGCCGTTGCGGGCGATCGTGGGCACGACGGCGACGGCCAACTTCTTCAACGGCGCGTTCAACGCGGTGAACGTGCTGTTCCTGACGCGGACCGTCGGGCTGCCCCCGGCCGCGGTCGGGGCGCTCATGGCGGTCGGCGGCGCCGGCGGCATCCTCGGCGCGGTCTGCTCGGGCGCGGTCACCCGCCGGGTCGGCCAGTCCCGCGCGATCTGGCTGGTCCCGCTGGTCACCGCGCCCGCCTACCTGCTGGTCCCGCTCGCCGCGCCGGACTGGCGGCTCGGGCTCGCCGCGTTCGGGCTCGTCGCCAGCGGGTTCGGGATCATCATCTACAACATCGCGCAGGTCTCGTACCGGCAGGCGATCTGCCCGGACCGGCTGCTCGGCCGGATGAACGCGAGCGTGCGGTTCGTCGTCTGGGGCACCATCCCGCTCGGCGGCCTGCTCGGTGGCGCGCTCGGCGAAGGACTCGGGCTGCGCGGCGCGATGTGGGTCGCCGTCGCCGGCGAGGCCGCCGCCGTCCTGTGGGTCGTCTGCTCGCCGTTGCGGCGCATGCGCGATCTGCCGACCACGGCGAAAAGCGGTTCTCCGGCCGCCTAGAGTTGTTCCATGAGCAACCCTTGCGAGCGCCCACGAGTCCCGGACAAGGTCGGTGTCGACGGTCTGGAGGCCAAGTGGGTACCCGTATGGGAATCCACGGGCGCCTACCGGTTCGACCGCACCAAGACCCGGGACGAGGTCTACTCGATCGACACCCCGCCGCCGACGGTCAGCGGTTCGCTGCACATCGGGCACGTGTTCTCCTTCACCCAGACCGACGTGCTGGCGCGCTTCAAGCGGATGCGCGGGTTCGAGGTGTTCTACCCGATGGGGTGGGACGACAACGGCCTGCCGACCGAACGCCGCGTGCAGAACCACTTCGGCGTCCGCTGCGAGCCGTCGCTGCCCTACGACCCGGACTTCCGCGCCCCGGAGAAGCCGGGCAAGGACGTGGTCTCGATCTCGCGGCGCAACTTCGTCGAGCTGTGCGAAACCCTCACCGAGACCGACGAAAAGGTCTTCGAGGAGCTGTGGCGGCGGCTCGGGCTGTCGGTCGACTGGACGATGACGTACCAGACGATCGGACACGACTCGCGGCTCATTTCGCAACGCGCGTTCCTGCGCAACCTCGAACGCGGCGAGGCCTACCAAGCCGAAGCGCCGACGCTCTGGGACGTGTCGTTCCGGACCGCCGTCGCCCAGGCCGAGCTGGAGGACCGCGAACGCCCGGGTGCCTTCCACGACCTGGCGTTCACCGGTCCCGACAGCGCCGACGTCGTGATCGCGACGACCCGGCCGGAGCTGCTGCCCGCGTGCGTCGCGCTGGTCGCGCACCCCGACGACGAGCGGTTCAAGCCGCTGTTCGGGAAAACCGTGCGGACGCCGGTGTTCGGCGTCGAGGTGCCCGTCGTGGCGCACCACCTCGCGGACCCGGAGAAGGGCCGCGGCATCGCCATGGTGTGCACGTTCGGCGACACCACCGACGTCACGTGGTGGCGCGAGCTGCGCCTGGCGACGCGGGTGGTGCTGGGCCGCGACGGCCGGTTCCTGCCCGACGCGCCCCACGACGTGCCGGCCGGGGCCTACGCGCCGCTGGTGGGCAAGACCGTCCACACGGGACGCGAAATCATGGTGCGCCTGCTGCGCGAAGCCGGCGCGCTGCACGGCGAGCCGCGGCCGATCACGCACTCGGTGAAGTTCTACGAAAAGGGCGACAGGCCGCTGGAGATCGTCGCCAGCCGGCAGTGGTACCTGCGCAACGGCGGGAACGACGCCGCGTTCCGCGCTCGCATGCTGGCGCGGGGCGAAGAGTTGAACTGGGTGCCGAAGCACATGAAGGTCCGGTACTCGTCGTGGGTGGAGAACCTCGCCGGCGACTGGCTGATCAGCCGGCAGCGCTTCTTCGGCGTGCCGATCCCGTTGTGGTACCGGGTGGACGCGAACGGCGAGCCGGACTACGACGCCCGCCTGCTGCCGGAGGACCTGCCGGTCGACCCGAGCAGCGACGTCCCGCCGGGGTTCACCTCCGAGCAGCGCGGGGTGCCGGGCGGGTTCGTCGCGGAAGCCGACGTGATGGACACGTGGGCGACGTCGTCGCTGACGCCCCAGATCGTCGGCCGGTGGAGCCTCGACGACGACCTGTTCACGCGCGTGTTCCCGATGGACCTGCGGCCGCAGGCGCACGAGATCATCCGCACCTGGCTGTTCTCGACGGCGGTGCGCGCGGAGCTCGAGCACGGCGCGCTGCCGTGGCGGGAGGCGTCGATCGCGGGCTGGGTGCTCGACCCGGACCGCAAGAAGATGTCGAAGTCCGTCGGCAACGTGGTCATCCCGGTGGACCTGCTGGAGCGCTTCGGCTCGGACGCGGTCCGGTACTGGGCGGGGAGCGCGCGCCCGGGCGTCGACACGGCGGTGGACGAAGGCCAGATGAAGGTCGGCCGCCGCCTGGCGACGAAGCTGCTCAACGCGAGCCGGTTCGTGCTCGGCCTCGGCGTGCCGTCGCCGGACGCGGTGGTCACCGAGCCGCTGGACCGGGCGCTGCTGGCGTCGCTTTCGGCTGTCGTTTCTTCGGCGACCGCGGCCTTGGAGGCGTCGGACTACGCGCGGGCGTTGCAGGTGACGGAGACGTTCTTCTGGACGTTCTGCGACGACTACGTCGAGCTGGTGAAGGGCCGCGCGTACGGAGACCTCGGCGAGGCGGCGGCCGCGTCGGCACAGGCGGCGCTGGTCACGGCGTTGTCGGCGGTGCTGCGGCTGTTCGCGCCGTTCCTGCCGTTCGCGACCGAGGAGGTCTGGTCGTGGTGGCTTCCCGGGTCCGTGCACCGGGCTTCATGGCCGTTGCCGGACGCTGTCGAGGGCGATCCGGAGCTGCTCGCGCTGGCGGGTGAGGTGATCGCGGCGGTGCGCCGGGCGAAGACGGACGCGAAGGTGTCGATGCGGACGGCCGTCGAAACGCTGACGGTGACCGGGCCGGCCGAACTGCTGGCTCGGTTCGCTGCCATCCAGGCGGACATCCGCGTCGCGGGCGCGATCACCGACGTCGAAACGCGCGAAGGCGGCTTCGCGATCGAAGCGAAGGTCTAGGCCGAGGGGCCGCCGTCAGGAACCGGCGGCGGCCCACCAGGCTTCGTCGATCTCGCCGCGCGCCACGATCTCCGCGGGGCCCGACAGCGTCGACGCGCCGCGGGTCACCGTCACCGTCACCCGGCCGCCCGGGATGTCCACTGTGGACTCGCCGGTGTCCGTGCCCGCCAGGTGGAACGCCGCCGCGACCGCGGCGACCGTGCCCGTTCCGCACGCCCGCGTCTCCCCCACCCCGCGTTCGTGGACGCGCATCCGCAGCGCGCCCTCGCCGAGGCGGTTGACGAACTCGAGGTTGACCCCGTGCGGGAAGACGTCGTGGTCGAAGTCGGGCTGGTCGCGCAGGTCCAGGTCCGCCACGTCCTCGTCGATCAGCGACACCAGGTGCGGGTTGCCGACGTCCACCGCGACCCCCGAGAACGGGCGGCCGGCCACCACCGTCACCGACGTGCCGGTGATCGTCGCCGGGCCCATCTGGACCGTCACCGACCGGTCGGGGTGCACCACCAGTGGACGGTCACCCGCACGGGTGCCGATGACGAACTCGCCTTCGCGCTCCATGCCGGAGTCGACGAGGTAGCGGGCGAACACGCGGGTGCCGTTGCCGCACATCTCGGCGATCGACCCGTCGGCGTTGCGGTAGTCCATGAACCACTCGCCCGCGGACGGTTCGTCGATCGCCGCGGCGCGGACGACACGCAGCACGCCGTCGGCGCCGAGGCCGCGCTGACGGTCGCACAGCGCGGCGACCCGGGCTTCGGTCAGCTCGAGGCGGCCCGCCGGGTCGGGGAGCAGCACGAAGTCGTTCTGCGTGCCGTGCCCCTTGAGGAACTCGATTCCGCCCATGGGACCAGATTACCGGCCCAGGGTATCCAGGACGCGCGCGGCCAGCCCCGGATCGGCGCCGTCGAACCAGTGGATCCGCTGGTCGCGCCGGAACCAGGACCGTTGCTTCCGGACGAAGCGCCGCGTCGCCTGCGCCGTCGCCGCGGCGGCCGCCTCGAAGTCGCTTTCGCCGTCCAGCTCGGCGAGCACCTGCTGGTAGCCGAGCGCGCGCGACGCCGTCTTCCCGTCGCGCAGGCCGCGCTTCTCGAGCTCGCGCACCTCGTCGACCAAGCCGGCCTCGAACATCCGCCGGACACGCTCGTTCACGCGCTCGTCGAGTTCCTCGGGCGCCCAGTCGACGCCGAGCACGACCGTGCCGTAGCGGGCCGGCCCCGGCTTGGGCAGGTTCGCCGAGAACGGCTCGCCGGTGATCTCGATGACCTCCAGCGCGCGCACGATCCGGCGCGTGTTGGTCGGCAGGATCGCCGCCGCGGCGGCCGGGTCGCGTTCACCCAGCCGGGTGTACAACGCGGGGGTGCCGAGCCGCTCGGCTTCCGCGTCGAGCCGGGCCCGGACGGCCGGGTCGGTGCCGGGGAACCGCAGGTCGTCCAGCACCGCCTGGACGTAGAGGCCGGACCCGCCGGCCAGCACCGGGACCCTGCCGGCGGCCAGCAGCCGCTCGATCTCGGCGCGGGCGTGCCGCTGGTAGGCCGCGACGGACGCCGTCTCGGTGACGTCCAGGACGTCGAGCAGGTGGTGCGGGACGCCGCGGCGCTCGGCCTCGGTGGCCTTCGCGGTGCCGATGTCCATGCCCTGGTAGAGCTGCAGGGCGTCGGCGTTGACGACTTCGCCGCCCAGCTCCAGCGCCAGCTCGACGGCGAGCGCGGTCTTTCCGGTGGCCGTCGGCCCGACCACGGCGACCGGGGCGACGAGGCTGTTCACGGCGGCTGACGATACCGGCGGGCCGACACGGAGCGTCCACCGGAAGTAGGATCACGAGCTTCGAGTGGCTCATCCAGTACCACGGTGCGCGCTGAGCTGCTTGAATGCCGCCTAGGGGCCGTAGCATCCGAGCACGGCCCGTGACGACCGCATTACCCGGCCCCGCTTCCGCGGCGGGGCGCCCGCGCGAGCGGGCGTACAGGCGATAAGGAGCCTGCGATGGCCCAGGAGAACACTTCCACCGGTACCCCGGCCCCGCACCCGGTGCCGCACGCGCTGCACGCCGGGCACGCCGCCCCGCCCGTGCCGCCCGCCGAACCCACCCCGTCGACCTGGGGCCGGATCGACGACGAGGGCACCGTCTACGTCATCACCGCCGAGGGTGAACGCGCCGTCGGCGTCTGGCAGGCAGGCAGCCCCGACGCGGGTCTCGTGCACTACGCCCGCCGCTTCGACGACGTGCGCACCGAGGTCGAGCTGCTGGAGACCCGGCTGGTGTCCGGCGCGGGCGACCCGAAGCACGCGCTGTCGAGCGCCACGCAGATCCGCGACGGGCTGGCCGAGTCCGCCCTGGTCGGCGACCTGGCGGCGCTCGCGGCGCGGCTGGAGTACGTGATCGGGCACGCGGAGAAGGCGCTGGCCAGCGCGAAGGCGGAGCGCGAGGAGGCCCGCGCGGCCGCCGTCGCCCGCAAGCAGGAGCTGGCCGAAGAGGCCGAGAAGATCGCCGCCGACTCCACCCAGTGGAAGGCGGCGGGCGACCGGCTGCGCGCGATCCTCGACGAGTGGAAGACGGTCAAGGGCGTCGACCGCAAGACCGACGACGAGCTGTGGAAGCGGTTCTCCAAGGCCCGCGAGGCGTTCAACCGCCGCCGCGGGTCGCACTTCGCCGAGCTGGACAAGCAGCGCGCGTCGGCCAAGACGCGCAAGGAAGAGCTCATCGCCGAGGCCGAGGCCATCAGCGAGTCCGAGGACTGGGGCGAGACGGCCGGTCGTTACAAGGACCTGATGACGGAGTGGAAAGCCGCCGGGCGCGCGCCCAAGGACAGCGACGAGGCGCTGTGGCAGCGCTTCCGCGCGGCGCAGGACAAGTTCTTCGCCCGCCGCTCGGCGGTGTTCTCCGAGCGCGACGCGGAGTTCGGCGCGAACGCGGCCCGCAAGGAGGAGCTGCTGATCGAGGCGGAGAAGATCGACGCGGCGGCGAACCTGGAGGCGGCGAAGAGCGCGCTGCGGCGGATCCAGGAGCAGTGGGACGAGATCGGCAAGGTCCCGCGTGAGCGGATCCGTGAGCTCGATGGGCGGTTGAAGGCGGTTCAGGACGCGGTGAAGTCCGCCGAGGACACCCGGTGGCGGCGGACTGATCCGGAGGCTCAGGCGCGGGCGGCTCAGTTCCGGGAGCGGGTGGAGCAGTTCGAGTCTCAGGCTGCGAAGGCGCGGGCGGCCGGGGATGAGCGGCGGGCCAAGAAGGCGGATGAGCAGGCTGCCCAGTGGCGGGAGTGGCTGCAGGCCGCCGAGGCGGCGGTCGCGGACCGCTGAGGGTTCGGCGGCGGTCGCGGACTGCTGACGTCCTCCGGCTGGCGGACCGCGAGGTTCACCGGCGGTCGCGGACCGCTCAGGCAACGGCTGGCGGACCGCTGAAGTTTGCCGGCGGTCGCAGACCGCTGAGGCGACGGCCGGTGGACCACTGAAGGTTCACCGGCGGTCGCAGACCGCTCAGGCAACGGCCGGTGGACCACTGAAGGTTCACCGACCGCTCAGGCGGCGGCTGGCGGACCGCTGAGGGTTCGCCGGCCGGGTTGAGCCCTCCATCTGCCGAGCTTCGGACCGGCTTGTCCACATCATGGTGGTCCTGTGGGCAAGCCGGCCGCTCGGCCGAATTTCCGGCGATTTCGTCGGCGGTCACCGATACGCCGGACAACGGCACGCACCCAGGGAGGCCCGGGTCACGGTGAAGTCGCGCCGGCACACGCGGCGACCGATCCGCCAACGTCTTGAATGAGTCATTCAGGACCTCGGACGTCTTGAATGACTCATTCAAGACTTCCCGGACCCGGTCGCTAACAGCGGAGTGGCCGACATCCGCCACTTTGCCGAGGCCCTGACACCGGGCAAAAGTGAACGAGTCGTTCGTTCATGACTTCCCTGCCGGCACCAGCACTTCGGGAACACCGCCCAGCGCCCCGGCTGCGCCGAAAATCCCCTGCCCACCCCACCGAGCAAACCCCACCCATCCCTGGGGGCTGACCCCGATCCAGTCTATCGGCGCCGACCGACGGAACCGGGTGAACGGCCCTCTCGGCGGCCCGCTTGTCCACATCACGGTGACGCTGTGGACAACCGAGAACCGAGCGACTACCAGCCGAAAAGCCACCCGGGTAGCACGGCGACGCCTCGGCCGAATGTCATGAACGACTCTTTCATGCCGTCCGACGCGCTGAAAGAGTCGTTCATGCCGTCCGGCCCGTCCGCACCTCGCCAGGTTGGCCGACGGCAGGGAGCGGGAGTAGCTGCAGGCCGCCGAGGCGGCGGTCGCGGACCGCTGAGATCGGCCGAGGGCCCTTCGCTCCGGCGAGGGGGCCCTCGTCAGCAAGCGGACGGTTAACGCGTCACCCGAACCGGTCCCCCGCCCTCCCCTGCCGGGGGTTTCCGGGCGCTTTCCCGCCCCGCCGGTGCTCCACTTCGATCATGAGCAAGACATCGAACCTCGTGTCCGCACTGGTCATCGCCTGCACCGTCGCGCTCGCTGTTCCGGCCGCCGCGGTTGCCGTCACCGGGCCCACTGCCGTGCAAGGACCGAAGAAGCACAAAGCCAAGATCGAAGCCAAGGCCGACAAGTCCCGCGTCAAGGTCGGCGAAGAAACCAAGATCAAGGGCTCCTTCGCCGACCTCGGCGGACAGGAAAGCCTCACTGGCGGGGAACCCGTCATCGTGCAGCAGCTGCAGGCCGGCGTCTGGGTCAACCTCAGCACCGGCACCTGCCGGCCGAACGGGAACTTCGTGCTCAGCCTCAGCTTCAGCGTGCGCGCCAGCGTGAGCCTGCGCGTCTTCCACCCGGAAACCGACCTCTACGTCAGCGCGGTCTCCGGCGTCTTCGGCGTCGTGGTGGTCTAAGAACGCGAGAACGCGGTCCGCATCCACTGCGTCGCGAGGCAGATCATCGCGATCCAGGCGATGATCAGGCCGTACCCGGGTCCGCCGCCCGCGGCTCCGCTCGCGTGCGACGACTGCTGCGACCAGATCGCCAGCAGCCCGTCCACCGAAGCGAACCAGCCGCCGGCGGCGCACACCCAGGACAGCCACCAGCGGCGCGTCACCAGTGCCAGCGCCGACGCCAGGATGCCGACGGCCGTCGACGTCGCCGCGAACAGCTGCGGGATGCCGCCGCCCTCGCCGGCCAGCACCTGCCAGCCCGCCTTGTCGCCGACCCACGGGAGGATCAGGCAGATCAGCAGCACGAACGTGAACACCGCGATGGTGAACCCGCGCCGGCCCAGCTCGACCGTGCGCGACGCGCGGTCGCCCACCTCGTCGATCTCGGCGGCCAGCTCGGCCAGCTCGCCGTTGCCCTTGGACTCCGTCACAGCGCACACCCGCTCACCGGCTCCGGCCGGGCGGCCGGGGCACCGAAGCCCGGCAGTCCCAGCGTGACGCCGCTCGTCTTCGGCTTCAGCCCGGCCTCCGCGTTGTCGCCGGCCCGCGTCCGCCGGTGGGACAGCAGCTCGCCGTCGGCCACCAGGTGGTGCGGCGCGCCGTAGGTCACCACCGTCTCGACGACGTCGCCAGGGCGGACGTCGGCACCGGACGGGGTGAAGTGCACCAGGCGGCCGTCGCGGGCGCGGCCGCTCATCCGGTTCGTCTCGGCGTCCTTTCGGCCCTCGCCCTCGGCGACGAGCAGCTCGACGCGGCGGCCGACGATCTTCTTGTTCTCGTCCCAGGAGATGGCGTTCTGCAGCGCGACCAGGCGTTCGTAGCGCTCCTGGACGACCTCCTTGGGCAGCTGGTCCGCCATCGTCGCGGCGGGCGTGCCGGGGCGCTTCGAGTACTGGAAGGTGAAGGCGCTGGAGAAGCGGGCCTGCTCGACGACGTCCAGCGTGGCCTGGAAGTCCTCCTCGGTCTCCCCCGGGAAGCCGACGATGATGTCGGTGGTGATGGCCGCGTCCGGCATTGCCGCACGCACCTCGTCGAGGATCTTCAGGAACCGCGCCGACCGGTAGGACCGCTTCATCTCGCGCAGCACCCGGTCGGACCCGGACTGCAGCGGCATGTGCAGCTGGTGGCAGACGTTCGGCGTCTCGGCCATCGCCTCGATGACGTCGGAGGTGAACGCGGCCGGGTGCGGCGAGGTGAAGCGGACGCGCTCCAGGCCGTCGATGGCGCCGGTCGCGCGCAGCAGCTTCCCGAACGCGAGCCGGTCGCCGAACTCGACGCCGTAGGAGTTCACGTTCTGGCCGAGCAGCGTGACTTCGAGCACGCCCTCGGCGACGAGCGCCTCGACCTCGCTGAGGATCTCGCCGGGCCGCCGGTCGCGCTCCTTGCCGCGCAGCGCGGGCACGATGCAGAAGGTGCAGGTGTTGTTGCACCCGACGGAAACGGACACCCAGCTCGCGTAGGACGACTCGCGCTTGGCGGGCAGCGTCGAGGGGAAGGTCTCGAGCGACTCGAGGATCTCGACCTCGGCCTCGGCGTTGTGCCGCGCGCGTTCGAGCAGCGTCGGCAGCGAACCGATGTTGTGCGTCCCGAAGACGACGTCGACCCAGGGAGCGCGCTTGACGATCTCCCCGCGGTCCTTCTGCGCCAGACACCCGCCGACGGCGATCTGCAGATCGGGGTTGGCGACCTTGTCCGGGCGCAGGTGGCCCAGGGTGCCGTAGAGCTTGTTGTCGGCGTTCTCCCGCACGGCGCAGGTGTTGAACACGATGAGGTCGGGCTTGGCCCCGTGGTCGACGGGGACGTACCCGGCGTCCTCGAGCTGCCCGGCGAGGCGCTCGGAGTCGTGCACGTTCATCTGGCAGCCGAAGGTGCGGATCTGGTACGCCCTGGGTGCCTGTGTCTCGGTCATCGTCCTTCAGGGTAACCCCGGCCTGACCAGGCAAAGCCGCCGCCTGCCCCGAGGTCCGGAATGCGGGGCTCCGGCCGCGGCGGTGACGTGGTCGTGACGTCGCGAAAGCGCTGCCGCGACGTGCCGGGTGCCATCCTGCGTCATGCCCGCGCCCCTCAAGGTCCGCGCGCCGCGGCCGGTGGCTCCGGTCGTGGCCGCCGCGCCGGGGCCGGTCCGGGCGGCGCCGGGCCCGGCCGTGGCACCCCGGCCTCCGGTGGCCGGAAACGCGGCCGTGGCCGCCTCGATGACCGGCACGCGGCCCGGGTCTCCCGGGCAGCTGCTCGCCGGGCAGAACCTCGTCGGCAACCAGGCCGTCGCGGCCACGGCCCGGGCCCGGGTGCCGCAGCCGCCCGCCAAGCCGGAACCCGCGAAAACGGACGCGAAGACCGCCGACGACCGCACCGGCCCCGGCGCGAAGACCACCGCGGCCCCGTCGGCCGGCCGCCCTGCCGACGGCGTGCGCTTGGCCGGGCCGCTGCGGCTTTCCCTGCCGTCCTTCGCGCGCCGGTTCGACGCTCCGGCCGTGCTGCCGCCGGTGCGGGCGCCCGGCACCGGCGACCGGGACGCGCTGACGTCGGCTTCGCGCACGTTCGCGCGGCTCCTCGACCGGGCCCGGCGCGCCCACGAAGCCCAGCGGTCGCTGCTGGAACGGCTCGGCCGGGCCGCGGTGGACCGGCACGACCGGGTGGACGGCCGGGCCCGGTCCCGGGTCGCGGCGGCCGAGCACGAGCTGGACGACCTGCGCCTGGACGCGCTCGGCACCATCGACGTCGCCTGCGACGAGGGCACCGTCGGGCTCGACCTCGCCGTCGCGCGAGGCCGCCGGCAGGTCGCCTCCGCCTCCGCGAACGCGCTGCGCCGGGTGCGGGCCAACGCCGACACCGCGGGCGAGCAGATCACCACGATCGTCAACGACCTCGCGGTGGGCTACACCGACCTGCTGGAGCAGAGCGCGGTGGCGATCACCACCGCGTCCGGGCAGGCGATCGCGGCGCTCCAGGCCTACGGCGCGTCCGCGGCCAAGCTCTTCCCGGGCGGGGCGACGCCGGTGGTCGAGGCGGAGAACGAGGCGCGGCGCGCGGCCGTCCCGGGCCTGGTCAAGGCCGCGGTGGCGGCCCTGACCGAGGCGTCGACGACGCAGTCGGGCGCCTACCGCGGCCAGATCGAGAAGGTGCGCGACCAGTTCAAGGCGAGCGACCTGGCCACCGCGCTGAACGCCCGCAAGGCCGAGATCGACACCAAAGGCCAGGCCGCGGTGCGGAAGGCCACCCGCACGGCCTACGGCGCGCTCGGCGAGCAGACCGCGAGCGGTCACGAGGCACTGCGCCGGATGGCCCGCGAGGCCCGGGAGTCGATCGAGCTGCGGCACCGGGCGGCCCGGACCCGCCTGGTCGAGGACGCCAACGCGCTGCTGCACGGCTCGCACGCGCAGGCCGGCGCGGAGGTGACGGGGCTCGGCACGGCCGCGACGACCGGGCTGTCCGCGTTCGGCCAGGTGACGACGTCGGTGCGCGACGGGCTGAAGCCGGCGGCGGAGAACGGCGCGGAAAGCCTGCGCCGGACGACGGAAAAGGCCGTCGGCGACACCGGGCCGAAGGTGGACCAGCTCGGCGGCGCGCAGCAGCGGTTGGTGACCCGGGCCGACGCGTCGACCGGCGCCGCGGTGAACGAGGTCGAGCGGACCGCGACGACGGCCTCCGGGCAGGCTCGCGCGGAGGCGGCGGCCGCGCTGCGCGGGACGGGACGGGCCGCCGCACAGGGGATGGGCGGCTTCGTGCGCGGGCACGACGCGTCCTTCGCGGCGACGGCACGCGGCGTCCGGCAGGTCGCGGACGCGTGGGCCATGCCGCTGAAGCAGGTGTTCGGCGCGGCGGTCCGCAAGACGAAGGCGGCGATGACCGCGCCGTTCACCGAGTGGAAGACGACGACGGAAACCGGGCGGGACAAGTACATCGGCGAGATCTTCACGCCGTACCTCGACCCCGGCAAGCGGCTGGCCGGCGACATCGACGCGGCCGCCGACGGCGTGGCCTCGAACCTGGAGCAGCGCCGGTTCGACCTGGTGGACGCGTTCGACGGCTGGGGCACCGACGAAGCGAAGGTGTCGAGATCCCTGCGTGGCCTCACCCCGACGCAGGCCCGCGCGCTGACCTGGCTGTACGAGTCCGCGCACGGCTCGCTCGACGCGGGGCTGGCCGGTGAGCTGAGCGGCGACGAGCTCGAATCCGCGCGGGCCTACCTGCGCGGTGACCAGGCGGCGGGCGCCGCGGCCGAGCTGCGGGCGTCGACCCACTGGTACAACGACGACGAGGCGCGCATCGAGGAGCTGATGCGCAACCTCAAGCCCGAAGAGCTGGCGAAGCTCAAGGGCAGCAAGGAAGGCGCGGAAGCGCTCGCCGACGTCCGCGACAGCCTCGGCGGCACCGACCTGAAGGTGTTCGACGCGCTCGCGGCCGGCAACCAGAACCTCGCGGACGCGTTCCGGATGAAGGACCGGATCGACGACGCGCGCCGCACCGGCGACCTCGACGCGCTCCACGACACGCTCATCGAGTACGGCAAGGCGCCGGCCGAACGCGGCCGCGCCCAGGCCACCGCGGACGAGCGCCGGGTGGCGGTGCAGCAGGAGCTCGCGGGCATCATCGCCGGCACGGGCAAGGTGGCGCCGCAGCAGGCCGCCGCCGCGGTCGAGAAGTACACGCTCGCGCCGATCGAGGTGACCGTCACCGACGCCGAGGGCGGCTCGACGGTCGAGACGCGGGAGATCACCGGCGCGAACCGGGACCTCGCCGTCGCGCTCATCCGCGGCGGTGAGAACTCCGTGGCGGCGCGCGCGGCCCGGCTCGGCGTCGAGACGCAGCGGCCCGGCGGCCCGAACCTGCTCAAGCTGGACGCCGCGCTCGTCGACCCGCGGCTCAAGCCGGGCGCGAAAGTGCCGGAGCAGGAGCGGAAGACCGCGCTGGACGAACGGAACCAGGTCCTGCAGAAGTACGCCGCCGACTACGGTGGCGCCGCCCAGGCCGGGACGCCCGCGTCCGCGAAGACCTTCCTGGAAGGACAGCTGAAAGCCGCGTACGGCGACGACAAGGACGCCGGCGAGCTGGCCGTCCGGCTGGCCCACGAGGACTACCCGACGCCGAAGACCGCCGCGCTCGCCCTCAAGTACGCCTCGGAGGGCGCCGGCACCGACGAAGAGCTGATGTTCCGCTTCGTCGAGCGGATGGACCGCGACGAGATCGCCGCCATGCGCGTCGAGTACCGGGGCCTCACCGGCACCGCGCTCGACGACGACCTCGGCACCTTCGGCGGGCAGGGCTGGTTCACCGAGCTCTCCGGCGACGAGCGGCTGCGGATGGAACGGGCGCTGCTCGGCGTGCCCCGCAACGACCGCGAACGCGCCGAGGTCGCCGCGTTCACCATGCAGCAACAGCGGGACGAGACGGGCTGGCTCGGTTCGTGGCTGGCCGGCGGCGGCATGACGGACCGCGACCTGGCGTCGGCGCAGTCCCGGCTCACCGCTTCGCTGGGCGGCGCGACCGTCCGGGTCGACGACCACGGCAATCCCGTGTGGACGGACGCGGCGGGCCGCCCGGTCGCCGCGGGCAACGCCCTGTTCGACGAAACCGGCAAGTACACCGGCGCGGACCCGCGGGAGTTCGCCTCCGCCGTGCGGGTGAGCAAGCTGGCGGCCCAGAACTACGCCGCCGCGATCGACCGCTACGCCTCGGTGCTGACCACGGCGGTCATGGTGCTCGGCGCGGTCGCCGCGGCCGTCGCCACGGTGGCCACCGGCGGGGCGGCCAGCCCGCTGCTCATCGCCGCCATCGCCGGGCTGACCGGCCTCGGCTCGATGGCCGTGCACAGCGCGGTCAGCGGCGGCCGGTACGGCTGGGAGCAGGCGGCTGTCGACCTCGGCATGACGGCGGTGCAGGCGCTCACGGCCGGCGTCGGCCAGCACCTGTCGATCGTGGCCCGGGGTGGCACCCAGAGCCTGGCGGCGGGGATGACGACGCTGCGTTCGGCCGAGGGACTGGCGCCCACCATGGGCGGCCTCACCGGCAGCACGCTGGGCGACCTGCTGGTCATCGGCGGGGCCACCGGCGGCCTGGGCGGCTTCGGCGGCGCGCTGCTGGACGAAGCCACGTGGCGCAAGGGTTTCGGCCCCGGCTTCGCGGCGCTGCTGGAGGCGACGCTGACCGGCGCGCTCGCGGGCATGGCGAGCACGGTGACGTCACAGGCCTTCGAGTCCCTGCCGGCCGGCCGCGGCACGACCCTCGGCGACGCGCTCAGCGGCTCGGTGGCGGCCCGCACGGCGTTGCGCGGGACGTCGTCGTTCCTCGGCGGCGCGACGGGCAAGGGCGTGGAGCTGGGCATCGGCGCGGCGACGGGCAAGCTCCCCGGCGACGCCGGCGACATCCTGCAGGAGATGGGCAAGGCCGGCCTGGAGTCGGCGGTCCAGGAGAGCGCGGCCGGACCGCTGGAGAAGCCGGCCCGGTTCCGCACGCCGGCGGAGTCGGTCGAGGTGGCCCGCCGGGCGTCGAGGTCGGCGCGGACCGACACCGGCGAAGTCGCCCCCGGTGCGGTGGCGAACCTGCTCCGGAAGCTGCCGAGCCTGCCGGACGATTCGGCGGCGTCGATCCGCGCGCTGGTCGCGACGGTCGTCGACGGCGACGTCGTGCTGGAGCCGGTCGGCGGGCACGACGGCCGGGCCCGGACCACGCGCCCGGTCTACCGGGTGACGGTGGACGGCGAGCCGGCGGGCTACGTCAAGATCGTGCCGGACGGCGCCGAGTTCGCCCGCGAGCTGTCGGCCGCGGACCGGCTCGGCGAAGCCGGGCTGACCGGGTTCGGCGTGCCGGACGTCCTCGCCGTCGCCTCGGTGCCCGGCCCGGAGGGCACCCGCCGCGGCGCGCTGTTCTCCGCGGCCGCCCCCGGCACCTCGGTGGACGCCCTGCTCCGCCGGGTGCCGCTGGCGTGGGACCGCGACCGCGCGATGGACGACCTGCGCCGGGCGGTCACCGGCGTCGCCGAGGGCATGGCCGAACTGCACCGCGGCGGCGACCGGCAGGCGTCCCCGGCCTACCTCGCCCCGCAGGCCGCCGCGATCCGCGAGCACCTCGCCGAACTGGCGGCCCGTCGCCCGCTCCTCGAAGAGCTCGGCATCGACCTCGACCGGATCCAGGCCGCGCTGGAGACGACGCTGGCGCGGGCCGCGGCCGACCCCGGCCCGGCCGCCCTCGTCCACGGCGACGCCCACCTGGGCAACTTCCTCTGGGACGCCGACGCCGGGGTGTCGATGATCGACGCCCCGACCCTGCACCACTCGATGAACGCCGCCGGCGACCCCATCGGCTCGCCGGCCCGGGACGTCTCGCTGTTCACCCAGCGCATCGGCCACTTCGGCTACGAGTTCGGCCTGGCTCCGGCGGAGATCGCCCGGCTCCGCCAGGACTTCGCCGACGCGTACGCCCGCGGCGGCGGCCCGGTGGTGCCGCCCGCGGTGCAGGCGATGTTCGACGCCCGCGCGGCGGCCCACCGGCTGGCGCGGGCCATGACCCGCTTGGAGGAACGGCCCGACCCTCGCCGCGCGCCCGACGTCGGTGCTGCTTCCGCCGCCTTGCAGGAGGCCTTGGGCCTCGACTCCACCGCGGCGAACCGGCTCGCCGAGCGCTTCGCCGGCCAGCTGCCGGGGACGCCCGACTACCGCCGTGCGTGGACCGCGATCGACAACGTCCGCAGCTACTTGCTGACCACCGCCGACGCCGACGTCCGCGCCCGCTTCGAGGCGCAGTACGGCGGCAAGATCCGCGATCTCCAGTCGGAGCAGGCCGAGAAGTTCAAGGCGCTGTGGGACGACCTCTTCCCGCACCAGAGGGACGAGTTCACGCTCTCGCCGGAGAAGACCCGCCAGGCCGGGGAGGTGGTCCAGAGCCTGGCGGCGGACGCCCGTGAGCTCATGGACCGCCTCGCGGAATTCGCGGCGACGACCGGGGATCCCGCGCTGGCCAAGGACACCGTGGCGCGGACCGCGGACCTGAAGGGCACGGCGGCCTGGGAGGCGTCGTTCCGGGAGACCCAGGCCAAGATCGACGACGTCGTCGCCGGCTTCACCTACCAAGGCCAGGAGATCGGGTACATCGGCAGCATGAAGTCCGGCTTGCGCGGTCCGCACAAAGGGAAAACCCGGTTCGACCCGTACGACTTCGACGTCGACCTCTACGTGGTGGTCGACCGGGAAACGTTCGCCGCGGTCGCGGCCGAGCACCCGGACCTGCTGGACACCGAGGGCACGAAGATCATGCCCGACGGCGGGGAGCCGGAAGATCTCGTCCGGCTCGGCAAGCGGATCGGCGCCGCGTTGAAGGAGAAGTTCCCGCACGTCAACGGAATCGAGAAATCCACGATCGCGCTCCGCGCGGAACAGCCCTGGTAAGGTCACCCCGATGCCGAGAGAGTCCGGATGAAACGACAGAAGATCCGTTTCAGCGCCCGCGCGGACACCGACGAGGCGCCGGAGCAGGTCGCCGCGCGCGTCGGGCAAGCGCTGGACTGCACCTTCGCCCGAGGCGAATTCCAGCGGCGGCCCGCGCAGGTCGCCTACGTCTTCGGTGTCAAGATTTCCGCGATCGGCGTTTCCGGTGCCGGCGGGAAGAACGTGGTGAAACTCGTCGGCGAGGTCGCCGAGGACGGTTTTCTGTACGCGCCGGACGGCAGCGACGACGTCGAGTACGACCGGGTGGACATCAGCGCCTACGTGGTCGACCTGCTCACCATCCGCACCGGGTTGCGGTGGTACCGGCCTACTCCCGAGGACTACGAGGCCGAACGCAAGGCGAGCCGCGGACTCGACGACTGGCTCGGCGGAGCCGGCGCCGACGAAGAACGGTGACGGCCCCCAGCCCGCGGGTGCGGGTGGAGATCTCCATGGTCGCACTGCAGGTACAGCTGGAACCGATCCTGCGGACGATCGCGGCGGACCGGACAGCCACCGCGCTGCGGCCGCGGGAAGCCGACTACGCGAAGGTGTTCGCCGGCGAGACGGCGAAGATCGCCCGCGAACGGTACGACCGGATGTGGGAAGCCGGGATCGGGTTCCGGTGGCCGGCAGGCAGTCCTCGGTTGCGGGTCCACCTCGCGCCCGCGGGCGCGCTCACCGACGACAACGCGATGTCACGCCCCTTCCCCGGCGGCTACCGCTCGGTGGCGGACCGCTTGGTGCCGACGCGGGTGTGGGCCGCCTGGCGTTACCTCTCCCCCGGCCAGTCCGCGGGTCTGTCCTACGACGGCCTCGCCTGGTGCGACGACCACTGGGCGTTCTTCCCGAAGCCCTACCGCGTGCTGACGTCCGCTCCTCCTTCTGTGGCAAGGTGACCGGGTGGACTGGGAACCGTGGCTGCGCAAGTGGAGCGCGGAGTGGATCAGTACCGAAAACCCCGATGACCTCGACCCCGCCGTGGCGCGGGACCGGTGGCTCGGCTTCGCGGCCGCGACCGAGGACGAGGTCGCCGCGGCCGAGGCACGGCTGGGTGTTCGGCTGCCGCCGTCGTACCGGGAGTTCCTGCGCTGCACCAACGGGTGGCGCCACGCCGGTGGGTTCGTCTACCGGATGCGCGACACCACGACCCTCGGCTGGCTGCGCGACCTCGAACCGTTCTGGGAAGAGTGGGAAGACCTCGCCGAATACGAGTGGGAGAACACCGCCCCGGACGACGGCAACCGCTTCAGCCGGGGCTTGCTCCTGTCCGGGGAAACCGACGCGGGCATCCTGTTCCTCGACCCCGGCGACGTCGGCGAGTCCGGCGAATGGGCCGCCTACAGCCTGTTCTCCTGGCGCGCCGAACCGCCGGCCCGGTTCCCGTCCTTCACCGCGTTGATGGAGCGCCTCTACGCCGAGTTCCACCGGATGCGCAAGCCGGCCGGCGAGACGCGCGACGCCTGGGACGCGGAGGTCGAACGAGCACGGATCGCCGCGCTCGCCGGTGACCTGGACATCGCCGGCGAGGTGCTGAAGCGAGCCGAAGACTTCGGGCGTGAGCGGGCCACCGTGGTGCGCACGCAGCTCCTGCTGCTGTCGGGCCGCCGGTACGAAGCCGGCATGCTGCTCGGCCGGCTGCTGCACCCGTCCTTCCTGTCGAACGGGTTCCTCACCGACCCGCTCTTCACGGAGGAACTGCTGCCGTACCTCTTCGACGACCACCTCCGCGGCGCGCAACCGGGCGGGAGGTCCGTGCTGCAAGGCGCGCTGATCGGCGAGCGGCTCGAAATCCGGGCCATGGTCGCCGAAAACGAGCCCCGGTTCTCGAGGCCCGGGGCAGGCTTCACCTACGGCAACGCGGAGTTCGACCAGCCGGTGCGCGACGCCCGGGCCGAGCACCCGGACAACCCCGAAGCGCTGTGGGCCGCTGTCCGGACCGCGCTGCCGCACTGGCGGCCGCGCACGCCGGACCACGTCGCCCCGGTCGCCCTGCTCGCCGACCCCGTTCTGGCCGCCGTGATCACCCCCGAGCGGGGCCGCGAACTCCTCACGACACCTCGGCACCCGTGAACACCGCCACCATGCTGTGCGGTGCGTCCGCCCCGAGCATGACGTCGTAGATGTCCTCTTCCTCCACCGCGCGGGAGAACACCAAGCCTTCGTACTCCGCCAGTGCCTTCTCCGGATCCGCTGGGTGCGCGGCGATCGCCTGTGCGAGTGACGCCCCGTCCAGCATGGCCGAGTTGGCGCCTTCGCCGTTCGGCGGCACCAGGTGCGCCGCGTCGCCGATCAGGGTCACCCCCGGTACCCGGTCCCAGCGGTGCCCGGCCGGCAGCGTGAAGAGCCGGCGCAGGACCGGTGGCACGTCGCTGCCGGTGAGCAACGCCGTCAGCTCCGGGGCCCAGCCGTCGAACTCCCCGGCGATGTCGCCTGCCCAGTCCTCCGGTTTCCGCAATTGTGCGTACGCGTGCAGCGTCCCGCCGCTTTCCCGGTGCGCCAGGATTCCCTTGCCCGGCGCCAGCGCGAACATCGAGCCCGCGCCGACCGCCTTCGCGGCGGCGGGGTGGCGGGTGTCGGCGTCGAACAGGAACGTCTCGACGACCGAAACGCCGACGTAGGCGGGAATCGCGTCCGACACCAGCGGACGCACGCGCGACCACGCGCCGTCCGCACCGACGAGCAGACTCGAGACGACGGTGGTGCCGTCCGCGAAGCTCACCTCGTGGCAGCCGTCGCCGAGGGCCTGGACGCCGGTGACCTTCCGTCCCCAGTGGACGGTCCCGGCCGGCAGCGATTCGAGCAGCAGCTGCCGCAGCTCGCCGCGCTGGACTTCGGGACGCTCGCCGGTGCCGTCGTCGGGCCGGTCGAGCAGGACCGTCCCCGTCCGGTCGAGGACGCGGTAGGACTCGCGGCCGGCCAGGACCAGGTCGCGGAACCCGTCCGTGAGACCGGCCGCATCGAGGGCCTGCTGGCCGTTCCACGGGTGGATGTCGAGCATCCCGCCCTGACGGCGGGCGTCCGGTGCGGCGTCCGCTTCGTAGACCGTCGCCGGGATGCCGTGGACGTGCAGGACGCGGGCCAGCACCAGGCCGCCGAGTCCCGCTCCGATGATCGTGGCTGATTGGATCGTCACTCCAACGACGCTACCACGACTTTGGATCGCCGATCCAAACGTGGCAGGATGAGCCCATGGCGAAACGACGCACGGACGGGCTGTCCCGGGAGGTGATCGTCAAGGCGGCGGCCGGGCTCCTCGACGAAGGCGGCGAGGCCGCGCTGACCTTCCGCGCGCTGACGACGCGGCTGAGCACCGGCTACGGCGCGATCTACCACCACGTGGCGAACAAGAGCGACCTGCTCGCGGCGGCCACCGACGAAGTCATCGCGGGCGTCCTGACCGGCGTGGTCACCGACGGGGAGCCGCGGGAAGTGCTGCGGACCGTGGCACTGGGCCTGTTCGACGCGATCGACGCCCACCCGTGGGTCGGCGCCCAGCTTTCCCGGGAACCGTGGCGCCCCGCGCTCCTGGAGATCTACGAGAGCACCGGCCGGCTGCTCGACGCGTTCGGCGTTCCCGAGGCAGCGCTGTTCGACGCGGCGGGCGCGCTGGTGAACTACGTCCTCGGCGTCGCCGGGCAGAACGCCGCGAACGCCCGGGTGCTGGCCTTCGGCGAAGCGGACCGGACGGCCTTCCTGGCCGACGTCGCCGCGCAGTGGGCGGAGCTGGACCCGAAGCAGTACCCGTTCGTGCACCGGGTTTCCACCCGGCTGCGCGAGCACGACGACCGCGAACAGTTCCTCGCCGGCGTCGACATCTTCCTGGCCGGGATCGCCGCCCTGCACCGGTGACGCCGGGAAAATTGCCCACCTCGATCTTCCCCATCGCGTGCTTCACTGCCCGCATGGTGAAGAAGCTGGCCACCGCCGTGGTCGTCCTCAGCGCTGTCCTCGCCGCTCCCGCGCAAGCGGCGACCAAGTACTACCAGCAGACCGTCACCGGCTCCACGCAGGCGCAGTGCGAGGCCGCCGGCACCGCGCTCGCCCAGCAGAAGCAGGCCGAGGGCTACCTCGTCACCTGGGTCGGGTGCGGGTACTCGAACTTCCGGTGGGCCGGGCTCGTCGGCTGGTCGGACTGACGGACCGGGCCCGGTGCGGCGGCCCGGGAGCCGCCGCACCGGATCCGCGTCACCAGCCGACGGCGACCACCAGCCACTGCGGGTCCCCGTGGGACACGAACGACGACTGGGCCGCCACGTCGTCGTACGGGAAGCCGTACGCGAGGTGGTTGATCCCGTGGTCGTGCCAGAACTTCGCGTAGTAGTTCGCCGGGGCCGCCTGGTAGTAGCGCGCCGGGTCCTGCCACTGCGACTGCGGCAGGTGCGCCGTGTGGCGGTTCAGCGCCGCGCACATGTCCGGGTTGCCGGCCAGTGAACCCGCGCAGCCGGTGATGTTCGACGTCGGCTCGTTGACGCCGACCGACTGCGCGTAGGCGGTGAAGTAGTTCGCGTACTTGCCGCCGGCGCGGAAGTCCGGCGCGCTGCCCGGCGCCGGGATGCGGTACGGCGCGTTCACCGTCGCCAGGCCTTTGAACTCCGTCGGCACTTCGGCCTGGAACCGGGCGAAGGTGGCCGAGCGGTCTTCCTGGAACAGGCCGTAGTCGTCACCGACCTGGACGTCGTAGCCGTCGTGCGCGTGCAGCCGCATGGCCAGCTTCAGCGCGAACGCGTCGACCCGGGTGGTGTTGCCGTTGAACACGTCCGGCCCGACGGTGAACTCGATGAAGTCGGCGTACTGGCCGTTCGGGGTGCCCAGGTAGAAGTACATCCGGCCGGCGGAGTTGGCCGGCATGTCGATGTAGGGCTGCTCGGCGATCGAGTGCGTCTGGCCGCCGAAGTTCCAGTACACCTGGCTGTCCGGGTACTTGCCGTTGGTGCGGTTGAGCACCTTCACGGTGAGCACGTTGCGCGCGGCCGGGATGCTCGCGGTGTCGCCCCAGAACGAGTCCGGCGGGGTGCCCGCACCGGGTTGTGTCGTCCCGCCGCCGGTGCCGAACACCTGGAACTCCCACAGCGAGACGCCGTACGGGGTGGCCCGCGCGGTCGTCGACAGGCGCACGTACCGGCCGGAGCCGGTCACGTTCAGCGTCTGCGTGCCGCCGGTGCCGGTGGTCGTCTGGTACACAGTGGACCACGCGGAACCGTTGGCGGACAATTGGATCTGGTACGCGGTCGCGTAGGCGGCCTCCCAGCGCAGCACGACCTGGCTGACGGTCGCCGCCCCGCCGAGGTCGATCTGGATCCACTGTGGATCGCTGAACTGCGAAGACCAGCGGGTGGCGGTGTTGCCGTCCACCGCCGCGCTCGCGGGGGTGCCGGCGTTCTCCACCGACGAGGCCGTGGCGGGTTTCCCTTGGGAGATCAAGGCGTCCGCCGCGGTCGCCGACGGTGCGGCGAGACCGAGGACGGCGACCGCGAGGGCCGCCGCGAGCGTCGCCAAACGGGTACCGGGTCCGCGGCGACGGCGCCGCGGCGGGACGTTCGATGGCATGGTTCCTCCCTGGCCGGGGAAGTGGCGGACCCGCCGCCGGTCAGGGGACGGCACGGTCCGGCTCGTCCCCTGAGCGCCGGGCGGATGCCCTCGAGGGCCGGCGGGGGACGATCGGTGAAAAGGTTCATACCACCGCACCCGGCCTGTCAAGCCTTGACAGTTCCGTCCCGCGCAGCGATCCTCGGAACCGGTTCCACCTCGACACCTCTGCGTGGCGCCGCCACCCGCACAGGGGCCGGCTTCCCCCTGGAGTCAGTCATGCCCCACCGCGCCGCGGTCCCCGGTGTCCTAAAAGGACTCAAGCCACGAGATCGGCCAGCACCGCCGTCGCCGCCCGCCTGCCGGACACCAGCGCGCCCTGCACCGACGGCGTGTCCCGGTGGTCGCCGCACACGTACCGGCCCGGGCCGACGCGCACCGGACGTCGCAGCGGCGCACCCGGCCCGAACACCGGCAGTGCCTTCGGGATCGCGTAGGTCCGCAGCAGCTCCCACCCCCGCGTGTCCGTTTCGTGGATCCGGGCCAGCCGCTGCCGCACCCGCGGCTCGAGGCCCGGGTCGGCGCGGTCGGGCACCGACGCGGCGATCAGTGCCGAGCCGGCCGGGGCGTACGCCGGGGAGACCTCACTGAGCACCGCCGTGTTGAGCAGCAGGTCGTCGAGGCCGTCGACCAGCAGGGTCGGCGAGCGCAGCGGGGAGGTGTCCGCCCGGTAGTAGAACGTCGTGACGGCGTGCCAGCCCGGCGCTTCCACCTCCGGCAGGAGCCGCGCGGCCGTGTCCCCGTCGGTCGCCACCACCACGGCCCGCGCGCGGATCTCTTCGCCGTCGCGGGTGCGGACGCCGTCCTCGGTGACCGCGTCGACCTCGACGCCGGTGCGGACCGCCAGCCCGGTCGCCAGCTGCCGCGGCAGGGCCTGCATCCCCTCGGCGGGCAACGCGCCGCCACCGCGCAGGAAGCTGCGCCAGATCAGGTGGAACATGCGGCTCGACGTCGCCAGTTCCGGATCCAGGAACACCCCGGCCAGGAACGGCCTCAGCACCTCTTCGACCGTCGCCCGCGAGATGCCCCAGCGTCGCAGCTCTTCGGCGGTGCTGCGCCCGGCGTCGGTGCGGTCGGCCTTCAGCACGTCGCGCGCCGCCAGCGCCGCCATCCGCGCGCCGTCGAAGGGCCGGCTCGCCGCGAACGCCGCGGCCCCGCGCACCGCGGGCAGGCCGTGCCACGGCCCGGCGAGCCACCGGCGCCCGGAGCCCGTCATCGCGATCGTGCCGCGGGTGAACGGCCGCGGCCGCAGCGCGGCGACGTCGGCCAGCTGCCGCAGCGCGGGGTAAGCGGGCAGCAGCACCTGGAACCCGCGGTCGAACCGGAAGCCCCCGTCGACGTCGGTGCGCACCCGGCCGCCGACGTCGTCGCCCGCCTCCAGCACCGTGACCTCGGCCCCGGCCCGCCGCAGCCGCCGCGCCGCGCTCAGCCCCGCCAGCCCGCCACCCACGACGACGACGTCCATGCCGCTCTCCCTTCGTCCTCACTGGTAGTGCCCGGATCGCCGGTGACCAACCGCCGGGCCGCCGGATCTGGCACGATCGGGCCGTGGCCACGACGCGGCGGAGGCAGGCGCTCGCGATGGCGGCCGCCCTGGTCCTGGTGCTCTCGGCGTGCAGCTCCGGGTTCGACGGCCTCAAGCTGCGGATCGCCGCGGGCAACCCCGGCGGCGTCTACGACAAGCTCGCCCAGACCCTCGCCACGGCCTGGGCCGCCGGCCTGGACATCGAGCGGCCGACCGTGCTGCAGACCCAGGGCTCGCCCGACAACATCGACAAGGTGCTCGCCGGGGCCGCCGACGTCGCGTTCGTCGCCGCCGACGTCGCCGCCGACCGGTACAAGGCCGACCCGCGGCTGACCACCCTCGCCCGCATCCACGACGACTACCTGCACGTCGTCGTGCGCAGCGACTCCGACATCCGGACCGTCGGGCAGCTGCGCGGCCGCCGGATCGCGACCGGTGCGCCGTCCTCGGGCGTCGAGTACATCGCCAAGAGGCTGCTGCAGGCGACCGACCTCACCGGTGCGGTCACCACCAGCGCCCGCGGGCTCGACGACTCCGTCAAGGCGCTGCTCGACGGCGACATCGACGCCTTCTTCTGGTCCGGCGGCCTGCCGACGCCCACGCTGGCCGGGTACAACGCAAGCGGGTCGCTGCGGCTGCTCGACATCGCCGACGTGATGCCGAAGATGCAGGAGATCAACCAGGTCTACGGCACCGCGTCCATCCCGGCCAGCACGTACAACCAGCCGGGCCCGGTGACCACGCTCCTGGTGCCGAACTTCCTGATCGTCCCGAAGTCGATGCGCGACGACGTCGCCGAAGCGCTGGTCCGCGGCCTGTTCGACGCGCGCCAGCAGCTGGCGCTGGCGAACCCGGCGGCGCTGTCGATCGACGTCCACCCTGGCATCGAGACCCAGCCGATCCCGCTGCACCCCGGCGCGCTGCGGTACTACCGCGACAAGAAGACCTAGGCGGCCGGGAACGTCATCGTGATCCGCAGGCCGCCGCCGTCGGGCAGGTCGAGCGCCAGCTCGCCGTCCGCATGCGCGGTCAGTTCGGACACGATCGCCAGGCCCAGCCCCGACCCCGGCACGTTCTGATGAGCCGGGCTGCGCCAGAAGCGGTCCAGCGCGCGGTCGAGCTCCTCGGGCGGCAGGCCCGGCCCGTGGTCGCGGACGGACAGGCGCACCCGGTCGCCGTCGCGTTCGACGGCGACCCGGATCTCGGTGCCGGCCGCGGTGAACTTGAGCGCGTTGTCCAGCAGCGCGTCCAGGATCGTCTCGGCGCCGCGCGGCGGCATCCGGACGCGCACGCCGTCGCCCGCCGCGTCGACGACCAGCCGCACGTCCCTGGCCTCGCCGACCACCGACCAGTCGGCGACGCGCTCGGCGACGGCTTCGTCCAGCAGCACCGGGTCCAGCTCGCCGCCGGACGCTTCGGCGCGGGCCATCGAGAGCAGACCGTCGAGGATCTGGTGCAGCCGCCCGGCGTCGATCCGCGCGGCCTCCAGGTCGGCGGCGGACTGGTCGTCGACGACGTGGCCGTCGAGGTTGCCGAGCCGGATCTTCAGCGCGGTCAGCGGGTTGCGCAGCTGGTGGGAGGCGTCGGCGACGAACGCGCGTTGCGCGGCCAAGGCACTCGACACGCTTTCGGCCATCCGGTCGAAGGAGCGGCCGAGCTGACGCAGCTCCGGCGGCCCGCCGCCCTCCCCCACCGGCTCGGCCTCCCGCCCGCTGACCACGGACGCGACCAGCGCGCCGGTCGCGTCGTCGAGCCGCTTGACCGGCTTCAGGATCCACCGCACAACCGGGATCGCCACGGCCAGCGCCACCACGAACGCGAGGATGCCGCCCGCGGCGAGCAGCAGCCACCACCACAGCACGGCGGCGCGCTCGGAGTCCGTGGTGGACACGGTGAGCACCGCCCCGCGCACCTCGCCGTCGGCGAGCACCGGCTCGGCGAGCACCAGCGGCGTCGAGTCCCACGGCATCAGCACGCCGGCGGGCTGCGACCGGCGCCCGGCCAGCGCCTCGTGGACCGGGTCGCTGATCCGCTCGTCCTTGAGGTCGATCCGCGCCGCGGCCGGGCCGAGCGCCGTGACGACCGGCCTGCCGTCCTGGTCGACGACCACCACCTGGACGCCGTAGACCTCGGTGTAGCGGCGGACGTCGGGCTCGATCAGGTACGGCTTGTTGTCCAGCAGCGGCCGCTGCGCCAGCGACGCGAAGCGGGCGGTGTCCGTGAGCCGGTCGAGGAAGAGGTCCTGCTGGGCGCCCGCGGCGATGGAGATGGCCAGCGGGATGCCGAGGCCGAACACCAGCAGCGCGACCAGCGTCAGCACGATGCCCTGCAGCCGGACGCGCACGTCAGCTCCGGGTGGCCGCGCCGCCGAGCCGGTAGCCGACCCCGCGGACCGTCTCGATCAGCGCCGGGCGGCCCAGTTTCGTCCGCAGCGTCGCGACGTGGACGTCCAGCGACCGGCTCTCCGCCGCGCCCCGGTGGCCCCACACCTCGGTGAGCACGTGCTCGCGCGAGCACACCGCCCCGCGCGCGCCGGCGACCAGCGCGAGCACCTGGAACTCCTTGCGGGACAACGCGATCGCGCGCCCGTCGACCAGCACCTCGTGCCGGGCGAGGTCGACGCTGACGTCCCCCACCTCGATGACCACCGGCTCGGTGACCGTGTGCTCCGGACGGCGGCGGCGCACGGCTTCGACGCGGGCGAGCAGCTCCTCGACGTCGTAGGGCTTGACGAGGTAGTCGTCGGCGCCCGCGCGCAGGCCCCGGATCCGGTCGTCGACCTCGCCGCGGGCCGACACGACGATGATCGCGACGTCGCTGACCGCGCGGATCTGGGTGCAGAGGGTGACGCCGTCGATGTCCGGGAGGCCGAGGTCCAGCAAGATGACGTCGACCTCGTGGACGCGGTCGAGCACGCCGGCGCCAGTGGCCAGCCGGGCGATCGCCAGGCCGCGGCGGGTCAGCGCCGGGATGAGCGCGCCCGCGACCCGGTCGTCGTCCTCCACCAGCAGCACCCGCACCCGTCCGCCTCCCATGGTGACCCGCTCCACCGGCCGGTAGCGCCGAACTCTAGGACGTCCCGGCCGACCGCGCACGAGCCACCCGCACGGTGACTGTGGGTTACGCTGACGCCGATACCCCCAAAATGGACATCGATACGCAGTTGAAACCCTAAGTATTGCTCAACTCGGCTTGCCAGCCGGTAAAGCAACGGTAGGTTCTCGCCATCGCGGGTGACCTACGCCGCAATCGAACGACCCTGGAGGCCAGATGACCGCGGAGGTGGCGGCGCCGATGATCAAGGCGTCCGCCGTGAACAAGTACTTCGGCGACCTGCACGTGCTCAGGGAGATCACGCTCGAGGTGCCTCGCGGCCAGGTCGTCGTGGTGCTGGGTCCGTCGGGGTCGGGCAAGTCGACCCTGTGCCGGGCGATCAACCGGCTCGAGCCGATCAACTCGGGCGAGATCGCCGTCGACGGCGTCCCGCTGCCCGCCGAAGGCAAGGCCCTCGCGGCCCTGCGCGCCGACGTCGGCATGGTGTTCCAGTCGTTCAACCTGTTCGCGCACAAGACCATCCTCGAAAACGTGATGCTGGCGCCGACGAAGGTCCGCAAGGCCTCGAAGGAAGACGCGCGCAAGACGGCGATGGAACTGCTGGAGCGCGTCGGCATCGCCAACCAGGCCGACAAGTACCCGGCGCAGCTGTCCGGTGGTCAGCAGCAGCGCGTGGCGATCGCGCGGGCGCTGGCGATGCGGCCCAAGGTCATGCTCTTCGACGAGCCGACCTCGGCGCTGGACCCGGAGATGGTCCAGGAGGTCCTCGACGTCATGACCGGCCTGGCCAAGGACGGCATGACGATGCTGGTCGTCACGCACGAGATGGGCTTCGCCCGCCGGGCAGCCGATCGGGTGATCTTCATGGCCGACGGCGAGATCGTCGAGGACACCACGCCGGAAGAGTTCTTCACCGCGCCCAAGAGCGAGCGCGCGAAGGACTTCCTCGGCAAGATCCTGACCCACTGAGCACTTTCCCCGGCCGTGCGGCCGGACGAGATTCGGAAGGAACACCAGAGACGATGCGGTTGAACCGAGTTCTGCAGGTCGGCGCGGTCGTGATGGCCGCCGGGCTGGCCCTGACGGCCTGCGGCGGCGGGTCCGGCAGCGGCGCGAGCGGCGACAAGAACCTGGTCCAGCGGGCCAAGGACAACAAGAAGCTGGTCATCGGCATCAAGTTCGACCAGCCGGGCCTCGGCCTGAAGAAGCCGGACGGCACCTACGCCGGCTTCGACGTCGACGTCGCGAAGTACATCGCGAAGCAGCTCGGCGTCGAAGAGTCGGGGATCACCTGGAAGGAAGCGCAGTCGGCGCAGCGCGAGGACCTGATCAAGAAGGGTGAGGTCGACTTCATCGTCGCCACCTACTCGATCACCGACAAGCGCAAGAACGACGTCTCCTTCGGCGGCCCGTACTTCATCGCCCACCAGGACCTGCTGGTCCGCCAGGACAACACCGACATCACCGGCCCCGAGTCGCTGACCGGCAACAAGAAGCTCTGCTCGGTCAAGGGCTCGACCCCGGCGCAGAACGTGAAGACGAAGTACGCCAAGGAGGTGCAGCTGCAGGAGGTCGGCAAGTACACCGACTGCGTGACCGCGCTCCTCAACGGCACCGTCGACGCGATGACCACCGACGACGTCATCCTCGCCGGCTACGCCGCGCAGCAGCCCGGCAAGCTCAAGCTGGTCGGCAAGGGCTTCACGGACGAGAACTACGGCGTCGGCCTGAAGAAGGACGACGCGGACGGCAAGGCCGCGATCAACAAGGCCATCCAGGCGATGGAGCAGGACGGCTCCTGGGAGAAGTCGCTGCAGACCAACGTCGGCCCGTCGGGCTACAAGATCCCGGCCGCCCCGGCGATCGCTCCCTGATATCCGGTTTGTGAAGACGAACGGTGCGCCGTGAAAGCGGCGCACCGTTCCCATACCGAGGCCAGGTTGGACAACCGTGTTCGATTTTCTCGACAACCCTGACTACAACCTCGTCGAGGCGTTCTGGACCACGATCCAGCTGACGTTCTTCTCGGCGATCGGGGCGCTCGTCTGGGGGACGGTCCTCGTCGCGATGCGGGTCAGTCCCGTGCCGATCATGCGCGGCTTCGCGACGGCGTACGTCAACATCTTCCGCAACACCCCGCTGACGGTGATCATCATCTTCACCTCGCTGGGGCTCTCGTCGACGCTGGGCATCAACCTGGCCGCCGCCGACTCGCCCACCTCGCTGGCCGACAACGCGTTCCGGCTGGCCGTGCTGGGCTTCGTCGTCTACACGGCGACGTTCGTGTGCGAGTCGCTGCGCTCGGGCATCAACACCGTCCCGGTCGGCCAGGCGGAGGCGGCGCGGGCACTGGGGCTCAACTTCCTGCAGGTGCTCACGCTGATCGTGTTGCCGCAGGCGTTCCGCTCGGTGATCGCGCCGCTGGCGAACGTCCTGATCGCGCTGCTGAAGAACACCACCGTGGCGTCGGTGATCGGCGTCGCCGAGGCGTCGCTGCTGATGTCGACGATGGTGGAGAACGAGTCCGACTCGCTGTTCCTGGTCTTCATCCTGTTCGCCCTGGTGTTCGTCGCGCTGGTCCTGCCACTCGGCCTGCTGCTCGGCTGGGTCGCCAAGAAAGCCGAGGTCAAGCGATGAGCACGCAGTCCGTCCTCTACGACGCCCCGGGCCCGAAGGCCAAGGCCCGCAACTGGATCTACACGGTCCTGTTCCTGCTGGTGCTGCTGCTGGTGGCGTGGTTCGTCTACACCGGCTTCGACGAGAAGGGCCAGTGGGCGGGTGCGCTCTGGAAGCCGTTCATCGAAGGGTCGACCTGGACGCAGTTCCTGCTGCCCGGCCTGCTGAAGACCCTGGAAGCGGCCGCGCTGTCCATCGTGATCGCGCTGCCGATCGGCGCCCTGCTGGGCATCGGCCGGCTGTCCCAGCACAAGTGGGTGCGGATCCCGGTCGGCGCCGTGGTCGAGTTCTTCCGGGCCATCCCGGTGCTGCTGCTGATGGTGTTCGGGGCCGCGCTGTACGCGTACTACACCCCGATCGAGGCGGACACCCGCCCGCTGTTCGCCGCCGTCACGGGCCTGGTGCTCTACAACGGCTCGGTGATGGCGGAGGTGTTCCGCGCCGGCATCCTGTCGCTCCCGAAGGGACAGACCGAGGCCGCGTCGGCGCTGGGCCTGCGCAAGACCCAGACGATGGTGAACGTCCTGCTCCCGCAGGCCGTCACGCTGATGCTGCCGGCCCTGGTGAGCCAGCTGGTGGTCATCCTGAAGGACACCGCGCTCGCCGGTCAGCTGACCATCGGCTACGACGAGCTGATCCGCGCGTCCGGGCCGATCACCGGCAACTTCAACAACACGATCCCGACGCTGATCGTCATCGCGATCATCTTCATCGTGCTGAATCTGCTCCTGTCGTGGTTCGCCTCGTGGCTGGAGCGCCGGCTGTCGCGGCGGAAGAAGGCGCCCCGGGGTGCGAAGCCGCTGGAAGCCGCCCCGGCTGCGGTGACCGCGGCGACCGACTTCAACACGGGCAACAGCTCGGCCTGAGTTTCACCGGAAGCGGGTGGGTGCGCGGTTCGCACCCACCCGCTTTTTCGTGCCCGGGTTGTCCTACCCGGGGGTCTCCCCTAGCGTCGGGCGCATGGGTGTCGCACTGGTGACCGGCAGCTCCCGCGGGCTCGGCCGGGTGATCGCGCGCAGGCTCGCGCGTGACGGGCTCGCCGTCGCGGTCAACGGCCACCACGACGACACCGACCTCAAGTCGGCGGCCGAGGGCATCCTCGCGGAGGGCGGCAAGGCGGCGGCGTTCGCCGCGGACGTGACGGATCGCCGTCAGGTGGGCGAGCTCGTCGACGGCGTCACGGCGCTGCTGGGGCCGATCACCGTGCTGGTGCTGAACGCGACCGGCCCGCAGCCGGAGGCCCCGGTGTCACGGGTGGACTGGCCGGACCACCTGGCGCAGCTCGACTTCTTCGTGCGGTCCCCGGTGCTCCTCGGGCACGCGGTGCTGCCGGGGATGCGGGCCCGCGGCCACGGCCGGATCGTCCACATCGACTCGGAGGTAGCGGACCGCCCGCCACCCGGCCGCTCGGCGTACGCGACGGCGAAGAGCGCCCAGATCGGCCTGACCCGCGCGTGGGCGCGCGAACTGGCCCCGGACGGCATCACGGTCAACACGGTGGCCCCGGGGTTCGTCCCGGTGGAGCGCCACGCGGAGGTCCCCTCGGCGGAGCGCGAGGAATACCGGGCGTCGGTCCCGGCGGGCCGGCTGGGAACGCCGGAGGACGTGGCGGCGGCGGTGAGCTTCTTCGCGTCGGAGGAGGCGGGCTTCGTCACGGGCCAGCGGCTGCTGGTGGACGGCGGTCGCGCCCTCGGGTGACGTGCAGCACCGCCAGCACGCCGAGGATGAGCACCAGGGCCAGCGTCAGCGCCGTCCACATCGCGACGTGCAGCTGCAGCAGTCCCCCGGCCAACGCGCCCACGAGCATCGCGCCCACGGCCGCCACCTTCCGCAGCGGGTGCGACCCTTCGCCGCCGGCCGCCTTGGAGTCCGCCGCGAACCCGGTCAACGTCATGGTCAAGACGGTCGTGGTCAGATCGGGCGCACCGATCCGGCGGACGGCCGCGTTCTGCAGTCCCATCGCCACACCCAGCACGACGATCAGCAGCTCGGCGCCGACCCGCGTCCCGGCGCCGAGGGTCGCGGACAGCACGACGGCCACCGCGACCAGCGCGGCCTGCACCGCGGTCGCCTGCCGGAGGGCGTCGTGGTCGTCGTCGCGGCGAGCCAGCCGCCCGCCCGCGAGCGCGCCCGCGAGGAAGGCGAGCACCGCGGTCAGCGACGCGAGCACCGACAGCGTCGCCTCCCCCGCCGCGGCGAACCCGAGGAACACGACGTTGCCGGTCATGTTGGCCACGAACACCCGGCCCAGCCCGAGGAAGCTGACGGCGTCGACGACCCCGGTGACGACGGTGAGCGTCAGCAGCAGCGCGGCCAGGTCGCGCGGTTTCGGTTCAGCCATGGGCGCAGTCAACCACCGCACGGGTCAGCGCGCGGTGCCCGAGCGCGTCGGTGCTGTCGACGAACTGGTCGATCGCGCCGATCAGCGGGGTATCGCCGACGAGGGAGCGGACGAACCGTTCGGCGTGGATCACCTGGAACGGGCGGTCGTGGAAGCAGCTCACGCGAGGTTCGACCGGCTCGGTGAGGCCGAGCGCGTTGTGCAGCCCGGCGACGTTCTCGTAGGCGGCGACGAGGTGCCGTTCGCGCTCCCGCCAGCCCGTCGCCGCGAGGGCGCCGGTGAGGTGCGGGGTCAACGCCGTGGCCGCGGGCAGCCGCGCGAAGGCGCTCCCGAGCCATTTGCTGTAGGGCGGGTACCGGCGGGCCATGAGCAGGCACAACCGCATGAGGTCCCGCACGAGCCGCCCCGCGACGACGGCCGAACCCAGTTCGTCCCCGGCCTCCCCGCACCGGCCGACGAACGCGTCCTCCTGGCCGATGCGCTGCCACTGGCAGGCGAGGACGTACCGCCAGACGTCATCGGGGTACCAGGCGACGCGCTGCCGGAGCGCCTCTAAGCCGAGGTCGTCGTGGTGGACGGCACCGCCGGTGAACTCGGCGAAGACCTGGGTCGGCGTGGCGAGCCAGTCGCGGCGGCCGGCGTGGCGCGGGTCGAAGCCGAGGAAGCCGCGGACCCACTCGTCAAGCGTCGCGACTTCCAGTTTCGTCGGATGGCCCCGGAAGGTGCCCGGGGTCGGGACGTCCCGGACCTCCGGGAGGAAGAGGAAGACGCGAGCGGTCCAGTCGTGATCGGTGGAGCGCACGGTGTCGAAGCCGAGGACCTCGGACCCGGGCCCGACCAGCGCGGCGGTGTGCGGCCCGTCGACCACGGGCGCGACGGCTTCGGCGTAGAACCGGCGGCTCAGTTCGATTCCGGAAAGGAACGTCATGAATGCCAGTGTGGCTTACTAACCTGCGAAGCGCGCTTCACTATGCGAAGCTGCTTCGCGGTGCTTCGCAAGCGGAATCCGTTGTCACACAGGCGGAACACTGACCTCCTTGCGGTGAATCCCTGCGCGGCATGGGCCGTTTTGTCGGGGGTCGCCTCTAGCGTGCGGGCATGACCGAAAAGAGCACGGTGCGCACGCGTGAAATGGCCGTGGAACTGAAGGCACAACGTGAACTGAAGGAGATGACGCTGCGAGAAGTGGCCCGTCGCGCCGACTGGTCGGCATCCAAGGTGTCGGCGTGGGAGAACGGCCGCCGCATCTCGCCGATCGACGCGGCGATCTACCTCGCCCACTGCGGCACCAGGACCGCCGAGCGCGCGAGGCTCCTCGAACTGACGAAACCTCCAGGCGACCTGTACTGGGTACGGCCGTACTTCGACAAGCTCGTCGACCCGATGAAATCCCTGATCATCCAGGAAAACCTCGCGGACACGGTCGTCTACTACAGCCCGGCCGCCATCCCCGGGATGCTGCAGACGGAGGAGTACGTCCGCACCTGTTTCGAACTGACCGGTCGTTACACGACCGAACGGCTGGGTGTGCTGACGCGGGCACGCGTGGATCGGCAGCAGCTGCTCCAACGCCGAGATCCGCCGCGCTGCACGTTCTTCGTGCACGAGCGGGCACTGCGCTCGGTCGTGGGCGGCCCGGATCTCATGCACGAGCAACTGCAGAACCTCGTCCTCACCACGAATCTGCCGCACTGCGTCATCCGCGTGGTTCCGGAGTCGGACCCGACGTTCCGGGTGCTCACCACGACGTTCACCGTCATGGAGTTCCCCGAGCATCCGCCGGTGGTCTACGAAGAGACCTATACAGCGGGCCTGTTCGTGGACGACCGGGTCGCCGTCGAAGCGTTCTACATCCTGGTCACACGGCTGGAACAGGCGGCGCTTCCCGAGGGACAATCGAGGGAGTGGCTCGTCCGGTTCGCGGACGAGTACGAACGCATGAGGGAGTGATCCATGACGCCCAGCAGCCGCACCTGGTTCAAGAGCAGCTACAGCGAAGGCCAGGAACACCAGACCTGCGTGGAGATCGCACTCGACCAGACCGTCACCGCGGTCCGGGACTCCAAAGCCCCGGACGCCGGGCACCTCACCTTCCCCCACCGGGCGTGGTCCGAGCTGCTCGGTTCACTTCGCTGACCCGTTCCCCGTCGTGCCAGACGGCACGGATGCGGCCGGGCAGATCCGCCACGTCCAAGTCCGTGCCGTCGAGCCACACGAGGTCCGCCCGCAGCCCCGGCTCGATCCGGCCCCGGTCGTCGTCGAGCCGGAGCAACCGCGCCGCTTCGGACGTCGCTGCCCTCAAGGCCGCCGCGTCGCCCAGTACCGCGGCCAGCAACCTCAGCTCGGTCGTCAAGTCGACATGGGGACGCGGCGCCAGGTCCGAACCCGCGGCGATCCGGACGCCCGCCTCCACCGCGAGGCGCAGCGACCGTCGGTGCGTCTCGGCGAACTCGGTGTCGCTCATCGGCGAGAGCGTCGGCACGTACCAGGCGTCCGCCAACGCGGAAACGGCCGCGTCGTCGAGGAACGTGCCGTGCTCGATGCTGCGCGCGCCCGCGCGGGCCGCCGACACCACGGCCAGCGAGGTGTGCGCGTGCGCCAGGACGTCGCGACCGCAGCGGCGGGCCTCGTCGACCACCGCGGCGAGCTCGTCGTCGGCCGGGCGCACGTCCACGCCCGCGCGGACCGCCCGCATGGAGCCGCCGGCGCCGACCTTGATCCAGTCGGCGCCCGCGCGCACCATCCGGCGGACGGCCGCGCGGGCGGCGTCCGGCCCGTCGAACACCGGGTCCGGCAGCGACGGGTCACCGTAGTTGTCGACGGCGCCCGAAGCCGGATCCCAGACGTCGCCGAGCCCGCCGGTCGGCCCCAGCTGACGCAGGCTGACCAGCAGGTCCGGCCCGTCGATCCACCCTTGCGCCAGCGCGTGCTTGAACCCGGCGTCGGCGCCCCACGCGTCCCGCACGGTCGTGATCCCCCGGGCCAGCAACCCCCGCAGCACCGGCACGGCCTCGAGAACCCGGGCGCTGCGCGGCAACGACTCGGGCCGCCGGAAAGCGACGTGCACGTGGCAATCGATGAGCCCGGGAATCAGCAGCCCGCCGGCGCAGTCGACGGCCGGGCCGTCGAGACCGAGCCCGACTTCGGCGATCCGCGCACCATCGAGCCGGACGTCCGCGCGAGTCGTCTCACCGGTCTCGGGATCGAACACGCGCGCCCCGGCAAGCACCGTCACGCGAGTGCCTTGCGGTAGACGAGGAAATCGCACGGCGTGGCGAGCGACGGTGCGAGGTGCGGATAGTCCACGGCGAGGTCGGCGCGGTGGGTCACGCGGTAGCCGAGCCGGTCGTACCACTCGGCGAGGAACTGCTTGGCCGGGTGCGTCCACGACCGCGGCACCAGCAGTTCGAGCTGCATCTCCCGGCAGCCCGCGTCCCGGCTCGCCCGTTCGGCGAACGCCACCAGCTCACGCCCGATGCCGAGGCCCCGCCGCGCGGGATCGGCCGCGAGCATGCCGAATTCACCGGTGGCCGCATCGAGCCGCTGGACCCGCACGGACCCGGCGAGATCACCATCGACGAAGGCAACGGCGATCTCCCCGGCCCGCACGAGCCCGGCCACCTCGTCAGCGGAGGTCCGGTCGGCATTCCCCAGCCAGAGCCCCTTTTCGGACTCGGCGTAGACGTGGTTGACCAGCGCCGTGATCCGCTCGATCACGGCGCGGTCCGCCGACGGCGGCAAAACCTCGATCTGCATGCCTCCACCTTGCCAGGTGGCGGCGGTTCACTTCTCCCGGCGGAAGAGCTTGTTGCCCAGCCAGACGATCGGGTCGTACTTGCGGTCCGCGACGCGCTCCTTCATCGGGATCAACGCGTTGTCCGTGATGTGGATGCCCTCCGGGCACACCTCGCTGCAGCACTTCGTGATGTTGCAGTACCCGAGGCCGTGCTCGTCCTGCGCCGCGTCGCGGCGGTCCGCGACGTCCAGCGGGTGCATCTCCAGCTCGGCGATGCGCATCAGGTACCGCGGCCCGGCGAAGGACTCCTTGTTCTCCTCGTGGTCGCGCACGACGTGGCAGGTGTTCTGGCACAGGAAGCACTCGATGCACTTCCGGAACTCCTGCGACCGCTCGACGTCCACCTGCTGCATCCGGTACTCACCGGGCTTCAGGTCCGCGGGCGGCGTGAACGACGGGATCTCCCGCGCCTTCGTGTAGTTGAACGACACGTCGGTGACGAGGTCGCGGATCACCGGGAACGTCCGCATCGGCGTCACCGTGATCACCTCTTCCTCGGTGAACGTCGACATCCGCGTCATGCACAGCAGGCGCGGCTTGCCGTTGATCTCCGCCGAGCACGAGCCGCACTTGCCCGCCTTGCAGTTCCAGCGCACCGCGAGGTCCGACGCCTGGGTGGCCTGCAGCCGGTGGATGATGTCGAGGACGACCTCGCCCTCGTTCACCTCCACCGTGAAGTCCTGCAGCTCGCCGCCCGTGTCGTCGCCGCGCCAGACGCGGAAACTCGCCTTGTAGGTCATTCCTTGCTCCCGGGGTGCGCTTCGAGCTCGCCGTCGGTGTAGTACTTCCCGAGTTCGCCGAATTCGAACAGCTCCAGCAGGTCCTGCCGCAGCGGCACCTGCTCCTCGACCTCGACGCCGATGTCCGGGACGACCGGGTTCTCGCCGTCCGACGCCGAGCACACCAGCAGCTTGTGGCGCCACTCGGCGTCCATGCCCGGGAAGTCGTCCCGGGTGTGCCCACCGCGGCTCTCGGTCCGCGTCAGCGCGGCCTTCGCGACGCACTCGCTGACCATCAGCATGTTGCGCAGGTCGATCGCGAGGTGCCAGCCGGGGTTGAACTGCCGGTGTCCCTCCACCGTGACGTGCAGGATCCGCTGGCGCAGCTCGGCCAGCTTCACCAGCGCCTGCTCGATCTCGCCCGCCTTGCGGATGATGCCGACCAGGTCGTTCATCGACTGCTGCAGCTCGGTGTGCAGGGTGTACGGGTTCTCGGCCGACGCACCCGCGGGCGGGTCGAACGGCGCGAGCGCCATCTTCGCCGCGGCGTCCACATCGGACTCGGAGACGGCGGGCTTGCCCTCGAGACCGGACACGTACTCGGCCGCGCCGAGGCCCGCGCGCCGGCCGAACACCAGCAGGTCCGACAGCGAGTTGCCGCCGAGCCGGTTGGACCCGTGCATGCCGCCCGAGCACTCGCCGGCCGCGAACAGGCCCGGCACGCTCGCCGCCGCCGTGTCCGGGTCGACCTCGATGCCGCCCATGACGTAGTGGCAGGTCGGGCCGACCTCCATCGGCTCCGCCGTGATGTCGACGTCCGCCAGCTCCTTGAACTGGTGGTACATCGACGGCAGCCGCTTCTTGATTTCCTCGGTCGGCAACCGGCTCGCGATGTCGAGGAAGACGCCGCCGTGCGGGGAGCCGCGCCCCTCCTTGACCTCGGAGTTGATCGCGCGGGCCACCTCGTCGCGGGGCAGCAGGTCCGGCGTGCGCCGGTTGTTGTCCGCGTCGGCGTACCAGCGGTCGGCTTCCTCTTCGCTTTCCGCGTACTGGCCCTTGAACACCTCGGGCACGTACTCGAACATGAACCGCTTGCCGTCGGAGTTCTTGAGCACGCCGCCGTCACCGCGCACGCCCTCGGTGACGAGGATGCCCTTGACGCTCGGCGGCCAGACCATCCCGGTCGGGTGGAACTGGACGAACTCCATGTTGATCAGCTTCGCGCCCGCGCGCAGGGCCAGCGCGTGGCCGTCGCCGGTGTACTCCCACGAGTTCGACGTCACCTTGAACGACTTGCCGATGCCGCCGGTGGCGAGCACGACCGCGGGTGCCTCGAACAGGATGAACCGGCCGCTTTCGCGCCAGTACCCGAACGCGCCGGCGATGCGGCCCTCGGTCGTGAGCAGCTCGGTGACCGTGCACTCGGCGAAGACCTTGATCTTGGCCTCGTAGTCGCCGGTCTCGGCGAAGTCCTCCTGCTGCAGCGAAACGATCTTCTGCTGCATCGTGCGGATCAGCTCGAGGCCGGTGCGGTCACCGACGTGCGCCAGCCGCGGGTACGTGTGCCCGCCGAAGTTGCGCTGGCTGATCCGGCCGTCGGCGGTGCGGTCGAACAGCGCGCCGTAGGTCTCCAGTTCCCAGACGCGGTCCGGCGCCTCCTTGGCGTGCAGCTCGGCCATCCGCCAGTTGTTGAGGAACTTGCCGCCGCGCATGGTGTCGCGGAAGTGGACCTGCCAGTTGTCGTTCGAGTTCGCGTTGCCCATCGACGCCGCGCACCCGCCCTCGGCCATCACCGTGTGCGCCTTGCCGAACAGGGACTTGCACACGACGGCGACGCGGAAACCGCGTTCGCGCGCCTCGATCACCGCGCGCAGACCGGCGCCGCCGGCCCCGATCACCACCACGTCGTAGCTGTGGCGTTCGACCTCGGTCATAGAGAAATTCCACCTCGGAACTGGGGACGTCGCTGTTGGGGAGGGGGTGCGCTAGTTGACGAATCTCAGGTCCGAGATCGCGCCGCTGGCGACGAGCATGACGTAGAAGTCGGTCAGCACCAGCGTGCCGAGCGTCGTCCAGGCCAGCGCCATGTGCCGGGTGTTGAGCTTCGAGACCTTGGTCCAGATCCAGTAGCGCACCGGGTGCTTGGAGAAGTGCTTCAGCCTGCCGCCGGTCACGTGCCGGCACGAGTGGCAGGAAAGCGTGTACGCCCACAGCAGGACCACGTTGCCGAGCAGGATGATGTTGCCCAGCCCGAACCCGAAGCCGCCGGTCTTCCCGTGGAACGCCGTGATCGCGTCGTAGGTGTTGACCAGCGAGACGATCAGCGCGACGTAGAAGAAGTAGCGGTGGACGTTCTGGATGATGAGCGGCAGCCGCGTCTCGCCGGTGTACTTCGCGTGCGGTTCCGCGACGGCGCAGGCGGGCGGGGAGAACCACACTGCCCGGTAGTAGGCCTTGCGGTAGTAGTAGCAGGTCAGGCGGAACCCGAGCAGGAACGGCAGCACGACGAAGCCGAGCGGGATCCAGCCGGGCAGGTCGCCGAACCAGTGGCCGAAGTGGCTCGAGCCCTCGACGCAGGACGTCGAGAGGCAAGGTGAGTAGAACGGCGTCAGGTAGTGGTAGTCGGGCACCCAGTACGCGGTGCGCACGAACGACCGGACCGTCGCGTAGATGATGAACGCCGACAGCCCGAGCACGGTCAGCAGCGGCTGGAGCCACCACCGGTCCGTGCGGAGGGTGCGCTCGGCGATCCGGGCCCGCTTGGGGGCCCGGACGCCGGTGCCGACGCCGTTGTCAGCCGGAGCGCTCACCGCTGGTCGCGCTTGTAGCCGCCGACGCCTTCGTCATCGGCGCCGTGCCAGAGCGCCGGGTCGTAGGGGGTGTCCGGTACGGGGACGCGTTCGGCCGCTTTCGCCTGGGCGGGCACCGCCAGGGGCGTGCCGTCGAGGTCCGCGGTGTCGATGTCGAGGCGCTCCACGTCGTTCGCGAGCCGGCGGACCGCCGACGCGTCGCCGTAACGAGAGCGCAGTGCGCCGACGCACTGCCTGAGCTGGCCGATGGTTCGCCGCAGCTCGGCGATCTCGGAGGTGGACATCAATCCTCCCGGGTGTGGTGGGGCCGGCGGAGCCGGGCGATCACTCGCCCCTACGGCTTTACCGTGCGTCGTGCAGTGTGACAACTAGCACACTAACGGTTCTGGGGGTGATCGGGGTCACGCGGGTCGATCTTCTGAATCGATTTTGATTCGGCGTTTTCGCGAGGTACTGTGGCCAGTGTCACGACCCAGAGGCGCCAGCGCTGCCGTCCCGCGGACCACCCCACACCAGTGATCCGGAGCCGGACATGAGCCCGACCCCCACCACGAAGCTGCACCGAGTCGTCGCCGACGTCACCGAGCGCGTCGCCGCCCGCAGTGCCGCGACCCGCGCGGCCTACCTCGACCGCGTGGCCGCGGCCCACGAAGAAGGCCCGGTCCGCCGCGGTCTCGCCTGCAGCAACCTCGCCCACGGCTTCGCCGCCATGGACGGCGTCGACAAGGAAGCCCTGCGGGCCGCGCGCGCCCCCGGCGTCGCGATCGTCTCGTCTTACAACGACATGCTGTCGGCGCACCAGCCGATGCAGGAGTACCCGGCGTGGCTGAAGAAGTCCGTGCGGTCCGCGGGCGGTGTCGCCCAGTTCGCCGGCGGCGTGCCCGCGATGTGCGACGGCATCACCCAGGGCCGCGCGGGCATGGAGCTGTCCCTGTTCAGCCGCGAAGTCATCGCGATGTCGACGGCGATCGCGCTCTCCCACGACATGTTCGACGCAGGCCTGCTGCTGGGCGTCTGCGACAAGATCGTGCCCGGCCTGCTGATCGGCGCGCTGTCGTTCGGGCACCTGCCCGCGATCCTGATCCCGGCCGGGCCGATGAACTCCGGGCTGCCGAACAAGGAGAAGGCGCGCGTCCGGCAGCTGTACGCCGAGGGTCTCGCGACCCGCGAAGACCTTCTGGACGCCGAAGCGGCGTCGTACCACTCGGCCGGCACCTGCACCTTCTACGGCACCGCCAACTCCAACCAGATGGTCGTCGAGGTGATGGGCCTGCACCTGCCCGGCGCCAGCTTCGTCCAGCCGGGTTCGTCGCTGCGTCAGGCGCTGACCGAAGAAGCCGGACGCCGGATCGTCGCCCTTTCGCGCGGCGAGGAGTACACGCCGGTCGCGCGGATCCTCGACGAGAAGGCGTTCGTCAACGGCGTCGTCGCGCTGCTCGCCACGGGCGGCTCGACCAACCACACGATGCACCTGGTCGCGATCGCCGCAGCCGCGGGCATCCAGCTGACCTGGGACGACTTCTCGGACCTCTCGGCCGTCGTGCCGCTGCTGGCGCGGGTCTACCCGAACGGCAGCGCCGACATCAACCACTTCCACGCCGCCGGCGGCATCCAGTTCCTGGTCGGCGCGCTGCTCGACGCGGGGCTGCTGCACGAGGACGTGCACACGGTGGCCGGGTTCGGGCTGCACCGCTACCGGGCCGAGCCGATCCTGTCCGACGGCGAGCTGGTCTGGCGCGACGTCCCCACCCGCAGCCTCGACGAGGACGTGCTGCGCCCGGTGTGGCGGCCCTTCGCCGCGGACGGCGGGCTGCGGATGGTCGAGGGCAACCTCGGCCGCGGGGTGGTCAAGGTGTCGGCGGTGGCGCCGGAGCACCGGGTCGTCCAGGCGCCGGCGCGGGTGTTCACCACCCAGGAGGCGTTCAAGGCCGCGTTCGAGGCCGGCGAGCTGGACCGCGACGTCGTCGTGGTGGTCCGGCAGCAGGGACCGCGGGCCAACGGCATGCCGGAGCTGCACGGCCTGACGCCGGCGCTCGGCGTGCTGATGGACCGCGGGCACGCCGTGGCGTTGCTCACCGACGGCCGGATGTCGGGGGCGTCGGGCAAGATCCCGGCGGCCATCCAGGTGACGCCGGAAGCCGCGGCGGGCGGCCCGATCGCGCGCATCGCGGACGGCGACGTCGTCCGGCTCGACGCGGCCACGGGCAGCCTCGACGTGCTCGTCGGTGACGAAGAACTCGCCCGCCGTGAGCTTGTGGACTCCCCGCCGTCCGAAGCATCCTGGACCGGCACCGGCCGAGAGCTGTTCGCCGCGTTGCGCCGGGCGGTCGGCCCCGCTGACCAGGGCGCTTCCGTGTTCGGCGGCTTGACGCCGGAACACTTCGGAATGCCCGCTTTCACAACCCAGGAGGTCGGTCAGTGACCACCGGTCAGGACCTGCTCGAGCTGTCCCCCGTGATGCCCGTCGTGGTGATCGACGACGCCGACGACGCGGTCCCCACGGCCCGGGCCCTGCTCGCCGGCGGGATCGGGGTCATCGAGCTGACTCTGCGCACCCCGGCGGCGTTGTCGGCGATCGAGCGCGTCGCGACCGAGGTGCCGGAGATCGTCATCGGCGCCGGCACGGTCACCGCGGCCGACCACGCGAAGCAGGCGGCGGACGCGGGAGCGAAGTTCCTCGTGACGCCGGGCTGCACCGACGCGGTCGTGGACGCGTGCTTCGAGACCGGGCTGCCGTTCCTGCCCGGCGCGAGCACCGTGTCCGAGGCGATGCGGCTGGCCGAGCGCGGCCTCACGGCGTTGAAGTTCTTCCCGGCCGAGGCCTCCGGCGGGGTCGCGTACCTGAAGTCGATCGCGGGCCCGTTGCCGTCGTTGAAGTTCTGCCCGACGGGCGGGATCACGGTCGCTTCGGCGCCTTCGTACCTGGCGCTGCCGAACGTCGGCTGCATCGGCGGTTCGTGGCTGACGGCCTCGCTCGACCCCGCCGCGATCGAGAAGCTGGCCGCCGAGGCCGCGCAGCTGTAGCGGAGATCACCCCGCGTCGTCGCCGCGCCCGAACGGCGGAATTCACGTCCGCATCGCGGGAGCACCGTTCCAGCTTTCTGGAACGGTGCTCCGAGCGGGTGTGGCGGCGGTCATGAATCCCGCTGAATGGAGCAATTGCGGTCCCGGTGGGTGATTTACCGGCCTGTTATCGTTCCCCCTCGCTGTTTCGAGCGAGGAGATCCGGTGTCCCTGACCGATGTGGTCGCCCCCAGTCCTGCCCCCGAGAACGTCGCCGCACTCGTCGGCGAACGCCTTTCGCTGTCCGCCCTCCACCAGCTGGGCGGCACCCTCGGCGGCTATTCGTTCGTCAAGGTCGTGGTCGACCGCGAAAACGCGGTGATCCACTTCCTGAACGACGCCCGCCATTCCTTTCACGCGATCTATATCGGGGAAGAGATCCTGGGCGTCACCGAAGAACGGGTGCGCGCGGAGATCGACTCCTACAACCAGGACTTCTACCACGCTCCGGACCGCCGGTTCCTGCTCGGCGTTCTCGCTCGCCACCCGCAGCTGCTTTCGCTGGAGACGGTCGAGGTCGACACGATGCCGGTCGCGCTGATCCGCGAGTTCCACGCGTTCGTCGCGCGGTACGTCGACCCGGCGCTGCCGCTGGTGTTCAAACCGGCCAACCAGCTGCAGGAACGGCTCGTCCGCGAGATCCCACCGGGCGAGCTGCCGCGGGTGTTCGCACACGAGCTGTTCTCGACGGCGCCGTTCGTCCCGCTGAACCCGGGCACGGCGACGGGCCGGCTGCGCGCGTTCCGCACCGAGGCGGAGTACCGCGCGGCGACGCTGGAGTGGTCGGACATCGTCGTGATGGACCGCGTGCCCGACGACATCCCGCGACTGTCGGGCATCGTCAACGCCCGCCACACGACACCGTTGTCGCACACCAACGTCCTGGCCACCGGCTGGCAGATCCCGAACGCCGTCCAGGTCGGCGCTCTGGCCGACGTCCAGCGCCGCGGGCTCGACGGCAAGTGGGTCGAGTACACAGTGGACGATCAGGGGCTTTCGCTGCGGGAGGTCGCCGAGCCGGCCACGGCCGCGCCGCCGAAGTGGTACGCCCAGCGCGTCACGCTGGAGGAACCGGAGGCCGGGGCCGGCCCGATCGTGAACCTGAACCGGCTGCGCGCGACCGACCGCCACCGGTACGGGACGAAGGCGGCCAACCTCGGCGAGCTGCACCACGTGCTGGCGCACGGCTCGCAGCGGCTGCTCGGCTTCTACCAGGTGCCGCGCCCGCCGCGGGAGAACCTGCTGCCGTACCTGGCGCGGCTGCTGGACGTCCCCGCTTCGGGTTCCGACCTCGCCGCGGCCGCGCACCGGCTCCTGGACGAGCGCGTCCGCGTGCCTCGCGGGATCGCGCTGCCGTTCTCGCTGCAGCGGCGGTTCCTCGAGTCGTCGCCGCGGATCCAGCAGGCCATCGGCAAGCTGAAGATGGCACTGGAGCTGGACGCCCGCGAGATCGAGCCGCTGTGCGTCGAGCTGCAGGGCCTGATCCGGGCGGCGCGGATGCCGGGCGCGCTCGCCGGGGAGATCGACTCCGCGCTGGTGTCGCAGCTGGCCGGGGTGCGGACGTTCGTCGTGCGCAGCTCGTCGAACGCCGAAGACCTGGCCGGGTTCTCGGCGGCCGGGATCTACGAGTCGCTCAACCACGTGACCACGGCCGAGCGGATCTTCTCCAGCGTCAAGGAGGTGTGGGCGTCGCTGGTGTCGGTGCGCAGCGTCCGGCTGCGGCACCAGGCCGGCATCTCCCTCGACGAGTGCTACATGGGCGTGGTGATCCAGGAGCAGGTCGCGGCCGACTTCGGCGGCGTGCTCGTGACGACGAACCCGATGAACCGCGCGGACTTCCGCACGGTGTACGTCAACGTGTCGCCGCGCGTGACCGACGTCGTCGAGGGGTCGACGCTGCCCATGCAGTACCTGTACTCGACGGTCGAGGGCGGCGGCCGCACGGTGTCGCTCGGCGACGCACCGGCGGACCTGGACTCGCGGGCGCACGACCAGCTGCAGCGGCTGGCGATCGCCGGCCGCCTGCTGCAGGGGCACTTCTCGCCCGACTACACGTTCGATTCGCCGGTGGACGTCGAGTGGCTCGCCGACGGCGAGCACCTCCACCTCGTGCAGCTGCGTCCGTATTCCGCCTGAGTTCCGGGAGAAACCGTCATGCTGGGCCTTCGCCTGCCCGCGAACCCCGCCGTCCGGCGCACCGTCCGGCTGACCTACGGGTTCCAGTTCTTCTTCGGACTGCTGTTGTGGGTGCCGATCTTCTACCAGTACCAGAAGCTCGCCGGCCTGTCCGACGGCGAGATCTTCGGCATCCAGAGCATCTACTACGTCGTGTTCTGCCTGCTGGAGATCCCGACCGGGATGATCGCGGACCGGTTCGACTACCGCACGTCCCTGGCGGCCGGCGCCGGCGTGCTCGTGGCGGCGAACCTGGTACCGGTGTTCCTCGGCTCGTACACCGGGTTCCTGCTGCACTTCATCCTGATCGCCTTGGCGCGGTCACTGGTGTCCGGCGCGCAGAGCGCGTACCTGTACGAGTACCTCCACGCTTCCGGTGCGGGTGAGCACTACCTGCGCGTGGAAGGCGTCGGCCGCGCGTACAGCCTGGTCGGCAAGATCGTGTACTGGCCGGTGATCGGCCTGCTGATGGCGTGGAACCTCCCTTCCCCGTACTGGTTGACGGCGCTCAACGCCGGCGTGGCGCTGGCGTTCGCGCTGAAGCTCCCGCCGATCCCCGGCGGCCGCCGGGTGACGGGCAAGACGGCGTCGCTGCTCGCGGGTGTCGGCGGCGCGCTGTCGGCGTTGCGGTCGTCGCGGTGGCTGGCGTTGCTGATGGTGCAGGGCATCGCGATGTTCACGCTGGTCCGCATTTGTCAGGTGAACCTGTTCCAGCCGATCCTGGAGTCGAAGACGCTGTCGGTGAACTGGTACGGCGCGGTGCTGGCCGCCATGACGGTCTTCGAGGCATTGGGCGCGGCCCGCCCGCACCGCCTCCGCCGCGCGATCGGCCCGGTGGGTTCGGTGTTCACGCTGACGATCGTGATGGCGCTCTGTCTCGGTGCGGTCGTGTTCGTGGGCTCCTTCCCGACGGTGGTGTTGTTGTGCGTCTTCGCGGTGGCGACGGGGATTTCGTTCCCGGTGCAGAAGCAGCTGCTGAACGACTCGATCCCGGACTCCCGTTACCGCGCGACGCTGCTGTCGATGGAGTCCATTGTGGACCGAGCGGTGTGCGCCCTGGTGGCGGTGGCCTTGGGCGCGTACCTGGCGGCCGGGCAGCTCGACGAGTTCCTGGTGCTGTCGGCGGTGGTCACGTGCGTGGTGATGGGGTTGCTTGCCGTGCTGTTGTTGGCGGTCCGCAAGCACCGCTCGGACCGCCGGGTGCCGGTCGCCCGCCTCGGCGATCAGGCACCCGCCCGCGAGACGGTGACGCCCCGCTTCCTACCAGCCGGCCCTCGGCCTACCGATTCCGTCGCGCCCGGCGGCTCGGCGGCTGCGGAACGCCTGTTCCGCGGCTCGCAACTCCAGTCGCGTGAGGTGGGCCAGGCCGGCAACTGACCCGCCTGGCACTCCCCCTCGCCCACGAAGCCCGCGGGTCAGTCGATGACGGCGTCGTCGAGCAGGGTGGACTCCGCGCCGTACTCGCGGAGTTCCTCCCTGATCACGGTGTAGGCCAGCCCCTGTGGATACCCCTTGCGGGCGAGGAAGCCGAGCAGCCGCCGCAACGCCGTCTGCTCGTCGACGTTGCCGAGGGACCCGAGGCGCTTGCGGACCAGTTCCCTGGCCATCTGCTCCTCGGACTCGCGGTCGACCTCCCCCGCCGCCTGCGCGGCGACCTCACCGTCGACGCCCTTGCGTCGCAGTTCGGCCACCAGTGCGGTGCGGGACAGCCCCTGGTTCGCGTGCCGGGACTTCACCCACAGCTGGGCGAACTCCTCGTCGTTGACCAGCCCCGCCCGGTCGAGCTTGCCGAGCAGGGTTTCGCTGGTCTCCTCGTCGAAACCCTTGCGGTGCAACGCCTGCCGGAGCTCTTCCTGAGTGCGCGGACGAGCGGCCAGGAGGTCGAAGCAGATCTCCTTGGCCTTCTTGTACCGCTCCTCGGGAGGAAGCTCGGCCGGCGGAACCTTGGGCGCCCTCGCCAATCCCTCGCCCTCTCTCAGAAGTCGACCGGCGCCGGGACGGCCTCGACGGCTTCCGCGTCGAGCTGCGGGCCGATGCCGAGCTTCTCCTTGATCCGCTTCTCGATCTCGTTGGCGATGTCCGGGTTGTCGCGCAGGAACCGGCGCGCGTTCTCCTTGCCCTGGCCGAGCTGGTCGCCTTCGTAGGTGTACCAGGCACCGGACTTGCGCACGATGGACTGGTCGACACCCATGTCGATGAGCGAACCCTCGCGGGAGATGCCCTGGCCGTACAGGATGTCGAACTCGGCCTGCTTGAAGGGCGGGGCCACCTTGTTCTTGACGACCTTGACGCGGGTCCGGTTGCCGACCGCCTCGCCGGCGTCCTTCATCGTCTCGATGCGGCGCACGTCCAGGCGGACCGACGCGTAGAACTTCAGCGCCTTACCACCGGTCGTGGTCTCCGGGGAGCCGAACATGACGCCGACCTTCTCGCGGAGCTGGTTGATGAAGATCGCCGTGGTGCCCGAGTTGGACAGCGCACCGGTGATCTTCCGCAGCGCCTGGCTCATCAGGCGGGCCTGGAGGCCGACGTGCGAGTCACCCATCTCGCCCTCGATTTCCGCGCGCGGCACGAGCGCGGCCACGGAGTCGATGACCAGGATGTCGAGCGCGCCGGAGCGGATCAGCATGTCCGCGATCTCGAGCGCCTGCTCACCGGTGTCCGGCTGGGACACGAGCAGCGCGTCGGTGTCGACGCCGAGGTTCTTCGCGTACTCCGGGTCGAGCGCGTGCTCCGCGTCGATGAACGCCGCGATGCCGCCGGCGCGCTGCGCGTTCGCCACCGCGTGCAGGGCGACCGTCGTCTTACCGGAGGATTCCGGGCCGTAGATCTCGACGACCCGGCCGCGGGGCAGCCCGCCGATGCCGAGCGCGACGTCGAGGGCGATCGAGCCGGTGGGGATCACGGCGATGGGCGGCCGGGTGTCCTCGCCGAGGCGCATCACCGAGCCCTTGCCGTACTGCTTGTCGATCTGCGCGAGCGCGAGCTCGAGCGCCTTGTCCTTGTCGGGTGCTGCAGGCATGGAAGTCCACCTCGCTGGTCGAAGCCCCGGCTCTCCGGGGGCTCTGTGTCGGTTCTTCAGCTGTCCGGTCCGACGCTAGCGGCGGGGACCGACAATTCCAGGCGCGGCGCCCAATCTGTGGATCGCTGGACCCGATGTGGACAACACCATAGACGAACACCTGTTCGAGGTCGGCAGCGACACACCCTTGCGCTAGGATTTTCGCCCGCCCGGATCGGGACCCGTGCGCATCCGCCCAGGTCAGCGCCGTTCGCGGGGAACGTCGAAGGCGTCGCAGACCTCTTGCCAGATCTCCTTGGCCGGGATTCCCGCGGTCAGCGCCTGGTCGACGGTGCGGCCGCCGAGCCCGCTGAGCACGTGGTCCCTGGCCAGCACCTGGGCGCGCCCGGGGCCGAACTCCTCGGCCATCAGCCGCCGGAAAACCGTGATCCGCATCGGACCCACTCTAACCGGCGGGCGCGAACGGTCCGTTCGCGCCGCCTACTCCCCCGGCTGGACGCTCGCCTCGAAGTAGTCGGCCAGCGTGCCCGGCGTGGTCGCCTCGGCCTGGTCGGCCGAGTTCAGCTGGTAGATGAACCCGGCGAGCGGCCGGTCCGACACCGTGAACACGAGCACCGCCGACGTCTTGCCCGCGGCCGACGAGTAGTGCCCCTTGAGCCCGTTGCCGCCCCAGTCGGCTTCCGTGCGGTCGCCGCCGGCGGAGGTGAGCAGGCCGTCGGTGTACTGCTTGAGCGTGTCGGCGTTGTCGCCCTGGACGTAGGTCACCTGCGTGCCGGCCCGGCCCGGCGCGGAGCAGGTCGAGGACACGCCGAGGTTCTCCGCCGGCGCCGCCGGGCCGTTGCCCATGCCCGGTTTGCAGTCGCCGGTGTCGGCGATCTTCCCGGCGAGCTGGCGCAGGCAGCCGGTGAGGCCCTTGGCGTCGGCCTGCCCCGGCGTCTTGCACTGGTCGGCGGTGTACGTCGTCGCCGAGGACGACGACGTCAGGAAGTACGTCAGCCCCGCCGCGAGCACCACGACGACCGCGGCCGCGATCCCGATGAGCAGCTTCTTCTTCCCGCCGGACTTCGGCTCGGCCTTCTCCGCGGCCGGTGCGTACGACGGGAAGTTCGCCGGCACCGGCTGCGGCCCGCTGGGCGGGAAGTTCGCCGGCGCGTACCCCGGGTACTGCGGCGGAGGCGCCGGGGGCGCGTACTGCGGCCGCTGCGGGGCACCCGCGGCCACCGCCCCTTCGACGTTCTGCGTCCGCGCGCCCATGCCGTCGCGCGCGACGTGCTGCGCGCCGAGCGCGACGGCGGTCTCCGGCTGGTCGAGGCTGCCCGGCACGACGCCGAGCTTCTCCGCGATCATCGTGCCGACCAGCGGCAGCCGGCTCGACCCGCCGACGAGGTAGATGCCGGCCAGCCGGTCCGGGGTCAGCCCGGACGAGCGCAGTGTCCGCGAAAGCAGTTCGACGCTGCGCAGCATCGCCGGCCGGACCAAACCTTCCAGCTCGCCGCGCGTGACGAGGACGTCCTTGAACGGCTCGGGCATCGGCACCTCGGTCTGCGGGTGCCGCGACAGCGCCTCCTTGGCCGCCTTGACGTCCTCCTGCAGCGCGCGCCGGGTGCGCCGGTCGCCGGTGGACTCCGGCCGCAGGAGCCGTTGCCAGCGCTGCGGGTCCGAGTGCGAGACCTCGCGCCCGACGTGCACCATCAGCGCCTGGTCGACGTCGAGGCCGCCGAGGTCGGGCAGGCCGTCCTCGGCGAGCACGGTGAAGCCGTTCTGCGTGGCGCCGACGACCGCGACGTCGAAGGTGCCCGCGCCGAGGTCGTAGACGGCGAGTGCTTGGCCGGGCGCGAGGGACTTGCCGGGGAACGACGCGAAGTGCGCGGCCGCGGCGACGGGTTCGGGCACCAGCAGGATGTTCTGGCCCATGCCGGCGAGCCGGGCGGCGGACATCAGGACGTTGCGGCGGGTCTGGCCCCACTGCGCGGGGTGGGTCAGCCGGACCTCGTCGGGCTGCTCGCCGCCGAGCTGGCGGGAGGTCTCTTCGAGGACGCGGCGCAGGATGGCGGCCAGCGCGTCGGTCACCGGGACGACGTCGGTGCCGAGCAGCAGGGTCTGCTCGTCGATGCGGCGCTTGGGGTTCGGCTCGAAGCGCGTCGGGTCGAGGCGGGCGCGGCGCTCGGCGTCGCGGCCGACCATGATCGTGCCCTCTTCGGTGGCGAACACCGCCGACGGCATGTTGGCCGAGCCGTCGACCTCGACGACCCGGGGCGGCCTGCCGTGCGCCGACAGGACGGCGACGGTGTTGGACGTCCCGAGGTCAACGGACAGGATCCGCACAGCACTCCCCTTCGCGAAACACGCCGTGACGGCGTTCGCGGTGATGCTGCCATGCGCGCGGTCACCGTGCGTGCGGACCCGCGAAAGTCACCGCGGCTTGACGGAGAGGTGGATCACGGTGCACGATAGTTGCACAGTCCGATCATGCGAGTTGCACGAATCGCGCAGGTTTCCGAGAGACGGTCGAGCCGGCCGGGCCCGTCGAGGTCACGGCCGGTTCGGTGGTCCGGGTGACGAAGCCTCGGTTGTCACAGCCGCCTGCAGGGAACACCTGAACCACGTCCTGGCCACCGGAAGGAACAACCCGTGAGCGACCTCCCCATCCTCGCCGTCACCCTCGGCGATCCCGTCGGCATCGGCCCGGAGATCACGCTGAAGACGCTGCTCGAACCGGAGGCGCTGCAGCTGGCCCGCGGGGTGGCGGTCGGCGACGCCGTCGTGCTCGAGCGCGTCGCCCGGCACCTGGGCCTGCACGTGGAGATCAACCCGATCGCCACGGTCGCCGACGCGCGTTTCACCACCGGCGTGGTCGACGTCCTCAACCTCGGCGTCGTCACCGACGACCTGCCGTGGGGCGAGGTGAACGCGACCGCGGGCGCCGCGGCCGTCGGCGCGATCGAGGTCGCCACCCGGCTCGCGCTGGCCGGGGAGATCGACGCGGTCGTGACCGCGCCCATCAACAAGGAAGCGATCTGGGCGGCGGGCTCCCGGCACCTCGGGCACACCGAGATGCTCGGCGAGCTGACCGGCTCGACCCGGTTCACCACGATGTTCTGGGTGTCGGGGCTGAAGATCTTCTTCGCCACCCGGCACCTCTCGTTGCGCGAAGCGCTCGATCAGATCACCCGGGAGAACATCGAGCACGCGATCCGCGAGGCGTACACCGCGCTGGAGGTCTTCGGCACGGAGAAACCGAGACTGGCCGTGGCGGCGCTGAACCCGCACGGCGGCGAGAACGGCAAGTTCGGCGACGAGGAGATCGTCGCGATCGCCCCGGCGGTCGCGGCCGCGCGGGCCGCGGGCCTCGACGTCGTCGGCCCGATCCCGGCGGACTCCGTGTTCCACCAAGGGATCCAGGGCCGCTTCGACGGCGTGCTCTCGCTCTACCACGACCAGGGGCACATCGCGGCGAAGACGTACGACTTCGACGGCACGGTCTCGGTGACGGTCGGCCTGCCCATCCTGCGCACGTCGGTCGACCACGGCACGGCGTTCGACATCGCCGGCACCGGCCGCGCGTCGCACGGCACGATGCGCGCGGCGTTCAAGGCCGCGGCCACCCTGGCGCCGTACGCGCGGAAACTGCCCGCGATCTACCCGCCGAGCCTCCGGTGATCCCTCGCAAGCGCTGGGCGTACGTCATCCCGGTCGCGGTGGTGATGTACCTGCTGGCCTACCTCGACCGCACGAACGTCGCGGTGATCCTGCCCTACATCGGCGACGACTTCCCTTTGTCGGCCAGCGCGAAGGGGCTGGCGAGCGGCATCTTCTTCGTCGGCTACCTCGTGCTGCAGATCCCGGCCGCGGTACTGGCGGCGAAGTGGAGCGCCCGCAAGACGGTGCTGATCCTGATGGTCGCGTGGGCGTTCGCGGCCGTCCTCTGTGGCCTGGTGCGGAACGAAACGCAGCTGCACCTGGCACGGCTGCTGCTCGGGCTGTTCGAGGGCGGCGTCTGGCCCGCGGTGCTGATCCTGCTGGCGTCCTGGTTCCCGCAGGCCGAACGGGCCCGGGCCAACGCGTTGTGGATGACGTGCCTGCCGATCTCGGCGATCGTCATGTCCCCGCTGTCCGGGCTGATGCTCGACCACATGTCATGGCGCTGGGTGTTCGTCATCCAGGGCCTGCCGCCGCTGCTGTGGGCGGTCGTCTGGTGGTTCGCGGTGGCCGACCGCCCGGCGAAGGCCCGCTGGATCTCCGCCGAGGAGCGCGAGTACCTCGAAACCACCTTGCGGGCCGAGGAGGAGGCCAAGCCGGCGTTCGTCAAGCAGAGTTACCGGCAGGCACTGGCGAACCGGCAGGTCCTGCTGCTGATCGGCGTCTACTTCTTCTGGATCACCGGCTTCTACGGCTTCAGCCTGTGGTTGCCGTCGGTCGTGAAGACGATGACCGGCGGCTCGGCCACCGCCGTCGGGTTCCTGTCGGCCGTGCCGTACGTCCTCGCGCTGGCCGGAATGGTCGCGTGCGCGCACTGGTCGGACCGCACTGGCAACCGGCGGCTCGCCGTCGCGGTACCGCTGGTCGTGGCCATCGCCGGACTGCTGCTCGGCAACCTCGCGCACTGGCCGGCGGCGGTGCAGCTGGTGCTGCTCTGCGTCGTCGCGACCGGTGTCTACATGCCGTACGGGCCGTTCTGGGCCATCCCCAGCCGCATCCTCGGCATCGAGGTCGTCGCCGTGGCGATCGGCCTGATCAACGCGCTGGGCAACCTCGGCGGGTTCGCCGGGCCCTACCTGGTCGGCTGGCTCACCGACGTCACCGGCAGCGCGACCACCGGGTTCGTCGTCCTGGCCGCGTTCCTCGCCGTCGCCGCCGGGTTGGCGTTCTTCGGGCTGAAACCGGCACCCGTGGAAGACTCGGCGCATGTCCCAGCCGCGACCAGGCACCCGTGACCGGCGCGCGATGCTCCTCGAAGCCGTCCGCGACGGCTCGGGCGGCATCGCGGAGCTGGCCGAGGAGTTCGGCGTCTCGGAGTCGACGATCCGCCGCGACCTCGCCTCCCTCGCCGGCGCCGGGCACGTCGTCCGCACCTACGGCGGCGCGCTCGACACCGAGCGCAGCCCGCACGAGAAGGACCGCGAGAACGCGGCGGCGAAGGACGCCATCGCCCGGCAGGCCGCCGCGCTGGTGCGCGACGGCGAGGTCGTGCTGCTCGACGCCGGCACGACCACCGGCAGGCTCGCCCGCCACCTCGCCCACCGCGAGGGGCTGACCGTGGTCACGAACGGCGTCACCGCCATCCGCGAGCTGGCCGGCTTCGCCGGGATCGACCTGATCGTCCTCGGCGGCCGGCTGCGGCACCCCGACGAGGCCGTCCTCGGCGAGACCGTGCTCGCCCAGCTGCGGCACATCTCACCCGATCGGGTATTCCTGGGCGCGGACGGCGTGGTGCCCGGCCGGGGGCTGTGCTGCCCGTCACTGGAGCAGTCCGTGGTCAAGCACGCGATGCTGCACGCGGGCGCCGAAGCCTACGTGCTGGCCGACCACACCAAGCTGGACCAGGCCCCTTTTTCCTACTGGACGCCGCTCGACCGCGAGTACCGGCTCATCACCGACGAGCCGCGCATCGACGCCGTGTACCCGGCGTTCGCCGACAGCGTGATCGTCGCGGATGCTCCCGAAATTGTCGGTGGTGCCGCGCATCATGGACGACGTGGCAGTTGACGTGCTCGACCTCTTCTCCCCCGCGACCCGGGACTGGTTCGCGGGAGCCTTCGCCGCGCCCACCGCGGCCCAGGAAGGCGCCTGGCGGGCGGCGCACGCGGGCGAGCACGCCCTCGTCGTCGCGCCGACCGGCTCCGGCAAGACCCTGTCCGCGTTCCTCTGGGCGCTGGACCGGCTGTCGGTGGAACCACCGCCGGCGGAGGCCACCAAGCGCTGCCGGATCCTCTACGTCTCCCCGCTGAAGGCCCTCGCGGTCGACGTCCAGCGGAACCTGCGCGCCCCGCTCGCCGGCATCTCGCAGGCCTCCCGGCGGCTCGGGCTCCCGGTGCCCGGGATCGAAGTCGGCATGCGCACCGGCGACACCACCGCCGCCGAGCGCCGCTCCTTCAACAAGACTCCGCCGGACGTGCTGGTGACCACGCCGGAGTCGCTGTTCCTGATCCTCACGTCGTCGGCGCGGGAGTCGCTGCGCGGCGTCGAGACCGTGATCGTCGACGAGGTGCACGCGGTCGCGGGCGGCAAGCGCGGCGCGCACCTCGCGCTGTCGCTGGAGCGGCTGGACTCCCTGCTGCCGAAGCCGGCGCAGCGGATCGGCCTGTCCGCGACGGTCCGTCCGATCGACGAGGTGAACGCGTTCCTGGCCGGCGGCCGTCCGGTGCGGGTGGTCCAGCCGAAGCTGGCGAAGACCATCGAGGTCCGCGTCGAGGTGCCCGTCGAGGACATGAGCAACCTCGACGCCCCGCGCGGCGGCCCGGCGCCGAGCCCGCTCGACGAGCTGGAGTCCCTCACCGAAGCGTTCCCGCCGGGCGACATCGCTCCGGGCGGCCTGGGCACGCTGGAGGAGATCGCCGGCAACCCGGTGCAGCGGCCGTCGATCTGGCCGGCGGTCGAGGAGCGGGTGCTGAGCCTGATCCAGGCCCACCGCTCGACCATCGTGTTCGCCAACTCGCGCCGGCTCACCGAGCGGATGACAGCCCGGCTCAACGAGCTGGCCGCGGAGCAGACAGAACTGCGGGCGGAAGACACGTTCCCGGCCGAAGCGGTCGGGCAGTCCGGGGTCAGCACCGGCGCGCCGCCGGTGATCGCCCGGGCGCACCACGGGTCGATGTCGCGGGAGCAGCGCACGCACGTCGAAGAAGACCTGAAGTCCGGGCGGCTGCCGTGCGTGGTGGCGACGTCGTCGCTGGAGCTGGGCATCGACATGGGCGCGGTCGACCTGGTCGTCCAGATCGAGGCGCCGCCGACGGTGGCGTCCGGGCTGCAGCGCGTCGGCCGGGCCGGGCACCAGGTCGGCGCGGTCTCCTCCGGCGTGATGTTCCCCAAGTTCCGCGGCGACCTCGTCTCCTGCGCGGTGGTCGCCGAACGGATGGCGACCGGCGCGATCGAGGCGGTCCGCTACCCGCGCAACCCGCTGGACGTGCTGGCGCAGCACGTCGTCGCGATGGTGGCGCTGGAGCCGTGGACGGTGCCGGACCTGGCTTCGCTGGTGCGGCGGGCGGCGCCGTTCGCGTCGCTGCCGGACGACGCGCTGCACGCGGTGCTCGACATGCTCGCCGGCCGCTACCCCAGCGAGGAGTTCGGCGAGCTGCGGGCCCGGATCACCTGGGACCGCATCAGCGGCGAGCTGCGCGGGCGGCCCGGCTCGCAGCGCCTGGCCGTCACCTCCGGCGGCACCATCCCGGACCGCGGCCTGTTCACCGTGATGACCCCGGGCGGGGACGACAAGCCCGGTTCGCGCGTCGGCGAGTTCGACGAAGAGATGGTGTACGAGTCACGTGTCGGCGACACCATCCTGCTCGGCACGTCGTCGTGGCGGATCACCGACATCACGCACGACCGGGTCATCGTGGTGCCCGCGCCGGGCGAACCGGCGCGGATGCCGTTCTGGAAGGGCGACGCACCGGGCCGCCCGCTCGAACTCGGCCGGGCGCTGGGGAAGTTCGTCCGCGAACTGTCCACATCGGACGACGAGAAGGCGCGCGAGCGGGCCGCCGCGGCGGGGCTGGACCAGCGGGCGTGCGACAACCTGCTCGCGTACCTGACCGAGCAGAAGGCCGCGACCCGGCACGTGCCGAACGACCGGACGATCCTGCTGGAGCGTTACCGCGACGAGCTGGGCGACTGGCGGATCATCGTGCACTCGCCGTTCGGCGCGCAGGTGAACGCGCCGTGGGCGCTCGCGATCGCCGCGCGGCTGCGGGAGAACCGCGGGGTCGACGCCCAGGTGGCGCACTCCGACGACGGCATCGTCCTGCGCCTGCCCGACGCCCTCGACGCCGACGGCGGCGACGTCACGATCGGCGCGGACGACATCCTGCTCGATCCCGAAGAGGTGGAGCAGCTGATCGTCGCGGAGGTCGGCGGTTCGGCCGTGTTCGCGGCGCGGTTCCGGGAGTGCGCGGCGCGGTCGCTGCTGCTGCCGCGCCGGGACCCGCGCCGCCGCACTCCGCTGTGGCAGCAACGGCAACGCGCGTCGCAGCTGCTGTCGGTCGCGGCGAAGTACGAGCGGTTCCCGGTCGTGCTGGAGGCGATGCGCGAGGTCCTGCAGGACGTCTACGACGTGGGCGGGCTGCGGGAGCTGATGGCCGACGTCCGGGCCCGCAAGGTCCGGCTGGTGGAGGTCGAGACGCCGGCCGCGTCGCCGTTCGCGCGCAGCCTGCTCTTCGGCTACGTCGGGATGTTCCTGTACGAGACCGACGCGCCGCTGGCCGAACGGCGGGCGGCGGCGCTGTCGCTGGATTCCGCGTTGCTGGCCGAGCTCCTGGGCACCGAGGCGATCCGCGAGCTGCTGGATCCCGAGGCCGTCGCGGAGGTGACCCGGTCGCTGCAGCGGCTCGACCCCGACCGGCACGCGCGCTCGGCGGAGGACGCCGCCGACCTGCTGCGCTTCCTCGGCGACCTGACCGTCGAGGAAGCCGCGGAGCGCGGGATCCAAGCGGAGTGGCTCACCGAGCTGGAAGCGGCGCGGCGGGCGATCCGGGTGCGGATCGGCGGCACCGAACGGTTCCTGGCGATCGAGGACTCCGGCAAGGTCCGGGACGCGCTGGGCACCGCGCTGCCGGTGGGCGTGCCCGAGGCGTTCACCGAACCGGTGGCGGACCCGCTCGGCGACCTGCTGTTCCGCTACGCCCGCAGCCGGGGACCGTTCGCGGCGGCGGACGTGGCCCGGCGGTTCGGGCTCGGGCTGGCCGTGGTTACCGGCGTCCTCGACCGGATGACCGGCGAAGGTCGCTTGGTGCGCGGCGAGCTGAGCCCGGTCGGGCATCCGGACAGCCACGGTGTGGGAGTCGAGTACTGCGATTCCGCGGTACTGCGGCGGCTGCGGCGGGCATCGCTGGCGAAGCTGCGGGCCGAGGTGGAGCCGGTCGAACCTGCGGCGCTGGGCCGGTTCCTGCCGTCGTGGCACGGGTTCGGCGGCCGCGTCCGCTCGGCGCCGACGGCGGACGACGTGCTGTCGGTGGTCGAGCAGCTGGCCGGGGCGCCGTTGCCGGCGAGTGCGGTGGAGTCGCTGATCCTGCCCGGCCGGCTGCCGGGCTACTCCCCCGCGCTGCTGGACGAGCTGACGACCGCGGGTGAGGTCACGTGGGCGGGCTGCGGCGCGTTGTCGGGTGGGGACGGCTGGATCGCCCTCGCACCGACGGACGTCGCCGACCTGCTGCTGCCGGAAGTCGTCGAGGACATCCCGACCGGCCCGCTGCACGACGCACTCGTGTCCACTTTGGAGGGTGGTGCGCTGTTCTTCCGCCAGCTGGTGGACCGCGCGACCGTCCTGGTGGACAAGGCGCCGAACGACGCCGAAGTCGTGGCCGCGCTGTGGGACCTGGTGTGGGCCGGGCTGGTCACCGGCGACACGCTGGGGCCGCTGCGGGCCCAGGTGGCCGGGCACGGCGCGCACAAGCAACGGCGCCAGGCACCCCGCGGCCGGTACGCGCGGCTGCGGGCGGGGCGGCCACAGATGCCGTCGCGGTCCGGGCCGCCGACGGTCGCCGGCCGCTGGGCGCTGACGCCGGATCGTGAGACCGACGCGACCCGGCGCGCCCACGCGCGGACGGAGGCGTTCCTGGAACGCCACGGCGTCCTGACCCGCGGGGCGCTCGACACCGAACGCGTCACCGGCGGGTTCTCCGGGATCTACAAGGTGCTGCGCGGGATGGAGGACACCGGCCAGGTGATCCGCGGCTACGTCGTGGAAGGGCTGGGCGCGGCGCAGTTCGCGGCGAAGGGCGCGGTGGACCGGTTGCGCGCGCTGTCGGGTCCGGGTCGACCGGCACCCGGCCGCGCGGTGGTGCTGGCGGCGGCGGACCCGGCCCAGCCGTACGGGGCGGCGCTCCCCTGGCCGGCGGCGACGGGCGACACGAAGCACCGTCCGGCCCGCAAGGCCGGCGCGCTGGCGGTACTGGTGGACGGCGTGCCGGCGATGTACGTCGAGCGAGGAGGAAAGTCACTGCTGAGTTTCACGGAGGAGCGGCAACCGCTGGTGGACGCGGCGCAGGCGTTGTCGGCGGCGGTGCGGGAGGGCTGGCTGGGTCAGCTCTCGGTCCAACGTGCGGACGGCGAGCAGGCCCTGACGTCGGAACTGGCGGAGGTGCTGAGGGAGGCGGGTTTCCGGGCCACGCCGTCCGGCCTGCGCCTGCGGGCCTAAGCTGCCAGTTCGACACGCACGAAGGATGTTCTGCTCATGGCGATGCGCGAACTGCGCTATTTCGGCGACCCGATCCTCAAGTCCGCCTGCGACCCGGTCACCGTGTTCGACGAAAAGCTCGAGGCGCTCGTGCGCGACCTGGTCGACTCGGTGAAACCCGGCGGCCGCGCGGGGTTGGCGGCACCGCAGATCGGGGTCGGGCTGCGCATCTTCAGCTACGACGTCGCCGGCCTCACGGGCTACGTGATCAACCCGGAGATAGCCGAGCTGTCCGAGGAGACGCACGAGATCGACGAGGGCTGCCTGTCGGTCCCGGAGCTGTGGTTCCCGACGAAGAGGGCGAAGCACGCGAAGGTCCGCGGGGTGGACATCCACAACGAGCCGATCGAGGTGGAGGGCGAAGACGTGCTGGCCCAGTGCCTCCAGCACGAGACCGACCACTTGGACGGCATCCTGTACCTGGACCGCCTGACGGCCGAGCGCAAGAAGAAGGCGCTGCGCGAAGCCCGCGACAAGGACTGGTTCTGGAAGCGCTGACCGGCTGAGCAAGGCAGAGCGGCGACAGAGATCAACCGGCCGCACCCGGCGGCTCGCGCGGCCACGCCACTCAAGCCCGCAGGAACATCCGCAGCTGGGTGCTCTCCTCCGCCGAGCGTTCCGCGCGCAGACCGGCCCGGGCGGCCGTACGGGGCAACACGTCGTCGCCGGCCAGGCAGTCCGCTCGCAGCTCCGTGATCCCCTGCCCCTCCGCGAGCGCCGCCACCCTGGCCAGCAGTGCCGTGCCGATGCCCTGGCGCTGCCAGTCGTCCTCCACCAGCAGCGAGATCTCGGCGCCGCCCGCGGCCGACGGGATCAGCTGGGCCAGCCCGATCACCTCGCGGCCGAAGACCGCCAGCACGCTCGTTCCGCGCGGCGGCACCAGCAGCCGGTGCAGCCAGCGGCGCGGGACCGTGCGGACGCCCGTGTGGTAGCGCCGGAAGAGCGTCGCCGTCGAGCAGCGGCGGTGCAGTTCGGAGACCGCCTCCGCGTCGGCCGGGAGGCCCTTGCGCAGGACGATCGCCGCGCCGTCCGGGCGGTTCAGCACCACCGGGCCCGCGATGTTGCGGGCCGCCGCACCCAGCAACGTCGTCAGCGCTTCGGCGCGGGTCAGCTCCAGCTGCACGAACGGCGCCCACCGGCGCCGCGCCACCAGCGCTTCTCCATCGCCCAGCGCGAACACCGCGCGGTGCCCGCTCTCGGTGCGGCCCGGGTTGGCTTCGGCCGCCGGGACACGCGTGACGACGTCCGCGGCCAGCACGTCCTTCAGCACTTCGGCGAGCCGGGCCGGGTCGTCGATCGCGCGACGGGCCGCGAGCAGCGTCGACGACGACGGGTCGACCAGCTCGTGGACGTCGGCGTCGATGATCGCCGTGCACTCGCAGCCCTCGGCGCGGATGGCGTCGACGAGGTGGCGCCGCGGCAGACCGGTCGCCGGGCGCAGGACGATCTCGTCGAGCACGCCGCCGGGCACCGGCAGCACGGACAGGCCGAGGATGTTGCACTCGAGGTCGGCGAGCCGGATCGCGAGGCGGGCCAGCGTGCCGGGGTGGTCGTGCATCCGGACCCGCACCCGCCACGCCGACGGCGCGGCCGCCGCATCGACGTCGGCCGCCGGGTCGAGCTGGGGCACCGCTCTGGAGGTCTCCATGCCCCCACGGTCCTCCGCGTGTGTTGCCGGCCCAGGACGCCGGTGTTTCGCGCAGATCAGCGTTCACGACCGCTCGGCAACCCGGCCGAAACAGGTCAGCGCGGGGTCAGCACGCAGAACTCGTTGCCTTCCGGGTCCATCAGCACGCGCCACGGCAGGTCCGGGCCGCCGAGGTCGGCCGGCGCCGCGCCCGCCGCCACCACTTCGGCCACCGACTCGCCGTGCTCGGCACCCTCAGGCGGCGCGATATCGAGGTGCACGCGGTTCTTGACCCGCTTCTCGTCGTCGTTGCGGAGGAACTCCAGCCACGGCCCGCGGCCCGACGGCGCGCGCAGCCCGACCAGGACATTCTCCTCGCGGGCGCTGATCGGCCAGCCCGTCAGCCGCGTCCAGAAGCTCGCCAGGCGCTCCGGGTCGTGGGCGTCGACCACGATCGACGCCACCGCGCCGCCCGCGTAGCGATCGCGGGGCTCGAGAACGCAGAACTCGTTGCCCTCCGGGTCCGCCAGCACGACCCACGGCACCGCGCCCTGCCCGAGGTCGACGCGGCCCGCGCCCAGCTCCAAAGCGCGCGACACCAGCTCCTCCTGGTGCGCGGGCGTCGTGCTCGCCAGGTCCAGGTGGATCCGGTTCTTCACCTCCTTGGGCTCGGGCACCGGGACGAACACCAGGTCCAGGTCCCAGCCGTCGGTTTCCGGGGCGCGCACGTCGACCTCGTCCGCCTCCTCGACGGCGACGCGCCAGCCGAGCAGCGCGGCCCAGAAGTCCGCCAGGACCCTCGGCCGCGCCGCGTCGATCACCAGGTTCACCAGCCGCGTGTTCATGCGCCGCAGGCTAACCGCCACCCCCGACAGTTCCGGTTCGGCTTCCCCACCTACCGGAGTCATCGGGTCGCGAGCCGCAGCAGCGCCCAGAGCTGGGCCGCCTGGTCGTGCACGCCGCGCACGGTCACCGACGTCAGCGACGAGCGGCCCCACAACCACAGGTAGACGCGCTCGGGCTCGCCGGCCGTGACGACGTCGTCCGCGGCCTCGGCCTCCTCGGCCGAGCAGCGCCAGGCCTCCGTCACGTCGGGCCCGGCGCGCGCGATCCAGCTGTGCGCGCCGACGCGCACGCCGACCGAGCCCGCTTTCGTGCCGGTCAGGCCCAGCATCGGCAGCTTCTGCCCGAACCAGAGCGTCAAAGCCTCGTCGATGCCGTCGATCGCGAGGTCTTCGTCGATGCCGCGCGGCTCCGCGCCCGCGGCCTGTTCGACGTCGACGCGGTGGACGAGGGTTTCGTGCAGCATCCGGCGTCGCCAGAACCCGTAGGTCGGGTCCGCCGGCCACCACGTGTCGGCGTGGTCTTCCGGATCGTGCGCGGCGAGCTCGTCGAGCAGCTCGGTCAAGCCGGTTTCCAGGTACGCGCCCAGGCTCTGGCCCGGCTCGGGGTCGCGCTGCCAGTCGTCCGGGCCGCGGCCGTCGGCCAGCCGGCGCCGGACCATCCGGTAGAGGCTCCCGACGTGCCGCGCCACCTCGCCGAGCGACCAGCCGGGGCAGGCGGGCACCGGCGCTTCGAGCGGCGCCGCGTGGACGGCTTCGGCCAGCACCCGGCCTTCGATTCCCAACGCCGTGAGCAGCCGCCCCTGGTCGACCGGGCCGTGCTCACGCGACATGGGCTTCCCCGGTGATCGGCAGGCCGTGCACGAGACGGCGGACGAGTTCGAGGAACGGCGTGGCGGCGCGCACCAGCCCGGCGGCCGACTCGGCGCTGACCTTCCCGGTGATCCCGGCCTGAGCGGCGGCGCGCGCGGCGGAGTTACCGGCGAAGAAGGCGGACCATTCCCGCAGTTCGGGGGCCACGGAGTCGAGCAGCACCCAGGTACTGGCCGGCCGGGCGCGCCCCCGGTGCGGCCGCCCCCGAGCGGCCAGCACGGCGGCGGCCCCGCGCAGGGCGGCGAGGTAGGCGCCGACGAACCGTTCGACGGGATCGGTCTCCCGCTCGGCTTCGGCCAGCCCGCGCCGGGCTTGGGCAAGCAGCCCGGCGGCAACGGGCGGGGCGGGCGGGCGGAGGGACATGGGCAGCTGGGACTGCTCACGGTCACCATCGGCGGTTGGTGGGCGCAGGGGCAGTTCAGGCTCGGCGGCAACCGTCCGGGCAGCGGCGGCGGGCGGGCGCACCGGCAGCTCGGGCTCCGCGACCGAACGCGGCGGCTCGGGCGGCTGAGGAGCGGCGACTGCCGGCAGGCGCGGCGATTCGCTCGGCCGAGGCTGCTCGGGCACTGAAACCGCGGCGGTGGGCGGCTCCAGCGGCAGTTCGGGCTCGTCGACCGGGCGGGACCGCATCGGCAGCTCGGGCTGGCCGGCGTCCACCGGGCGGCGCCGGGGCTTGCGGGGCTCCGCGCACCCCGGGACCGGCGGGGCCGACGACACCGACGGGCGCAGCGGGGACCGCCCGGTGTGCGGGCGCAGCGACATGGGCAGCTGCGGCTGCCCGGACTCCGTGGGGGACACGACCTTGACGGACATGACGACCCTCCTCCTGCGCGGGGTGAGCCCGATCATGTGCCCGGCGCCGAGACGCTTCCCCCGCCCCGGAGCCGGGCACCTGACCGGTGCGCGCTCACCGATGTCGAACGTCTGTTCGAACAAAATCCAGAGTAACCCTCCACCCGGCGTCCGCTCAACCCCAGGGGTGGAATCCCGCGGGACACCAGGTCGGCGGCGTGATCTCATAGGCTCATGAGTTCGCTGGACCACCCCGCCGTCGCCAAGGTGGCGGCCGCGCTCGCCGAAGCCGGGCAGCACGCCGCCGCCGAGGGCATCCGCGTGCTGCCCGCCGAAGTCCGGACCGCCGCTCAGGCGGCCGAAGCGCTCGGCGTGCCCGTGGGTGCCATCGCCAACAGCCTCATCTTCCGCCTGGGGTCCGACAAAAACGCGCTCCTCGCCCTCACCTCGGGCGCCCACCGGGCGGATCCGGCCACCCTCGAACGCCTGGCCGGGGCCGAAATCGGCAAGGCCGACGCCGATTTCGTGAGGACGCACACAGGGCAGCCGATCGGCGGCGTCGCGCCCACCGGGCACCCGGCGAAGCTGCCCACGCTCGTCGACACCGCCTTGCGCGCCCACGACGTCGTGTGGGCCGCCGCCGGGCACCCGAAGACCGTCTACCCGACCACCTTCGCCGAGCTGGTGGCGTTGACCGGGGGCACCCCGGGCGCGCTCGACGGCGCGGAGGAAGATGGATCGCTGTGACCGCGATGCCCGCCGGCTGCTCCCGCTACGTCCAGCTCTCGACGGACGAGTTCCGCGCACGCCTGCCCGAAGCGCTGGACATCTACGTCCGGGCGATGCGGTACCCGGCGGGCACCGCCGAGCAGCGCGCGCCGATGTGGCTCACCCACGCGCTGCGTGAGGGCTGGCGCTGCATGGCCGCGCTCGACGCCGACGACGTCCTGCTCGGGCTCGCCTACGGCTACCGCGGCCGGGCCGGGCAGTGGTGGCACGAGCAGGTCCGTCACGGCCTGAGCCGCCGGTTCGGGCCCGAGGCGGCCGAGCGCTGGCTGTCGGACTACTTCGAGCTGACCGAGATCCACGTCAAGCCGGAGAACCAAGGTCACCAGATCGGCGAGGACCTGCTGCGCGGCCTGCTGGACGGCGTGCCGAGCGCGAACGTCCTGCTGTCGACGCCCGAGGGCACCAGCCGGGCGTGGAAGCTCTACCGCCGCACCGGGTTCGTCGACGTGCTGCGCGACTACCACTTCGCGGGCGACCCGCGGCCGTTCGCGATCCTCGGGCGGGCACTGCCCCTCGACGCGCGCTGAGCCGAGGGGCAGCCGTCCGCTACCGGGGTTCGGGCCGCCAATAGCCGACCGCGAGCGCCGCGACCAGCACGGCGGCGCCGCACCAGGCCGTGACGCCCAGCCGTTCACCGAACAGCAGCGCGGCCAGGATCGCGGCGGTCAACGGCTCGAGCACCGCCGACAGCGCGCCCAGCAGGGGGTGTGCGCCCGCCAGCCCGCGCAGGTACGCGGCGTAGGCGAGCGCGGTCGGGACGGCGCCGAGGTAGCAGACGACCAGCAGAACGTCCGCGTGCAGCGGCAGCGCCATGCCCGTCCAGCTCGCCACGGGGGTGAGCAGCAGGCCGCCGGTCAGGCAGCCGAACGCCGTCGTGGGCAGCGGCTCGAGCCCCGCGACCGGCTTGGCGGTGAGCAGCGTCAACGCCGCGAAGCCCGCCGCGGCGAGGAGCGCGAAGCCGAGCCCGCCGAGCGTGGCCACGGCGTTCGGCGACCAGCGGAGCAGCACCAGGCCGCCGAGGGTGCCGGCCACGGAAACCAGCGTCCAGCCGCGGGGTTTCCGGGTGCCGGCGAGCGTCACGAAGACGGGCGCGGCGCCGATGGTGGTCATGGTCGCGATGCTGACCGAGCTGAGCGCGACGGCGGCGAAGTAGCTCGCCTGGAAGAGCGCGAACAGCCCGCCGACGGCGAGGACGCGCTTGGCGGCTTCGGCCGTGCGCGGGAAGGTGCCGCCTTTCAGGAGGACGGCCAGGGTGGCGATCCCTCCGCCGCCGAGCAGCCGGTAGGCGGCGACGGCGAGCGGGTGGAGGCCGGCTCGTTGGGCGAGCAGTGAGCCGGCGAGGCCACCGGTGCCCCAGAGAACCCCGGCGAAGACGAGCGCGGCCGAAGAACGGGCGCGCGTGGGTAGGTCGACAGACATGGGAAAGCTCCTGCGTCGAAGGAAAAGGGAGTTCGACGCGGGGCGGTTGTGCATGACGAGCCGGCCGCGGGCACTGGAGGCCACGCGGCGAAGAACCACCCCGCTCAGACGCGGGGCGGCGGGGTGATGAAGAGAATTCGGCGCACGAAGGGGAACTTAGCGGCGGATCAGGGGGTGGCGCGATGGGTTTTCCACAGGGCGGCGCAGTTGTGGACAACCGAGCCGCGAAAGGGCTTTCCGGGCGGTTTTGTCGGGCTGGGCCGATAAACTGGACGTGGGACGCCCCCCAGGGAAGGGCGGGGGCCGCCCGTTGTCGGGCGGCCCCGCACACCTCAGTCCAGCTGGGCCAGCTGCTCCCGCAACGTGTCCAGCCCCATCCCGCCCATCCGCAAAGCCTCCGTGTGGAACCGCTTGATGTCGAACCCGGCCCCGGCCCGCCCCTGCGCTTCAGCCCGCGCCGCCAGCCACAGACGCTCGCCGATCTTGTACGCCGGTGCCTGACCAGGCCACCCCAGGTACCGGTCGATCTCGTCGCGGACGTGGGCCTGGTCCGTGATCGTCCGGGTCAGCATGAACTCCAACCCCAGCTCCGGCGTCCACCGCGCGCCTTCGTGGAAGCCCGTTCCGGTGGGGATGACCAGCTCCAGGTGCATCCCCAGGTCCACCACGACCCGGGCCGCGCGGAACAGCTGTTCCGACAGCATCCCCAGCAGGTCTCCGTCGTCGGCCAGGTAGCCCAGTTCCTCCATCAGCCGCTCGGCGTACAGCGCCCAGCCCTCCGCGTGGCCCGAGGTGAACGCCATCAGGCGCTGGTACTTGTTCAGCCCCTCGGACTGGTCCACCGCCGTCGCGATCTGGAGGTGGTGGCCCGGTGCTCCCTCGTGGTACACCGTGCTCGTTTCGCGCCACGTCGAGAACTCGTCGCGGCCCGCCGGGAGGGACCACCACATGCGGCCCGGGCGGCTGAAGTCCTCGCTCGGGCCCGTGTAGTACGCGCCCACTCCGCCACCCGGTGGGGCGATCTTGCACTCCAACGCCATCACACGGTCCGAAATCTCGAAGTGCTTGCCGCGCAACGACTTCAGGGCCTCGTCCGACAAGTGCTGCATCCACGCCTCGAACGAAGCGCGGCCTTGGACGCGGTAGCGCGGGTCGGCGTCCAGGACCGCCGCCGCCTCCGCCAGGGACGCTCCCGGCTTGATCCGGTTCGCGACCGCGCGCATCTCGGACTCGATGCGCGCGAACTCCGCCCAGCCCCATTCGTACGCCTCGCGCAGGTCCAGTGCCGCGCCGACGAAGTAGCGCGACCACAGGCGGTAGACCTCCTCGCCGACCGCGTCCTTCACCGGGGCCTTCGGGGCCAGCTCGGCGCGCAGGAACCCGGCGAACTCCGCGAACGCCTCCTCCGCGGCCCGCGCGCCGTGTGCGAGGTCCGCTGCCAGCGCCGGACCGGGCGCGCCGCTGACGAGCTGGGTGAAGTAGCCCGTCTCGTCCTTCAGCCCGGCCCACGTCTCGCACTGCTCGGCGACCTTGCCGACCTGGCGCAACGCCGCGACGTGCCCCGCGTCGGACGCCGTGAGCAGGCCGCCGCGGACGTTCGCCAGCGCCCGCGGGACCTCGGCGATGCGGGCCGACACGGTCGACCAGTCCTCTTCGGTGTCGAGGGGCATCAGGTCGAACGCCATCCGCAGCTCCTGCACCGGGCTGGAGATGACGTTCAGGCTCGCCACGTCGAGGCCGGCCTCGTGGATCTCCAGCTCCAGGCCGACGCGCTCGGTGAACACGGCCTTGGCGGCGCGCTCGGCGGCGTCGCGCGGCTCGGCGGCGGTGACGGCGGCGTGCGCCCGCGCGGCCAGCCCGGCGCGCTCGGCGAACCCGTCGGCCGAGTAGTCGGTCAGCCGGTCGTCGTGACCCTTGATGCCGTAGGAGGTCGCGGCGACCGGGTCCACGGCCGCGTAGTCGTCGACGTAGCGGTCACAGATGCCGTGCACGCCGTCGGAAGCAGTAGAAGCCATGCGCCGCACGCTACCGGGCCACCTGTACCCGGTGGTACGTACTTAAGCACGGGCCGGGACGAGCCCCAGCCGTGCGATCACCTCGCGCGTCGCCTTCGAGCGGTTGAACGTGTAGAAGTGCAGGTTCGGCACGCCTTCGGCGATCAGCTTCTCGCACAGCTCGGTGGTGACGTCGATGCCCGCCGCGCGGAACGCCTTGGGGTCGTCGGCCAGCGGCTCGAGCCGGTCCAGGACCTTGCGGGGCGCCGGCGCGCCGGACAGCTTGATCGTCGTCTGCAGGGTCCGCATGGTGGTCAGCGGCATGACGCCCGGCAGCACCGGGACGTCGCAGCCGGTCGCGGCGACCCGGTCGCGCAGCCGCAGGAAGTCCTCGGGGTCGTGGAACAGCTGCGCGATCGCGAAGTCCGCGCCCGCGCGCAGCTTGCGGACCAGGTACTTGGTGTCCGACTCCAGGTCGGAGGATCGCGGGTGGCCGTAGGTGTACGCCGAGACGCCGACGCAGAAGTCGCCCAGCTCGCGGACCAGCTGGACCAGCTCTTCGGCGTAGGTGAGGCCCTCGGGGTGCGGGATCCACTCGCCGTAGACGTCGCCGGGCGGGTCGCCGCGCAGCGCGAGGATGTTGCGGACGCCGACCGAGGCGTACCAGCCGATCACGTTCCGCAGCTCGGCGACGGAGTGGTTGACCGCGGTCAGGTGCGCCATCGGCACCAGCGTCGTCTCGGTCGCGACGCGGGCGATGCTGCGGACCGTGCCGTCGCGGCTGGAGCCGCCGGCGCCGTAGGTGATCGACATGTAGGCCGGGTCGTACGGCTCGAGCTCCCGGATCGCCTTCCACAGGACGGCCTCGTCCGCCGCGTCCCGGGGTGGGAAGAACTCGATGGAGAACTTCGGCCCGTCTCCGCGCAACCGCTCGATCACCGACGTCATACCTCGAATGTTAAGGGGCCCGGCTCTAGACTCGATACAGGAGTGAGCGATGAGGGACGACGACGCGAGCTGGGACGAAGACGTCCGCCTGGCCGTTTACCACGCCTTCGCCGAGCGCGGCCGCGCGCCGACCGGGCCGGAGCTGGCCGACGCCGCGGGCGGGTCGCTCGCCGTCGCCAAGCAGGCGCTGCACCGCCTCGCCGAAGCCCACCACCTGGTGCTCGACGAGTGCGAGCACGTCGTGCTGGCCCACCCGTTCGCGGCGAAGTCGCTCGGCTTCTCCGTGATGGGCTCGCACACGCTCTGGTGGGGCGGCTGCGCGTGGGACTCGTTCGCCATCCCCCACCTGGTCGACGACGAGCCCGAGGTGCTGGTCGCGACCCGCTGCCCCGGCTGCGCCCAGCCGCACGCGCTGGTCGTGAACCGCGCGGAGCCGCCCGAGGGCGCGCAGGTGGCGCACTTCCTCGTGCCGGCGGCGCGGATGTGGGACGACGTGCTGCACACCTGCGGCAACCAGCGGCTGTTCTGCTGCGAGTCCTGTGTGGACGCCTGGCTCGCGGCGACCGGCGGCGAGAAGGGGTACGTCATGGACCTCGTCACGCTCTGGCGGCTCGCCCGCGGCTGGTACGCGGGCCGGCTCGAGCGCGGCTACCGGCGGCGCGAGCCCGACAGCGCGGTCACCTACTTCGCCGAAGCGGGCCTCACCGGGCCGTTCTGGGCCCCGGCCACGGCCGGAGTCTGATTCGCCACATCCGGGTGCCCCGGCGGCCCCCACCCCCGCCGGTTCCGCGAGGATGGCGGGATGAACGCGCCCGTCTCCGACGCCGACCTGCCCGCCCACGTCGAGCGCGCGCTGGCCGGGTTCCTCGATCGGGCGGGCACCGAAATCCTGGACACCGAACCGACCGTCGCGGCCGGGATCGACGCGCTGCGCGGGTTCGTGCTGAACGGCGGCAAGCGCTTGCGCCCGACGTTCGCCTGGTGGGGCTGGCGCGGCGCGGGCGGCGACCCGGCGGGTCCGGACGCCGGGGGCGTGCTGCAGGCGGTGGCCAGCCTCGAGCTGATCCAGGCGTGCGCGCTGATCCACGACGACCTCATCGACTCCTCCGACTCCCGCCGCGGCTTCCCGACCGTGCACATCGCGGGCGCGAAGCTGCACGCCGACCGGGGCTGGCTCGGCTCCCCCGCGACGTTCGGCCTGGCCACCGCGGTACTGGTCGGCGACCTGGCCCTGGCCTGGGCGGACGACATGTTCGCCGACGCGCCGTTGCCCGCCGAGACGCTCGCCGCGGCGCGCCCGGCCTGGCGCGCGATGCGCACCGAAGTGCTCGCCGGGCAGTACCTCGACGTCCGCACGCAGGCCACCGGCGACGCCTCCGTCGAGGCCGCGCTGAAGATCGACCGGCTCAAGACCGCCGCGTACACCGTCCAGCGGCCGCTGCACCTGGGCGCCGCGCTCGGCGGCGCCTCCCCCGAACTGATCGGGACACTGCTGGAGTTCGGCGGCGAGGTCGGCGTCGCGTTCCAGCTGCGGGACGACCTGCTCGGCGTGTTCGGCGACCCGTCGGTCACCGGCAAGCCGGCCGGCGACGACCTGCGCGAGGGCAAGCGCACGCTGCTCGTCGCGCTCGGCCTGCAGCTCGCCGCCGAGAAGGGCGAGACGGCCGCGGCGACCGTGATCGCCGACGCGATCGGCGACGCGGACCTGTCCGACGAAGGCGTCGAGACCGTCCGGCTGGCGTTGCAGCAGGTCGGCGCGGTCGACGCCGTGGAGCGCCGGATCGACGAGCTGACGACCGCGGCGATGGCCGCGCTGGACCGCGCGCACCTGGCCGAGCCCGCGCCCGAGGCGCTGACCGGCCTGGTCGTCAAGGCCACCCAGCGGACGTACTGACGTGCGGACGATCGACGGGCCGGCCGACCACGTCGTCGTGATCGGGGCCGGACTGGCCGGGCTTTCGGCGACCCTGCACCTGCTCGGCGCCGGCCGCCGCGTCACGCTGCTGGAGCAGGCGGCCACCCCGGGCGGGCGCGCCGGGCAGGAGAACTTCGACGGCAACGCCGTGGACACCGGCGCGAGCGTGCTGACCATGCCCGAGCTGCTCGAAGAGGCGTTCGCCGCGGTCGGCGAGCCCCTGGCCAAGAACCTGCGGCTGACCAGGCTCGACCCGGCGTACCGGGCGCGGTTCGCCGACGGCAGCTCGCTCGCGTTGCACACCGACGGCGACGCCATGGAGGCCGAGATCCGCGCCTTCGCCGGTGCGCGCGAAGCGGCGGGCTACCGGGCGCTGCGGCGCTGGCTGAGCGAGCTGTACGCGGCGCAGAAGGACCGGTTCATCGGGGCGAACTTCGACTCGCCGGTCGACCTGGCCCGTCCCGAGCTGGCGAAGCTCGCCGCGCTGGGCGGGTTCGGCAGGCTCGGCCCGCGCGTCGGCCGCTACCTGCTCGACGAGCGCGTCCGGCGGCTCTTCACGTTCCAGTCGCTCTACGCCGGCCTCGACCCGGCCGGCGCGATCGCCGCGTACGGCGTCATCTCCTACATGGACACCGTCGGCGGCGTCTACTACCCCGAAGGCGGCATGGGCGAGATCGGCCGGGCGATGACCGGCGCGGCCGCAAGGGCGGGCGCCGACGTCCGCTTCGGCACCGAAGCCGCGTGGCTCGAACGGGTGAATTCGCGGGTGCGCGCGGTCCGGACCCGCTCGGGCGAGCGGATCGCGTGCGACGCCGTCGTGCTCGCGACCGAGCTGACCGCGGCGTACCGGCTCCTCGGCGCGCGCCCCCGACGACTCGTGCCGCTGCGGTACTCACCCTCGGCCGTCGTCCTGCACGGGCGGACCACCGGGAAGTGGGACCTCGGGCACCACACGATCTTCTTCGGCGGCGCCTGGGAACGGACGTTCGCCGAGATCATCCGCGAGGGCAAGCTCATGAGCGACCCGTCGCTGCTGGTCACGCGGCCGACGGCCACCGACCCGGGGCTGGCCGGCCGCGGCGGCGAGATCGTCTCGGTGCTCGCGCCCGCGCCGAACCTGCGCAACGGGAAGATCGACTGGGACCGCGTCCGCGAGCCGTACCGCGACGAGCTGTTCCGCACGCTCGAAGCACGCGGGCTGACCGGGTTCGGCGGCGGGTTCACCGTCGACGAGACGATCACCCCGGCGGACTGGGCGGCGCGCGGGCTCGCCGCCGGGACGCCGTTTTCGCTGGCGCACACGTTCGCGCAGACCGGCCCGTTCCGGCCCGCGAACCTGGTGCGGGCGGCGGGCAACGTCGTACTGGCCGGCTGCGGCACCACACCGGGCGTCGGCATCCCGCCCGTGCTCATCTCCGGAAGACTGGCAGCGGAAAGGATCACCGGCCCGTGAACGAACTCGACGCGGCGGGCATCCTCTCGCCGGACCTGCGGGCCGCGTACACCGAGTGCCGCCGCATCAACGCCCAGTTCGGGCGCACGTTCTTCCTGGCCACCCGGCTGCTGCCGGCGCGGGCCCGGCCGGCCGCGCACACGCTGTACGGCTTCGCGCGGATGGCCGACGAACTGGTCGACAACCCGGAGCCGGGCAGCGACCCGGCGGCTTCGCTCGACCGGGTCGGCGCCATGGTCGACGTCGTCTACGCCGGCGGCACCCCGGGCGACCCGGTGCTCGAAGCGCTGGCCGACACTGTACGGCGCTACGGCATCGCGCGAGACCTGTTCGACGCGTTCCTCAAGTCGATGCGGATGGACTTGGCGCCGGTCGAGTACCGGACGTTCGCCGAGCTGGGCGAGTACATGTACGGCTCCGCCGCGGTGATCGGGCTGCAGATGCTGCCGGTGTTCGGCACGGTCGGCCCCCTCTCCGACGCCGAGCCGGGCGCCATCGCGCTGGGCGAGGCGTTCCAGCTGACGAACTTCCTGCGCGACGTCGGCGAGGACCTCGACCGCGGCCGCCTGTACCTGCCGCTCGACGAGCTGGCCGCGTTCGGCGTCACGCGCTCGCTGCTGGAGCGGCGTGAGCCGGACCCGCGGATCCGGGCGGCGCTGGCGTACTTCGTCGCGCGGACGCGGGCGGTGTACCGGCGGGCGGAGGCGGGGGTTTCGCAGCTGCGCCCGGAATCGCGGCCGTGCGTGCGGACGGCGTTGACGTTGTACGAAGGCATTCTCGACGAGATCGTCGCGCTGGACTACGACATCCTCACCCGGCGGGCGGTCGTCCCGAACTCGCGGAGGCTGGTAGTCGCACTACCCCCATTGGCCACGGTCTGGGCGCGCGAGACGTTCCGCGGCGGTCGTAGGCTGCGATCATGACCGAACGACGCATCCGGATCGGCCTGCAGCTCCAGCCGCAGCACGCCGACTACGACACCATCCGGCGCACCGCGTCGGCCGCCGAGGACCTCGGGGCCGACATCGTCTTCAACTGGGACCACTTCTACCCGCTGTACGGCGATCCCGACGGCCTGCACTTCGAGTGCTGGACCATGCTCGGCGCGTGGGCGGAGTCGACGTCCCGGGTGGAGATCGGCGCGCTGGTGACCTGCAACAGCTACCGCAACCCCGAGCTGCTGGCCGACATGGCGCGCACGGTGGACCACATCTCCGGCGGGCGGCTGATCCTCGGCATCGGCTCGGGCTGGTTCGAGAAGGACTACGACGAGTACGGCTACGAGTTCGGCACGGCGGGCGGGCGTCTGGACGACCTCGCCGAGTCGCTGCCGCGCATCGAATCGCGCCTGGGCAAGCTGAACCCGGCCCCGACGCGCAAGATCCCGGTCCTCATCGGCGGCGGCGGCGAGAAGAAGACCCTCAAGCTCGTGGCGAAGCACGGCGACATCTGGCACGGCTTCGGCGACCCGGAGGTCGTCGAGCGCAAGGTGAAGATCCTCGACCAGCACTGCGCCGACGTCGGCCGCGACCCGGCCGAGATCGAGCGCTCGTGCGGCGTCCAGGGCGAGCCGGACGAGCTCGGGCCGAAGCTGCTGGACCTGGGCGTCACGACGTTCACGGTCGGCGTGGGCGGCCCGGACTACGACCTGGACGCGCTCAAGTCGTGGATCGCCTGGCGCGACAAGACCAACGGCTGAGTTTCACCCTCGCGCCCGGTGTGCGGCGACGCGTTCCCTCGTCGCGCACCGGGGCGAGCAGTACCTCCGTGGACTTCCCCCGCCCGTGTGGGCGAACGGCTTCCCGCACGACGGCGACGCGCACAACCCTCCCGGCACGTCCTGACGCTCGGCCAACAGCGAAGCCAGCCCCAGCGCCGACGACGTCACCAGCCACGCTCCCCACGGCCCGTCGTCCGCCGCGTCCGCGTGCAAGTGCCAGCCGTAGCCCTCTTCGTGGTCCGTCAAGCGCGGCGGCCCCGCGTACGCCGCGAACAACGCGTTGAGCACCGAAGCCGCCGAAGCCGCGTCCGGGGCCGCGAACACTTCACGAAGCGAAACAGCCGCCGCCCTCAGCTCGGCGAGGTCGTCCGAAGACAGCCGGACGTCCGGCTCGCCGTGAGCACGCAGAACCTGCGCGACGGCCGCCGGAGAACAGTCCGAAACCAGCAGCACACCCAGCAGGTCGACCGCGCGCTGCACGGAATCCCGGTGCGGAAAGGCCATGCCCCACTGTAACGTCTCGGCAATGTTAAGGCGTTACCTGGCCGGGGCGACACTCGCGCGGACCGGCGACGAGCTGTCCGGCCCCGCCCTCCTGCTGCTCGGCCTGCAGCACGGCCCGCACGCCGGCTCGGCGCTGCTCGCCGGGCTGACCGCGGCCGCCGCCGTGGGCGGGCCCGTCTTCGGCGCCTTCCTCGACCGCAGCCCGGCGCCCGGACGGCTGCTGGCGGCCGCCCTCGCCGGGTACGCCGGCGGGCTCGCCGTCGTCGCCACGACCTTCGGGCACCTGCCGCTGGTGGGCGTGGTGGCCATCGCCGTCGTGGCCGGCCTGCTCAACCCGGCCGTCGCGGGCGGCTGGACGGCTCAGCTGCCCGGCGTAGCCCGGCCACAGCTCGAAAGAGCCAGCCGCCTCGACGCCCTGACCTTCACCGCCGCCGCGCTGGCCGGGCCCGGCCTCGCGGGACTCCTCGGCGGACCCGCGGGAGTGACCACGGCCATCGCCCTCGTCGCCGCCGCGGCGCCGGTCGCCTGGCTCCTCCCGAAGAAGCAACGCCCCACGACCAAAACCCGCCTCCGGGACGGCTTCACGGTCCTCGTGCGCAACGCCCCGCTGAGGCGGGCGACGACGGCGTCGGCGATCTCCTGCGCCGGCATCGGGATGGTCACCGTCTGTTACCCCTTGCTCGGGGCGGCTCACCTACGCGGCCCTGAAGACGGCGCTCTCCTGCTGACCGTCCTGGCGGTCACGTCCCTGCTGGCCAACGCGGTCTTCACGCGGAAACCGCTGCCGTGGCCACCGGACCGGATCGTCTGGCTGAGCACGCTGGTCCTGGCCGCGAGCGCCGCACTGGCGGCCCTGAGCGAAAGCGCCGTGCCGCTCGTGACCGCCGCCGCGATCGCCGGGATCGCCGAAGGACCGCAGCTCACGGCCTTGTTCGCCATCCGGCACCGGGAAGCGCCGGAGCACGTGCGGGCTCAGGTGTTCACGACGGCGGCGAGCGTGAAGATCACCGGGCTGGCCGCCGGAGCGGCCGTCGCCGGACCGCTGGCGAACTGGTCGCTCACGGCGTGCCTGATCACCGCCGCGGCCGTCCAAATAGGAGCCGCGGCGAGCTGTCTGCGCAGGTCAGAACGCCATCGCCTGCGCGCGCCGCTTCACCTCGGTGCCGTGGCTGGTGCGCAGGGCGTTGATCGGCGTGCTGCCCGGCAGCGTGTCGTCGGCGGTGAAGAGCCAGCGCAGCATCTCGGTCCGCGAGAAGCCGGAGTCGGCGAGCACCGTGATCGTGCCGGTCAGGCCCTTGACGACGCCGTCCTTGACGAAGAAGTCGCTGGGTACGCACAGGTCACCGCCGCGCTTGAGGGCGATCAGCTGCCCGTCGCGCAGCATCTGGCGGACCTTGTTGGCGGAGGTCCCGAGGACGTTCGCCACCTCCGCCAGCGGCAGAACCGCGATGGCGGTGTCGAGGACGTCGTCGGCGACAGGAATCCCACTCACACGTGACACTCTGCCACATTCCGCACTCACTCCCGCTAGTGCGCACGGGTGACCCGCGAGGTCTCCTCCACGAACCGTGTGCGGTTCCGTACGATCCATACTCGTGACTCGCACCCAACCCGGCCTGGTCGGCACGCTCCTCGAGCGGCGCTACCGGGTGGACCGGCTGCTCGCGCACGGGGGGATGTCTTCCGTCTACCGGGGGACGGACACCCGGCTGGACCGTCCGGTCGCGATCAAGATCATGGACCCGCGGTTCGCCGACGACCGGTCGTTCGTGGACCGCTTCGTCCGGGAGGCGCAGTCGGCGGCGCAGCTGCACCACCCGCACGTCGTGGCGGTGCACGACCAGGGGTTCGACCTGCCCCAGGGCGCCGAGTCGGGCCTCGCGTTCCTGGTCATGGAACTGGTCGACGGCGGGACCCTGCGCGACCTGCTGGACGAGAAGGGCCCGCTGGACGTCGCGCTGGCGCTGAGCGTGGCCGAGCCGGTGCTGTCGGCGCTGGCCGCCGCGCACCGGTCCGGGCTGGTGCACCGGGACGTCAAGCCGGAGAACGTGCTGATCGGCCGGACCGGGCCGCACACCGGCGGCGCGGTGAAGGTCGCCGACTTCGGCTTGGTGCGGGCCGTCGCGAGCGCGGGCACGACCAGTTCGAGCGTCATCCTCGGCACGGTCGCCTACCTCTCGCCGGAGCAGGTCGAGACCGGCGCGGCGTCCGCGCGCGGCGACGTCTACTCGGCGGGCATCCTGCTCTACGAAATGCTGACCGGGCAGGTGCCCTACACCGGCGACACCGCGATCTCGGTGGCCTACCGGCACGTGAACGACGACGTCCCGCGACCGAGCGCGCTGCGCCCGGACCTGCCGCCGGAGCTCGACGAGCTGATCACGCGCGCGACCCGGCGGGACCCCGAGCTGCGGCCCGCCGACGCCGGGGAGTTCCTGACCGAGCTGACGGCGGTGCGCGCGCGGCTGGGCCTGCTGCCGGTGACCGTCCCGGTCCCGGTGTCGCACGGCCAGGGCGACCTCGCCGACACCGAGCGCACGCTGCCGCGGATCCCGCAGGTGGCGCCGGACAGCGAGAAGACGATGCCGGTGCACCGCCCGAACGCGACGCGGGCGCTGAGCCACCCCGGCACCCCGCCCCCGGGCATCACCCAGCAGATCCCGCCCGTGCGGCCGCCGGTGGCGCGGCGCCGGAGCGAGCCGGAGCCGGAGAAGCCGGCCGACAACCGGAAGCGGATCGCCATCATCGCCGGCGCCGTGCTGCTGTTCGGCGGGCTGATCACGGCGTTCATCTTCATGCTCACCGACACCGGCGGCGACAAGACGGCGACCGTGCCCAAGCTCGTCGGGCTCAACCAGGCCGCGGCGGGCGACGCGCTGCGCGCGGTGAAGCTGACCCCGCAGTTCAGCCAGGAGTACGACAACTCGGTGCCGTCGAACACCGTGCTGCGCGCCGAGCCCGCCGAGGGCACGCCGCTGGCGCCGAACTCGACGGTGTCGGTGGTGCTGTCGAAGGGCCGCCCGACCGTGCCGGACGTCCGGCCGGGCACCGCGCTGCCCGACGCCGAGCAGGCGATCAAGGCGTCGCAGCTGACGCCGGTCCGCGGCACCGACGACTACGACGCCGAAGTCCCGCAGGGCGCGGTCATCCGCACCACGCCGTCGGCGGGCAGCCAGCTGAACATCGGCGGCCAGGTCACGATCATCGTGTCCAAGGGCCCGATCCCGCTGCCACCGGTCCCGGACGTCGCCGGGCGGAGCAAGGACGAGGCGTTCCAGCTGCTGCAGCAGGCCGGGTTCGAGCCGTTCCAGGCGGGCGAGGAGTTCAGGCAGGACGTCCCGGGCGGCGCCGTCACCCGGACCGACCCGCCGGCGAACTCCCAGGCCAAGGCGAAGCGGATCGGCGTGTTCGTCAACAACGCCGTCCAGGTGCCGGACGTCCGGTTCCGCTCGTTCGACGACGCCCAGAAGATCCTCGAGCAGGCCGGCCTGAAGGCCGACCGCGACGGCGGGCGGGGCCGCGGCAACGGCGGCGGGTTCGACTTCGTCTTCGAGCAGGACCCGCAGCCGGGCACGTTCGTGCAGAAGGGCAGCAAGGTCAAGCTGAAGGGCTTCGGGGGATGATCGGCAGCCGAGGCCGCGTGACCGGCACGATCGGCCCCGGCCTCATCGGCGAAGTCCTGCTGAACGTCCGGGGCGGCACGGAGGCGTTCTACGCCTACCCGGCCGACCCCGGCGAGACGTTCAGCTCCGGCACCCAGGTGCTCGTCGTGGACTTCGAACCCCCGCGGACGGTTTATGTCGAGCGGTGGCAACCGTTGAGCCGCTGACGGCGTCGAAGGGGCACCAACACACCCACAACAGAAGAGCGAGGGGGTCGGTGCCATGAGTCTCGTGGAAATCCTGCTGTATTCGGTGGGTGGGCTCATCGTCGCGCTGGTGGTGATCTTCGGGATCCTGCGGCTGCTGTACAAGGTCGCCGAGCCGAACGAAGCGCTGATCATCTCCGGCCTCGGCGTCCGCGTCGACCGCGCGGACACCGCGGACAGCCTGGGCTTCAAGATCATCACCGGCCGCGGGGTGAACGTCCTGCCCGGCTTCCAGACCGCGCGCCGCCTGTCGCTGGACACGCGCGGCGTCAACCTCCAGGTTTCCTGCGTGACCAAGCAGGGGCTGCCGGTCACCGTCCGGGCCGTCGTCATCTACAAGGTCGGCGACGACTTCGCCTCCATCGCCAACGCCGCCCGCCGGTTCCTGGACCAGCAAAAAGGCATGAACGACACGATCCACGAGCTGTTCTCCGGGCATCTGCGCTCGATCGTGGGCGGGTTGACCATCGAGGAGATGATCCACAACCGGGACGCGCTGACCGGCGAGGTCCGCCAGTCGTCGGCGACGGAGATGATCAAGCTGGGGCTGATCGTCGACTCGCTGCAGATCCAGGAGATCGACGACGAGTCCGGCTACATCCTGAACCTGGGCAAGCCGCACGCCGCCGCGGTCGCCGCGTCGGCCCGCATCGCCGAGGCGCAGCGCGACCAGGAGGCCGCCGAGGTCGAGCAGGTCTCCGCCGCGAAGAAGGCGGCGGCGGTCCGCGAGAGCCAGATCCAGCAGGCCGGCTACCAGGCCGAGGTGGACCAGGCGCGGGCGAAGGCGTCGCAGTCGGGCCCGCTGGCCGAGGCGACGGCGCGCCAGGAGGTCGTCGTCCAGGAGACGCGCGCGGCCGAGCTGGAGGCGGCGCTGGCCGAGCAGCGGCTGCAGTCGCAGGTCCGCAAGCCGGCCGACGCGAAGGCGTACGACACGCGCACGGCGGCCGACGCGGCCCGTGACGCATCGATCGCGAAGGCGCAGGCCGAGGCGAAGGAGACCGAGCTGCGCGCGGCGGCGGACGCGACCCGCGTGAAGACGGCGGCGGAGGCCGAGGCGCAGGCCACGAAGGCGCGTGCCGAGGCGACGGCGGGCGCGACCCGGGCGACCGGTGAGGCGGAGGCGGCCGCGGCCAAGGCCCGCGGTCTCGCCGAGGCGGAGGCTTCGAAGGCCCGCGGCCTGGCGGAGGCCGAGGCGGCACGCGCGAAGGGTCTCGCGGAGGCGGACGCGATCAAGGCCCGCGCGGCGGCGCTGGCGGACAACCAGGAAGCGGTGGTGGCGCAGCAGCTGGCCGAGCGCTGGCCGGAGATCGTCGAGGCGGGCGCGAGCGCGTTCGGCAACGTCGACCACATGGTCGTGCTCAACGGCGCGGACGGGATGTCGGACATGTTCGCCAAGGCGCTGTCGCTGGGCGGGACCGGCCTCGGGTTGGCCCGGCAGCTGATGGACGCGATGGGCAAGCCCGCCGAGAAGGAGCTCGACGAGTCCGCGCGGACGAACGGCGAGCTCAAGCTGACCGACTAGAGCTCGCTCGCTGAGCGACCGGCGGATCACGCTGCGTACGGCCCTGGTGTCCCGGATCACGGGAGGCAAGGGCCGTACGCCCGTTCGGGGGCGGCAATTCCCCGGCCGGTGTCCTACCGTGGGCGCATGGTGCCGGACAGCGTGTCGCGGGCCGCCCGATGAGCAGCTTCTTCACCGGCGGTCCCCGCGAGCGTCCCCTGTTCCCCGTCCCGGAACAGGAGCTCTACGCGTTCAACGGCCGGCACTGGACCGATCCGCCGCGCGAGTACATCGTCCCCGCCGTGCTGCCGCTCTCGCAGCCGCTGGGCCGGTCCGAGCGCACGGTCGTCGCGCTGCGGGCCGTCGAGGTGTGGCCGGAGGCGCTCACGCTGCGCATCACGGTCTACTCCCGCGACAGCCTGGTCGACGACCCCGCCGAGGGCCTCATCGACCACCGGCGCAAGCCCGACTACAACGGGCTGCTCATCGGCGTGCTCTACGCCGACGGCAGCCGGGCGAGCTCCGAGGCCGTCTCGGTGCCGTCGGCGTCCGAACCGGAGGAACCGGTGCTGCGGGCGCACCCCGTCGGCGGCACGCGCTTCGCCGTCGAGCACGAAGTGTTCCTGTGGCCGCTCCCGCCGGCCGGCCCGCTGAAGCTGGTCGTCCAGTGGACCGACCGTTCCATCCCCGAGACGCGCACGACGCTCGACGGCGGCGCGATCCGGGCCGCGGCGAAGGACGCCGCGGAAATCTGGCCGGGGCTGGGCAAGCGGCAGGTGAACGGCCTGCCGGTGCGCCGCGTCGGCAAGCAGGTGGCGCTCACCCCCGAATGGGGGCCCGCCGTCGTCCCGGAGCACCCGGACGCCGCCCCGGGTGAGTGAACGTTCTTGATCTGTGACCCCGGGCACCGGAGCCTGGGGTATCTCGAATGGATTAACGGGGTGAGTAGTTAGCGTCGTGGAAACACTTCGACCACCCGGCTGTCACGCCGGGCTGGTGTTGTGGGTTCCCCTCCCTTCCGAACGCACGTGGCCGTGCACACCCGCGAACCCGGAAAGGTCGCCCATGGCAGGCTCGCCGCTCAGCGCGCTCGACGTCGCTTTCCTGTGCCTGGAAAGCGAAAACTCCCCGATGCACATGGGGGCGGTGGTCACCTTCACCGCCCGGGGCCCGGTGGACCCCGCCGCGCTGACCGCGTTGCTGGCCGAGCGCGCCGCCCGGCTGCCGAAGCTGCGCCAGCGCGCCCGCGCCGAGCTGTTCCCGCCGGGCTCGGCCAGCTGGGCCGAAGACCCGGACTTCGTTGCGGCGGACCACATCCACCACGTGACCCTCAGCTCGCTGTACGAACCGGACCCGCTGACCGCGTACGCGTCGCGGTGGATCGCCGAGCCGCTCGACACGTCCCGGCCGCTGTGGCACCTCACCCTCGTCACCGGCCTGCCGGACGGGAAGTTCGCGCTGCTGCTGAAGCTCCACCACGCGCTCACCGACGGCGCCGGCGCGTACGCGGTGGCGGCCGGCCTGCTCGACGGCGTCAAGCTGCCGGAGCGGATCTCCCCGCCGTCCCGGCCGATCCCGGCCCCGAGGTCCACTTTGGACACGGTGAAGGACGCGCTGGGCACGGTCTGGGGCCAGGCGAACGAGACGGCCGGGATCGCGTCGTCGCTCGTGCGGGCCGCGCGGCCGCCGCTGTCGCCGGTGTCGGCGCCGCAGTCGGCCGAGCGTCGGCTCGGGTTCGTCCGGCTGCCGCTGCCGGAGCTGCGCCGCGTGCGCAAGGCCCACGGCGGCACGACCAACGACGTCGTGCTGGCGGTGCTGTCCGGCGCGCTGCGCGAATGGCTGGTGAACCGCGGCCACCGCGCCGACGGGCGCACGCTGCGCGCGCTGATCCCGGTGAGCGTGCGCGGCCGGGCGGCGGACCAGCTCGGCGGCAACAAGCTGTCGGGGTACCTGTGCGACCTGCCGGTCGGCGAGGACGACCCGGTCGAGCGGCTCCGGGTGGTCCGCCGCGCGATGACGCGCAACAAGGCGGCGGGCCCGAGCCGCGGCGCGGGAGCGTTGCCGCTGCTGGCCGGCCGCGTCCCGCCGCTGCTGCACCGCCTGGGCACGCGCACGGCGGGCCTGGCCGCGCCGATGCTGTTCGACCTGGTGATCACGACGGTCCCGGTGCCCCCGGCCCGGCTGTCCCTGGGCGGCGCCCGGCTGGCGGAGGTGTACCCGTTCGTCCCGCTGGCCCCGCGCCACGCGGTCGGCATCGCGGTGGCGACGTACCGCGACTCGGTCCACATCGGACTGCAGGTCAACGGCGCGGCGGTCCCGGACGTGGGTTCGCTGCGGGACGCGGTCCTGAAGTCCGCGGCCCGGCTGGTCGACGCCTCCTGACTCAGGGGGTGACCCCCACCACCTCGAGGAACGCCAGCGCCTCGGCGCTGCGGGAGCCGGGTGGCGCGGTGTAGAGCACGAGGTGCTGGTCGCTGTCGGGCAACACCAGCGAGTCGCAGTCGACCGTCACCTCGCCCACCTGCGGGTGGCGGAACGTCTTGGTCAGCACCGGCGTCGCCTGGACGTCGTGCCGCTCCCACAGCCGGGCGAAGTCGGCGCTGCCCGCGCGCAGCTCGTCGACCAGTCCGCGCACCGCCGGGTCGGCCGGGTAGCGGGCCAGGGTGGCGCGCAGCTCCATCACGACCGTGAGCCGGAACTCGGCGGCGTCGGACACGCCGTACAGCGCCGGCCCGAGGAACGCCTTGCGGGCGAGGTTGCGCCGCTCGGGCGGGACGACGGCGAAGTCCTCCATGAGCGCCGCCGCGAGGTCGTTCCACGCCAGCACCTCGAACGTCGCCGAGATGACGAACGCGGCCGTCTGCGGCAGCCGCTGCAGCAGCGCGAGGATGCTGGGCCGCACGTCACGGCGGTGCACGTCGTTCCGGATCGGTGCGGTGCCCGCCACGACGTGCAGGTGCTCGGCCTCGGCGTCGGTCAGCCGCAGGGCCTCGGCGATCCCGGCCAGGACCTCGCCCGACGGCCGCGGCGCCCGGCCCTGCTCCAGGCGGACGTAGTACTCGGTGGAGATGTGCGCGAGCACCGCGACCTCCTCGCGGCGCAGGCCCGGCGTTCTCCGACGCGGCCCGGCGGGCAGGCCGACGTCCTGCGGCCGAAGCCGCTCACGACGGCTGCGGAGGAACGCCCCCAGCTCTTGCTTGTCCACCTCTCCAGTATGCGGAGGCCCCGGCGCCGGATCCTGGTACGGCTTGTGCCTGCCTCCGGGGCGCGGACCGGGGCAGCGTCGAAACCATGACGAACACTTCTTCGATCGGCCTGCTCACCGGCAAGGTCGTCCTCATCACCGGCGCCAGCCGCGGCATCGGCGCGGCCGCGGCCCGCCTCTTCGCCCAGGAAGGCGCGGCCGTGGTGCTGGCCTCGCGCGGCACCGAAGCCCTCGACCGCATCGCCGCCGAGATCCGCGCGGAGGGCGGCACGGCCGACGCCGTCGCACTGGACCTGGCCGACTCCGCGAGCATCCGGGCGGCCGTCGACCACGTCGAGCGGCTCCACGGCCGCCTCGACGGCGCGTTCAACAACGGCGCGGCCATCCAGCAGCCCGGTCCGCTGGAGACGACCACCGCGGAGGACATCGACCAGCAGTTCGCGGTCAACTTCCGCGCGCACTGGACCGCGATGACCGCCGAGGCCGCGCTCATGCGCCGGGGCTCGGGCGGGGCGATCGTGAACACGTCCAGCATCGGCAGCCGCCGCGCCAACCCCGCCCTGCCCGCCTACGGCGCCATGAAGCGGGCGCTGAACAGCCTCACCGAGACCGCCGCCGTGACCTGGGGCCCGCACGGCATCCGGGTCAACGGCCTCACCCCGGGCGGCACCGCCACGGACATGATCGACGCGTGGGAAGCGGCGACGCCCGGGATCGTCGAGCGGATCACCGCGTCGGTCCCGCTCGGCCGCATGGCCGAGCCTCGCGAGGTCGCCGAAGCAGCCGCGTGGCTGCTCAGCGACCGCGCGTCGATGGTGACCGGCGCGATCGTGCCGGTCGACGGCGGTGCCGGGGCCTAGCTAGCTGCGGAGCATCTCCGCGACCAGGAACGCCAGCTCCAGCGACTGCTGCGTGTTCAGCCGCGGGTCGCAGGCGGTCTCGTACCGGCCGGACAGGTCGATGTCCGAGATCTCCTGCGCCCCGCCGAGGCACTCCGTGACGTCCTCGCCCGTCAGCTCCACGTGGATGCCGCCCGGGTAGGTGCCCAGCTGGTTGTGGACCTCGAAGAAGCCCTGGACCTCGTCGACGATCCGGTCGAAGTGGCGGGTCTTGTAGCCCGTCGACGACTCGTGCGTGTTGCCGTGCATCGGGTCGCACTGCCAGATGATCTTGTGGCCGGAGGCCTCGACCTTCTCCACGATCGCCGGCAGCACCTCGCGGACCTTGCCGTTGCCCATCCGGGAGATGAGCGTCAGGCGGCCCGGCTCGAAGCGCGGGTCGAGCCGCTCGACGTACTCCAGTGCCTGCTCGGGCGTGGTCGTCGGGCCGATCTTCAACCCGATCGGGTTGGCCAGCAGCTCGGCGAACGCGATGTGCGCGCCGTCCAGCTGGCGGGTCCGCTCACCGATCCACAGGAAGTGCGACGACAGGTTGTACAGCTTCGGGTTCGTCGCGTCGGCCTTGTCGAGCCGCAGCATCGAACGCTCGTAGTCGAGCAGCAGCGCCTCGTGGCTGGCGAAGATCTCGGTGGACTGCAGCGAGGTGTCCGTGACGCCGCAGGCCGACATGAACCGCAGGCCGCGGTCGATCTCGTTGGCCAGCGCCTCGAAGCGCTGCGCCGCCGGGGACGCCGAGACGAAGTCCTTGTTCCAGTCGTGCACCTGGTGCAGGTCGGCCATGCCGGCGCCGGTGAGGGCGCGGACCAGGTTCATCGCCGCGCCCGCGTTCGCGTACGCGCGGATCATCCGGCCGGGGTCGGGCACGCGCAGCTCGGGCTTGGCGACGAGGGAGTTGATGATGTCGCCGCGGTAGACCGGCAGGCCCAGCGCGTCCGTGCCCGCCGAGCGCGGCTTCGCGTACTGGCCGGCGATGCGGCCGACCTTGACCACCGGCAGGCTCGCGCCGTAGGTCAGCACGACCGCCATCTGCAGCAGCGTGCGCAGGTTGGCGCGGATGTGCGGCTCGGTGTTGGACTCGAACGTCTCCGCGCAGTCACCGCCCTGCAGCAGGAACGCCTCGCCGCGGGCGACCATCGCGAGCCGGCTCTTGAGCCGGTCGATTTCGGCCGGGACGGTGATCGGCGGCACGCTCTCCAGCACGCCGCGGACCCGCCGGGTCGCGTCCGGGTCGGGCCACTCCGGCTGCTGCGCGGCGGGCAGGGCGAGGGCCTTGTCGAGCCGCGCGCGCAGCTCCGGCGGCAGCGGCGGCAGTTCGGGCAGGGTGTCGACGGGGACGTCCACAGTCCAGTTCACGAACACCAGGATAGGGTTCCCGCCCGGCTCCGCTTCGCCCGGTTCGCCTCTGAGCTGGCAATCCGCTGGAAGTTCGTCCGGGACGGTCGCCGTTTTCCCCGTTGAGCTGGGGACTCACGTTGCACCGGCGCCCGGGAAGTCCGCACGGCGGGAGAACCCGCCGTGCGGACGGCCTTCAGCAGGGAAGTCCCGACGCGAACGTTCCCACCACGTTCGTGCGCGAGAACGCCGGCACCCGCAGCAGCGTGCCGGTGTACTTCTCGCCGGTGAACAGGCACCAGGTGTACTGGCTCCCGTTCTGTTCGGTGACCGCGGTAAACGGCGGCGCGATCGACGGGGTCGGCGCCGCCAGGCACAGCGACGTGGTGCCGAACCCCACCAGGACGAGGCTTTCCGGGATGCAAGCCGTGGTCCGCGCGGACGCGGCCGGGGCCGTCAGCAGCAGCGCGGCCAGCGCGGACACGGTGAAGAACACCATTCTTTTCATGATTTTTCCCCTCATTTCCCCAGTGAGGGGGAAACCACCCCCTCAGTTCCCAGATTGGCAGGAACCGTCCGCCGCCGGGAAGACCCCGTCACGCAGATAGCCCAGCACCGCCGCGTTCCCGCAAGCGTTGTCCCGCGTGAAAACCCCGTGCCCGCCCGCGTCGACCGTCACCATCCGCGCCCGGTTCCCGAATGCCGCTCGCGTTTCGCGGGCGCCCGACAGCGGGGTCGCCGGGTCGCGCTCGTTCTGCACCAGCAGCACGTCCGCCGGGCCCGGGCCGCCGATGCGCACCGGGGGTTCGGCTCGCTCGACGGGCCAGAACGCGCACGGGTTCACGTTCGCCGCCGCCGGGCCGAACATCGGGTTCCGCTGCCGTTCGCGCTCGACCGCGTGCTGGTAGTAGCCGACGTGCTCGGGCCAGTCGGAGTCGTTGCAGATCACCTGCAGCTGGAGGGCGGCGCGGGTGTCGCCGTCGAGCGGACCCGCCGCGATGCGCGCGGTACCCGCCCATTCCGCGGCCAGTGCGGGGAACCGCTCGTCGTCGTAGAGCCCGTTCCACGTGTCCGAGCGGAACTCCGGACCCCGCACGGCGGCCAGTTCGGAGAACTTCGCCGTCACCGCCGCCGGCGTCCGACCCAGGTGGTAGACGTCGTCGCGGGCGGCGGCCCAGGCGGCGAAGTCCGGGAACCGGTCGTCGAACCCTTCGGCGAAACGCTGGTTGGCTCGGACGTCGAGGCCGGCCGGGCCGAGGACGCTGTCGAGCACGATCCGGTCGCTGCGGTCCGGGAACATCGACGTGTAGGCGGCGCCCAGATAGCTGCCGTACGAGACGCCGTAGTAGGAGATCTTCCGCTCCCCCAGCGCTTCCCGGATCCGGTCGAGGTCGCGCGCGGTGTTCGCGGTCGTCATGTGCGGCAGCAGGTCCTTTGTGGACGCTTCGCCGCACTGCCGGGCCACCACCCGCGCTTTGGCCGCGGTCGCGACGACGTCCCGCGGGCCGTCCGCGTACGGGCCGAGCACGGCGCCGCGCTGCTCGGGCGTCATCGCGCACGTGACGGGCGTGCTGTAGGCGGTGCCGCGCGGGTCGAACCCGATGACGTCGTAGGCGTCCGGCAGGCCGGAGCCGCCCGTCCGCTGCACCAGCTGGGCGGGCATGGCGAGCCCAGGACTGCCCGGGCCGCCGGGGTTCATCAGCAGGACACCGCGCCGCTTGCCGGGGACACCGGCGTGCCGGGAGAGCGTCAGCTCGATCGTGCGCTCGGGGTGTGCGTAGTCAAGCGGGACGCGCAGGGTCGCGCATTCGAGCCCGGCCGTGGGTGACGGCGACATGCCGTAGTCCGGGCACGGCATCGTCCACTTGAGACTCGGGGACGCGTCCGCCGGTGGCGCGGCGAGCAGGGGCAGGAAAGCCAGGAGTACCAACGATTTCCGCATACCCCGAGCCTGGCCCGGCGGGCGGACGCGGGCGTCAGCCCAGGGGCCGGACCCGCAGGTCCTCCCCTGGGCTGACGGCGGTCACGCGGCTTGCGCGCGGTTGTACAGGTTCTGCGCGTCGGCGCCGAAGTACGGCCCGAACATGTACCCGGGCAGGAACGTGTACCCGAAGCTGTTCACCGAAGCCTGCACGCCGGCCCCGGTGCCCTCGGTGAACGACAGGAACCACGGCCCGCCGCTCGACCCGCCGGTCATGTTGCACCGCATACCGTGGTCCTGGGTCAGCAGGAAGTCGGTGAAGGTGCTGCCGCTGCAGTAGATCAGCTTCGTCCCGTCGTAGGGCGACGCGGCCGGGTAGCCGAAGGTGTACATGCTCTGGTTCTTCGGCTGGTTGAAGGCGATGCCCTGCGCGCCGACGACGTCGGTGAGCCGCTGCCCGTTGAGCGGGTTCACGACGGCCATACCGACGTCGTAGTTCATGTCCTCACTGGCTTCCCACTGCGGCGTCGTCAACGTCGACTTGGCGGCCCACTGGCCGTAGGGCGCGTTGCCGTTGTTGTAGCCGGGGACGAAGACCCATTCGGTGTGCCAGGTGCCCTGGTACTTGACGCAGTGCCCGGCGGTGACGACGACGCTGCCGTTGGTGCTGGTCACGGCGTCGCCGGAGCAGGACGCTTTCTGGCCGTTGAAGAGGAAGAACACGCGGCCCGCGGTCTGGGTGACCTTGCCGCCGCCGGTCCAGGCGCCCCCGCCGTTCGGGATGCTCTGGATGATCGCGCTCTGCCCGCGCGCCACGTCTCTCGGCGTGAAGGCGGGCGCTTTCACGAGGTTGTCCATCGGGACGGCCGCCCGCATGGCATCGGGCGTCCAGAAGGGTTTCGGCGCGGCCTGGGCGGGCGCGCCGGCCAGGGCGAACGCGAGGGAGAGGATCGCGGTGACGACCGCTGCTCGGAAAGTCGTGTGCTTCAAGACGCCCCACCTTCCGCGGAAGTGAATTGTCGCAAAAGCGGCACAGCTACTCGAAAGTAGTTGGCCGTGTACGCAGAGCACAGCCACCAGACGGAGCAATGGTTCGAAACGGTCGAAGGCCCCTCACCAGCGGCGAGGGGGCCTTCGACCGGGAAATCAGACGACGGCGAGGGGCAGCGCCGTCGGGTGGACCGGCGCCGGGAGGTCCGAGGCTCCCGTCAGGAACGCGTCGACCGCGTTGGCCACCGAGCGGCCCTCCGCGATCGCCCACACCACCAGCGACGCGCCGCGGTGGGCGTCGCCGCAGACGAACACCCCCGGGGTCTCCGTCTGCCAGTCCGCGCCGCACGAGAGCGTGCCGCGCTTGGTCAGCGACAGGCCGAGCCCGTCCAGCAGCGGCATCTCCTCGACGCCCTCGAAGCCGATCGCCAGCAGGACCAGGTCCGCCGGCAGCGTCTCGACCTCGTCGTTGACCGGGATGACCTCGCGGCGGCCGGTCGCCGCGTCCTTCTGGACCTTCACCTGCTGCAGCTCGACCGCCGTGACGCGGCCTTCGGTCCCGACGAACCGCTTGACCGCCACCGCGAACTTGCGCTCGCCGGCCTCCTCGTGCGCCGGGTAGGTGCGGAGGATGTACGGCCACGTCGGCCACGGCGACCGCTCGTCGTCCCTTGTGGACGGTGGCATCGGGTACTGGTCCAGCTGCGTCACCGACAGCGCGCCCTGGCGGGTGGCCGTGCCGTAGGAGTCGGCGCCGGTATCGCCGCCGCCGATGATCAGGACGTGCTTGCCCTTCGCGTCGATCGACGGCGGGCCGTCGCCCTCCACGAACTTGTTGGCCGGCACCAGGTGTTCCATCGCCAGGTGGACGCCGGCCAGCTCGCGGCCCGGCGTCGTCGTGTCGTCGCGGCCGCGCAGCGCGCCGACCGCGAGCACGACGGCGTCGTACTGCGCGCGCAGGTCCTCCACCGTCAGGTCGACGCCGACCTCGCAGCCGGTGACGAACCGGGTGCCCTCCTTGCGCAGCTGCGCGAGGCGCCGGTCGAGGACCTTCTTCTCCATCTTGAACTCGGGGATGCCGTAGCGCAGCAGGCCGCCGAGGCGGTCGTCGCGCTCGAACACCGTGACCTCGTGGCCGGCGCGGGTCAGCTGCTGGGCGGCGGCCAGGCCCGCGGGACCCGAACCGACAACGGCGACGCGCTGCCCACTGGACACTTCGGACACCTGCGGCTGGACGTAGCCCGCTTCCCAGGACTGGTCGGCGATCGTCTGCTCGACGCGCTTGATCGCCACCGGGCCGCCCGAGAGCGGCGAGACGGACAGCACGCAGCCGGCCTCGCACGGCGCCGGGCACAGCTTCCCGGTGAACTCGGGGAAGTTGTTGGTGGCGTGCAGCCGGTCGCTCGCCGCGGCCCAGTCGCCGCGGCGGACCAGGTCGTTCCACTCCGGGATCAGGTTGCCCAGCGGGCAGCCGGAGCCGCCGGAGTGGCAGAACGGGATGCCGCAGTCCATGCAGCGGGACGCCTGCTTGCGCACCTTTTCGTTGCGCTCGCCCGGGTCGACGTCCGCGTAGACCTCGCCCCACGAGTGCAGCCGGTCCTCTCGTGCCTTCTTCTTCGGCTCTTCGCGGTCGTACTTGAGAAAACCGGTCGGGTCAGCCACGAGCGGCCTCCATGATCGCCTCGTCGACGTCGCGGCCGGCGGCCTTGGCCGCCTTCGCCGCGTCCAGGACCCGCTGGTAGTCGCGCGGCATCACCTTCGTGAACGCCACGGACCGGCGCGGCCAGTCGCCGAGCAGCGAGGCCGCCACCGCGGAGCGGGTGAGATCGTGGTGCTGCTGCACCGTTTTCTTGAGCCAGGCCAGGTCGTCCGCGGTCGGCTTGAGCAGGTCCACCATGTCCTGGTTGACCTTCTTGCGGTCGACGTCGAGCACGAACGCCATGCCGCCGGACATGCCCGCCGCCAGGTTCCGCCCGGTCGGGCCGAGCACCACCGCGCGGCCGCCGGTCATGTACTCGAAGGCGTGGTCGCCGACGCCCTCGGCGACGACCGTGGCGCCGGAGTTGCGGACGCAGAAGCGTTCGCCGACCTGGCCGCGCAGGAAGATCTCGCCGCCGGTGGCGCCGTAGGCGATCGTGTTGCCCGCGATCGTCTGCGCCTCGGCCGCGAACGCCGCGTCCGGGTCGGGCCGGACGACGATCCGGCCGCCGGACAGGCCCTTGCCGACGTAGTCGTTCGCGTCGCCGACCATGTCGAGGGTGATGCCGCGCGGCAGGAACGCGCCGAGCGACTGGCCCGCCGACCCGGTGAGCGTGACGTTGATCGTGCCCTCGGGCAGGCCGTCGCCGCCGTAGCGGCGGGTGATCTCCGAGCCGAGCAGCGTGCCGACGGTCCGGTTGACGTTGCGCACCGGCAGCTCGATGTTGACGTGGTGCGCGTCTTCCAGGGCCGCCTCGGCGAGCTGGATGAGCGTGCGGTCCAGCGCGTGCTCGAGGCCGTGGTCCTGGCCGCGGGTGCGCCGCTTCGCGCCGCCGTACGGGGTCTCCGAAGGCATCTCGAAGATCGGCGCGAGGTCCAAACCGGACGCCTTCCAGTGGTCGACGGCCTCGTCGGTGTTCAGCAGCTCGGCGTGGCCGATGGCCTCGTCGAGCGTCCGGAAGCCCAGCGTCGCAAGGGTTTCCCGGACTTCTTCGGCGACGAACTTGAAGAAGTTGACGACGTGGTCAACCTGGCCGGTGTAGCGCTTGCGCAGTTCCGGGCTCTGCGTGGCGACGCCGACCGGGCAGGTGTCGAGGTGGCAGACGCGCATCATGATGCAGCCCGCGACGACGAGGGGGGCCGTCGCGAAGCCGTACTCCTCGGCGCCGAGCAGCGCCGCGATGACGACGTCGCGCCCGGTCTTCATGGCGCCGTCGACCTGCACGGTGATGCGGTCGCGCAAACCGTTGAGCAGCAACGTCTGCTGGGTCTCGGCGAGGCCGATCTCCCACGGCGTGCCCGCGTGCTTGAGCGAGTTCATCGGGGACGCGCCGGTGCCGCCGTCGTGACCCGAGATGAGCACGACGTCCGCGTGCGCTTTGGACACTCCCGCCGCGACGGTGCCGACGCCCAGCGAGGACACCAGCTTCACGTGGATGCGGGCGTGCTCGTTGGCGTTCTTGAGGTCGTGGATCAGCTGGGCCAGGTCCTCGATGGAGTAGATGTCGTGGTGCGGCGGCGGCGAGATGAGGCCGACACCCGGCGTGGAGTGCCGGGTGCGCGCGATCCACGGGTACACCTTGTTCGGCGGCAGCTGGCCGCCCTCGCCGGGCTTCGCTCCCTGCGCCATCTTGATCTGGATGTCGTCGGCGTTGACGAGGTACTCGCTCGTGACGCCGAACCGTCCACTCGCGACCTGCTTGATCGCGCTGCGGCGCTCGGGGTCGTAGAGCCGCTCGGGGTCTTCGCCGCCCTCGCCGGTGTTGGAGCGGCCGCCGATGCGGTTCATCGCGATGGCCAGGGTTTCGTGCGCCTCGGCCGAAATCGAGCCGTACGACATCGCGCCGGTGTTGAAGCGCTTGAAGATCGCCTCGGCGGGCTCCACCTCGTCGAGCGGGATCGGCTCGCGGACGCCGTCGCGGAAGGAGAACAGCCCGCGCAGCGTGCCGCCTTCGCGGTAGAGGCGGTGCACCTCGTCGGTGTACTTGCGGTACACCTCGTCACGGCCGGTCTTGGACGCGTGCTGCAGCAGGAACACCGTCTCCGGCGTGAACAGGTGCAGCTCGCCCTCGCGGCGGTAGGCGTACTCGCCGCCGGTGTCGAGTCCACGGTGGACTCGTTCGGTCGGGTTGTCCGGGTACGCGCGGCGGTGGCGCACGGCCACCTCTTCGGCGAGCACGGTCAGGCCGACGCCGCCGAGCTTCGACGACGTCCCGGTGAAGTACTCGTCGAGCAGGTCCTGGGCCAGGCCGAGGGATTCGAAGACCTGGGCGGCGGTGTACGCGCCGACCGTCGAGATGCCCATTTTGGACATGATCTTCAGGACGCCCTTGACCAGCGCCTGCACGTAGTTCCGGATCGCCTTGCCGGGCTCGATGCCGGTGACCGCGCCCTGCCCGATCATGTCCTCGATGGTCTCGAAGGCCAGGTACGGGTTGACCGCGGCGGCGCCGTAGCCGAGCAGCAGCGCGATGTGGTGCACCTCGCGGGCGTCGCCGGATTCGACGACCAGCGCGACGCGCAGGCGTTCCTTGGTGCGGACCAGGTGGTGGTGCACCGCGGAAACCAGCAGCAGCGACGGGATCGGCGCCATCCGGTGGTCGGAGTCCCGATCGGACAGCACCAGCGTGCGCGCGCCGGCCGCGATCGCCTCGGACGCCTCACGCCGGACGCGTTCGATCGCCCCGGCCAGCGCCTCGGCGCCGCCGTCCACTTCGTACAGTCCGGAAAGGACGCTGCACGCGAAGCCGGGGAGGTCGCCGTCGTCGTTGATGTGGATGAGCTTCGCGAGCTCGTCGTTGTCGATGACGGGGTACGGCAGCTTCAGGTGCCGGCAGGACGCCGGGCCGGGGGCCAGGAGGTTGCGCTCCGGGCCCATGATCCGCGCCATGCACGTGACGAGCTCTTCGCGGATCGCGTCCAGCGGCGGGTTGGTCACCTGCGCGAAGTTCTGCTTGAAGTAGTCGTAGAGCAGGCGAGATCGCTGGGACAGCACCGCGGGCGGGGTGTCGGAGCCCATCGAGCCGATCGGCTCGGCACCCTTCTCGGCCATCGGCGCGAGCAGGATCTTGAGCTCTTCTTCGGTGTAGCCGAAGGAAAGCTGGCGGCGCAGCACCGAGTCGTGGCTCTGCACGACGTGGTCGCGGTCGGGCAGCTCGGCGATCTTCAGCAGGCCCGCGTGCAGCCAGCCTTCGTACGGGAGCTTGCCGGCGAGCGCGGACTTGACCTCTTCGTCGTCCACGATCCGGCCGGCTTCGGTGTCCACCAGGAACATCCGGCCGGGCTTGAGCCGTCCCTTGGCCACGACGTCCTTCGGGGCGACGTCGAGGACGCCGGCTTCGCTGGCGAGGACGACGCGGTCGTCGGCGGTGCGCCACCATCGGGCCGGGCGCAGGCCGTTGCGGTCCAGGACCGCCCCGACGAGCGTGCCGTCGGTGAAGGTGACGCACGCCGGGCCGTCCCACGGCTCCATGAGACTGGCGTGGAACTGGTAGAAAGCGCGGCGCTCGGGCTTCATGGTGGCGTGGTTTTCCCACGCCTCCGGGATCATCATCAGCACGGCGTGCGGCAGCGACCGGCCGCCCAGGTGCAGCAGCTCGAGGACCTCGTCGAAGGACGCGGAGTCGGACGCGTCCGGCGAGCAGATCGGGAACAGCCGGGACAGGTCGCCGGGGATGAGCTCGGACTCCAGCAGCGCCTCGCGGGCCCGCATGCGGTTGCGGTTGCCGCGGATGGTGTTGATCTCGCCGTTGTGGGCCACGAACCGGAACGGGTGGGCCAGCGGCCACGACGGGAAAGTGTTGGTGGAGAAGCGGGAGTGCACCAGCGCGATGGCGCTTTCCAGGCGTTCGTCGCGAAGGTCGTCGAAGAACGCCGGCAGCTGCTCCGGCGTCACCATTCCCTTGTAGACGATCGTCCGCGAGGACAGCGACGGGAAGTACGTGCCGCAGCCGGAGTTCGCGCTTTCGTGCTCGACGCGCTTGCGCAGGCAGAACGCGAGCCTGTCCAGCTCCAGACCGGTTTTTCCGTCCGCCGTCACGTAAAGCATGGCGAAGTGCGGCATGACCGAGCGGGCGGTGGGGCCGATGTCGGCGCGGTCGGCGTCGACCGGGACCTCGCGCCAGCCGAGGACCTCCAGGCCCTCTTCGACGGCGATGCGTTCGGCCAGCCCGACGGCCTTGCGGCGCTGCTCGGCGTCTTCGGGCAGGAACGCGATGCCGGCGGCGTAGGCGTGGTGGCCGTGCTCGTCGGGTTCGGGAAGCGCGAAGCCGGCTTCGGCGCGCAGCAGCTTGTCGGGCAGCTGCAGCAGGATGCCGGCGCCGTCGCCGCTGGTGGGTTCGGCGCCGGCGGCGCCGCGGTGGTCGAGGTTGGTCAACGCGGCCAGGCCGTCGGTGACGATGCCGTGGGAACGGCGCCCGCGGATGTCGGCCACCATGGCCACACCGCAGGAGTCCTGTTCGGTCTCCGGGTCGTAGAGACCCTGCTTGCCGGGAATGGCGGAGAAGATCATGAAGGGACCTCCTTCGTCGTCTTGTCGTGCGGGGCCGGGCTACCGGCCGGGGAGCGCACGGGACGACGATGGCCCGCTTGTTAGCGCGACTTTAACACCTGGGAAACATGCCAGCACCTGTTCAGAGCGCCCCGAACGACGTCGGACGGTAACGATCCGGCAGCGCGGAACGACGTAGTTCCTGATGGGTTCCCGGTAGTTCGTTCTGCTAAGTATACGGCTCGGAAACTCCCGTCAAGCCTAACGTGACGGGTCCGACCCGGCAGCGCGGAATTGTGTCGCCGGTCACTAGAACGTGTTACATTTCGCCGCATGATCCTCGAGCGGTTCCGCATGGACGGCAAGGTCGCGGTGGTCACCGGCGCCGGAAGGGGAATCGGCGCGGCGACGGCGGTGGCCCTGGCCGAAGCGGGCGCGGACGTGGTGATCGCGTCCCGGACATCCGCCCAGCTCGACGAGATCGCTTCGCGCGTTTCGGAGGCCGGACGGCGGGCTGTGCCGGTGCCGGTGGACCTGTCGTCGCCGGAGGCCGCGGCGGAGCTGGCGTCGACGGCAGTGTCGGAGTTCGGGCGCCTCGACCTGGTGGTCAACAACGTCGGCGGCACGTACCCGCGGCCCCTCCTGGAGTCGACGGTGGACTTCATGGAGGAGGCGTTCCGCTTCAACGTGGCGACGGCGCACGCGCTGACGGTGGCGGCGGCCCCGTCGCTGGTGGAGACGGGCGGCTCGATCGTCAACATTTCGTCGGTGATGGGCCGGGTGTCGGGCCGAGGCTTCGCGGCGTACGGAACGGCGAAGGCGGCCCTGGCCCACTACACGCGCTTGGCGGCGGCCGATCTCGCGCCCCGCGTGCGGGTGAACGCGATTTCGGTGGGCTCGGTGCTGACGTCGGCGCTGGAGATCGTCGCGGGCAACCCGGAGCTGCGGTCGAAGATGGAATCGGCAACGCCGTTGGGAAGGATCGGCGAGGCGGAGGACATCGCGGCGACGGTGGTGTTCTTGGCGTCACGGGCGGGCGGGTACATCACGGGGAAGGTCCTGGAGGTGGATGGCGGGTTGCAGGCGCCGAACCTGGACCTGGGCTTGCCCGACCTCGCCTGACCCGAAACTGTCGGTGCCACCCGGTAGCGTGGAAACCGGGGGGCGGCGCCCAAGCCCGGCGTTGTTGGCCGGCGGCCAGCACCTCGACCGCCCCGGCGCCGATCATGGCCGCCCGCTCCGGCTTCAAACGTCATGAAAGAGTCGTTCAGGGCGCCAGACGTCCTGAACGACTCTTTCATGACGTTTGGTGAGACGGCCGCGCTGTTGACGAACGGCCAGCGCCCCAAGGCGGCCTTCGGTGCGTCACACGCACCCAATGTGGCCTTCGGTGCGTCTGACGCAACCAAGGCCACATTGGGGCGCTTGGGACCCGGGCCATCGCGGAGCCGGAGACGACGAAGGCCACCAGCCGGCGGTGCCGGGGGTGGCCTTCGGGAAAGCGGTCAGCTCTCGTCGGTCTTCTTCGGCTCCTCGGCCGCGCCATCCGAGGACGGCTTCTCCGAAGCCGGCGCCTCGGCGGCCGCCACCTTCGCGTGCTCGGGCTCGCCGGACACCGCGGGCTCGGCCTCCGAAGCCGAATCCTCCGCGGCCGAAGATTCCGAAGGCTCCGAAGGCTCCGAAGGTTCCGCAGGAGAAGCCGCTGCAGGCTCGTCCGGTGTGACCGCGTCCTTGCTCACCAGCGTCTCGGGCGCCTCCCGCGGCCCCCGCTTCCCGGCCAGCACGAAGTACACCACCGCACCCACGAACAGCAAGATCGACGTCCACACGTTCACCCTCAACCCGAGGATGTGGTTCGCGGTGTCCGTCCGCATCATCTCGATCCACCCGCGGCCCACCGTGTAGCCCGCGACGTACAGCGCGAACGCCCGCCCGTGGCCGAGCTTGAAGCGCCGGTCCGCCCACACCACCAGCAGCGCGACCAGCAGGTTCCAGATCAGCTCGTACAGGAACGTCGGGTGGACCGGGCTCTCCGGCAGCGGAATGTGGCCCGTCGCGACGCCGTTCAGCAGGTTGTCCGGGTCCTCCGGGTTGAAGCGCTGGTAGACCTCGAGGCCCCACGGCAGGTCCGTGTGCGCGCCGTAGAGCTCCTGGTTGAAGTAGTTGCCGATGCGGCCGATGGCCTGCGCGACGACGATGCCCGGGGCGATCGCGTCCGCCATCGCCGGCAGCGGGACGCCCTTGCGGCGGCACGCGATGAGCGCGCCCACCGCGCCGAGGGCGATCGCGCCCCAGATGCCGAGGCCGCCGTCCCAGATCGCGAACGCGTTCCAGGGGTTCTTGCCCTCGGTGAAGTACAGCTCGGGGTCGGTGATGACGTGGTACAACCGCCCGCCGACCAGGCCGAACGGCACGGCGAACACGGCGATGTCGATGACCGTGCCCTTGGTGCCGCCGCGCGCGGCCCAGCGCCGCTCGCCCCACCAGATCGCCACGATGATGCCGGCGATGATGCACAGGGCGTACGCGCGGAGCGGGATCGGCCCCAGGTGCCAGACTCCCTGGTCGGGGCTCGGGATCGTCGCGAGGTAGGCGCTCATCACGCGGCCACCGTAGCGCTAAGGCGCCGGGGCCTCCAAGGCGGCCAGGTACCCCGCCACCAGCGCGTGCGCCACTTGGACGACGGCCTGGTCGCGTGGGAGGAACCGTTCGTCGTGCAGGCTGGGCACGCCGGCGGTGTCGCCGAGGCCGACGAAGAGCATCAGCCCGCGGGTCGTGCCGCCGCAGTAGTGGGCGAAGTCGTCCGCGCCGAAGGACCGGAACTGGTCGTCGACGACGAAGCCGCCGTGGCCCAGCCAGCGCTGCGCCCCCAGCGCCAGGGCCGGGTCGTTGTCCAGGACCGGCTCGCACGGGCTGATCTCCAGTTCGGCCGTGCAGCCGTGCGCCCGCGCGGTGCCGTGCACGATGTCCGCCAAAGCCTCCAGCGCCCGGTCGCGGTCCTTCGCGCGCATCAGGCGCAGCGAGCCGAACGCCGTCGCGCTGTTCGGGACGACGTTGGCCGCGGCGCCGGCCTGGATCCGGCCGACCGAGCAGACCGCGCCGAACACCGGGTCGATCCGCCGCGACGCGAGCTGCTGCAGGCTCACGACCAGCTGCGACAGCGCCAGGATCGGGTCGCGCAGCAGGTGCGGGTAGCCGGCGTGGCCGCCTTGGCCGTGCAACGTCACCTCGAACTCGTCGGTGGATGCGTTCACCGGGCCCGGCACCGCCGCGACGACGCCGTGCGCGATCCGCGGCTGGACGTGCGCGCCGATCACCGCGTCCACCCCGGCTTCGGCCAGCACCCCGGACTCGACGATGTCGAGCGCGCCGGGCGGCGACGTCTCCTCGCGCGGCTGCAGCAGCGCCAGGATCGGCCGCGGGACGCCGACGCGCAGCGCCGCCCGGCAGACGGCGACCAGCGCGGCCAGGTGGACGTCGTGGCCGCACGCGTGCATGAACTCGTTGCCCGACGCCCACGGCACGCCGGTGCCCTCCAGCACCGGGAGCGCGTCGAGCTCGGCCCGCAGCGCCACGGCCGGGCCCTCCCCACCGGGCAGGAGGATCGCGCGGCCGGTCTTGGCGACGCGGAGGCCGTCACCGGCCCCGAGCGCGCCGGCCACCAGCCGGGCGGTGTCCTCCTCGTCACCGGAACCGCGCGGGTCGGCGTGCACCGCGTGCCGCAGCTCGATCGCGGCGGGCAGCTCGTCCTCGATCGCCCCGGTCCAGGCGTCCCACAGGTCGTTCACGCACGCTCCCAGCGGTAGATCCTCTTCGCGTTCTCGTGTCCCACCAAAGCACACAGCCGGACGGCGTCCACTTCGGACACCGCGCCGGCGTCGAGCCCGGCGCGCAGGAAGTCCGAAAGTCCCTGCCGGAACAGGGCCGTGCCCAGGTGGTACAGCTCGGCCAGGCCGAACGCGTCGGTGGAGAAGAGGACCTTCCCGAAGGGCGCGATCTCCAGCAGCTCGGCCAGGATCGCCGGGGCGCGGAACCCCGCGTTGTGGGTGGCGAGCCCGACGTCCACGAACACGTGCTCGAAGACCTGCGCCAGATACGCGGCGTTGCGGTGGAACGGGTAGTTGTGCAGCAGCAGGATCGGCACGCCGAGGTCGCGGGTCGCGCGCAGCAGCCCGGTCAGGCGCAGCGGGTCGCAGCGGTGCAGGTCGACGTCGGAGTCGCCGTAGCCGACGTGGAACTGGACCGGCAGGCCCAGGTCCAGCCCGGTGAAGACGAGGAAGCGGTGCAACACCTCGTCGGCCAGCCGGGGGTTCCCGGAGCGCAGCCAGCGCTCCGCCGCGGCCGCCACCTCGGACGCCGACGGCTGCTCCCCCTCGAGGTCGAGGCCGACGCGGTAGGCCGCGATCGACTTGAGCCCGACGGCGGTCGCCGCGCGTTTCCCCAGCTCGTCGGCGAAGGCCGCGGCGAACCCTTCGGCCGTGCTGCCGCGGACGACGTGCTCGGCGACCTGTTCCAGCCGGACGACGTCGTGCGCGCGGGCGCCGGCCAGCTCGGCGAACTCGCCGGTGGTGGTCAGCGCGTCGGGCAGGAACCCGCCGTCCAGCAGGAAGTCGGTCGTGCCGGTGGCACGCAGGAACCGCCGCGCCACCTCGGCCGCGCCCAGCTCGGCGCGGCGTTCGAGGTAGCTGTCGGCGGCTGCGTGCGCGGGCAGGCCGAGCACGGGGGCGCAGCGGGCGCGCACCGCGAGCCCGATCAGCGAGTCGAAGAGGCTCGTGCCGAGCGGCGACGTCGTGTCGGCCTCGGTGAGCATCGCCTCGAAGTCCGCGCGGGCCACGCCGTGCGTGACGACGCCGTGGCAGTGGTGGTCCACCAGCGGCAGGTCCGCGACGAACGGAAGCAGGTCGGTCATGCGCCTCCGTCCACACTCGTCAGCCTCTCCCCCACCCTACGAGCGAACCCCGGCGCCGACAGCACCAAGATCACCGCCAGCACCAGCACCGCGCCCGCCACCACCGGGAACCAGCGCGCCGGGCCCTCGGTCGGGTACGGCACCACGTTGACGTAAACCGTGTACCCGAGCACGGCCAGCGCGCCGATCGGGAACACCAGGTGCCACGCCGGCACGCGCATCCGGCGCTTGACGAACAGCAGCAGGATCGCGCCGACGGTCGTCAGCAGGTAGATCACCAGCAGGATCAGCGTTCCGATCGAGCCGCTCCACGCGAACGTGTCCGACGCCGTCGCGCCGAAGAACAGCGCGCACACCAGGATGATCAGCGCCGCCGCGGCCGTCACCGCGCTGACCGCCGCCACCGGCGTTCCGCGCGAGGACGTCCGGCCGAGGGCGCCACCCGCGTCGCGGCCCAGTGCGTAGAGCAGCCTCGACCCGCCGACCACGCAGGCCAGGCAGCAGCCGAACGCGCTGATCGCCGCGCCGACGCTGATCACGTCGCCGACCCACGCGCCCGCGTAGCGGCTGCCCAGGTCACCCAGCAGGGACGGCGAATCGTGGAACGCCGTCGCGTTCGTGCCGAACGCCATCATCTCGACCGCCGTCACCACGATGAAGTAGACGCCGCCGAAGATCGCCGTGCCGAGGATCGCGCGCGGGATGTTGCGCTTCGGGTCGTGGGTCTCCTCGCCGAGCGTCGCCGCGGCTTCGAACCCGGCGAACGACAGGAAGCCGAAGACCGCACCGAGGAACACCCCGGACAGGCCGGTTTCCGGGACGAAGACGTCCAGCGTGAACCGTGCTTGGTCGGGCGCGTTCCCCGCCAGCAGCCGGACCAGGATCACGACCGTGACCAGCAGGATCACCGCGATCGTCGCGCCTTCGACGGCGAGCAGCGTGCTCGTGCCGCGGCGCGCCGGGACCACCGACAGCAGCCACGCGCCGATCAGCGCCACCGCCGTCAGCACGAACGGTCCCCAGGACGGCGGGTCCGGCCAGATGCCCACCTGCGTCAGGAAGGCCGTGCCGAGCGTGCCCGCGGCCGAGCTCGTGACGACGGCGTAGAACGTGTACGTGCCGAGGAGCCCGATGCCGGAGACGACGCCGGCGCGCGGACCGAGCGTCGCGCCGACGAACGCGTACACCGATCCCGCGTGCTGGTAGTACTGGCAGAGCTTGACGAAGCCGTACGCGACCAGCAGCACGCCGACCGCGGAGAGCAGGAAGGCGAGCGGGACGGCGCGGCCGGCGGCGGCCGCGGTCTGCTGGGGGTTGATGTTGGCGGCCATGCTGGGGGCCATCAACGCCACCGACAGGCCGACGGCCTGCCAGACGGAGAGGGAGCGGCGCAGCCCTGGACGGGTTTCGACGGTGTCTGACACGATCTCCACCTCTTTCCTGAAGTGTTCAGTGAACCTCCACGGGAGCGGAATGAGCCAGCTCGATCGGGCAGAACTCGCACAACAGGGCGCACTGCGGGCCGACGCCCTGCGCGCGGCCGGCGTCGAGCTCGTCGCGCTGACCTTCGTGGACAACAGCGGCATCGCGCGCGTCAAGGCCGTCCCGGTGGACCGGCTGTGGTCGGCGGCGGCGTGGGGCGTCGGCGCGTCGAACTCGTTCGACTTCTTCCTGGCCACCGACGACATCACCGACGGCAAGTACTCGCGCGGCCCGGTCGGCGACCTGCGGCTGCACCCGGACCTCGACGCGCTCGTGCCGCTGGCCGCGCAGCCGGGCTGGGCGTGGGCGCCGGTCCGCAAGTTCGACACCGACGGCGAGCCGCACCCGCAGGACGCGCGGGCGCTGGCCGCGACCGCGGCCGCGCAGGTGGCGGCGCTCGGCTACAACGTGCGGACGGCGTTCGAGATCGAGTGGGTGATCACAGCGGCGGACGCGCCGGACGACCCGCGCTCGGCCACGGCGGGCCCGGCCTACGGCTTCGCACGGCTGTCCGCGCAGGCGTCGTACTTGCGCACGCTGGTGTCCACTTTGTCCGCTCAAGGCGTGACGGTGGAACAGATCCACCCCGAGTACGCGGCCGGGCAGTTCGAGCTGTCGGTGGCACCGGACGACCCGGTGCGCGCGGCGGACGTCGCCGTGCTGACGCGCGAGACGATCCGGATGGTGAGCGAGCAGCACGGGCTGCGGGCGTCGTTCACGCCGAAGTTCTCGCCGGACGGCGTCGGCAACGGCGGCCACGTCCACCTGAGCCTCTGGGACGGCGACCGCAACCTGTGCGCCGGCGGCGACGGCCGGTTCGGCCTGACGCCGACGGCGGAGGCGTTCGGCGCGGGGATCTTCACGCGCTTGCCGGCGTTGCTGGCGATCGGCGCGCCGTCGGTGGTCAGCTACCTGCGCCTGGAGCCGCACCACTGGGCGGGCGTGTTTTCGGTGTGGGGTTTGGAAAACCGCGAAGCGCCGCTGCGGCTGGTGCAGGGCCCGGCCGGCCAGCGCGACCGGGCGGCGAACTTCGAGGTCAAGTGCTTCGACCTGACGGCCAACCCGTACCTGGTGGTGGCGGCGCTGCTGTTCGCGGGCCTCGCGGGGCTTTCGGCGTCGGCTTCGCTACCGGAGCCGGTGGACGTCGACCCCGGGACGCTCCCGTCGGCGGTCCGCCTGCCGACGTCACTGGCGGACGCGGTGACGGCGTTCGAGGCGGACCCGGCGTTGACGTCGGCGTTCGGCGCGGAGTTCGCGACGACGTTGATGGACGTGCGCCGCGGGGAGATCTCACGGCTGGGCTCACTGCCGCCCGGCGAGCTGTGCGAGGTCATGCGCTACCTGCATTGAGACTTCGGCCCTGAGCTGGGGTTCAGAGGCGGAGGGTGGCCTCGAAGGGGCGGGTGAGGTGGAGTTCGCCGTTGTCGCTCTTGGCGATGGGCTCGTAGTCTTCGCCTTCGAGGGCGAAGAGCGTGGCGCTGACCGGCTCTCGTGGCTCGACCAGGAGGTAGAACGGGATCAGCGCCTCGGCGTAGAGGGCGCGCTTGAGGATCCGGTCCTGCATCTTCGTCGACGGCGACACGATCTCCGCCGCCAGCAGAACATCACTCGCGGCGTAGGCGACGGTGTCCGAGCCGGGACAGTTGACGATCACCAGGTCGGGCGTCAGCAACCGTTGCGCTCCGAGGCGTACGTTCACGCCGGGAAGCAGCTCGGTGCCGGCTGGCATCGCGGCGGCGAAGGCGGATTGGAGCTTCCCCAGCAGCCGTTGGTGCTCCAGACCCGGCCACGGGCTCACGAGGAGTGCGCCGTCGACGAGTTCGGTCCGCTGGAGGAGGGTTTGCTCCTCGGGCAAGGCGAGGAGGTCGTCAACCGTCCAGCCGTCCGGTCGCGGCTGCATGGGAAAAGCGTTGTGGATCATCACACGAGGAGTATGCGGACCGCCACCGACAGTTCTTGATCAGGTGAAGGGGTCACACCGGCAGAACAGCGCAGCTCTAGCCCGCCGAGGCCAGTTCTCCCGCACCGCTGTACAGCTGGATCTTGAACTGGATGTGCTCCTGGTGCTCCTGCAGCCGCGCGATCTGGGACGCCACCCGGGCCTCGTGCTCCCGCAACACGTCCACCCGCTCTTCACGCGTCGCTTCACCCGACCGCAGCAGCTCCACGAACCGCAGCATCTCCGCCACCGGCATGCCCGTGTACCGCAAGCACCGCAGCAACTGCAGGAACTCCACGTCCTGCTCGGTGAAGAACCGCCGTCCACCGGCGGTCCGGCCCACCTCGTGCAGCAAGCCGATGCGCTCGTAATAGCGCAGCGTGTCGATCGTGAAACCGGTCTTTTCGGTCACCTGGGCCGGGGTGTAGGAGGTCACGACACCCAGAGTGGCACCTGGAGCGCACTCCAGGTCAAGCGGTGGCGACCGCCCGGCGCACGCCGTCCGCCAGTTCCGCCGACAGCGCCTGGACCCCCGACGCACCCTCTGCCGCCGCCGTGACCAGGGCCGAACCCACGATCACCGCGTCCGCGAACGACGCCACCTGGGCCGCCTGGTCGCCCGACCGGACGCCCAGACCGACGCCGATCGGCAGCGACGTGTGCGCTCGGGTGCGCCGCACCAGTTCCGAGGCTCCCGCGCCGACCTGGTCGCGTGCGCCCGTCACGCCCATCACCGCGGTCGCGTACACGAACCCCGAAGAAGCCGAAACCGTGCGAGCCAACCGCTCCTCCGACGACGAAGGCGCCACCAGGAAGATCCGGTCCAAACCATGCTCAGAGGAAGCCGCCATCCACGCACCGGCTTCGTCCGGGATCAGGTCCGGCGTGATCAAGCCGAGCCCGCCCGCCGAAGCGAGGTCGCGCGCGAAGCGGTCCACGCCGTAGCGGTTCACCGGGTTCCAGTACGTCATCACGACCGCGCGGCCGCCACGGGCCGACACCGACTCGACCACCTCGAACAGGTTCTTCAACCGGAAGCCGTTGTCCAGCGCCGTCACGGACGCCGCCTGGATCGTCGGGCCGTCCATCACCGGGTCCGAGTACGGGACGCCGACCTCGATCAGGTCCGCGCCGCCGTCGACGCAGGCCGCGATCAGGTCCTTCGAGCCGTCGACCGTGGGGAAGCCGGCCGGGAGGTAGCCGATCAGCGCGCCGCGGCCCTCCGCGCGCGTGGTCGCGAAGAGATCGTCGAGCCCGCTCACTTGTCCACCAACCCGAACCACTTCGCCGCCGTGTCCATGTCCTTGTCGCCGCGACCCGAGAGATTCACCACGATCAGTCCTTCAGGACCCAGCTCGCGGCCCAGCACCAGCGCGCCGGCCAGCGCGTGCGCCGACTCGATCGCCGGGATGATGCCCTCGGTGCGCGACAGCAGCTTGAACGCGTCCATCGCCTCGGCGTCGGTGACCGGCCGGTACTCGGCGCGGCCGGTGTCCTTCAGCCACGCGTGCTCCGGGCCGACGCCCGGGTAGTCCAGCCCGGCCGAGATCGAGTGCGACTCGACCGTCTGGCCGTCCTCGTCCTGCAGCAGGTACGTCATCGCGCCGTGCAGGTTGCCCGGCGTGCCCTTGGTCAGCGTGGCGCCGTGGCGGTTGCCCTCGATGCCCTCGCCGCCCGGCTCCAGGCCGACCAGCCGCACCGACGGGTCGTCGTAGAAGCCCGAGAAGATGCCGATCGCGTTCGACCCGCCGCCGACGCACGCCGCGACGACGTCGGGCAGGCGCCCGGCCTGCTCGAGGATCTGCTCACGGGCCTCGGTGCCGATGACGTGGTGGAAGTTGCGCACCATCGCCGGGAACGGCGCCGGCCCGGCGGCCGTGCCGAACAGGTAGTGCGTGGTGTCGGAGTTGGTGACCCAGTCGCGCAGCGCCTCGTTGATCGCGTCCTTCAGCGTCCGCGACCCGGTCTTGACCGGGATGACCTCGGCGCCGAGCAGCCGCATGCGGGCCACGTTCAGCGCCTGGCGCTCGGTGTCGACCTCGCCCATGTAGACGACGCAGTCGAGGTCGAGCAGCGCGCACGCCGTCGCCGTCGCGACGCCGTGCTGGCCCGCGCCGGTCTCGGCGATCACGCGCTTCTTGCCCATCCGCTTGGTGAGCAGCGCCTGGCCCAGCACGTTGTTGATCTTGTGGGAGCCGGTGTGGTTCAGGTCCTCGCGCTTGAGGAACACCCGCGCGCCGCCGGCGTGCTCGCCGAAGCGCTTGGCCTCGGTGAGCAGCGACGGACGGCCGGCGTACTCGCGCAGCAGGCGGTTGAACTCGTTCAGGAACTCCGGGTCGTGACGGGCCTTGTCGTACTCGGTGGCGACCTCGTCGACGACGCCGATCAGCGCCTCCGGCATGAACCGCCCGCCGTACGGGCCGTAGTAGCCGCGCTCGTCCGGGTCGTGCTTGTCGTGCTGTTCGGTCACCGGGACGGCCTCGGGCAGGCGGGGTGCGATCCGGCGGTGACCAGCTTGACCAGGGCGCCCTTCGGGTCGCCGGAAGCGACGAGCCCCTCGCCGACCAGCACGGCGTCGGCGCCGTGGCCCGCGTAGGACATCAGGTCGCCCGGGCCGCGGACACCCGATTCGGCGACCTTGTAGACGTCCATCGGCAGGCCGGGGGCCAGCCGCGAGAAGACGTCCCGGTCCACCTCGAGGGTGTGCAGGTTGCGCGCGTTGACGCCGATGACCTTGGCGCCCGCCTCGAGGGCCTTGTCGGCCTCCTCGGCGTTGTGGATCTCCACCAGCGCGGTCATGCCCAGGGACTCGACGCGGTCGAGCAGCGCGACGAGCGCGTTCTGCTCCAGCGCGGCGACGATCAGCAGCACCATGTCGGCGCCGTGCAGGCGGGCCTCGTGCACCTGGTAGGGGCTGACGACGAAGTCCTTGCGCAGGATCGGGACGTCGACCGCCGCGCGGACCGCGTCGAGGTCGGCCAGCGAACCGCCGAAGCGGCGCTGTTCGGTGAGCACGCTGATGACGCGCGCGCCGCCGTCTTCGTAGTCCTTCGCCAGCGCGGCCGGGTCGGGGATGTCGGCCAGGTCGCCCTTGGAGGGGCTGCGCCGCTTGACCTCGGCGATGACGCCGATGCCGGACTCGCGCAGCGCGGACATCACGTCGCGGGGCGCCGGGGCGGCCGCCGCGCGGATCTTCAGCTCGTCGAACGGCAGCACGGCCTCGCGTGCCGCGAGGTCTTCACGCACACCGGCGACGATGTCTTCGAGCACGGTCACCGGGCGCCCCCGCCCTGGTACGCGCTCACGGTTTCCTTCGCAAGGTCGCTCACAAAAACCTTCCCCTTCCCGCCGAAACGATGCTAACCCCCGCATCTGGAGCGCCCGGTTCCGGGTGCGCGCGTTACTCCGAATGCCTCCCCCGGACGTCGGTCGGGTCCTCCCCTTCCGACAGCGCTTCCCACAGCTCGGCGTCCGGATCCCGCGCCTTCTTCCGCGTGGCCGGCGCCGCGTACTTGGTGCCCAGCCGCGCCGTCTTCGCCGCGCCCTTGACGGCTGCCAACCCGCCGGCCGCGACGAGAATTCCCCCGACCACGGCCAGGCCGCGCCCCAGCAGCATCTGGGTGACGGGCAGGCCGTCGGCCCAGCCCGAGAACCTGACCCCGGCCACGCCGGCCCAGACCGCGGCGACGCCGGCCAGCGCCAGCACGACGCCCAGCACGCGCCGCGCCCAGCCGCCGGTCGCGATCACCCCGGCCACGCCGGCCAGCGACAGCAGGGCCAGCGGCACGAGCGCCGTCGCGCGCTGTTCGCCGGTCTCGCGGTAGAGCACCGTGCCGCGCACGCCGCCGTCGCGGAACTCGGCGAACCACGTCAGCCGTGACGCGCCCCACAGCGCCAGCGCGCCGAGCAGGAGCCCGGCCACGATCATCCACAGTGGACGGCGCGAAGGCTGCTCAGACATGCGCGGAGTCCGCGGCCGGGTCGAGCGCGCCCGCCGCCACCATCGTCTGCGCGGCGGCGACGGCCGAAAGCACGGTCCGGGCCTTGTTCAGCGACTCGGTGTCCTCGTAGTCCGGCACCGAGTCGGCGACCACCCCGCCGCCGGCCTGGACGTGCGCGATCCCGTCCTTGACCAGCGCGGTGCGGATCGCGATCGCCGTGTCGGCGTCGCCGGCGAAGTCGAGGTACCCGACGACCCCGCCGTACAGCGCGCGGCGGACCGGCTCCAGCTCCTCGATCAGCTGCATCGCGCGGACCTTCGGCGCGCCCGAGAGCGTCCCGGCCGGGAAGCACGCGGTGACCGCGTCGAACGCCGTCTTGCCCTCGGCCAGCTCGCCGGTGACGGTCGACACGATGTGCATGACGTGGCTGTAGCGCTCGATCTGGAAGAAGTCGACGACGCGCACGCTGCCCGGCTTGCAGACCTTGCCGAGGTCGTTGCGCCCGAGGTCGACGAGCATCAGGTGCTCGGCGCGCTCCTTCTCGTCGGCCAGGAGGTCCTTGGCCAGCTGGGCGTCCTCCTCCGGGTCGGCGCCGCGCCAGCGCGTGCCCGCGATCGGGTGCGTGGTCGCGCGGCCGTCCCGCACCGTGACGAGCGATTCGGGGCTGGAGCCGACGATGTCGAAGCCTTCGAGCCGCAGCAGGTACATGTACGGGCTCGGGTTGGACGTCCGCAGCACGCGGTAGATGTCGAGCGCGTCGGCCGCGGTCGGGATCTCAAAGCGTTGCGACGGCACGATCTGGAACGCTTCGCCGGCCTTGATCGCCTCGACGGCCTTCTCGACGGCCGCGTGGAAGTCCTCCTTGGACCGCTTGCGGACGAACTCCGGCGCGGGCCGGTCGAACGCCGCGACGGTGGCCGGCGCGGCCACCTGCAGCTGCTCGGTCATCGCGCTCAGCCGGGCGACGGCGTCGTCGTAGGCCGCGTCCACGCGCTCGGGCGAGTCGTCCCAGTTGACGGCGTTCGCGATGAGCGTGACCGTGCCCTCGTGGTGGTCGAACGCCGCGAGGTCGGTGGCCAGCAGCATGGTCAGCTCGGGGATGTCGAGGTCGCGCTCGGCCAGCTCGGGCAGCCTTTCCAGCCAGCGCACGGAGTCGTAGCCGATGTAGCCGACCATGCCGCCGGTCAGCGGCGGCAATCCGGGCAGGGGCTCGGTGTGCAACGCTTCGATCGTTTCGCGCAGGACGTCGAGCGGGTTGCCCTCGGTGGGCAGGCCGACCGGCGGGGTGCCGGTCCAGACCGCTTCGCCGGCGCGGACGGTCAGCGCGGCCGGGCTGCGGACGCCGATGAACGACCAGCGCGTCCAGGAGGCGCCGTTCTCGGCCGATTCGAAGAGGAACGTGCCCGGCCGGTCGGCGGCGAGCTTGCGGTAGACGCCGATCGGCGTCTCGCCGTCGGCGAGGACCCGGCGCACGACCGGGATCACGCGGCGGCTTTCGGCGAGGGCGCGGAAGTCTTCGCGGGACGGGCTGACCGAGCCGGGGCCGGTGGATGCGCTGACCATGACCCTCATTGTGCTGCACCCCCGGTTGGGGGATCTCCTGGACCCCTCAATTCAATGAGTGTTGAATTCAGTGGGGGCGTGCGTCATGATGAAGGCGTGAGCACCACCGAGCCTACTTCGCGCCGCCGCGGGCGGCGGCCCGCCGGCCAGGACACCCGCACGGCGCTGATCGAGGCCGCCCGGGCCGTGTTCGCCGAGAACGGCTACGACGGCGCGACCGTCCGCGCGATCGCCACCCGCGCGGGGGTCGACGCGGCGATGGTCAACCACTGGTTCGGCGGCAAGGAGGGTCTGTTCGCCCAAGCGGTGCTCAAGCTGCCGTTCGACCCCCTGGAACTGTTGAAGATCCTGCGCGACGGCCCCGACGACGAGCTCGGCGAACGCATCGTCCGCACCTTCATCACCCGCTGGGACAGCGCCGGCGGCGGGGTGTTCGTGGCGCTCATCCGCAGCGTCACCGGCCACGAGCAGGCCGGGCACGTGCTGCGCGACTTCTTCCAGAAGTTCTTCACCGCGCTGATCTCCTCGATCGGCTCGGACGACGTGTCGCTGCGCATGACGCTCTGCGCGTCCCAGATGGTCGGCATGGGCATGATCCGGTACGTGGCCAAGTTCGAGCCGTTCGCCACCGAGGAGGTCGAGGTCCTGGTGCGCGCGGTGGCGCCGAACCTGCAGCGCTACCTCACGGGCGAGATCGGCTGACCCGCTCGCGGATCGCGTAGGCGGGCAGCACGGCCGGGCCGTCCTCGAACGCCACGACCATCGACCCGCCCCAGCCGCCGACCCAGCCCTGCCGGTTCTCCCAGGCGGGCATCCCCGGCAGGGCGCGGATCGCCGCGGAACGGCGGAGCGCGATCGCCGTCCCGTCGCGGAACCCCGCGTGCAGCACCACGGCTTTCCCGCGGGTGACGCCGTGGGCGAGTTCCGGCGCGACGCTCACGCCGGCCCGCCGCCACCCCGTGCGCGTGACCGCCCGGAGCCGGCGCCGCCAGCCGGCCGCCGCCGCGATCGAGAACGGCAGGCCGAACAGCGCGGCCAGCATCGGGACCACGCCGAAGCCGAGCTCCACCCGGTCTTCGTTCTTCTCGTCGGTGGTGCGCACGCGCGCCGGGTCGGCCGGGTCGTAGACGACGGTCACCTCGTCGCCGACGTGGTAGTCGCGGCCGGAGTCCCAGACGATCTCGTCGGTCCGGTCGCCGTGGCGCACCCAGATGTGCGCGGCGCCCTTCACCGGGTCGAACAGGCGGACCACCTCACCGGGCTCGCGGACGCCGGTGGCGAGCAGGTCGTCGGCGGCCGAGCCGACCAGGGTGACGACGGTGGCCCCGGCCGCGAACACCACCGCCCAGCCCACGGCGAAGCCCGTCGCGCGGCGGGAAGCCCGGCGCAGGCGGGCGATCAGTGCCGGGTGGTCACCGTCGCCGGGACCCGCCGCGGGCAGCCACCGGCCGAAGTCCCGGGCGGCGGCGAGCGCGCGCCGGCCCAGGACCCGCAGCCGGTACCAGCCGACGGCGGCGAATGCGAGGGATCCGGCCAGGATGACCGCACTGGCCACGAGTTCGTCGTCGTTCCCGAAGAGCGAGAGGGCCGTGCCCACGACGGCGAGCGCGGCGAGGAGCGAAAAGACGACCGTGACGACCACCCAGAACACCCGCATAAGGTGATCGTAGGGCTGCTGACCTGTGTGGGCGCTGCGAGAAACGGCATACGACAACGAGGCAACCCGGCGGCCTTCCCCGGCGTGCAAGTGAGCAGGCGTCACCATTCGCTGACACCGTTCGCACATTCGGGGAATCGACGCGATTCGTATGCTTTGTTCGTGAAACCAACGTCTTCGAGCCCGGCGGCGAGAACGCTCGCCGCCGCACTTCGTGAAGAACGCGAAGCACGCAAAGTCGGCCTTCGGCGGCTCGCGGACAGGTTGGGGGTGCTGCCGCAGGTGCTGTCGTTGTGGGAGAAGGGGCAGCGCCTGCCGAGCGTCGAGGACGTGTCGGCGATTCTCGCGCTGCTCGGGGTCACGGGGGAGAAACGGGATCGCATCCGGACTCTCGCGCGGCACGCGCGGGAACCCAATTGGCTCGCATCCAGCAACGCCGACATTTCCCACGCGCTCACGGCATTGCTGACCTTCGAGGGCACGGCGACGACGATCACCACCTGGTCACCGTTGCTCATTCCCGGGCTGCTGCAGACCCCCGATTACATCCGGGCGATCATGAACGCCTCTTCGGTCCCGGTCGAGGAGGCGGACAAGCGCCTGCGCATCCGGCTCAAGCGGCAGGAGGTGCTCGCGCGGCCCGAACCGGTCCGGCTGAGTGCCCTGATCGGCGAGCGAGCCCTCCAGGAGCCCATCGGCGGGGCGGACATCATGTCCGACCAGGTGGATCACCTGCTCGCGATGGGGCGGCGGAACAACATTTCGGTGCGGATCGTGCCGGCCGGGAACGGCTACCACGCAGGGTTGCTGGGCCCGTTCGAGATCTACGATTTCGCCGACACGCCACCGATCACCTTCGTGGAACACGTGCAGTCGAGCGCATTCCTCCACGAAGGCACGCAAACCGTTGCCCACCAGCGGGTTGCTAAGATGCTCGGTGAGCGGGCACTGAGCGAAGCCGCCTCCCGGGATCTGCTCGAGGAGGCTGCGCACTAGCGGAGGCGACCACATGGCCGAATGGCGGAAGTCATCCCACAGTGGCGAGAACTACAGCTGTGTGGAGGTGGCGCTGGGGCCGGTCGTGGGGGTGCGGGACACCAAGGCCCGGCGGGCGGGTCAGCTGACCGTCTCCGCGCGGGCTTGGCAATCCCTCCTGGCTCACCCGTTCTCGCGCTCGGACAGCGCGAACGCCGGGACCGCGTAGGGCCTTTCCTCCTTCGGCCGGTACGGGAACAGCACCACCATGTCGCGTCCCCAGCCGCCGACCCAGGCGATGCGCTCCGGCGGGTCCTTCATCTTCGCCGCGCCGTGGAAGGTGGACATGGCCGCGCGCAGGACGATCGTCGAGCCGTCGGAATAGCGGACGTTGATGTCCGGCAGGAGGTAGTGGTTCGTCGAAGGAGCGGGGACCACCACCGTGACGGCGGCCCGGCGCCAGCCGGCCTGCCGGACCGCGAGGTACCGCCGTCGCCAGCTCAACGCCTCGAACATCGCGATCGAGGCCACGAAGGCGAGCAGCACGAGCACCACGACGATGAACCCCACGGGGGCCGGGCCGCTGGAGGTGTGCTCGTCGGCGAGACGCACGTTTCCCAGGCCGGGCGGGTCGTAGGCCACCGTCACGACCTGGCCGGCCGAGTAGCCGCCGACGTCGTCCACGGCGACGTCCACCGTGCGGGTCGTGCCGTCGACGGGGATCTTCACGCGGACCAGCCGCGGGCCGGAGCCGCCGTTCGGCTGCACGACGCCGACGACTTCACCAGTGGCGCTGGTGCCCGTTTCCCGGCTTCCGCCGGCCGCACCGATGACCACGAAGAAAGCCATCACCGCGCACCAGACCGCCGCGAACACCGCCGCCCGCCGGGCCGAGCGGCGCAGCCGCGCGGTCTCCTCCGCGAAGTCGACCACGCGCCCGCCGCCGAGCGGCTCCTCCGGGGGCAGCCAGGGATCGAAGTCCGACCGCGCCGCGGCCCGGCGGTCGCCGTCCAGGATCCGGACCACGCCCAGGACCCCCAGCATCACCGAACCGATCGTCGCCGCGGACCAGGCCGGGAGCGCGTCCGTGCCGTTGCCGAGCGAGATCAGCGCGCCGGTCGCGAAGCCCACGAAGAGCAACGCGCAGCCGATGACCGCCCAGTCCCACGCCGTCCGCGACGCTGTGGTGGGGCGGGCGACAGCTTCACCGTCCAGGTCCATGCGCGCAGCCTAGGGGGCGAAATCGCAGGTAAGGGACATTCCGGCGATACCGCACACCGGGGCAACCCGGCGGCCTCGCCGCGCGTGCAAGGGGGCAGGGTCAGCGGGCGATCAGCAACGCGACCAGGGCCAGCGCGGCCGGCAGCGCCTGGACGAAGAGGATCCGCTTGCTGGCCGTCGCCGCGCCGTAGAGCCCGGCGATGATCACGCACACCAGGCCGTACAGCTGGAGCTGGAACTGGCCGGCGACCAGGCCCCAGACGAGCGCCAGCGCGAGGAAGCCGTTGTACAGCCCCTGGTTCGCGGCGAGGGTCTTGCTCTCCTGCGCGAACTCCTTCGTGGTGCCGAAGGCCGCGCGGGCGCGCGGCGTCGTCCAGAGGAACATCTCCAGGACCACGATGTAGACGTGGATCAGGGCGACCAGCCCGATCAGCACGTCGGCGACGATCGTCACGCGAGCTCTTTCTCGTCGGCCAGGAGCAGGCGCTCCTCGGTGTCGAAACAGGTGTGCGTGCCGGTGTGACAGGCCGGGCCGGTCTGGTCGACGCGCAGCAGGACCGTATCGCCGTCGCAGTCGATCCGCACCTCGCGGACGTGCTGGTAGTGGCCGGACGTCTCGCCCTTGACCCACAGCTTGCCCCGGCTGCGCGACCAGTACGTGCCGCGGCGGGTGGCCAGGGTCGCCGCGAGGGCGTCGTCGTTCATCCAGGCCATCATCAGCACGTCCGAAGTGGCGTGCTCGACGACGACCGCGGCGATCAGGCCGTCGGCGTTGCGCTTGATGCGCGCCGAAACGGCCGCGTCCAGGGTCATGCCCGTACTCCCAGGATGTGCCGCTTGAGCGGCATCGAATTCAACAGGACGAACGCGTAGCCGTAGCCCGCGAAGGAGAGGCCGGAGAACAGCTTGTTCCACCAGAGCGCGGCGCCGAGCAGGAGGAACGCGTGCAGCAGCGCGAACACCACGGAGACGACCAGGCCGCCGATGCGGGCGCTGCCCATCTTCAGCACGAGACCCGTCGTCACCACGCCGCCGAGGATGAGCGCGAGCGCGGGCATCCGGTAGATCTCGAGGCCCGAGCCGGCGCTCAGCACCGGGATCAGGTCGAGCAGCGCCCACGCGACCGGCAGCCCGACCAGCAGCGCGGCGGTGACCTTCACCTCGGCGGGTGCCTGCCAGGACTTCACCGGACCTCGACCCCGCCTTCGCGCAGCGCGTCCTTGACGTCGCCGATCTTCAGCTGTCCGAAGTGGAACACGCTGGCCGCGAGCACCGCGTCCGCGCCCGTTTTCACGGCGGGCAGGAAGTGCTCGACCGCGCCCGCTCCCCCGCTGGCGATCACCGGGACGCGCACGGCCTTGCGGACGAGCTCGATGAGCTCGAGGTCGAAGCCGTTCTTGGTGCCGTCGGCGTCCATGGAGTTGAGCAGGATCTCGCCGACGCCCAGCTCCTCGCCGCGGGCGGCCCACTCGACGGCGTCGATGCCGGTGCCGCGGCGCCCGCCGTGCGTGGTGACCTCGAAGCCGGACGCGGTCGGCTCGCCGCCCTCGGGCACGCGGCGCGCGTCGACCGACAGGACGATGCACTGGGCGCCGAACCGGCGCGAGGCCTCGTGAAGGAACTCGGGCCGGGCGATGGCGGCGGTGTTGATGCTCACCTTGTCGGCGCCGGTGCGCAGGAGCCGGTTGACGTCGTCGTTGCTGCGCACGCCGCCCCCGACGGTGAGCGGGATGAAGACCTGCTCGGCGGTGCGGCGGACGACGTCGTAGGTGGTGTCGCGGTCGCCGGAGGAGGCCGTGACGTCGAGGAACGTCAGCTCGTCGGCCCCCTCGGCGTCGTAGCGCCGGGCCAGCTCGACGGGGTCGCCGGCGTCGCGGAGGCCGGCGAAGTTGACACCCTTCACGACCCGGCCCGCGTCGACGTCGAGACAGGGGATCACCCGCACCGCGACAGACATGCCCACCAGCGTAGTCATGGGCGTTCTAAGCTCGGACGATGGCACGGGCGGGGCGGCGGCCCGGACAGACGGAGACGCGCGAGAAGATCCTCGACGCGGCCCGCCACCGGTTCGCCGAGCTGGGCTACGACGGCGCGACGGTCCGCGGGATCGCCGCCGACGCGGGCGTGAACGCGGCCCTGCTGCACCATTTTTTCGGCAGCAAGCAGGCGCTGTTCGCGGCGGCGATGAACCTGCCGGTGAACCCGGCGACGTTGGTCCCGGCGATCCTGAGCGGCCCCCGTTCGAGCGTCGGCGAGCGGCTGGTGCGGGCGTTCCTGTCGGTGTGGGCTTCGCCAGCGGGCCGGACCCCGTTCATCGCAATGCTCCGAGCGGCGGCGACGAACGAGCAGGTGGCGCTGATGATGCGCCAGTTCATCGAGCGCACGGTCCTGGCCGAGGTGGCCCGGGCCCTGGAGGTGCCCCGGATCCGGGTGACGGGCATCGCGGCGCAGATGATGGGGGTGGCGTTGCTGCGGTACGTGATCAAGCTGCCGCCGTTGGCCGAGGCGGACGACGAGGAGATCGTGGCGCTGCTGGCCCCGGTGGCGCAGTACTACCTCGAGGGCCGCGAAAGTGTCGGTCCCCCCGGGTAAACTGGAGACCGGGGGCGGCGCCACAGCGCTCGTTCGCGTTCCGGGCTCGTTCACGTTCCGGCCACCCGATTCGTCTACTTTGCCCCGCGTGCGCAGACTCCTCCCGGTGGCCGTCGCCGCCCTCTCGCTGGTGACCGCCGTCCCCGCCTCCGCCGCTCCTCGGGATCCCTCGCCCGTCGCGCAGACCCAGGCCTTCGCCGAACCCGCCGACGCCGACGACCCCGCCATCTGGGTGCACCCCCACGACCCCGCCCGCAGCGTCGTGCTCGGGACGCTCAAGGAAGGCGGCCTCGCCGCGTTCGACCTCGACGCGCGGACCCTGCAGCTCGTCCCGGCCGGCGAGGGCGGGCGGTTCAACAACGTCGACGTCGTCGGGGACCTCGCCGTCGTCAGCGACCGGGGGCGGGACCGCGTCCGCGTCTACCGGATCGACCCGCGGGGCGCCGCCGCCGGCGCGGACGTCCTGCGGGACGTCACCGACCCCGCCGCCGCGCGCGTGTTCCCGGAGTCCGATGTGGACGAACAGCGCACCGCCTACGGCCTGGCCGCGGGCCGCGACCCGGTCACCGGGACCCGCTGGGTGGCGGTGACCCGGCGCCACGAGACGCGCGTCGCGCTGCTGAAGCTCGTCGACCTGCCCGGCGGCTTCGTCGGCACCTCGCCGCTGGCCACCGTCGACCTGCCCTCCTCCTTCCGCCTGCCGGACGGCACGACGTGGTCGCCCTGCGAAGAACCCGGCGAAGGCCCGCAGCTGGAGGGCTCGGTCCTCGACGGGCGGGTGCTCTACACCGCGCAGGAGGACGTCGGGATCTGGCGGATCCCGCTCACGACCCGCGGCTTCGGCCGGCCCGAGCTCGTCGACCGCGTGCGCTCGTACGGCGTCCCGCAGCGGTGGGACGCGGCCGCCGAGGAGTGCGTGCCGGACGGCGCCGACCCCGGCTTCGGCGGCAGGTGGCTGACCGCCGACGCCGAGGGCCTGGCCGTCGCGCACGGGACGCTGTTCGCCTCCAGCCAGGGCGACTCGCGGTTCGTGGTCTACGGCCCGCGCACGCGTGACCTGCGGATCGTCGCGGGTCGCGGCACGGACTCGGTGGAGCACTCCGACGGCTCGGCGATCAGCACCGCGTACCTCGGGAAGCGGTTCCCGCACGGCCTCCTGGTGGTCCACGACGGCGAGCGCCGCCCGGCCGCCGGCGACCTCGCGACCACGGGATTCGCGTTCGTGCGACTGGAGGACGTCCTCCCCCGCTAGGGGGAATTCTACCGACACACCATTGTCCCGCATTTGTCCGGCGCGCCGGTCACGGTGATTGATTAACCGTGACCGGCGCTTTCACAAACAGCCGAAATAGTCCACTGATGGCGGTATTCCCGGCATCGATCTCGCGTAGGTTCCACGGCATGCCGCGCCTCCATTCCGCGCTCGCCGTCGTGCTCGTCGCCGCATTCGCCTCCCCCGTTTTCCCGGCCGCCGCGCCGGCCGCCACACCCACCGCGACCGCCGCCGTCTGCGACCACCAGCCCGCCCTGAACCCGCAGCCACCGGCCGGCGCCGTGGTCGTCGACGCGGGCGTCGAGGGCGACCTGTCGGTGAAAACGCTGACCTCGCCGCCGGGGACCACCTTCTGGCTGCCACCGGGCACGCACCTGCTGGCCCCGGACCAGTTCGGCCAGGTCATCCCGAAGGACGGCGACGTCTACCTCGGCGCGCCCGGCGCCGTGCTCGACGGCCGTTCGGTCAACCGCGCCGCCTTCACGCAGCAGGCCAAGGACGTCGTGATCCGCGGCCTGACCATCCAGAACTTCGTCGCCCCGCAGGACCAGGGCGTGGTCAACCACGACTCCGGCGCGCACTGGGTGATCGAGAACAACACGATCCAGTACAACCGCGGCGCCGCGCTGATGGCCGGCGCCCGCCAGGAAGTGCGCGGCAACTGCCTGCGCGACAACGGGCAGTACGGCATGAACGCCTACCGCCCCGACAACGCGATCACCGGCTTGCTCGTCGAGGGCAACGAAATCTCCGGCAACAACGTCGACGACTGGGAAACGCACTCCCCCGGCTGCGGCTGCAGCGGCGGAATCAAATTCTGGGCGGTCGACGGCGCCGACGTCCGCGGCAACTGGATCCACCACAACCACGGCGCCGGGCTCTGGGCCGACACGAACGACAACGATTTCCTGATCGAGGACAACGTCATCGAGGACAACGACGCCGAAGCGATCTTCTACGAGATCAGCTACAACGCCGTGATCCGCCACAACGCGATCCGCCGCAACAACGTGGTGGCCGGCAGCCGCCGCGCGTCCCGCGGCGACAACTTCCCGTCGGCGGCGGTGTACCTCTCGGAGTCCGGCGGCGACCCCCGTGTCCCGGCCCGCACCGACGTCCTCGACATCTACGGCAACACGTTCGAGGACAACTGGTCCGCGATCACGCTGTGGGAGAACGCCGACCGCTTCTGCAACAGCCCGGCGAACACGTCGACCCAGAGCTGCACCAAGCTGGTCGCCGACCGCACCCGGTGTTCGGCGCCGGCCATCGAGGACGAGCCGCTGTACGGCGACTGCCGCTGGAAGACCCAGCGGGTGGAGATCCACTCGAACACGTTCCGCTTCGACCCCGCCCGGCCGGGCTGCAACGGCATGTGCGGCCGGATGGCGGTGCTGAGCAACTACGGCACGTACCCGTCGTGGTCCCCGTACCGCGGCACGCTCGTCCAGGACGCGATCACCCACGACCAGGACAACTACTGGTACAGCAACGACTACTTCGGCCCGTGGGTGTTCGTGGCGGGTGACACTTCGCGCAGCTTGACGCCGGAGCAGTGGCAGAACGAGCCCTGGAACCAGGACGACTGCGCCAGCTTCGACGGGGTGACGCCGAACTGCTGATCCGCCGAGCCGAGGGGACGGCTCGGCGGGGGCTGCAGGGTGCCCTGCGCCCTTACCGACCGGAAGGCCCGCTCGCGCCGGCAGAAGCTCCGCTCGCGCCGGGGCGCACCGAAGTGCGCATGAGCGAGTTCTCCCCCGGACCGGCTGCACCCGCACGAACCCGCCGCAGCCCGCGCCGGCCGGCTCCCGCCCCTGCGCGAGCTCCTGTCCGCGAAACCCGCCGCAGCCCGCGCCGGCCGACTCCCGACCCTGCGCGAGTTCCTGTCCGCGAACCCGCCGCGGGTGCCGCACGAGCCGTCCTGTCACCAGAAGAACACCCGCGGCACGCTCACCCGCGGTGGCGGGATGCGCGGCACCCGCGCGATCTCCGGGGGCACCGAGAACCGCTCCGGTGGGGTGTAGCCGCGTGAGCCGTAGCCGTAGCGCCAGGCGTCGTACGACGGCAGCCGGTAGTACTCGGGCGGGGGCAAGCGCAGCGGCTCGAGCAGCGGGAGCCGGCCCGTCGAGTCGAGCGGCACCGCCCGGCTCCTGGCCTCGATCGCCTCCGTCACCTTCCGGTCGAGCTGCCCCGGCGCCGCCCGCAGGGCCGACGCCGATGCCTGGAACACGCGGGCCGCTTCCTCCGCACGGGGTGCCGCGGCCGCCACCGGGCGGCTGACGTCGATCGTGTCGACCAGGCGCGCCGCCTCGCGGTCGGCGGCCGGGCCGAAGTCCGCCGGCGTGCGCAGGGCGATCTGGACCAGCCGGTCGTAGAGCCGGCCCAGTCGCTCCTGCAGGGTCTTGTCGGCCGCCTCGGCGAACGCCTGCACCAGCGGTTCCAGGATCGGGACCGCGTCCGTCACCGGCTTCGTCAGCGCCACGATCCGCTCGCTGCCGACCTTTTCCAGTTGCAGGGTCACTTTCTTGCGGCTGTCCGACACGAGGTCGATCCCCGGCTCGGCGCCCCGCGCGCCGACGACCGCGTCGGCGGCCGCCACCTGTTCCGGGGTGACTCCGGACGGCACCTCGGCCGGCCGCGCGCCGTCGACCCGCACCTCGGCCGGGAGCGCCTCGACCTGCGCCCCGCGCAGCGTTTCGGCGCGGACGGCGTCGTCCACCGCGGGCACCACCACGTCGTAGCCCACCCTGGCGGTCTCGGCCTGGCTCCGCGCCGCGTCGACCAGCCCCGGCAGTTCCCCGCGCCGCACGGCGAGCGCGTCCCGGTACGCCCGCGGCATGGCCGCTTCGACCTTGCCGTACAGCTGCCCCGCCACCCGCTGGGTCACGTCCTGCTGGATCTTCCGGGTCACGTCCGCGTAGCCCTGCTGGGCGACCTTGAACTTCACCTGCAGGTCGGTGGCCGGCACGCCGAGCTGCATGCCGAACAGCGACACCGACGCCAGCGTGGCGAGCCCGGCGGCCGCGGGCCCGCTGTACTTCGTGTAGAAGTCGGCCGTCCGGCCCAGGCCCGCCGCCATCCGCCCGCGCCGGCCGTCTTCGCGGCGGGCGAGCAGCAGGCACGTCAGGAGGTACACGCCGATCAGCACCGCGAACACCGAGAACTCGCTCAGCTTCAGGTGCTCGGAAAAGAACCGCGACACCGTTTCGAAGAACCGTTGCAGGGAGATGAGCCACCCGGTGTCCGACGTGTCCGCGAACCACTGCAGGTACGCCGACAGCCCCAGGTACGCCGTCGCGGCCACGCCGACCGGCACGAGGTACAGCACCCCGAACGCGGCCAGGTGGTAGCGCAGCCCCGAACCGGCGCCCGCGAACCGCCGCGTGTACCCGCGGCACCCCGCCACCAGACCCCAGACCGCGCCCGTGACCAGCGCGAACGGGCCGATCGCGAAAGCCGCCACCAGCACCGCCACGACGGCCAGGCTCGCCGTCACCTTCCCCCTCGTCATCGTCCCTCCTCCCGGGCCGGTTCCTCCCGGATCCCAGGAAAGCACGGGCCACCGACAGGTTTCGCCGGGCAACCGGATGACCGCGGGAAAACCGGGAACGCACCGGAGCCGACGCTCACCCGGACCGGTGAACGGAGAGCCGCCGCACCGACGATCGACCCGCCGGCGAAAGCCGGGGTGTGACCGCGACGACCCCGGACTGGGCCGAACCGGTGAACTCGTCCGGGAAAAGATTTTCCGCCAGCGTGCAGCACCTCGGCCACCTCGTGCGTCCATAGGGGGTGGGTTTCGAAGACTTCGTGGCGGAGCGGCTGGACGGGCTGCTGCGCTACGCCACCGTCCTGACGAACGACCCGCACCTCGCGCAGGACATCGTCCAGGACGTGCTCTTGCGCGCCCAGCAGCGGTGGGACGGCATCGCCTCGCCGCCCACCTACGTGCGCCGGATGGTCACCAACGAGTACCTCTCCTGGCGCCGGCGGGCGGTGCGGCGGATGGTGCCGAGCAGCCACGACGTCCTCGACGCGCTGAGCCCGCCCGAACCCGACGCCTCGGCCGCCTTCGACGAGCGGGACGCCATGCTCGGCCTGCTCGCGACGCTGCCCCGCAAGCAGCGCGCGGCGATCGTCCTTCGCTACTACGAGAACTACTCCGACGCCGAGATCGCCGCCGTCCTGCGCTGCGGGACCTCCACCGTGCGCAGCCAGATCTCGCGCGCCCTCACCACCCTGCGGGCCGCCCCGCGCACCGACGTCCTCACCACCGGAGACCACGGATGACCCGCAGCGAGCACGAGACCGAGACGCTCATCCGGGACAGCCTCGAGCGCCTCGCCGCCCGCGCCCCGGACGGCTACGCCGTGCGCGACGCGCTCGCGCGCGCCGACCGGAAACGGCGCCCGTCGGCGCGCCTGGCCCTCGCGGCCGCGGCGGTGGTCGTGCTGGTCGTCGGCGTCGTCGCCGGCACGCAGCTGCTGACCCGGCCGGACCTCGCCCCGGCCGCGAGCCGCCCGGTGCTCGGCTACAGCCCCGGCTGGCTGCCGGACGGCTTCACCGAGCAGTACCGCGAGGGCGGCCCCGGCACCACGCCGCAGGTCCGGCGGTGGTTCGCCGGCGCCGCGGAGGTCACGCTGTCGGCCTACTCGACCGCCGACCCCGAGTGGTCGCAGACCGAGCTGCGGATCGCCTCGATCCGCGACCAGGTCCTGGTGAACGGCCGCGTCGCCATGGTCACCGGCGACACCGGGACGGCCGCGCTGATCACCTGGCTCGCCGACGACGACCACGTCCTGACCGCGCGGGTCGGCGGGGTCCCGGACGCCCGCGTGGTGGCGCTGTGGATCGCCCAGGGGGTCACCGCCACGCCGGTCGGCGTCCGCGGTGAGCTGCGGTTCGGCCCGCTCCCGGCGGGGCTGACCGAGCGTTCGGCCGCGGTCAAGGGCACCGGGCCGGGCGACGCGAGCACCGAGCTGACCGCCGCCGACCCGGCGCGGCCGGCGGAATCCGCTGTCCGCGTCACGGCGAGCGCGGGCTCCCCCGGCGTCAACGGCGCCGCACCCGTCACCGTCCGCGGCGGCCAGGGGTTCTTCGCGAACGGCACGGTCGCCGTGCGGCTGCCGTCCGGGCGCTGGCTGACGGTGTCGGGCGCGCGGCCGGAGAGCGAGCTGGTCGCCGTCGCGAACGGCGTCCAGCTCGACCCCACGCCCGACTACCGGTGGCTCGGCCGGGCTACCAGCTGATCATCGGGAACCAGATGATCCCGAGCCTGCCGAGCACGCGGACGTCCCAGTAGAGCAGCGTGAACGTCCCGCCGACGAGCAACGCGGCGCCGGTCACCGCGGCGATCCGGGTCGGCTTCGCGGCGAACCAGCGCTGCAGGCGCCCGCGCGTGGCGTAGGTCAGGATCAGGAACAGGACCGCCATGATCACGATGTTGCCGAGCGACTGCAGGGCGAACGCGGCGGCGCCGTAGAAGACGTTGTGCTGCTCGGCGGCGCTGCGGAACATGATCCGGAACAGCGGGTAGGGCCGCCCGATGAGGAACCCGCCGATGAGCGCGCCCATCAGGACGTGCGGCGCCGCCGGGTGCCGCCGGACGAACGCGGCGAAGGGGTTGCGGACGATGCCGAGCGCGACCAGGCCCATCAGCAGGAACACGAGCCCGACGATCCCGAACGCGACCATCGACTGGATGCTGCGGGGGCTCAGCCCGGTCGTCTGCGCGGTGGAGAACTGCGGCATGCCCGTGCCGACGAGCGCGACGATCACGCCGTAGACGATCGAGACGGTCAGCATGCCGGCGGCGATCCAGCCGAGCGGCTTGAACGGGCTGCGCTTCTCGCCCGCCTGGCCGCCGACCAGCGGAGCGACCGCCCCGAACGCGGCGATGTTGCACGCGGTGAAGGAGCCGGCGAGCCCGGAGACGAACGCGAACAGCGTCCCGGCGAGGGCGCCGCTGATCGGCGTCGCTTTGGCGTCGTGGCCGAGGAGCCCGTTGGCGACGCTGTCGCCGATCACGGAGTCCACGAAGGGCGCCGACCAGATCGCGGTCAGCCCGAAGCCGGCCAGGACCGCGACGACGGCGATCGCGGCGCGGCGGGCGGGGTACGGCCCTTCGCCGAAGAAGCCTGCTTGGGGATGAACGGGGACTTCGTGCTTGACGGTCATCGACGTTCCCTCCAGTACGCGGGCGCGCGGCCCGACCGATGAATCGTCGCAAGACCGGGGCTTGGCGCGCTTCTGCCGTCATGCCCCATCGCGTTGCGCCGCTTCGCCCCTTGACTCCGGAAACTCATCGCGCGCAGAATTAAACGTATGACTAATTCAGCGCTCGAAGTCACCGGCCTGCGGGTCCGGCGCGGTGGCCGGCTCGTGGTGCGGGACGTGGGCTTTTCGGTGCCGCGCGGGGCCGTCACCGGGCTGCTCGGCCCGAGCGGCTGCGGCAAGACGACGCTGATGCGCGCGATCGTCGGCGTTCAGATCGTCGAAGGTGGCACGGTGACCGTGCTCGGTCTGCCCGCCGGCAGCCCGCCGCTGCGGCGGCGGATCGGCTACGCGACGCAGAATCCGGCGATCTACGCCGACCTGACCGTCCGCGAGGCGCTCAAGTACTTCGCTGCGGTGCTGCGCGCGCCCGCGTCCGATGTGGACAGAGTGATCGCCGAGGTCGGCCTGGAAGACCACGCCGGCAAGCTCGTCGGCTCGCTGTCCGGTGGGCAGCACAACCGGGCGAACCTGGCCGTCGCGCTGCTCGGCACGCCGGAGCTGCTGGTGCTCGACGAGCCGACCGTCGGGCTCGACCCGGTGCTGCGCGACGAGCTGTGGGCGCTCTTCCGCCGGCTCGCCGACGGCGGCGCGACGCTGCTGGTGTCCAGCCACGTCATGGACGAAGCCGCGCGCTGCGACCGGCTCCTGCTGATGCGCGAAGGCACGCTCCTGGCCGACGACGCGCCCGCGGTGCTGCGCGAGCGCACCGGCGCCGCCGACCTCGAAGGGGCCTTCCTGCACCTGGTGAGGACGGCATCGTGAACCCGGCACTGACGCTCGCGACCACGCGGCGCATCCTGACGCAGCTGCGGCACGACCCGCGCACCGTCGTGATGCTGATTCTGGTGCCGACGCTGCTGATGATCCTGCTGCGGTACGTCTTCAACTCGACGCTGGTGTTCAGCCGCGTCGCGCCCGCGCTGCTCGGGGTGTTCCCGTTTCTGATCATGTTCCTGATCGCGTCGATCACGACGTTGCGCGAGCGGACGACGGCCACCCTCGAACGCCTGATGACGCTGCCGATCGGCCGGCTCGACCTGCTCTTCGGCTACGCGCTGGCGTTCGGCGCGATCGCCGTCGTCCAGGTTTCGCTGGCGGCCGGTGTCTCGCTGTGGTGGCTCGGGCTCGACCTCGCGGGGTCGGTCGGGATGCTGCTGGTGATCGCCGTCCTCGACGCGCTGCTGGGCATGGCGCTCGGGCTGTTCGTGAGCGCGTTCGCGCGCACCGAGTTCCAGGCGATCCAGTTCATGCCGGTGTTCGTGCTGCCGCAGATCCTGCTGTGCGGGCTGTTCGTGCCGCGCGGCGACATGGGGTGGCTGCTGCGGTGGCTCTCGGACGTCATGCCGCTGTCGTACGCGGTCGAGGCGCTGACGCGCGTCACGGCGTCGTCGACGGTGGACGCGGTGATCCTGCGCAACCTCGTGGTGGTGGCGTGCTGCGCGCTGCTGGCGCTGGTGCTCGGCGCGGCGACGCTCCGGCGGCGGACGCCGTGACTACCGTGGTGCCATGGCCTCCGAAACGGACCGGCTCGCCGCCGAGCGCTACGTCCTGCTGACCACGTTCCGCCGTGACGGGCGCGCGGTGCCGACCCCGATCTGGCTGGCGGGCGACGCGGGCGAGCTCGTGTTCTGGTCGGAACGCAAGGCGGGCAAGGTCAAGCGCATCCGCAACAGCGGGCGCGTCGAGGTCCAGGCGTGCGACCTGCGCGGGCAGAAGACGCACGGCGCGGTGGTCAGCGGTCAGGCGCGGCTGCTGGACCTCGCGGAGACCGAGCGGGTGCGCAAGGCGATCGCCCGCAAGTACGGCGTCATCGGGCGCGTCACGATGTTCTTCTCGAAGCTGCGCGGCCCGGCCGACCGGACGGTTGGCATCGCGGTCAAGCTGGACGGCTGAAGCTGCGGAACCCGCGGCGCAGGTAGTTCGGCAGCGCGTTCGGGTGGTCGAGGGTCGAGGTGTGCAGCCAGACCCTTTCCGTGCCGGGGAGTGCCCACGCGTCGGCGACGACGAGGGTGAGCGCGTAGCCGCCGAGTCCTTTGCCGACGAATTCGGGCAGGAGGCCGAAGGTGGTGATTTCGACGTCGGTGTCGTTTTGGGACTCGAAGTCGGCGGCACCGGCTGTTTCGCCGCGGTACTCGATGAGTCGGTACTGACGTTGTGGTTCGGCGAGCCAGTGTTCCCAGTCTTCGTCGCTGCGGGTCGCGCTCGGCCAGAGGTAGGGGGTGCCGATCCTTCGGTGCAGGTCCCGGATGAGCGGGCCGGGCTCGGCGGGTCTCAGCGTGACGCCGTCGACGACCGGCGCGGGGTTGAGCTGCCCGGCGGCGGTCATTTCGAGCTCGGTGACGATCTCTTCCACCCGCGGCAACCTACGGCTCCCGGGGCTCGGTGTCAGCCCCTTTTGCGCGTGGTTACGCCATCGCGCGCAACGCGGCCCCGAGTGCGGCCGAGTCGTGGTCCGGGCCGCAGCCTTCGACGATGACCAGGTCGCCCGGGATGTGGTCCGCTCGCAGGGCGAGGATCTCCCGGTAGGCGGGCGAGGCGTACCACTCGTGTGCGGCGGCGAGGCTCGGGAACTCGATGACCACCAGCGTTCCCGGCCACTCCCCCTCCATCACCTGCGGCTGCGCACCGTGCACGACGAACCTGCCACCGTACGGGTCGAGCGTCGCCTGGATGCGTTCCAGGTACTCGAAAACATCCTCGTGCAGCACGGCGAGCGGGCGGAGGTGGGCTAGTCCGTAGGCGTTCTTCGTCATGCCCTGAATCTTGGCGACGAAGCTGTACGGCGTCGATTACGCCGGAGGTAACGGGTGCCCGGTCAGACCTTCGAGACCGCCGCAAGAGCCTCCGGCAGCGTGAACGCCCCCGCGTAAAGCGCCTTACCCACGATCGACCCCTCGACCCCATCGGCGGCCAACCCCGCCAACGCCACGAGATCGTCCACACTGGACACCCCGCCCGAAGCGATCACCGGCGCGTCCGTGCGCGCGACGACGTCCCGCAGCAGCTCCAGGTTCGGGCCGCGCAACGTGCCGTCCTTGCTCACGTCCGTCACCACATAGCGGGACGCGCCGTCGCGGTCCAGGCGCTCCAGGACCTCCCACAGGTCGCCGCCGTCGGAGGTCCAGCCGCGGGCTGACAGGCGGTGACCCGCCTCGGTGATCCGGACGTCCAGGCCGATCGCCACGCGGTCGCCGTACTCGCCGATCACGCGCGCGGTCCACTCCGGGTCCTCGAGCGCGGCCGTGCCGAGGTTGACGCGGCGGGCGCCGGTGGCCAGCGCGGCCTTCAGGGAGGCGTCGTCGCGGATGCCGCCCGACAGTTCCACCTGGACGTCGAGCCGGCCGACGACGTCGGCGAGCAGCTCGCGGTTGCTGCCCTTGCCGAACGCGGCGTCGAGGTCGACGAGGTGGATCCACTCGGCGCCGTCGCGCTGCCACGCCAGCGCCGCTTCGAGCGGGCTGCCATAGGAGGTCTCGGTGCCGGCCTCGCCCTGGACGAGTCGCACGGCCTGGCCATCGGCCACATCAACGGCGGGAAGCAGCGTGAAAGTCACGCCGGTAACTCTAGGGCGGAGACGCGCGTCACCCGGTCAGAGGGTCGCGAGCCAGTTCTTCAGCAGCCGCGCGCCGGCGTCGCCGGACTTCTCGGGGTGGAACTGGGTGGCCCAGAGCGGCCCGTTCTCGACCGCCGCGACGAAGTCCTCGCCGTGGTTGGCCCAGGTCACCTTCGGCTCCTGGCCGATGCCGGATTCGAGCTCCCACTTGCGCGCGGCGTAGGAGTGGACGAAGTAGAACCGCTCGTCCGGGTCGAGCCCGGCGAACAGCTGCGAATCGGCGGGCGCGCGCACGGTGTTCCAGCCCATGTGCGGCAGGACGTCGGCGTCGAGCCGGTCGACGACCCCCGGCCACTCCCCCGTGCCCTCGGTCTCCTCGCCGTGTTCGACGCCGCGGGAGAAGAGGATCTGCATGCCGACGCAGATGCCGAGCACCGGACGGCCGCCGGCGAGCCGCTTGCCGATGATCCGGTGGCCCTTGACGTCGAGCAGCCCGGCCATGCACGCCGAGTAGGCGCCGACGCCGGGCACGACCAGGCCGTCGGCCTCGACGGCGGCATGGGGATCGGCGGTGACCTCGACGTCGGCTCCCGCGCGCGCCACAGCGCGTTCGGCGGAGCGGAGGTTGCCGGAACCGTAGTCGAGGATCACCACACGAGACACGCCACCCAGCGTAGCCGTAGGGCTCAGCGGCGCTCGACCGAATAGACGTCCGTCACGGCGGCGAAGCGCTCCTCGGGAGTTGAGGCGGTGGCGGCGGCTCCGCGATCCTGCCACAAGTCGGTCACGCGCCGGAAGAATCTTGGAGAAGCACGTTTCGGCGTCCCGCGCGCTGGGTATCAAGCGACACGATCGTGTGGGCACGGCCTGCGCGACCGGACGCCAGGGAGGCGAAGATGGCCGAGGACGATCTGCTGTCCCAGATGCTGCACGCCTGGCGTGACGACATCGAGAGCGTGCCGTTTCCGCAGTTCAGCGAGCTGCTGATCCCCCGCCAGCAGGTCCGGCCGCGCTGCACGCCGAGTTCTTCTGTTGCCCGCGTGACGAACGCCACGCGGAGGACAGACGCCTGACTGTGGTTTCCTGCGGGGGCCGCATCGACGCGTCCCCCGGGAGCCCTCATGAGCAGCCGCACCCCTGACCCGCACGACTTCCTCGACCTCGACGCCGGGCTCGCCGAGGAGGAGCGCGGCATCCGCGACGCCGTCCGCGCGTACGCGAAGGACAACCTGCTGGACCAGGTCGCGGACTGGTACGAATCGGGCTCGCTGCCGGCCGCCGAGCTGGCCAAGGGCTTCGGCTCGCTGGGCCTGCTGGGCATGCACCTGGAGGGCTACGGCTGCGCCGGCACCAGCGCGGTCGCGTACGGCATCGCGTGCCGGGAGCTCGAAGCCGTCGACTCGGGGTTGCGGAGCTTCGTCTCGGTGCAGGGGTCGCTGGCGATGTACGCGATCCACAAGTGGGGCAGCGAGGAGCAGCGGCAGGAGTGGCTGCCGCGCATGGCCACAGGCGACGCGCTGGGCTGCTTCGGCCTGACCGAGCCGGACGCGGGCAGCGACCCGGGCTCGATGCGGACGCGCGCGGTGCGCGACGGCTCGGACTGGGTGCTGTCGGGCACGAAGATGTGGATCACGAACGGAACGGTCGCGGACGTCGCGGTGGTCTGGGCCCAGACGGACGACGGGATCCGCGGCTTCGTCGTCCCGACGTCGACGCCGGGGTTCACGGCGAACGAGGTCAAGCACAAGCTGTCGCTGCGGGCGTCGCTGACGGCGGAACTGGTCCTGGACGGCGTCCGGCTGCCCTCGTCGGCGGCGTTCCCCGAGGTCCGGGGCTTGCGCGGACCGTTGTCCTGCTTGAACGAGGCGCGGTACGGGATCTTGTTCGGCGTGGTCGGCGCCGCGCGCGCGTGCTACGAGGCGGCGTTGGAGTACACGCTGTCGCGGTCGCAGTTCGGCAAGCCACTGGCCGGGTTCCAGCTGACGCAGCGCAAGCTCGCGGACCTGCTGGTGGAGGTCAACCGAGCCGGCCTGGTGGCGCTGCAGATCGGCCGGCTGAAGGACGCGGGGACGTTGCACCACAACCACGTGAGCTTCGGCAAGATGGCGAACGTGCGGTCGGCTTTGGACGCGGCCCGCTCGGCGCGTTCGATGCTGGGCGCGAACGGGATTTCGCTGGAGTACCCGGTGATGCGCCACATGGCGAACCTGGAGACGGTGCTGACGTACGAGGGCACGGAGGAGATGCACGCGCTGTCCCTCGGCCAGGCGGTGACGGGGCTGGCGGCGTTCCGCTGATCCGTTTTTGTCGGTGGTGAGCAGTACCTTTTGCATCGTGGACTTTTCTTCGTACGAGACGGTGCTGGAGCTGCGCCGCTACACCCTGCACCCGGGGCGCCGTGACGAGCTGATCTCGTTGTTCGAGCGCGAGTTCGTCGCGCCGCAGGAGGCCGTGGGGGCGCACCTGTTCGGGCTGTTCCGGACCTCGGCGTCCCCGGACGAGTTCGTGTGGCTGCGGGGGTTCTCATCTCTCGCTGCTCGCGCTGATGCGCTTTCCGCGTTCTACTCCGGGCCGGTCTGGCGGCGTTTCCGGGACGAGGCCAACGCGACGATGGTGGACTCGGACAACGTAATGCTGCTGCGTCCGGTCGTGCGCGGGTTGGCTTCACCGCCGCCGGGGGCGGGGGTGTACGTGTCGCTGAAGGCGTCGCCGTCGGCTTTCGCGGTGTTCGAGACGGAGCCGTCGCCGAACAACTTCCCGCAGTTGCCGGTGCGGACGGACGGGCCGTTCACGGTGTCGTTCAGCCGTTCGGCGTCTCCCGGAGCCGAGTCTTTGGAGGCGACTTCGCGGTCGTTACTCCGATGAGAGCAGTTCGGTGAGCCCGTTGGGGTAAAGGATTTTTGTGCCGGCTCGGAAGTCGGTCATGGCAATCCAACGCACGGTTACCGAGTCGTCGTCGAGGATTTTGAGGTCCTCGCGAACGTAGAAGCTGTGCTCGTTGAAAGCAGCGGCGAACACGAAGGCGATCTCGTGTCCCGGCTTGCCCTGCCAGATGAAGACGTTCTCAAGTACGCCCAGCCGCTCGCCCACGATGAGCTCGGCATCGAGCTCCTCAACTAGCTCACGCTTCAGTGCGTCCACTGCTCGCTCGCCGAACTCGATCCCACCCCCGAGCGGCCGGTAGTAGGTTTCGCCTTTGACTTCGTCTCGCCCTTCGAAGACGAGCAGCTCATCACCGCGCCGGATCACACCCAAGGCGATCGGCCGGATAGTCGACCCCATGTCGGTCACGCTATCGGACCGCTGCTCCCGAAGCACAGCCCAGCCGAGCCAAACCACACCGACGACCACGAGAACCCCGACAGCGAGCCAGGCCCACCCTGCTCCGAACACCCCCGCAACAGCGACCACAGCGATCCCCACTGGGGGCACCGCCCAGGGCGAGAAGCCCATCACCACCTCGCTCACCTTGTCGACTAAGCCTGAATGCTGGCCTAACATGGTCGGATCCTGGAGGACGGGGTGACGCGGATGCGAAGACTTCGGCTCGTCCTCGCGCTCACCCGAACACAGGGCCGTCTCGGCTACAAGGGCGACTTGCGCGGACCGGGACGCGGACAGTTCCGCCCCGGCGATCGCTGCCCGCAGCCGAACTGCACGGGCATCCTCCAACTCGACGCGGACGGCGACGAGTACTGCCCGAAGTGCAAACGCTCACCTGACGAGCCGCCTGCGGGTAGGAAACGGTGACAGCACCGTCCTTCGCCGAAAGCACCCTTACCATCGGCAGCAAGATCGGTCGCTATTTCGGGCTTGTCAGTATGCTGCCCGCGCTCTTCTTGGTCCTGTGGTCGGCCACCCTCGCGGTGAGCGACGCTTGGCGGGGCGCACCGAAAGTTGGCCAGCTCTCGGCCTTCGCCCACTGGACCTCCACAGGCATAGCCTGGATCTTGCTGGCGAGCCTGGTTGCCGGGCTGTTTGTGCACCCGCTGCAGTTCGCGACAACGCAAGTGCTCGAAGGTTACTGGGGCACCAGTTTCCTCGGACGCAAAGCCGCGCTGCTGCGGATCCGACACTACAGCAAGAGGCGACAGAAGTTAGTGGATGCGCGCGACGCGGCTGCCGCGGCTCTGGAGGCCGAGGTAGTCGCCGCGCTCACTGCGATCAGACCAGAAGACCCTCCCCCCTGGGAACGTACTCTTTTCGAGAAGCGCAAAAAATTCTTACTGAACTCCGAGGACGGAGAGCAATTCCTTCACCGGATCGTCGACGCCGAGGTGTTCGCGTACGCAGCGAGCAGATTTCCGGATCCTTCGCGGATATTGCCCACGAGACTCGGCAATGCCCTGCGCCGCGAAGAAGACCGAGTGGGCAAGCAGTACGGGCTCGACGTGTTGAAGGTGCTTCCGCACCTACTCCTCACCGCTCCTGAACGACACGTCGACCACGTTCAGGACGCGCGTCAGCAACTCGATACGACGGTCCGCCTGGGCGTCGTTTCATTGTTGGCCACGCTCGAGACGACCGCTTGCCTGCTTACGGATGGCTGGTGGCTACTGGTCGCTCTAGGTCCCTATGCACTGACCTACTTGGCCTATCGAGCAGCGATCGCAGCAGCGGACGAATACACGACTGCGGTCAAGATCTTGACTGACCTGAACAGGTTTACTCTCTACGAGAGCCTCCACGTTCGTCTGCCAGTGAGCACCGCCGAGGAAAAGCGGAATAGCGCCGCGCTTGTAGAACTCCTGAACGGAAAGCACGAGAATGTGAGCTACAAGCACCCTGCGTCGCCTACTCCCCCAGGAAATCCTTGATCGACAGCCTCAGCGACCCGGCATCCAACCCGTGCGCCAAGTCGTGGTCGGCGATCCCGCCGTACGTCCGCACCTCCGCATCCCGCCGCACGCCCAGTGACTTCAACCGATGCGGCAGATCCGACAACGCCTCAGCCACCCAATGTGCCGAAGTCCCCGCCAGATAAGGCTCAACGAGAACCACTGAAGGCGAAGCCGAAAGCACCGCCGACCGCAGACCGGCCGAATCGAATGGCCGGATCGTCGACGCATACAGCACCGTGACGTCCAGACCAGCGCACGCCCTCAGCACCCGGTCCAGCACCGGACCGACCGCCACAACAACCCCCGAAGACCCGAACCGCAGCCGCGTGAAGCCCACTCCGAGATGCGGCGAAGCATTCGACTGCGCCGAGAGGCGCAAGTAAACCCGCCCATCCCCAGGGATTGACTCCAGCAGCAACCGGCGGGCCTCCGAAGCATGCCCCGGCACGTGGATCGTCCATCCTGGCAACGAATCGATCAAAGCCACATCACCCGGAGACTGGTGCGTCCTCCCCTCGGTCGACATGTCGTACGAAGCCCCGTACGACACCAGAACCCCTCCCACCTCCTGGTGCGAAAAGTCCAGCTTGATCTGCTCGAACGCCCGCTCCACCAAAAACGACGGAAACGTGTGCACAATCGGCCGCAACCCCGCCAACGCCAACCCAGCCCCCGCGCTGACCAACAACTGCTCCCGGATCCCGACATTGATCACGCGATCAGGGTGACGCTGGGCAGCACCAGCCAACTGGGCCGCCGAAATGTCCGCCAGCACCACCGCCACCTCCGGGTCCGCGTCCAGGATCTCCTCGGTGGTCCGCAAAAACGCTTTCCTCATCACAAACCCTTCGGCTCGACGACGGCGACCACGGCCAACGGCCGGCCCGGATGCGGAGATGTAAAAGCCGAATACAACGCCGAATGGTCGCGACCGGACACCGTGCGCGTCTCCCAGCCCTCGACCTCGAAGCGGCGCCCTATTCCTCCCGGCCAGCCTCGCGTTGACGACTGGTTGTCGATCACCACCGTTGTCAGGTTCTCCAAGCCCGACCGCGCCGCGACGACGATCGCTTCGTGGTTCGAACCCTCGTCCAGCTCTGCGTCGCCCACCAGGGTCACGACTTTTGAACGCAAGCCGCGCGCCCGCAGGCCCAGGGCCGTTCCCAGCGCGATTGGGAGGCCGTGACCCAAGGATCCGCTCGAGATCTCGACGCCCGGTACGCGCCGGCGGTCGGGGTGGTGGCCCAAGCGGGACAGCGCGTTCGACCACGTCGGCAGCTCCGCCTCCTCCAGGAACCCCTTCACCGTCAGCACCGCGTAGTAGGCCATCGGACCGTGCCCTTTGGACAGCAGGAACCGGTCGCGGTCCGGTGACCGGAAGTTCGCCGGGGTGATGTCGAGCACGCGGTCGTACAGCACCCACAACACGTCCACAGTGGACTCCGCGGCGGCGTGGTGCTTGTCGTCGCCGGTCATCAGGGAAATCAGGCGCGGCAGATCCGCGTACCCCGGTTCGGTCGCAGTCGTCATGTCTTCGACGATGCAACCTCGACTAAACTCGAAGTCAAGGATAGCCTGAGCTGGTGACGAGGCTCGCTGAACATCTCAGCATCGGACAGGTCGCCGACCGCAGCGGGGTGCCGCACACGGCGCTGCGCTTCTACGAGGAAAAAGGGCTGATCAGCTCGGAGCGGTCGGCGGGCAACCAGCGCCGCTACCCGCGCTCGGTGCTGCGCCGGATCGCGTTCATCCGCGCCGCGCAACGGGTCGGGCTCTCGCTGGAGGACATCAGCTCCGCACTGAAAACGCTGCCCGCCGACCACGCCCCGACGAAAGCCGACTGGGCGCGTCTGTCCCGCGACTGGCAGCACGAGCTCGACGCCCGGATCGACGCCTTACAACGCCTGCGCGACCGGCTCACCGGCTGCGTCGGCTGCGGGTGCCTCTCGCTGCGCAGCTGCGCCCTCTACAACAACGACGACGCGCTGGCCCGCTTCGGGCCGGGGGCGAGCAAACTGCGTCCGGCGGTCGAAGGCGGCATCTAAATCGCTTGCCCGCCGCGGGATCCTGGGCAGGAAATGAACGAGAAAGAAACGATCCGCATCTCCAAACGGCTGGCGCGCCACCTGCGCCACGATCCCGCCGCCATCGGCCTCACGCTGAGCCCGGACGGCTGGGCGCCGGTCGAGCAGCTCCTGCGCGCACTCAAGATCACCCGCGAGCAGCTCGACGAAGTCGTCGAGACGAACAACAAGCGCCGCTTCGCCTTCGACGAAACCGGTACGCGCATCCGCGCCAGCCAGGGCCACAGCGTCGACGTCGACCTCGGGCTGGCGGACGCCGTCCCGCCGGACGTCCTCTACCACGGCACGGTCGCGAAGTTCCTCGACGCGATCCTGCGCGAAGGACTGCGTCCGATGAACCGCCACGCCGTCCACCTGTCGGCGACGGTCGACACGGCACGCGTCGTCGGCGCCCGGCGCGGGAAGCCGGTGATCCTGCGCGTCGACGCCGCGGGGATGGCCGCCGCGGGACACGCGTTCCAGGTCAGCGCGAACGGCGTGTGGCTGACGGCCGCGGTGCCGCCGGAGTACCTCTACCGCGTCGGCTGAGGGCTACGCCGTCGAAACCGGCGCCAGACCGCGCCGGCGGGGGCGGCCCAGCAGGCGGCGGCCCACGTCCAGCAGCTCCGCGCGCAGCTCTTCGTCGCCCAGCCGGGCCAGGTCCGGGGAACCGCCGGCCATCGCGATGCCCGTCAGCGTCACCATCGCGTTGACCCGGGCCGACGGCGTCGGGTCCGGGCCCGACAGGATGCCCAGCAGCGCCTGGCCGAAGCCCTCCATGCCGCCGTGCGCAGACTTCTCGATCGCGCGCACCAGGCCCGGGTCGCTCGAGAACAGCGCCACCAGCGCGCGGTGCCGGATCACCAGGTCGACGAACCCCTCCAGCAGCAGGTCCACCTGCGCGCCGCGGCGCTTCTGCGCGGCGGCGCGCAACACCAGCTCGTCCAGGTCGCGGACGCCGGGCTCGGCCACCGCCTCGGTGATCTCCGCCTTCGTCTTGAAGTGGTAGTAGACCGCGGCCTTGGTGACCCCCAGCGCGTCGGCGATCATCTGCAGCGACGTGCCCTCGACACCGTGTTCGGTGAACAGCCGCAGCGCGGTCTGCAGCAGTCGGGTCCGGGTGTCCCCGTCCGGGCCGGCGGTCATTCTTCCTCCTCAGCGAGCCGTCGGAGCGTACGTCACTCCCTGTCGATCGGCAAACCGACTACTAGCCGATCGGCTGGGATAAACCTTGCTGTTCGGCAAGTCACATACTTGCCGATCGGCTTGGACCTCTCCTTGCCGATCGGCTAGCTTGGTCAGTAACTAGATGGAGTGAACCGACCCCGTTCGGGCGAAACGGAGCTGACTCGTGGCGACCTTCCTGTACCGGCTCGGCCGGCTGTCCTTCCGACGGCGAGCGCTGGTCGCCGCCGTCTGGGCGGCCGTCCTCGTGGCACTCGGGCTGGGCGCCCTCACGCTGTCCGGCCAGCTGTCCAACTCGGTGACGATCCCCGGCACCGAGTCGCAGCGGGCCGTCGACCAGCTGACCGAGAAGTTCCCGCAGGCCAACGCGGGTGGCGCGACCGCGCGCGTCGTCATCGAGGCGCCCGCGGGCACCACGGTCACCGACGCCAAGGGCAAGGCCGCGGTCGAGGCGCTGGTCGGGCAGCTGAAGACGGCACCGAAGGTCGCCGCCGTCGTCGACCCGTTCCAGGCCCAGTCGATCTCGCCCGACAAGCACGTCGCGCTCGCCCAGGTCAGCTACGGCGCGAAGGCGTACGAGCTCACCGACGGTGACCGGCAGGCCCTGCTGAACACGGCGAACGCGGCGCGCGACGCCGGGTTCACCGTCGAGTTCGGCGGCGACGCCGTGCAGGGCATCCCCGAAACCGGCGCGACCGAGGGCCTGGGCGTCGCGGTCGCCGCCGTCGTACTGATCATCACCTTCGGCTCGCTGGTCGCGGCCGGGATCCCGCTGCTCACCGCGCTGATCGGCGTCGGCACCGGGATGGGCGGCATCTTCCTCGCCTCCGGCTTCCTGGAGCTGAACTCGAACACGCCGATCCTCGCGCTGATGATCGGGCTGGCCGTCGGCATCGACTACGCACTGTTCATCGTGTCGCGCTACCGGCACGAGCTGAGCCTCGGCCGCGATCCCGAAGAGGCCGCGGGCCGCGCCACCGGCACCGCCGGCTCGGCCGTCGTGTTCGCCGGGCTCACCGTGATCATCGCGCTGGCCGGGCTCACCGTCATCGGCATCCCGTTCCTCGGCCAGATGGGCGTGGCCGCCGCGGTCACCGTCGCGGTCGCCGTGATCATCGCGCTGACGCTGCTGCCCGCGATCCTCGGCTTCGCCGGCACCCGGGTCGCCGGCGAGCGCATCCGGCTGCGTCGCAAGCCGGTCGAAACGACGCACGGCGAGCGTTGGGCGCGGTTCGTCGCCCGCCACCGGTGGCCGGTGCTGCTCGTCGCGGTGGCCGGGATGGCCGTCGTCGCGCTGCCCGCGCTCGGCATGCAGCTCGGCCTGCCCAACGACAGCACCGCCGCGCCCGAGTCGACGCAGAAGAAGGCGTACGACATCGCGAGCCGCAGCTTCGGCGAGGGCTCGAACGGGCCGCTGCTGGTCGTCGTCGACACCGGCGCGAGCACCAACCGGGAGGCCGCGCTCGGCCAGGCCGCGGCCGACATCCAGAAGCTCCCCGACGTCGCCGCTGTCACCCCGCCGCGCGTCAACCAGACCGGTGACACGGCGTTGCTCACGGTGATCCCGAAGAGCGGGCCGAGCAGCACCCAGACCGAGGACCTGGTGGCCGCGATCCGCACCGAATCCGGTGTCCTGGAGAACGCGACGGGCGCCAAGCTGTCCGTCACCGGGCAGACCGCGGCGAACATCGACGTCTCGGAGAAGCTGTCCGACGCGATGCTGCCATACCTCGCGCTGATCGTCGGGCTCGCGTTCGTGCTGCTGATGCTGGTGTTCCGCTCGGTGGTCGTGCCGCTGAAGGCGACGATCGGGTTCCTCGGCTCGGTCGCGGCGACGTTCGGCGCGGTGGTCGCGGTGTTCCAGTGGGGCTGGCTGACGGACCTGCTCGGCGTCGAGTCGACCGGGCCGATCATGAGCATGCTGCCGATCCTGCTCATCGGTGTCCTTTTCGGACTCGCGATGGACTACCAGGTGTTCCTGGTGACGCGGATGCGCGAGGAGCACGTGCACGGCGCGGAGCCGCAGGAAGCGATGGTGACGGGCTTCCGCCACGGCGCACGGGTGGTCGTCGCGGCGGCGCTGATCATGATCAGCGTATTCGCCGGCTTCATCCTGGCGGAGTCGACGCTGATCCAGTCGATCGGGTTCGCGCTGGCGTTCGGCGTGCTGGTGGACGCGTTCGTGGTCCGGATGACGCTGGTGCCGGCGGTGATGTCGCTGCTGGGCCGCGGGGCGTGGTGGCTGCCGAAGTGGCTGGACCGGATTCTGCCGGATGTTGATGTCGAGGGCGAGAAGTTGACGAAGCACTTGGACGCGCCGGGTGACGAGCCGCGGGAGCTGGTCGGCGCGAGCCGGTGATTCCTGGTTGTCCACAACCGCGAGTTGTGGACAACCAGCCTTCGGCCGGCGCCGGCACTCCGGGACCACCGCCCAGCGCCGCGGCTTCGCCGAAATTCCGCTGCCCACCCCACCGAGCAAGCCCCACCCATCCCTGGGGGCTGACCCCGGTCCAGTTTACCGGCGCCGACCGACGAAACCGGGTGAACGGCCCTCTCGGCGGCCCGCTTGTCCACATCACGGCGGCGTTGTGGACAACCGAGCGGCTACCGGCTGATAAGCCGCTAGGGAGCACGGCGACGCCTCGGCCGAACGTTATGAACGACTCTTTCATGCCGTCCGACGCGCTGAAAGAGTCGTTCATGCCGTCCGGCCCGCCGCACCGAGCCACGTTGGCCGACGGCAGGGATCGGAGAGCCGCAGACAGCAGGCACGACCTCGCCGGGAAGGGTGGGGCCGGCCGCGGTACCCGGTCAGCCAGGTGCGGGAACGCCGTCGAGGACGATCACCGGGAACACCCGGTCGGTGTTCCGCTCGTAGGCCGACGTGCCGTCGGAAACCAGGCCGTAGAGGCGGTCGCGTTCTTCGCCGGTCGTCACGACGGCCTGGGCCTCGTGGGTACCGGAGCCGAGTTCGACCGTCACCGCCGGGTTCGCTCGCAGGTTGTGGAACCAAGCCGGGTGTCTGGGGGCACCCGCCTTGGAGCCGACCACGAAGACGCGGCCCCGGTCGTCGACCGCGAAGCCGAGCGGGACCGTCGACCGCCGGCCGGTGCGGGCTCCCGTTGTGGTCAGCAGCAGGATCGGGAACGGTGGTTCGCTCACTCTCCCCCGGTTGGCGCGGAACTCGCTGATGACGCCTTCGTTGTAGGTCCGGAACTCCTCGTCGGTGGGCATGGTCCTCCTCGGCTCGTCTGGAAGGTGGACCGCCCGCGCCCGGGAAAGGAATCGGTCAGCTCATCAGCCAGAAGATCGCGCCGCCGATGGCGAGCAGCGCCGCGACTCCCAACACCACCGCCATGAACTTCGCCGTCTTCCACGTCGAATAGACGCCGCCCACCAGGAAGCCTCCCAGGGCCAGCAGGAGGACTCCGACCACGCTGTTGCTCACAGAACACCCTTCGTCGACGGGATTCCGCCCGCCCTCGGGTCCGGCTCCGTCGCCGCACGCAACGCCCTCGCCACCGCCTTGTACTCCGCCTCCGCGATGTGGTGCGGGTCGCGGCCGTGGATCACCCTCACGTGCAGCGCGATCTGCGCGTGGAACGACAGCGAGTCGAACACGTGGCGCGTCAGCACGAACGGGTAGTTGCCGCCGATCGTGAAGGTGTTGAACTGCTCGGGCTCGCCCACGTGCACGCAGTACGGGCGCCCCGACACGTCGATTGCCGCGTGGGCCAGGGTTTCGTCCATCGGGATCCACGCGTCTCCGAAGCGGCGGATGCCGCTCTTGTCGCCCAGGGCCTGGCGGATCGCCTGGCCCAGCACGATCGCCGTGTCCTCGACCGTGTGGTGCGCGTCGATGTGGATGTCGCCCGTGGCCTCCACCTTGAGGTCCAGCGAGCCGTGGACGCCGAACGCCGTCAGCATGTGGTCGTAGAACGGCACGCCCGTCGAGATCTCCACCTCGCCCGTGCCGTCGAGGTCGAGCTGGACGGAGATCGAGGACTCCTTGGTGGTCCGTTCGACCTTGCCGATGCGGGTCATCGCGAGACTTCCTTACTCGCCTCGAGGAAGGCGTCGTTCTCCTCCGGGGTGCCGATGCTCACGCGCAAGTGGCCGGGAATGCCCGGGTCGCGGATCAGCACCCCCTTGTCCAAATAGGACTGCCAGGCAGCCGACGGTGAGGCAAACCGTCCGAAGAGGACGAAGTTCGAGTCGCTCGGCACCGGGTCGTAACCCAGCCCCGCCAACGCCTCCACGACGCGGTCGCGCTCGGCCGCCAGCTTGTGCACACTGTCCAAAGTGGCGTCCGCGTGCCGCAAAGCCGCTCGCGCCGCCGCCTGCGTCAACCGTGACAGGTGGTACGGCAGCCGGACCAGCTGCAGCGCGTCGACCACCGCCGGTGCCGCCGCCAGGTAGCCGAGCCGGCCGCCCGCGAACGCGAACGCCTTGCTCATCGTGCGCGAGACGATCAACGAAGCCGGGTAGTCGGCCAGCAGGTGCACCGCGCTGCGCTGCGACGAAAACTCCGCGTACGCCTCGTCGACGACGACGATCCCGGTGGCCGCGTCCAAAACGGACCGCAGCTCGTCGAGCGGGATCGACCCGCCGGTCGGGTTGTTCGGGCTCGTGACGAACACGATGTCCGGACGCCGGTCCGAGATGACCGCGGCCGCCGCGGCCGTGTCCAACGAAAAGTCGTCGCGGCGCGGCGCCGGGACCCATTCGGTGCGCGTGCCGGACGCGATGATCGGGTGCATCGAGTACGACGGCTCGAACCCCAGCGCGCTGCGCCCCGGCCCGCCGAACGCCTGCAGGATCTGCTGCAGCACCTCGTTGGACCCGTTGGCGGCCCAGACGTTCGCCTCCGACAGCACCACCCGCGTCGACACGCTCAGGTAGTCGGCCAGGTCCTGGCGCAGCGCCACGGCGTCGCGGTCCGGGTAGCGGTGCAGCTCGGCCGCCTCGGCGCGGACCGCCTCCGCGACGTCCGCGACCAGCTCGGGCGGCGGCGGGTACGGGTTCTCGTTGGTGTTCAGCCGGACCGGGACGTCCAGCTGCGGTGCCCCGTACGGCGTCTTGCCGCGCAGGTCCTCGCGCAGCGGCAGCTGGGCCAGCGTGACCTCTTCGCCGATCGTCATCGGACCGAACCTCCGAACCGCGCCGTGACGGCCTCGCCGTGCGCGGGCAGGTCCTCGGCGTCGGCCAGCGCGACGACGCGGCCGGCAACCTCGCGCAGGGCGTCCTCGGTGTAGTCCACGACGTGGATGCCCTTGAGGAAGCTCTGCACCGACAGGCCCGAGGAGTGGCGGGCGAACCCGCCGGTGGGCAGGACGTGGTTGGACCCCGCGCAGTAGTCGCCCAGCGACACCGGGGCGTACGCGCCGACGAAGATCGCGCCCGCGTTGCGGACCCGGGCGGCGACCGCACGCGCGTCCGCCGTCTGGATCTCCAGGTGCTCGGCGGCGTAGGCGTCGACGACGCGCAGGCCGTCGTCCACTGTGGACACCAGGATGACGCCGGACTGCTTGCCGCCCAACGCTTCGGCCACCCGCGAACTGTGCTTCGTCGCCGCGACGCGGTTCACCAGTTCCTTGTCGACGGCGTCCGCCAGCTCGACCGACGTCGTGACCAGGACGCTCGCCGCGAGGGGGTCGTGCTCGGCCTGGCTGATCAGGTCGGCGGTGACGTGCACCGGGTCGGCCGTCTCGTCGGCGAGGATCGCGATCTCGGTCGGGCCGGCCTCGGCGTCGATGCCGATCAGGCCGCGCAGGAGCCGCTTGGCCGCGGTGAGGTAGATGTTGCCCGGGCCGGTCACGACGTCGACCGGGGCCAGTTCGGCGCCGTCGGTGTCCGTGCCGCCGTACGCCAGCAGCGCGACGGCCTGCGCGCCGCCGACCGCCCACACCTCGTCGACGCCGAGCAGCTCGGCCGCGGCGAGGATGGTCGGGTGCGGGAGGCCACCGAACGCGGCCTGCGGCGGCGAGCAGACGACCAGGGAGGCGACGCCGGCGATCTGCGCCGGGACGACGTTCATCACCACGGTCGACGGGTACACGGCCAGGCCGCCCGGCGCGTACAGCCCGACGCGCTCGACCGGCACCCACTTCTCGGTGACCGTGCCGCCGTCGACGACCGTGGTCGTGACGTCGGTGCGGCGCTGCTCGGCGTGCACCTTGCGGGCGCGGGTGATCGACTCCTCCAGCGCGGCACGCACGGCCGGGTCCAGCTCTTCCAGAGCGCGGGTCAGCTCAGGACGCGGCACCCGCACGGACGCGGGGCGCACCTTGTCGAACTTCTCGGTGTATTCGAGGACGGCTTCGACACCGCGGTCACGGACCGCCTCGACCACCGGGCGCACGTGGTGCAGCGCCGCGTCCACGTCGTATTCGGCGCGTGGGAGCGTGGCGCGCAGTTCGGCGGCGGTCGGGACCTGCCCGCGCAGGTCGGTGCGGTTCAACATGCCTCCAGGGTACGAGGTCACGCCCAGCCGCTTTTCAGCGATACTCCCCGGTGACGGCCGATCCCAGCATGCAGGAGGCAGCGGTGGCGCGAATCGCGTTGTGCCAGGTCAACTCGGGTGACGATCCGGAGGCGAACCTGAAGCTGGTTCGCTCCGGTGTGGAGGCCGCGGTGGCGGACGGCGCCCGGATCGTCGTGTTCCCCGAAGCGACGATGGCGCGGTTCGGGCGTCCCCTGGAACCGGTCGCCGAAGATCTCGACGGGCCGTGGGCGACGGCGGTGGCCGCGGTGGCGGCCGAGCACGACGTCGTGGTCGTCGCGGGCATGTTCACCCCGGCGGACGAGGGCCGCGTGCGCAACACGCTGCTGGTCACCGGCCGCGGACAGCACCGCGGCTACGACAAGATCCACCTCTACGACGCGTTCGGCTTCGCGGAGTCGGACACGGTCGCGCCCGGTACCTCGGTGACGACGTTCGAGCTGGACGGCGTCGTCTACGGCGTCGCGACCTGCTACGACGTGCGCTTCCCGGAGCTGTTCCGCGCGCTGGCCGACGACGGCGCCGACGTCGTGCTGCTGCCGGCGTCCTGGGGCGCCGGCGAGGGCAAGCGCGAGCAGTGGGAGGTGCTGGTGCGGGCGCGGGCCCTGGATTCGGGCTGCTGGGTGCTGGCGTGCGGCCAGGCCGACCCGGCGGCGACGGGGCTCGCGGTGAACCCGAAGGCGCCGACCGGGATCGGGTACTCGCTGGTCGCGGACGGGTTCGGCCGGGTGCACGCCGCCGCGGGCGCGGGGCCGGAGACGCTCGTGGTGGACGTCGACCCGGCCGTGTCGGCCAAGGCCCGCACCGCGACGGGAGCCCTGGCCAACCGCCGCCTTTGAGACGCACTTTCCCTAGGAAAGATGCGTTTCGGGGCCCCTCGGACGCATCTTTCCCTAGGAAAGTGATCCGGAGTGCGCACTCCGGGTCACTTTCACGTGAAAATGCCGCTTTGGGGCTAGCGGAGCAGGCCTTCGCGGATCGCGACCCGGACGAACCCCGCGCGCCGGCGTTCGCCCGTCTTGTCGCGGATGCGGTCCAGGTAGGAGCGGACCGTCCGGACGCTGATGTTGAGGATCTCGGCCACGTCGACGTCGCGCTCCCCGGCCGCCACCAGCCGGAGGACCTGCTTCTCGCGCTCGGACAGCACGATCTTGGGCCCCGCGTGCCGCTCTTCGCTGTCCTGGATGATCATCCCCGCGAGCGTCGGCGACACGTACGCGTTGTCGTCGGCGATCGTGCGGATCGCGCGCAGGAGCTCGTCGCCGTCGACGTCCTTCGACAGGAACCCCTTCGCGCCCGCCTGCATCGCCCCCAGCACCTCCGGCTGTTCCGCGTGCGCGGACACCACCAGCACCTTGTGCCCCATCTGCCCCACTTCCAGGACCGCGGCCGCGTCCTGGACACCCCGGAGCTTGAGGTCGAGGACCACGACGCTGCCCGCCGGCTGGTCCTGCACCGCGAACCGGGCCACCGAGTCGGCGACCGCGCCGAGCTCGATGTCCGGCGCTTCGGTGAGCACGCGCGTCAACGCGTACCGGTAGAGCGGGTGGTCCTCGATGACCCCGACGTGGATCCGGCGGGGAGCCGGGGCGTCGTCGGCGGGTTCGCTCATTTGCGGCCGCCGCGACGAGGCCCGGAGCCGCCGATCAGGCCGCGCCGGATGGCCTCCTTGACCAGCCCCGGCCGCCGCCGTTCGCCGGTCTTGTCGCGGATGCGGTCCAGGTAGCCCCGCACGGTCCGGACGCCGATGCCGAGGATCAGCGCGATGTCGACGTCGCGCTCCCCCGCCGCGACCAGCCGCAGCACCTGTTCCTCGCGCGGCGACAGCTCGACGTCGGCCGAGACGGCGGGCCGGTCCGCGTTGTCCTTCATGATCATCCCGGCGACCACCGCGGAGACGTACGCGCCGCCGTCGGCCACCGTCTTGATCGCGATCAGCAGCTCGTCCGCGTCGACGTCCTTGGAGAGGAACCCCCGCGCCCCCGCGGCGATCGCCCCCAGCACGACTTCGGGTTCGGCCTGCGCGGAGACCACGAGCACGTGGTGCCCGAGCTCGCAGACCTCCAGCACCGCCGCCGCCCCCGCGACGCCGGGCAGGCCCAGGTCCAGCAGGACGACGCTGCCCGGAGGCTGCCGGTGGACGTGGAACCGCGCCACCGAGTCGACCACCGCGCCGAGTTCGACGAACTCGGCTTCGGCCAGCACCCGTTCCACCGAGACGCGGTACAACGGGTGGTCCTCGATCACCGCGACGCGGACCCGCCCAAGGTCGGCTTCGCCGGTCGAACGCTCTTCTGTCATTTGCACGACTTTCACCCCGTTCCACCCGACGGAGCCGGCCGCCCGGCCGTGGCCGGGTCCAGCGCGGGGCCCGTCGGCACCAATGCCAGCAAACTACCTGCGACCGGTGACTTCGCCACGCTTCCGTAGCCGAGCGAGGCCAAAGCCTGCGCGTTCACCACCGGGTACTTCCGGCCCGTGTCGGTCACCAGGTACGTGGTGGCCGAGCCGGATTCGACGACGACGGCTCCCCCCGACGGAGGTACGAACACCTCGTCCGCCACCCGTGCTTCGGTCCTCGTGGCGACCTGGATTGCCTTGGCACCAGGGGAAAGCGGGAATTCGGCCGAAACGAGCAACCGGTTGCCCTGAACGCACAGCGCGACCGACCCGCCGGTGATCGGCGCCTTGCCGGGGATGCGGTCGGGGAAGGCCGCGGGGTCGGCGCCCCCGGCACGCGGCGCGGCGACCTTCGGCACGGCGGCGACGTCGGCCGCGCGGACCTCGACCGGCTTCGGCGTCCCTTCGTAGGCGGCCGCGTTGGCTTCGGTGGTGACCAGCAGGCTCGCCTCGGTCTGCCCGACCGGTTCGAGCCCGTCCCGGCGCACCAGGTAGTACGACGTCGCCGAGCCGGGCGCGGCCATCGCGTCCACGACGGCGAGGACCTCGCCGACGCGGGAGTCGCGGCCACCCACCGCGGGGCCGCGGTCGCCGGCGCCGTCGACGGGCAGCGCGGTCAGGTCCCGGCCGGCCGGCACGGTGTCGATCCACCGGGCGGACACCGCGATCGTCGGGTAGCTGTCGAACTGCAGCGCGGTCGCGGCCTCGTCGGAAAGCTTGTAGCGGCGGCCGCCGGCGAGCAGGAACCGGTCGCCCCACGGCAGCCGGACGATCACGCCCTGGTCCCGCGGCAGTTCCACACCGGACGCGGGCGCGGCGAGCAGGACGGCGGTGCGCGGCTCGGCCGACGCGGGCGCGTCCTGAGTCGTGCGGCTGCAGCTCGTCCACGGCGTCGTGACGAGCGCGCCCGACGCGGGCAGCGAGTCCGGCGCGCCCGGGATGCCGATCTGGGTGCCGCGGCCGGCCTTGCCGAGGTTCTCCGACGAGACGGACACGGTCGCGTCGCCGGCCCCACCGGCCAGCAGCCGCGCGGACGCGTAGTTGAGCACGGGGTGCAGCACGCCGTCGGCGCCGAGCACGAACCGCGCGCCGGTGCCCTCCTCGACGATCACCTTGCCGCCGGCCAGCCAGTCCTTGCCGCCGGAGGGGTTGAGCAGGCCGATGATGCCGAAGACGGCGGTGACGAGCAGGGCGGCCACGAGCCCCAGCACGGTGCCGAGGACGAGCCGGCGGCTGGGCGAGACGGGGTGGTTGGCGTCGGCCGCGACGAGTGCGGAAACGAGCCTGCGCCGGAGGAACTGGTACGCCTGGATCTGGTCCCGCTGCGTCCACACGCTGACTGGCCCCCGCGCTGTGCGTCGTCCTCCCAAGTGCTCGACGCTAGACACCCGGACGGACCGAGGGGAGGGTAATTTTTACGCCCACGCGGCATCCGGAGAGGCAGTAGCGTCGGAGACCCGGGGAAAGGGGAGCCCGTGTCCGTCGAAACCGCCGGCGCCGTCCGCCCGGCACCGCCGCGGCCCGCGTCCACGCCGTTGCCCTGGCTGCTGCCGATCCGGCCGCTGCAGGCCGCGCTGTGGGAGATCGCCGGCATCGCCGTGCTGCTCGCGTGGCTGGTCGACGGGGTCGGGCAGCCGGTGCAGATCGGCGTCACCGCGGCCGCCGGGCTGCTGGTGCTGCTGACGTCGGTGCGGTTCGCCGGACGGCACCCGGCGGGCTGGGCGCTGACCTGGACGGCGTACCGGCTGCGGCGCCACGACACGCGCCGCGAGAGCCCCGACCCGCTGCTGCACGTCGCCGGGCCGGTGAAGGTCCGCCAGCACGTCGACCGCGCGGGCAACCGCTTCGGCGTCGCCGAGGTCGACGGCGGCTGGAGCGCCCTGGTCCGGCTGACGCAGGGACCGGGCGCGCCGGGACCGCTGGTGGAGGCGTTGCGCTCCGCGTACCAGCGCACGGACGTCCCGCTGGCGTCGGCCCAGCTGCTGACGTGGGCCATCCCCCGCGGCGACCAGGTGCTGCGGGTCCGCTGGCTGGCGGTCCGCTACCGCCCGGACCTTGCCCCGATCGCGGCGCTGGCCCGCGGCGGTGGCGACCTGGGGGCGTTGCGAAGCACGGCGTCGGCGGCGCTGAGCCTGATGGGCACGCTGGCCGAGGCGGGGTACCAGAGCACCGTGCTGGAGGCCGGTGAGCTGGCGAAGGAGCTTCGCGTGGCGCTGAGCGTCCAGGGGGCACCGGGTGGCGAGCCCGACCGGTGGCGGTCGTGGACGTGGGGCGGCGCGGCGCAGATGTGCTTCCGGCCGCGGTCGTCCCGGATCTTCGATTTCGCGGTGCCGGGAGCCGCTTTCACGGCGACGTCGTACACGCTGACCCGGACACCGGGTGGGCGCGAGAAGGCCGAAGTGACGATCCGTGTGGGGGCGCGGCCGGGTGCGCCGGTGCCGTCGCCGGGGATCCCGGTGGTGCCGCTGCACGGGCGGCACGGTGCCGCGGTCCGCCAGACGTTGCCACTCGCCTTGGATTCCTGAAAACCGGTTTCCCGGCGCGGCTCCGCGCCGTTATCTTGCGGCTGACCGAGTCGTCTAGTCCGGGACGTGCCGTTGTACATCGCGTGAGAAACCCCGAGCGCTGAACCCGTCGCGTGACGCTGTGCGCCACGCCGCCTTTTGCTGCGGATTTCTCACTGGAACCGGTGTACTCCTGTGCTCTCCTGGTTTGTCATGCCCACTCGCCTGCCGCTCGTCCGCCGCCGTTGCCACGCGTGCGGGGCGGACGCCTTCCGGACGACCGGCAAGTTCCGGGTCAACGCCCACCACAAGCTGATCGACGCTTGGCTCCTCGCGCTCTGCACGTCGTGCGGGGACACGGTCAAGCTGACGGTTTTCGAGCGGACGAACGTGCGTTCCGTTCGTCCCGAACTGCTGGACCGGTTGCACCACAACGATCCTGCGCTCGCCGCCGAGTTGCTGCGAGATCCGGGGCTGGTGCGCCGCAACCGCGTCGCCCTCGATTGGGACGGGGCTTGGCGTCTCGACACCGGCGGGTCGGATCACCTCGATCGTGAGGTGATCGATGTGTCGGTGCGGTTCGAGGCGCCGATCCCGGTCCGGCCCGTGCGGCTGATCGCCGACGGGTGCGCGTTGTCGCGCGCCGAGGTCGAACGGCTTCTGGCGGAAGGGAAAGTCGTGTCGGCGGTCCGGTTGGACACCCGGCTTTCGAGCGACTTCACCTTCACGCTCAAACGCTGAGCGCGGGGCCTGTCCGGCGGATTCGCGCCGGACAGGCCCAGTGCGTCTCGCTACGACCCGGCCGCGCGGGCGACCCGCTCCAGCTTCTCGCGGTACTCCGCCCACGTGTCCGCGTCCCGATCCGGCAGGTTCGACGCGTCGGCCCGCAGGCCGGCGCCGCCGTCGACGAGCTCGCGGACGATGTCGGCGTGGCCGGCGTGCCGGTTGAGCTCGGCGATCACGTGCACCAGCACCCGGTGCAACGTCACCTCGCGGCGCTCCGGCGGCCACCACGGGATCTCGCCGGCCGCGTCCAGCGGGTTCGACTCGATGGTCTCGTCCGCGAACGCCCAGACGCGCCGGTAGAGCCCGACGATGTCGTCGCGCGACTCGTCCTCGGACGCCCAGAAGTCGATGCCGGGGTCGTCGTCCATGGCCTCGTACCACGGGGGCGGCTCCGGGAACTTCCGGCCGAACGTGTCGCCGAAGTAGCCGAGTTCGACACCGGCCATGTGCTTGACGAGGCCGAGCAGGTTGGTGCCGGTGGGCGTCATCGGGCGGCGCATGTCGTACTCGGAAAGGCCGTCGAGCTTCCACACCAGCGCTTCGCGCGCCGTCTGCAGGTATCGCCGCAGATCGTCCTTGGGATCGGAATCGGTCATGCGAGGAAGCTATCTCAGCCGCGGACGGCCTCGTACACCCCCGCGATCATGCCCACGAACGGCACCAGCGACAGCAACACCAAGAACTCGGACACGTCCAGAAGCCGCGACCAGTAAGGCGAACGCAGCCCACGCGCCACCCGCGTCGCGTACACCAGGCAGATCACCGCCGCCAGGATCACCGTGCCGCCGGCCGCGAACACCACCGTGCGGTCGCCCGACACCACCAGCCACACGCCCGCGCACACCAGCGCGAGGATGCCGAAGCCCACCAGCACCAGCCGCTGGACCCGCCCCGCGTACGACCGGGACCGCAGGATCCACGCCACGCCCAGCAAACCCGCCAAACCCGCGTCCCACGGGCCGCCCGCGGCCAGCACCACCGACGACGCCAGCACCACCAGACCGAGCCCGACCAGCAACCCCGTCAGCACCGCCTGCGCGCGGGACGTCCGGCCGATCATCTCCGTGCCCACCGACGGCTGCTCGTCCGCGCGGAACGCCTCCATGTCGTCCGGGACCCGCGGGAGCGGCAGCCGGGCCAAGCGCAACGACAGCATCGGGGCCACCGCCGCCAACGCCGTGCACAGCACCGCGACCACGGCCGCCGCCGACACCGGGCGGACGCCGGCCAGCAGCACCACACCGGTCGTCACCGCGCCGAAACCTGCCGCCGAAGTGATCGCCACGAACCACGGCAACCGGTCGGCCACCGAGACCGCCGCCAGGACGCCGTACACCGTCACCGCCGCCAGTCCCGCCGCCAGCGGGCCCGCCGACAGCGAGAACAACGGGTGCGGTGGCAGCACGGACATCCCGGCCAGCAGCGCGACGCCGACCCCGGCAGCGGCGCCGGCCGCGCCCGCCTCCGCGTCTCCGTAAGCCCGGCTCAGCGCGCCGCCGCCGAGGAGCAGCACCAGCGCCAGCAGCCCGGTCCCGATCGGGGCCAGCACGCTGCCGGACGCCGCCGCCTGCACCAGAAGTCCGCCGGCCAGCAGCAGCACGACCGCCGCCACCAGACCGGACCGCCGCGCGACCGCCGGGCTCCAGCCGCCGGACGAGTCCGCGACGCTGGCGATCGAGTCGATGACGTCGTCGAACAGCAGCGGACCCCGCGGGCGCTCCCGCGGGGTCAGGTGGAGCACTTCGCCGTCCCGGATCTGGGCGGCGGCGACGCTCAGGCCCAACGCCAGTGGCGCGCCGCCGAGCCGGGACAGCACCCAGCCCGGGTGCTCGGCCGACGCCTGCCCGGCGGCCCCGGCCAGCCGCACGAGCTGCGGCACCAGCTCGGCGAACGTCGACTGCTGCGGCAGGGCGACGTCGACGCGGGCGCGCGGGGTCACCACCGTGACCCGCCGGGTCGTCCCGGTGAGAGCGGCGGCAGTCATCAGACGTTCTTGGCGGCCGCGATGACCGGGGCGAACTTCGCGTTCGACGCCTCGGCGAGCTTCGACAGCCCGGCGTTCACCGCCTCGAGCACGATCTCCGAGAGGTTGCGGGCGTCGTACTCGCGGATCGCGCGGGGGTCGATGTCGATCGAGGTGAACCGGCCGTCGCCGCGGAGGGTGACGGTGACCTCGTTCTGCCGCGAGTGCGCCTTGACCTCCATCGCCTCGACCGTGCGCTGGATCCGCTGGACCTCTTCGGTCTGCTTGCGCACCTGTGCGAGCAGCTCGTCCATGTCCGGCACCGCGTACGGATCGGTCACTGTGCTTTCCCTTCGTGCTGGCGGACGTGGACGCTGCCCACGAACCGCTGGAAACCGGGTGAGAGCCGCCGGGCGGTCGCGGGCGCGGCCGTGCAGGCGAGCTCGAGCACCAGCCGCTCCTCCGGCGTGGCGCCGGGGACGGTCAGGTGCACCTGGGTCTGGACCAGCTCGTCGCCTTCGCCGGTGCGCAGGCGGAGCAGCTGCATGACGCCGGGCGCGGCCGGGGCGCCGACGTCGCGGCGGCTCAGCACCTCGAGCCCGGCCAGGGTCAGCGAAAGCCGTTCGACGGCTTCGGCGGCGATGGCGTCGATCGACGCGTCGTCGGGCCGCTGCTGGACGCTCACGGTGATGTTCGGGACGAACTCGCCCGGCGCGGCGTCGTGCACGGCGACGAACACCGCACCGGAGTCGCCCGGGTCGACGGCCGTCCAGCCGTCCGGGATGACGAAGTCGAGGGGAAGCGTCATCACAGCCCCACGTACGAAACGGCGTCGTCCCAAGCGGAGCCGACGGCGTCGGCCGCGTCCGAAGCGGCGTGGCCGACGTAGTCGACGGCGGCGCCGCCGTACTCGCCGATGGTGTGGCCGAGCTTCGGCAGGTCGATGTCGATCTTCGCGCCGACGCCCGCACCGAGGCCCAGCGCCGCGCCCGCCTTGAAGTTGACCTTGAGGTGCCCGGCGTCGTAGGTGGCCTGGGCGTCGAGCTGCGCGCCGATGCCGTACTGCAGGGTGCCGTTCGCGCCGACGCCGATGCCCGCCACGTCCGCGGCGACCTCACCCTCGACCTTTCCGCCCACGAAGACGTTCGCGTGCGCGCCGACACCGTGCGCGCCGATCGTGCCGGACGCGCTCGCCTCGCCGCCGGCGAAGACCGTGCCCTTGGCGTGCGCCGCGGCCGGGCCCCAGTCGCCCTTGAGCTCGGCCTCTTCCTTCACCGCGGCCAGCTCGGTGTGCCCGGACGCGCCGACGTCCCAGCCCTTCGACGTGATCTTGCCGTCGTACTCCGGGGTGAACCCGTCCTGCTCGTGCTTGAACTTGTAGTAGGTGATCTCGGTGTTGCGGCCGAGCTTGTCCTTGACGGTCTCCGGCTTCGGCTGCCCGAACGGCGTGTCCGCCTTCTTCGGCGCGCGGGTGCCTTCGAGGCCGTCCCAGGTGAGCTTCTTCCAGCCCGAGTTCTTGAACCACGACGGCGCCGACCGGGGCCGCTTGCGCCCGTCGAGCGTGCTGCCGTTGAGCCAGCCCAGCGGGCCCCAGGTCTTCTTGCCCAGCTTGTACTCCAGCCGTTGGGTGCCCTCCGGCGGGAACAGCTCGGCGAGGGCCTCGGAGAACTCGTCGACGACCTGGCGCGCGGCTTCGACGCTCTGCTCGCCGAGCTGCCGCGCGGCCTGGATGAACGCGCCGACCGAGCCGGAGTTCACCGCGCGGGCCTGCGCGGTCAGCTGCTGGGCGTACTGGTCGAACTGCGCGATGATCGAGTCGACGGCGGCCTTCGCGGACTGGACCAGCTGCGAGGCCATCGAGAGCCGTTTCGCCTGGTCGTCGAGCTTCGCCGCGGCCTCGGTGAGGTCCTTGCCCAGCTCGCCGGCCGCGGTGGCGAACGCGGTGTAGGCGTCACCGTCCCAGTCCGCGTGCAGGTTCTTCGCCGAGTCGTCGATCTCGCGCGCCTTGCCCGAAACCGTCGACGCCTGCGTGGCGACCCGTTGCGACGCGGCACTCAGCGCGCCCGGGTCACCGGTCACGCGTCTCTGGCACTCCACCAGGACGCGCCGGTACCCGGACAGCACGGAGCTGACCACGCCCGACGCGTCGACGACCCCCGAGGACCACACGGCTAGTTCCCGGCGGCGTCGTAGCCGACGTGCTGGCTGAAGTGCTTGCCGTTGTAGTCCAGGTCGATGTCGAGGTCGAAGTCCTGGCCGCCCGGAGCCTCCACAGTGGACTCACCGGTGGTGAGGTTGGTGTGGATGACGACCTCGTCGGCGCTGTGCACCGGCGCCGGCGCGGACGGCTGGGTGACCGGGGCGGGCTGGGTGACCGGCGCCGGCTGCGTCGGCACGGTCGCGCCGTTCTGCGCCGGGTCGACGGCGATCCAGCTGTTCGCCGGGTTGAGCGGGGTGCCGTTGCCGGACACCGCCGTCCCGGTGCCGGTGCTGGAACCGCCGCCGGTGGCGAGCGCGGGCGGGGTGTAGTCGGTGAACGAAGGCTGCTGCGGGATCCCCCCGCCGCTCCCGCCCGCCACCGCCTGCTGCCCCGACGGGCTCGCCACCGGCGACGGGGCCTGGGGCGCCGTGACCGGGGTGCTCCCGATCGACGGCGTCGTCGCGCCCGAGGTGCCGGAGTCGTGGTGGAAGAGCTTCTCGATCGCGCCGATGACCTGCGCGAGCTGGGTGACCTGCTGGGCGAGGTCACCCGCGCCGAGCGCCTTGAGCAGCGCGCCGATCGAGGTGATGAACGCCCGCAGCGACGCGCTCGTCGCGGTCGACAAAGCGACCGCCGCGCCGTAGGTCCACGGGTTGGACATCAGCGAGGCGACCGTCGGGTTCACCGCGGCGACCACCGAGCGGTAGGCCTGCTGCGCGGTCTTGATCAGCGTGCCGGAGATGCCGAGCAGCTCGGCGCCCTTCTGCACGACGTTGATGATCGTCTCGAGCTGCTTGAGGGAGTCGCCGATCTTCTTCAGCGCCGACTCGCTCGCCGCGCCGGACCAGATCTTGCCGAGCTGGTCGGCGGCCTTCGTCAGCTCGTTGTACATGCTGAGGAACTGCTCGGCCTTGCGGATCAGGTCCACCACGTGCTTCGCGATCTGCTCCGGCTGGCCGGTGACGATCTGCGGCAGGATGGTGATCGGCCCGCCCGAGGACGCGGTCGCGTCCATCGCGCTGGAGTTCGGGAAAGTCAGCATCGGACCTCACAGGATTTCAAGGACGGACGATCAGGCGACGACGGACGCGGGCCGGTACACGCTGACCTTGGCCAGCCCGCTGATGCGGGCGTCGAGGAGCCCGTGGTTGTAGAGGCGGCCGCCGTCGCCGGCGACGCCGATGACCGGCTGGCGGTCGGAGAACAGCAGCGGCTCCACGACGACGACGTCGCCGCTGTGGACGCCGCCGGGGACGTCGGAGAAGGTGCGCGCGGTGCCGGCGTAGACCTCGATCAGCCCGACGCGCGCCTGGTTGTCGGCGTCGCCGGCCAGCCAGTCGTTGAAGTCGGCGACCCCGTGGAAGCGGGTGTCGGTGATCGGGTGGTCGCCGAGCCGCCCGAGCCGCGCGTCCCCCAGGTAGCGCAGCACGTTCCCGACCGACGACGGCTCGCCGTGGGCGCCCGCGCTGTCGTTGATCGCCAGGGTGGCGAGCTCCGAGGCGTGCGGGCTCCCCCAGATCGACGACGTGGGCGCCGAGGAGCCGTCGTGACCACCGCCGTAGCCGGCCGCGGCGGCCTCGTCGGCCGCCTGGTAGGCGTCGGCGCTGGCCTTGACCAGGCCGTTGATCTGCTGCAGCAGCTGCAGGAGCGTGCGGACGGCGGTGACCTGGCCGGAGTGCAGGGCGGCGTTCGCGGCGGCGACGGCGCTGCCGAAGCCCGCGAACGACACCGGCTGCACGACCAGGCGCTCGAGGTCGGACACCGCGTTGATGCCGTGGGCGATGATGCCTCCGACGTTGCCGACGGAAGAGCGCATCGCCTCGGGCTCAGCCCGGTACTCGCCGGCCATGGCTCTCCTTCCGCGGGTGGCTGCTCGGCAGAGCGTAAGTTCGGCCCCGGAAGCGGGCGGACGGCAAAAGTACCCACCGCGACGGGTCGGCGAGTGGCCAAAATACCGGTCAGCGCCCTTCCGATCTGCTGGAGCCTTGACGCATGAGCCTCACGCCCGAGCGACCTTCCGAGATCGTGCTGCAGTCGCCGCCGATGCTCCCGAAGAGCTCGTCCGGCGGGATGGTGCAGCTGATGATGTTCCTGCCGATGATGCTCGGCATGGGCGCGATGTCGTTCGTCTACATCGGACGCGACGGCGGGGTGATGACCTACATCTTCGGCGCGCTGTTCATCTGCGCGATGGGCGGCATGGTCGTGATGTCGCTGGGCCGCGGCGGCATGGCGAAGAAGGCGCAGATCAACGACGAGCGCCGCGACTACCAGCGGTACCTGTCCGGCCTGCGGGCCCAGGTCCGCGACATCGCCGACGGCCAGCGCGCGGCCATGATCGCGCTCCAGCCCGACCCGGCCGACCTCTGGGCCTACGTCGAGACCGGGCAGCTGTGGGACCGGCGGCGCACCGACGGCCAGTTCGCGCAGGTCCGCGCGGGCACCGGCCCGCAGCGGCTCGCGACGCCGTTGAAGGCGCCGCAGACCGTGCCGCTGGAGGACCTGGACCCGGTGTCCTCCACCAGCCTCAAGCACTTCATCCGCACCTACTCGACGGTCGACGGGCTGCCGGTCGCGCTGTCGCTGCGCTCGTTCGCCGCGGTCACCGTCGCCGGGCGGCGGCCGGACGTGCTCGGCCTGACGCGGGCGCTGCTGTGCCAGCTCGTCACCTTCCACTCCCCCTCCGACCTGCGGGTCGCGCTGTGCGTGCCGGCGGACCGCCAGCACGACTGGGAATGGGCGAAGTGGCTGCCGCACGCGACGGCGGCCGGCGCGACCGACGCCGTCGGGTCCCGGCGCCTGGCGGCCGACTCGGCGGCCGGGCTGGCCGAGCTGCTCGGCGCCGACCTCGGCGAACGCCCCGCGTTCAGCCGCCGCGCGGCGGCCGAGCTGGACCTCCCGCACCTGATCGTCGTCGTCGACGGCGGCAACGCCCACGGCGAGACCCGGCTGATCGGCGAGGACGGCAGGCTCGGCGTCACGGTCCTCGAGATCGGGCAGGAGCACCCGCGCACGTACTCGACCGAGCGGCTGCTGAGCCTGCACACCGCACCCGATTCCCTCGGCATGGTCGTCGGCGACGCCACCGAGCAGCGGCTCGGGTTCCTCGGCCGCCCGGACGTCCTCGACCGCGGCGCGGCCGAAGCCCTGGCCCGCATGCTGACGCCGTTGCACACCCCGGCCGCGGTCGTCGGCGAGAAGCCGATGTCGGCGACGTTCGGGCTGGCCGGGCTGCTCGGCATCGGCGACCCGCGCGACACCGACACCACCGTGACGTGGGCCCCGCGCGCGGCCCGCGACCGGCTGCGGATCCCGCTGGGCGTCAACCCGGAGGGCCGGCCGGTCGAGCTGGACCTCAAGGAGTCGGCCGAAGGCGGGATGGGCCCGCACGGCCTGGTCATCGGCGCGACCGGGTCCGGCAAGAGCGAGCTGCTGCGGACGCTGGTGACGGCGCTGGCGGTGATGCACTCGTCGGAGACGCTGAACCTGGCGCTGATCGACTTCAAGGGCGGCGCGACCTTCGCCGGGATGACCGGCCTGCCGCACACGTGCGCGGTCATCACGAACCTGTCCGACGACCTCGCGCTGGTCGACCGCATGGCCGACGCGCTCAACGGCGAACTGCTGCGGCGCCAGGAACTCCTGCACGCGGCCGGGAACTACGCGTCGGTGCGCGACTACGAGAAGGCCCGCGCGGACGGCGCGTCCCTCGAGCCGCTGCCGTCGCTGCTGGTCATCATCGACGAGTTCTCCGAGCTGCTGTCCGCGCGGCCCGAGTTCATCGACCTGTTCGTCGCGATCGGCCGGCTCGGGCGGTCCCTGGGCATCCACCTCCTGCTGGCGTCGCAGCGGCTCGAAGAGGGCCGGCTGCGCGGGCTCGACTCGCACCTGTCGTACCGGATCGGCCTGCGGACGTTCTCGGCGGCGGAAAGCCGGACCGTGCTCGGCGTCGCCGACGCCTACCACCTGCCGCCGGTGCCGGGGTCGGCGTACCTGAAGTCCGACACCGAAACGCTGATCCGGCTCAAGGCCGCGTACGTCTCCGGGGAGCTGCCGCCGCGCAGCACGGTCGTGCGCGAGGACGGGCAGGAGCTCGGCGTCCTGCCGTTCTCCCTGGCGCCCGTGGAGATCCCGGTGACGACCGAGATCGAAGACGCGCCGAAGACGGACGGCACCGGCGAAACGATCATCGGCGCGATGCTCTCGCGGCTGGAGGGCCGCGGGCCGGCCGCGCACCAGATCTGGCTGCCGCCGCTGAACGAGCCGCCGACGCTGGAGCAGCTGCTGCCGCCGCTGGGCGAGGACGCCGCGCGCGGCCTGTGCCCGCTCGGCTGGGGCGGCAACGGCAAGCTGACCATCCCGGTCGCGTTGGTGGACAAGCCGTTCGAGCAGCGCCGGGACATGCTGTGGGCCGACTTCTCCGGCGCCGGCGGGCACGCGCTGATCGTCGGCGCCCCGCAGAGCGGCAAGTCGACGCTGATGAAGGACATCGCGGGCATGCTCGCGCTGACCCACACCCCGGCCGAGGTGCAGCTGTTCGTCCTCGACATGGGCGGTGGCGCGCTGGCCCCGATCGCCGGGCTGCCGCACACGTCCGGCTACGCGACCCGCCGTGACGCGCAGCGCTGCCGCCGGGTCGTCGCCGAGCTGACGACGTTGCTGGAGCAGCGCGAGGAGTACTTCTCCGCGCACGGCATCGAGTCGATCACGACGTTCCGCCAGCGGCGCGCGGAGTTCACCGAGAGCACCGACGGCCGCGAGTTCGGCGACGTGTTCCTGTTCGTGGACAACTGGACCACGATCCGGCAGGAGTACGAGCAGCTGGAGGAGCAGATCACCGGGCTGGCCGCGCGCGGGCTCGGGTTCGGCATCCACGTGATCGTCTCGCTCAACCAGTGGATCGGCGTCCGCGCGCAGCTGCGCGACGCGATCGGCACGCGGTTCGAGCTGCGCCTGGGTGACCCGATGGACTCCTCGATCGACCGCAAGGTCGCGGTGAACGTGCCGGCCGACCGGCCCGGCCGCGGCATCACGGCGGAGAAGCTGCACTTCCTGGCGGCCCTGCCCCGCATCGACGGCGACCAGCGCCCGGAGACGATCGGCGCGGGCGGCGTCGACCTCGTCCGCCGGATTTCCGACGCGTGGAAGGGCCCGCGCGCGCCGCAGGTCCGGCTGCTGCCGCCGGAGGTGCCCCTCGACGGGTTGCCCGCGGGCCCTTCGCGTCAAGTCACGTTGGGGATCGCGGAATCGACGTTGCGGCCGGTGTACCTGGACTTCGCGGCGGACCCGCACTTCGTGGCGTTCGGCGACGTGGAGTCGGGGAAGTCGTCGCTGCTGCGGGCCATCGCCCAGGGGATCACGTCGAAGTACAGCCCGGACGAGGCGGCGATCATCGTCGCGGACTACCGGCGTGGCCTGCTCGGGGCAGTGTCCGAGCCGCACCTGCTGGGCTACGCGGGAGCCGAGGGCAAGCTGACGGAGCTGATCACCGAGTGCGCCACGGCGATGCGCAATCGCTTGCCGGGTCCGTCGGTGACGCCGGAGCAGCTGCGCAACCGCTCGTGGTGGCGCGGACCGGAGCTGTTCGTTCTGGTGGACGACTACGAGCTGGTGGCGACGGTCGGGCGCAACCCGTTGCAGCCGCTGCTGGAGTTCCTGCCGCAGGCGCGGGACATCGGCCTGCACGTGATCATCGTGCGCGGGTCGGGCGGCGCCGGGCGGGCGTTGTTCGAGCCGGTCCTGCAGCGCCTGCGGGAGCTGGGCTCGCCGGGGTTGATCATGTCGGGCACGAAGGACGAAGGGGCGTTGCTGGCGGACGTCAAGCCGTCGCCGCAGCCGCCGGGCCGGGGGACGCTGGTGTCGCGCCGGCACGGCACGGGGCTCGTGCAGGTGGCGTGGACCAAGCCGGCGGAGAGCTAGGACCGGGCGGTTTCCTCGAGTTCGGCGACGGCCTTGCGGACGGCCTCGCCGTCCGGGCCCGGGAACCGCGTCTCCGCGGCCGGCAGGAGCGAGCCTCGCAGCAGCGCCAGCACTTCGTCACGCGCGGACGGTGGGAGGTCGCCGAGGTCGGTGGTGCGGAAGCCGTGTTCCGAGGCCAGCCGGAACCGCTCCGCGGCCGCCGGATCGGTGACCGCGCCCGCGAGGTGGTCGAGGACCCAGTAGTAGACGCCGCTGGAGGCGGTCCACGACCGGCCGTCCGGCAGCACGAGGGTTCCCGACATCGTCAGCGCGCGGGCGTCGTCATGTCGGCGTCGAAGCGGTAGTAGCAGACCGCGCGGTGCTTGCCCTCGGCCCAGGTGTCCGACGTCGGCGTCACGACCTGGACGCGGGCGCCCGGCAGCTTCTTCGAGTCGGCCTCGCACCGGGCCAGGGTCCGGTGGTAGACGTCGACGATGTCGGGCATCGGGCCTTGCTCCAGCGAGACGACTTCGAACGCCTCGCCGGTGTGCGGCTCGGTGCACGAGCGCTGCACGACGTCGGTGTTGCCCGAAGCCGGCGGCGACCAGAAGCAGTCGCCCGCGGCGAGGTCGAGCCCGTGCGCCACGCCCTCGGGCAGCCGCTGCCCGGCGGCCTCCTGGGCCCGCTGCTGCCACCACGTCGTCCCGGTGGCGATCTGGTACCCGAGGTACCCCATCCACCCGGCGAACGCGACCAGGCCGCAGATCACCAGGACCACCCCGCGGTGGTGCTGCTTCCGGATCCGGAAGATCGCGACGGCGGCGAACACCGGCGCGAGCAACCCGCCGAGCAGGCCCGACACGAGCGTCGCGATGGCGTAGCGGCTGACCGGCTGGTTGCGGAGTTCCGTCCGCATCAGCTCGTCGAAGAGTTCAGGATCGTGTTCCGGCGCAGTCATGTGTCCCCCTCGCGCGGAACTCTAACGGCCGGTCCCCCGGACCAGACCACCAGTCACGGTCGGCAAGTTACCGACTTCGGTAGGTACCTGAGAACCTCCCACGGAACCTACTTTTGTGCTCGTCACCCGGTTTCGGGGCCGACATCCGGATCACCTTGGCGAAGGGCATTTCCATGCGTATGTCGAGGGTTGTTGCCGCGGTGGGTGCCGCCGCCGCGGCGTTGGGCCTGGTCTCCGCGGGCGTCGCGGACGCCCAGGAGGACATCATCGGCGGGAGCACCGTCTCCTCCGCGCCGTGGGGCGCCCAGATCTACTGGAACGACGTCACCACCTACGGCGGCTTCGAGTGCTCGGGCACGATCATCGCCCCGCAGTGGGTGCTCACCGCGCGGCACTGCCTGAACTCGCCGGGCATGCACGTCAAGGTCGGCAACGTCGCGCTCCAGCAGGGCACGAACGCGAACGTCGACCAGCAGAAGGCCTCGCCCAACGGCGACATAGCGCTGCTGCACCTGACCACCGCGGTGAACACGACCTTCATGAAGCTCGGCACCGGGAACCCGCCCACCGGCTCGACCAACCAGATCTACGGCTGGGGCCGCACGCAGGGCACCAGCCCGCCGTCGAGCACCCTCAAGACCGCCAACGTCCGCGTGACGGGCCTCAGCTCGGACGCGTTCGGCGGCACCGCCATCGCCAGCCAGGGCGTCAACGGCTCGGCGTGGCACGGCGACTCGGGCGGCCCGCAGCTCTCCAACGGCGTCCAGGTCGGCGTCTGCTCGACCGGGAACAACTCCGGTTCGAACACCCAGGGCACGCAGAACTACGCGAGCATCGCGTCGAGCCGCGCCTGGATCCGCACCACGGCCGGCGTCTGACACACCCCGTGCCGGCCTCTCCGCCCGGGAGGCCGGCACGCGGCATACTCGCGGGCATGGAGTTCCGCACGCAGGTCCTGCTCGGCGGCAAGACGGCGACCGGGCTGCCGGTGCCCGACGCCGTCGTCGAAGCGCTCGGGGCGGGCAAGAAGCCCGCGGTCACCGTGACGCTCGGCGGGCACACCTACCGGACGACGGTCGCGAGCCGCGGCGGGCAGTTCCTGGTGCCGCTGAGCGCCGAGAACCGCGAGAAAGCCGGGGTTGCGGCCGGGGACGAGGTCGACGTCGAGATCGCGCTGGACACCGCTCCGCGCGAACTGGAGATCCCCGCGGACCTCGCGGAAGCGCTTGCCGCCGACGAGACCGCCCGCGCCCGGTTCGAAAGCCTGTCCTACAGCGCGAAGCAGCGGTTCGTGCTGCCGATCGGCCAGGCGAAGACGGCCGAGACGCGGCAGCGGCGCGTCGCCAAGGTGATCACCGACCTGCGCAGCGGCAAGTGACGGACGCCGCCACGGTCCTGCGCGTCCTCGACGCCGTGCGCCCGGCGGACGTGTGGCTGGCGGGCGGCTGGGGCATCGACGCCCTCCTGGGCCACCGGACCCGCGAGCACCGCGACCTCGACCTGCTCCACCGCCGGGACCAGGAAGACGCCGTGCTCGAAGCACTTTCCGCCCTCGGCTACCGCGAGACCTTGGATCTGCGCCCGGTCCGGTTCGTCCTCTCCGACGGCGACGGCGACCTCGACCTCCACCCGCTGGTCTTCGCCGAAGACGGGTCCGCCGTCCAGGCCGCCGACGACCACGGCGGGACTTTCCCCTACCCCGCGGACAGCTTCGTCACCGGACGGATCCTCGGCGTCCCGGTACCGTGCCTTTCGGTGGCCCAGCAGGTCTTCTTCCACCAGGGCTACGAGCCGCAGCCGCACGACCTCGCGGACATGCGCCACCTCCGCGAGGCCTTCAAGGTGGAAACCCACTTCTAGGGAACGGCCGCGACATATGATCGCGGTGAGAGCGAAGCGTCAGGGGGCAGGGTGTTCGGTCGGAAGAAGAAGCTGAACGATGTGAACGATCTGATGGCGCAGCTCAGGCCCGACCTGAGCCGGGAGTCGCTCGGCGTCGGGCCCGGCTTCCCGGGCGTCGCCCCGAACCCGCTCCTGAGCGGTGACGCGCGGAAGCGGAACGCGGAACTGCGCACGGGGGCGCTCGCGCTCGGCGTTCTCGTCGACTGGCGGGAGGTCAACAGCAATCCGCGCGTGGTCCTGATGCTCGACGTGGAGACCGCCGACGGCCTCTCGTTCCGCGGTATCGCGGACGAAGACCTCACGATCACCGAGCTCACCCGGCTCGCCCCGGGGCAGACGCTGCCCGTGCGCTACCGGCCGGCCGTCATGGACCACTGCGTCGCCCTCGCCCGGGACGCGGACCCCGCCTCCGTCCAGCGGCTCTCCGACGAGATCGCGAGCCGCAAGCGGAGCTGACCCGTTGCCGGGCACACCCTAGTCCACAATGGACCTCCGCAGTGCGGCCTTGTCCGGTTTCCCCGACGGGGCAACGGGAACCGCACCCACGAAGCTGAAGCGCGCCGGCACCGCCGCCTCCCCCAGCTCCGCCGCCACCGCCTTGCGCACCGCCCCGAGGTCCGGCTCGCGGCCCGCGACCGGCACCACGAACGCGTGCGCCGCCTCGCCCGTCACCGGGTCCGGCACCGCCACGACGTAGGCCTGGTCGACGTCCGGGTGCGCGGCGATCGCCCGCTCGATCGGCCCGGTGTAGTGGATGACGGCGTTGACGATCACGACGTCCCGGGCGCGCCCGGACAGGTGCAGGTACCCGGCCTCGTCGAGGAACCCGAGGTCCTGGGTGCGCACCCAGCCGTCGCGCAGCACCTCCGCGGTGGTCGCTTCGTCGCGCCAGTAACCCGCGAACGCCGAGGGCGTGCGCACCCAGACCTCGCCGTCGCGGCTCTCGACCTCCACCGTGTCGCAGGGTTTCCCGACCGAGCCGAGCCCCTCGCCCGCCGGGCAGATCGTCAGCATCCCGGTCTCGGTCTGGCCGTAGGCGTGGTGCATCGCGGGCCCGATCCGCTCGGCCGCTTCGGCGAGCTGGTGCGGCGGCACCGGCGACCCCGCCACGATCAGGACCCGCAGCGAGCTGAGGTCGACGTCCTCTTCGCGCAGCACCTCGAGCACCTGGTGCAGGCGCGGGACGGTCATCAGCGCCGCGGTGATCCGCAGCCGCGGCAGCACCCACGGGAAGTCCGGCAGCTCTTCGGGGACGACGGCGGTCCCGCCGGAGAGCAGGCAGACCCCGAGTTGTTCGAGCATGACGGCGCTGGTGAGCGTGCCGAACAGCAGGTACCGGCCGAACCCGGCACCGAGCCGTTCGTGGGCCGAGCCGGGCACGGGCGGCTGCCACACCCGGCCTTCGGTCAGCGCGCGGTAGTCGTAGGCGACGCCCTTGGGGACGCCGGTGCTGCCGCTGGTGAACACGACGGTCGCGATGTCCTCCGGCCGCCCCCGCGGCACGGGTTCTTCGTACGTGGCGAGCAGTTCGGGCCCGACGCGCAGGATCGGCGCGCCGGCCACGGTGCCGAGCAGCTCCGGCGACTCGGACGCGGCGTCGACGACCAGCGCGTCGACGTCGCCGAGGACGTGGCGCAGCTGCGGCACGGGCAGGCCGGGCCGCACCCCGACGACCCGGCACCCGAGCACGTGCGCGGCGACGATGGCGGCGAACCCCTCCGGCGTGACGGCGGTGGCGATGCCGACCCCGTCCCCCGGCCCCAGCCCGGCCGCCCGCAGGCCCGCGGCGAACCGGCCGACCAGCTCCCGCAGCTCACCACGCGACGTGACGCGCGAGCCGTGTTCGAACGCGGGAACGTCGGGGGCGCGCCCCAGCTCGTCCAGCAGTGCCTGCGGGTGGACCATCTCGACCGCCTTTCGCCCGGGGGACCCGGTCTACCGGGCGGATCTCAGAATTTCGGCAGAATCGCGCTGACCAGCGCTTTCTCGCGTCTGCGACGGCAGACACGCGGATCGGGCACCCCCTGTGGGTAATAGTGCCGTCACTACGACCGGCAGTTGTGCCGTTTGACCACACAGGCCTCTTTTCTAGCGTGACTTTCACACCGCGCGGACCACCGCGCCAGGGGAATTCGCTTCAGGAAGGAGGTGGCCCGTCGATGTCCAGTCCGGGATTCCAGGCAGATTCCGCTGCCATGACGCGCGCCGTCCAGGGTTTCGAGGAAACCGCGACGAACGCCAAGTCCACGATGGCCAGCTTGGAGTCCGAGCTGACCGAGGCCCTGCGCAACTACAAGGGTGACCAGGCCGTGGCGTTCTGGGACCTCCAGCGCCGGCTCCAGGAGAAGATGACCGTGGCGGTGAAGGAGCTCGACACCATGTCGCAGCTCGTCCACACCAGCCACCAGAACTACGGCCGCGGCGACGCCGACGTCCACCAGAGCTTCCAGGGGGTCGGCAACTCCCTCGAGGGCTCGGGCGTGATCCCCCGCCTCAACCCCTGACCCGAGAGGACGCCCACCATGGCCGACGTCGTCGAAATCAACTTCGCCGCGCTGCAGCACAGCTCGGCTTCCCTGGCCGCCAAGGCCAAGGCGCTCACGTCGCAGCTGGAGCAGCTGCACCAGAACCTGCAGCCCATCACCGCGACCTGGTACGCCTCCGGCAGCTCCGCCGGTGACGCGGCCCGCCAGTCGGAGACCCGGCTGCGCCAGGCCACCGCGGACATCGTCGCCATCATCGCCCAGTTCGGCGGCAAGGTCGGCGAGGCCCACGACCTCCAGCAGTCGCTGGAGAACCGCAACCAGGGACTGTTCGCGGGCTGATCCGCGCCCAGACGTCGGTCGGCCGGTGCGGGAAACCCCCCGCTCGCACCGGTCGACCGGCTTTCCCCATGTCCGCCGCGCGCCCAGAGAGCCGGGACCGATGCCAGACCAGTCGTACTACGTCCACCTGGAATCGCTGAAGGACTTCGTGCGGGAGCTGGAAACCCAGATCCACGCGATGTCGAAACCGAACGACTTCCTGCTCACCCTCGGCCAGGAGCCGCTGCTGTTCGGCGAGTTCGGCGAGGCCGGGTCGCTGGCCGACGCCCACCGCGCGGCCGTTTCGGAGATGCAGGGCCTGCTCGACCAGGTCCGCAGCGCGATCGGGTTCGCCCAGGACGTCACCACCACGGTCGCCGACGGCTACCAGAACGCCGACCAGGCGGTGGCCGGGGACCTCCACCACTCGGGCGCGGTCACGAACCTGCTCGACCCCGTGCTGGGCCTGCTGGGCCTCGGCGACTCGGACGGGAGCCGCAAGGGATGACGAAGCACAACACCGCGCACACGAACTTCGCCGCGTACAGCCACCAGCAGCTCTACGCGATGCTCCAGGCCGGCGACCCGAACAGCGCGCGGCACGCCGCCGACAAGTGGAAGTCCGCCGCGCTGCACCTGCACGAGCAGGCCCACAACCTCAACGGCGAGCTGACCGAGTTCAAAGACCAGTGGACCGGCGGCGCGGCCGAGCAGTACCAGCACATGATCGTCGACCTCGCGAACGGCATCTCCAAGGTGGCGCAGACCGCCGAGGCGATGAACGTGATGCTCGACGACGCCGCCGACGCGCTGGTGAAGGCCAAGAAGGAGATGCCGCCGCCGGTTTCGGTGCCGGACGTCTCCCCCGCCGACGTCGCGCTCGCGGTCAACCCGCCGCTGCTGCCGCCGGACTCCTCCCCCGCCGTCGTCCAGGCCGCGGCGCAGCAGCGCCAGCAGGCCATCGCGAACGTCGAAGCACAGCAGTCCGCCGCCAACGCCGCCGGCAACGCGCACGGCAGGGCGATCGCCGTGATGACCGAGCTGGCCGGGGAGTACACCGTGGCCGAGGAGTCGATCCCCGCGTCGCCGAACGCCGTGCCGGTCCCGGCGACCCCGCCCGCCGGCGGTGGCGCGGGCGGCGCCGGCTCGCCCGGGCTCGTCGGCAACGGCGTCACCGACCCCGGCGTCGTCGTCACCCCGACCGACGGGCACCCGCTGCCCTCGACCGGAACGCCGCAGCCGGGGACGTCCGTGCCGACGTCGAACCCGCTGTTCGGCGACATGTTCACCGCCGGGCTCGCCGCGGCTTCGGCCGCCGCGTTCGGCCGGTTCGGCTCGATCATGCCGAAGGTGCCGTCGTGGGCGTCGGGCAAGGACCCCAAGGACAGCAAGGAAGAAGCGCCCGGCACGAAGCTCGGCGGCGGTGGCGCCGGCGTCGAAGGCGGTGCCGGGGGCGGCATCCCGATCGGCGGCGGTGACGCGCCTTCGCTGGGCGGTGCCGGCGGCATCCCCGGTGGCGCGGGCATCGGCGGCGGTGCCGACGCCCCCGCGGCGCACTCCGGCCTGGCAGGCGACGGCGGCGCGGGCAACGCCCTGTCCGGCCTCGCGGGCGGCGCGGCCGGCGCCGCGGCGGCGTCGGCGGCCAAGGGCGCGATGCCGATGATGCCCATGATGCCGATGGGCATGGGCGGCGGCGGCGACATGGGCTCCGGGCGCCGGATCCCGGCGTGGCTGGTCGAGACGGAGAACGTCTGGGGTCAGTCGGCCCCGGTCGCGCCCCCGGTCATCGGCGAAGAGCCCGAAGCGTACTGAATCCCTTCTGAAGACGGAGGCGGGCCGTGACGGCTGCTGGATACCGCGTCGCCCCGGCCCGCCTCGACCAGGTGGCCGGGGAATCCGGCTCGCGGGCCGACGCGCTGCACACCGCGCAGGCCGCGGTCTCGGGCGAGAAGGTCCCGGCCACGGCCTTCGGCCAGGTCGAGGCGGCCAAGGCCGCGGCGAAGACGTTCGAGAAGACCATGAAGGAGCTGGGCGACAAGCTCGAGTCGAGCGTCTCCCGGCTCCGGACCATCCAAAGTGGACTGACCGCGTCGGCGGCCGGTTACCGCCGCACCGACGCGCAGATCGCCGCGATGTACCGGGCGCTGCTGCCCGAAGATCCCCTCCCGAAAGCCGGGAACCCGGCCGGCATCGGCGGTTCCGCCGATACCGGCGCGTGGGCACGGGCGATCGAGCAGAACCGCACGAAGGTCTCCGACGCGCTGACCGCCGAGCGCCTCAAGCTGGCCGGGCTGACCGACGCCGACGAGATCAAGCGGTCGCAGGCGCGGATTTCGCTTTACGAAGACATTCTCGCGAACAACCGGCAGATCCTGAAGTTCGACCCCTCCGGCAACGGCCGGATCGCCGAGCTGGTCGGGCACATCGAGCCGGGCACGCGGAACGTCGGGTTGTTCGTCCCCGGCGTCAACACGCAGATGTCCAACTTCGACTCCTACGCCGGTCTCGGGCGCAGCCTGGTGGCCGCGGACCCGACGGGCCGCACCGCGATGGTCGTCTGGGCCGACGGCGTGTTCCCGCAGAACCCGGTGGTCCAGGGACCGGACGCGAGCTACGCGCAGACGATGGCGCCGGACCTCAAGACCTTCACCGACGACCTGCGCGGCGAGATCGCGAGCCACGCGGGCTCCGACGTCACGCTGACGGCGATCGGCCACAGCTACGGAGGCGCGACGGTCGGGCTGGCGGAGACCCACGGCCTGGACGTCGACCGCGTGCTGCACGTCGAGTCGGCGGGCATGGGCCACGGCGTGTGGTCGCCGTCGGACCTGCCGGCCAGCCAGGCGGGCGTCCAGCGGTATTCGATGACGGCACCGCTCGACCCGATCGAGGTCGCCCAGGGCAACGCGTGGGGCCTGGAGTGGACGGGCATCGGCCACGGCGCGGACCCGGACACGTTCCCGGGTGTCACGGAGCTGGAGACCGGGCGTTCGGCCTCGGGCGATCAGCTGTGGGGCCTGTCGTCGCACAGTGACGTGCTGAAGCCGGGTTCGGAGTCGTGGACGAACATGTACCGCGTGATGACGGCCGGGCCGACCACCTTGAACGGCACGTTCCAGCCGGATGGCATCCTCGAGCACGGCGTCGAGTTCCTGAACGACGGAGGTGTGCTGCGATGAGCCCTTCGGAGCTGGATTCGCTGGCGAGCGAGCTGACGGACGTGATCGACAGCGTCGCGGAGGCGTTCGGCGCCGAGGCCGAGCGCACGGTGAACGGCGAGCTGGACTGCGATCCGACCCAGCCGGGGAACCTGTTGTGCTGGCAGTACGGCGTGCGGATGGAGAACGCGGGCGAACCGGAGCGCCGGCTGGCGGAAGTGGTGCTGCCGACGCTGACGGAACGCGGGTGGCAGGCCCACGACCGGAGCACGCCGCGGGAGCTGATCGCCCGGTTCAGCCGCGAGGGCGCGGACTTCACGGTGCACGTGGCCAGGGCCAGTCACGCGGTCGCGATCATCGGCTCGACCCGCCCGGTCCCGGCCGCCGCCGCGGGCTGAAGGGCACCTTCCTCGCATCTCGTGAGGTGAAGGGCACCTTCAGCGCATCCCGTGAGGTGAAGGGCACCTTCAGCGCAGCTACGGCGTGAAGCGCGAAGCCCGCCAGTTCCGCTTCCGCCCCCGCCGCACCGCCGCGACCGCCACCCCGGCCGCCGCCGCCAAAGCCACTCCCGCCAACGCGATCGTCCCCGCCGGCACGTCCGCCCGGTGCTCGGCCGGCGCCGCCGCCGGAACCACCGCCGGCTCCGCGGCCGCCGGGACCACCGAGCCGGGGCCCGCGATGTCCGCCGGCAACGTCGAGGACACCGCCGCGTACGCGTCCAGCACTCCCCAGCCCAGCCGCGAGTCGTGCCCGCCCGAACCCGGGCGGTGGGCCGTCAGCTCCAGCCGCGTCACGACCTGGTCGCCGGTCAGGTCCGGGTGGTACGCCCGGACCAGCGCCGCGACGCCGGCGACGTACGCCGCCGCCAAGCCCGGGTCCGTCAGCGGCCAGCGGTGCGCCACCGCGCCGCCCGCTCCCGCCGAGGTGCTGACCAGCTCCGCTCCCGGCGCGGCCACCCCGACGTAGTCGCCCGCCTCCGTCTGGACCGGCTCGCCCGCGGGGTTCACCGAGCCGACCGACAGCACACCGGACGTCGCCGTCGGGTACGAGCTCGCGCCCTGCTGGGACGCGGCCGCCGCCGAGACGACCACCGCACCTTCCGAGCGCGCCCGCGCCACCACACCGGTCAACGCCGGGCTGTCGAACGCCGCGGGCACCGCCACCAGGATGACGCCCGCGTGCCGGTCCAGCGCCGTGTCGATCGCGCCGGCCAGCGCGCCCGGGTCGCCGCCGTCGCGCGAAGTACCGTCCGTGTACCGGATCGGCAGCAGGTGCGCGCCGGGCGCGACGCCGGCGAACGTCGTCGACGAATCCGGTTGCGCGCCGACGATCCCGGCCGCGATCGTGCCGCGGCCGTCGCAGTCCGTGCGTTCGGTGCCGTTGCCGCCTTCGAGCTGTCCGGGCGCGAACTGCGTGTTCTGCCCGTCGACGCCGGTGCCGATGACGGCCACCAGCTGCCCCTCGCCCCGCGTCAACGGCCAGAGCCGCGCCGGGTCGACCAGCCGCTGGCCCCACGGGACGTCGCCGGTGTAGGTGCCGGACGGGTTCGCGCACTGCGCTTCGGGCGCCGCGTCGGCGAGCACCGGCGATCCGAGCGTCAGAAGGCCCGCGACCCCGAGCACCGCCGGTATCCGCACCCGATCCCCCCGCAACGAAAGACGGTGGCGGAAAAGGACTTCCGCCACCGCCAGTCTACCCGGGAAAGGCCCCTCAGCGAAGGTCCATGCCCAGATCCAACGCGGGTGAAGAGTGGGTCAGCCCGCCCACCGACAGGTAGTCCACACCGGACTCGGCGTAGGCTTTACCACGGTCGAGGGTGAGCCCACCAGAGGATTCCAGCCGCGTCTTCGGGGAAACCTCGTCGCGGCGCGCCACCGCCCGGCGGCACTCGTCCGGCGTGAAATTGTCCAGCAGCACCTCGTCCGCCCCGGCGGCCAACGCCTCTTCCAGCTGGGCAAGGGTGTCGACCTCCACCTCGCACGCCAGTTCCGGCGCGTGCGCACGAGCAGCTTCGAGTGCCGCGGTCACCGAACCCGCGGCGACGACGTGGTTGTCCTTGATCAGCACCGCGTCGCCCAGCCCGAGCCGGTGGTTCACGCCGCCGCCGCACCGGACGGCGTACTTCTGCAGCAGCCGCAGGCCCGGCAACGTCTTGCGGGAGTCCCGGATCGCGCAGCCGGTACCGTCCACTTCGGACACCCAGGCGGCGGTCGCGGTGGCGACGCCGGAGAGGTGGCACAGCAGGTTCAACGCCGTGCGCTCGGCGGTCAGCAGGCCGCGCACCGGGCCGCGCAGCACCAGCGCGGGCTCGCCCGCGACCAGGCGCTCGCCGTCCTCGCGGCCGGCCAGGACCTCGTAGCCGTCGCCCAGCACCATGTCGAACACGGCCAGCGCGACCGGCAGCCCGGCGACGACGCCGTCGACGCGCGGGGTCAGTTCGGCCACCGCGACGGCGGTCTCGGGCACGGTCGAAGCGGTCGTCGCGTCGGGGCCGTACCGCAGGTCTTCGCCGAGCGCGGTGGTGACGACCCGCCGCACGTCTTCGACGTCGAGGCCCGATGCGGCGATCAGGCGCAGGACCGGTTCGGAGATCGGGAACGTCATGCCACGCCCTCCAAGGGGATCGGGTCGGCCAGCACGGGCTGGCCGGACGGGCTGAGCCGGATGAGCTGGCTGCGTCGCCAGTTCTCGTCGAGCGACGGGAAGTCGGACCGCACGTGGCAGCCGCGCGACTCGGTGCGCCGGACGGCCGCGGCGAGCAACGCCTGCGCCACCACGGTCAACGCCGCGTCCTCCACGGCCGCGTGCGTCCACAACGGACTGTCCCGGGTCGACAAGTCGAGGACCGAACCGGCGGCCGCGAGCCCGTCGGCGTCCCGGCCGATCGCCGCGTACCGGCTCATCACGCGCTGCAGGGAATCACGCGACGCGGCCGGCGCGGCCGTCCACGACGGCAGCCGGCCCCGCGAAGGATCGGCCAGCAATCCGGCCGCGAGGTCCGCCGCGACGGCCTCCGCGACGCGCTGCCCGACGACCAAACCTTCGAGCAAGCTGTTGGACGCCAACCGGTTCGCGCCGTGCAGCCCGGTCCTGGCGACCTCGCCGGCGGCGTAGAGCCCGGGCACCGACGAGCGTCCGTCCACAGTGGTCACCACGCCGCCGCACGAGAAGTGCGCCGCCGGCACCACCGGGATCGGGTCCGAAGCCGGGTCCAGGCCCAGCTTCGCGCACGCCGCGGACACCGTCGGGAACCGCGCCGCGAACCCGGCGATCCCGGTCGCGTCGAGGAAGACGTGGTCGTCGACGCCGCCGGGCGCCAGCGCCATCCGGCGCGTGATCGCCGCCGAGACGACGTCGCGGGGCGCGAGGTCGCCGAGCGGGTGCACCCCGCGCATCACCGGCAGGCCGGCGCCGTCGACCAGCGTCGCGCCTTCGCCGCGCACGGCTTCGGTGACCAGCGGGCAGCGGCCCCGCGCGCCCGGGGTGTACAGCACGGTCGGGTGGAACTGCACGAACTCGATGTCCGCCACGGCCGCCCCGGCCCGCAGCGCGAGCGCGATCCCGTCGCCGGTGGCCATCTCCGGGTTCGACGTCGCCTGGTAGAGCTGCCCGATCCCGCCGCTGGCCAGCAGCACGGCCGAAGCGCGGACGACACCGGGGACGCCGTTGCGGTCGAGCACGGTGACGCCCGCGACCCGGCCACCCGGCGTGCGCAGCGCGTCGACGGCGATGTGGTGCTCCAGCACCGGCACCCGCGCCTGCCCGGCCTGCGCGACCAGCGCGCGTTCGACCTCGGCGCCGGTGGCGTCGCCGCCCGCGTGGATGACGCGGAACGCGCTGTGCCCGCCCTCGCGGGCCCGGGCCAGCAGGCCGTCGCCGGCGGAGTCGAACTTCGCGCCGTCCGCCCGCAGCCGGGCGACCGCAGCCGGGCCGCCGTCGAGGATCGACCGGGCCGCCGCCTCGTCGACCAGGCCGGCGCCCGCGGTGAACGTGTCCTCCGCGTGCTTCGCGACCGAGTCGTCGAGGTCGTGCTGGTCTTCCAGCACCACGGCGACGCCGCCCTGCGCCCAGCGCGTGTTGCCGTCTTCGACCGCCGCCTTGGTGATCACCAGGACGTGCAGCCCGAGCGCCTGGGCGCGCAGCGCCGCGGTCAGCCCCGCGACGCCGCTGCCGACCACGACGAGGTCCGCGCGAGCCTCCCAAACCGGAGTTTTCGCCTGAGGGTCATTAACCGGCGGGGTCATTCTCCGCCGCCAGGCTGCCCGATCTCGATCATCCGCTGCACCGAAGCCTTGGCGCGGGCAGCCGTCTCGAGGTCGACGTGGACCTCGTCGAGGCCGTCGCGCAGGCAGCGGAGCAGGGCCGCCGGGGTGATCATCTTCATGTACCGGCAGGACGCGCGGTCGTTCACCGCGCGGAAGTCGATGCCCGGCGCGGCCTTGCGGAGCTGGTGGATCATGCCGATCTCGGTGGCCACCAGCACCGACTTCGCGCGGGTGTCGCGGGCCTCGTGGACCATGTCGCCGGTCGAGAGGATCTTGACCCGCTCCGGCGCCACGGCACCCTCGCCCGCCAGGTAGAGCGCCGACGTCGCACAGCCGCACTCGGGGTGGATGAACAGGTCGGCGTCCGGGTTCTCGGCCGCGCGCTCGGCCAGCTCGGCACCGTTGATGCCGGCGTGGACGTGGCACTCCCCCGCCCAGATGTGCATGTTCTCCCGGCCGGTCACGCGCTTGACGTGCGCGCCGAGGAACTGGTCCGGCAGGAAGAGAACCTCCTGGTCGGCAGGGATGGACGCGACGACGTCGACCGCGTTCGAGGACGTGCAGCAGATGTCGGTCTCGGCCTTCACCTCCGCCGTGGTGTTGACGTAGGACACGACCACCGCGCCCGGGTGCTCGGCCTTCCAGGCACGCAGCTCGGCGCCGGTGATGGAGTCGGCGAGCGAGCAGCCGGCCCGCGCGTCCGGGATCAGGACGGTCTTCTCCGGGGCGAGGATCTTCGCCGTCTCGGCCATGAAGTGCACGCCGCAGAAGACGATGGTGGACGCGTCGCTGCTCGCCGCGATGCGGCTGAGCGCGAGGGAGTCGCCGGTGTGGTCGGCGATGTCCTGGATCTCCGGGACCTGGTAGTTGTGCGCGAGGAGCACCGCGTCGCGCTGCTTCGCCAGGCGCCGCACCTCCTCGGCCCAGGCCGCGTTCGCCTCCACGCCGCCGTAGGGGGTGAGGTCTTGTTCGAGCGTCGAAGTCATGCTGGCCCTCCTGGACCCGTCTCCGGTTTTCGCCTTATAATCGAAAACCGTGCGAAGTCATCTTAACACCCAGGCCCCCCTCGCCCACGAGGTTTTGGGAGCGGTCCTTCAAGTGCGCTCGGACACACTCCGGGTGCTGCTGTGGCGCCGCGCGCTCGACCCGCACCTCGGCCGCTGGTCGCTGCCGGGCGGGCGGCTGCGGCCCGACGAGGACGTCGAGACGTCGGTCCGGCGCCAGCTCAAGGAGAAGGTCGACGTCCGGCAGCTGAAGCACGTCGAGCAGCTCGCGGTGTTCAGCGACCCGCACCGGGTGCCTGGCCCGCGCGTGGTGGCGACGGCGTTCCTGGCGCTGGTCCCGTCGGACGTCGACCCGGAGGTGCCGGAGGACACCGAGTGGCACGACGTCGCGAAACTGCCCCGCACGGCGTTCGACCACGAGGCGATCGTGCTGCGCGCCCGCGACCGGCTGCGCTCGAAGCTCTCCTACACCAACCTCGGGTTCGCGCTGGCGCCCGACCAGTTCACGATTTCGGCGTTGCGCGGCCTGTATTCGGCGGCGCTGGGCTACCGCGTCTCGGCGACCAACCTGCAGCGCGTGCTCTCCCGGCGCGGGCTGCTGGTTCCCACTGGTCAGACGGCCCCGCCGGGCCGCGCGGGCGGGCGTCCGGCGGCGCTGTTCTCCTTCGCGGGCAAAGGTATGCAGATCACGGATCCGTTCGCGGTGTTCAAGCCGCCGAACCGGTGACCATCCTGCGCCACGGGCGTTCTCCCCTTACCGTGGACGCGTGACCGAGCCGGAACCGGAAAGCGACGAGACGACGACCTTGCTGCCGTTGTTCCCGTTGCAGACCGTTCTGCTCCCGGGAGCCAAGCTGCCGCTGCACATCTTCGAGCCGCGGTACCGCCAGCTGATGGCGGACCTGGTCGGCGGCACGGTGCCCGGGCGCGAGTTCGGCGTGGTGGCGCTGCGGTCGTCGCTGACCCGCGAGGTGCGTGGTCTGGACCAGCTGTACGAGATCGGCTGCAGCACGGTGCTGCGCGAGGCGAAGCGCCTGCCGGACGGCCGGTTCGACGTCGTGTCGCAGGCCCGGCGCCGCTTCCGCCTGACGGACCTCGACTGCGTGTCGGCGCCGTACCTGATCGCCTCGGTGGAGTGGGTCGACGACGACCCGATGTCGCCGTCCGGCGACATGGCCGAACGCCTGGCGGTGGTCGCCCGGACGGCGCACCGGCGCTACTGCGAAACGGCGTGGCGCAGCGACGACTGGCAGAGCCCGGAAGCGACCACCGACCTGGCCGACCTGGCCTACCAGCTGGCGGCGGACTGCCTGCTGCCGCTGGAAGACCGGCAGCGGCTGCTGGAGGAACGCCACCCCCTGCGCCGGCTGCGGATCGCGTGCCGGCTGCTGACGCGGGAGGCGGGATTCCTGGACACCCTCGGCGCGGTGCCGCTGCCGCCGGGCGAGCTCACCGATCTCAGCCGCCCGGCCAGCATGAACTGATTCAGCCCGCGGACCCGTTGCCGAACTTGGTCCACACCTTGCCCGCGGTGCTGGAAACCGCTTCGCCGACGTCGCTGAACACCTTCGTCAGCGGGTCGGCCGAGGAGTTCCACGACTCCTTGTACGACTTGGCGGCCGACTTGAGGTCGTCCTTCCAGTCGGACGTCGGGGTGTCGTCGTCGCGGCGCGGGTAGTCGCCCGCCAGGATCGCGCGGTACTCCTCCGACGCCGCCCACTTCTGCAGCTGGGCCGCGCGGACCACCGCGAACGGGTGCGACTCCGTCTCGACGAACTTGAGCTTGAGGAAGCTGTCGCGGATGTCCTCGACCGACTCGTACTCGGCCGCCTGCTTCAGGAACGACGGGATGTCGATGCGGGCCGGGTCGATGCCGCCGGCCACCTGGATCTGGGCGCGCAGCGCGGCCGTCGGGTCCTGGCCGCAGAGCAGCCCGGCGCGGTCGCACGACAGCTCGGCCTTGCGGAACCACTCGCGCAGCGCCGCGACGATCGCCCGGATGCCGAGCGCGCTCACCGGCGTCCACGACATCGCCAGCTGCAGCGAGATCAGGCGCACCATCATCGTGCGGTAGACCGCGTGCCCGGACAGCACGTGCCCCATCTCGTGCCCGAGCACGAACCGCAGCGACTCGTGGCTCATCAGCTCGACGAGCCCGGTGCTGACCCGGATGAACGGCTCGTCCATGCCGACGGCCTCGGCGCTGATCCGCGGGTCCTGGTAGACGAACAGGTTGGGCACCGGCAGGTCGAGCGTCTCGGCGCACTCGTGGCGCAGGCGGTCGAGCTCCGGGTACTGCTTCGGCCCGACGCGGATCGACGAGGCCAGCGCCATCAGCCGCTCGCCGCGCTCGTTGTAGAAGCCCGAGATGGCCTTGACAACCTGCGCGAACCCGGGAACGGCCCGCAGGGTGGCGAGCGCGCCGCGGTCCACGGGGTGCTCGTAGGCGCGCGGGCTGATGCCCGGGAAGCGGACGGCGTGGTGGCGCGAAACTTCGATGTCTTCGGTCACTGCTGGAATCCCCCTGTGGTCGAGGGGGCACAGCTTAGGGGACGGCGTTCACCCGATGGGGGCGGCTAGCCGAGCCGGCGGCCCAGGTCGTCACGGCCGTTCCAGGTGACGAGCAGGCTGTAGGAGATGGTCACCCCGAGCGGGCCGGTGAGCAGCACCCACCACGACTCCAGCCGCGGCGCCAGTTCGATCACCGACCCGAGCGCGGGAGCGCTGGAGATGGCGTAGTGGCTGTTCGCCCAGCCGACGCCGAGCAGCACGGCCAGCGCGCTCGCGAGGGCGACCCCGAGCACGGCCGCGACCAGCACGACCGGCCCGCGGCGTTCGCGCAGCAGCCAGACGACGATGCCGACGACGATCCCCAGCCCGAGCGTCATCAGCCCGAACACGGCGAGGTCGTCGAAGCGGTGCCAGCTTTCGAGCTCGAGCGGTCCCTGGGTGCCGTCGGCGGCGACGATGCGGACGCGTTCGGGCGGCGCGAGGCGGGACCAGGCGAAGGCGAGCGGGAAGCTCAGCAGGCTGAGGGTGCCGAGCACGCTGACGGCGGGCAGCAGGTCGGCCTTGACGACGACGCGCGGCCGCCGTTCCCGGACCAGCACGGGCACCGACCACGGACCGGCCACGGCCGACGGCCGGTGCGCGGGCCCCGACGACTCACTCACCCGGACTCCCTCCTGCTGCGTGCGACTGAGGGTAACCGGTCGGTGCGTGACCGCGGTGAGCCGCCGGTCGTGTCGGACGTCGCGAGTCAGCCGCTCGCGGTCTCGCCGTGCCGGCTGCAGCGGGCCGTCCAGCCGAGCGGGCTCACCTGGACCACCAGCCGCCGGGCGCAGAACGTGCAGTAGCGCGGCGGCTCGAGCGCCGTCCGGGGGTTGTGGCACGCCGGGTGGTCCGACCCACCCGGCGACTGCTGTCCACAGTGGACGCAAAAGGCAGCGTCAGAGGCTGTCACTGAGCGCCTTGATGGGCATCTTGAGCTCGTCCAGCATCTCCAGGTCCGCACTGGCCGGGCGGCCGAGGTTGGTCAGGTAGTTGCCGACGATGATCGCGTTGACGCCGCCGAGCATGCCCTGCTCCGCGCCGAGGTCGCCGAGCGTCAGCTCGCGGCCGCCCGCGAAGCGCAGCATCGTCTTCGGCATCGCGAGCCGGAACGCCGCGACCGTCCGCAGGGCGTCCTTGCCCTCGACGATTTCGTAGTGCTCGTACGGCGTCCCCGGCTGCGGGATGAGGAAGTTCATCGGCACCTCGTGCGGGCTCAGCTCGGCCAGCTGCACCGCGAACTCCGCGCGCTGCTCGACCGTCTCCCCCATGCCGATGATGCCGCCGCAGCAGACCTCCATGCCCGCGTCGGCGACCATCCGCAGCGTGTCCCAGCGCTCTTCCCAGGTGTGCGTCGTGACCACCGACGGGAAGTGCGAGCGCGCCGTCTCGAGGTTGTGGTTGTAGCGGTGCACGCCCATCTCGACGAGCTCGTCGACCTGCTCCTGCGTGAGCATGCCGAGGGAGCAGGCGATCTGGATGTCGTTGCCGTCCGCGCGGATGGCCTTCACGCCCTCGCGGACCTGCGAGAGCAGGCGCTGGTCCGGGCCGCGGACGGCGGCGACGATGCAGAACTCCGTCGCGCCGGTCTCGGCGGTCTGCCGGGCGGCCTTGACCAGGTTCGGGATGTCGAGCCACGCCGAGCGCACCGGCGTCGGGAAGCGGCCGGACTGGGAGCAGAAGTGGCAGTCCTCCGGGCAGCCGCCGGTCTTGAGGCTGATGATGCCCTCGACCTCGACCTCGGGCCCGCACCAGCGCATCCGGACGTCGTGGGCGAGCGCGAGCAGGTCGGGCAGCCGGTCGTCGGGCAGCCGCAGCACCTCGAGGACTTCGGCTTCGCCCAGGCCGACGCCGTTTTCGAGGACGTGCTCGCGCGCGTAGGCGAGCACATCGGTGTCCGGGACTGCGGTCACGGCGTCTCCTTGGTCGTGGTGGAAGCGTCCCTCATCGTGCACGAAGGCACGCCGGGACGACAGCGACGCAGGTCACTTCCCGGCGGAAGCGCACCCGGCGAACAGCTCGGGGTCGAACTCGCCGCCGAACCACGGCGAGAGCCCGGCCCGGGCGGCGGACAGGAACTCCTCGGGCGAGGCGTCCCCGAGCCCGGCGGGCAGCGCGCCGAGCAGCGGCGCCCCGGCGGCGACGGGCAGGTCTTCGAGGTTCGACAGCGCGGCGAGGTCCGGTTCGGCGGGCCAGGAGCCGATGATGACGCCGGCGACGGTCAGGCCCCGCTTGGTGGCGACCTCGGCGGTGAGCGCGGTGGCGTTGAGCGTCCCGAGCCCCGCCTCGGCGACGATGATCACGAGCGACCCGAGCGACCAGGCGACGTCGGCGAGGCTGGAGCCGGCCTTGTCGAAGCGCACGAGCAGGCCGCCGGCGCCCTCGATGAGCGTGAGGTCGTGCCCGGTGTCGAGGTCGGACGCGGCCCGCGCGATCTCCCCGGGATCGAGGGTGGGCAGGCCACTGCGCCGCGCGGCGGCTTCGGGTGAGAGGGGGTCGGGGTAGCGCCGCAGCTCGCGGGTGGTGACGTCCCGGCCGGCGAGGCGCCGCACATCGGCGAGATCACCGGGCTCGTCGGGCCCGACCCCGGTCTGGGCGGGTTTCAGGACGGCGACGCGCTGCCCGCCGGCCACCGCCAGGGCGGCGATGGCCGCCGTGGTGATCGTCTTGCCGACCCCGGTCCCGGTCCCCGTCATCACCAGCATGGTCACGGACCATCAACTTAGTGAGTCGGGAGCGGGGTGCGCACCGCGGGCACCGGAACCGAAGCGGCGACACCGAAAGACACCCAGGTCAGCGCCGGTTTCCGGGCCGCGGGTGCCGCGAATGACCCATTCGGGACCTCCCACGTCCCGAATGGGTCATTCGCGACCTCTCAAGCCGGGCCGGCCGGGATCAGGCGCCTGGCACCACCACCGGCGCCCCGGCCGGGCGGAACGTCCGCTCCGCGCCGTCGAACAAGTACACCTGCGCGGTCCCGACCGCGAAGTACATCCCGGTCAGCTGCACCTTCCCCGCCGCCTCCGCGGCGGCCACCGACGGGTACTCGCGCAGGTGCTCCAGCTGTTGCAGCACGTTGTGCAACGCCAGCCGATCGCCTTCACGGTCCGGGACCCCACCGTCCAAAGTGGCCGAACCCGTCCGGTGCGCGCTCGGCTCCGCGTGCCGCAACCACACCGACAGCGGCCCCGGCGGTGGTCCCTCGGCCAGCGCCGCCATCGCGCCGCAGCCGGAATGGCCGCACACCACGATCTCCTCGACCCCCAGCACTCCGACCGCGTACTCGATCGACGCGTTCATCGACGGGTCCGCCTGGCCCGGCGGCACCAGGTTGCCGATGTTGCGGATCGTGAACAGGTCGCCCGGGCCGCTGGTCGTGATCAGGTTCGGCACGATCCGGGAGTCGCCGCAGGTGATGAACAGCGTGCGGGGGCGCTGGCCGTCCGCCAGGCCCGACAGCGTGTCGCGCAGCAGCGGGGCCGCTCGGCGGTGGAACTCCGTCGCGCCGCGGCGGGTCTGCTGGGCCGGGATCCCTTCCACCGCCTGCCACGCCGACCACGGCGCGAGCCAGCGCGGCACCGCCCGGCTCGCGGCCAGCCGGGACCGCGTCGGACGGCCCGCCTTGCCTTCGCCGAACCACGGGTGGCCGACCTCGTCGACGTCGACCGTGCCGCCCGCGCGCTCGTGGGCCTGCTGCCAGGTGTGCAGGCTCTCGAACGCGGCGTGGTCGAGGTAGTCGACGACCAGCTCCAGCCGCACCGGCACCCCGGCCGGGATGCCGCCCAAGATCTTCGACAGCCGCGGCACCGACAGGAACGTCAGGACACCCTCGACGACCACGCGCCAGGCGTCACCCTCATGTTCGACGTGGATTCCCGACCACAACGTCCGGCGCAGCATCAGCACCAGCGCCAGCCCGATGCCGGCGAGCACGCCGGTGAGCAGGTCGAACACGACGACGCCGCCGAGCGTGAGCAGGTAGACCGGCAGGTCGCCGTGCGCCAGGACGGTCTTCATGTGCCCGGGGTTGACCAGCTTCGCGCCGACGTGCACCAGCAGCCCGGCCAGCGCGGCCAGGGGGATGCTCTGGATGAGCCCGGCGAGCAGGACGACGAACAGCAGCACCCAGACGCCGTGCAGCACCGCCGACGCCCGGGTCTTCGCGCCGGCCGCCACGTTGGTGGAGCTGCGGACGATCACGCCGGTGACCGGCAGGCCGCCCAGCGCGCCGGACACCATGTTGGCCGCGCCCTGGCCGACCAGTTCGCGGTCGAGGTTGGCGCGCCGCCCGGTGTGCATCTTGTCCACCGCCACGGCCGAAAGCAGGCTTTCGACGCTGGCGATCAGCGCGATGGTGACGACGGCGAGCGCGAACCCGCCCCAGCCGCCGTCGGGCAGTTGCGGGACGAGGTGGATGTCCAGCAGGTCACCGGGTAGTTCGACGCGGGGCAGCGTCATCCCGGTGACGACGGACAGGACGGTGGCCACGGCGATCGCGGCCAGGGGGCCGGGAACACGTTGCACGGCCTTCGGCAGCCGCGGCCAGACGAGCAGGATCGCGATGGTGAGCAGGCCGATCAGCGCGGCCGAGTCGTGGTGGGCGACGATCTGGCCGGGCAGCTCCGCGATGTTTTCGAGCGCGGAGCTCTGGGCCTTGCCGCCGAGGATGACGTGCAGCTGGCCGAGCACGATCGTGACGCCGATGCCGGCCAGCATGCCGTGCACGATGGCCGGCGAGATGGCCAGCGCGGCGCGGGCGATGCGGCTCAGCCCCAGCAGGATCTGGAGCGCCCCGGCGGCGACGGTGATCGCGCAGGTGACGACCCAGCCGAACGTCTGGATGGTTTCGGCCATGACGACGGTCAGGCCGGCGGCCGGCCCGCTCACCTGGAGCGCGGAGCCGCCGAGCGCGCCGGCGACGATGCCGCCGACGACGGCGGCCACCAGCCCGGCGGCGACCGGCGCGCCCGAAGCGAGGGCGATGCCGAGGGACAGGGGTACTGCTACGAGGAAGACGACCAGTGAGGCCGGCAGGTCGTGGCGGAGCACGGCGAGGGGTCTCATGATCACCATGCAACCGGAAATCGTGTGAAATGTCCGCTATGCACCACTCGATCGGGTGAACAACTCGCCATATTTAGCCCGAACGTCACAAACCGGACAGATCATTAACCCGCCGTTCACAAGATCATTTCTGTCAGACGACAGTTGAATCCCGTACTACATAAGGGTTTCCGCTCACCGGCCCCAGCGCCCCAATGTGGCCTTGGTTGCGTCTGACGCACCCAATGTGGCCTTCGGTGCGTCTGACGCACCGAAGGCCACATTGGGGCGCTGGGGGTCAGTGCTCCAGGGCACCCGCCGGGACGAACCCGCGGGCCGCGTCGTCCAAAAGGGACACTTGTGCGGCGCCGACGTCGAAGTACATGCCCGTCAACCGGAGCCCGCCGCGCGCCAGCGCCGCGGCGACCACCGGGTAGCCGCGCAGGGTTTCCAGCTGCTGCACCACGTTCTGCAGCGCCAGCTGGTCGGCCTCCGCCGCCGGCCGGTCTCCGCCCAGCAGCAGCGGGGCTTCGCGCGAACGCCGCCGCAGCGTCGCCTCGCCGTGGCGCAGCCAGCTGCCGAGCTGCACCAGGCCGTCCGGCGCCTGTCCGAGCAACGCCTTCATCGCCCCGCACCCGGAATGCCCGCACACCACGATCTCCGCGACGCCCAGCACCCCCACGGCGTACTCGATCGCCGCGCCGACCGACGAGTCGTCGCCGTCGGCCGGCGGCACGAGGTTGCCGATGTTCCGCACGGTGAACAGGTCGCCCGGGCCGCTGGTCGTGATGAGGTTCGGCACGATCCGCGCGTCGCCGCAGGTGATGAACAGCGTGTGCGGCTGCTGGCCGTGCGCCAGCCCGTCCCACGTCTCGCGCAGCAGCGGCGCGGTCCGGCGCTGGAACTCCGAAGCACCGCGGCACAGCAGCGAACTGGCCGTCCGCTGCGCGGGCAGCACGACGTGCTCGGCCTGCCACTGCGACCACGGCGCGAGCCACCGCGGGACGACCCGCGCGGCGACGCTGCGGCGCACGGTCGGCGCGCCCGAGGTGCCGCGTTCGAACCACGGGTGCCCGATCTCGTCGACCGTCACCGGCCCGGCGTGCGCCTGCTGCCAGCCGCGCAGGCAGTCGAACGCGGCGTGGTCGAGGTAGTCGACGAGCAGCTCCAGGGTGACTTCGGCGTGCGGCGGCACGTCGGCGAGCACCCGCGTCAGCCGCGGCACGGACAGGAACGTCAGCGCGCCTTCGATGACGACGCGGTGGCGGTCGCCGTCCTTCTCGACGTGGATACCGGAGAAGATCATCCGCCGCAGCATCATCGCGAGCGCCAGCAGGATCCCCGCCGCGACACCGGTGAGCAGGTTGACGGCGACCGCGCCGGCCAGCGTGACGGCGTACACCGGCAGGTCGCCGTGGCGGCGGACTTCCTTGAGCCCGTGGAGGTTCACCAGTTTCGCCCCGACGTACACCAGCAGCGCGGCGAGCGCGGCCAGCGGGATCAGCCGCAGCACGCCGGTCAGCAGCAGGCAGGCGGCGAGGATCCAGCAGCAGTGCAGGATCGCCGACGCCCGGGTGCGCGCCCCGGCTTCGTAGTTGGTCATGCTGCGCACGATGACGCCGGTGACCGGGAACCCGCCGAGCGCGCCGGCGGCGACGTTCGCCGCGCCCTGTCCGACGAGCTCGCGGTCGAGGTCGGTGCGCGGGCCGCCGCGCAGCTTGTCCACCGACACCGCGGACAGCAGGCTCTCCAGGCCGGCGATCAGCGCGATGGTGACGGCGGCGACCGCGAAGCCGCCCCAGCCGCCGTCCGGCAGCCGCGGCACGATGTGCAGCGCGGGCAGCCCGGCCGGGAGGTCGACGCGCGGCAGGCTCATGCCGGTCAGCACGGACAGCCCGGTGGCCAGCGCGACCGCCGCCAGCGGCGCGGGCACGCGGCGGACGGCCTTCGGCAGCCGCGGCCAGGCCAGCAGCACCGCGAGGGTGACCACGCCGATCAGCACGGCCTGGTCGTGGTGCGCGGCGATCCGCCCCGGCAGCGCGAGGACGTTGGCCAGCGCCGAGCCTTGCGCCGTGCCGCCGAGCACGACGTGCAGCTGCCCGAGCACGAGCGTGACGCCGATGCCGGCGAGCAGCCCGTGCACGATGGCAGGCGAGACGGCGAGCGCGGCGCGGGCCAGGCGCGTCAGGCCGAAGAGGATCTGGAGCAGGCCCGCGGCGACGGTGATCGCGCAGGTGACGGGCCAGCCGTGGGTGGCGATCGTGTCGGCCAGCACCACGGTGAGGGCGGCGGACGGGCCGCTGACCTGCAGCGGCGATCCGCCGAAGAGACTCGCGACCAGCCCGCCGACGACGGCGGAGATCAGGCCCGAGAGCAACGGCGCCCCGGCGGCGAACGCCACGCCGAGGGACAGGGGGACGGCGACGAGGAAGACGACTATCGAAGCGAGGAAATCGTGGTTGAGGTTCTCCAGGAACCGGGGGGTCTTCGGGGGGCCGGTGTCGTGTTCTCCGCGAACGATCTCGATCATGGGGGCAGGATTGCCCAATCCACGCGAAAAGTCCGCTACGCAAGCATTTCTCGCGTTTGCGCCGGTACGGATCGGTTCGGTGCCCCGGACCTTTCAGGCGAAAACCCCCGCGGCAACCTCCGCCGATCGCGTGGTGTGGATCCGGCTCCGGCACGGAGCGCGACGGTGAGGGACCTTCGGGTCTGGCTGTGCCGGTGGTCACACCCGATGTGCTGAATTCACGCCTTTTCCGCGACCGCGAGCATCGCGCGGGTGATCACGGCGAGGTCGTCGTCAGTCGAAACGTACGGCGGCATCGCGTAGACGAGGTCGCGGAACGGCCGCAGCCAGGCACCGTGCCCGGTGACGACTTCGGTGGCCACGGCCATGTCGACGGGGTGGTCGAGCTGCAGCACGCCGATCCCGCCGAGCACCCGGACGTCCACCACCGCCCCGAGGTCGCGCGCCGGCGCCAGGCCGTCGAGCAGGCCCTTTTCGAGCCGGGTGACGTCGTCGCGCCACGCGCCGCCGGCGAGCAGGCCGAGCGAGGCGTTCGCGACCGCCGAGGCCAGGGGGTTGCCCATGAACGTCGGCCCGTGCGCGAGAACCGGCAGCGCGCCGCGGGAAATGCCCGCCGCGACCTCCGGCGTGCACAGCGTCGCCGCCATGCTCAGGTAGCCGCCGGTCAGCGCCTTGCCGACGCAGAGCACGTCCGGCGTCACGCCGGCGTGCTCCGCGGCGAACAGCGCGCCGGTGCGGCCGAAGCCGGTCGCGATCTCGTCGAAGATCAGCAGGACGTCGTGCGCCTCGGTCAGCTCCCGCAGCGCACGCAGATAAGCCGGGCTGTGGAACCGCATCCCGCCCGCGCCCTGCACGACCGGTTCGACGATCACCGCGGCCAGTTCCCCGGCGTGCGCGCCGATCGCGTCCGCCAGAGTGTCCACATAGGACTCCTCCGGCGGCGCGTCGAACCCGGACGGCGGCGCGGGCACGAAGACCTGCTCGGGCAGGACGCCGCGCCACAGCGAGTGCATGCCGCCGTCGGGGTCGCAGACGCTCATCGGCGTGAAGGTGTCGCCGTGGTAGCCGCCGCGCCAGGTCAGCAGCTTCCGCTTTTCCGGCAGCCCGCGCGAACGCTGGTACTGCAGGCACATCTTCGCGGCGACCTCGACCGACACCGAGCCGGAGTCGCTGAGGAAAACGTGCTCGAGCCCGTCGGGCGTGAGGTCGACCAGCGTCTTCGCGAGGGTGATCGCGGGCTCGTGCGTCAGGCCGCCGAACATGACGTGGCTCATCCGCCCGGCCTGGTCGGCGAGCGCGGCGTCGAGCACCGGGTGCCGGTAGCCGTGGATGGCCGACCACCACGACGACATCCCGTCGACGAGCTCCCGGCCGTCGGCGAGCTTCAGCCGCACCCCGCTCGCCTCGGCGACCAGCAGCGAGGGCACCTTCGCCGGCATCGGCGCGTAGGGGTGCCACACGTGCTGGGCGTCGAGGGCGAGCAGGTCGGCGGAGTCCATCCCAGCATTAAAACAGGGGCGCGAAGCGCCTCCGTTGAGGGTGGCGGCGGGGAGGAAGGTGGAGCTAACGCGGTCAGGCCGGGTGCCTCGTGAACACCCAGCCGTTCTGGTTCATCGTCTCCGACACGACGTACACCGGGGCTGGACCGTCGAGCACCCACGGACCGGCCACCGACAGCCGGTAGCGGCCGGTGGGCCCGGCGACGGTGAGGTTCCCGTCGGCGTCGGTCGTCGTGGTGAGCGCCTGGCCGGTGTCGATGTCGGTGGCCGTCACCGACTGTCCGGCCAGGCCGTCCCCGGTCTCGGTGACGATCCGGCCCGTGCTGGTGCCGTCGAGGCCGAGGATCTTCGCCGTGTCTCGGGCATCGGGGACGCCGGCGTGGTAGGCCTCGTCGTGGGTGAAGTCGCAGATCTGCTCGAGCACGCCCCACCGGCCGGCGCGTTCGGTGACGGTTCCGGGCACCTCGAACGTCCGGGTCTCCCCCGGCCGGATCGTCGCGCCCGGGCCGAAGTAGTCCAGCTCGCCCCAGCCGGCCGGGGTGATGTCGAGGGAGCGGCCGATGTCACCGCGGTCGCAGGCGCCGTAGACGCCCGAGAGGACGCGGCTGCCCGTGTTGGCCAGCGTCACCGTCAGCACCGCCGGATCGCCCACGCGGTAGACGTCTCTGTCCAGCGCGACTTTCGCGTGCAGCGACTCGGAAAGCGGGCGCAACGCCCGCAGCGGCACCTCGACGACCGGCGCCGAGCCGTCGGCTCGCACGCTCGTGCCGCCGCCCAGGATCCAGCCGCCGGGTGCGCTCTCCGGGTAGACGTCGTAGCGCCCGGGCGGCAGGTCCGCGAAGGAGTACCGGCCGTCGGCGCCGGTGGTTCGCGTAGCGGAAAGGTCAGGGCCGTAGAGCCGGACCTCCGCCCCGGCGAGCGCCTCGCCCGGGTCGGCGACGCCGTCCTCGTCCGCGTCGGCGAACGCCTGGCCGCCGATCGTGGTCGTTCCCGCCGCCGCCCGCACGACCACCTCGGCCGGCGCGAGCGGCGGGGTGACGCCGTCCAGCAGCGACACCGACAGCCGGAACCGGGAGTCCCCGTCGAGTGCACCCGTGAGGGTCCCGGTCAGCAGGTACTCCCGGGTTTCGCCGGGCTCGAAGCTCGCGCCGAACCCGCCCGGCGCGAGGTCGCCCCAGCCCGAATCCACCCAGAAGTGCGTGCCGCCCAGGTGGTCGGCGATGCCGTGCGAGTAGTAGACGCCGCGGGTGCCGGCGTTGGTCACGGTGTACTTCACGGTGACCGGCTCCCCCGCCAGGTACGGACCGCCTTCGACCACGGCGGTGCCCCGCAGGTCGTAGTCCTCCGCACTCGCCGGGACGGCGAACCCCACGATCGCCACGAGCACCGCGGCCAGTGTCACCAGTACGCGTCGGATCCCCAAGGTGACTCCCCCTCACCTCCGGCCCGCACCTCCCGCGCGGGCTTCGGCGCTTTCACGCGCGAAGGAGGCCCCTTGGCCGTCATCACGTGACGCACCTCACAGGCGAACGGGCAGCGCCTCCAACCCGTGCACCAGCGAGCTGTACCGGTAGACCAGGTCGCCCGGCTCCGCGTCCAGCGCGAGGTCCGGGAACCGCGCCAGCAGGCCGGCCAGCGCGATCTCGGCCTCGAGCCGGGCCAGCGGCGCGCCGACGCAGTAGTGGATGCCGTGGCCGAACGCCAGGTGGCCGCCCGCGGCCCGCGTGACGTCGAGGCGGTCCGGCTCCGGGAACCGCTCGCCGTCGCGGTTCGCGCCCAGCAGCGAGATCAGCACGAACTCGCCCTCCGGGATGATCGTGTCGCCCGCTTCGACCGGCTCCGCGGTGAACCGCAGCGTGGCCAGGTGGATCGGGCCGTCGAAGCGGAGGAACTCCTCGACCGCGCCCGGCATCAGGGACGGGTCGGCGCGCAGCAGCGCCAGCTGCTCCGGCTCGCGCAGCAGCGCCAGGACGCTGTTGGCGATCAGGTTGACCGTGGTCTCGTGGCCGGCGACCAGCAGCAGGAACGCCATCGCGATGAGCTCGTCACCGGACAGCGAGTCGCCTTCGTCGCTCGCGTGCACCAGATCCGACAGCAGGTCCTCGGCCGGCTTCGCGCGCTTCTGCTCGACCAGGCCGGTGAGGTAGGTGAGCATGCTCTGCGCCGCGTGCTGCGCTTCTTCCGGCGCCGACGGGCTCAGCAGTGTCTTCGACCACGCGGAGAACTCGGTGCGGTCCTCCGGGGCGACGCCCAGCAGCTCGCAGATCACCGTGATCGGCAGCGGCGCGGCGAACGACGGCAGCAGGTCGACCCGCTCCTGCCCGGCCAGCGCGTCGAGCAGCTCGGTGGTGATCTCCTCGACCCGCGGCCGCAGCCGGGCCACCGTCCGCCCGGTGAACGCCTTGTTCACCAGCTTGCGCAGCCGCGAGTGGTCCGGCGGGTCGGTGTTGAGCATGTGCCGCCCGAGCGCCTCGCCGAAGCCGCCCTGGCTGGTCGCCCCGGCCGGGAGCTTCGCCTCGAACAGCTCGTACGCGCGCCGGTTGTCCTTGTGCAGCCGCGGATCCGCCAGCAGGGCCCGCGCCTGCGCGAAGTCCGTGACGATGTAGCAGTCCAGGCCGCGCGGCATCCGCGCCCGGCGCACCGGGCCGCCCGCGCGGAGCAAGTGCGCGAACAGGTGCGCGTCCTGCGCGAAGTCCTCGGCCACTTCCACGGTCGTCATCCCGCCCCCAAGAGTCCGCCTCAGCGCTCGGCGAGTGCCGCCACCACGCGCTCGGTCACGTCCTGCCAGTATGCCCGCTGTTCTTCGCGTTCCTCCGCGCCCGAAAGCCATTCCTGGTGGAACCGCAGCGTGGTCTTGGTGCCCGTCGCGCCGCTCAGCCGCACCTGGACCGTGGAGTCGTGGTCCCAGTCGCTCGGCCGCCACGTGAGCCGCACGCGGTCGTTCTCGACGTAGCTGCGGATCTCGCCGATCGTTCCGTTCGCCGTTTCGTACTCCGCGCCCTTTTCCCGCGGCAGCTCCACCCCCGGGCCGAGCCAGATCGCGACGCCGTCCTGGCTGACCAGGAAGTCCCAGATCGTCTCGGCCGGGTACGGCAGGACGCGCGAAACGCCGATGTTCCACCCCACATCGGCCGTCTTCCCCACTGAAGAAGTCATGGCGCCATCCTCCCACCGGGGTACGACAAAACCGGTTCCCGGCCCGGGTGCAGGATCGGTACCCGTGCGCTACCGCCCCATCTCCCCCGCCGTCCTGGCCGAAGAACTGACCGACCGCGTCGACGCGCTCACCGGGCGGCGCCGGATCGCGGTCGCCGTCGACGGCGCCGAGGGGGCGACGGAAACCACCGAGCTCGCCGACGCACTGGTCGACCCGCTGCGGTTGCGCGGCCGCGCGGCCCTGCGCGTGTCCGCGCGCGACTTCCTGCGGCCGGCGTCCCTGCGCTTCGAACACGGCCGCACCGACCCCGACGCCCGCTACACCGACTGGCTCGACGTGGGCGCCCTGCGCCGCGAAGTCCTCGACCCGCTCGGCGAAAACGGGTCGGGTGAGGTCCTGCCGTCGCTGTGGGACGCCGAACGCGACCGCGCGACCCGCGCCGAGCGCGTGCCGGTGCCCGAAGGCGGGGTCGTGCTGGTCGACGGCGAACTGCTGCTGGGCGCCGGCCTGGCGTTCGACCTGGCCGTGCACCTGTGGCTCTCCCCCGCGGCCCTGCGCCGCCGCGTGCCGGACGCCTGGGCCGTCCCGGCGTACGAGCGGTACGAAGAGGAGGTCGACCCGAGCTCGTTCGCCGACGTCGTCGTGCGCGTCGACGATCCGCGGCACCCGGCGCTCTACACGCCTTAGCGGTCGACGGCCACCGGATCGCCGTCCAGCAGGCCGGCCAGCCGCCCGGCCATGGTGTCCCAGCGCCAGTTCTCCGTCACCCAGGCCCGCCCGGCCGCGCCCATCCGCCGCGCGCGCACCGGGTCGCCCAGCAGGCTGGCCACGGTTTCGGCGAGCTGGTCGACGTCCCGGCCTTCGACGACGTGCCCGGTGACCTCGTCGAGCACCGCTTCGGGCGCGCCGCCGGAGTTGCCCGCCACCACCGGCAGGCCGGTCGCGGACGCCTCCAGGTAGACGATGCCGAGCCCTTCGACGTCGAGGCCCTTGCCTCGCGTGCGGGCCGGCATGGCGAAGACGTCGCCCGCGGCGTAGTGCGCCGGCAGCTCGGCCCACGGCACAGACCCGGTGAGCACGACGTCGCGCTCCAGGCCCAGCTCGGTGACCAGCCTGGTGAGCGCCTTGCGGTACGGGCCGCCGCCGACGATCAGCAAAGCCGCGTCCGGCACGCGCTCGCGGATCTTCGGCAGCGCGCGGATCAGCTGGTCCTGGCCCTTGCGCGGGACGAGCCGGGACACGCAGACGACGGTCGGGCGGTCGGAAAGGCCGTGCCGCGCCCGGATTTCGGCGCGCCCGGCCGGGTCCGGTTTGTACAGCTCGGTGTCCACTCCGGACGGCAGCAGCTCCAGCCCGGCCATCGCGCCGAACGCGGCGGCGAACCGGCCGCGGGTGTAGCGGCTGACGTAGGTGACGACGTCCACGGTGTCGCCGATGCGGCGCAACGCCTGCCTGCTCCCGGGGAGCATGGACCAGCCGACCTCGTGCCCGTGCGTGGACGCCACGATCCGCCGTGCCCCGGCCTGGCGCAGGGAGTGCCCCAGCAGCGCGAGCGGCGCGGCCGCGCCGAACCAGACCGCTTCGCAGTCCCTCGCGCGCATGATCTGCTTCGCGCGGCGAAGGACGTCCGGCGTCGGCAGCATCAGCGACGTGGGGTGCCGGACGACCTCGAACGGCGCCTCGGCGTCGAACTCCTCGTGCGATCCCGTCCGCGACTCCCACGACGGCGCGTAGACGACCAGGTCGTCCGCCGGCAGCCGGGTGGCGAGGGAGTTCAGGTAGTTCTGGATCCCCCCGGGCCGCGGCGGGAAGTCGTTGGTCACGAGGAGGGTCTTGAGCACGCTGCAAAGGCTAGCGGGGGCCGTACACGGCGAAAGGGCGGCACCGCGTGTGCGGTACCGCCCCTTCGTGGTGCCTGGGTCAGGACGTCGGGCGCCGGGCGCCCGAGTACTGGCTCTGCAGCGGCGAGATCTTCACCACGTCGCCGGTGTCCGGCGCGTGGACCATCTTGCCGTCGCCGATGTACATGCCGACGTGCGAAACGGGCGAGTAGAAGAACACGAGGTCGCCCGGCTGCAGCTGGTCCCGCGGCACCGCGGCGCCGAAGGTGGACTGCTCGCGGCTCGACCGCGGCAGGGTGAGGCCGGCCTGCTTGTAGGCCCACAGCATCAGGCCCGAGCAGTCGAACGAGTTCGGGCCGGTGTCGCCCCAGCCGTAGGGCTTGCCGAGCTTGCTCAGCGCCGCGTCCAGCGCGGCCTGGGCGGCCGCGGTGGGGGCCTTGAGCCCGGTCGGCGAGCCGCCGGTGTCCTTCTGCTGGGCCTTGTCGAGCGCGCTCAGGCTCTTGTTGGCCGCCTTGAGCTGCTCGATCTGGTCGTTCAGCGTCTTCTGCTTGGCCTTGATGTCGTCGGTCAGCTTCGCCGCGGCGTCACGGGCGTCGGTCGCGCGCTTGGCGGCGTCCGAAGCCTTGTTCGTGGCGTCGGTGGCCTGCTGGACGGCACCGGTGAGGTTGCCCATCGCGCCGTTCTTCTCGGTCGCGATGACCTCGAGGGCGGAGGAGCGGTCCAGGAAGTCCTGAGTGGACGTGCCGGCCAGCAGCGCGGACAGCTTGTTCAGCTGGACGCCGCTGGTGAACGACGCGCCGGCGAACTTGTCGACCTCGGTCTGGTACTTCTTCTGGTTCTCGGCCGCGACGGCGGCCTGGTCCTTCGCCGCGGTGACGTCGCCGGTGGCCTTGTCGAGCTCACCCTGCTTGGCCTTCAGGTCGTCCTGGGCCTTGAGCAGGTCTTCGTTGAGCTTTTCGGCCTGGGCCGCGAGGTCGCGGTACTGGGCCAGGGCGTCCGAACCGGTCGGCGGGGCCTGGAGAACGGGGACTGGGGCGGCGGTGGCCGTCGGCTGGGCGATGGTGACGAGGGTGATCACCGAAGCCGCCGCGAGGGCACCTGAAACCACGCGCCTAACTGGATGCGACTGCACGGTCGCGCGGGTCTCCTTTGCGTCTCGGCCGCCGTGGGGACCGGGGCGCGAAGAGGTCGGGGGTTCCTCTTCGCCGCTGTCCCGTCACCGCGCGCGAGCCGTCTTCTTCCGCAACAGCTGCGACCGCGGTGGTGGTTCCGGTTCCCAGCATCCCGACAAAGCTGCGTCCGGCGGCGATCTCGCGTCGCCGCCCTTATCGACGGCCAGGGGCCACGAGATCTCGGACAGGTTACGAAAAGACCGCCTGCGCGTCCACCACCTCTTCGGCAAAAACTCTCCGTAGCGCTGCTAAACCCGATCGGACCTGGGCCGGAGAAAACATGTGATGGGCGTTACACGCTGGGGTTTTTCCGGAGGCCTTTCGGTCACCGACCGTTCATCGGTTCCGATCGACCACTCGGCGCGCCGACACGAAACGGGCGCGTCAAGCGGTCCGCCGAACCTCGACCAGGCGCAGCCGCGGCACCATGCCGGCGTCGGCGAGCGCGTCCACGGCCCGCCGCTCGTCGGCGTCCCAGACGACCGCGGGTGGCGCGCCGAGCAGCACGCTCACGACGCAGTCGTGGCAGGAGATCCCGCGCACGACGCAGCGGTCACAGTCCACCACGACGTTCTCGATGTCCGAAACCGAAATGTGCGAGACGTCCACTTCGGACAGCTCGGGGGTGTCGTGCACGGTGTCCTCCTCACGTCGGAATCGACTCGAAGAGGACGGTAGGCGCCACCACCGACAATTTCGGTGGGTCACACCCTCGACAGGCGGCTGACCAGCACCGCGGACGGGGTCGGATGGGCCCCGCCGCCGCGCACGGAGTCGGCGACCGCCCGGTCGGACGTCGCCACCACCATCGGACGGCCCGCGGGCTCGGCCGCGACGATGTTGCGGATGACGTCGTCGGCCAGCACCCCGCGGTCGGAGAACAGGACCCGGACCCCGCGCGGCACCGAAGCCGGGACCGACAGCACGCCCGCGCCGTCGAACACCACCGTCACCTCGGCCGACGTGCGCGCCGCCAGCGCGGACAGCTGGTGGATCAGCCGGTCGCGCTGGTCGGCCAGCGCCAGCTCGGGGTAGCCGGTCTTCGTGACGTTGTAGCCGTCGACGATCAGGTGCACGTTGGGCAGCGCCAGGTAGCGGTCCAACGTGGACACGTCGGCGATCTTGCCGCCCTGGCCGGTGCCGGTGCTGGCGCCGCGGACCATGTCGGCGGGCCGGGCGCCGCGCGCCCCGAGGGCCAGCTCGCGGCGCAGGCCGGTGACCGCGCCGTCGATCGTGTCGATGAGCAGTGCGAGCCGCACTTCGTCGGCTTCGCGGGCTTCGCGAGCGGACTGGCGGGCGATGTCGGCGTCCGCGGCCGCGCGCTCGGCACGGGCCCGCTCGGTGGCGACGCGCTGGCGTTCGCGCTCGAGCTGGGCGGTGAGGGCGGCGATCTCTTCCGCGCGGGCGCCGGCCCCGCGTGCGAGGTCCGCCGAGGCCACTTCGGCCGCGTCCTTCGCCTGGCGGAGCTGGACGCCTTGCTCGCGAAGGCGCTTCAGGAGCTTCTCGACTTCGCCCTCGCGCTCGCCGCGCGCGTTCTCGGCGGCTTTCCTGGCCTCGGCGAGCTCGACCCGCACCTGGGCGAGCTCGGCTTCGAGGCGCTGGTTGCGGGCCAGCGCGGCGTCGCGTTCGGCGCGCAGGGCGTTTTCCTCGGCGTTCTTGGCGACGAGCCTGACCCGCCCGGCCGCACCGGACTCCCCGAGCAGCACGGCGGCGGCCGCCGCGGCGACCGAGTCGGCCGCGTTCGGGTCGAGCGCGTCGGTGCGGTGCTCGCGCAGCCACTCGATGACGGCGGTGCGGAACTGCGCCGACTCGCCGAGCGCGGTGAGCAGCGCGGCACCGCCCAGCTTGGCCCGCTTGGCCGGGGCGAACTTGGCGACCGGCCGCAGCTGGCGGGGCACGTCGGTGGCAGGCAGCTTGGCGACGGCGGCGGCCGAGAGCTCGGCGATCCGGTCGCGGACCGGCTCCGGCAGTGCGGGCCAGGTGGCCGGGTCGGGCCGCCCGGCTGCGTCCTCGGGGTGTTCCGGAGGGTGCTCCGGCGCCTGCTCCGGGCGCGACGCGACACCCGACGGACCGGCGGGGTCCTCGGGCGGCTCCGGCACGAGCGGCTGCGGGTGCATTGGTCCAGGGTAGGCCCCGCCCCCGCATCGTGCCCCGCGCGGCACACGGACCGGGCACGACCGGAAACCGTCGGTGGCCGCCGAAAACTGTCGGTGGTGACCTTTAGTCTCCCGCACATGCGTTCGACCCAGGCTCAGCTCGCGTTCGACGAGCTCGGAACTCCCTTGCGGGACACGACTTTCGTGGTGTTCGACCTCGAGACGACCGGGGCGGCGCCCGGCCCGTCGGGCATCACGGAGATCGGCGCGGTGAAGGTGCGCGGAGGCGAGATCCTGGGCGAGTTCGCGACGCTCGTCAACCCCGGGATGGTCATCCCGCCGCAGATCGTCTCGCTGACGGGCATCACCCAGGCGATGGTCTACGACGCGCCGCCGATCGAAGAGGTGCTGCCGGCGTTCCTCGAGTTCATCGGCGGTTCGGTGCTGGTGGCGCACAACTCGGGGTTCGACACGTCCCACATGCGGGCGGCGTGCGAAGGACACGGTTACGCCTGGCCGAAGCTGACGGTCGTCTGCACGGTCCGCCTGGCGCGCCGGGTCGTCCCGCGCGACGAGGTGGGCCGCTACAACCTGACGGCGCTGGCGTTGCTGTTCGGCGCGCGGACGCGGCCCACGCACCGGGCGCTCGACGACGCGAAGGCCACGGTCGACGTGCTGCACGGGCTGCTGGAGCGCGTCGGCAACGTGGGCGTCCATTCGCTCGAGGAGCTGATGGGGTACCTGCCCGAGGTCACGGTGGCGCAGCGGGCGAAGCGGCACCTGGCGGCGGACCTGCCGTCGGCGCCGGGCGTCTACCTGTTCAAGGGACCGAAGGACGAGGTCCTGTACGTCGGCACGGCGAAGGACCTCCGGCGGCGCGTGCGGACGTACTTCACGGGCTCGGAGGGGCGCAGCCGGATCCGCGAGATGGTCGGGCTGGCCGAGCGGGTCGACCACGTCGTGTGCGCGCACGCGCTGGAGGCGGAGGTGCGGGAGCTGCGGCTGATCGCGGCGCACAAGCCCGCGTACAACCGGCGGTCGAAGAACCGCCACCAGGGCTGGTGGGTCGGCCTGACGGAGGAGGCGTTCCCGCGGCTGTCGGTGGTCCGCCTGCCGCGGCCGGGGGTGCTGGGGCCGTTCCGCAACCAGGCGGACGCCCGCGCGACGGCGGACACCCTGGCGGGGGCATCGGGGCTGCGGACGTGCACCCAGCGGATCTCGCCGCGGACGGCGAACGGGACGCCGTGCGTGCTGGCGGAGCTGGGTCGCTGCGGGGCACCGTGCGCGGGACGGCAGAGCGTGGAGGCGTACGTCCCGGCGGTGGAGTCGGCATCGGGCCTGATCGCGGGCCTGGACGGCGGCGCGCTGCACGTGGCGGCGGCCCAGGTCGAGCGCCTGGCGGAGGGGCAGCACTACGAGCAGGCGGCCCGCCACCGCGACGAGCTGGCGGGGCTGATCCGCGCGTTGGGAAGGGCCCACCGCCAGTCGGCGCTGGCATCGATAGCAGAGCTGATCGCGGCGGCCCCGGACGGCGCGGGCGGCTGGGAGCTGACGGTGATCCGCTACGGCCGCTTGGCGTCGGCAGGCGTGGCGCGGCGCGGGGTACCGCCGATGCCGGTGGTGGAGGCGCTGGTGGCCTCGGCGGAGACGGTGCTGCCGGACCCGGGCCCGTTGAACGGCGCACCACCGGAGGAGGTGGGGGTGCTGTTGAGGTGGCTGGCCCGGCCGGGGGTGAGGCTGGTGCGCACGACGAGGCCGTGGGCCGAGCCGACCGCGGTGGCCGGGTGGCGGGGCTGGCTGGATCTGGTGTCGAGCGCGCACTCGCTGGAGCACGTGGGGTGAGAAGCCGGAGGCGGCCGGGCCGAGGCGGAGGCCGGCCGGGCCGGGGCGGGGCGGCCGGGCCGGGGCGGGGCGGCCGGGCCGGAGGGCCGGAGAGCCGGAGAGCCGGAGAGCCGGGAGCCAGAGGGCCAGAGCCGGAAGGCCAGAAGCCTGGAGCAAGGCCGGAGGGCCGGGAGCCAGAGGGCCAGAGCCGGAAGGCCAGAAGCCTGGGGCAAGGCCGGAGGGCCGGGAGCCAGAGGGCCAGAGCCGGATGGCCGGGAGCTTGGGGCAAGGCCGGAGGGCCGCGCCTGGGGCGGGAGCCGGAAGGCGGGAGCCAGAGGGCCGGAGCCGGAAGGCCGGGAGCGAGAGGGCCGGGAGCCTGGGGGCCAGCAGCCTGGGGGCCGGAGAGCTGGGCGGGCATCAAATGGTCAGGAGCTTGGGGGCGAGAACGGGAGCCGAAAGCCGAAAAGAAGGGTCACGAGACCAGACCTCCCCGCAACCCCGATCCGAAGCCCGAACACGGCCGGCGGTGCCGGGTCAAGGCATCTTTCCCGCCTTGACGCGGTACCGCCGGCCGTAGTCACAATCGGGCATCGGGGGGCGGAAACCCACCGGCCCACTCGCCGCCGGCGGCGGCGCCCCACCAGCCCACTCACCGACGACGGCAGCGACCCACCCACCACCGGCCCAGAACCTCGAACAACTCCGCTGACCGACCTCGGACAGCGACGCGAATGACCCATTGGGGACCCCTGACGTCCCGAATGAGTCATTCGCGACACCCGCCGGCCGCACCCCAAGCCGCGGCGGCGAACTCACGCGACCGAGCGATCCAATGCGTCCAACAGCCAAGTGTGCGCAACCCCCATCGAAGCCACCTCCCCCGTCACATCCCCCGCCAACCGCCAATACCGCCGCAACCGCGGATCCCGGTCCGGCGCCGTCCGCAAGTTCAACGCCCGCCGGAACTCCGGGGTGTCCCCCGTCCCCCACGCCACCGCATGCGCCGCCACGAACCGGTCCAACGCCTCTCCCGGAGCGGGCGGGATCCCCGGCGAAACCAGCGCGCAAGCCGAACCCACCGCAGCGTGCAGCTCCCCCAAATCGGCCACCCGCGAGTGCCCGGCCAAGGTGCTCGCCCGGACGTGCGCCGCCAACGTCCGGTCCGCCGCCAGCACCACCAGCGACGCGTACGCCACCACCTGCCCCGTCGACGGCTGCTCCGGCGGCCGAGGCGCGCTGATGTCCAGGAACATCCGAGCCGTGTCCGGCGGGATCGGGCCCGTCGTCATCGGGTGCCACAGGCGGACCAGCGCGTCGTGCGCCGCGTAGCCGTCCTGGACCGCCGTCAGCAGCTCCAGCCGGGCCGCTCGGTCGGCCGGCGCCGCCTCTTCCACCGCGCGCAGCACCGAACGCCGCCAGGCCAGCGTCGCCACCTCACGGTCCAGGGCCGCACGCTCGGCCGTCACGGCCTCGGCCAGCGACCGGGCCCCGGTCACCACCTCCGTGATCGACCGCAGCCCCAGCCCCAGCGCGCGCAGGCGGCGGACCATCGTCAGCCGGTCGACCGTCCCGGTGTCGAACCGCCGGTGACCGCCGACGCTGCGGGCGGGCTCCAGCAGCCCCTCGTCGCAGTAGAAGCGGATCGTGCGGACCGGCACCCCGGTGCGCCGGGCCAGGTCGCCGATCCCGAGTGTGTCTTCGGTCACCTTCGGTCGAACCTCCAGCCGGGTGGAATTCCTACGGTACGGCCCATGGACACCACCAGACTCGCCGAGGCGCTGCTCGACCGCACCGCCGCCTTCGCCGCCACCGTGACCGGCGCCGACCCCGCCACCCGCGTCCCCACCTGCCCGGACTGGCCGCTGCGGGTGCTCGTCGGCCACATCGGCCAGGCCCACCGCTGGTCCGCCGGCATCGTCCGCTCGGGCCCGTCGCCGGTTCCCGACCCCCTCGACGCCGACCCGGGCTCCCCCGGGAACTGGGCCGACTGGCTCCGGCAGGGCGCCGAGGACCTCGCCAAGACCGCGCGAGACGCAGGTGACACGCCGGTGTGGACCTTCTTCGGCGAACAGCCCGCGAAGTTCTGGCTCCGCCGGATGCTGAACGACACGACCGTCCACCACGCCGATGCCGCGCTGGCCACCGGAACCTCCTTCGAAGTGGCCCCCGACCTCGCGGAAGACGTCATCACCGAGTGGCTGGAGATGCTGGCGAACCCCGTCACGGCGAGCCTCAAGCCGGCCTTCGCCGAGCTGCGCGGCACCGGCCAGACCCTCCTGCTGACCGACGGCGACCACAGCTGGCTCGTCACCCGCGAACCCGGCGGCGTCAGCTGGACCCGCGACACCGCCACCGCCGCCACGGACGTCACGCTGGCCGGCCGAACACAGGACCTGCTGCTCGTCCTCACCCGGCGCGCGCCGCTCGACGACGTCACGCTCACCGGTGACCGCGCCCTGGCCGAACACTGGCTGGCGCGCACCGCGGCCTAGGATCGCGGACGAACCGACCACGAGCCTTGGAGGACCCCAGGTGATCACCGCGATCGTGTTGATCCAGGTAGAGGCGGACGCTATCCCGGACGCGGCGCAGGCGATCGCCGACATCGACGGCGTCGGCGAGGTCTACTCGTGCGCCGGGGACGTCGATCTCATCGCCACCGTCAAGGTGTCCGCCCACGAGGAGCTGGCCGACCTGATCCCGGGCCGGATCGGGAAGGTGCCGGGGGTGCTGGACACCGTCACGCACATCGCGTTCCGGTCGTACTCCCGCGCCGACACCGAGCAGGCCTTCGCCATCGGCGCCGAGGACTGAGAAGGCCCTCCAGACGCGCGCCCGCTGTGCCGGAGGTGGAGGCCGGAAAGCCCCCGCCGACGGCCGAGAAAGCCCCTCAGACGACCGAAGGCCACCTCCCGCGGGAGGTGGCCTTCGTCGTGTCCGGAACTCAGTGCTCCGAGCGCTTGGCAGTTTCGACGCTCTCGAACTCGCCCGGCTCGCCCTGGGTGACCGAGTGGCCGTTGCCGTGCCCGTTGCCATGAGCCCGCTGCAGCGCGGCGGTCTCCTCGGCCGGGTCCGGCGACCAGAACGTGCCCGGGACGGCCTCGCCGGCCGAACCCAGCTTGTTCATCTTCTTCGGCACCGAAGCGCCCTGGTACTCGAGCGGGATCGCGTGGCCGTGGCTGTCGACGCCGGCCAGCGGCTGGTGGATCTCGATGAACTCACCGTGCGGCAGCCGCTTGATGATGCCCGTCTCGACGCCGTGCTCCAGCACCTCGCGGTCGGCCCGCTGCAGGCCCAGGCAGAGCCGGTAGGTCAGGTAGTACGCCACCGGCGGCACGAGCAGCACGCCGATGCGGCCCGCCCACGTCGTCGCGTTCAGCGAGATGTCGAACTGGTCGGCGAGGATGTCGTTGAAGCCCGACAGCTCGATCACCATGAAGAAGCCCAGCGCCATCGCGCCCAGCGCCGTGCGGACCGGTGCGTCCCGCGGCCGCTGGAGCAGGTTGTGGTGCGCGGTGTCCTTGGACAGCTTCCGCTCGAGGAACGGGTAGGCCAGCAGCAGGCCGATCAGGACCGGCATGCCGATCGCGCCGGGGAAGAACACCGCCGGGATCGTGTAGTTCCCGAGGTAGACCTCCCAGGCGGGCCAGATCCGGAGCATGCCGTCGGCCCAGGCCATGTACCAGTCGGGCTGGGAGCCCGCCGAGACCTGCGCCGGGTTGTACGGGCCGAAGTTCCACACCGGGTTGATCTGGAACAGCCCCGACATCAGCGCCAGCACGCCCACGACCAGGGTGAAGAACGCCCCGCCCTTGAGCGCGAAGTACGGCATGATCCGCACGCCGACGACGTTGGTCTCCTTGCGCCGCACCCCCGGGAACTGGGTGTGCTTCTGGTACCACACCAGCGCCAGGTGCACCCCGACCAGCGCGAGCATGATGCCCGGCAGCAGCAGGATGTGCAGCGTGTACAACCGCGGGATGATCTGGTCGCCGGGGAACTCCCCGCCGAACAGGGCCCAGTGGATCCAGGTGCCGATCACCGGCACCGAGAGCACGATGCCCGACAGCGTCGCCCGGATCCCGGTACCCGAAAGCAGGTCGTCGGGCAGGGAGTAGCCGAAGAAGCCTTCGAAGCAGCCCAGGATCAGCAGCAGGCCGCCGATCACCCAGTTCGCCTCACGCGGGCGCCGGAACGCGCCGGTGAAGAAGATCCGCAGCATGTGCACGGCCATCGACGCCACGAAGATCAGCGCCGCCCAGTGGTGCAGCTGCCGCATGAACAACCCGCCGCGGACGTCGAACGAGAGGTCCAGGGTGGTGCGGAAGGCCTGCGACATCTCCAGGCCCTGCAGGTTCTTGAAGCTGCCGTGGTAGACGACCTCTTGCATCGAGGGGTCGAAGAACAACGTCAGGTAGACGCCGGTGAGCAGCAGGATGATGAAGCTGTAGAGCGCGATCTCGCCCAGCAGGAAGGACCAGTGGGTCGGGAACACCTTGTTCATCTGGTGCCGCAGGCCCTTGGCCAGGGTGTAGCGCTGGTCGGCGTTGTCCGCGGCGTCGCCCAGCGCCTTCTCGACCGGGCTCGACCCCTTGGTCGGCGTGGTGAGTGAACTCATGACTTACGCTCCCAAAAGGCCGGACCGATGGCCTCGATGAAGTCGCCTCGCGCGATCAAGTATCCCTCTTCGTCCACCGTGATCGGTAGCTGGGCCAGCGGACGGGTCGCCGGGCCGAAAATCGGCTTCGCGTAGTGGAGGGCGTCGAACTGCGACTGGTGGCACGGGCACAGGATCCGGTTGGTCCGCTGCTCGTACAGGGAGGTCGGGCAGCCGACGTGGCTGCAGATCTTCGTGTACGCGTAGAGGTCACCGAAGTTGAAGTCCTCCTGGCCGGCCCGCTTGACCACCTTGGCGGCGTCGGTCGGGCGCAGGCGGATCAGCATGACCGGGTTGTCGATGCGGGTCAGCGCGGCGGCCAGCAGCTCCGGCTTGTCCTTCTCGGAGTCGCGGTACGGGAACACCGTCTCCATCGCGCCGGCGTCGAGGTCCTCGGCCTTGACCAGGCTGACCTCTTCGCCCTCCTCCAGCGGCTTGCCGGTGTTGCGGCGCAAGTAGACCTTCTCGCCCGGGAAGTTCGGCTGCCAGCCGGTGTGCCAGAGCGACGCCCGGTTCTCGGTGTCCTTCCACGGGTTCTTGATGAAGGACGCCAGCGGCAGCGCCGCGGCCGCGAGCCCCAGCGTGCCGGCCCCGGCGATCGCCGAGCGCTTGATCAGCGACCGGCGGGCGATCGTGCTGCGGTTCCCGGCGTCGGCCAGGTGCGCGAGGATCGTCGCGCGGTCGACCTCGGCCGACCCCGCGCCCTGGTTGTCGCTGCGCTGCTGCACCGCGACCTCGGCGGGCACGAACTTCTTCGTGTACAGGATCACGCCGATGCCGAGGCCGAGGATGGCCAGGCCGAGCGTGATGCCCAGCATCGGGGTGTAGAGGCTGTACCAGAAGTGGCCGCTCTCGTTGTCCGGCGCCTCGTACTGCCACGGCCACCAGATGAGCGAGACGACGAACCCGATCCCGGCCAGGGCGGACAGCCCGAACCAGAACGCGACCAGGCGCTCGGCCCGCTTCTCCGCGCGGGTGCCCTCCACGGGCCACGGGGTCGGGTACTCGACGATCTCGACCCCGTCGAGCGCCCCGCCCAGCTTGACCAGCTGGTCCCGGTCCATCTCAGCCAGCTCCGCCTCCGTCGGCGGCTTCGGCCCCTCGGCACTCATGCCTTCGATCCAATCCACAACGTCACGCCGATCAGCGCGGCGATCCCGACGATAAAGGCGATCACGCCCTCCGAAGCGGGGCCGACCCCGCCGAGGCCGTTCCCACCCGGGTTGTTGTTGCCGTCCGACACCGACTTCACGTAGGCGACGATGTCCTTCTTCTCCTCCGGCGACAGCTGCCGGTCGGAGAACTTCGGCATGTTCTGCGGCCCGGTGAGCATGGCCGTGTAGATCTGCTCTTCGCTGGCCGGGTCCAGGTTCGGCGCGTACTTGCCGGCGGACAGCGCGCCGCCGCGGCCGGTGAAGTTGTGGCAGGACGCGCAGTTGAGGCGGAACAGCTCGCCACCGCGGGCCGGGTCGGAGCCGCGCAGGGCCTCGCCCTTCTCGGCGGGGCGCTGCACGCCGCCGCCGTGCGCCTGGATGTAGGCGCCGACCGCGTCGATCTCGGCCTCGGTCAGCTTCGGCGGCTTCCGCTCGACCTGCGCCTCCTGGCGCGAGGCGGGCATGCGGCCCGAAGAAGTCTGGAAGTACACCGCGGCGTCGCCGATGCCGATCAGGCTCGGCCCGCGGTCCTGCACGCCCTCGAGGTTCGCGCCGTGGCACGCGATGCAGGTGTTGTTGTAGACCTGCTCGCCGAGGCGCAGCTGCGCCGGCGTGCCCTGGGCCTGCGCGGTCTGCGGCTCCGGGGCGAACACGGCGTACAGGGCGCCGGCGCCCACCAGCGCGATGCCGAGCGCGAGCAGGCCGGCGAACCGCCTCCGCAGCTTCGACCGCGCGCGGTAGCGGCGCTCCGAGGATTTCGTGCTGGTGGTCATCTTGCGGCAACCCTTGCTGTCAGTTCAGGCCGATGGTGAAGGTGGTGGCGGCTGAGTGGACCTACGGAAGGAGGTAGATCACACCGAAGAGGCCGACCCACACGATGTCGACGAAGTGCCAGTAGTAGGACACGACGATCGCCGACGTGGCCTGGGCGGGCGTGAACTTGCTCAGTTTCGTGCGGATGAGCAGGTACACGAAGGCGATGAGCCCGCCGATGACGTGCAGGCCGTGGAACCCGGTGGCGAGGTAGAAGACCGTGCCGAACGGGCCGGACGGGATCGTCATCCCCTCTTCGACCAGGTTGTGGTACTCGTTGGCCTGGCCGCCGACGAAGATGGCGCCCATGATCAACGTGATGATGTACCAGCGGCGCAGGCCGTAGACGTCGCCGCGCTCGGCCGCGAACACGCCGAACTGGCAGGTCAGCGAGGACAGCACGAGGATCACCGTGAACGGGATCGCGTACGCCACGTTGAGGTGGAACTCCTCGCCGTGCAGCGGCGGCGGCCACTGGCCGGACGAGTTCTGCGCCTTGACGGTGAAGAACATCGCGAACAGTCCGGCGAAGAACATCAGCTCGCTGGAAAGCCACACGATGGTGCCGACACTGACCATGTTCGGCCGGTTCAGCGAGTGGACCCGCTGACTGATGGTGGGAGCTGCCGTTGTCACGCGTCGCATTATGTCCTCTCGCACCGCCGCTCCGCCGGGTGGGTCCACGGCGAGCCGTCTGCGTAACCGATCACACCGGATGCCCGGGAAGGTGAGAGCTACTCATGGGTTTACTCGACCGCCTGCTTGACCTGGTCAAGAAGCGCGAAACCGCCGGTCTGACGCCTGACGCGCCCGGGTTGGAGATCGTCGCGGAGGCCTTCGACCCGGTGGTCGCGGACTCGGCCGTCCTCGCCGGTTCACCCGCTTGGGTCAGCACGGCACCGGCCGTCCTGCGGCACCACCTGCTCCTGCCGCCGGACCGGGTGGCCGAGGCGGCGTCGATCCTCGCCCAGGACGGCTATGAGCTGCGAGAACAGGGTTTTTCGGGCGACTTGGCGCAGGTGCTCGCGGTGCGCGTCCAGGTGCTCGACGCCCTCCACTGCGCCCAGGAACGGTCCCGGATGGCCGGTCTGGCGCAGCGGCTCGGGGGTGACGCGCTGGGCTGGGACGCGCTCCAGCCGGAGGCGCCCGCGTGATGTCGGTCTCGGCCGATACGATCCGGGTGGACGTGTGCTTAGCGAGACGGAGGCGTGCCTGATGGGCGAGTCGATGCGGGTCCTGGTGTTCAGCCACAAGGCGGAGGTGCGTGAGGCGATCGTGAACGCGGTCGGGCGCCGTCCGGCGGCGGACCTGGCGCGCGTGGACTACGTCGAGGCGGCCGGCATCGCGGACGTGCTGTCCGAGGTGGACGCGGGCAACGTGGACCTGGCGATCCTCGACGGCGAGGCGCAGCCCACCGGCGGCATCGGCCTCTGCCGGCAGCTCAAGAGCGAGATCGCCGAATGCCCCCCGATCGTGATCGCGGTGCGGCGCAAGGACGACCGGTGGCTGGCGACGTGGTCGCAGGCGGACGCCGTGCTGGTGCACCCGCTGGACCCGCTGACCGCCGCGGAGACCGTCGCCGACGTGCTGCGACGGGTCCCCGTCGTGAACGGCTGAGCCCGGTGACCACCCCGGTCCCCCGCACCTGGCCGCCGCTGCTCAAGCAGCTCGTCGCGCGCGTCGACCTGTCCGAAGAGGACACGGCGTGGGCGATGGACCAGATCATGAGCGGCGCGGCGAGCCCGGCCCGGATCGCCGGGTTCGCGGTGGCGTTGCGCGCGAAGGGCGAGACGCCGTCGGAGATCGCCGGGATGGCGGCCACGATGCTGGCGCACGCCAAGCGGGTCGAGCTGGACCGCCCGGCGGTCGACATCGTCGGCACCGGCGGCGACGGCTCCAACTCGGTGAACATCTCGACGATGGCGACGATCGTCACGGCGGCGGCGGGCGCCCCGGTGGCCAAGCACGGCAACCGCAGCGCGTCGTCGAAGTCGGGCGCGGCGGACGTCCTCGAGGCGCTCGGGGTGACGATCTCCCTGCCCCCGGAGGACGTCCAGCGGAGCTTGACCGAGGTCGGCGTGGGGTTCTTCCTGGCGTCGGCGTTCCACCCGGCGCTGCGGCACGCGGGCCCGGTCCGCGGCGAGCTCGGCATCCCGACGACGTTCAACCTCCTGGGCCCGCTGACCAACCCGGCCCAGCCGGGCAGCGCGCTGATCGGCTGCGCGTACGAGGACAAGACGCACGTGCTGGCGGAGGTGTTCGCCCGCCGAGGCACCACGGCGTTGATCGTCCGCGGCGACGACGGTCTCGACGAGATCACCACGACGACGACCTCGTCGGTGTGGGTGGTGTCGGGCGGGGCGGTGACTTCACGGTCGCTGGATCCTTTGGAGCTGGGGATTCCCCGCGCTTCCGCCGTGGACCTGCGCGGCGGCGACGCGGCCTCGAACGCGCAGGTCGTGCGGGAGCTGGTGGGCGGCAAGCCGGGACCGGTGCGGGACGCGGTGCTGATCAACGCGGCCGCGGCTTTGGCGGCGTTCAGTGGCTTCTCGGGGTCGTTGGAGGACGATCTGCGCGGTGGGTTGGCGCGGGCTGCCGAGGCGATCGATTCCGGAGCCGCGGCGGCGCTGCTGGACCGCTGGATCGCGTTCGCCTGACCTGCGGGACGACTGTTGGGCCCACCGGGGGCAAGCCCGGGCACAGGGCGGCCCAGGCAGATGACCGCCGCGCCGAAGCAGGACCCGCACCCCACCCAGACCCCCCCACCACCCCGATCCGAAGCCAGAACACGGCCGGCGGTGCCGGGTCAAGGCATCTTTCCCGCCTTGACGCGGTACTGCCGGCCGTAGTCACAATCCGGCTTCGGGGTGGTGGCTGCTGCTGCAGCCGTCGAAGGTGACTCACCAAGTCGTTTCAGGAGTCCGGCCAGGCAACTCAGCCGCGGAAGGCCGCCCGGTACGAGGTCGGGCTCGTCCCACGCAACCGGGTGAACTGGTGCCGCAGCGCGGCCGCCGATGCGTAGCCGCACGCCACCGCGATGTCCTCCACCGACAGCCTGCCCTCCTCCAGCAACGCCTGCGCGCGGTCCAAGCGCCGCTCGGTCAGCCACCGGTGCGGGGTCGTGCCCGTCGCCGCCGAAAAACGGCGCAGGAACGTCCTCTCCCCCAACCCGCTCCGCCGGGCCAACTCCGCCACCGTGAACGGCCGGTCCAGGCGCCGCTCCACCCACTCCAGGGCCTCCGCCACCACCGAGTCGTCCGGGACCGTCGGCACCGGTGCCTGGACGAACTGCGCCTGGCCGCCCGCCCGGAACGGTGCCGCCACCATCCGGCGCGCCAGCGTCGTCGCCGCCGTGACGCCGCGCAGCCGGCGCACCAGGTGCAGGCACAGGTCCACCGCCGCCACCGTGCCCGCGCTCGTGAACACCCGCTCGTCGTCCGCGTACAGCGCCTGGGTGTCCACCACCGCCGTCGGGAACCGGGCACGGAACTCCGTCTCGTACACCCAGTGGACCGTGCAGCGGCGGCCGTCCAGCAGGCCCGCGTAGCCCAGCGTGAACACCCCCGCGCAGAACCCCGCCACCCACGCGCCCCGCGCCGCCGCGTCGCGCAGGACGTCCAGCACCTCGGAGGGCGGCGGCGCCGTCCGAGGGGCGCACGTCGGCACGATCAGCAGGTCCGCCGCCGCCGCGAAGTCCAGGCCCCGGAGCCCCGACAAGCCGAAGCCCGACCAGCTCGACACCGGAGAACCCGCAGGCGAGCAGACCCCGAACTCCCAGCCCTCGATGCCGTCGGCGCTGCGGTCGGTGCCGAACACCTCGCACGCGACCCCCAGCTCGAACGGCGAAACGTGGTCGGCCAGCACCACTGCGACCCGGTTGACGTCCATGCCGGCCAGCATGTCACAAGTTTTGCGGCCGTTGTCATCTCTGACACTGGTTGATCGACGCGGACCGGACGAACCTGGACGCCATGACGAACTCCGAAACCCGCCCGCTGCTCCAGTGGTCCGCGGCGATGGCGATGTCCGGCACGATCGGTGCGGTCGTCCTCGAGAGCGGCGCCGCCGCGCCCGCCGTGGCCTTCGCCCGCTGCTTCGTCGGCGGGGCGCTCCTGGTGATCTGGTGCTTCGCGCGCGGCTGGCTGCCGGCCTGGCGGCCCACGAAACGCGACCTCGGGCTGGCCGTCCTCGGCGGGCTGTTCCTGGTCGGCAACTGGGTGCTGCTGTTCGCGTCCTACGCGCTGTCGTCGATCTCGGTCAGCACCGTCGTCTACCACACGCAGCCGCTCATCCTGGTCGGCCTGGCGGCGGCGTTCCTCGGCGAGAAGGTGGCGAAGAGCCACTGGGTCCGGGCCGCGATCGCCTTCGGCGGGGTCGCCCTGATCTCCCTGTCCGCGCACGGCGAGGACGGCAAACCCGTGCAGCTGGCCGGCATCGGGCTGGCGCTCGGCGCGGCCCTGCTCTACACCGGCGCGTCCTTCGTCGCGAAGCAGCTGAAGCACATCCGCCCGCACCTGCTCGCGGCCGTCCAGACGACGGTGGGCGCGCTCGTCCTGGCGCCCGTGTTGCTCGTCACGCCGCTACCGACGTCGACGCACGGCTTGCTCTGGCTGGTGCTGCTGGGCACCGTCCACACGGCACTGATGTACGTGCTGATGTACGCGAGCATCGGCAAGCTGCCGACCACGACGGTGGCGCTGCTGTCCTACCTGTACCCGGTGGTGGCGGTGCTGGTGGACGTCGCCTTCTACGGCCACCGTCCGACCTGGCCGGAAGCACTGGGCATGCTCGCAGTACTGGCCGCGGCCCTGAGTCCTCAGCGCCGCGGCCAGTCATCAAAAGCGAAGATCAGTCGTGCGACGGACCCGTGTGGTACTCGAACACCAGCCCGCCGATCGTGATGAGCAGCGCGACCAGCGCGATGACGACCAGCCAGATGTGGAAGAACGCCAGGCCCAGCGCGGCGAGGGCGGCGGTGGCGGCCATGCCGACCGGCCAGTAGCTGCCCGGGCTGAAGAAGCCCAGCTCACCGGCGCCGTCGCTGATCTCGGCGTCCTCGCGGTCCTCCGGGCGCGGTTCGATGCGGCGGGCGACGAACTGCATGTAGCTGCCCGCGAGGAACGCGAGGCCGCCGGTGAGGAACAGCGCGACGATGCCGACCGGCTCCGCCCCGTGGGTCGCGGCCAGGGCGGTCCAGACCCAGTACACGACCGCCATGAACACGGCGAAGATCGCCACGATGAAGAAGATGCGGGCTTCGACCTTCATGGGTCTTTCCTACTCCCTGTGTGGCTGGGCCGTCAGTTGGACGCGGTCCGCGCCGTGCGGTCGGTGTTGAACGGCTGGGTGGTCACCGCGTGCGGGGTGCACAGCTCGCCGCAGTTCATCTTCGCCAGCGCCTCGGAGGCGGTGAACGTCTGGCCGGTGGCCGGGTTCACCTGCTTGCGCAGCGCGATGTACGCGTCGTACTTGTCCGCCGACAGCGCGCGGACCTCGAAGTTCATCACCGAGTGGTACGTGCCGCACAGCTCCGCGCACCGGCCGACGAAGGAACCTTCGCGGTCGATCGTGTTCTGGAAGGAGCTGTCCTGGTTGTTCTTGTCCGGGTTCGGCATGACGTCCCGCTTGAAGTGGAACTCCGGGACCCAGAAGGAGTGGATGACGTCGGTGGAGATCAGGTCGTACTGGATGACCTTGCCGACCGGGAGCACCAGCAGCGGGATCTCGCCGGACGAGCCGACCGTGCTGACCTGGCCGCTGCCGTCGGGCTTCGCCGCGTTGGCGTCCTCGTACTTGAACTCCCAGTTCCACTGGAAGGCCACGACCTGGACCTTGACGTCCGGGTTCGGGATCTTGTCCAGGACCTTCGACTCCGTCGTCGCGGTGAAGAAGAACAGGACGCAGACCATGATCGTCGGGACGACGACCGTGAACAGCTCGAGCGGGATGTTGTACTGGAACTGGCGGGGCAGCTCCTCCGGCTCGCCGTCCGCGGTCTTCTTCTTGCGGTGGAACGCCGCGGTCCAGAAGATCAGGGCCCACACGATGGCGCCGACGACCAGCGCGGCCACCACGGTCCAGGTCCACAGCGTGCGCATCTCGTTCGCCTGCCGCGTGACGCCCACCGGCCAGCCGAACCGCAGGATCTCGTCGCCGGAGCAGCCCGTCGCGGTCAGCGCGACCAGCACGGCCAGCGCCGCTACGCGCGCGGTCCGCTTCCCCAGGGTGCGCTTGGGTTGTCCCACTGCGCCTCGCCCTTTCACCCAGAGCCTCCTACGACCGATCTTTGTGACAGGCGGAGCCTAGCCGAGTTGGCCCGTCCCGCTGACCAAGGGGTAACCATCGACGCGCGTGTTACGCGCCACCACCCGCCCGGCATACTGGGCACTTCCCCCAGCCCGGTGAAGAACTCCGAAGGTGTGTGAGTACCCGTGTGCGGCCTGCTTGGACTGATCTGCGCGACCGAAACCGGCGCGGCGAACGCGCGTGACGCCGTCGGCGCGGCCATGCGCTGCCAGCGCCACCGCGGCCCCGACGAGCAGGACACGTGGGCCGACGCCGAGGTCGTCTACGGCTTCAACCGGCTCGCGTTCATCGACGTCGAGCACGCCCACCAGCCGCTGGTCTGGGGGCCGCCGGAGGCGCCGGGCCGCTACACGATGAACTTCAACGGCGAGATCTACAACTACCTGGAGCTGCGCGCCGAGCTCGCCGAGAAGCACGGTGCGAAGTTCGAGACCGAGGGTGACGGCGAGGCCATCGTCGCCGGCTTCCACTACCTCGGCGCCGACTGGGTGAAGCGCCTGCGCGGCATGTTCGCCTTCATGATCTGGGACTCGCAGGAGAAGCGGGTGTTCGGCGCGCGCGACCCGTTCGGGATCAAGCCGCTGTTCTACTCGGCCGGCCCCGGCGGGGTGGCGTTCTCCAGCGAGAAGAAGAGCCTGCTGGAGCTGTCGGACACCCTGGGCGTCGCGCAGGAGCTGGACCGCAAGGCCCTGCAGCACTACCTGGTCCTGCAGTACGTGCCCGAGCCCGAGTCGCTGCACACCGCGATCCGCCGCGTCGAGTCCGGGACGTCGTTCGAGGTGGTGCCCGGCGGTGAGGTGAAGTTCACCCGCTACTTCCACCCGCAGTTCAGCGCGAAGCCGGTGAACACGCAGGCCGAGGCCGAGGAGCTGCACCAGCGCATCGCCGATGTGATGCGCGACTCGGTCGGCAAGCACATGATCTCGGACCCCGACGTCACCGTCGGCGCGTTCCTCTCCGGCGGCATCGACTCCACGGCCACCGCGACGCTGGCCAAGGAGCACAACCCGAACCTGATCGCGTTCACCACCGGGTTCGAGCGCGAGGGCTACTCCGAGGTCGACGTCGCCGCCGAGTCGGCCGCCGCGATCGGCGTGAAGCACGTGGTCCGGACGGTGTCGGCGGACGAGATGATGGAGGTGCTGCCGCTCATCGTCTGGTACCTCGACGACCCGGTGGCCGACCCGGCGCTGGTCCCGCTGTGGTTCATCGCCCGCGAGGCCCGCAAGCACGTCAAGGCGGTGCTGTCCGGCGAGGGCGCGGACGAGCTGTTCGGCGGCTACACGATCTACAATGAGCCGATCTCGCTGGCGCCGTTCGAGAAGATCCCCGGCGGCATGCGGAAGCTGATCGGCAAGGTCTCCACCAAGATCCCCGAGGGCACCCGCGGCAAGGACCTGCTCCGCCGTGGCGCGCTGCCGCTGGAGGACCGCTACTACGGCAACGCGCGCAACTTCCGTGACGACCAGCTGCGGAACGTTCTCCGCACGTACCAGGAAGGCGTCGGCTTCAAGGACGTGACGGCGCCTTGGTACGACGTCTCGCGCGGCTGGGACCCGGTGGCCCGCATGCAGCACGTCGACCTCTACACGTGGCTGCGCGGCGACATCCTGGTCAAGGCCGACAAGGTCACCATGGCGAACTCCCTGGAACTGCGGGTGCCGTTCCTGGACGCCGAGGTGTTCAAGGTCGCGGCGTCGATCCCGCTGGACCAGAAGCTGGCCCACGGCACGACGAAGTACGCGCTGCGCCAGGCCCTGGCCAAGATCATCCCGGCGCACGTGCTGAACCGCCGCAAGCTCGGCTTCCCCGTCCCGATCCGCCTGTGGCTGCGCAACGAGATGTACGACTGGGCGAAGGGGATCATCAGCGACTCGAAGACCGAGGAGCTGCTGGACAAGAAGGCGATCCTGGCGCTGCTGGAGGAGCACAAGGCGGGCCAGCTGGACCGCAGCCGCCAGCTGTGGGCGCTGATCGTGTTCATGCTGTGGCACGGCATCTTCGTCGAGCACCGGATCAAGCCCGAGGTGCCGGAGCCGGTGTACCCGGTCAAGCTCTGAGTCTCCGGAGAAGGGCCCCGCTTCGGCGGGGCCCTTCTCCGTTCAGCGGGTCAGTGCCACCACTGGTTGGTGCCGCCCGCGACGAAGTCCCAGAGCTGCCCCCGGTTGCCCGACGAGCCGGTGGGCACGCGCGAAGCCTCCAGGTAGCGGCCGTACTTCGCGTTCTGGAGCCGGAGGTACCCCTCCGGGTTGACGGTCGCCGCCCACCACTGGTTCTGCCCGCCGGCCACGAAGTCCCACAGCTGCACGGCCGTGCCGTTCGCCCCGCCGGTCGCGGTGGCCGCTTCCAGGTACCTCTTGGTGACGATGTTCTGGAACCGGTAGTAGCCCTCCGGGTTGCGGGTGACGTAGAAGGCCTCGACGGCGGTGTTCCCGCACGGCCCGAGCCACATCGGGGCGCCGTTGTGCCAGATGTCGTCCCGCGGGTTGAGGCAGCCCCCGGTCCAGCCGCTCACCAGGTGGTAGGCGGGGTGCGCGGGATCGGCCGCCGGGCCGGTGTACAGCGTGAGCTCGATGCCCGGGATCGGCGACTCCGCGGCGCTCGCCTGCGGCGCCACGACGAACGTGAGCAGGCTCGCCGCGATGGCGGCGGCCGCGAGCAGGCGTCTTTTGACGGTCATGTGTTCCCCCTCGGCGGAGCACCGCCCCCCTGGCGGCCTCCACCCGCCATCCTGCACCCGGACAAGACGGTTGAAAAGCCGCGAAGGCCTCCTCAACGGCTTTTTCGACCGGCGAGGAGGCCTGCACGGGCTTGCGGGAACTAGGCGGCGGGCAGGACCGCCGAGATCTCCTCGGCCGCGTCCGGGCCGAACGCCTCGCCGATGCGGGCCAGGGCGTCGGTGCGGTCGAACGTCCACTCCTGCGTGCCGACCGTCTCCAGGACCAGCACCGCGATCAGCGAACCCAGCTGGGCCGCGCGCTCGACGTTCAGGCCGCCGTCGAGGCCGGCCAGGAAGCCCGCGCGGAAGCCGTCGCCGACGCCCGTCGGGTCGGCCTTCGCGCGCTCCGGGACCGCGCCGATCTGCAGGGCCACGCCGTCCTTGCCGACGATCTCGACGCCCTTCTCGCCCAGCGTCGTGATCCGCAGGCCGACCTGGTCGAGGACGTCGGCCTCGGTCCAGCCGGTCTTCTGGAGCAGCAGCTCCCACTCGTAGTCGTTGCTGAACAGGTACTTCGCGCCGGCGACGAACGCGCGCGCCTGCTCGCCGGTCATCCGGGCGAGCTGCTGCGACGGGTCGACGGCGAACGCGTACCCGCGCTGGCGGCACTCCTCGGCGTGGCGGACCATGCCCTCGGGGTCGTCCGGGCTGATCAGCACCAGGCCGATCTCGCCGGCGCGCTCGGCGATCGGCTGCAGCTCGATGTTGCGGGACTCGGCCATCGCGCCGGCGTAGAACGTCGCGATCTGGCAGAGGTCCTCGTCGGTCGTGCAGACGAACCGCGCGGTGTGCGCGACCTCCGACACGTGCACGCCGGACGTGTCGACGCCGTGGCGCTCCAGCCAGGAGCGGTAGTCCGCGAAGTCGGCGCCGACGGCGCCCACGAGCACCGGCCGCACGCCGAGCACCCCGAGGCCGAAGGCGATGTTCGCGCCGATGCCGCCGCGCCGGACCACGAGGTCGTCGGCGAGGAAGCTCAGCGAGACCCGGTGCAGCTGCTCGGCTACCAGCTGCTCCGCGAACCTGCCCGGGAAATGCATGAGGTGGTCGGTTGCGATACTGCCGGACACCGCGATCCTGGCCCTGTCTGCCACCGGCTGCTCCTTTGTGCTCGACCTCACGGCAAAAGGCGCGAAGTTACCCCCGGGTCATGACCCAACCGGGTAGTTCGCGCACGCCCAGCCGACACTACCGGCTGGTACTCCTTCTCCAGTCGAGAGAGGATCAATAGCGTTACGAATCGTGAACGCCGTCACCGAACCCGAGACCCTGTCCGAGCTGATCGCCGACTGCGCGCTCATCCCGGCGACACTGCAGGCCGAGAGCCTGCCGCTGCCCCGCGTCACGGCCGAGCCGTGGGAGGTCGACGACGCGTGCCACGCCCAGGTGGCCGAGCTCGACGCCTACGTGTAGTCCGCAGACACGAAGAAGGCCCCGCCCTCCCGGTTCGGGACGACGGGGCCTTTTCACGTCCGGCTCAGTGGAACGAGTCGCCGCAGGCGCAGGAGCCGGTGGCGTTCGGGTTGTCGATCGTGAAGCCCTGCTTCTCGATCGTGTCCACGAAGTCGATGACGGCTTCCGACACGTACGGCGCGCTCATCCGGTCGACGGCGACCTTGAGGCCGTCGAAGTCGCGGAACAGGTCGCCGTCGAGCGAACGCTCGTCGAAGAACAGCTGGTAGCGCAGGCCCGCGCAGCCACCCGGCTGGACGGCGATGCGCAGGTGCATGTCGTCGCGGCCCTCCTGCTCGAGCAGGGCCTTCGCCTTGGAAGCCGCGGCGTCGGTCAACGTGACGCCGTGGGTCTCCTCGGCGGTCTCGGCCTGCGTCGCGCCGGCGTGCTCAGCGGTCGTCATGGCACTCCCTCTAAGTTCGAACTCGCTGCGGATACTCCTCGTGCTGACGTCTTCAACACCCGGAGAGTCCGATCTGTTCCCCCACCATGGTCGCACATGGATCGACCTGGTGAACGGCGGCGTGACGCCTGCAATACCCTGGTGAGGTGAGGTTCCTGCGCCGAAGCACCACAGACACCGCCGCCGAAGAGCCGGAGACGACGGACGCCGTCGACGTCGGCGGCAAGTCGTTCACGCCCGGTAAGGGCAAGGCTACGCCGAAGCGGCGTGACGCGGAGGCGAAGCGCCGTGGCCCGGTGGCGCCGCCGCCGACCACGATGCGCGAGGCGATGAAGCGCAACAAGGAATTGCGCAAGTCGAACCCGCAGACGAAGGAAGACCGCCGCGCGGCGGCCAAGCTCCGCCGCGACCGCATGATGGCGGGCGACGACAAGTACCTGCTCCCGCGCGACCGCGGGCCGGTCAAGGCGTACGTCCGCGACCTGGTCGACACGCGCCGCAACCTGCTGGGCCTGTTCATGCCGCTGGCGATCCTGGTGTTCCTGGCGCTGCTGGTGCCGCTGCCCCAGGTCCAGTCGTACATCACGCTGCTGTGCACGGCGCTGCTGCTGGTGATGGCCATCGAGGGCTTCGTGAACGGGCGCAAGATCGCGAAGCTGGTGCGGGAGAAGTTCCCGAAGGAGACCGTGAGCGGGCGGTCGATCGGGTGGTACGCGTTCGTACGGGCGTCCCAGATCCGGCGGCTGCGGGTGCCCAAGCCGCGGCTGAAGCCCGGGGATCGCATCCCCAACTGAGCTGGTTTCGAGAAGCCGGGTCGAGCGACGCTCGACCCGGCTTCTTGCTGTCCGCCGGCCTCTCCGCGCCGGGCAAACGACGTGAATGACTCATTCATGTCGCCTGGCGACATGAATGAGTCATTCACGTCACTTCGGGAGGGGCCCGCGAGGCTGGAGTCACTCCAGGGTCGTTAGCAAAGCAAACGATTACCGCCTAAGCTCACACCATGGAGTTTCGTCGTCTCGGCCGCAGCGGCCTCAACGTCAGTGAGATCTCGTACGGGAACTGGCTCACCCACGGTTCCCAGGTCGAGGAAGACCAGGCGCACGCCTGCATCAAAGCCGCGCTCGACGCCGGCATCACCACCTTCGACACCGCCGATGTCTACGCCAACACCGCCGCCGAATCGGTCCTCGGCCGCGGGCTGAAGGGCCAGCGGCGGGAAAGCCTCGAGATCTTCACCAAGGTCTTCTGGCCCACCGGTCCCAAGGGCCCCAACGACAAGGGCCTGTCCCGCAAGCACATCGTGGAGTCGGCCAACGCGTCCCTGCAGCGGCTCGGCACCGACTACGTCGACCTCTACCAGGCGCACCGGTTCGACCGGACCGTCCCGCTCGAAGAGACCATGCTCGCCTTCGCCGACCTCGTGCGCCAGGGCAAGGTGCTCTACGTCGGCGTCTCGGAGTGGACCGCCGAGCAGATCTCCCGCGGCGCCGCCCTCGCGCGCGAGCTGAAGGTCCCCTTCGTCTCCAACCAGCCGCAGTACAACATGCTCTGGCGCGTCATCGAGGACCAGGTCATCCCCGCCTCCGAGCGCGAAGGCCTCAGCCAGATCGTCTGGTCGCCGATCGCGCAGGGCGTGCTCACCGGCAAGTACAAGCCCGGCGCCGAGTTCCCCGCCGGCTCGCGGGCCACCGACGAGAAGGGCGGCGCCAACATGGTCGCCCGCTTCCTCGACGAGAACGTCCTCAAGCGCGTCGCCGAGCTGGAGCCCCTCGCCAAGCAGGCCGACCTGTCCCTCGCGCAGCTCGCCGTCGCGTGGGTGCTGCAGAACCCGAACGTCGCTTCGGCGATCATCGGGGCCTCGCGCCCGGAGCAGGTGCACGAGAACGTCAAGGCCGCCGGCAAGAAGCTCGACGCCGACCTGCTGAAGGCCATCGACGACGTCCTCGGCGACGTCGTCGAGCGCGACGCGAGCCTGACCAAGAGCCCCTAGTCCTGGTTGATCCGGCCCTGGAACGGCACGTCGAACTCGAACGCGTCTTCCGGGGCCAGCCGGGGCTGCAGCCCGAACCCGCGCAGGAGGCGGCTGGCACCCGCCAGCCGGTCGCCTCCTCGCCCGGGCACCCGCGCCGGCGCGAGGCCGTGCGAAACCAGCAGCGTCTCGACCTCGTCGATCAGCTTGTACGGGTCGTAATCACCCACGGACCCAGGTCTTCCCGGTGATCCGCTCGTAGACCTCCGTGTAGCGCTGCCGCGTCTGCTCGACGATCTCCGGCGGGACCTCCGGGCCCGGCTCGGTCTTGTCCCAGCCGGTGGTCAGGGACCAGTCGCGGACGAACTGCTTGTCGAACGCGTGCTGCGGGCGGCCCGGCTCCCACTCGTCGGCCGGCCAGAACCGCGACGAGTCCGACGTCAGGACCTCGTCGCCGAGGGTCAGCGTGCCGTCGGCGTCGAAACCGAACTCCAGCTTCGTGTCCGCGATGATCACGCCCTGCTTCGCCGCGTGTTCGGCGCCCCGGGTGTAGATCTCCAGCGTCAGCTCGCGAAGGCGCTTCGCGGTGTCCTCGCCGATCTCGTTCAGGACCTCGTCGAAGGTCATGAACTCGTCGTGGCCGGTGTCGGACTCCTTCGTCGTCGGCGTGAAGATCGGCTCCGGCAGCTTGTCGCCCTCGACCAGGCCCGGCGGCAACGCGACGCCGGAGATCCTGCTGTCACGCTGGTACTCGCGCAGCCCAAGGCCGGCCAGGTAGCCGCGGGCGATGCACTCGACCTTGACCATCTGCAGCGGCTTGCAGCGCGTCGCGCGGCCGGCGAACCCCTCGGGCACGTCCGTCGTGGACACCACGTGGTTCGGGACGACGTCGGCCATCCGCTCGAACCACCAGGCCGAAAGCTGGTTGAGCAGCTTGCCCTTGTCCGGGATCAGCGTCGGCAGCGCCACGTCGTAGACCGAGACCCGGTCGGACGCGACCAGCAGGATGTCCCCGCCGTCGAGCTCGTACAGGTCGCGGACCTTGCCCGCGTGGATGTGCTTCATTCGCCGTCCTCAGTCGTGTACTCGTAGAAAACCCAGTGGTCGGGCAAGGCGGCGGACTCACCGTACTCGACGACCGTCCCGTCGGCCGCCAGGAAGGTGCTCCGGCCCAGCAGCACCGGCGACCCGGCGGGCAGCCCGAGCTCGGCCGCCTCCTCCTCGCCCGCGCGGCCCGCCGCGTGCCGTTCCTGCGTCGTCGCGATCTTCGTGCCCAGGCGCGCGGCCGCGTGGGCCGACGTGCCTTCGACGATCCGCTCGGGCACCAGCAGCGCCGGCGCCTTGGCCGACAGCGCGCCGTCGAACCACGACGTCGACGTCGACAGCGGCCGCGAGTCCGGCCCGTACGTGGTACGGCGCCGCCGGATCGCCGGGGCGCCCTCGTCCAGGCCCAGCGCGGCCGCGGCGCGCTCGGACGCCGGCTCCAGGCCGGCCGAGCGGATCACGGCGAAGTGGCCGGGCGGGTAGATGCGGCCCGTACGCGTCGAAGCGGCGGTGCGGTCGCGGGCCGTGCGGTGCAGGCCGCCGCGGTCGACGACCGTGCCGACGCCGCGCACCGGCCGCACGAGCCCCTGCGAGCGGAGCGTGGCCAGCACCTTGGTGGCCGTCGCCATGGCGACGGCCCACGTGCGCGCGATCTCGCGGGCGGACGGCACCGCGTCGCCCTCCTGCAGCCGGCCGGACAGGATGTCGTCACGGATGCGGCCCGCGATCTGCAGGTACGGCGGCTCAGGACGGTCGAGGGTGGGCAAGGCGGCTCCTCACAGGGATTACGCTCAAGTGTTCTAGCACGCCGGGGTGTCTCCCACAAAGCCCTGTTCAGAACCACCCAGGTGTACTAGTACACGTGCTGGACTGCGCTCTAGTACGCAAGTTACCCTCGAAAGTGTGTCCCCGCCCACAGCTCACACCGGCTCCAGCGGCCAGGGCCTCGAGGAACTCCTCGAGGAACTCCGGCGCCGCAAGTGGGTGCTGCACCTGTTCGGCGGCCGCGAAGCCCCCGAGGTCTACGCGGCCGTCCACCGGTGGCCGACCTGCGCGGACGTCATCGTCCTGCGGGACGAGCACCGGGCGAGCGCCTTCCGCGTGCCCTTGTTCCCGGGCACCGACGTGTTCAGCCCGAAGGTGGTCACGTGGCAGTACCACGCCACCCCGGTCTGGACGCTGCGGGCGGTGCTCACCCTCGCGGAGCCCGGCACCCCGGGCGCGCCGCTGCAGGCACTGCGGCCACAGCCGGAGTGCCACATCCCGCCGGAACTGCGCCACGACGTGACGATCCGGCCGACAGGCACCACGGAAACGACGGAACGCGACGACGGCGGCGGCCCGCCCGCCTGCGCTTAACGCTTCAGGAGGCGCTCCGCGACCACCAGGTCGTGGGGGTAGGTGATCTTGAGGTTCTCGGGAGCCCCCGGGACCCAGCGGATCGGCAGGGAGGAGAACCGCTCCATGCAGGACGAAGTGTCCGTACCCACGAAGCCCTCGCGCTCGGCCTGTTCGTAGGCCTCGAGCAGCGGTCCGGCCCGGAAGCCCTGAGGCGTCTGGACTCGGATCGCGCCGGGCACCTGGGCGACCAGGTGCCCGGCATCCACTCCGACGACGTCGTCGGCGGCCAGGCCCGGCACAGCCCCCCCGTCCTCGCGTGTCCGGGTCAGTACCGCGCCGATCAGCTCGGAGTGGACCAGCGGCCGGGCCGCGTCGTGCAACAGCACGGCGTCGACCCGGCCGCCTGCAATTCTCGGGGCGAGGTGACGCAGGGCGTTGAGCTCGGAGGCTTGGCGCGTGTCCCCGCCGTGCACGATCTCGACGCCGTCGCCGGCGACTTCGTCGGCCAGGTGGCGGTCCTGCGGCCGGATGACGAGCACGAGCACGCCGATCCCGGGGACGCGCTTGAAGGCGTCGAGCGACCAGGCGACCACGCGCCGCCCGGCCACGGGCAGGTAGACCTTGTTCAGCTTCGCGCCGACGCGGGTGCCCGCGCCGCTGGCCAGCACCACCGCGGCCGCCGTCGTCTCCACGAGCCGCGAGACTACCGCCCGCGCGACGGCTTCCTTGCTTCCCCGCCGCCGCGGGCTTCGCCGCCGCGCAACTCGCCGCCGCGCACTCTCGCCGCGCCCGTCTCACCGCCGCGCACTCTCTCCGCGCCCCTCTCACCGCCGCCTAACTCCCGCCATACCCCTCTCACACCCGCGCACTTCCTGCCGCCACGCCCCTCGCCACCGCTCCAGACCGGCGCCCGATGTCTTGAATGAGTCATTCAGGACGTCCGGCGTCCTGAATGACTCATTCAAGACCTTTCGAGGGGATCGGCAGCCGCGCAACTCGTCGCCGCGCTCGCGCTCGCCACGCACCTGCCGCCGCGCGACTCCCGCCGCACCCTCTCGCCGCCTGACTTCCGCCGCACGCCTTCTCGCCGCCGCATGCCTTCTCGCCGCCGTGCACCTCCCCGCCGTGCACCTCCCCGCCGCGCGCCTCCCCGCCGCGCGCCTCCCCGCCGCCGCACCCCCTCCCCGCACCGTCGCCGGATGTCTTGAATGACTCATTCACGTCGCCTGGCGACATGAATGAGTCATTCACGTCGTTCCGAGGCGACCGGCCGCCGCCGCGGGCCCGCGTGCTGCCGGTAGGTTGGCCACAGCGTTGCCGTGGACGAGAAAGGGCCTGGTGTGGAGCCGGACAGCATCGAGTTCCCCGAGATCACCCCGCCCGACGACCACGCCCGGTCCGATGCCATCGCGCTGCACGACAAGCTGGTCAAGCCGGCCGGGTCGCTCGGCAGGCTCGAAGAGCTGGGCGTCTGGATCGCCGCGTGCCAGGGCCAGTCGCCGCCGCGGCCGTTCACCCGGCCGCGCGTCATCGTCTTCGCCGGTGACCACGGCATTGCCGCCAAGCGCGTTTCCGCCTACCCCGCCGAGGTCACCGGGCAGCTGCTCGGCACCATGCTGACCGGCGGCGCCGCGATCAACGTGCTGGCCGCCGCCGCGGGGGCGAGCGTCCGCGTGGTCGACATGGCCGTCGACACCGAAGCACCCGCCACGCGCTCGATCGGCGAGTTCAAGGTGCGCCGCGGCTCCGGTTCCATCGACGTCGAGGACGCCCTGACCGCCGACGAGGCGAAGCAGGCCGTCCGCGCCGGGATCGCGATCGCCGACGCGGAGGTCGACGGCGGGGCCGACCTGCTCATCCCCGGCGACCTCGGGATCGGCAACAGCACGCCGGCGTCGGTGCTGGTGGCCGCGCTGACCGGCAGCGAGCCGGTCGCGGTCGTCGGCCGCGGCTCCGGCATCGACGACGACGCCTGGATGCGCAAGGCCGCCGCGGTGCGCGACGCGCTGCGCCGGGCCCGCGCGGTCCTCGCCGACCCGATCGCCCTGCTGCGCACCACCGCCGGCGCGGACATCGCGGCGATGGCCGGGTTCCTGGCTCAGGCCGCCGTCCGCCGGACGCCGGTGGTGCTCGACGGGCTCGTCGCGTGTGCCGCGGCGCTCGTCGCCGAGGACCTCGCGCCGGGCGCGCGCCGCTGGTGGGTCGCCGGGCAGCGGACCGCCGAACCCGCGCACGCGCTCGCCCTGGAGCACCTGGATCTGGGCCCGCTGCTGGAACTGGACGTCCGCCTCGGCGAAGGCACCGGCGCGGTGACGGCGTTGCCGCTGCTGATGATGGCGGCCCGCGTCCTCGCCGAGACCGCCACGCACGAGCAGGCCGGCGTCTCCGGCCCGGTCATCCCGGCCACCGCCACCTGAGCCGACGAAAACGGCCCCCGCGGAAGACGCGGGGGCCGTTCCTCGTCAAGCAATTCAGCCCAGCGGGACCATCCAGTGGTCGACGTCCGGGTGGGTGCCTTCCTGGATGCCGGTCAGCTCCTCGCGCAGCTTCATCGTCAGCGAACCCGGCTGCCCGTCGGCGATCGTGAACTCGCCGCCCGCGTGCTTGACGTGCCCGACCGGCGTGATCACCGCCGCCGTGCCGCACGCGAACGTCTCGGTCAGCTCACCCGAAGCCGCCGCCTTCTCCCACTCCTCGGTGGAGATCCGGCGCTCCTCGACCTTGTACCCGAGCCGCGAAGCCAGCTGCAGCAGCGACTTGCGCGTCACGCCGGGCAGCAGCGAGCCGGTCAGCTCGGGCGTGACCACCCGGGCGTTCTCGCCGGAGCCGAAGACGAAGAACAGGTTCATCCCGCCCATCTCCTCGACCCAGCGCCGCTCGACGGCGTCGAGCCAGACCACCTGGTCGCAGCCCTTCTCGACGGCCTGCGCCTGCGCCACGAACGACGCCGCGTAGTTGCCGGCGCACTTCGCCGCGCCGGTGCCGCCGGGCGCCGCGCGCACGTACTCCGTCGACAGCCACACGCTCACCGGCTTCACGCCGCCGGAGAAGTACGAGCCCGCCGGGGACGCGATGACCGTGTACACGTAGTCGGCGGCCGGGCTGTTGACGCCGAGCCCGGTGGACGTCGAGATCATGAACGGCCGCAGGTAGAGGGAATCACCCTGGCGGGTGGGCACCCACCGGCCGTCGACGGCGATGAGCTCGCGCAGCGACTCGACGAAGACCTCTTCCGGCAGCTGCGGCATGGCGAGCCGCTCGGCCGACTGCCGGAACCGCGCGGCGTTGGCGTCCGGGCGGAACGACGCGATCGTGCCGTCCGGCTGGCGGTAGGCCTTCAGGCCCTCGAAGATGGCCTGGCCGTAGTGCAGCACCGACGTCGCCGGGTCGAGGGTGAACGGGGCGTAGGGACCGACCTGGGCGTCGTGCCAGCCTTCGGTCTTCGACCACTTGACGGTCACCATGTGGTCGGTGAAGTACAACCCGAAACCGGGCTTCTCGAGTACCTCCGCGACACGGTCCGCGCTCGCAGGACTCGGGTGCGGGACAGAGGCGAACTGCGTCGTGGTCGTCATGGCTCGACGATACCCTTTGGTCGGAGGCGCGTTAGTCGGAAGTCCCACTGTTGCGGGTCTCCCGCGCCCGCGCCCCGCTCACCCTAAGATGACGGCGTGAGCTACTCCACGCAGCCGGTGCCCCGGCCCAAGACGGGCGGGGCCGACGTCAAGACGTTCGTCACCGCGGTGCTGCTGACCTTCGGCGTCGGCCTGCTCGGCATGGTCGGCTGGGCCGTGCTGTCCAGCGGCTTCGGCGGCTTCCTCGGCCTCGTCGCGGGGGTCTTCGGCATCGTCTGGTGGCGCAGCATCCACGGCAAGACGGTGTTCCCGAAGGTGGTCCCGACGAAGTCGGTCGTCATCCTCGCGGTCGTCAACGCGGTGCTGGCGCTGATCCTTCTCCTGACCGCGGGCTGAGCAGCCCCTCGGGCAGCTCCGGCACCGGCCAGCCCTCCTCGGGGCGGAAGTCGGTGTCGGTCCCGTCGAACGGGTAGGCGCCGCGTTCGGCGAGCGCGCCGATCCGCTCGCCTTCCGCGCGCAGCCGGTCGAACTGCTCGAGCGTGAGGCGGCCGACGTCGATGGCGGCCTCGGCTTCGTCCTCGTCGTCCCAGCGCCAGGTGCCGTCGTGCTCGACGACGACGTCGAGCACGCCGTCGATCCGGTCGACCGCGCCGGGCGTGCGGCCCAGCGGGATCTCCAGGTTGACGTACCAGTTCTTGAACCGGCCTTCGAGGTCGAAGAACCACCAGACCGACGACCACTCGTCTTCGGGGACCCGGCGCAGCGTCGACGTGCCGTGCCAGGAGTCCGCGACCGCCACCCGCGGGATGCGGAACCGCTGCTCCAGGGGGGCGTCGCGCATCAGGCGGCCGTCGGCGAGCCTGCTGCCGACGATCGGGGTGCCCGCCGGGATCCAGCCGCGCAGGACGCGGCCGTCGTCGTCGAGGACGCGCAGCGGGTGGACCTGGCCGATCGAGCCGTCGGGGCGGTGGAACCGTTCGACCACGGTCTCCCCCGGCCGCCAGCGTCGATCACTCACGCGCCCCACTGTACCGGCGCGCGCGTACGCCCAGTAGCAGCTCGATCACGGTCGCCAGCCCGGCCGCGACGAGCACGGGCAGCGCCGGCAGGAAGTACGCGGCCACCGCGGCGACGGCGATCCCCGCCGAACCCCGGATTCCGGTGCGCTCCCGGACCTCGACGCCGGCGGCGAGCGCGGGCACCACGGTCGCGACCACCGCGACGACCGTGAGCAGCGGCTGCAGGGAATCCGCGTCGGCGGCGGACAGCAGGTCGCGCATCGACGTCAGGGACAGCCCGAGCCGCACCGCGCCCAGCTGGTAGAGCGCGGCGAACGCGGCCAGCACCGCGACGGCGCCGAGCAGCAGCACGCGCCACCCGGCGAACTCCCGTCCGCCGGGGCGCAGGAAGGGCAGGAACACGACGGCGGCGACGAGCACGCCCGCGAAGTCCGGCACCTGGAGACCGCCGCCCGCGGTCGCCACCGGCGTCACCGCGACGCACAGCGCGACCAGCACGAGCCCGGCGGCGAGGAGCAGCCCGCCCGCGATCCGTACGACGAAGGTCGGGATCTTCAGCCCGGCGAACCCCGCGCCGGCGACCACGACGACGAAGGCCGCGGCCGCGAGTTCGCGGTGCGCGGGGAAGGCGTAGGCGCCGAACGCGATCGCGTAGACCGTCACCTCGGCCAGCCGGGCGACGGCCACGACGACCCGGTCGACCAGGGCTTCCCCGGGTTCCGGCACCGCCGCCGTCACACCCGCCGCGACGGCCGCCAGCACCAGCCCGGCGAGCAGCCACCAGCCCGCGCCTGCCGCTCCGGCCGCCAGCGCCACCAGCAGCCCACCGCCCAGCCGCACGCCGCCCCTCCTCGCCCTGTGTTCACCGCTGCTTCCGCCGTCATTAGCATGGCTCACGATCCCGACCGGGCCGGCGCCCGGTACCACCGCGAACGCGCGAGGAGCCAGAAGTGACCGTGCCTAAGCTCGCCCTGTCCGACAACACCGGGGAGGCACTGGCCAAGACGCGCGCCGACGTGGTCGTCATCGGCACCCTGGCCGGCGAGGACGGCCCGCTTCTCGCCGACGGCGCCGCCGCCGTGGACGCCGCCTTCGACGGCCGCCTGGCCGGCCTGCTCGCCACCCTCGGCGCCAGCGGCAAGGCCGAAGAGGTCGTCAAGCTCCCGACGCTGGGCAAGCTCGCCGCCGGGGTCGTCCTGGCCGTCGGCCTGGGCAAGGCCGGCGACGGCGTCACCCCCGAGCAGGTCCGCCGCGCCGCCGGTGCCGCCGGCCGCGCGCTGGCCGGCACCGACCGCGCGTTCGTGACGCTGTCGGAGCTCGACCTGCAGGCCGCCGTCGAGGGGACCGTCCTCGGCTCCTACGTCTTCACCGCCTACCGCTCGGAGAAGGGCGACGCGCCGGTCGCGAAGGTCGACTTCGCGAGCCCGGCCGACGGCACCGCCCGCGAGCACAAGGCGACGCTGAAGGCCGCGACCGCCATCGCCGAGGCCGTGCTCACCGCCCGCGACCTGATCAACACCCCGCCGAACGACCTCTACCCCGCCTCCTTCGCCGACCGCGCGAAGAAGCTGGCCGAGGACAACGGCCTCGAGTTCGAGGTCCTCGACGAGAAGGCGTTGAAGCGCAAGGGCTTCGGCGGCATCCTCGGCGTGGGCGGCGGCTCGGCGCGCCAGCCGCGGCTCGTGCGCATCGGCTACAAGCCGGCGAAGGCCGCCAAGAAGGTCGCCCTCGTCGGCAAGGGCATCACGTTCGACTCGGGCGGCATCTCGCTCAAGCCCGCCGCGAACATGGACCACATGACCTCGGACATGTCCGGCGCCGCCGGCGTGCTCGCGTCGGTCGTGCTGGCCGCGAAGCTCAAGTACCCCCTGGAAGTCGTCGCGCACATCCCGCTGGCGGAGAACCTGCCGTCCGGGACGTCGTACCGCCCGGGTGACGTGCTGACCATGTACGGCGGCAAGACCGTCGAGGTGCTCAACACCGACGCCGAAGGCCGGCTCGTCCTGGTCGACGCGATGGTCCGCGCCGCCGAGGAGAACCCGGACTACCTGATCGAGACCTCGACGCTGACCGGCGCCCAGGTCGTCGCGCTCGGCAACCGCACGGCCGGCGTCATGGGGTCGGAGGACTTCCGCGACCGCGTCGCCGCGATCATGCAGGCCACCGGCGAGAACGGCTGGCCGATGCCGCTGCCGGAGGAGCTGCGCGCCGACCTCGACTCGCGGCTGGCCGACCTGGCCAACGTGACGGGCCACCGGTGGGGCGGCATGCTCGCCGCCGGTATTTTCTTGCGCGAGTTCGTCGCCGACGGCCTCGACTGGGTCCACATCGACATCGCGGGCCCGTCGTTCAACACCGGTTCCCCGTGGGGCTACACCGGCAAGGGCGGCACGGGCGTCCCGGTGCGGACGATCGCCGCGGTGCTCGCGGACATCGCCGCCAACGGCTGAGGTGCACTGACGTGAATGACTCATTCATGTCGCCAGACGACATGAATGAGTCATTCACGTCGCTTCGGGAGCGGTGATCGAATTGCCGCTTTCGGTGTGATCCGCGACACCGTACCGTGGCCGGGTGACGACCGAGCCGGTGGAACGCGACTCCCCCGCCGAAATCGCCGCCGAGCACGACGAAGAACGCCCGGCGCGCACCCTCTCCCGCGTCCCCGACCGCGTCGTCTACTTCGTGGCACTGGCCGTCGCCGTGCTGGTGCTCAAGCAGGTGTTCTTCCCCTTCGCCAAGGGCAACCAGTTCTACCTCGTGCTCTTCCTCGGCGTGACGCTGCCGCTGGTCTTCCTCTGCTACCGCCCGCGGCTGCGCGGCCGTGACGACCCGGGCTGGACCGACTGGGCGCTGGCCGTCCTGACCCTCGCCGTCGGCCTCTATCCCGTGCTCGTCGGCTACGACGACTTCCTCAACCGCCAGGGCACCCTGTCCCCGCTGGACGTCGTCGCCGGCGCGCTGCTGCTCGTGCTGATCCTCGAAGCCACCCGCCGGACGACCGGGCTGGTGCTGCCGATCGTCTGCCTGCTCTTCCTCGCCTACGCCTACTACGGCGGCTACCTCCCGCAGAACTGGGGCATCGCCCACGCCGGGATCGACTTCAGCCAGATCGTCAACGCGCTCTACAACGACGCGAGCGGCTTCTACGGCACCCCGCTCGACGTCGCGGGCAGCTACATCGTGCTGTTCACCCTCTACGGCGCCGTGCTGAACGCCTCCGGGGCCGGACAGTTCTTCGTGGACATCTCGTTCGCGGCCTTCCGCAAGTCCCGGACGGCTCCCGGCCGGACCACCGTCCTGTCGGGCTTCCTGCTCGGCACGGTCTCGGGCTCGGGCACCGCGACGGCGGTCAGCCTCGGCTCGATCACCTGGCCGATCCTGAAGAAAGCCCGCTACCCCAAGGAAAACGCGGGCGGGCTGCTCGCCGCGTCCGGGATCGGCGCGATCCTCTCGCCGCCGACGCTGGGCGCCGCCGCGTTCATCATCGCCGAGTACCTGCAGACGTCGTACCTGACCGTGCTGATCTGGGCGACCGTCCCGACGCTGCTGTACTACCTCGGGATCGTCTTCGCGATGGAGGCCGACGCGCGGCGCTTCAAGGCCGAGCCCGTCGACGTCCCGCACGGCGATCCGTGGAAGCTGTTGCTGCGCGGCGGTTACCACTTCCTGTCGCTGGCGATCATCGTCGTGTTCCTCGCCCTGGACATCCCGCCGTTCGCCGCGGTCGTCTACGCGACCGGCGTCGCCGCGCTCTTCGCGTTGATCGCCCGGCGCCGGGACGTGAAGGGCTGGGCGAAGGACATGGTCGATGCGCTCTCGGCCGGCGTGCGCGGGGCGCTGCCGGTGATCGCGGTGTGCGCGGCGGCCGGGGTGATCACCTCGACGATCACCAAGACCGGGCTCGGCCTCGAACTCGCCGACGCGCTGGTGGAACTGGCCGGCGCGCTCACCGACAACGGCACGCTGATCCTCATCCTGACCGTGCTGCTCTCGGCCGTCGCGGTCGGCGTGCTCGGGCTCGCGGTGCCGGTCACCGCCAGCTTCATCATCGCGTGGGTGGTGATCGGCCCGGCGCTGGAGACGCTCGGGGTCGCCGACGCCGAGCGCGCGATGTTCATCTTCTACTACGCCGTGCTTTCCGAGGTCACGCCGCCGACCGCGCTCGCCGCCGTCGCGTCGGCGGCCATCACCGGCGGGTCGGTGCTGGGCACCATGTGGCAGTGCTGGAAGTACACGCTGCCCGCGTTCCTCGTGCCGATCGCGTTCGTGCTGACCGACAACGGCGCCGCGCTGCTGCTGCAGTCCGACGTCCTCACCGTGCTCTGGGTGGCGGCGGTGTCGGCGGTCGCCGTCGCCGCGCTCGCGGTGGTGACCGGCGGCTGGCTGTTCGGGCCGGTCAGCCTGCCCGTTCGGCTGCTGTTCGTGCCCGCCGCCCTGTGCCTGCTCTACCTGGAGCCGGTGCCGATCGCGGTCGGCGCCGCGTTCGGCGTCGCCGCCCTGCTCGCCCACGCCGTCGTCAAGAGGAGGACAGCATGAAACGCGCATTGGCCGCGGCCGCGGTGCTGGCACTGGCCGTCACCGGCTGCGGCGGGAAGCAGCAGACCGACCAGCCGGCCGCGAGCGGGACCCAGTCCTGCGAAGCGAGCGAAGGCCGGATCACCATCGCCACCGGCAACAGCGGCGGCGTCTACTACGTGCTGGGCGGCGGGCTGGCCCAGCTGATCAGCAACAACTCGAAGCTGCGCGCGACGGCGGCCGAGACCGGCGCGTCGGTGCAGAACATCCAGCAGCTGGTGGCGGGCACCTACGACGTCGCGTTCTCCCTCGCCGACACCGCGGCGGACGCCGTGCGGGGCAAGGGATCCTTCGACGGCAAGCCGCAGAAGGTCCAGGCGCTGTCCCGGATCTACCCGAACTCGACGCAGGTCCTGGTGCGGACGGACTCGGGCATCAACAGCGTCGAGGACATGCGCGGCAAGCGGATCTCGACGGGCTCGCCGAAGTCGGGCACCGAGGTGATCGCGAACCGGCTGCTGCAGGCGGCCGGGCTGAAGGACACCGACGTCCAGGCGCAGCGGCTCGACCTCGCCAAGACCGCGGACGGCATGAAGGCGGGCACGCTCGACGGGCTCGTCTGGTCCGGCGGGCTGCCGACCGCGCAGATCACCGACATCACGACCTCGTTGAAGGACAAGGTGAAGTTCGTCGACATCACGCCGTTGCTGCCGAAGCTCAAGCAGGTCAACGAGGTCTACGCCCAGGGCGTGATCCCGGCGGCCACCTACGCCCAGCCATCGGACGTGCCGACGGTCGTGGTGCCGAACCTGTTGCTGGTGCGCGAGGACTTCCCGGCGGGCAACGCGTGCGCGATCACCAAGCTGATCTTCGACAAGCAGGCGGAGCTCGCGAAGGTGCACCCGGCCGCGAAGGAGATCACGAAGCAGCTGGCCACGCAGACCGAGCCGGTCCCGCTGCACCCGGGGGCGAAGCAAGCGCTGGGCTAGGGTCGGTGGGTGGACGCCGGTGACTACCTCGAGGCCGCGGTCCGCGACGTCCTGACCGCGGCCGACCCGGTGGTCGACGACCGGATCGGGTACGCGGCGCTGCTGCTCGCCGTCGCCGGCGCGCCCGAGGAGGCCGACCGGCTGGTCGAGCAGTGGCTGATCCGCACGGAACGCCCGGTGACGGCGCTGGCGCCCGACCCGCTGCGGGCCCGCGCGTGGGCGATGCTGTTCGAGGCGCGCGGCGGACGTCCGGAGTGGGCTTCGGGGTTGTCCCCGCTCGACCTCGACGCCGAGGAGCGCGCGCACGCGGTGTCGCTGCGCCGGCCGGTGTCCGATCTGGAGGGTGTGCTGCCCCCGGGGCCGGTCGCGGAGGTGGTCAAGCAGGTGGTGCCGTCCCGGCCGGACCGGGTTCGAGCGGCCCTTTCGGACGGAGATCTGGAGTTGTGGGCGTCGCTGGCCGGGCCGCGGCCGGACGTGGCGACGCTGGCGGCGACGCGGGCTTCGGCACCGGCGCTGGTGGCGGGCGCGGACCCGCTCGGCCTGCGCGAGTGGGCGCCGGCGTGCGCGGGTGCGCTGGTCGCGGCGCTGCACGAGAGGTACCCGCCGGAACTCGGGAGCTGGCCGGAGCTGGTCGCGGAGATCATGCGCTTGCGCGGTCACGGCTCGGCGGAGCCGCCAGTCCGCGGCGGCACCTCCCTCGGCTCGGCGGAATTGCGGCCCGCGCCGCTCCTGCGCGGCCGGAGCACCCTCCCGCCCCCGGCGTCCGAAGCGGCGATCCGCTCCGCCGAACTCCGCCTGGGCGTCGAGCTGCCGCCCGACCACCGCGAATTCCTCCGAACGTGCGACGGCCTACCCCCGGACATCGTCTTCCCGCGCCTGCTCGGCACCGCCGACCTGCGGGCCGAGAACGGCGTCGTCGTCCTTTCCCACCCGGCGGTGCTGCTGCTCTCGGCCGGCCACGTCGTCGAGGTCGACCCGGTGCTGGGCACGACCGTCCACCCGTCGTTCCGCGCCGCGCTGGTCCGGCACGCCACCCTGCTCGCCCAAGCCAGCTAGGTTGGACCCGGTGACCACCCTCAGCGCGGAGACGATCACCCCGGCCAACGTCGCCGCCGCGTGCCAGCTGGCCGTCGAGCCGCACCAGAAGGACTTCGTCGCGCCCGTCGCGGTTTCGCTGGCCGAGGCCTACACGCAGCCCGAGGTGGCCTGGCCCCGGCTGATCCTGGACGACGGCGAACCGGTCGCGTTCGTCATGGGCGGCTTCGACCCGGGCGCCGAGCTGGACTTCTTCCGCTGCGGGATCTGGCGGCTCAACGTCGGCGCGGGCGTCCAGGGCCGCGGCTACGGCCGGTTCGCCGTGGAAACCGTCCTCGACGAGGCGAGAAGACGCGGCAACACCACCGCGACGGTGCTCTGGATCCCCGCCGACGGCGGCCCGGAGGACTTCTACCTCAAGCTGGGCTTCCGCCCGACCGGCCAGGAGTTCAACGGCGAGGTCGTCGGCCGGATCGAGCTCTAGGCCTGGCCGCGCTTCTTGCGCTCGGTGTACTCCCGCATCCGCTTGGGGTAGCCGACCCGCGCGACCTCGTACACCGGGATCGAGCGGCGGTGGCCGAACTGCTGGGCCGCCTCCAGGCTGCCGATCCGGCGCCGGGTCCACTCGCCGTCGTGGGCGATCAACACCACAGTGGTCTCGGTGACGTTCGTCTTCGGCTCGACGAAGGCCTCGACACCCCGCCTCGAGGCCACCCACTCCTCCAGGTGCCGGGTGTCCTCGGAGCTGGCTTTCCGCAGCGTACCGGCCTTCTGCCCGCCCTTGGCGCGCCTGCGCAGCGAGTCGAAGAGCCCCACCACGACCACCTTCCCTCCCGAGACCTACGCCACTCATTATCCCGATGTCCGCGTGTGGTCGGCGTCGCACACCCGGCTAGGTCGCAGCCCCGTCCGGCGTAGTGACAAGATGGCGGATGTCGCGCGCGCGGTTATACCGGGCGGGCGCGGCGACAGAGCACCACCCCACCGCTTGCCGAGGAGTTATTGAAGTGACCGACACCTCCGCCGACCTTGTGATCCTGGGAGGCGGATCGGGCGGCTACGCCGCGGCTTTCCGCGCGGCCGAGCTGGGCCTTTCCGTCACGCTGATCGAGAAGGACAAGCTGGGCGGGACCTGCCTCCACCGGGGCTGCATCCCGACCAAGGCCCTGCTCCACGCCGCCGAGGTCGCCGACGAGACCCGCGACGCCGAAGCCGTCGGCGTCAAGGCCGCCTTCGAGGGCATCGACATCGCCGGGGTCAACAAGTACAAGGACGGCATCGTCGCCCGTCTGTACAAGGGCCTGCAGGGCCTGGCCAAGGCGCACAAGGTGAACCTCGTCGAGGGCGCCGGCACGTTCGTCGGCGGCACGACCGTCGAGGTGGACGGCACCCGCTACACCGGCAAGAACGTCATCCTCGCCACCGGCTCGTACTCGCGCACGCTGCCCGGCCTGGAGCTCGGCGGCCGCGTCATCGCCAGCGAGCAGGCCCTCGCCCTGGACTACGTCCCCAAGAAGGTCGTGGTGCTCGGCGGCGGTGTCATCGGCGTCGAGTTCGCCAGCGTCTGGGCTTCCTTCGGCGTGGACGTCACCATCGTCGAGGCGCTGCCGCGGCTGGTCCCGAACGAGGACGAGTTCGCGTCCAAGCAGCTCGAGCGCGCCTTCCGCCGCCGCAAGATCGCCTTCAAGACCGGCGTGAAGTTCACCGGCGCGAAGCAGGACGACAACGGCGTGAGCGTCTCGCTGGAGTCCGGCGAGACCATCGAGGCCGACCTGCTGCTGGTCGCCGTCGGCCGCGGGCCGAACTCGGCGGGCCACGGCTACGAGGAGGCCGGCGTCAAGATCGAGCGCGGCTTCGTCATCACCGACGAGCGGCTGCGCACCAACCTGCCGAACGTCTACGCCGTCGGCGACATCGTCCCGGGCCTGCAGCTCGCGCACCGCGGCTTCCAGCAGGGCATCTTCGTCGCCGAGGAGATCGCCGGGCAGAACCCGCGCGTGATCGACGAGAGCGGCATCCCGCGGGTCACCTACTCCCACCCGGAGGTCGCGTCGGTCGGGCTGACCGAGTCGCAGGCGAAGGACAAGTACGGCGCCGACGTCACGACGTTCACCTACGACCTCGGCGGCAACGGCAAGAGCCAGATCCTCAAGACCTCCGGCGGGGTGAAGCTGGTCAAGGCCCCGGACGGCCCGGTCGTGGGCGTCCACATGGTCGGCGACCGCGTCGGCGAGCTGATCGGCGAAGCGCAGCTGATCTACAGCTGGGAGGCCTTCCCCGAAGACGTCGCGCCGCTCATCCACGCGCACCCCACCCAGACCGAGGCCCTCGGTGAAGCGTTCCTCGCCCTCGCGGGGAAGCCGCTGCACGTGCACAGCTGACGTCCCACCAGCAGAACCCAGACCACGCAGAACTTGGAAGAGGAGTCAGCGAACGATGGCCTACTCCGTCACATTGCCGGAGCTCGGGGAGAGCGTCACCGAAGGCACCGTCACCCGGTGGCTTAAGCAGGAGGGCGACACCGTCGAGGTCGACGAGCCGTTGCTCGAGATCTCGACCGACAAGGTCGACACCGAGGTCCCTTCCCCGGTGGCGGGCACGGTCGTGAAGATCAGCGCCCAGGAGGACGAGACCGTCGAGGTCGGCGGCGAGCTCGCCGTCATCGACGACGGGTCCGGCGGCGTCCCCGAGTCCTCCGCCCCCGCGCAGGAAGAGCAGAAGTCCGAGCCGGAGCCGGAGCCCTCGCAGCCCGAGCCGCAGGCCCAGGACAGCGCGCCGAGCAAGCCGGACACCGCGCCGGCCGCCGGCGGTGAAGGCACCGAGGTGAAGCTGCCCGAGCTGGGCGAGAGCGTCACCGAGGGCACCGTCACGCGCTGGCTGAAGGCGGTCGGCGACTCGGTCGAGGTCGACGAGCCGCTGCTCGAGATCTCCACCGACAAGGTCGACACCGAGGTGCCGTCGCCGGTCGCCGGCACGGTGCTGGAGATCCGTGCGGGCGAGGACGAGACCGTCGAGGTCGGCGGCGTCCTGGCGGTGATCGGTGACGCGAACGCGGCACCGAAGGCCGAGGCCAAGCCGGAGCCCGAGCCCGAGCCCGAGCCGAAGCCGGAACCCAAGCCGGAGCCGAAGCCCGAGCCGGTTCAGGAGTCGAAGCCCGAGCCCAAGCCGGAACCGAAGCCGGAACCGCAGGCCGCGCCCGCGGCGAAGGCCACCGAGGCGGCCCCGGCCGCCGCGGCGAAGGACGGTTCGGCGGACGGCCCGTACGTCACGCCGCTGGTCCGCAAGCTCGCGTCGGAGCACGGCATCGACCTCGCGTCGCTGACCGGCAGCGGCGTCGGCGGCCGGATCCGCAAGCAGGACGTCCTGGCCGCGGCCGAGGAGAAGCAGAAGGCGGCCGCTCCGGCTCCCGCCGCTGCCGCTCCGGCCGCCGCTGCCGCCCCGTCGGCGCCCGCCGCGCGTCCCGCGGCCCCGGTGTCGGCGGAGCTCGCCGCGCTGCGCGGCACGGTCCAGAAGGCCAGCCGGATCCGCCAGATCACGGCCACCAAGACCCGCGAGTCGCTGCAGATCGCCGCGCAGCTCACGCAGGTCCAGGAGGTCGACGTCACGAAGATCGCCAAGCTGCGCTCGCGCGCGAAGGCGGCCTTCAAGGAGCGCGAGGGCGTCAACCTGACGTTCCTGCCGTTCTTCGCGAAGGCCACGGTCGAGGCGCTCAAGCAGCACCCGAACGTCAACGCGTCCTACAACGAGGACACGAAGGAGATCACCTACCACGGCGCCGTGCACCTGGGCATCGCGGTGGACACCGAGCGCGGGCTGCTCTCGGTCGTGATCCACGACGCGGGCGAGCTGAGCCTGGCCGGGCTCGCGCACCGGATCGCCGACCTGGCGGGCCGCGCGCGGTCGGGCCAGATCAAGCCGGACGAGCTGTCGGGCGGCACGTTCTCGATCACGAACATCGGCAGCGTCGGCGCGCTGTTCGACACGCCGATCATCGTGCAGCCGCAGTCGGGCATCCTCGGCACCGGCGCGGTCGTCAAGCGCCCGATCGTGGTCGCGGACGCCGACGGCAACGACACGATCGCCGTCCGGTCGATGGCGTACCTGCCGCTGACCTACGACCACCGCCTGGTGGACGGGGCCGACGCGGGCCGCTTCCTGACGACGATCAAGCAGCGCCTGGAAGAGGGCAACTTCGAGGGCGAACTCGGCCTCTGAAGTCACCGCTGACGAAGGCCGCCACGGACTTCCCGTGGCGGCCTTCGCCGTGTCCGGGAGTGCGGTCGCGCAGCGGATGCGCAACGATCGGGGCATGCGAGTACTGATCGCCGGAGCGAGCGGCTTGATCGGGTCGGCGCTGGGCGAGCGCCTGCTGGGCGAAGGGCACGAAGTCCGCCGGCTGGTGCGGCGGGAGGCGCGCGGCGGCGGGGAATTCCGCTGGGACCCGCCGTCCGGGACCATCGCCGAGGGCGCCTTCGAGGGTGTGGACGCAGTCGTGAACCTGGGCGGCAAGCCGTTGTTCCCCGGCCGCTGGAGCGCGATGCGCAAGCAGCAGCTCACCGACAGCCGGGTCGAGCCGACCGAGGTGCTCGCCGAAGCCGTCGCCGAACACGGGGTCGGCGTGCTCGTCAACGCTTCCGCCGTCGGCTACTACGGCCACACCCACGAGTCCACTGTGGACGAATCGGCCCCGCGCGGGCAGGGCTTCCTCGCCGAACTATGCGAAGCCTGGGAAGCCGCGACGGCCCCGGCGGGCGACGTACGGGTAGTGCACATCCGGACCGGCCTCGTCCTGTCGGCGAAGGGCGGCCTGTACGGCACGCTGCGGCCGCTCTTCCAGCTCTGCCTGGGCGGGCGGCTCGGCGACGGCCGCCAGTACATGCCGTGGATCTCCCTCGACGACGAGGTCGGCGCGATCGCCCACGTCCTCGCGAACGACGTCTCGGGCCCGGTGAACCTGACCGGCCCGGCGCCGGTGACCAACGCCGAGTTCACCCGCGCGGTCGGCCGCGCCCTGCACCGCCCGGCGCCGTGGTGGGTGCCCGGCTTCGCGCTCAAGGGCGTCCTCGGCCAGGCCGGCGAGGAGATGGCGTTGTTCGGGCAGCGGGCCGTCCCGGTCGTGCTGGAACGCTCCGGTTACGCGTTCCGGCACCCGACGCTGGACCGCGCGCTCGCGGCGGCATGACGGTCCCGCTCAAGCGCTGGCTCGTCGTCGGCCTCGCGCTGGCGGCGGCGTTCGTCGCGCTCGGGCTCGGCGTCGCGCGGCACCCGCTGACGCTCGACTCCCAGGTGGCGAGCGCCCTCCACAGCGTCTACACCCAGCCGCTCGGCACGGTGGCGGAGATCGGCAGCGACGTCCTCGGCCCGGTGCTGCCCTGGGTGCTCGGCGTGGCGCTGCTCGCGCTGGCGCTGCGGCACCGGCAGCACACCGGGTTGTGCGTGCGGCTCGCCGTCGTGCTGCTGCTGTGCCGGCTGACCAGCGTCGTGGCCAAGCCGCTCTTCCTGCGGGAACGCCCGCGCGACTACCCGGACCTGAGCTACCCGAGCGGGCACGTGACGTCGGTGGCGAGCACCGGGTTCGTGCTGGTGCTGCTGTGCGCGTGGCTGTGGCCGCGGCTGGTCCGCCGGGTCGCGGCGGCCTCGGCGGTGGCGGTGGTGCTCTGCGCGACCTGCCGCGTCCTGCTGGGGGTGCACTGGGTGTCGGACACGATCGGAGCAGTGCTCGCGGTGACCGGTGTCGGCCTGCTCTCAGCGTGCGCCTTGCGGCTGCTTCCCCCGGGTGACGGGCGTAGCCTCGACGGGTGAGTTCTTCCCGCACTTCCTGCCGCGCCAGCACCGAGCCCGTCGACGTCCGGGAGCTCGGCACGATCGACTACACCGAAGCCTGGGAGCTCCAGCGGACCCGGCTCACCGAGCGTGCCGACGGCACCGCGCCGGACACGATGTTCCTGCTGCAGCACCCGTCGGTGTACACCGCGGGCAAGCGCACCGAGCCGGCCGACCGCCCGGCCGACGGCACCCCGGTGATCGACGTCGACCGCGGCGGCAAGATCACCTGGCACGGCCCGGGCCAGCTGGTCGGCTACCCGATCGTGAAGCTCGGCGACCCGATCGACGTCGTCCACTACGTGCGGCGGCTGGAGGAGGCGCTGATCCACGTGTGCGACGCCCTCGGCGTGCACAGCGGCCGGGTGGAGGGCCGCAGCGGCGTCTGGATCCCGGCGGACGACCGCGGCATCGAGCGCAAGATCGCGGCGATCGGCATCCGCGTCCAGCGCGGCGTGACGATGCACGGCTTCGAGCTGAACTGCAACGCGGACCTGAAGGCGTTCGACTCCATCGTCCCGTGCGGCATCCGCGACGCGGGCGTGACGTCGCTGTCGTACGAGCTGCAGCGGGACGTGAGCGTGGAAGCGGTGCTGCCCCTGGCCCGCGACGCGGTCTTGGCGGCGCTGGAAGGCGAACTCCCGGTGAGCGAAGACCGCTGGCTCCCCCGCCCGGCGGCTCCCGAGGCCCCCGGCGTCACCTTCGCCCTCCAGAACTGAAACCGGGCCTGCCTCCTGTGGACAACAGGAGGCAGGCCCGGCTCGACGCCGGCGGAACTGTCGGACCGTTCCGCTAGCGTGGAAAACGGGGGCTGCTCAGTCCAGCTGCGGTGCGACCTCGGCCGCGACCAGCTCGAGCTGGTCCAGGTCGGCCAGGTCCAGCAGCTGCAGGTAGACCCGCGTGATCCCGGTCTTCTCGCGCCACTGCCCGATCCGGTCGACGACCTCGGCGGGCGTCCCGGCCAGGCCGTTCGCGCGCAGTTCGTCGAGGTCCCGCCCGATGGCGGACGCCCGCCGCGAAACCTCCTCGTCGGAGCGGCCGACGGCGATGGTCAGCGCCACCGAGCGCAGGATCTCCTTGGGGTCGCGGCCGATCTCGGCCGCTGCCGCGTCGACGCGGGCGAACTGCGCGGCCGCCGCCTCGACGCCGGTGAACGGCAGGTTGAACTCGTCCGCGAACTTGGCCGCCAGCTGCGGGGTGCGCTTCTTGCCCTGGCCGCCGACGATCACCGGCGGCGCCGGCGACTGCGCGGGCTTCGGCAGGCCCGGCGAGTCGGTGAGCGTGTAGTACTCGCCCTTGAACGAGAACGTCGACCCCGCCGGCGTCTTCCACAGGCCGGTGACGATCTCGAGCTGCTCGGCGTAGCGGTCGAAGCGCTCCTTGAGCGGCGGCAGCGTCAGGCCGTACGCCTCGTGCTCGGCGTCGTACCAGCCGGAGCCGAGGCCGAACTCGACGCGGCCGCCGGACATCCGGTCGACCTGCGCGACGGAGATGGCCAGCGGGCCCGGGTGCCGGAACGTCGCCGCGGTGACGAGCGTGCCGAGCCGGATCCGGCTGGTCTCCCGCGCCAGGCCGGCGAGGGTGATCCACGCGTCGGTCGGGCCGGGCAGGCCGTCGGCCGAGCCCATCTTCAGGTAGTGGTCGCTGCGGAAGAAGGCGTCGTAGCCGGCGGCTTCGGTCGCCTTCGCGACACGCAGCAGGTCGTCGTAGCTGGCCCCCTGCTGGGGCTCGGTGAAGATCCTCAAGTCCACGAAAGTCAGCCTATAGAGACGTCGGGCTCCGTGCGCCGCAGCCGTACCAGCATGCGGACGATGACGTCCTCGATCTCGGCGCCGACCTTCTTCGGGTCGGGCGAACTGGCGATTTCGGTCGCCGCGCTCGAGAGCGCGCCGAACAGCAGCCGCGCGGTCACCTCGACCGGCACGGGCTCGACCTCACCCGCGTCGATCAGCGACTGCAGCCCGGACCGGACCAGCCCGAAGCTGCACCGCTCCTCGGCCTCGCGCCAGCGCTCCCAGCCCATGACGACCGGTGCCTCGTGGATGGCGATCCGCTGGTAGGCGGGGTCGAGGCAGGCGCGGATGAACGCGTTGAGGCCGCCGAGCGCGCGTTCCCACGGGGAGCCCTCGCCGGTCATGATCTTGTCGAGCCGGTCGTAGACGAGGCTTTCGACCTGGTCGAACACGGCTTCGAAGAGCGCCTGCTTGCCGCTGAAGTGGTGGTACAGCGCGCCTTTGGTGACCCGGGCGCGTTTGGCGATCTCGTCCAGCGAGGTACCCGCGTAGCCGCGCTTGGTGAACAGTTCGACCGCGCTGTCGACCAGCGCCGACCGCGTCGACTCGGAGTAGTCGAGTCGTCTGGACCTCATTGTCGCCACCTTCACAACCTTACGCCCGGAGGATCTCTCCGTACTCATGGTATGTTCGCGTCGTCAGGTCCGTACCGGGAGTATGCCGCAGACCCGCGGTATGACCCGGACCACGGAAGGGGAGCCGCACGATGAGCTGGACCGACTTCTACCGACGTCAGGAAATCCTCGAAGCCACCGTCCGCCTGGCGGGCCGCAACCCGGCCGCGCCGCTGCCGCTGGAGGAGGTCCCCGGCGCCGAAGAGCACTTCGGTTCCGAGGAGAACGTCCTGCTGGCGCTGCAGTACCAGTGGACGCGGACGCTGAGCGGCCGCCTGCGCGCCGAGGTCACCGACCCGGACGACGCCGACGGACTGGGCGACCACGTCGACGCCGTCACCCGCGCGTGGCGCGCCGCCGTCGACGAGCACGAGACGCTGCGCGCGGTGCTCGACGGGGCGTACGAGCGGCACGCGTCGCTGCGCCGGATGCACGAGGGCGAGCTGCGGATGCTCGCCGTCACGGCCGGGCTGGCCGACCCGCGCGAGCCGGCCGAAGAGATCGTCAAGGTGGGTTACGCGCTCGAGGCGCTGCTGCGCACGGGCCGCTCGGAGACACCTCGCCGTCGTCCCGTCATGGGACACCTGCGGCGCCTGCTCGCGCCCAGTGCGTGAACAGGGTTTAGTAAGCGCATGACGGAGCGCTGGACCGAAGCCGACATCCCCGACCAGACCGGCCGGACCGTGCTGGTCACCGGGGCGAACTCGGGGCTCGGGCTGCGCACCGCGGAGGTGCTCGCGAGCAAGGGGGCTCGCGTGCTCCTCGCCTGCCGCTCCGCCGAACGCGGGGCGAAGGCACTGGACATCGTCAGGAAGGCCGCCGCGGGCGCCGGGCCCGAGCTCATCCCACTGGACCTGAGCGAGCTCGCCTCGGTGCGCGCGGCCGCCGCGTCGGCCCGGAAGCTGACCGATGACGCACTCGACGTCCTGGTCAACAACGCCGGCGTGATGGCGACCGCCCGCGGCCGCACCGCCGACGGCTTCGAGCTGCAGTTCGGCACCAACTACCTCGGCCACGCGGCGCTGACGTGGCTGCTGATGCCCGCGTTGCGCGGCCGGGTCGTCACGCTGTCGAGCCTGGCGGCCGTCGGCGCCCGCATCCACCTCGACGACCCGAACGGCGACCACCGCCGCTACAACGCGGCCGCCGCGTACGGGCAGTCCAAGCTCGCCGACCAGGTGTTCGCGCTCGAACTGGACCGGCGCCTGCGCGCGGCCGGCGCGGCAGTGCTCAGCGTCGCCGCGCACCCGGGGTACACCGCGACGGGACTCGGCAGCGGCATGGCGCGCTCGTACTCGAACCCGGTCGTGCGTTCGCTGATCGCGGGCGGCCACCGCGTCGGCGAGGTGCTGTTCGCCCAGAACACCCGCATCGGCGCCCTCCCCCAGCTGTACGCGGCGACGGCGGACGGCGTCGAAGGCGGCACGTACTTCGGCCCCCGAGGCCTCGGCAACCTGCGCGGATACCCGGCTCGCATCCCGCCGGTGGCCGCCGCGCGCAGCGAGTCGCTGGGGTCGGCGCTGTGGGAGCTGACGGCCGGGTTGACCGGCGTCACCCCCGACCCCGCGTAGCCCGGACGGGCGTACGGTTGAGGGCGTGAGTGCTGCGCCTGAAGGCCGGAAGCTGCTGCGTCTCGAGGTTCGCAACAGTGAGACGCCGATCGAGAAGAAGCCGTCGTGGATCAAGACGCGGGTGCGGATGGGGCCGGAGTTCACCGAACTCAAGGGCCTCGTGCGCCGCGAAGGTCTGCACACTGTCTGTGAAGAGGCCGGCTGTCCCAACATCTACGAATGCTGGGAAGACCGTGAGGCCACGTTCCTGATCGGTGGGGATCAATGCACCCGTCGCTGTGACTTCTGCCAGATCGACACCGGTAAGCCTGCGGCCCTCGATCGCACTGAGCCGCGGAAGGTCGCGGAGTCCGTGCAGGCGATGGGTCTGCGGTACTCGACGGTCACCGGTGTCGCTCGTGACGACCTTCCGGACGGCGGTGCGTGGCTTTACGCCGAGACCGTGCGGCAGATCCACGCGTTGAACCCGGGTACCGGTGTTGAGCTGTTGATTCCGGACTTCAACGCCGCCCCCTCGCAACTGGCCGAGGTGTTCGGGTCGCGTCCGGAGGTCCTTGCCCACAACGTGGAGACGGTGCCGCGGATCTTCAAGCGGATCCGTCCCGGGTTCCGGTATGCGCGGTCGCTTGAGGTGATCACGGCGGCGCGTGAGGCCGGTTTGGTGACGAAGTCGAACCTGATCCTCGGTATGGGCGAGACCCCTGAAGAGGTGGCTCCGGCGATGCAGGATTTGGTCGACGCGGGCTGCGAGATCCTGACGATCACGCAATACCTGCGCCCCTCTGCTCGGCACCACCCGGTGGACCGCTGGGTGAAGCCCGAGGAGTTCGTCGAGCACTCTCAAGCTGCGGAGGCGATGGGTTTCGCGGGTGTGATGGCGGGTCCGCTGGTGCGGTCGTCGTACCGCGCGGGACGGCTCTACGCGCAGACGAAGGCGCACCGCGGTGAGGTCCTGCCGGAGAACCTGGCCCACCTGGCCGCCGAAGGGCCGGCCGCCCAGGAAGCGGCGTCGCTGCTGGCGCGGTGACGCACGTCACCCCACGGTCCTTAAAGGATCGGTAAAGTGGGTGGCATGGCCCTGGTTTCGGACCTCCTCAGCTGGTTGCAAGGACTCCCGGAACCGGGCCTCGTCGCGGCCACCGGCGGCCTGGTGTTCGCCGAGTGCACGATCGGGCTGGGTTTCCTGGCCCCGGGCGAATCCGGCCTGCTCATCGCCGCGACAACGGCCAACACCCCGTCCCGGTTCGCAGTGCTGTGGCTGGTGGTCACGCTGTGCGCAACAGCGGGCGACGCGCTCGGTTACCTGATCGGCCGCCGCTTCGGACCGCGGCTGCGTGAGACGAAACTGATCCGCAAGTACGGCCTCGAGGGCTGGGACAAGGCGACATCGGTGCTGGAACGCCGTGGCGCGTGGGCGGTGTTCTTCGCAAGGTTCCTGCCGGTGATCCGCACCCTGACCCCCGCGGCGGCGGGAACATCGGGGCTGCCGTTCCGCCGGTTCTTGCCGGCGGCCGCGGCGGGAGCGTTCTGCTGGTCACTGGTCCACATCAGCATCGGCGCGGCGTTGGGCGAAGCGGCGAAGCGGATCGAGGGAGCCCTGAACACGGGCGGGCTGATCGTGGTGGCCGCCCTCGCGGCGGTGGCGGTGTTCTTCTTGCTGCGCATGAAGAAGCGGAAGGCCCTGGCCGCGCCTGAATCCGAACCCGAGGTCGAGCGAGTCCCCTGACCCGGGCCCCGAGTGCCGCGAAAGTCGCATTCGGGACCTCCGACGCCGCGAATGCGACATTCGCGACCCCTGGCGGGAGCTGTCCCAAGGCGGCCTTGGGTGCGTCTCACGCACCGAAGGCGGCCTTGGTTGCGTCACACGCACCGAAGGCCACATTGGGGCGCTTGGAACCCGACCAGCCGCGAGGGTGCGACCCGAGCCAACCCGAGCCGCACCCTCCCAGCGTCAGCGGCGGGCGCGCGCCACCCTGGCGGTCGCCCAGCCGACCAAGCCGAGCGCCAGCAGCGCCCCACCGGCGACGAACGGCCAAGAACCCGTGCCCGGAACCGGCGCCGGAGCAGCGGCCAAGTCGTACCCGCCCAGCTTCCCCTGCGCCCGGTAAGCCGACCCAGGCAGCTTGTCGCCGTACAGCCGGTGCACCAGCCGCTGGTACTCCGCCACCGTCACGCCGTCCCCGACCCGCTGCCGGGCCGGGTCGTTCAGCGCCAGCACCCGGCCGTCGCGGAGCCGGTACCACGCGTTCACCTGGGGCTCCGTGAACACCAGATCGCCGCCGGCCTGGGCCGGGTACGTCAGCTCCTCCGTCCCCGTCGTGAAGTTCGTCGCGACCCAGCCGTCCGCTGCGCGCTCCACCCACACCGTCGCCGCCGAGGTCCGCACCGCGTAGTACGCGAACGTCGCCGGCGCCGCACCCGGTGTCCCCGCGACGAACGCCGGGTCGAGCGAGTTCACGCGCACCGGCTCGCCCGTCACCTCGGGCGTCACGCCCGCCCGGTCGAGCCGGCCGTAGAACGCCGAAAGCTGGGGCTGCGCCGCCCGGACCGCCGCGACGACGTCGTCATCAGGCGACGACGAAGCCGAAGCCGTACCACCGAACCCGAGCACCAAGGAAGCACCCGCGAGCAGGACACCGAATCCACGCAAGAGGTTCATGTCACGCCCCGATCCGGTAGAGGGACTGCGCCCACTGGAACTGCCCGTTGCGGACGTAGCTCGAGTGCGCCATCGCGCTGTAGCGCCGGCTGCTCGGCCACGGGTCGCCGTAGTAGACGAGCCCGCTCGCGTCGTATCCGTAGATCACCTGGGCGTGCCCGCCGCCGGCGGTCCAGTAGATGCCCGTCTCGATCGGGCGCCGCGCACCGATTTCGGTCTGCACCGACGACAGGCTCAGCGCACCGGTCACCGTGCCGGGCCGCAGGCCCAGCGCCTGGTAGCCGCGCTGGACGTACGTCAGTTCGCCCGGCTGGTTGGGGCACTGCGAGCCGGCCGGGTAGCCGCGCGAGTAGTCGCAGAAGGTGTTCTGGCTGACGTTCGTCCCGTAGCCCAGGAACCGCGCGATCGTCAGGCCGCTCGCGGCCCAGCACCACTGGTTCTGTTCCTGGACCAGCTGGCTGATCGACAACGTCGTCGCCTCGGTCGTCGCGCTCGCGGGCGGGGAGAGCAGGCCGGTGAGGGCCGCGCACAGCGCGCCGAGCGCCATTGCTCGTCTGAAGTGCATTCGTTGCTCCTTGTCGGCAACAGGTGGGGACTTCGTGAGCTTCTCCCGTTGCCGCGCCGGGCAGTAATCCCAAGCGGGATAACACCGGCGTTATGCCGCCTATCGGGCGGGCGCGAGCCCGCACCAGCGCGCGAAGTGCGGATTCCGCCGCCGTGACGCGGTGTACGCCGTTTCCGCGCACCGGAACACCTCGTCGGTGGTCGGCGTGCGGGCGTCGTCCTCGCGCGTCGCGAACAGCAGCGTCGTCCACAGCGGGTCGCCGCGCAGGGGCAGCGCGACCAGGCCGGGCGGCGGCGCCGAAGCCGCCTGCGCGAGGCAGACCGCGCCCTGGGCGATGAGCGTCCCCGCGGTGCCCGCCTCCGACGTGAAGTGCCGCACGCGCGGGCTGAACCCGGCCGCCGCGCACGCCTGCAGGAACCGCACGCGCACGCAGTTTTCGTGCGGTGGCGGGAGGATCCAGTCGCAGCCGGCCAGGTCGGCGAGGTCGACGACGCCGTCGCGGATCGCCGGGTGGCCGTCGGCGATCCCGACGAAGATCGGCTCGGTGGCGAGCGTCCGGACGGTCAGGCCGGCGAAGTGGTGCGCTTCGGTGCCGTCGAACCGTTCGAGCAGCGCGACGTCGACGCGGCCGGTCGCGAGCAGCTTCAGCAGGGTCAGCGACGCCGGTTCGGCGTAGGTCTGGACGTCGAGCTCCCGCAGCTCCTCGATGAACCGGCCGATGATGAGCAGCGGCACGTACCCGATCCGCAGCGTCTCCGGCCCGCTTTCGCCGTGGCGCCGCGCGGACGCGACGAGGTTCTGCATATCGGAGAGCAGCGCGTCGGCGCGGGCGAGCACGAACCGGCCGAGCTCGGTCGGGCGGACGCCGCTGGGCCCGCGGACGAACAGGTCGCCGCCGAGGATGCGCTCGATCCGCTTGAGCTGCGCGGTGAGCGCGGGCTGGCTGACGCCGAGGACGGTCGCGGCGCGGCTCACGCTGCCGCCGTCCGCGACGGCGCGGACGGCCCTGAGATGGCGCAGCTCCAGCTCGGCCACGTCCAGCAGGCTAACGCCGTCTTCACGGGCCGCACGACCTGCGAAAGTCGGGCTTACTACATTCGGCGGTATGAGTCTCGCGGATCTCCCCCGGCCGGTCGGGTACGTCCTCGGCGGGGGCGGCAGCCTCGGCGCCATGCAGGTCGGCATGCTGCGCGCGCTCGGCGAAGCCGGGCTGACGCCCGATCTGGTGACGGGCACGTCGGTCGGCTCGCTCAACGCGGCGGTGCTCGCCCTGCCCGGCGACGACCCGCTGCCGCGCCTGCACGGCATCTGGGCGCACATGACGCGCGCCGAAGCGTTCCCCGGCGGCGTGCTGAGCCGCGTGCGGACGCTGACGCAGAGCAAGACGCACCTGTTCCCCAACAGCGGCCTGACCGGGATCATCGCCGACCACCTGGGCGCCGAAACCCGCTTCGAGGACCTGGCGCTGCCGCTCGGCGTCGTCACGACGCAGGTCGACACGGCCGAGCCGCTGCTGATCCGGTCCGGGCGGCTGCTCGAGCCGCTGCTGGCCAGCTGCGCGATCCCGGGCATCTTCCCGCCGGTGGAGCACGACGGGCGGCTGCTGTACGACGGCGGGCTCGTCGCGAACGTGCCGATGCGCCAGGCATTGGCGATGGGCGCGAAGTCGCTGGTGGTGCTGGACTGCGCGTTCCCGGGGAAGCTGCCGGAGGCGCCGCGGACGTTCGCCGAGGTGATGATGTTCACCGCGATGATCTCCATGCGGAACCAGGCGGTGCTGGAAGCGCCGGTGGCGGCGGCTTCCGTGCCGGTGGTGTACCTGCCGGGGCCGGCGCCGGTACGTGTGAACCCGCTCGACTTCGGGCACACCGAAGCACTGGCGGATGAGGCGTATTCGGCCGCGCGGGAGTTCCTCGACGGGATCTCGGTGAGCGGGCCGGGACTCTACGGGGCGCCGGGTCTCGTCGTCACGTGATCCGCGTCACGCCGATGCACCGATCCGCCGGGAAGAACGTCATCGCTATCGCGTAGTTTTGAATGACGAATGCCCGCCGATCCCAATTCCCAAAAAGAGACAATATGCTCCCCAAGAAGATTTTACTTTCGGTGGCCGGAATCCTCGCCGGAGCACTGCTGCTTTCCGCCTGTTCGTCCGGTGACGACGGCGGTTCGACCGCCGGTGGGACGTCCGCGTCCGGTTCCGCGTCGGCGTCCGCGACGCCGGTCGCGGTGTCGTTCGAGCCCGCGGGCGGGACGGGGGTGAGCCCGGCGACGCCCGTCGTCGTCAAGGCGGCCAACGGGAAGCTCCTCGACGTCACGGTGACCAACACCGCGAAGGGGACCAAGGTCGCCGGCAAGCTCGCCGACGACGGGGCCAGCTGGACGTCGACCGAGCCGCTCGGCTACGGGGCGACGTACAAGATCGTCGCGCACGCCCAGGGCGCCGACGGCAAGGCGGTCGAGCAGGACAACCAGATCACCACGCTCTCGCCGAAGAAGCAGGCGAACGCCAACTTGATCCCGGCTCCGTCCGCGGTGGCGAGCACGGGGGTCGGCGTCGGGCAGCCGATCGTGTTCAGCTTCGGCAAGATCGCCGTCAAGAACAAGGCGGCGGTGGAGAAGGCCCTGACGGTGGAGTCGACGCCGAAGCAGGAGGGCAGCTGGTACTGGATCGACGACTCGAACGTCCACTACCGGCCGAAGGAGTACTGGAAGGCCGGCACGACGCTGAAGGTGACGGCGAAGATCTACGGCGTCGACTTCGGCGGCGGGGTGTTCGGCGCGGAGGACCGCACGGAGACGTACAAGGTCCACGATTCCTGGATCGCTAAGGCGGACGGGAACACCGAGCAGATGCAGATCTTCCACAACGGCGCGATGGTGAAGTCGATGCCGATCTCGATGGGCAAGGACGCCACCCCCACCCATCTGGGCGCGCACGTCATTTCGGACAAGCAGGCCAACTACACGATGGACTCGTGCACGTACGGCGTCTGCCCGCCGGACCCGAAGGCGTACCGGTCCAACGAGAAGTGGTCGGAGCGCATTTCCAACGACGGCGAGTTCGTCCACGAGAACCCGAACAGCGTGGGACAGCAGGGAAGCTCGAACGTGTCGCACGGCTGCATCAACCTCAACGGGGCCAACGCCCAGTGGTTCTTCCAGAACATGGGGCTGGGCGACGTCGTCGAGGTGACCAACTCGGGCGGGCCGCAGCTGCCGGTTTGGGACCTGTACGGCGACTGGTCGAAGTCCTGGGCCGACTGGCAGGCCGGATCGGCCCTGAAGTAGCCGCCTGGTTGGGTGATTCTTTGGTTGGTTGATTGGTCGTTGGACGGCGGGAAGGGCCGGGGCTCCGTGGAGCTCCGGCCCTTTTTCGTGCCTGGGCACGTGGGTGTGGGGGCGAGTGGGCCGCTCGCGCGGGGTGAGCAGGGTGGCTCACGGTCCGCTCACGTGAGCCGGCCAGAGCCTGAACGGTCCCCTCGCTGAGCCGGGAGCGCCAACCGGTGGTCGCCTTCGCGGTCTGCGGCCTCGCCCCACTTGCTCGCGTGGGCGCGCGGACCCGTTCGGGCCGGCTCAAGTGGATGCGGACATGCGGCGTTCGCGGGCATGAAAAAGGGCCCGGGCCGGGAGACTCGCGTCTCAACCGGGCCCAGGCCCTTCTCCAAATTAAGTTCGGCGGTGTCCTACTCTCCCACAACCCTTCGGTTGCAGTACCATCGGCGCTGTCAGGCTTAGCTTCCGGGTTCGGAATGGGACCGGGCGTTT
>NZ_JBIWAI010000006.1:0-767594 GCF_044759945.1 Amycolatopsis sp. NPDC098790
TCGCCACGCTGGTCCCAGCGGCAGTTGCTCCTGTGTAAGGACAACAGTCCGACTGCGCCATGCTGACCAGCCACAACCAGGTTGAAACAACCCCATTGGGGCGCTCGGGACTGTCCTAACCGGCGGCTGCTTGGAGGCCGCGGGTTCCTATTCCCCGCAGCACTTCCACCCGGTCCGAGCCCGGGCGGCTCAGCACCCAGCTCGACCCCGGCACCGCCTTCGCGCGCTTCTTCAACGGCGCCAGCAGGCGTGAAACCTCCTGGTACGAGCGGATCGACCCGCTCGCGCACACCAGCGTCGCCAGGGAGACCGTCACCGGCATCCCGTCCGCCGTCCAGTGGCGGTCCAGCAGGGCTCCCGCCACCGTCGCGATCTCGTCGACGTCGCAGACCACCAGGAAGTCGTCGCCGCCCACGTGGCTCACCCGCATCCGGCGCAACCCGCCGGCCAGGGCCGTGAGCGCGCCGCCCAGTTCGCGGATCAGGTCGTCGCCCGCCGCGAAGCCCGCCGTGTCGTTGACCGCCTTGAACGCGTCGATGTCCAGCCACGCCGCCACGAACGGCTCGCCGATCGTGATGCGGCGGGCGACGTCGCGGGCCACCGTGTCGCTGCCCGGCAGCCGCGTCAGCGGGTTCAGCGCCGCGGCGGCCTCGACCTTCGCCTCGGCGACCCCGCGGACCACCTCGGTCACCAGCACGACGCCGAGGCAGCGGCCGACCTCGTCGACCACCACGACGTCGTCGCCGGTGCGGCCCCAGTCGGCGTCGGTGACCAGCTCGAGGAACTCCATCGCGCCCGCGCGGGCCTCGATCGTGTGCGGCGTGTCCGCGAGCCGCGCCGCCGGGCGCTTCGCGTGCAGCGCGTGCCCGTACGGGCCGGTGACCGCGACCAGGAACCGCGTCCGGTCGACTGACCAGCGAGGCCGGTTCAGCTCGTCGACCCCGACGACGCCCGAAGGCGCGTCGGCCGCCGCCAGCACCTCGCGGACCTCGTCGCACGTCGCGGACTCCGGCAGCGTCGTGGCCGGCCGCAGGAAGTCGCCGACGCACTGCGCCGGACCTGCCGCGCGCGTGGTCTGCGGCCGCGTGAGCAGCGCCGGCGCGGGGCCGGCGGCGGTCGGCGGGGCCAGCAGGTTGCCCTGCGCGATCCGGACGCCGAGGCCGCGGACGGCGTCGAGCTGCGCGTCGGTCTCCACGCCGGTCGCGACCAGCCGCGTGCCGGTGCGGTTGGTGTAGTGCAGGAGCGCCTCGACGACGGCGACCGACGCCTGGTCGTCCGGCAGCCCGCGCAGCACCGTGCGGTCGAGCTTGACCAGGTCGACGGGCGCGTCGACGAGCAGGCCGAGCGGCAGGTCGCCGCGGCCGAGGCCGTCGAGCGCGAGCCGGAAGCCGAGCTCGGTCAGCGCCCGCATCCCGGCCAGCGCGCGGTCGGCGGGCAGCGGCGCGAACGGCGGCCCGATCTCGAGGACGACGTCGCGGGTGCGGCGGCCGGCGTCGCCGAGCTCGGCCAGCAGGTCGTCGTACATCGCCGCCGGCGCCGCGAGGGTGCGCGCGGAGAGGTTGAGGTGCAGGGGGAGGGTCGTGTCGTCCTGCCGGACGGCGGCGATCGCGAGGCCGAGGTCGACCTCGGCGAGGCGGCCTTCGCGGCGCGCCTGGGTGAGCAGCTCGGGAACGGTGCCCTGGCCCGGCCTGGCCAGCGCTTCGTGAGCCACGACGCCCCCGGTGTGGAGGCTGTACAGCGGCTGGAAGGCGAAGCGGACCGCGCGTGGCGACTTCACGCCCTCGATCGTCGCGGCTCGGGCGGAGAAACGAAACCGATGTCGACTGATGTTCACCGCCGATACCCGAATCGGAGTAACGCAGGGTGACGTCCGCCACTAGATCACGGTTGACTTATATAAGTGGCTGCTTGTAGCTTGGCGACGTGCACGCGTTCGACGTCCTCGGCGACCCGGTCCGCCGCCGGATCCTCGAGCTGCTGGCCGACGGCGAACGGGCCGCCGGCGCGGTGACCGAGGTGATCCGGGCCGAGTTCGGCATCTCGCAACCGGCGGTGTCGCAGCACCTGAAGGTGTTGCGGGACAACGGCTTCGCGGTCGTCCGCCAGGACGGCACGCGGCGGCTCTACGCGGTCGGGCACGACCCGCTGCGTGACGTCGACGCCTGGTTGGACCGGTTCCGCCGGTTCTGGACCCCGTCGCTCGACGCACTGGCCACCGAAATCGCCCGCGGCAAGCGCGCCCGGCGAAACGCAGAAGGAGAACGTTCGTGATCGAGGTCAGCCACCAGATCAGCGCCGTCCGCCGGACGGTCGGCCGCCGTGCGCTCGAAGCGGGGGAGGCGCGCGTGATGACCATCAGCCAGGTCTACGACACCGACGTGGACGACATGTGGGACGCCTGCACGAACGCCGAGCGCATCCCGCGCTGGTTCCTGCCGGTCAGCGGCGAGCTGAAGGTCGGCGGGAAGTACCAGCTGGAGGGCAACGCGGGCGGCACGGTCGAGCGTTGCGACCCGCCGAAGAGCTTCACCGCGACCTGGGAGATGAACGGCGGGGTCAGCTGGATCGAGGTCCGGCTCACCCCCGAAGGCCCGGGCACGCGCTTCGAACTGGAGCACACGGCGCACGTCGACGACCACTGGGACCAGTTCGGCCCGGGCGCGGTCGGCGTCGGCTGGGACATGGCGCTGACGGCGCTGGTCCGGCACCTGGCCGCCGACCCGGGGTACGTGGTCGACCCGGCCGAGGCGATGGCGTGGATGGCGTCGCCCGAGGGGATCGGGTTCGTGACGGCGGCGAACGAGGCCTGGTACGAGGCCCACGTCGCGGGCGGCGAGGACCAGGCGACGGCCCGCGCCCAGGCGGACCGCTGCCTGGCCGCCTACACGACCCCGCCGGAGGCCTAACGCTCGTCGGCCTTGACCGCCGTCAGGGTGATCTCCGCGTCGGCCGGGACCTCGGTGCCCGCGGCCGGGTCCTGGCCTGTCTGGACCCAGTTGCGGTCGACCACCATCGCCCGGCCCTGGCCGGTGCCGTCGACCTCGCGCAGGTTGTACAGGCCGGCGCGCTGCATCGCGTCCTGGGCGTCCTGGTGGTTCATGCCGGAGACGTCCGGGACCTTGATCAGCGCGGCCGAAGCCGAGGTCAGCGTCGACGTCGAGGTGGTGGTGCCGGGCTCGCCGGGTGGTGCGCCGCACGCGACCAGGGCGAACGCGAGTGCTGCCAGCGTGGTGACCGTCGCTCGGGACATACCGTCGGGGTACCCACGCGCCTGCCCGCCGTTCGGGTGAAGCCGGATAAGGTCGGGCGCATGGATCAGGAGATCGACCCGCGGGCGGTGCGGCGCGACCCGGTGGCCAGCGCCGGCGGGTTCACCGACCTGGCGACCAGCCCGTTCCGGATCGACCGCGACCGCATCGCCGCTTCGCCGTTCTTCGCCCGTCTGGGTGGCGTGACGCAGGTGGTCAGCGCCGGCGGCGCCGGGCTGCTGCACAACCGGCTGACCCACAGCCTGAAGGTCGCGCAGGTCGCCCGCGCCGTCGCCGAGCGGATCACCACCGGCCCCGACGCCGGCCTGGCCGACAAGCTGGGCGGCTGCGACCCCGACGTCGCCGAGGCCGCCGCGCTCGCGCACGATCTCGGGCACCCGCCGTTCGGGCACCTCGGCGAGCAGACGCTCGACCGCATCGCCCGGCACCGCTTCGGCCTGGCCGACGGCTTCGAGGGCAACGCGCAGTCGTTCCGCATCATCACCACGACCGACGTGCGCGGGCCGTCGGCGATCGGGCTCGACCTGACCACGGCGGTGCGCGCGGCCGTCCTCAAGTACCCGTGGCTGCGGCTGCACCACCCCGCGCCGCACCCGTCGGCGATGGCCGTCCCGCCGCGCGGGGCCGGCGAGCCCGAGGACCTGCCCGGCACCGGCGCGGCCAAGTTCTCCGCCTACGCCACCGAACTCGACGACTTCGAGCAGGCGCGCGCGGCCTTCGCGGGGCGCGTCGAAGGCTGGCAGCAGACCGTCGAAGCGTCCGTGATGGACACCGCCGACGACATCGCCTACGCCATCCACGACCTGCAGGACTTCCACCGCATCGGCGTCCTGCAGCACGCGCCGGTCGCGGCGGAGCTGGGGGAGTGGCTCGAGCACGCGGGCGAGCTCGCCGCGCTCGACGACGAGACGCTGCACGCGGAACTGCGCCGCCCGGGCCGCTCGCTCGAACGCGTCCGCCGTCGCATGCACGTCAAGGACGCGTGGATCGTCGACGACGACGCGTTCGCCGCGGCCGTCGCGCGGGTGCGCGCGGAACTGGTCGACGGGCTGCTCGCCGGCGAGTTCGACGGCTCGATCGAGGCCGAGCAGGCGACGGCGGCGTTCTCCGCGAACTGGACCGCCCGCCTGGTCGACGGCGTGTTCGTGCTGGCGAACCCGTCCACCCGCGCCGGCCACGTCTCGCTGCGGCCCGCGCAGTGGCACGAGGTCCAGGTGCTCAAGTTCGTGCACCGCCGGTTCGTGCTGCTGCGCCCGGACCTCGCGCTGCACCAGCGCGGCCAGGCCGGGCTGGTGACCAGCCTGGTCGACGCGCTCGACGCGTGGCTGTCGGACCGCGACGAGGTTTCGCGGCTGCCGCGGCGGTTGCACGACCTGGTCGAGCTGGCGCACGCGGAATACACGGGGCTCGCGCGCACGGCGCCGGAGCTGCTGATCGGGGCGACGGGGGAGCCGGTGTCCGGTCCGGACGCCGTGCGCGGCCTGGCGCGGGGCCGCGCGGTCGTGGACTTCGTGGCTTCGCTGACCGACAAGCAGGCGGTGACGCTGCTGGACGCGCTGTCGGGCCGGGCGTCGCAGCCGTGGTCGGACTCGTTCGTGCTCTGAGGGCGCGGGTAACGGGATTTCCCCGTGCGGCCGCCGGTTGCACGATCCGGCGGTGGCGATTGTGGACGTCCCAGCGGGTGGTCACCCTTGCGGCCGCGCGGATGTCCGGCCGTTGTCCGGTGGGAAATTCACGGTTGCGCCGACCGGACTACGACCTCCGGCCGGTTCGGGAAATTATCCGTCCTTTGTCACTCCAACGGCCGCTTTTTACGATGAACGCACCGTACTTAGCTTGATCCAGCCGGTGATCACCGGCTGTCGGTCAGCGTGAGTCGGGGCACGCGCCTTGGAGATTCGGAGGGCGCCCGTGCGTCGTACCCGTTCCACCAGATCGAGATCCACCGTGCTCACCGCCGGGGCCGCGGCACTGCTCGCCGCCCTCGGCCTCGTGTCGCCGCCCGCCGCGGGCGCCGCCACCGCGTCCACACCGGACGCCTTCACCGAAACCGCCCAGCAGCAGATCGCCGCGCTGCAGGCGGTCAAGGCGGGCCGCTCGGCCGCCGAGTCCAAAGTGGACAGCAAGCTGCTCGTCGCCGAAAAGGGCGTCGCCAAGCAGCTCAACGCACTGCAGTCGGGGGCTGCGGTGTCTTCGGCCGGGACCGTCCTGGTCGACATCCGCGCGAGCAAGGTCTCCCCGGACCTCATCGGCTCGCTGACCAAGGCCGGGGCCGGCATCCGCGCGGTGTCCGACCGCTACGGCAGCGTCCGCGCCGAGGTCCCGCTGAACCAGGTCACCGCGATCGCCGCGCGCGGCGACGTCCAGCGCGTCGAGCAGGCCGACCAGGCCATGACCGCCCGCGAGCTGGCCACCCCGGCGACGACGCCGGCCAAGACGGAAACCAAGCAGCAGAAGGCCGACCGCATCGCGGGCGAGCTGCAGAAGGCGGTCGCCGCCAAGTCGCAGCGCAGCGCCGCCGCGGCCGCCACCCTGACCAGCGAGGGCGACCGCGCCCACAACGCCGACATCGCGCGCCAGCAGTTCGGCGTCACCGGCGTCGGCGTCAAGGCGTGCGCGCTGTCCGACGGCGTCGACTCCCTCGCGGCCTCGCAGGCCAAGGGCGAGCTCCCGAACGTCGACGTCATCGCCGGCCAGGAGGGCGACGGCGACGAGGGCACCGCGATGCTCGAGATCATCCACGACCTCGCGCCCAACGCCGCGCTCGGCTTCGCCTCGGCGTTCAACTCCGACGCCAGCTTCGCGGACAACATCCGCAAGCTGCGCTTCGAGTCGCACTGCGACGTCATCGTCGACGACGTCATCTACTTCAAGGAATCCCCGTTCCAGGACTGGATCATCGCCCAGGCCGTGAACGACGTGACCGCGGACGGCGCGCTGTACTTCTCGTCGGCGGGCAACGAGGGCAACGTCGCCGACGGCACCGCCGGGCACTGGGAAGGCGACTTCGTCGACTCCGGCAAGTCGGTCGGCAAGTTCGCCGGCGTCGCGCACAACTTCGCCGGCGCCGCGGGCAACCAGATCTACGAGCCCGTCTCCGACGCGTCCTCGGCCGGCGTCCCGGTGACGCTGCACTGGTCCGACCCGATCGGGCACTCGGCCAACGACTACGACCTCTACCTGCTCAACGCCGCGGGGGCCGTGGTCAGCTTCAGCCAGAACGTCCAGGACGGCACCCAGGACCCGTACGAGATCCTGCAGACGCCGCTCTTCGGCGGCACCGGGCTGCGCCTGGCCGTGGTGAAGTTCTCGGGCCAGAACCGCTACCTGTCGCTGTCCGCGCTGCGCGGCCGGTTCAAGGACTCGGCGGACGGCCTCAAGGCCTACAACACCCCGGGTGTCACGGTCGGCCACTCGGCCGCGCGGGACGCCTTCAGCGTCGCGGCCACCCCGGCCGCGGCGGCGTTCGGCCGGCCGCTCGAACCGGGTGACCCGGCCAACCCGACCGGCCCGTACCCGAACGCGTTCAGCGGCTCGTCGAAGGCCGAGCGGTTCACCTCCGACGGCCCGCGCCGCGTGTTCTACGAGGCCGACGGCACGCCGATCACCCCGGGCAACGTCTCCTCGACCGGTGGCGAGGTCCGGAACAAGCCGGAGATCACCGCGGCCGACGGCGTCAAGACCAGCGTGACCGGGTTCAACCCGTTCTTCGGCACCTCGGCCGCCGCACCGCACGCGGCCGCCATCGCCTCGCTGGTGCTGTCCGGCAACCCCGGCCTGCCGCCGTCCGAGGTGCGCGAGGCGCTGATCAACACCGCGATCGACATCGAAACCCCGGGCCGCGACAACTTCACCGGGGCCGGGGTCATCCTCGCGGACAAGGTGCTCGCCTACACCGGAGCCAGCCCGCAGCCCCTCGCGGTGGCGAAGCAGCCGACGGTCACCCCGGCCGACGGCGGCTCCGCGCTCGACCCGGGCGACACCGCCAAGGTGACCCTGCCGGTGACCAACGAAGGCGACGGCACCGCCGTGTCCACCAGCGTCGTGCTCAGCAGCCCGACCCCGGGTGTCACGGTGGCGCCGCGGTCCAAGTCCTACGGCACCATCAGCCCGGGACAGACCGGCGTCAACGACTTCACCATCACCGTCCCGGCGACGCAGCAGCTCGGCGCGCCGGTCGTGCTGAACGCCCGCGTCACCTTCGCCGGCGCCCACTCGCCGACGACGACGTCGTTCTCGCTCCCGGTCGGCACCCCGTCGCCGGTCGCGCAGGACTTCGCCTACGCCGGCGCGCCGGTGGCGATCCCGGACAACAGCCCGGTCGGGGCGTCGGTGACCATCCCGGTCACCGGGGTCGGCCGCGCGTCCAAGGTGACGTTCTCGGTGGACGGCGCCACCTGCAGCACCGACCCGAACTCGACGACGGTGGGGCTCAACCACTCCTACGTCGGTGACCTGGTCGGCACGCTGACGGCGCCCTCCGGTGCCAAGGCGACGGTGTTCCAGCGCAACGGCAGCTCCGGCAAGAACCTGTGCAAGGTCGTCTTCGCGGACGACGCCGCGGCCGCGTTCAGCACGGTGACCTCGGCCAACGCGCCGTTCACCGGCACGTGGCGGCCGACGCAGGCGCTGACCGGCGGCCTGACCGGCGCGGCGGTCGACGGCACGTGGACGTTCGCCGTGGTCGACGCGGCGGGCGGCGACGCCGGCTCGATCCGCTCGGTCGCCCTGCACATCAACGGGTTCGTGCAGCCCCCGGCGGCCGGCGCGCCGTCGAACGTGCGGGGCTACACCAACAACGGCCCGGTGCACCCGCTGTAAGCAGTAGCCGGTGCGGGGCCGTCGCGGAGTTCGCGGCGGCCCCGTACCGTTTTCCCCGTGAAGCCACGGGAAGTCGCGGGCGGCGGCCGCGCGGTCGAGGTGCCGCCGGAACGCCTGGACGGGTTCTTCGCCCGGTTCGCCGAGCGGCACGGTGGGATCACCGCCACCGAAACCGCGCCGTTCGAGGTCCGCGTGCTCGCGGCCGACGGGGCCAGCGCGACCGCGACCGTCCCCTTCGGACCGCTCGAAGGACCTTCCCTCACCGCCCACGCCCAGGTGTCGCGGCGGATCGCGCTCCTGCTGGTGCGGCTCGGCGGCCACAGCGTCGGGATCGCCCGGGACGGCCGGATCGAGGTCTCCCGCACCGACCGGCACCTCGTCCAGGGCCGCTCCGCCGCGGGCGGCTGGTCGCAGCAGCGCTTCGCCCGCCGTCGCGCGGGACAGGCGCGGCACGCGCTCAGAGACGCGGCGAAGGACGCCTTCGAAGTCCTGGTCCCCAGACTGTCCGAAGTGGACGCCGTCGTGCTCGGCGGCGACCGGCGGGCCCTCGACGAGCTGCGCGAGGACCGTCGGCTGGCGCCGCTGTTCGCCCGCGCCGAACCCCGCGTGCTGGACGTCGGCGAGCCGAGCTACGCCGTCTTGGAAGACGCCGCCGCGCGGGCGCTGTCGGTGCAGGTCACGCTGCGCGACGGGTGAGACCGCACACGTCCGGAAAAACCGTTCGACGCCGACCCGTACACTGGGTTCCGTGGATATCCAGCTGGAGTGACGCCGCGGCCCCTGCGGCCGCTTGATGCTGTCCTCCGTACGCCCCCTTTCCACGGGAGTTCCCCTTGATCACGGCCACCGGCCTTGAGCTGCGCGCTGGTTCGCGCATCCTGCTCAACGGCGTCACCGTCCGCATCCAGCCCGGCGACCGCATCGGCCTCGTCGGCCGCAACGGCGCGGGCAAGACCACCTCGCTGAAGGTCCTCGCCGGCGAAGGCGAGCCGCACGCCGGCGAGGTCCGCCGCAGCGGCGAGCTCGGCTACCTGCCGCAGGACCCGCGCGAAGGCGATCTTTCGGTCACCGCGAAGGACCGTGTGCTCTCCGCGCGCGGCCTCGACAAGCTCATGCGCGACATGGAGAAGGCGCAGGCCTCGATGGCCGAGCTCGTCGACGAAGCCGCGCGCGACAAGGCCATCAACCGCTACGCCCGGCTCGAAGAGCGCTTCGCGTCGCTCGGCGGCTATGCCGCGGAGAGCGAAGCCGCGCGGATCTGCTCGAACCTCGGCCTGGCCGACCGCATCCTCGCGCAGACGCTGCAGACGCTTTCCGGCGGCCAGCGCCGCCGCGTCGAGCTGGCGCGGATCCTGTTCGCCGCGGCCGAAGCGGGCGCCGGCGGCAAGTCCGAGACGATCCTGCTGCTCGACGAGCCGACCAACCACCTCGACGCCGACTCCATCAACTGGCTGCGCGGGTTCCTCAAGCAGCACGACGGCGGCCTGGTCGTGATCAGCCACGACGTCGAGCTGCTGGCCGACGTCGTCAACAAGGTCTGGTTCCTCGACGCCACCCGCGGCGAGCTCGACCTGTACAACATGAGCTGGCAGCGTTATCTCGACGCCCGCGCCACCGACGAGAAGCGCCGCCGCCGCGAGCGCGCCAACGCCGAGAAGAAGGCGTCGGCCCTGCAGCAGCAGGCCGCGAAACTGGGCGCGAAGGCCACGAAGGCCGTGGCGGCCAAGAACATGGCGCGCCGCGCCGAGCAGATGCTGTCCGCACTGGACGAGACCCGGCAGGCCGACAAGGTCGCCCGGATCAAGTTCCCGGACCCCGCGCCCTGCGGCCGCACGCCGCTCACCGCCGAAGGCCTCTCGAAGTCCTACGGCTCGCTGGAAATCTTCACCGGCGTCGACCTCGCGATCGATCGCGGTTCGAAGGTCGTCGTACTCGGGCTGAACGGCGCGGGAAAGACGACTTTGCTCCGGCTCCTCGGCGGAATGGAAACCCCGGACACCGGCGAGATCGTGCCGGGTCACGGAATGCGTTTGGGCTATTACGCTCAGGAACACGAAACTCTTGATCATGATGCGTCGGTGTGGGAAAACATCCGACATCTCTCACCGGACACCGGCGCCCAGGAGTTGCGGAACCTGCTCGGCTCCTTCCTCTTCACCGGCGAACAACTCGACCAGCCCGCCGGCACGCTTTCCGGCGGCGAGAAGACCCGCCTCGCGCTGGCCGGCCTGGTCTCCAGCGCTGCCAACGTGTTGCTGCTCGACGAGCCGACGAACAACCTCGACCCGGCCAGCCGGGCCCAGGTCCTGGACGCTTTGCGCAGCTTCGCGGGTGCCGTCGTGCTGGTCACGCACGACCCGGGAGCGGTCGAGGCGCTCGAGCCGGAGCGGGTGATCCTGCTGCCCGACGGCACCGAGGACCACTGGTCGGCGGACTACCTGGAACTTGTCCAGCTCGCGTGATCGATGCGTCCATTCGGGTGCAAGATCACTCCGGCCCGGCACTGGAATGGCCCAATGTGATCGCAATTTCGGCTGTTTTAGGGCTGTCGTCTGGCAATCCGGCGCCCAGTGTTCGATCATTGCCCCGGCAGGGGCCGATATGTGGCCCAGAACACTCTCGGCGGGAAGGCGATCGACGTGGCTGATCTCAAGAAAGGCGCGCGGATCACCGGCAACACGCGCGACAAGCTGGCCGCTGACCTGAAGAAGAAATACGAGAAGGGGTCCAGCATCCGGGCCCTGGCGGAGTCGACGGGCCGCTCCTACGGGTTCGTGCACCGGGTGCTGTCGGAGTCCGGAGTCCAGCTGCGGGGGCGCGGCGGGGCCACCCGGGTCAAGAAGAAGTAGCCGAGGACTGCTGCGCGGGGGGCGCAGCGGGAGCTTCGGCCACGCGGAACACCAGGTGGGCCCCGAGCAGGACCAGCGGGTACACCAGGTAGCCGTAGCGGGTGGCCGGGGTGAGCAGGATCAACGCGCCGAGTCCGACGGCGATGCGCAGGACTGCGCCGGAGCCGTTCGCGGGGGGCCGGCGCACCAGCCAGACCAGCACGGCCACGGCCGCGGCGCCGACGAGCACGAACGCCGTCACCCGGCCGACGACGCCGAGTTCGGCGATGAGGTGGCCCGGCAGCGGGCTCGCCGCGGGCGATCGCACGGCGCCCATCCCGAGGGGGAACCGGAAGACGTGTTCGACGAACGCGGCCGGATCCACCAGGTAGACGGGCAGGTGCAGCGCGGCCGTCGCCGCCACCAGCGCTGAGGCGAACCGCCCGACCGCCGTCCAGTCGAGGCCTTTCCCTCGCCGTACCAGCACGAACACCGCCAGCACCGCGGCCGCGGGCGCGACGATGAGCTTCGCGCTGACGACCAGCGCCAGCACCAGGCCCGACCACGCGGCCCGCCCGGTGGCGGCGAGCGCGCAGGCGAGCACCAGCAACCCGACGATCGCCAGGTCCGGCCCGGCGACGGCCCAGGTGAGCGCGGTCAGCGGGCAGGCGAGCGCGAGCTGCGCGGCGCCGACCGGGACCTTCGGCCACTTGAGCAGCTTCAACGTGCCCAGCACACAAGCGCAGGCGGCGAGGGCGAACATCCAGCGGGCGTCGGTGAGCGCGTCGGTGAGCGGAGTGCCGCCGAACAGCGCGCGCGGCAGGCCGAAGACGGCCATGACCGGGCCGTAGGGCGTGTAGTCGTTGACCTCCGGCGCGCGGCCGAGCGCGGTGACGTCGACGTACGGGGTTCCGTGGTGCAGCAGCAGATCCGCGGACCGCTCGATCACCCAGACCTCGGGCTGCGCGGCCCACGAGAACGGCGTGATCAGCCAGTCCACCCCGGTCAGGCGCCGGATCACCAGGAGCAGCAACGGAAGGATCATTGCCAACAAGGCGACCACCGCGATGCCGTACCAGCGCGACCCGAGTACTCCGTGCGGCGTACGGCCGGTGCGCGCGGAGAGCAGCAGCCACCCGCTGTGCAGCACGCCGAAGCCATAAGCGACGGTCGCGAAGTTGCCCCAGACGCGGTAACCGTAGAACTCGGAGACGAGCGCGGTCGGCAGCGCGAAGGCCAGGCAGGCGAGGTAGAAGCCCAGGTCCCAGCGCAGCGGGCCGGCTTCGGCGGTGCGCGCGGGTGCGGTGAAGAGCCGTGCCGTGCGTTGCCACGCGGGCGCCCGGCCCACCTCCGTTTCCACTTCTTGAGGCTACCGAGGGGCTCGCGGCCCGCTTCAGCCGACGTCGCGCAGGCGGGGGAGCAGTTGCGCCGCCGCTTCCGCCGCCTTCACGACGTCGTCGTGCCCGGTCGGCATCAGCACCAGCTCGGTGAAACCCGCCTCGACGTAGCTCTGCGCGAGCCGCAGCGCACTGTCCGCATCGGACGGCAGGCGGAACTGCACCGCCCGGCGGATCGTCGCCGGGTCGCGGCCCACCGCCGCGCAGTGCTCGTCCAGCACGCGCGAAAGGCGTTGCAGCTCCGCGATTTCCGTACCCGGCAGGGCCGCGTTGAGCCACACGTCGGCGTGCGACGCCACCACCCGCAGCCCGCGCTTCTCCCCGCTGCTGCCCAGCCACAGCGGCGGCTTCCGCTGCAGCGGCTTCGGATCGCTGACCGCGCCCGTCAGCGTGTAGTGGCGGCCGGGGTGGTCGGTTTCCGCTCGTGTCCACAACAGACCGAGGATTTCGCAGGTTTCTTCCAGCCGTTCGACGCGTTCGACCGGTGACGGCGTCGGCGTGCCCATCATCGCGTCGGTGAGCGTGTCCCCTCCGGCGCCGAGGCCGACGTCGAGCCGGCCGCCGGAGAGGTGGTCGACGGTCGCCGCGATCTTCGCCAGCGTGCCGGGGTGGCGGTTGGTGTTCCCGGACACCAGACATCCGATGCGCACCCGTTTCGTCGCTTCGGCCATCGCGGCCAGCAGCGTCCAGCCGTCGAAGACGTCGCCGGTGCGGTCGCGGCCCATCGGGGCGAGGTGGTCGAACACCCAGCAGCCGTCGAACCCCGCGTCGTCGGCGATGGCCCAGGTTTCGCGGAGCGCCGCGACGCCGATGTGCTGCTGGGGCGGCTTGAGCCCGACTGTGGTCATAGTGCTCTCCTGATTATCAGCTAGAGGAATCATCAGTACGACTGACGATCAGCGTAGGGGTAGAGTCTTCGTGTGTCCAGCGACCTCGAAGCGCCGCCCGCCGTCACCCGGCGGCTCGGTTACCTGCTCAAGCACGCCCAGCTGCGGCTCGCCGAGCTGGCCGAGCCGTTGTACGCGCCGCTGGGCATCACCGGCCGTCAGCTCGCGCTGCTCACGCTGTTCGGCGACGGCCCGGCGCTGTCGCAGCAGGACGGTGCGGCGCGGCTGGGCATCGACCGGACGACGATGGTCGCGCTCGTCGACGAGCTGGAGGACAAGGGGCTGGTCCGGCGCGAGGTCGCGCCGGGCGACCGCCGCAAGCGCCTCGTGACGCTGACCGGCGAAGGCGAACGGGTCCGCGCGGCGGGCGAAGACGTCACCCGGCGGGCCGAGGCACAGTTGCTGGCGCCCCTCGCCGATGCGCAGCAGTTCCGGGACGCGTTGGGACGCGTTGTTCGCGGGGAGTGAACGGCGGCGGGAAGCAATCGGACAGCGACCGCGTTGTCCAGGTCATATCCGGAGAAAACCTCAGCTATAGTAGAGGTTTTGAGACTGGGGGTTCCCCATGGACAACACCTGGGCGCTGCTGAGCTCGGCGATGCGCGCCGACGACGTGCCGAAGGGGCTGAGCCGCGGCACGCTGAAACGCGTGGCGCGGTTCGCCCGGCCGCACTGGCGGCGGCTGCTCGCCTTCCTCGTGCTGACCGTGATCTCGGCGGTCCTCGCGGTGACGACCCCGGTGCTGGCGGGCAAGGTGGTCGACGCGATCGTCGGCGGGCGTGACCTGCCGCTGGTCGTCTGGCTCGCCGTCGTCATCGCCGGGCTGGCGGTCGCCGACGCCGGGTTCGGCCTGGTCGAGCGGTGGCAGTCAGCGCGCATCGGCGAGGGCATCATCTACGACCTGCGGCGCGCGGTGTTCGAGCACGTGCAGCGGATGCCGATCGCGTTCTTCACCCGCACCCGCACCGGCGCGCTGGTGTCCCGGCTCAACAACGACGTCATCGGCGCGCAGAGGACGTTCACCGCGACGCTGTCCGGCCTGGTCACCAACACGATCCAGCTGGCGCTGTCGCTGGCCGTCATGCTGACGCTGTCGTGGCAGGTCACGCTGCTCGCGCTGGTGCTGCTGCCGATCTTCGTGCTGCCGGCGCGCCGGCTCGGCCGCCGGATGGCCGGGCTGCAGCGCGAGGCCGCGAACCTCAACGCGGGCATGACGACGCAGATGACCGAGCGGTTCTCCGCGCCGGGCGCGACGCTGGTGAAGCTGTTCGGCCGTCCGGTGCAGGAGGCGGACGACTTCGCGCTGCGGGCCGGGCGGGTGCGCGACATCGGCGTGCGGACCGCGATGCTGACCCGCTGGTTCATGACCAGCCTGACCCTCGTTTCGGCGCTGGCGCAGGCGCTCGTCTACGGCCTCGGCGGGTACCTCGCGCTGACCGGCAAGCTCGCGCCGGGCACGGTCGTCGCGCTGGCGCTGCTGCTGACCCGGCTCTACGCGCCGCTGACCGCGCTGGCCAACGTCCGGGTCGACGTCATGACCGCGCTGGTGTCGTTCGAGCGGGTCTTTGAGGTCCTGGACCTGGAGCCGATGATCAAGGAGAAGCCGTCCGCGCGGGCCCTTCCGCCGTCGGGTGGCGTCTCGGTGGAGTTCTCCGACGTCCGCTTCGGCTACCCGGCGGCGGACCGGTACTCGCTGGCGTCGCTGGAAGACGTCGCCACGCTCGACCACCGCGGCGGCGAAGAGGTGCTGCACGGCATCTCGTTCCGCGCCGAGCCGGGGCAGATGGTCGCGCTGGTCGGGTCTTCGGGCGCGGGGAAGTCGACGATCGCGTCGCTGCTGCCGCGGCTGTACGACGTGGACTCCGGTTCGGTGCGTCTGTCCGATGTGGACGTCCGGGACCTGAGTTTCGCTTCGCTGCGGGAAACCGTCGGGGTCGTGACGCAGGACGGGCACCTCTTCCACGACACGATCCGCGCCAACCTCGCGTACGCGCGCCCGGGTGCCACGGACGACGAGATCTGGGAGGCGCTGGAGCGGGCGCGGCTCGGCGAGCTGGCGCACGCGCTGCCGGACGGTCTCGACACGACGGTGGGGGAGCGCGGCTACCGGCTGTCCGGTGGCGAACGCCAGCGGCTGACGATCGCGCGGCTGCTGCTGGCCCAGCCCAAGGTGGTCATCCTGGACGAGGCGACGGCCCACCTGGACTCCGAGTCCGAGGCGGCGGTCGGCGAGGCGTTGACGCACGCGCTGGCGGGCCGGACGGCGTTGGTGATCGCGCACCGGCTGTCGACGGTGCGGGCGGCGGACAAGATTCTGGTGCTGGAGCACGGCGAAATCGTGGAAAGCGGGACGCACGACGAGCTGCTGGCCGCAGGCGGCCGCTACGCGACCTTGCACGCGACGCAGTTCGCGGAGGAGGAGCCCGCGGTGGCATGACCGGGCTGAAGGGCACCTTCGGCACGTCAGATGCGCTGAAGGGCACCTTCGGCGCACCACATGCACTGAAGGTGCCCTTCAGCCCGTCGGTTACCGGGTCTGGGTGTCCAGGCTTTCGTAGACGGCGTTGACCAGGGCCATCTTCCGCGGGTCGTCGCGGATCAGCGGGCCCAGCTGGTTCAGCGTGTACCCGAACGACAGCCCGTTCTCCGGGTCCGCGCCGCCCGTCGAACCGCCCAGGCCGTCGTGGCCGAAGGCCGCCGGGTTCGGGCCGAAGCCGCGGGCGTCGCTGCCCAGGTAGAACCCCAGGCCCCACTCGTTCGGCAGGCCGAGCACCGCGTCGACCTCCTTGCCCTGGCTCTCCCGCGCCTTCGCGAGAGTCGGCGCGGACAGGAGACCGCCGGTGGCCAGTGCCCCGTAGATCGTGGCGATCGCGCGGGCCGTGCCGTGGCCGTTCAGCGCCGGCATCACCGCGCGGCGGAACGCCGGGTCGTTCGCGTGGTGGCCCGCGAGCTGCGGGTTGGTCAGCGCGGCCTGCGCGACCGGGCCCGCCGCGGCGAACGCCGTGGCCAGCGCGTTCGCCATTTCCTCGGTCACGATCGGGTCGACGAGCGTCGCGCAGCGGTCCAGGTCGGCGTCCGACGCCAGGCCGATCGAGAAGTCGGCGTCCAGGGGCCGGGCGACCTGCTCGGCGAAGAACTCGCGAATGCCCTGCCCGGCGATCCGCCGGACGACCTCGCCGACGAGCCAGCCGTAGGCCAGTGCGTGGTAGCCGCCCGCGGAACCCGGTACGTACAACGGTTCCTGCGCCGCCAGCAGCGACGTCATGAGGTCCCAGTCGTACAGTTCCTCGACCCGCACCGGCCGGTCGAGGCCGATCCCGGGGACGCCGGAGCGGTGGGTGAGCAGCCACCGCACGGGCACCTCCGCCTTGCCCGCCGCGGCGAACTCGGGCCAGTACTTCGCGACCGGCGCGTCCACGTCCAGCTCGCCCGCGTCGACCAGCTTGTGCGCGCAGATCGCCGTCATGCCCTTGGTCGTCGACCAGACGTTGGCGAGCGTGTCCGGCCGCCACTCGGCGGTGCGCTCGGGGCCGGACCAGCCGCCCCACAGGTCCACCACGACCTCGCCGTCGCGGATCGCCGTGAACGCGGCGCCCAGCTCGCCGCGGGAGCGGAAGTTCTCCTCGAAGGCCGCGCGCACCGGCTCGAAACCGGGCGCGCACTCGCCGTGCACGGTCGCCGTGGCGCTGTCCATCGGACCTCCTCGGGGAGCGACCGGTCCACACCGACCAGTCGGTATGGCGACGCTAAAGGGGGCCGGGCACGCCCGTCAAGGCGTGCCCGGCCGGTGCTTTTTCACGAGAAGGGCTAGCGCAGCCGCGGCACGATCGCGCCGTACTTTTCGAGCAGCGCCGCGTTGGCCTCGTCGCCACCCTCCACATTGGAGCTGCGCCACAGCGGGACGTCGAGGCCCTCGGCCGTGCCGCGGTCGTAGACCTGGGCGAGCACGAGGTTCCACAGGAACGCGTTGACCACAGTGGACAGCGGCGCGGTGCGCGGCGCGTCCGGCGGGTAGCTCGCGTCGCCGGGGATCACCAGCGAGTCCAGCACCACCGTGCCCTGCTCGACCAAGTTGCTCGACGACCGCTTCGGCGCCGCCGCCACGCACGCCCGCGACGTGATCGCGATGACCGCCGCCCCGCGCTTGCGGGCCTCGATGCACAGCTCCACCGGGTACGGGTTCGATCCGGACGTCGAGAAGACCACCAGCACGTCGTCCGGCCCCGGGGCGCGCTCGGCCAGGACCTCGGCGGCCAGCCCGGTGCGCCGCTCGGTCTTCGTGCTGCTCACCGCGCCGTGCAGCGGGAGCAGGTCCGGGTGGTACAGCGGGTAGACGCAGGCCAGGCCGCCGGCCCGGTAGAACGTCTCGGCGACGGCCGCCAGCGAGTGCCCGGCGCCGGCGGTATAGACCAGTGCGTCGGCCCGGATCACCCCCAGCACCAGGTCCGCCGCTTCACGCACCGCGTCGGCGTTGGCCTGCTCGACGTCCGCCAGCTGCTTCGCGACGCTGCCCGAGATGTCCGTGGCGCTCACCACACCCACCCTTCCGTAGGGGACCGGGCGCCGAATCTACCGCGAAGATGGTGGTGCGCGGTGGAATAGCCCGGTGGGCGGGCGGGGTTGACCCGATTGCGGGCGAAGAGGAGGACGCGGGTGAGCGAGGCGGAACCGGCGGTGTCGGTGTGGCCGGCGCGCGGGCGCACCGAAGCGGTCGTGCTCGTGCTGCACGGCGGCGCGGAGCGCGGCACCGGCAGCGTGCCGCCGTGGAAGCTCGCCTTCCTGCGGATGGTGCCGATCGCGCGCGCCCTGCACCGGGCCGGCCGCAAGCACGGCGTCGAGGTGCGGCTGCTGCGCAACCGCCGCTACGGCTGGAACGCCCCCGCGATGGACCCCCTCGACGACGCCCGCTGGGCCCTCGAGCGCATCCACGCCGACCACCCCGGCCTGCCGGTCGTGCTGGTCGGCCACTCCATGGGGGCCCGGGTCGCGCTGCGCGTCGCCGACGACAGTGCCGTGCGCGGGGTGTGCGCGCTGGCGCCGTGGACGCCGCGGGGCGAGCCGGTGGCCGCGGTCGCCGGGCGGACGGTGCTCATCGTGCACGGCACCCGCGACCGGATGACCAGCCCGGCCGAGTCGCACGCCTTCGCCGAACGCGCCGAGGGCGTCGCCGCCCGCGTCGCCCGGTTCGAGATCGCGAACGAAGGCCACGCGATGCTTCGCCGGTCGTCCGTGTGGACCCGGCTGACGATTGCTTTCACACTGGAAGTGCTCGCCGGGAACGCCGGCGCGGAGCTCCGCGGCGCTTGGGCCGCGCCGGGGCCCGAGCGCCTGCGGATACCCGTGTGAAAGGGCCCCGAACAGGGCATTCGGCGAAGCGCGCCGCGGGGGTGCGGCGTTTAGGATCGATCACCGGCATAGCTGGCCGGCCGGAGGGAGAACCGTGACCACGACGAGTGTCGACCGCGCTCAGGACATCCCCGACGAGTCCCGCTGGCCGGGTCTGGCCGACCCACCGCACTCCGCGCTGCGCGCGCGGATCGCCGCCGCGTTGTTCCGCCGCGCGGTCCGCCCGCTCGACGTGCGGGTGACGTTCCCGGACGGGACCGTCCTCGGCGCCGGCGGGCCGGAATCGCCCGAAATGCGCATTCTGCGTCCGGAATCCTTTTTCCACCGCCTCGGCGTCGACGCCAAGATCGGCTTCGGCGAGTCCTACATGGCCGGTGACTGGACCGCGTCCGACCTGGCCGAGGTGCTGACGCCGTTCGCCGAGCGGATGGCCACGCTCGTGCCGCCGGTGCTGCAGAAGTTCCGCAAGATCGCCGAGCGCACGCAGCCGCCGTCCGAGGCGAACACCCTCGAGGGCGCGCGGGCCAACATCCACCGGCACTACGACCTGTCGAACGACCTCTTCGGCGCCTTCCTCGACGAGTCGATGATGTACTCCTCGGCGCTGTTCGGTCCCGCCGACGACCTGACCGGCGCCCAGCACCGCAAGATCGACAGCGTGCTGGACTACGCCGGCGTCCGCGAGGGCAGCGAAGTCCTCGAAATCGGTACCGGATGGGGTGAACTCGCCATCCGCGCCGCCGCCCGCGGCGCGCACGTGACGTCGCTGACCATTTCGGAGGAACAGCGGGCGCTGGCGACCGAGCGCATCGCCGCGGCCGGGTTCTCCGACCGCGTCGACGTGAAGCTGTGCGACTACCGCGAGTCGAGCGGCCAGTACGACGCCGTGGTCAGCGTCGAAATGATCGAGGCCGTCGGCGCGTCCTACTGGCCGGAGTTCTACCGGGTGATCGGGGAGCGGCTGCGCCCCGGCGGGCGGTTCGGCCTGCAGGCCATCACCATGGACCACGACCGGATGCTGGCGGCCTCGCGCGCCTACACCTGGATCCACAAGTACATCTTCCCCGGCGGCATCATTCCGTCCGTTCGCTCGATCGAGGACGGCGTGGTCGCGAACACCCGGCTCAAGCTGGCCGGGATGCGCGAGTTCGGCCAGGACTACGCGCGCACGCTACGGTTGTGGCGCGAACGGTTCCTGCACCGCTGGGCCGACATCGCCGGGTTCGGGTTCGACGACGTCTTCCGCCGGATGTGGGAGTTCTACCTGGCCTATTCCGAGGCCGGGTTCCGCTCCGGGTACCTCAAGGTGCACCAGTTCGGCTACGAGGCGACCGGCAAGTAACCCCCGCCGGACAACCCGACCCCGGTGCCGGACGTCCTCCGTTCGAGGACGTGCGGTCTACTGACGACGACAGGTTTGTCCGGATCGGGATTGGGTGATGGAGATGACGTACCGTGGCGACGACGGCGGGCGCCGCATGCCGCCCCGGCCTCCCGCACGTCCCCGCGACCACCAGCGCGCGCAGATGATGCCGCTGCCCGGGCGCGGCCGCAGCCCGTACGACGAGCGCACCCGCCCGATGGGCACCCGCGAGGACGAACGCCAGTACGCGCCGCCCCCGCCGCGTCAGGACCCCCCTCGCAGGCCGGTCGACGACGGCTACCCGCCGTCCCGGCCGCCGCGCCGTCGCCGTTGGAGCTTCGGCAAGGTCCTGCTGACGCTGCTGCTGGTGTTCGTGGTGTTCGTCGCCGGCATCTGGGTCTACCTGGAGTTCTCCATCAAGCGCGTCGACGCGCTCACCGACTACTCCGGCCGCCCGGTCGCCGCGTCCGGCACCAACTGGCTGATCGTCGGCTCCGACAGCCGCGAGGGCCTCACGACCGAGGACGAAGAGCGGCTGGCCACCGGCGACGTCGCGGCGGCGGGCGGCGGGCAGCGCACCGACACGATCATGGTCGCGCACATCCCGGACAACTCCACCAAGCCGACGCTGCTGTCGCTGCCACGCGACTCCCAGGTGAAGATCCCGGGCCACGGCACGAACAAGATCAACGCGGCGTTCTCGCTGGGCGGGCCGTCGCTGCTGGCGCAGACCGTCGAAGGCGCCACCGGGCTGCACATCGACCACTACGCGGAGATCGGCTTCGGCGGGTTCGCCAAGATCGTCGACGCGATCGGCGGCGTCGACATGTGCATCGACAAGGACATGAACGACACGGTCACCGGCATCAGCATCAAGGCGGGCTGCCAGTCGCTCGACGGCCGCTCGGCGCTGGGCTTCGTCCGCATGCGCCACAGCGACGCGACGCCGCGTTCGGACCTCGACCGCGTCGCCAACCAGCGCAAGTTCATCGGCGCGCTGGTGAGCCAGATCGCCAGCCCCGGCACGCTGCTCAACCCGTTCGACTTCTTCCCGCTGCTGAGCTCCGGCCCGGACGCGCTGACGATGGACTCGGGCGACCACGTCCACAACCTGGCCGGCCTGGCGATCGCGATGCGCGGGATCTCCTCGGGCGGCGTGGTGACGACGACGGTCCCGGTCACCAACGGGTCGGCGGAGAACTGGGACAAGACCAAGTCGAAGCAGCTGTTCGACGCGCTGAAGAACGACACGGAGATCCCGGACAGCGTCATCGTCAATTAATTCGGACGCGGTTTCGTTCCGGCCGGGGCACCATGGAAGCCATGGAGACCCCGGCCGAGACGTACACCCGTGACGAGTTTTCGCTGACCCGTTGGCAACTCGCCGACTGCTCGGCCATCGCGGGTGCGGTCTCGGGGTCCGGCGCGCACCTGGCCGACTGGGTACCGTGGGCCGTGGGTGGTTACCCGGAATCCGACGCCGCCGCGTTCCTGCGGCTGACGCACGAGAACTGGGAGACCGGCCGGGCGTACGAGTGGGCGATCCGGGTGGCCGGCTCGCTCGCGGGCGGCGCGGGGTACGTCGAGATCAAGCACGACGAGGCGAACGTCCGAAGTGGAGCGGTCCCGGCGCGGCTCGGGTTTTCGTTCGCGGGCAAGGAACCCCGGCGGGAAGGTGTCCTGCCGCCGGCGTGCGCGGGCACCCACCACGTGTGGCGATCGGAGAAGCCGTGAAAGAGACCTACGCCGGCGACGGCTTCACCCTGGCCCGCTGGCAGCTCGCCGACGCACCGGAGATCACCGCTGTGGTTCAGGGATCGCTCGACCACATCGGGGCCTGGATGATCTGGGCCGCCAACGGCTACACCGCCGAAGACAGCGCCGAGTTCCTGCAGCGCACCCGGAAGACCTGGGAGAGCGGGGAAACGCACGACTTCGCCATCCGCGTCGACGGCTCGATCGTCGGCGGCATCGGCACGATGGCGCGCGAGGGCGGGGTCGAGATCGGCTACTGGCTCGCGCGCGACCACACCGGCCGCGGCCTGATCACCCGGGCCGTCGAAGTCCTGGCGGCGGAGGCGTTCCGGCTCGGTGCGGGGTACGTCGAGATCAAGCACGACGAGCTGAACGTCCGAAGTGGAGCCGTGCCCGCGCGCCTCGGTTTCACGAAGGTGCGCGAGGAACGGGTCGAAGAGCCGCTCGCCCCGTCGTGCAAGGGAATCAACCACGTTTGGCGTTGGGAGAAGCCGTGAACCTGGGGTACGTGACCGAACCGGGGCACCGGTGGCTGTGCGAACGACCGCGCGCCACCCGGACCGCGAGACGCCGGCGCGCCGACGAAACGCCCGCTTGGGCTCGCCGGTGCGACGGGTGCCGTCGCGGCGGGTGGCCGTCCGGGCCGCGGCTGCGCCGGCCGCCGCGGGTCTGGCCGCCCCGTCGCTAGGACACCTTGTCGCGCTCGCGCAGCACCTTGAGCGCCTGGTCGGCGTGCACGGTGAAGTTCAGCTCGCTCTTGATCTTTTCGAGGACCCGACGGTCTTCGCCGATCACGAACGTGACGCGCTTGGCGTGCAGCGGCAGCAGCTTCCGCCAGACGCCGAACTGCTTCGCGACCGCACCGTCCACATCGGACAGCAGGGGGTAGTCGAAGCCGTTGGCCTCGGAGAACTGCCGCTGCTTGGTGACGCCGTCCGGGCTGATCCCGATCCGGTGCGCGCCGACCTCGGCGAACTCGGCCGCGAGGTCGCGGAAGTGGCAGCTCTCGGCGGTGCAGCCGCCGGTCATCGCGGCGGGGTAGAAGAACAGCACGACCGGCCCGGTGGCCAGGAAGTCCGACAGCGTGCGCTCGGCGCCCTGGTCGTCGGGCAGCGTGAAGTCGGGTGCGAGGTCTCCGGCGTCCATGGACGTCCCTTCTCGTCGGCGGCAGAACCCATCCTGCCGGGTCTTCGGAGCCGCCGCCGCACCGGCTTGGTTCCCCGGGTGGACCGATCGGGCGGCTTCGGATATTTTCGCCGTGGTGCCCGCCCATCCGGCGAATCGCTGACACGCCGGATGTCCTGAAGTCGCCGTGATGTCGGTTTGATGCCGCGCTGAAGCCACCGTCTCGCAGGATTCCGCTCCGTCTGTCATGGGGGAGTCCGGGGGAGGAACAACGGTGCGTCTGCGTCGTGCGGTGGTGGCCGGGACGGTCACCGCCCTGCTGGGTTCGATGCTCACGCTGCTGGCCGGCAGCGGGCAGCTGGTCGCGCCGCGCCCGGCGCCGGTCGCCGAGGCGCCGGACGCGCCCGCGGCGATGGCGGCGGCACGGCTGCAGGGGAGCCGGGTGGAGGTCGCCGACGAGCGCACGCCCACCCGGGCCGTGTACGCCAACCCCGGCGGCACGCTCACCGCCGAGCTGACGCCGGTCCCGGTGCGGGTCCGGCGGGGGGACCGGTGGACGGGCGTCGACACCGCTCTCGGCCGCCGGGCGGACGGCCGGGTCGCGCCGCGGGCTGCCGACGGGGACCTGACGCTGTCGCCGGGCGGGGACGCCGCGCTCGCAACACTGCACCGCGACGGCAAGGCCCTCAGCCTGTCCTGGCCGGGCGAGCTGCCCGCGCCGGAGCTGTCCGGGGCGCAGGCCACCTACCGGGGCGTGTTCCCCGGCGTCGACCTGGTGATGATCGCCGAGCGCGACGGCTTCAGCCAGCGCCTCCTGGTGCGCGACGCCGAGGCCGCGCGCAACCCCGGGCTCAAGGCGGTCGAGCTGGCGGTCGAGGCCGACGGTCTCGAGCTGACCGCGGCCGCGGACGGCTCGCTGCGGGCCGTCGACGGCACCGGCGCCGCCGTGTTCGGCGCGCCGCCCTCGAAGATGTGGGACGCCGCCGGGCGGATCGCGCCGGTCGGGGTGTCCGTCGCCGGCGGCTCCCTGGTGCTGACCCCGGACGCCGGGTTCCTCGCCGACCCGGCGGTGAAGTTCCCGGTGACCGTGGACCCGACGCTGTCCACGATCCAGAAGTGGGGCTGGGCCAACGTGCTCTCGGGGCACCCGGACACGCCGTACTGGTGGACCAGCGGCGACGGGAACGCCCAGGTCGGGCAGTGCCCGAAGGACCTCCCGGGCGGCAGCTGGTGCAGCGGGATCGGCGAGGGCTGGGCCTACTTCCAGTACGACACCTCGTTCCTGGCCGACAAGACGGTGCTCGGCGCGACGTTCACCACCGTCGCCATCTCCAGCCCCGACTGCTCCGACCGGGACCAGGTGGTCTACCGCGCCAACGGCGGCATCGGGAGCGGGACGACGTGGAACAACCGGCCGGGCGGCGGCTGGAACCGCACGCGGTCGGTGCCCGGGGTGTACGGCGGCACCTGCGGCACGGGCTGGAAGGAGGTCGGGTGGGACATCCCGGCCGACCTGATCGACCAGCGGTCGCACACCCCGCTGTTCCTCAAGGCCGCCAACTCGAACGACCAGTACGCGTGGCGCAAGTACGACCCGGCGCAGACGGTCCTCAAGGTCACCTGGAACCGCACCCCGTACACGCCGGGCGCGATCGGGACCGACCCGGGGCTGCCCGTGCCCTGCAAGTTCTGCGGCGGCCTGCCCTACGTCGGCCAGGAGTCCATCACGCTGCGGGCGCAGACCGCCGACCCGGACGGCGACCAGCTGTACCCGCAGTGGCGGGTGTCGGCCAACGGCAAGGAGATCGCGTCCTGGGACGGGCCCGCGCAGGCGTCCGGCGCCGTCCACACGGCCACGATCGACCTCCGCGACAAGGACGGCCAGCAGATCGGCTGGTGGGTGCACGGCTGTGACGGCGCGACGTCCAGTCCCGCGGCGTCCGGCGCCCCGTTCGTCGTGGACCGCACGGGTGTCCCGCGCCCGCCGACGGTGGGCTCGGACCTCTACACCGAGGACAACCGCTGGCACGGCGGGCCCGACGTGGCGGCCACGTTCACCTTCGGCAGCAACGGTGTCGGCGACATCGACCACTACAAGTACGGCTGGCAAGACTCGCCGAACACCTCCGTCGACGCGGACGCCCTCGGCGGTGGCGCGACGGTGAAGCTGACGCCGCCGGGCGACGGACCGCAGACGCTGTACGTGCGCAGCTACGACCGGGCGGGGCACGAAAGCCCGCAGCGCGAGTACCGGTTCTACGTCCGCGCCGGCAACGGCCCGCTGGCCAAGTGGTCGTTCGACGGCACCGCGCAGGACAGCGCGTTCCTCGGCGACCGGCACGGCACGCTGAACAACGGCGCCGGCCTCCGGTCCGGCGGCGCGCTCGGCTCGGCCGTCGAGCTGGACGGCGTGGACGACGACGTCACCGCACCGAACGCGATCCGGACCACCGCCGGGTTCACCGTGTCGGCGTGGGTGAACCTGCGAAGCGCCAACGGCGCGCGGGCGGCGATCAGCCAGGACGGCCTGAAGTTCCCCGGTTTCGCGCTGTGGTACCGGGCCGAGAACGACGGCAGCGACGCGCACTGGACGTTCGGGAAACCGACCTCGACGGACTCGTGGACGAGCGTCGCGATGGCGGAGTCGGCGGCCGGGGCACCACAGCTGAACACCTGGACGCACCTGGCGGGCGTGTACGACCGGGACGCCAACGAGATCCGGCTGTTCGTCGACGGCAGGCTCGCCGGGACCGCGCACGCCCCGCCGGCCACGGACAACGCGGGCGGTGCGGTCCGGATCGGCCGGCTCGTCTGGGACGGCAAGGTCGTCGACCCGTGGCCGGGTGCGGTCGACGAGGCGCAGGTCTTCGACCGCCCGTTGCCGGCCGCCGAGGTCGCCGGCCTGGTGAACGCGGGCAACGTCCAGGTCGCGCAGTGGAAGTTCGACGAGGACAAGGGCACCACCGCGCGCAACGCCGTCGAGGGCGGCACGGACGCGGTGCTGCAGGGCGGGGCGGCGTTCGTGCCGGACGGCGCGGTCGGCCGCGGCGCGCACTTCGACGGCGTCACCGGCGGCGCCACGACCTCCGGCCCGGTGGTGCGCACCGACCGGAGCTTCTCGGTCGCCGCGTACGTCCGGCTGGACGCCGGCGCCGACGAGAACGGCACGTTCACCGTGCTCGGCCAGGACGGTGCGCGGATCTGCGCGTTCTGCCTGCAGTACCAGAACAAGACCTGGGTCTTCGTGTTGCCGCGCGTGGACGGGGACACGGGCGGCTACGACTGGGTGAACACGGGTTACCAGCCGGCGCGCAACCAGTGGTACCACCTCGCCGGGACCTACGACGCGCCCAGCGGCAAGATCCGGCTGTACGTCGACGGCGAGCTGGTCGGCGAGACCGGCCGGGTGACGCCCTGGCAGGCGCAGCACGCCTTCCGGATCGGCGGGGCACTCGTCAACGGCGGCGTGGTCAACCGGCTGCCCGGCACCGTCGACGACGTCCGGGTCTACAGCAGGGCGATCTCCCCCGACGAGGTGCGCTCGCTGGTCACCGGCGCCGCGGTCACCGCGGGGACCTGGAAGTTCGACGGCGACGCCGCCGACGCGAACGGCAGGTTCCCCGGTACCGTCGCCCCGGGCGCGGACTGGGCGGCCGGGCAGACGAACCAGCCGGACCCCGGCGACCTCGCCCTGCGGCTCGCCGGCTCCGGCTACGCCTCGACGAGCGCGCCGGTGGTGCACACCGATCGCAGCTTCTCGGTCACGGCGTGGGCGCGGCTGGACGAGATCGGTGCCCCGGCCGCGGTGGTCTCGCAGAGCGGCGCGCACGTGCCCGGGTTCGCCCTGCGCGCGCTCGCCGACGGGCGCTGGGGCTTCGTCGCCCCGAACGCCGACCAGGCCCAGCCGGGTGACGAGGCGGCCGGGCCGGTCGCGCAGCCGGGCGTGTGGACGCACCTGGCCGGTGTGTACAGCAAGGACCGGCAGCAGATCGAGCTGTACGTCAACGGCGTGCTCGCCGCGTCGGCCGCGCACACCGGCGGCTTCGACGCCACCGGCGGTGTCCAGTTCGGACGGGCACGGTGGGCGGACGACCCGGACGCCGAGCCGTTCACCGGCGCCATCGACGACGTCTCGCTCCACACCCGCGCGCTGACCGGCGGGGAGGTCCGGACGATGGCCGGGCGGGACGTCAGCCTCGCCCACGACTGGACGTTCGACGAGGGCCGGGGCACGCGTGGCGGCGACGCCGTCGGCGCCGAGCCGGCGACGCTCGGCGCGGGCGCGACGTTCACCCCCGGCCGGGTCGGCAACGCGCTCGACCTGTCCGGCACCGGCGCCTACGCCGCGACGTCCGGGGTGGACGTGCGCACCGACACCAGCTTCACGGTGTCGGCGTGGGTCAACCTCGAGGACAATCCCTGCGACATCGATGAGACGCCGCGGTGCTTCCTCAGCGCGGTCTCCCTCGACGGCGGGAACGCCACGAGCAAGTTCCGGCTCGGGCACGTCGTCGACGACGCCGGCCACGACGGGAACTGGATCTTCGAGGTGCCCGAGGAGGGCGGCTCGGTGACCAAGGCGTCCCTGGCGGTCATCCCGGGCGAGCTGAACAGCTGGGTCCACCTGGCCGGGGTGTACGACGCGCCGGGCAAGACGATCTGGCTGTACGTCGACGGGACCCGCAAGGAGCCCGGCACTTTGCTCAAGCCGTGGCAGGGCGGCGGCGGGCTCCAGGTCGGCCGGTCGAAGACGGCGGGGGAGTGGGGCGGCTACTGGCGCGGCGGCGTCGACGACGTCCGGCTCTACAGCGGCGCGCTGACCGCCGACCGGGTGTCCGCGCTGTGGCGGTCCTACCCCGCCGCCCAGGCCGCGGCCCTGCCGGTGGCCGACGCCGGGCGCTGGAAGTTCGACGACAACACCGGCACCGCGGCGACCGACTCCAGCGGGCGCGGGAACACCGCGACGCTGAACACGGGCGCCGGCTGGCACACCGGCCACGACGCCTACACCGGCTGGTTCGACGGCAAGACCGGCTTCGCGGAGACGGCGGGGCCCGTCGTCGACACGGCGGGGAGCTTCTCGGTCTCGGCGTGGGCGTTCACCCTGGACGACAGCCGCTACACCACGGTGTTCGGCCAGGACGGCGACCGCCACAGCGCCTTCCAGGTCCAGTACGACCCGACGGCGAAGAAGTGGGCGGCCGTCGTCGGGGCGGGCGCTGACGTCAAGTCCGTCCGGTCCACCGAGAGCTCCTACACCGAAGGCTGGGTGCACCTGACCCTCGTCTACGACCAACGGCTCAGCCAGCTGAAGCTCTACGTCAACGGTGCGCTTTCCGGGGCGGTCTCCGGGGTCACCGTGCCGCAGGCGAAGGGGAGGTTCTCGATCGGCCGGTGCCGCGGGGACGGCGCGAACGCGTGCTTCTTCAAGGGCGGCATCGAGGAGGTCCGGGCGTACGGCAAGGCGCTGTCCGACGCCGAGGTCCGCAAGGTGCACGACGACATCCCGCCCGCGAACCGCGGCCGGTGGCGCTTCGACGACGGCACCGTGAAGGACACGTCCTGGGTCGCGAACCCGACCACGCTGGCGGGGACCGCGACCTACCCGGCCGGCCAGTCCGGCCGGGCGTTGCAGCTCGACGGCGCGTCCGCGGCCACCACGGGCGACGTCGGGGCCGTCATGCGCGACAGCTTCACCGTCGCGGCGTGGGCCAAGCCGACCCGCGACGACGAGGTGGCCACCGTCGTCGGCCAGGACGGCGTGCGGCACAGCGGGTTCGTGCTCCAGTACCGCCCGGAGGTGGGCCGCTGGATCTTCGGCGCCCCGACGGCCGACGACGCCTCGGCGGACCACCACCCGTTGACCTACGCGAACTCCACGCAGGCGCCCGCGTTCGGGATCTGGACGCACCTGACCGGCGTCTACGACTACCCGGCGCGCCAGCTCCGGCTGTACGTCAACGGGGAGCTCGTCGGCACGAAGGACAACGTGCTGCTCTGGACCGCCGGGGGCGGCCTGACGATCGGACGCGCTCTGGAGCTCGGCGCGCCCGCCGGGTTCTTCACCGGCGCGATCGACGAAGTCACCACGGACGAGGGCGTGGTGCCCGACGACGAGATCCGGGCCCGCGCCGGCTGGCCGCCCGCGGCCGGCGGCCAGCTCGGCCGGTTCACCACCCCCGGCGACCACCGCACGGTCGCGCCCACCGGCGGGATCCGGGACCCGTTCGGGGCGAGCCCGGCCGGCTACCGGTTCGAGACGCCGCTGGGCCGGACCCTGCCCGCCGGCACGGCCGGGACGCACCCGATGTTCGGCTGCCTGATGAACGACGTCGACGCGTTCACCTCGATCGACCCGGACTGCGAAGGCGCGCCGAAACTGGGTGCGCTGGGGTCGAGCTACATCGACCCGCCCGCCGGGGTGACGACGATGCCGCTGTACCGGTGCCTGTTCAAGGGCGAGCGGTTCGACTCGAACTCGCCGACCTGCGAGGGGCAGCAGGTCGACGGCCTGCTCGGGTACCTCCCGGCCTACGCGCCGCTCGTGCGGTACTTCCTGCCGGGGGTGGGCGAGCACGCGGCGGTCGCGGACGACGTGCCGCCCGGCTACCGGTTCGAAGGCTCGTTCGGCCTGGTGGCGCGCACGAACGAGCCGGGCACCCAGCTGCTCGTGTCCTGTGTGGACGGTTCGGAGCGGTTCGTGTCGGCCGATCCGGCGTGCGAGGGCAAGACGGTCCAGCACGAGATCGGCTACGTCTGGCCCCAGCCACCCGCCGGCCGGCCGAACATCCGGATCTACCAGTGCGCGCAGACCGGCGGGCCGGCGGCCGGCGAGCTGTTCGTGTCGTCGAGCCCGAGTTGCGAAGGCCAGACCGTCCGCGGCCCGCTGGGCTACGTGCTCGCCGCATGATGACCAAGGGGAGAGTTGTGCGCAGAAGAACCCGGCGAGGCCTGACTTTCGCGGTCGCCACGCACCTCACGGCGTCCCTGCTGCTGGCCGTCGCCGCGCCCGCGGCGTGGGCCGGGGAACCGTCGGGCAAGCTCGACGACACCCCGTCGGTACCGGTGTCCGGCCCCTCGTGGCGGGCGGTCGGGGCCGACCAGGCGTCGGCGCACGCGCTGACCGGCAACCAGCAGGCCAAGCCCGCGCAGGAGGGGGCGGGCACGGCGACGGCCTCGCCGCTCTCGCCGTCGGCGTCCTGGGCGGTTTCCCCGCACACCGGCGACTTCACCTGGTCGTACCCGCTGCGGGTGCCGCCGGCGGCCGGGCCGACACCGGGCTTGTCGCTGTCGTACCGGTCGTCCGCGGTGGACGGCCGGACGACGGTGACGAACAACCAGCCGTCCTGGGTGGGCGACGGCTGGGCGCTGTCCTCGGGATTCGTCGAGCGGGCGTACCGGGGGTGCTCGGCGGACACCGAGGGCGATGTCCAGCCCGCGCAGGTGGGGGACCTGTGCTGGCGCAGTGACAACGCGACCGCGTCCTACGGCGGCGCGGGCGGGCAGCTGATCCGCGACGACGCGACCGGCAACTGGCGGCCGCGCGCCGACGACGGGTCGCGGATCGAGCACCTGACCGGCGCCGCCAACGGCGACAACGACGGCGAGTACTGGAAGATCACGACCGTCGACGGGACGCAGTACTTCTTCGGGTCGCAGGCGGACTCGACGTGGACGGTGCCGGTGTTCGGCGACGACTCCGGCGAGCCGTGCCACAGGGCGTCGTTCGACGCCTCGTCGTGCACCCAGCCGTGGCGGTGGAACCTGGACAAGGTCGTGGACCCCAGCGGCAACGAAATGCGGTACCACTACACGAAGGAGACCAACTCCTACGGGTTCGACGGCAAGGACGCCGCGGTGTCCTACGTCCGGGGCGGCTACCTGGACCACATCGACTACGGGCTGGGCCACGGCGCCGCGCAACCGTCCGGGCGCGTCGTGTTCACCACGGCCGACCGGTGCGTCCCGGGCAGCGACTGCCGCCCGGAGGCACCCGGGAACTGGCCCGACGTGCCGTGGGAGGCCAAGTGCGACACGGCCACCTGCGCGGCGAACCACTCGCCGACGTTCTGGACCACCCAGCGGCTGGCCTCGGTGACCACGAAGGTGTGGCGCGGCACGGACTTCGGCGACGTCGACCGGTGGGAGCTGGACCAGCAGTACCCCGATCCCGGTGACGGCGAAAAGGCCGCGTTGTGGCTCAAGGGGATCAAGCACACCGGCCTGGCCGGCACCCCGGTGGAGATGCCGTCGGTGACGTTCCAGGGCACCCCGATGTACAACCGGGTCGAGCTGCCGGAGGACGGCGCGTCGCCGCTGATGCGCTACCGCCTCACCGGGATCGTGTCCGAAACCGGCGGGATCACGTCGATCACCTACGAGTCCGAGTGCAAGCCGGGGAACCTGCCCGCGAACCCGGAGACCAACACCAAGCGGTGCTTCCCCGTGCGGTGGGCGAAGAAGAACATGGCCGAGCGCACGGACTACTTCCACAAGTACGTCGTCACGGCCGTCGTCCAGTCGGACCGGCTGGCCGTCGACGGTCAGCCGGCGGCGACGTTCCCCGAGCAGGTCACGCGGTACGAGTACCTCGACGGCGCGGCGTGGCACTGGGACACCTCGGAGTTCACCAAGGACGACAAGCGGACGTGGAACGACTTCCGCGGCTTCGGCCGGGTCCGCGTCCGCGGCGGCGTCGCGGACGACCCGGCCGGCCCGGTGACCATGTCCGAACAGCGGTTCTACCGCGGCATGGACGGTGACCACCTGCCGTCGGGCACGCGGCCGGCCACCGTCACCGACTCCGAGGGCGGCGTGCGCGCCGACGCGGACTGGCTGGCGGGCTTCGGCTTCGAGACAGCGACGTTCGAGCGGGAAGCGGCGTCCGACCAGCCGGACCCGCCGCGGGTGGGCAAGACGATCACCGAGCCGTCGGTCCGGGGCCCGGTGGCGACGCGCGGCGCGTTCAAGGCGTACCTGGTGCGCACGGGCGTCTCCCGCGAGTACACGGCCGTGGGCACGGGGTGGCGGACCACGCGGACGGAGACGACGTACGACGACCTCGGCCTCGCCACCGCGGTCGACGACCTGGGTGACACCGCGACGGACGCCGACGACCGGTGCACGCACACCGAGTACGCGCGCGACGACGCCGCCTGGCTGATGAGCCTGCCCGGGCACGTCTGGACCGACTCCGTCCACTGTGGAGCCCCGGTGGAGTACCCGCGGGACGCGCTTTCGGACGCGAAGACCACCTACGACGCGCAGGGCAACGTGAAGAAGTCGGAGGTCGCCAAGGAGCGTCCGGCCGCGGAGCCGGTGTACGTGACGACCGGGACGGCGACGTACGACGCGCAGGGGCGCGTCACGGCCGCCACCGACGTCCTCGGGCGGACCACGAAGACGGCCTACACCCCGGCCGGCGGCGGTCCGGTCACGAAGACCGTGGTCACCGGCCCGGGCACCGACGCCGTTCCCGCCGGGCTGGTGACGACCACGACCCTCGACCCGGCCTGGGGGCTGCCGACGCTGGTCAGCGACCCCAACCTGCGCAAGACCGAGACATCCTACGACGCGCTCGGCCGCGTGGTCGCGGTGTGGACCCCGACGTGGACGAAGGCCGACCACCCGGACGTGCCGAACGCCCGGGCGGCGTACCTCGTGCGCGGGGACGAGCCGACGGTGATCACCACGACCCGGATCGGCCCGACCGGCGCCGAGATCTCCGGTACCACGGTCTACGACGGGCTGCTCCGGCCACGCCAGGCGCAGGCCCGCGCGGTGGGCGGCGGGCGGCTGCTCACCGACACCCGGTACGACTCGCAGGGCCGTGCGTGGAAGACCACCCAGCCGTACTACAACGACAAAGCCGTCGACGACGCGCTGTGGATCGCGTCCGATGTGGACGTTCCGGGCCACACCCGGACGCACTTCGACGGGGCCGGCCGCGCCGACGCGTCGATCTACTTCGCGGGCGCGTTCGAGAAGCGGCGGACCAGCACCGCGTACTTCGGCGACCACGTCGACGTCACGCCGCCCGCCGGAGGCACGCCGACGTCGGCCTACACCGACGCGCGCGGGCGGACCGTCGAGCTGCGGCAGCACCACGACGGCGGGTTCGACGCGACGCGGTACACGTACACGAAGGCCGGGCAAGCCGAGACGATGACCGACCCGGCGGGCGCGGTGTGGCGGTTCGGCTACGACTTCCTCGGCCGCCAGGTCAGCAACGACGACCGGGACAGCGGCCTCAGCACCAAGACCTACGACGACGCCGGCCAGGTACTGACGTCGCGTGACGCGCGGGGTTCGGTGCTGGCGTACACCTACGACTCCCTGGGGCGCCCGACCGGGAGGTTCGTGGGGTCGGCCGCCGGGAAGAAACTGGCGGAATGGACCTACGACACGGTGACGAAGGGGAAGGGGAAGCTCGCGTCGTCGACCTCGTGGGTGGACGGCAAGGCGTACAGCGGGAAGGTGCTCGGCTACGACCCGGCGTACCGCCCGACCGGGACGTCGGTGATCATCCCGCCGTCCGAGGGTCTGCTGGCGGGGACGTATTCCTCGTACACCGGCTACAACCCGGACGGCAGCGTGTCGAGCCAGTCCTACGCGGCGGCCGGTGAGCTGCCGGCGGAGACCGTCAGCTTCGGCTACGACGAACTCGGGCCGTTGCTGTCGAGCTCGGGTGGTTACGACGGCTCGACGACCGAGCTGGTGTCGGCCACGAACCTGACCCGCTACGGCGAGCTGGCGCGGCTGACCCTGGGCACGGGCACGAAGCGCGTCTGGTTGTCGCAGTACTACGACCAGAACGACCGGCGGCTGACCAAGTCCGTCGTGGACGCCGAGGTGCCGTCGCCGATGCGGTCCGACGTGCGGTACTCGTACGACCCGGCCGGGAACGTCACGTCTCTCGCGGACGTGTTCTCGGGCGACGTCCAGTGCTTCCGCTCCGACGGTCTCCAGCGGCTCACCGACGCGTGGACCGCGCCGTCGTGCTCGGAAACCCCGTCGGTGGCGGGCCTGCGCGGCCCGGCGCCGTACTGGCAGTCGTTCACCTACGACAAGGCGGGCAACCGGGCGACCGACACCCGGCACGTGGCTTCGGGTGACGTGGTCCGGACCTACACCGGCCAGGTCCCCGGGCACGCGCACGCACTGGGGTCCGTCTCCGCGCCGGGCGGTGTCACTTCGTACGCGTACACCGCGGCGGGCCAGCTGGCGTCGCGCTCGACCGGCGAGCAGTTCACGTGGGACGAGCAGGGCAAGCTCGCGTCGGTGACGAAGGGGCCGCAGGCGACGTCGTACGTGTACGACCCCTCGGGTGGCAGGCTGATCCGGCGCGACCCGGCCGGGACGACGTTGTACCTGGGCGGCCAGGAACTGCGGCTTCCGGCGGCCGGTGGCGATCCGGCGGTGACGCGGTACTACAGCCACGGTGGCCGGACGATCGCGGTGCGGCAGGGGAGAGGGGCGCTGACGTGGCTGGCGTCGGATCACCAGAGCACGGCGCGGACGGCGATCGACTCCGGCACGCTGGCGGTCACCGACCGGCGTCAGCTGCCCTTCGGCGGCCCGCGTGACGCGGCTTCGTTCCCCGGCGAACGCGGGTTCGTCGGCGGCGTCGAGGATGCCAGTACCGGGCTGACGCACCTGGGCGCGCGGGAGTACGACCCGGACACCGGGCGGTTCATTTCGGTGGACCCGCTGCTGAGCCCGGGAGATCCGCAGCAGCTCAACGGGTACACCTACAGCAACAACAACCCGATCACCAAGAGCGACCCCAGCGGGCTGAAGGCGATCGGCAGCCTCGATGACGGCTGCCCGCTGGAAACCGGTTGCACGGGAGGCGGCGGGAACGGCGGGACGAACGCCGGAACGAACACCGGGACGGACACCGGTGGGGTCATGGAGCCGACCAGCAGGCCCATGCGTCCCGGCCTGCCTCCCGCCAGTGACCGGCCGCCGCGCACCGTTGTGATCAACGAGATCAAGATGCAGGGCGACTGCCGGCAGGTGGGCGACAGCGGATACGGGAGCCAACCCTGCCGAGGGCAAGGCAGCTGTCCGTCGGGGTACGTGCGGGAGACCGGGTACCTGCAGAACCACGGCGGCCCTTCATCGTGCGTTCCCGCCCCGGCGCCGCTGACCGCCGAACAACGGCACATGGTGCTCGATACCTGCGGATCTCTCCCGATTCCGTATCTCTCCCAGGGCTGTGACGTCGTGAACATCATCTGGTACGGGGTGGAAGGGGACACGGACAACGCCCTGATCTCGGCCATGGGCCTCGCTCCCGGAGTCGGCGATTTCGGCACCGGCGCCCGGCTGGTCAACAAGGCCGTCAAAATGCATGACGCCTGCCATGGCAGTTGCGGTACGAAATCCGGGCAACACCACCACGTCAACGAGGGCGACCTCGTCCGTGGCGACGTGGACGGTGATGTCGTCATGAATGGCGGGGTGATCGACGGCAGGGTGCGAGGCGACTTGTACGTGGGGGAAGGGGCCGCGATCGTCCGGGGCGGGGTCGACGGCACCGTCCACTTCATTTCCGAGGGTGACAAGCTGGCCATCCTCCAGACTCGTGACGTCGGCGCCGGCATCGAGGTGAACGGCTCCGGCAGGGTCATCTTCCAAGGTCGCGACGTTTTCGGCGACATCAACATCAACAAGCCCCGCAATCCCGGGGGTGGATGACCGGACTCGTGGGTGTTGCCGCCGGTCGGCAACACCCACGAGTCCTTACGCCCGGGCCGGTTCGGATGCCTCGGGTACGCCCAGTGCCGTGAAGTTCTCCAGTGCCACGGCGAGCAGCTCGGCCCCGGATCGCCCGGACGACTCGCGGATCGCGGCGGCCACCCGCAGGGCCCGTGCCTCGTTCAGCCGCTGCCCGTTCTCGCGCGCGAGCTCCACCGCGCGCTTGACGTGCCGCGCGGCCGCCGCGGGATCGCCCGAGTCCAGGCACGCCGCCGCCAGTTCGGTCAGTGCCGGGCACTCCAGCACCCGCATGCCGGTCTCGTTCATCTTGGCCAGGGCCAGTTCCGTGTGCGCCACGGCTTCCGACGGGCGGCCGAGCGCGCGGTGCGCGGCGGCGAGTCCGATGAGGACGGACGCCTCGCCGTAGCGGAAGTGGATCTCGCGCGCCAGTTCCAGCGCCACCGCGTAACCCTCGATGCTTTCCGCGAACCGCCCGCGCAGCCGGGCGACCGTCGCGAGCACCTCCAGCGCGCCCGCCTCCTGCCGCCGCTCCCCGAGTTCGCGGCCCTTCTCCAGGGCCTGCCGGGCGCGGTGCTCCGCTTCGCCGTAGCGGCCGAGGTCGCAGTAGGTTTCGGCCAGGCACACCAGGCTGGTGATGAACCAGTGCCGCAGTCCCCACCGCTCGCACAGCAGCACGCTTTCCTCGTGGCATTCCGCGGATTCCCGCATCCGGCCCGCGGTCCAGTGGGCCAGTCCGAGACCGTTGAGCGCGACCAGCCGGACGTACCGGTTGCCCGTCCGCCTGCTGATCCCGACCGCCTTGGTGTGGCACGCGATCGCGCGCTCGACCTGCCCCTGCGACAGCAGCGATACACCGATGTAGTTGATCTCGCGCGCTTCGGAGTCCAGGTCGCCGATCCGCCGGGCGATGGCCAGCGCGCGCTCGTGGTGGCGCATCCCGTCGCGCGGCCTGCCCAGCTGGGAGTACACGCGGCCGAGGCCGTGCCGCGCCTCCGACTCGGCCACCGGGTCGATGTCCGTCCCGCCGCGGTCGAGCGCTTCCTCGTAGCGGGCGATCGCGGAGTCGTAGTCGCTCAGGTAGTAGGCGATCGTCCCGCGCAGCACGAGCACCGAGACCTCGGCGTGGCGGTCGCCGGCCGCGCGCGCCGCGCCCAGGGCGGCGTTGGCCACCGCGAGCCCGTCCGCAGCGAGCCCGCGGCCGGCGAAGTAGCCGCGGAGCGTGTCGGCCAGCAGCGCGCTGTACCGGCCCAGCCCGGGAACCAGCGCCGCGCGCTCGGCCGCCGCGACGAGGTTGGCGCGTTCTTCGTCGAGCCAGCGCATCGCCGGCTCGTCGTCTTCGAAGGACGCCTCGGGCTTCGCCGTGGCGAGGATCCGGCGGAACAGCGGGTGGAGCCGCTGCGTCGCGGCGGCCGCGGTGTCCAGGTAGTGGTCGTACAGCCGGGCGTCGGCCGCGGTCAGCTCGTCGGCCCGTGCGCGGTCGGCGGCGTACTCGCGCAGCAGGTCGTGGAACTGGAACCGGGTGGCGCTGCGCCGGGTCAGCAGGCTCGCCGCGACCAGCCGGTCCAGGCAGCGCCGGGTGCCCGCGCCGGCCAGCACCTCCGCCGCGGTGACGTCGAAGTCGGGGCCCGGGATCCGGCTCAGCAGCCGGAACACCCGCCGCGCCGGTTCGTCGAGCGCCCGGTAGGACAGGTGGAACGTCGCGCGGACGGCGACGTCCGGGTCGCCCTCGATGGCCAGCTCCGCCAGCGGGTCGGCGCGCAGCGCGGCCACGTAGTCCCCGATCGCGGAATGCCGGCCGCCCACCAGGTTCGCCGCCGCGATCCGCAGGGCGAGCGGCAGGTGCCCGCACAGGTCGGCGAGCTCGTCGACGGCCCGCGGCTCGGCGTCGACGAGCTCGGCGCCGAGCAGGTCGGTGAGCAGCGTCCGGGTGTCGGAAGTGGTCAGCACGTCCAGCGCGAGCACCCGCGCGTCGTTGAGCACGGTCAGCCCGCGCAGGTCGCCGCGGCTGGTCACCAGCGCGGCGCAGCCGGGGTTCGGTGGCAGCAGGGGCCGGACCTGGTCGGCGTCGGCGGCGTTGTCGAGCACCACCAGCACCCGCCGCCCGGCCAGCAACGTCCGGTAGAGCACGACCTGCTCGTCCAGCGTCACCGGCACCTGCGAAGCGGACACGCCGAGCGCGCGCAGGCACAGCGTCAGCGCCTGGGTCTTGGAGAGCGGCGAGGCCGACGCGTACCCGCGCAGGTCGACGAACAGCTGGCCGTCCGGGAAGCGAGCGGTCATCCGGTGCGCCCAGTGCACCGCCAGCGCGGTCTTGCCGATGCCCCCGGGCCCGACGATCGCCAGCGTCCTGTGCCCGGGCGGGGCGCCGAGCAGTCCGTCGAGCTTCGCCAGGTCCGACGTCCGCCCGGCGAAGCTCGGCAGGTCCGCGGGCAGCTGGCAGACGGCCGGAAGCGGCTCGGCGACCGGCGGCTCGTCCGGCGCGGTGAGGATCGCGCGGTGCGCCGCGCGCAGCCGCGGGCCCGGCTCGACGCCGAGCTCGTCGGCGAACATCCGGTGCACCCGGCCGTAGACCTCCAGCGCGTCCGCCTGCCGCCCGCCGTGGTGCAGCGCCAGGATGTACAACGCCCAAAAGGGTTCCTGCCAGGGGTTCTCCCGGGTCAGCGTGGCGAGCTCGCCGACGACCTCGCGGTGCCTGCCCAGCTCGAGGCTGACCTCCAGGTAGCGCTCGCGGGCGCGCAGGAGCTCCTCGGCGAGGAGGCCTGCCTCGTCGCGCTGCAGCGGTTCGGACGGGATGTCGGCGAGCGGCGTGCCGCGCCGGCAGGCCAGCGCCTCGGCCAGCAGCGCGCGCTCGGTTTCCGGGTCGGCCTCGCGGGCCCGGGCGACGAGGGCGCGGAAGCGCAGCAGGTCGAGCCGGTCGGGCGGCAGCCGCAGCAGGTAGCCGTCCGGGCGGGTTTCGATCACGGACTCGCCGAGTGCGCGCCGCAGCCGCTGCGCGTAGAGCTGCGCGCTCTTGCGCGCGGTCGGGGGCCGCTCGTCGCCCCACAGGTCCTCGACGAGCCGGTCGAGGGTGACCGTGGCGTTCGCCCGCAGCAGCAGCGCGGCGAGCACGATGCGCAGCTTCGGCCCGTTGACCGGGACCGGTGCTTCCCCGCGGGTCACCTCGAGCGGCCCGAGGATGCCGAAAGTCAGGCCGGATGGTTCCACGTTTTCCCCTCGCGCGGGCCGGCCGTTTTCGATCAGCTGCCCGTAGGCGGAAGGGTATCGGCCCCGGCACCGCCGCGCCGGGATCTGTGGCTAACCCGATACCGGACATACCCGGCCGCCGCGATGATCACCGGCGCCGGTCCCAGCGCCCCAATGTGGCCTTCGGTGCGTGAGACGCAACCAAGGCCACATTGGGGCGCTCGGGTCAGGTGGTGGGGTGCCGCGCGATCAGCTCGTCGACCTCGTCGCCCGTGGCCGAGTCCGCCACGAACGGCCCCCTCGCCGCCAGTACGCCCAGCTGGCGCAGCCGGGCCGCCTGCTCGTGCGTGCGGACGCCCTCCGCGCCCACGCGCAGCTTCAGCTCGCGGGCCCGCGTCACCAGCTGCGTCAAGTGTCGCAACGCCGGCTCCGGTGGCGAGTCCGCGTCCAGCGCGTCGACCACCGGGCCGGACAGGATCACGTGGTGGACCGGCAGCCGGTGCTGCGGGATCAGCTCCAGGTCCGCCGAGCCCGAGATCGTCAGCACCAGCTGCGTGCCCAGCTCGGACAGCACCGCGAACGAGTCCAGGACCTCGCCGCGCGGATCCAGGACCGAGTCGCGGTCGGTGCACAGCCGCAGCGCGTTGGCCGGCAGCTCGTGCTTGTCCAGCTGCTCCTTCACCAGCATGACCAGGTCCGGGTCGATGGCGAGCCGGTTCGGCAGCCGGACGCACACGTCCGGGGCCGCGTCGCCGAAGCGGGTGCGCCAGCGGGCCGTCGCCGCCAGGGACTCCGCCAGCAGCCAGCGACCCAGTGGCACCGTCATCCCCGTCGTCTGGGCCAGCGGGTAGAACTGGTCGGAGTCCAGCTCGCCCTTGTCCGGGTGGTTCCAGCGCAGGCCCGCGTTGACCGCGGCGAGGCGGTCGGGGTCGGCCAGGCGGACCGTCGGCTGGTAGACGAGCGAGAACTCGCCGTTCTCCAGCGCGCCCGCGATCACCGCGCCCAGCTGGTAGCGGCCGCGGTCGCGGGCGTCCAGCTCGGGGTCGAACAGCATCCACTGCGCCTTGCCGGCCTCCTTGGCCCGGTGCAGCGCGATCTCCGCCGCCCGCAACAACTCCGCCGCGCCGCCCTCGACGGCCGCACGCACGACGATGCCCGCGCTCGCGCTCACGCCGATGCCGTGCCCGGCCAGGTAGATCGGCTCGTTGAGGTCCTCCAGGGCCCGCTCGACGAGTTCGACGACCTCGGGCGCGGCGAGCCGTCCACGCAGGAGCACCGCGAAGCCGTCGCCGGACAGCCGCGCGACGAACCCGTCGTGGTGGCCGGTGAACACCGCCGACAGCTTGCCCGCGACCCCGCGCAGCACCTGGTCGCCGACGCCGGCGCCGAGGCCGTCGTTGACCACCTTGAAGCCGTCGACGTCGAGGTAGATCAGCGCGATGTCGTCACGCGCGCCGGCACCGAGCGCCGCTTCGAGCTTCGTGGTGAACGACGACGCGTTGGGCAGCCCGGTCAGCGGGTCGTGCACGTTCTGGTGCAGCAGCCGTTCCTGCAGCAGGTGCAGCTCGTTCGCGTCGGACACCATCAGCACCGGGTAGACCGACCCCGGCCGGTCACCGGGGAGGCGCGCGAGGGTGACGTCGGTCCAGAGCTGCCCGTCCTCGGTGTGGTCGAGCAGCATCCGTTCCTGGTAGCGCTCACGTCCGCCCCGCACCTGCTCGAGGGCCGCCTTGAGCCGCGAGACGTCGTGGTCGGTCGAGCCGAGGTCGGTGAGGTGCCGGCCGCGCAGCTTGTCCGGCGAGCAGCCGAGCAGCTGGCCGAGCGCGAGGTTGGCCTCGACGATCTCACCGCCGGGGTCGGCGAGCGCGATCCCCATCGGCGACGCGGCGTACAGCGCCGTGAACCGGTGCAGGGCGCCGTCGTGGCCCGGACCGGCTTGGTCGACCGCGTCGTGCGCGATCTCCAGCAGCAGCGGCTCCAGCTCCTCCGGGGGAAGTGTTACTCCTTTGGTGTCGGCCAACGTCGCCGCCCACCTGCGCGCCACGTCCAGCAGTCCTGGCGCGGCACCGGGCTCAGGCACACTCCACCTCTTCATGCACGGGTCAGGCCAGTTCAGCCGCGGTGTCGGGGATCATGAAGCCACACTAGGTACCCCTCGGCCGCGACCGATGCCACGCCATCATGCGCGTAACGGGGTGTCTACCGGCTGAACGAGTGAACGAATCTCCACATGCGGTAACTTTTCGTTACACCGGGTGTGCGTGCCCGGGTCAGCGACGGCTCAACCGCACCGGCAGACCGTCCGCGGGGACCGGCAGGGACACGTAGTCCCACTTCGCGGTGTAACTCTCCGGAACCGACCAGCGGTACGCGCGCAGCATTTCGTGCATCAGCAACTTCACCTCGAGGCTGCCGAAGTGGAGCCCGATGCACTTGTGCGCGCCGCCGCCGAACGGCATCCACGCCATCCGGTGCGACTTGTCCTCGCGCCGCGGCTCGGCGAAGCGTTCGGGGTCGAAGTCGAAGGGGTTAGTCCAGCATTCTGGCGTGAAGTGGTTGACCGTCGGCGAGACGCCGCACAGGGTGCCGGCGGGGATGTAGTGGCCGAGGACCTCGGTGTCCTTGACGGTCTGGCGGGTCAGCGACGGCACCGGCGCGACGAGCCGCAGCGCCTCCTTCATCACGAGGTCCAGCGTCTCGAGCTTGTCGATCGCCTCGATGTCGAGGACGTCGTCGCCGAGAGCGAGTGACTCTTCGCGGGCGCGCTCCTGCCACTCCGGGTGCTTGGCGAGGTAGTAGGCCATGGCGCTGCTGGTGATGGTCGTCGTGTCGTGCGCGGCCATCATCAGGAAGATCATGTGGTTGACGATGTCGGTGTCGGTGAAGCGGTCGCCGTCCTCGGTGGTGGCGTGGCAGAGGGCCGTGAAGAGGTCGTCGCCGTCCGACTTGCGCTTGGCGGGCAGGGTTTCGCTGAAGTAGCGCTCGAGGACCTTCCGCCCGTGCAGGCCCGCCGACCAGCGGCCGCCCGGCACGGGGAAGCGCACCAGCGCGGTGCCGGCCCGCACGGAGCTGACGAACGCGCGGTTGATCCGGTGCGCGTCGGCGCCGCTGCGCATGCCCATGAACACGCGCGTCGCTACGTCGAGGGTGAGCTGCTTGAGCGCCCAGTACAGCCGCGGGCGCTCGTTGTCGCCCCAGCTCGCGACGCCTTCGCGCAGGGCCGGGCCCATTTCGCCGACGTAGCCGGTGAGCCGCGAGCGCGTGAAGGCTTCCTGCATGATCCGGCGGTGCAGGTGGTGTTCGCCGAAGTCCATCAGCATCAGGCCGCGCTCGAAGAACTTCTCGATGAAGAACTTCCAGCCTTCCTGCGAGAAGGCCTTGTCCTTGTTGACGAGCGCGATCTGCGTCGCCTCCGGCCCGGACAGCGCGACGATCTTCCGGCCGAAACCGCCGGTCCAGGAAACGGGGCCGTAGAGCTCGTAACGGCGGAGGCCGAAGGCGGGCCCGAAGCGCATCATTTCGAGCATGTGCCCGACGACGGGCGGGCCTTCGTCGCCGAGGACGGGCTTGAGTCCGCTGCCCGCGGGCGGCGTGGCGAGTTCCTTGACGGGCCACCGCGACTGCAGCCAGCGTTCGTCGACCCGGTGGGGGAGCGGGAGCGCGGTCAGAGGCGGAACGCGTTCGCGCAGTGCTTCGGCGGCTCGGCTGACGGTGCCCGGCAAAGTGACCATCTCCCCGCTGAGATCGGCTACCCCTCCACGATGCACCCTTGTTGACGGTCTGACAACACCTGGGCGGGCCTCTTTTCGGGTGGCTTCCCGGTATGCCGGACGTCGCTCGGGTTCGTGCCGCGGACCCGCTTGAACGCCGCGCTGAACGAGAACGCGTCCGCGTACCCGACAGCGCGCGCCACCTCCGCGACCGTCGCCGTCTCGCGCTCGGCCAGGAGATCCGCCGCGAGCGTCATGCGGTGGCGCGTCAGGTACGTCAGCGGCGGCTCCCCGACCAGCTCGCCGAACCGCTTCGCCAGCGTCGAGCGCGACACGCCGGTGCGGGCGGCCAGTGTGCCGACCGTCCACGGCGCCGCCGGTTCGGCGTGCAGGAGCCGCAGCGCGTGGCCGACCACCGCGTCGCGCTGGGCCGTCCACCACGCCGGGGGTGTGCCGCCGGGGCGGTCGAACCACTCGCGCAGCGTGCAGACGAGCATCCAGTCCAGCAGCCGGTCGAGCACCACCTGCTGGCCCGGCGCGTCGACGGCGACCTCGGCGGCGACGTGGTCCAGCACGGCGTCGCCGGTGCCGCCGCCGGCCACGCGCAGCACCACCGGCAGGGCGTCCAGCAGCCGGCGGCCGATCTCGCCGCGGACCGGGTAGGCGCCGGTGATCAGGGTCGTCGTGCCGGAGCCGGGGTCGTGCCAGCCGCGGCGGTGGCGGGTCCCGCCCTGCTCGGGAGCCGCGCAGAACTCGCCGCACGGCACGGGCTCGGCGCTCGTGCGGGGCTCGTCGACGAAGGTGAACGTCCCGGGGCCGCGTACGACGACCGTGTCGTACGCGCGCAGCGGTTCCGGCGGACCGTGGTCCGGCACTATCCAGCCGCCGCCCGTGAGGACGGTGCAGAGGGTGAGCGGCGCGCCGTCGACGAAGTGCAGCGCCCAGGGCGGGGAGAGGGTCGAGCTGCCGAAGAGCGAGCCGTGGGCCCGCAGGTCACCGAACGCGTCCACGTCCGCGAGGTTAGACGATCACGCAGGCATTCCGGAGCTTCGCCTATGGGATCGTCCGATCCGGTCGGGTTGACTGGGCGTCATGACTGAGTTGACGCCCGAGGACCTCGAGTTCCTCCGCCGGCCGCTGCACGGGTTCCTGACGGTGGCGGGAGCCGAGCCCCGCCCGGTCTGGTTCGAGGCGACGACCGGCGGCACGATCGAGCTGTTCACCGAACCGGACTCACCGAAGGTCAAGCGAGTGCGCCGCGACCCGCTGGCCTCGCTGGTGGTGGCGGCCCCGGTGGGGGAGCGCGAACGGTGGGTTTCGGTCACGGGCCGGGTTTCGCTCGAACCGGACGGGGCCCACGACCTGGCGAAGCGCCTGGCCTCCCGCTACTGGGACCTCGGCGACCCGGCCCGTGCCGCGGATCTCGAGGGAATCCTTGCGGTGGACCAGCTTCGTCTGGTGATCCACCCCGAGAAGGTGCGCCGCTACGCCTACTGACCCAGGTTGGCGGTGAAGTATTCGTCCAGCTTCGCGACGGCGGGGTCGATGTACTCGCGCTTGTCGTAGAGGTCGACGTGGCTCGCGCCCTCGATCCAGTGGATCTCCGCGGGTCCGGTGGCGCGCCGGTGGGCTTCGAGGCCCATCCACGCCGTGACCGCGCGCTCGCCGAGGATCTGCAGCACCGGGCGCGGGCCGATCAGCGGGACGGCGTGGAAGACGTCGCTCGCGGCCATCTTGTCGACGCTGTCCCAGGTGAGGAACTTCGCCGACCGCTCGTGGTACCCGCGGGCGCCGCAGTAGTACTCCCAGCCCTCGACGCCGTGCTGCCCGCCGAGCGCGCCGGCTTCCGCGACGGTTTCGGGGAACATCGTCAGGACGCCCGGGTCCTCACCGCGGGCGGCCGCGGTGCGCGCTCGTGCGGCGGCGTCGAGCAGGCCCTGGAAGACGGCCGGGTCCTGGGTGCCGTCGGCGCCGTAGCGGAACTGGCGGGCGGGTTCGGCGGTGCACACGGTGGCCACCGCCTTGACGCGGTGATCGCCTCCGGTGGCGGCGAGGGAGTAGCCGCCGGAGGCACAGATGCCCAGCAGCCCGATCCGGCCGGCGTCGGCCTCGGGCCGGGTGGTGAGGTAGGAGACGGCTGCCTTGAAGTCTTCGATCCGCTGGGCGGGGTCTTCGAGGCCGCGCGGCAGCCCGCCGGACTCGCCCTGGTGGGCGGCGTCGAACGCGAGGGTCACGAACCCGCGCTCGGCCATGAGCCGGGCGTACGTCCCGGAAGTCTGCTCCTTGACGCCGGTCCCGGGGTGACCGACGACGAGGGCCGGCCGCGGAGTGCCCGCGCCGTCGGGGAGGTAGAGGTGCGCGGCGATGTCGATGCCGGCGCTGGGGAAGGTGACGGTGGTCGGGGCCATGGGAACTCTCCTCGGTCGGTGGTGACTCCACCTTCGCCCGGGTTCGCGGGGCGGAAAAGCCGAGAATTCCTGCCTGGGAAGGATCCTGCCCAGGCACAGGGCGCGGCGGACGCTCCACACTGGAGCCATGACCACCTGGACCCCCGAAGACTTCGCCCTGCTCGACGACGCCTACTCGCTCGCCTTGACCGCCGGGGACCGCCCCGGACCCGGCGTCGAGATCGGCATGGCGGTCGTCGACGGCGGGTTGTACGTCCGCGCTTACCGCGGCGTCCGTTCGCGCTGGTACCGCGCGGCGCGCGAGCACGGCCACGGCCGGATCGAACTGGGCGGCGTCACCCGCGACGTCTCGTTCGCGACCGGTCTCGAACCGCCCGCCGGGCTCGACGCCGCCTTCGCCGGCAAGTACGGACCGGTGTCCGATGCCCTCGTCGCGAGCCCGCAGGCGCGGGCCGCGACCGTCCGGATCGACCCGGCGACGTGAAAAAGCCCGGCCACGCCCCGAAAGGCGTGGCCGGGCTCGGTGCGGGAGATCAGTCCCAGTCGAGCGCGCCGCCCGACTGGTACTCGATGACGCGGGTCTCGAAGAAGTTCTTCTCCTTCTTCAGGTCCATCGCCTCGGACATCCACGGGAACGGGTTCTCGGTCTCGCCGAAGATCGGGGCCAGCCCGATCTGCTGCGCGCGCCGGTCGGTGATGAAGTGCATGTACTGCTCGCACAGCTGCGCCGACAAGCCCAGCATGCCGCGCGGCATCGTGTCGCGGGCGTAGTTGACCTCGAGCTCGCACGCCTCCTTCAGCATGCCGCGCACCTCGGCCTGGAACTCCTCGGTCCACAGGTGCGGGTTCTCGATCTTGATCTGGTTGATGCAGTCGATGCCGAAGTTCAGGTGGATCGACTCGTCGCGCAGGATGTACTGGTACTGCTCGGCGATGCCGACCATCTTGTTCCGGCGGCCCAGCGACAGGATCTGCGCGAAGCCGGTGTAGAACCACATGCCCTCGAAGATCACGTAGAACGCGACGAGGTCACGCAGGAACGCCTGGTCGGCCTCCGGCGTCCCGGTCTCGAAGTCCGGGTTCTCGAGGTTCTGCGTGTACTTCAGCGCCCACGCGTCCTTGTCCGAAATGGACGGGACCTCGCGGTACATGTTGAACAGCTCGCCCTCGGCCAGGCCGAGGCTCTCGCAGATGTACTGGAAGGTGTGCGTGTGCACGGCTTCCTCGAACGCCTGGCGCAGCAGGTACTGGCGGCACTCGGGGTTGGTGATCTGCCGGTACACCGCGAGCACGATGTTGTTGGCCACCAACGACTCCGCGGTCGCGAAGAAGCCGAGGTTGCGCTTGAGCATCTGCCGCTCGTCCTCGGTGAGGCCGTCCGGCGACTTCCACAGCGCGATATCCGCCTGCATGGCGACCTCGGTCGGCATCCAGTGGTTGTTGCAGCCGGCGAGGTACTTCTCCCACGCCCACTTGTACTTCATCGGCAGCAGCTGGTTGACGTCGGCGCGCGCGTTGATCATGCGCTTGTCGTCGACGTTGATCCGGGCGGCGCCGACCTCGATCTCCCCGAGGCCGGTCGCGTCCGTCGTCTCCACGTTGGTCATGTTCGTCAAGTTCCTTACTGGCAGGCTTCGCAGTCGGGGTCGTCGATGCGGCAGGCGGCGCCTTCGGTGGCGACGAAGTCCACGTCGGGTGCCGGGGCCGGCGTCGGCGCGGGAGCGGGCGTCGGAGCCGGCGCCGGGGCGGCCGCCGCGGGAGCCGGGGCAGGGGTGGCCGAAACGGCGTTCAGCTTGCCGTCGGTGCCGCGCAGGGTGCTCTTCTCCACGTGCGTCGCGGACTGCGCCCGCAGGTAGTACGTGGTCTTGAGGCCCTTGTGCCACGCGTAGCGGTACAGCTCGTCGAGCTTGCGGCCGCTCGGCGCCGCGATGTACAGGTTCAGCGACTGCGCCTGGTCGATCCACTTCTGGCGCACCGAACCGGCGTCGACGATCCACTTCGACTCGATCTCGAACGCGGTCGCGTACAGCGCCTTCAGGTCGTCCGGCACGCGGTCGATCTGGCCCAGCGAGCCGTCGAAGTACTTGAGGTCGCTGACCATGACCTCGTCCCACAGCCCGCGCTCCTTGAGCGAGCGGACCAGGTGCGGGTTGACGACGGTGAAGTCGCCGGACATGTTCGACTTGACGAACAGGTTCTGGAACAGCGGCTCGATCGACTGCCCGACACCCGAGATGTTGGAGATCGTCGCGGTCGGCGCGATCGCCATCACGTTGGAGTTGCGCATGCCGACGGTCTTGACGCGCTCGCGCAGCGGCGCCCAGTCCAAAGTGGACGAGAGGTCGACGTCGAGGCCGTCACCCTGGCGCGCGTCGATGAGCAGCTGCATCGAGTCGATCGGCAGGATGCCCTTGCTCCACAGCGATCCCTCGAACGACTGGTACTGCCCGCGCTCCTCGGCGAGGTCGGTCGACGCCGAGATCGCGTAGTAGGAGAGGTGCTCCATGGAGACGTCGGCGAACTTGACGGCCTCTTCGGAGGCGAACGGGACGCCGATCTCGAACAGCGCGTCCTGGAAGCCCATGATGCCCAGGCCGACCGGGCGGTGGCGCAGGTTGGAGCGGCGCGCCTCCGGGATCGTGTAGAAGTTGATGTCGATCACGTTGTCCAGCATGCGGACGGCCGTGCGCACGGTCTTCTCGAGCCGCTTGGTGTCCAAACCGGACGGGGTGACGTGCTTGAGCAGGTTCACCGAGCCGAGGTTGCAGACCGCGACCTCGTCGGTGGTGGTGTTCAGCGTGATCTCGGTGCACAGGTTGGACGAGTGCACGACGCCGACGTGCTGCTGCGGCGAGCGCAGGTTGCACGGGTCCTTGAAGGTGATCCACGGGTGGCCGGTCTCGAACAGCATGGTCAGCATGCGGCGCCACAGCTCCACCGCGCGGATCCGGCGGAAGACCTTGATCTCGCCGCGGTCGGCCATCGCCTCGTACTCGCGGTAGCGGGCGGCGAACTCGTTGCCGTAGAGGTCGTGCAGGTCCGGCGTCTCGTTCGGCGAGAACAGCGTCCACTCGGCGTTGGCCTCGACGCGGCGGAGGAACTCGTCCGGCACCCAGTTCGCGGTGTTCATGTCGTGGGTGCGGCGGCGGTCGTCACCGGTGTTCTTGCGCAGGTCGAGGAACTCCTCGATGTCCACGTGCCAGGTCTCGAGGTACGCGCAGGCCGCGCCCTTGCGCTTGCCGCCCTGGTTGACCGCGACGGCGGTGTCGTTGGCGATCTTGAGGAACGGCACGACGCCCTGCGACTGGCCGTTCGTGCCCTTGATGTGCGCGCCGAGGCCGCGGACCGGGGTCCAGTCGTTGCCGAGGCCGCCCGAGTACTTGGCGAGCAGCGCGTTGTTCTTGTACGCCTGGAAGATCGAGTCCAGGTCGTCGTCCACGGTGGTCAGGAAGCAGGACGACAGCTGCGGGCGCGTGGTGCCCGAGTTGAACAGCGTCGGCGTGGACGCCATGAAGTGGAAGCTCGACAGCAGCTCGTAGAACTCGATCGCGCGGGCTTCGCGGTCGTCCTCGCGGATGGCCAGGCCCATGGCGACGCGCATGAAGAACGCCTGCGGCAGCTCGAAGCGGGTGCCGTCGTGGTGCTGGAAGTACCGGTCGTAGAGCGTCTGCAGGCCGAGGAACCCGAAGTCGAGGTCGCGCTCGGGCCGGATCGCGGCGGTGATCTTGTCGAGGTCGAAGCGCTGCAGTTCGGCGTCGACCAGCTCCAGCTCGATCGCGCGGCGCAGGTAGGCGCGGAAGTACGGCGCGTACTCGCTCGTCATCTCGTCCTGGCTGGCCTGGCGCGGCTTGCCCGCCAGGTAGCTCAGGGCCTCGCCGCGCAGCTTGTCCAGCAGCAGGCGGGCGGAGACGAAGGAGTAGTTCGGCTCCTGCTCGACGAGCACGCGGGCGGCCAGGACCTGGGCCAGGGCCAGCTCGTCGGCGCTGATGCCGTCGTAGAGGTTGCGCTTGGCCTCGGCCAGCACCGGCTCGGCCTCGACGTCGTCGAGCCCGGCGACGGCTTCGCCCACGACGTGGGACACGCGGGCCCAGTCGAGCGGGCGCAGGACGCCGTCGGCGCCCTTGACGTTCAGCGAGACCTCGGTGGCGGCGGGCTTGGCGGCCTCGCGGGCCTTGCTGCGCTCCTCGCGGTAGAGGACGTAGGCGCGGGCGACCTTGTGGTGCTCGCCGCGCATGAGGGCGAGCTCGACGATGTCCTGGATCTGCTCGATGTGCAGGGCGGTCTCGGGGCCGGCGTGGCGCAGCAGGGTGGTCTCGACCTGCTGGGTCAGCTCCGCGACGACGTGGTGCACGCGGGAGGACGCGGCGGCGTCGCCGCCCTCGACCGCGAGGAACGCCTTCGTCAGCGCGACCGAGATCTTCCCGGCGTCGAACGGCGACACGCTGCCGTCCCGCCGGATGACCCGGATCGCGGTGGGGGTGTCGGCGGCGGAGGGCCGCTGACCGGTTTCGACTGACATGCGTGTCTCCAAGTTTTCGGGCGCGTTCGATCGCCACACGGCGTCATGAGGCCGTGCGCTGCGGTTTCTTGAAAGCTGCCCGGCCACCCTCCGCAGCGGTCTCCCCGTCGCTGGGGGCTGCCGGTCACCAGAGACTACATGTAGGGGTCGGTCCCCGCGCGGGACCCTAAATGGCGTGTCGGAGCCCCTCACCCTGGCGGGTTACGTGATCACCCAGAGGTGCAGTTCAGGCGCCGTGGGCGCGCTTGCGGCGCGGTCCGGTGGGAAGGTGCGCGGGCCGACGACGTGAATGACTCATTCATGTCGTCTGGTGACATGAATGAGTCATTCACGTCATGCGGGCTGGGCTGGGCCGGGCCGGGCCGGGGGCAGGGCAGGCGGGGCGTCAGGCGCCGAAGCGGAGTTCCGACTTCGGGAGCTCCAGGCTCGCCACCGGGCGCCGGCCGTCGAGGTAGCCCAACGGGCCGTCCGGGTTGAAGCTCCAGTCCGCCGACGCCGGGCGCGGGCTGACCTTCGCGCCCACCGGGGTCCGGAGCAGACCGTCGCGCTCTTGAACCACCTCGAACGACGTCGGCACCTTCAGCGGCAGGCCGACCCGGCGCTTGAACGCCGCCGTCGCGATCCAGTCGTCGGCGGTCGCCGCCGTTGCCGTGAACGTGCGGTCGCCGGTGAAGTCCAGGTCCGCCAGGTCCTTCGGGATCGCCCACAGCTCGCGGCCGCCCGCCAGGGACGCCTCGCTGTCCACCCAGATCTCCGTGATCGAGCACGACACGCGCCGCGCCTTGATCGACACCGCGGCCAGCAGCTCGTGGTACGCCAGCTGCCCGGGCGGGGTGTAGTCGATCCACGCCGTGAACACCGACGCCATCCCGGCCACCACCAGGGGCTCCGCGGGCAGCGCGGGGAGAGCGGACGGCGGCACCCGCCAGACCGACACCCGGGCGTCGGCGGTCAGGTTCCAGGGCTGCGGCGGGTAAGCGGTCATTTCTCCAGCCAGGGCAGGTAGGCGGGCAGGTCCTTGTCGACGCGCATGCCGAATGCCGGCGGCCGCTTCTGCAGGAACGACATCACACCTTCGACGGCGTCCGGGCTCGCGCCCAGCCCGCCGATGAGGCGGGAGTCCAGTTCGTGCACCGGGTACGGGGACTCGGCGCTCGCCATCCGGTAGAGCAGCTGGCGGGTCACCGCGACCGACACCGGCGCCGTCGTCGAGACGATCTCGCGGGCCAGCGCGTACGCCTCTTCTAGCACCGTGCCGGCCGGGAAAACCTTGTGCACCAAGCCCTTTTCGAGAGCTTCGGCGGCGGGGAACACGCGGCCGCTGATCATCCAGTCCAAGGCCGTGCCCATCCCGACGAGCCGGGGGAGGAACCACGCCGACGCGCCTTCGGGGTAGATGCCGCGGCGCGTGAACACGAAGCCGAACCGCGAGTCCTCCGACGCGAGGCGGTAGTCGCACGACAGCGTGATCGTGACGCCGCCGCCGACCGCCGCGCCGTGCAGGGCCGCGATCACCGGCTTGTTCATCGCGAAGATCCGCTTCGAGCACCGGCCGGCGGGCTCCTGCCACGCCGCGTCCGGCCCGGTCGACGGGTCGAAGTCGAAGCCGCCCTGCGACAGGTCGGCACCGACGCAGAAGTCCTTGCCCGCCCCGGTCAGCACGACCACGCGGACGTCCTCGTCGCGGTCGGCGCGGTCCATCGCGGCGCCGAGCTCGTCGGCCATCCGGATCGTGTAGCCGTTGCGCGCCTCGGGGCGGTTCAGCGTCACCGTGGCGATCCGGTCCGCGACGGCGTAGGTGATCTCGGCGTAGTCGGCCATGCGAGGAAACTATTGCAGACCGGCACTACTGGCAAGATGTCAATAGTGGGTCCGCAGCGTCCGGAGCGAAACAATCAGGCGTGCTTGATTTTTCCGGCGGCCGGTGCGACGCTGGCAGCCAGGACGCAAGGAGGCGGGCGATGGCGGATCTCGGCGTGATCCTCGGGGATCTCGACGCGGAGACACGGACGATCGACGACGTGGTGGCGGACCTGCCCGCGTCGGACTGGGCGCGGGCCACCCCCGCCGAGGGGTGGACGATCGCGCACCAGATCGCGCACCTGGCCTGGACCGACCGGAAGGCCCTGATCGCGGCGGCCCACCCGGAGGACTGGCAGGCCGAGGTCGAGGAGCTGCTCAAGGCGGGGGAGACCTACGTCGACGACGGCGCCGCGGCCGGGGCCGAGCGGCCGCCCGAGGAGATCCTCGCGGACTGGCGGGAAGGCCGGGCCGCGCTCGCCGAAGCCCTCGCCGCCGTGCCGGACGGGCAGAAGCTGCCCTGGTACGGCCCGCCGATGAGCGCCGCCTCGATGGCGACCGCGCGGATGATGGAGACCTGGGCACACGGCCAGGACGTCTTCGACGCGCTCGGCCTGACCCGCGAGCCCACCGCTCGGCTGTGGCACATCGCCCGCTTCGGCACGCGCACCCGCGACTTCGCCTACCTGACCCACTCGCTCGCGCCGCCGGCCGAGGAGTTCCGCGTCGAACTGGCCGCGCCCGACGGCACCACCTGGGCGTTCGGTCCTGAAGACGCCGAGCAGCAGCTCACCGGCAGTGCGCTGGACTTCTGCCTGGTCGTCACGCAGCGGCGGCACCCGGCCGACACCGACCTCGTCGCGCACGGTGCCGACGTCGAGGAGTGGCTGACCATCGCGCAGGCCTTCGCGGGCCCGCCGGGGGACGGCCGGCAGCCGGGACAGTTCGCATGACCTACCGCATCGGCAACGCGTCCGGCTTCTACGGCGACCGGTTCTCGGCCGTCCGCGAGATGCTCACCGGCGGTCCCCTCGACGTCCTGACCGGCGACTACCTGGCCGAGCTGACCATGCTCATCCTCGGCCGCGACCGGATGAAGGACGCCAACCGCGGCTACGCCAAGACGTTCCTGCGCCAGATGGAGGAAAACCTCGGCCTGGCGCGGGAAAAAGGTGTGAAGATCGTCGCGAACGCGGGCGGGCTCAACCCCGCCGGACTCGCGGACGCGCTGCGCGAACTGGCGGCCAAGCTCGGCCTCGACGTCAAGATCGCGCACGTCGAAGGCGACGACCTCGTGGCCCGCGCGGACGAGCTGGACCTCGGGAAACCGTTGACGGCCAACGCTTACCTCGGCGCGTGGGGCATCGTCGAGTGCCTGAACGCGGGCGCGGACGTCGTCGTCACCGGCCGCGTCACCGACGCCTCGGTCATCGTCGGCCCGGCCGCGGCGCACTACGGCTGGGCCCGCGACGACTTCGACGCCCTCGCCGGCGCGGTCGCGGCCGGGCACGTCATCGAATGCGGCGCCCAGGCCACCGGCGGCAACTACGCCTTCTTCACCGAGCACTCCCTGGGCGTGCCCGGCTTCCCGATCGCCGAGATCGAGGCCGACGGGTCGAGCGTCATCACCAAGCACCCGGGCACCGGGGGAGTGGTGAACACCGGCACGGTCACCGCGCAGCTGCTGTACGAGATCACCGGCGCGCGGTACGCCGGACCCGACGTCACGACCCGGTTCGACACCCTGTCGCTCACCGAAGACGGGCCGGACCGCGTCCGCATCTCCGGCGTCCGCGGGGAAGCTCCGCCGCCGACGCTGAAGGTGGCGCTGAACACCCTCGGCGGGTTCCGGAACGAGACGACGTTCGTCCTCACCGGACTCGACGTCGAGGCGAAAGCCGCGCTGGTCAAGGAACAGCTCGAAGCGTCCTTGAAGGACCGGCCGCCCGCCGACGTCCGGTGGACCCTTGCCCGGACCGACCACGCCGACGCCGAAACCGAGCAGACGGCCAGCGCGCTGCTGCACGTCGCCGTCAAGGACGCCGACCCGAAGGTCGCGGGCCGCGCGTTCACCGGCGCCGCCGTCGAACTCGCCCTGGCGAGCTACCCCGGCTTCCACGTCACCGCGCCGCCGTCGGACGCCTCGCCGTACGGCGTCTACACGGCGGCCTATGTGGACGCCGCGAAGGTGCCGCACGTGGCCGTGCTGCCGGACGGCATGCGTGTCGACACAGCGCCGTCGGCGTCCACTCTGGATCTGTCCGATGTGGACGAGCCCGCGCTGCCCGAACCCCTGGACCACGGGCCGGTGCGCCGCGTGCCGCTGGGCACGATCGCCGGCGCCCGCAGCGGCGACAAGGGCGGCAACGCCAACCTCGGCGTCTGGGTGCGGTCCGAAGAGGCCTGGCGGTGGCTGGTGCACCGGCTGACCGTGGCCGAGTTCAAGCTGCTGCTGCCCGAAACCGCCGACCTGCCGGTGACCCGGTACCTGCTGCCGAACCTGTGGGCGATGAACTTCGTCGTCGAAGGCATCCTCGGCGAGGGTGTCGCGTCGCAGGCGCGGTTCGACCCGCAGGCCAAGGCCCTGGGTGAGTGGCTGCGCTCCCGCGAAATCGACGTCCCCGAGGTGCTCCTGTGACCGACCCCTTCCGGACGCCCGAACGTGCCGAGCTGCGCAAAACCGTGCGCAGGTTCGTCGAGCAGGAGGTCCTGCCCCACCTCGACGACTGGGAACGCGCCGGCGAGCTGCCGCGCGACCTGCATCGCAAAGCCGGTGAGCTGGGCCTGCTCGGCGTGGCCTTCCCCGAGGAGATCGGCGGCGGCGACGGCAACTACCTCGACGCGCTCGTCGTCGCCGAGGAGATGCACTACGCGGGCGGCTCCGGCGGGCTCTTCGCGTCGCTGTTCACCTGCGGTATCGCCGTCCCGCACATCGCCGAGGCGAACGACCCGGTCCAGCTCGAACGCTGGGTCCGCCCGACGCTGGCCGGGGACAAGATCGGTTCGCTCGCCGTGACCGAGCCCGACGGCGGCTCGGACGTCGCCGGGATCCGGACCACCGCCGTCCGCGAAGGCGACGAGTACGTCATCAACGGCGCCAAGACCTACATCACCTCCGGCTGCCGCGCGGACTTCGTGACGACGGTGGTGCGCACCGGCGGCGACGGCGCCCACGGGCTCTCGCTGATCGTCGTCGAGCGCGGAACACCCGGGTTCACCGTGTCCCGCAAGCTCGAGAAGATGGGCTGGCTCTGCTCCGACACCGCCGAACTGTCCTACGTGGACGTCCGCGTACCGGTCGAGAACCTCGTCGGCGCCGAGAACAGCGGCTTCGCGCAGGTGGCCACCCAGTTCGTCACCGAACGGCTTTCCCTCGCGGTGCAGGCGTACGCGCACGCCCAGCGGGCTCTCGACCTGACGCTCGACTGGTGCCGGCTGCGCGAGACGTTCGGCCGCCCGCTCATCTCGCGGCAGGTCGTGCAGCACAAGCTCACCGAGATGGCGCGGCGCGTGGACGTGGCCCGCACCTACACCCGGCAGGCCGCGATCCGGCACGTCTCGGGCGAAGAGGTCATCGCCGAAGCCTGTTTCGCCAAGAACACCGCCGTCGAGGCCGCCGAGTGGGTGGTCAACGAGGCCGTCCAGCTGCACGGCGGGCTCGGCTACATGCGGGAGTCCGAAGTGGAGCGCCACTACCGCGACGTCCGGATCCTCGGCATCGGCGGCGGCACCACCGAGATCCTCACCGGCCTGGCCGCGAAGCGATTGGGATACACCTCGTGACTACCTTGAGGTCCACAGTGGACACGCGGGCCGCCGAGTTCGGCGCGAACCGCGAGGCGATGCTGGAGAAGCTCGCCGAGATCGACACCGAGCAGGCCAAGGCCGTCGCCGGCGGCGGCGAGAAGTACGTCGAGCGCCACCGCAAGCGTGGCAAGCTGCTGGCCCGCGAGCGCGTCGAGCTGCTGCTCGACCAGGACTCGCCGTTCCTGGAGCTGTCGCCGCTGGCCGCGTGGGGCACCGACTACCGCGTCGGCGCGAGCCTGGTGACCGGCATCGGCGTCGTCGAAGGCGTCGAGTGCCTGATCTCGGCCAGCGACCCGACGGTCAAGGGTGGCGCGAGCAACCCGTGGACGACCAAGAAGTCCTTCCGGGCGGCGGACATCGCCGCGCAGAACCGGCTGCCGACGATCAACCTCGTCGAGTCCGGCGGCGCGGACCTGCCGACGCAGAAGGAGATCTTCATCCCCGGCGGCCGGATCTTCCGGGACATCACGCGCGCCTCGGCCGCGGGCTGCCCGACGGTCGCGCTGGTCTTCGGCAACTCCACCGCGGGCGGCGCGTACCTGCCGGGCATGTCGGACTACGTCGTGATGGTCAAGGAACGCGCCAAGGTGTTCCTCGGCGGGCCGCCGCTGGTCAAGATGGCGACCGGCGAGGAGTCCGACGACGAGTCGCTCGGCGGCGCCGAGATGCACGCGCGGACGTCCGGCCTGGCCGACTACCTGGCCGTCGACGAAGCCGACGCGATCCGCTTGGGCCGCAACATCATCAAGCGGCTCAACTGGACCAAGCAGGGGCCTTCTCCGAAGCCGGAGTACGCCGAGCCGCTGTACGACGCCGAGGACCTGCTCGGGATCGTGCCGACCGACCTCAAGGTGCCCTTCGACCCGCGCGAGGTCATCGCCCGCGTCGTCGACGGTTCCGACTTCGACGAGTTCAAGCCGCTCTACGGCTCTTCGCTCGTCACGGGCTGGGCGAGCATCCACGGCTACCCGGTCGGCGTGCTGGCCAACGCCCAGGGCGTGCTGTTCGGCGAGGAGTCGCAGAAGGCCGCGCAGTTCATCCAGCTGGCCAACCAGATCCACACGCCGCTGGTGTTCCTGCACAACACGACCGGCTACATGGTCGGCAAGGAGTACGAGCAGAGCGGCATCATCAAGCACGGCGCGATGATGATCAACGCCGTGTCGAACTCGAAGGTGCCGCACCTGTCCGTCCTCATGGGAGCGTCCTACGGCGCCGGCCACTACGGGATGTGCGGCCGCGCCTACGATCCCCGCTTCCTCTTCGCGTGGCCGAGCGCCAAGTCCGCGGTGATGGGACCGGCGCAGCTGGCCGGCGTGCTGTCCATCGTGGCCCGCGCGGCGGCCGAAAGCCGTGGCCAGGAGTACAACGAGGAACACGACAAGGCCATGCGCGCCATGGTGGAAGGCCAGATCGAAGCCGAGTCGATGCCGATGTTCCTATCCGGCATGCTCTACGACGACGGCATCATCGACCCGCGCGACACCCGTACCGTGCTGGGCCTGAGCCTGTCCGCCATCCACAATGGACCAGTGAAGGGCGCCGAGGGCTTCGGCGTCTTCCGGATGTGAGCGAGCGATGATCCAGAACCTGCTGGTCGCCAACCGCGGCGAGATCGCCCGCCGCGTCTTCCGCACCTGCCGCGACACCGGCATCGGCACGGTCGCGGTGTTCTCCGACGCCGATGCCGCCGCGCCTCATGTCTCGGAAGCCGACGCGGCCGTCCGGCTCCCCGGCAACGCGCCTTCGGAGACCTATCTGCGGGCCGAGCTGCTGGTCAAGGCCGCGGCCGAAACCGGCGCCGACGCCGTCCACCCCGGCTACGGCTTTCTCTCCGAGAACGCCGCGTTCGCCCGCGCCGTGCTCGACGCCGGGCTGACGTGGGTCGGGCCGCCGCCGGAAGCCATCGAGACGATGGGCTCCAAAGTGGAGTCCAAGCGGCTGATGGCCGCGGCCGGCGTCCCGGTGCTGTCCGAACTGGACCCGGACTCGGTCACTTCCGAGGACTTGCCGTTGCTGGTCAAGGCCTCCGCCGGTGGTGGCGGCCGCGGGATGCGCGTGGTCCGCTCCCTCGACGAGCTGGCCGAGGCGGTGGAAGGCGCGAGTGCGGAGGCCGGGTCCGCGTTCGGCGACCCGACCGTCTTCTGCGAGCGGTACCTGGAGACCGGGCGCCACATCGAGGTCCAGGTCCTGGCCGACCAGCACGGCACGGTGTGGGCGGTGGGGGAGCGGGAGTGCTCGATCCAGCGCCGGCACCAGAAGGTCGTGGAAGAGGCGCCGTCGCCGTTCGTCGACGCCGCCATGCGCGAGGAGCTGTTCGACGCCGCGCGCAAGGCCGCCCAGGCGATCGACTACGTCGGCGCGGGCACGGTCGAGTTCCTCGCCGCTCCCGACGGCCGGTTCTACTTCCTCGAGATGAACACGCGGCTGCAGGTCGAGCACCCGGTCACCGAGAACGTCACCGGCCTCGACCTCGTCGCACTGCAGCTGCGGATCGCCGAGGGCGAGCGCCTCCCGGCCGATCCGCCGCCGACCGCCGGGCACTCCATCGAGGTCCGGCTCTACGCCGAAGACCCCGCCGCGGGCTGGCAGCCGCAGAGCGGCACGCTCCACACGTTCGAAGTGCCGGACGTCGACCGGTCGTTCACCCACGGCCCCGGGCTCCGGCTGGACTCCGGTTTCGAGACCGGCTCGGTGGTGGGCGTCCACTACGACCCGATGCTGGCCAAGGTGATCACGTGGGCGCCGACCCGGGCCGAAGCCGCCCGGCGGCTCGCGAAGGCCTTGGCCGCGTCGAAGATCCACGGCGTGGTCACCAACCGCGACCTGCTGGTGAACATCCTGCGCCACGAGGCTTTCCTGGCCGGGGAGACCGACACGGCGTTCTTCGACCGGCACGGTCTCGACACCCTCGCCGCACCGCTGGCCACTGTGGACACCGAGCGGCTCTCCGCGCTGGCCGCCGCACTGGCGGACGCGGCGGGCAACCGGGCGACGGCGACCACGCAAGGCAGGCTGCCCAGCGGCTGGCGCAACGTCCGCTCGGCCGGGCAGCGCAAGGTCTTCACGGTGGCCGACCGCGAGCACGAGGTGGTCTACTCGCTGACCCGCAACGGTCTCCGCGCGGACGGCTTCGAGGCCGAACTGGTGTCGAACGAGCCGGGCCGGGTCGTCCTGGACGTCGCCGGGGTGTGGCGCACGTTCGGCGTCGCCCGCCACGACGGTGTGTCCTATGTGGACTCCGCGCTCGGCTCGGTGGCGCTCGAGGCCGAACCGCGGTTCGCCGACCCGGACGCCGCCCTCGCGGCGGGGTCGCTGGTCGCGCCGATGCCGGGCACCGTGGTGCGGCTCGCCGTGCAGGCCGGGGACCCGGTCAAGGCCGGCGATCCGTTGCTGTGGCTCGAAGCGATGAAGATGGAACACCGGATCGCCGCCCCCGCCGACGGTGTGGTCGCGGAACTGCCGGTGACGGTCGGACAGCAGGTCGAAGTGGGCACGATCCTCGCGGTGGTGGGAGAAGCAGAATGAACGCGATGAACTTCATCGAGCCGGAGGAGCGGATCGCGCTCCGCAAGGCCGTCGCCGAACTGGGCACCAAGTACGGGCACGAGTACTACGCGAAGAAAGCCCGCGCGGACGAGAAGACGCACGAACTCTGGGACGAGGCCGGCCGGCTCGGCTACCTCGGCGTCAACATCCCCGAGGAGTACGGCGGCGGGGGCGCGGGCATCGCCGACCTCGCCGCGGTGCTCGAAGAACTCGCCGCCGCGGGCTCGCCGTTGCTGCTGATGGTCGTCTCGCCGGCCATCTGCGGCACCGTGATCTCCCGCTTCGGCACCGAAGACCAGAAGAGGCAGTGGCTGCCCGGCATCGCCGACGGCAGCAAGCGGATGGTCTTCGCGATCACCGAACCGGACGCCGGGTCGAACTCGCACAAGATCACCACCACCGCCAAGCGCGACGGTGACGGCTGGGTCCTCAGTGGACGCAAGGTCTACATCTCCGGCGTCGACGAGGCCGACGCGGTGCTCGTCGTCGGCCGCATGGAGGACTCGAAGACCGGCAAGCTCAAGCCCGCGCTGTTCATCCTGCCGACCGGCACCGAGGGCTTCGAGTACACGAAGATCCCGATGGACATCATCGCGCCGGAGAACCAGTTCTCGCTGTTCCTCGACGACGTCAAGCTGCCGGCCGAAGCACTGGTGGGCGAGGAGGACGCGGCCATCGCGCAGCTGTTCGCGGGCCTCAACCCGGAACGCATCATGGGTGCGTCGTTCTCCCTCGGCATCGCCCGGTACGCGCTTTCGAAGGCCGTCTCCTACGCCAACCAGCGGCAGGTCTGGGGGACGCCGATCGGCGCCCACCAGGGCCTCGCGCACCCGCTCGCCGAGATCAAGATCGAGCTGGAGCTGGCCAAGCTGATGACGCAGAAGGCGGCGTCGCTCTACGACTCCGGCGACGACTTCGGCGCGGGCGAGTCGGCCAACATGGCCAAGTACGCCGCCGCCGAGGTGGCGATCCGCGCGACCGACCAGGCCGTGCAGACCCACGGCGGCAACGGGCTCGCCACCGAGTACGGCCTCGGCACGCTGGTCACGGCGGTGCGCCTGGGCCGGATCGCGCCGGTCAGCCGCGAGATGGTGCTCAACTTCGTCGGCCAGCACAGCCTCGGTCTCCCGAAGTCCTACTAGGAGAGTCGCTATGTCTACATTGGACGGCAAGACGATCCTGATGTCCGGCGGCAGCCGCGGCATCGGCGAGGCGATCGCGCTCCGGGCGGCGAAGGACGGCGCGAACGTCGCACTGCTGGCGAAGACGGCCGAGCCGCACCCGAAGCTGCCCGGCACGATCTACACGGCGGCGGAGGCGATCGAGAAGGCGGGCGGCCACGCGCTGCCGATTCTCGGCGACGTCCGTGACGACGACGGCGTCGCGGCCGCGGTGGCGAAGACGGCTGAGCAGTTCGGCGGCATCGACATCGTCGTGAACAACGCCAGCGCGATCGACCTGACGCCGACCGACCAGGTCAGCATGAAGCGCTACGACCTGATGCAGGACATCAACGCGCGCGGCACGTTCCTGCTGTCCAAACTGGCCATTCCCCATCTGAAGAAGTCGGCGAACGCGCACATCCTGACGCTGTCACCGCCGATCAGCCTCGACGAGAAGTGGTTCACCGCGGGCCACCTCGCGTACAGCATCGCGAAGTACTCGATGAGCCTGGTGACGGTCGGGCTCGCGGCGGAGCTGAAGAAGGACGGCATCGCGGCGAACTCGCTGTGGCCGCGCACGACGATCGACACCGCGGCGATCCGCAACGTCGTCGGCGCGGAACTGGCGTCCCGCAGCCGGACGCCGGAGATCATGGCCGACGCGGCGTACGCGGTTCTGACCAAGCCGAGCCGGGAGGTCACGGGGAACTTCTTCCTCGACGACGAGGTGCTGCGGGCCGAGGGCGTCACCGACTTCGCGAAGTACCGCGTCGGCGACACCGCGGAGGAAGACCTGCAGCTCGACTTCTGGGTCGAACCGGCTTGACCGGCGTCCGCGAACCCCAGCAGGAACGCAGCCGCACCACGCGGCGGCGGCTGATCGAGGCCGCGCTCGACGGGTTCGCCGAGCGCGGCTGGCACGGCGTCACGGTGGCCGGCATAGCCGAGCGCGCCGGCGTCTCCCGAGGCGCGGCCCAGCACCACTTCCCCACACGCGAGGACCTGGTGGTGGCGGCGGTGGACCTGCTCGGCCAGGCCCAGATCGACGAGCTGCGCGCACAGGCGGCCGACTTGCCGAGCGGCCCGTCGCGCACCGAGCGCGTGGTGGAGATGGTGCTGAACCTCTACACCGGACCGCTGTTCCGCGCGGCGTTGCAGCTGTGGGCGGTAGCGGCGACGGACGAAGCGCTGCGGGACGTACTGGTGCCCCTCGAAGCCCGGGTCGGCCGCGAGGCGCACCGGGTGGCGGTGGAACTGCTCGGCGTCGACGAGTCCCGTCAGGGCGTCCGCGAGCTGGTCCAGGCCACTCTCGACCTGGGCCGCGGACTGGGCTTGGCGAACCTGCTCACGGACGACGCACGCCGCCGCAAGCAGATCATCAGGGAGTGGGCACGGACGCTGGAGCTGCGCCTCGGCTGAGCCGGTCGAGGGCGGCCCGGCTCGCCTCGTCGGCGGCGCGGTGGATGACGAGCAGCTGGTCCGGGTCCTGAACCGGCCGGAGCGTCTCGAACTGCAGGGTGAGGACGCCGGCCTCGGGATGCCGCACGACCTTGACCCCGCGCCCGTTGACCTTGACGTCCTGCTCGGCCCAGAGCCGCGCGAACTCCGCGTTCCCGGCGGTCAGTTCGGCGATGAGATCGGACAGCGCGGTGTCGTCCGGATGCGCGGCCCACGCGGCGCGCAGGTGAGCGATCCCTTCCCGCACCACGGTTTCCCGGTCGACGTAGAACTCGCGCACCCGCGGGTGCATCAGGCAAAGCCACATGGCGTTGCGCCGAGCCGGCGGCAGCGTGCCGAAGTCCACGAGCAGCCGGGCCATTTCGGGGTTCCAGGCCAGGACGTCGTAGCGGTGGTTGAGCAGCATGGCCGGAAGCGGCGACAGGTCCGTGACGAGCTGGGCCAACGGCGGCGTCGCAGCAGTGGCGACCTTGCCGTCATCACGCGGACGCTGCCGGGTCAGATCGAAGAGGTAGGCGCGTTCGTCGGGGCCCAGCCGCAGCGCCCCGGCAAGGGCTTCGACGACATCCGCCGACGGCCGCAACCCGCGAGCCTGTTCCAGCCGGACGACGTAGTCGACGCTGATCCCGGCAAGTTCGGCAACGTCCTCGCGGCGCAACCCAGGCGTCCGCCGACGCGGCGGCAGCCCGAAGTCCCGCGGATCGAGGCGTTCCCGCCGAGCCCGCAGGAAGGCGCCCAGCTCCGCGGTAGGGGTGGTCATGATCGTTGCAACAGCGAAGGTGGGACTCGTGTTCCCAGGAAGTCCTTTCCCTTAACGCCGTCCCGCCGCGAGCGGAGACTCACCGTTCATGGCATTGACACTGGACACGTACCGCCTGCTGGGCCGCTCCGGGCTGAGGGTTTCCCCACTGGCCCTGGGCACGGCGACATTCGGCACCGAATGGGGCTGGGGAGCGGAGAAGGAGGAGGCCCGCAAGCTGTTCGACACGTACATCGACCGCGGCGGCAACTTCATCGACACGGCGAACACGTACACCGACGGAAGTTCCGAGCGCCTGCTGGGCGAGTTCGCCCGCGACCACCGCGAAAGCCTGGTGCTGGCGACGAAGTACACAACGCTGCGCCGGCCGGGCGACCCGAATTCCTCGGGAGCGCACCGCAAGAGCTTGGTGGCATCGGTGGACGCCAGCCTGCGCCGGCTGGGCACGGACTACATCGACGTGCTGTCCCTGCACGTGTGGGACTTCACGACCCCGGTCGAGGAGATCCTGCGAGGTCTGGACGACCTGGTCGGCAGGGGAAAGGTGCTGTACGTGGGGATCTCGAACGCACCGGCGTGGGAGATTTCCCGCATGCAGGCAATCGCCGACCTGCGCGGCTGGACACCACTGGTGGCCCTGCAGGTCGAGTACAACTTGATCAACCGAGCAGCGGAACGAGACCTGATCCCGATGGCCCGAACAATGGGCCTGGGGGTGACGCCGTACTCACCCTTGGCGGGCGGATTGCTGACGGGCAAGTACCGAGCCGACGCCGGTTCGAGCGCGCGAGAGAGCTTCAACGCCGGGTTGGGAATGGTCACGGACCGAAACCTGGCGATAGCCGACGTGGTGAAGAAGGTAGCCGAGGAGCAAGGGCGCAAGCCGGCACAGATCGGGCTGGCCTGGCTGCTCCGAAACCCGGGAGTGACGGCCCCGATCATCGGCGCCCGAACCCCAGCCCAACTGGAGGACAACCTGGGAGCACTGGAGGTAGAGCTGACCGAAGCCCAGGTGAGCAGGCTGGAGGAAGCAAGCACGATCAACCTGGGCTACCCCCACGACCTACTGGCCGGAGACCACATCCAAAAGGTGATGAGGGGAGAGCTGAAGCTCGAGCCCCGCAGCTAAGGCGAGAGAAGTCGCCTCGGGACCCCGAGAGAAGTGCTGGGTGGTCATCCCGTCGCCTGAGGCCGGTAAATCACTTTGAGCCAGGCCCGCAACCCACAGACCAAGGCGAGAGAACAGCAAGACCTTGCGGGCCTGGCTCAAAGTGATAGGCCTCGTCCAGGCGACGGGATGACCACCCAGCAACCCACCCGCCAGAGCAGGACGAAGTCGCAAAGAGAGGCCATCCCAGAGCCTGCCCGCCCGGCGAGGGCAGGTTTTCGAAGGGCCACGCAAGGCGAGGGTCTTTTGTGACCACTCAAGGCAACGGTCTGTTGCGACCACCCAAGCCAACGGTCTGTTGCGACCCTTCAAGGCAAGGGTCTTTTGCGCCGCCCAAGGCAACCGTTCAGCGCAAAAGCCCTACCCGTGCACCGCCCCTAAAGACAACCGACGAACTCACTGGTGATGGCGGCGATACTCCACCCAGTCCCGTCGTAGTCGACCTGAAGATTCTCCTCATTCCGCACGCAAAGCCGAGTCTGCCGCCCGGCATCGGGGTAGATCGTCCGCTGCTCCCCGGCAGCCAACCGCACCGAACCGGCGCTGTCGTGGATGTAGGCACCCCCATCGATGCTGTAGTCGAGCTGCCACTTGACGGTCCGGGCAGTGGTAGCGGTGTTGATCAACCCGAGATAACCGAGCACGTTGCACTTCGTGCTGTCGCAGTTCCAGCGGAAGCAAACCTGGTACCGGATCTTGCCGTGCGAAAGCGTGCCAGAACACTTCGGCGACGCAGCGGCCGCGAGCGGCGCCACAGCGGGCGCCGACGCGTTCGCCACGGTCGCGGAGAACACCAGGCTGGGTGCGAGGGCCGCGCAGAGCAACGTGAACATCGTGAGGGTGCGCTTGAGCATGAGGCTCCTCCGGAGGTCGGTGACGCGACCTCCACGCCCGGGCGTGCCCATCGGTTTAGCGACCGCTCGCCGCGACCCCCGAACCGCTCACCGACCAAAACCGTCACCCATCGGAACCCCAACCTGCTCCGAACCGTCATAGTGCCGTAAGTAACACAATAGTCCCAACGGGCGAATGACTATACGTAGCAAGCGAGCAGAGGAAGGCGATCCGGTGTCCGGTTCAGGAGTCGAGCTCACCCACCGCGCGATGGCGATGCTGAAGGCGGTGGCCGCTGGACGAGCACAGATGTCGTGCAGCTGCGAGCCCGACCTCTTCATCGACGGATTCGCGTGCTGCGATCAGATGACGGCCCACGCGCTGGCCCACGGCGGCTACGTACGCCCAGCGGTCGAGGCGGCAACGGGCCGGGTCCCGGCCGAACTGACCGAGGCCGGCCGGGCCGCACTGGAGATCACGGTAGCCGCCTGAGCACCTGCACGTGCGTCACGCACGGTCGCGGGCCGATCAACCGTTCGACTCATCTTCCCGTCGCGTGAGCACCCGAGCGGCGCCTTCGGTGACAGCGACCGTGTGCTCCGAGTGAGCCGTTCGAGACCCGTCGGCCGACCGAATGGTCCACCCGTCGGGGTCGAAGACGATCCGGTCGGTCCCGCGCGCGAACCACGGCTCGAGCGCAAGCGTCAGACCCGGCTTCAACGTCATCCCGCGTCCAGCCGCCCCCTTGTTGGGAACGTGCAGGTCCTCGTGCATGGTCCGCCCGATGCCGTGCCCCCCGAACTCGGTGTTGACGGGATACCCGTACTCGGCGGCCACCGCCCCGATCGCGGCCGAGATGTCGCCCAGCCGATTACCTGGCCGGGCAGCCGCGATCGCCGCCTCCAAAGCCACCTCGGTAGCGCGAACGATCCGCAGATCCTCCTCGTCAGGCGTCCCGACGATGACGGTGCGAGCCGAATCGGCCGCCCACCCGTCGATGCTGACGGCGAGGTCGGCGGTGAGCACGTCACCGTCGCGCAGCACGTAGTCGTGCGGCAGCCCGTGCAGGACGGCGTCGTTGACCGACAGGCAGATGACGTTCCGGAACGGGCCCTTGCCGAAGGACGGCGCATAATCCCAGTAGCACGACTCCGCGCCGCGCCGCTTGATCATCCCGCGCACGTGGTGCTCGAGGTCCATCAGGTTGACGCCCACGTCGGCGAGCCGGCCGACCTCGGTGAGGATCTCGGCGACGAAGCGGCCGGTCACGTGCATGCGGTCGACTTCCGCAGGCGTCTTCAGTTCGATCACGAAAACCTCGCGTCACAAAGGGTCGGTATAGTTATACCGCCACGGTAGCACGGTCCCGGTATAGGAATACCAGTCCGGTACGAGGAGCCACGAAAGCCGCCCGACCTGGCAGGCTTGGGCCATGGCGGAACCCCCACCACCGGCGGACGACCAGGCGACGGTCTTCCTCCCCAGCGAGCTGCGCGGCGCCCACTGGCCGACGCGCGACCCCGACGTCTCCCGGCGGCCCTACGACGAGTTCGCGACCCAGATCGTCGCGCGGCCGCCCGCCTCGCCCGTCTCCGCGGGCCGCGGCGAGGGCGCCGGGGCGTCGCTCGCCCGCTCGAGCGGGCGGATGGCGGTCGCCTCCGCGGTCAGCCGGATCACCGGGTTCGTCGCGAAGCTGCTGCTCGCCGCCGTCGTCGGCACCGGGGTCGTCAACGACTCCTTCACCGTCGCGAACACCCTGCCCAACATCGTCTTCGAGCTGCTCTTCGGCGGCGTGCTCGCCAGCGTCGTCGTGCCGCTGCTGGTCCGCTCCCAGGACGACCCGGACGGCGGCCGCGCCTACACGCAGCGGCTGATCACGATGGGCCTGGTGCTGCTCATCGTCGGCACGGCGGTCGCGGTCGCGATCGCGCCGCTGTTCACCACGCTCTACGTCGACAAATCGTCCGCGACCGCCAACCCGGCCCTGACGACCGCGCTCGCGTACCTGCTGCTGCCGCAGATCCTCTTCTACGGCCTCTTCGCGCTGCTCTCGGCGATCCTCAACGCCCAGAACGTCTTCGGCCCGCCGGCCTGGGCGCCGGTGCTGAACAACGTCGTCGTCACCGGCACGCTCGTCGTGTTCGCCGTCGTGCCGGGGGAGCTGACGCTCGACCCGGTCCGGATGAGCGACCCGAAGCTGCTGGTCCTCGGCCTCGGCACCACGCTCGGCATCGTCGTGCAGGCCGTGGTGCTGATCCCCGCGCTGCTGCGCACCGGGTTCCGGTTCCGCTGGCGCTGGGGCTTCGACCCGCGGATCAAGGAGTTCGGCGGGCTCGCCGCGTGGATCCTCGGCTACGTCGTGATCAGCCACGTCGGGTTCGTCGTCACCACCCGCGTGCTGACGCACGGCAGCAGCGGCGGCGTCACGGCCTACAGCTACGCGTCCCTGCTCTTCCAGCTCCCGTACGGCATCCTCGGCGTCTCGCTGCTCACCGCGCTGATGCCGCGGATGAGCCGCGCCGCCGCCGACGGCGACACAGTCTCGCTCGTCGGCGACCTCTCGCTCGCCTCCCGCATGTCGACGGTGCTGTTCGTGCCGATCTCCGCCGTGCTGGCCGTCGTCGGCACGCCGGTCGGCATCGCGATCTTCACCTGGGGCCGCGGCACCCTCGACGACGCCGAGCGGCTCGGCCAGACCCTCGCCGTCTCCGCCGTCGGGCTGCTGCCCTTCGCACTGGTCATGTTGCAGCTGCGGGTGTTCTACGCGATGAAGGACGCCCGCACGCCCACGCTGATCATGCTCGTGATGACCGCGGTCAAGATCCCGTTGCTGCTGCTGTGCCGCGGGCTGCTCGACGGCGAGCACGTCGTCTACGGCGTGATGCTCGTCAACGGCGCCGGCTTCGTCGTCGGGGCCGTCCTCGGCCAGGTCTGGCTGTGGGTCCGGCTCGGGCACCTGCGCAGCAAGCGGTCGCTGCGCGTCGGGCTGATCACCCTGTCGGTCAGCGCGCTCGGCGTCGGGGCCGCGGTGCTGGCCGGCTACGCCGTGCCCGGCTCCCTCGGCCCGATCGCCGGCGCGTGGGTGAAACTGCCGGTCCAGACCTTGCTGGGGATGGCCGTCCCGTTCGGGCTGCTGGCCCTGCTCAAGCTCCCGGAGTTCACCCCGGTGACCCGGCGCGTGAGCGGGCTCCGGCGGCGGTTCGCCCCTCGTTGACGACTACGGCCACCGACGCGATCCGGATGTCTCGAAACGGTAACGAGACCGCTGCGATCAGCGCGTTTACATTTCCGGCGCGGCTTCCTAATATCCACCCGGATCAGTGATGGGGCGGAGGTCGTGCATGACGCGCAGGGCGCGCAGGCGGCGGGATCGGGTGTCGGTCGACGACCTGCTGCAGCAGGCCGGGGTGCGCCCGCGGCGGCCGGGCTCGCGGTCGGCCGAGACGGCGGCCCGGCGCGACCCCGGTGAGGAGCCGCGCGGCGCGGCGGGCCGGATCGCCCTGGCGTCGGCGGTGTTCGTGGTGCTGGGCGGGCTCGTGGTCGTCCTGGCGTCGCGCCCCGAACCCGTTCCGGGCACCACGCAGTTCCCGCAGCTGCAGCCGGCCACCGGCGTCCCGGCGTCGACCGCGGTCGCGGCGCCGACTCGGACGACCACGCCGTCCCCGGTGGTGATGCACGCGCGCAAGACGCCGACGCCCACCCCGACGGTGACGATCGACCTGCCGCCGTCCCCGACGACCACGGTCACCCTGCCGTCGTCCACATGGGACTGGAGTCGCTGCGGCCCCTACGGCTGCCGCCGCGACGGCACGCCGGTGCGCTGACGGCGCAGCAGGAGGTACGTGCCGGCGGCGAGCACGAACCCGGCGGCGAAGGTCAGGTCGCCGGTGCCGGGCACCGCCTTGGGGATCGGTGCGGTGTAGAGCGCCTGGTTGGCGAACAGCCCGACGGACACCACCAGCCCGACGAGGAACGCGATGAACCCGGCGACGTTGCGGTGGCCCTTGTCGAAGAGCAGGTCGCCGAACTCCGTGCCGCGGCGCAGGTGGTGGTCGGCCAGCAGTACGCCGAGCCATGGGCCGATCCAGTAGGCGATCACGAGCAGGAAGTTCTCGTACGCGTGCCCGGCGTCGGCGAGCCCGAGCCAGGCCAGCACGAACCCGACCGCGCCGAACGCGACCGCGACGACCGCGCGGCGCCAGGCCAGCGGCAGCCGGATGCCGAGCGCGAGGAAGGCGAGCGCGCCCGAGTAGACGTTGAGGACGTTCGCGGCGACGGCGCCGAGCGTGATCGCCAGCAGCGTCGCGGCGGCGAGGAACCCGGGCAGGTGCCCGGTGAACGCCGTCGCCGGGTTGGCGTCGGCCGGGCCCGCGATGGTCGTCGAGGCGGCGCCCACGAGCATCAGGACGGTTGCGGAAAGGAACAGACCACTGCCGGCGTAGAGGCCGATCGCGCGGCGTGACGCGGTTTTCGGCAGGTAGCGCGTGTAGTCGGCGGCGTAGGGGTTCCAGCCGGCGGTGTAGCCGAACGCCGTCCCGACGGCGAGCAGGAACCCGCCGACGCTGCCGGAGTTCGTGGTGGCGCCGGCCTTCCCGAAGACGACCACGCTCGCGACGGCGAACACGACGGCCAGCACGGCGAAGACGTACTTCTCGTACGCCTGCACGAGGTTGTGCCCGAAGAAGGCGATGACGATCTGCAGCGCGACGACGAGCGCGAGGCAGGCGAGCGTCGGCAGCCCGGTGAGGCTGGCGAGCGCGAACGCCCCGCTGACGCTGTTGACGGCGAACCAGCCGACGCCCGCCATCACCGACATCAGCGCGGCGGGCACCAGGTTTCCGCGGTAGCCGAAGGCGGCGCGCCCGAGCACCATCTGCGGCACGCCGTAGCGCGGGCCGCGGGCGCTCAGGACGCCGTGGGCCAGGGCGCCGAGGCCGTTCCCGACGACCGCGGCGAGCGCGGCCTGGGTGAAGGAGAGCCCGAAGGCGGTGACGGCGAGGACGCCGACGAAGACGGTGGCGAACTCGAGGTTGGGGGAGGCCCAGGTCCAGACCAGCTGCCGGGGCGTCCCGTGCCGGTCGGTGCCGGCGACGGGCTCGACCCCGCCGGGCTCGACCGCGACCAGCTTGTCGCCGTAACCGGCCGCTTCGGAGTTCGCCATGGGACGAAGGTAGGCGACGGAAGTTTCGGCGGTGTGACGGATTCCGCGGGGGTTCCCGACGACGTGAATGACTCATTCCTGTCGTCCGGCGACATGAATGAGTCATTCACGTCGTCCCGGTCACCGGAACGGGTGCCGCTGACCGGTACCCGGCGAAGGCCCCCTCACCGGCCCCGATGCCGGTGAGAGGGCCTCCGACAGCCCCACTACGGGTCTCGCGTCAGCCGGCGTACCCGGCGACGATCTTCGTGAACGCGTACTTGTCCTGCGTGATGCCGCTGCACTCGCCGCCGCCGCTGCAGTCGCGGTTGGTGGCCCAGAACGTGAAGCGGGCCAGGTGGTGGCTCGTGGCGTAGCCGCGGATGGAGTTGAAGTTCGCCACCGTGACCGTCTCGCCCGCGTTGTCGGTCTTGCCGTTCATCGAGGAGAGGCCGCTGTGCCGGTAGGCGGTGTCGTCGTTCCAGCCGAACGTGGTCTTGAGCTGGTTCTTCAGCCCGTCGACCGCGGACTTCGTCAGGGCGGCCATGTCGCCGCCGCTGGAGAAGTCGAACGGCATGACCGACCAGACGTCGACGCCGGCGCCGATCGCCTTGGCCTGGTTGATCAGGCGCTTGCCCCACGAGTCGGGACCGGTCGTGGTGGTGCCGATGGTGATGACGACCTTGAGGTTCGGGTTCTTCTGCTTGGTCAGCTTGACCGCGTTGAGGATGCGGTCCTGCACCGTGTTGTTCTGGAACTCGTCGGTGTTCTCGATGTCGAGGTCGATCGCCTTGAGGCCGTAGGCGTCGATCACCTTCTGGTACGCGCCCGCCAGCGCCGAGGCCGACGTGCACTTGGAGCCCAGCTTCGTGCCGGACCAGCCGCCGAAGGAGGGGATCACGTCCCCGCCCGCGTTGCGGATGTTCTGGATCATCGTCTTGTCGGAGCCGGTCAGCGACCGGCTGCCGTCCCACTTCGGGTTGCAGGTGCCGTCCGACAGGACGAACGCGAGGGTAAACGCTTTCACGCCGGTCGCGGACATCGCCGCGGTCGGGCTGGTCTGCCCGCCCCACTGGTAGAGGTACGGGGACGCGAGCACCGGGTCGACCGCGGCCATGGCCTGCGGAGCGAGCCCGACGGCCGTCGCCATCGCGGCTGAAGCCGCAAGCGCGAGGGTCACCAGACGGCGCATGGATTTCATGGGGTCCTCCAAGCAAGCAGGTTTGGAGCACCTCCGGTTTGAGGCGGCGGGATCATCCCGGGAGGAGCGGTGTGTGCCACCACACAGTGGACTAGACCAATGTTCGATGTCAACCCTCCTGAGGTCGGAAAAATGACTTACTGTGCGCACACGGCTCCGGTGCGTCGGCGGTGTGAGATTCCCCTGAAGGCGGAGTGACACCGCCCGCCATTCCGGCTACTTTGCCGAAATGGTGGGGGATTCGGTCGCCGCCGGCGGGGGACGCCGCCCGGGCCGGTTCCTGCCCGCCGTCGTGCCGCGGCGCTGGGCGCTCTGGCGGCTGCCGCGCCGCGGCCAGGTGCTCTACCTCGTCGCGATCGACGTCCTCGCCGTCGCCGCCGCGGTGCTCGCCGCCCTCCGGTTCCCGCCGCTCGCCGCCATGCTCACGCCGTTCGCGCTGCTCGCCGGCGGCATGCTGGTCTCGGCCGAGCTCGCCAGGACCGTGGAGCGCCACCGCGAGGACACCCTCCTCGGCCCCGGCGTCGACACGCCGTGGATCTTCGCCGGGGTGCTCGTGCTCCGGCCGGGCCTCGCCGTCGCACTGGTCGTGCTCTCCGCGCTGCACCAGTGGTTCCGGGTCCGCAGAAGACCCGGCTACCGGCAGGTGTTCGGCGCCGCGGCGACGGCGCTGGCTGGCCTCGTCGCCGGCGCGTTCCTCACCGCGACCGGCGTCCGGCCGCTCGGCGAGGTCCTGGACACCCGCACCGTCGCCCTGCTGACCGTCGCCGGCGTGGTGTTCCTGGCGGTGAACGCCGCGCTCGTCACCGCCGCCGACGGTCCCCGCCGGCCCCGCGCGGCCCTGCCCGGCCACGCCTTCGACGCCGCGATGACGGCGTTCGCCCTGCCGCTCGCCTGGGCCGTCGAAGCCGCTCCGCTGCTGGTCCCGGTGCTGGCCGGCGCGACCGTCGTGCTGCACCGCGGCGGGCTCGGCCACGGCCGCCGCGACCACGTCACCCTCGACCCCGGCACCGGCGTGCTGACCGCGGCTTCGTGGCGCGGCGCCGCCGAAGCCGAACTGGACCGGCTCGGCCGCCACGGTGGCGGCCAGGCGGTGCTGGTGCTCGACCTCGACCACTTCCGCCAGCTCAACGACCGCTACGGCGCCCGCATCGGCGACGCCGTCCTGCGCGCGGTCGCCGACACCCTGCGCGACGAGGTCCGGGCCGCGGACCTCGTGGGCCGGTCCGGCGGCGAGGAGTTCGCGGTGCTGCTGCCGGGGACCGGCCCCTTCGACGCCATGGCGATCGCCGAGCGGATCCGGCTGCGGGTCGCCTCGACGCTGGTGGCGCTGAAGGCGTCGGGGGACGGGCCGCAGTTCGTCGGCGTGACGGTGTCGATCGGCGTCGCGGGCTGCTCCGACGGGCTCCTCGACGACGCGCTGCTGGCGGCGGAAGCGGCGGTGCTGCGCGCGAAGGCGGCGGGCCGCAACCGCACGATCTGCGCCGAACCCGGTCGTGAGTGAGAAACAGCGTTAGAACACTGTTTCCCACTCACGACGAACCCGCGCCGGGCCTCAGGTGACCGTGATCGCGTTCAGCTTTTCGCGCAGGTAGTCCGCCGCGATCACTTCGGGGTACGTCGTCCGCCCCAGCGGCGGGGCCAGTGACGTGATCCGCGCGTCGTGGTCGGTCTCGTAGAAGAAGATCAGCGACACCAGGTCCTCGTCCGGGGCGGTGGCCGCCGGTGGGAGGACACGGTGGCGCGTCGAGCGCCAGCGGTCGCCCGTCCAGCGGGCCATCAGGTCGCCGATGTTGACCGTGAACGCGTCCGGGTGGAACGGCGCGTCCTCCCACTCGCCGTCGGCGGTGCAGACCTGCAGGCCGCCGACGCCGGCCTGGCGGTCGAGCACCGTCACCGTGCCGAAGTCGGTGTGCGGGCCGATCCGGAACTGCTCCGGCTCCGGCGCGCCGACGCGGGTCATCGGCGGGTACCAGTTGATGTTGAACGTGTACGTCGGGTGCGCCGTGTGCCGCGTGAAGTGGCTCTCGGCCAGGCCGAGCGCCGCGGCGCAGATCTCGAGGAGGTGGTCCGACAGCGCGCGCATCCGGCGCATGTACTCCGTCGCCGCCTCGGCGAGGCCCGGGACCTCGACCGGCCAGACGTTGGGCTGGAACCAGAACCCGTCGATCTCGGCGACGCCGACGCCGAGGTCCGCGCCCGCGGAGAACGACTCCTTCAGGTCCGGCGGGGTTTCGGTGCCCTCGGCGTAGCCGTTCGCCTCGACCCCCGGCGGCAGCCAGCCACGGCCGCCGACGGTGACGGCGTAGCGCTGCTTGACGTCCTCGGGCAGCGCGAAGAACTCGCGCGCCAGCTCACGCGTCCGGATGCGCAGGTCGTCCGGCACGCCGTGCCCGGTGACCAGCAGGAACCCGGACTCCCGCAGCGCGGCGTCGATGCGCGCCGCGACCTCGGCCCGGCCCTCGGACGTGCCCGCGAACCACGGTGAAAGGTCCACGAGCGGAACGGTTGACGGCATACCGGCTCCTCAAGCACTGTCCTATTCGGACTTTTCGACCCCGATGTCTTCGAACCACAGGTCCGGGCGCGCGGCGATGAACTCCGTCATCAGCGCGGTGCAGGCGGGATCGTCGAGCAGGGTGATCTCCACGCCGAGCCCGGCGAGCCAGTCGTGCCCGCCGTGGAACGTCGCCGCCTCGCCGATGATGACGCGCCCGATCCCGAACTGACGGACGAGCCCGGAGCAGTACCAGCACGGCGAAAGCGTCGTGACCATGATCGTGTCGCGGTAGTGCGGGCGGCGGCCGGCGTTGCGGAACGCGGAGGTCTCCGCGTGCATCGACGGGTCGTCGTCCTGCACCCGCCGGTTGTGCCCGCGGCCCAGCAGCGTGCCCGCGGTGTCGAACAACGCGGCCCCGATCGGCACGCCGCCCTCGGCCTTGCCCAGCTCGGCTTCTTCGCGGGCGACGGCCAGCAGGGCGTCCGGGTCGATCGGCATGCGCCACTCTTTCCGCCCGACCCGGTCCGTGGCAAGTGTTTGACGATTCAACCGCACCTTCCGGCAGATCGCGGACCGGAGCTGTCCTCGATGTCTGGCACACTGCGTCCCATGTACGGGACATCGGAACGCCTGCTCCGGCTGCTGTCGCTGCTGCAGGCCCGCCGCGACTGGCCGGGCGCGGACCTCGCGTCGCGGCTCGAGGTCGACGTCCGCACCATCCGCCGCGACGTCGAACGCCTGCGGTCCCTGGGGTACCCCGTGCACGCGACGCCCGGGGTGACCGGCGGCTACCGGCTCGGCGCGGGGGCCGCGCTGCCGCCGTTGCTGCTGGACGACGACGAGGCGGTCGCGGTGGCGGTCGGCCTGCGCACGGCGGCGAACGGCACGGTCAGCGGCATCGAGGAGACGTCGGTGCGCGCGCTGGCGAAGCTGGAGCAGGTGCTCCCGGCGCGGCTGCGGCCGCGAGTGGGCGCGCTGGGCGCGGCGACGGTGTCGCTCCCGGGCGGCGGGCCGACGGTGGACGCGTCGGTGCTGACGGCGATCGCGGCGGCCTGCCGCGACCACGAGCGGCTGCGGTTCCCCTACGCCGACCACGCCGGCACCGAGACCGAGCGGTCGGTCGAGCCGCTGCGGCTGGTCCACACGGGACGGCGCTGGTACCTGGTCGCCTACGACCTGGACCGGGCCGGCTGGCGCACGTTCCGCGTGGACCGGATCGCGGGGGTGCCGGCGCCGAGCTTCCGCTTCAAGCCCCGTGAGCCGCCCGCCGAGGACCTGGCGGCGTACGTGTCGCGGCAGATCTCGTCGGCGCCCTACCCGCACCAGCTGGTGCTGCGCGTGGCGGCACCGGCGTCGGTGCTGGCCGGGCGCGTCCCGCCGACGACCGGCGCGGTGGAGCCGATCGACGAGCACAGCTGCCGGGTCCGGACCGGGGCGAACACCCTGGACACGGTGCCGTACTACCTGGCGCAGTGGGGGTACGACTTCGTGGTCGAGGAGGCCCCGCCGGGGCTGGTGGAGCGGCTGCGCGAGGTGGCGGAGCGCTTCGCCCGCGCCGTCGGTTAGCTCGCTTCGAGCCGGACACCTTCGCTTTCGCCGTCACTCAGGAACGACGCCAGTTCGCTGCCTTCTTCCTGTAGTTCGCGGCGTTCGGTCGTGGCCAGTTTTCGCAGGGGCTGCACCACCACCGTGTCGGCCTCGACCGTCCAGGTCGCCGACACGCGGCCGTCGACCAGCACCACCCGTTCGCCGGCCACCGAGAGCAAGCGGTGGGCGTCGTCGATGACGCGCGTCCGGTCGTCGTAGCCGAGGATCGCGTTGTCGAACGCGGGCAGGAACCGCACGGGGGCGGGCGTGTCCGGGTCGGGGCGCGAGGCGTCCGGCAGGTCGAGCAGCTCACGGCCGCGTTCGTCGCGGAAGACGACCAGCTCGTCGCGCACGGCCTTCACCGCCGCGGGCAGCCCGGCGAGGCCGGACCAGGTGCGCAGGTCCGCCGTCGCCGCCGGGCCGTACGCGGCCAGGTAGCGCCGCACCAGCGTCCGCCCGACCGCGTCGTCCGGATCGAGCGGGTCGACGTCGCGGCCCAGCCACGCCGACAGCGGCAGGTTCCGCACGCCGGCTTTGACGCGCCACAGCCCCCGCGGCGGCAGCTGCGCCATCGGGATCAGCGCGGCGACCAGCATCTCGCCGAGCGGCCGCGGCCCGGCTTCCGGCCACCGGTGGGCGACCGCCCGCGCGAGATCGCCCATCGACCTCGGCTCCCCGTCGGCCAGGACCTTCCGGCCCGCCGCCGCGAGTTCGCCGAGGTCGACGCCGTCGAGTTCCCGCCGGTAGACGCCGAGGACGCGCTGGCGCAACATGGCGTCGAAGCGCGTCCGCCACGCCAGGACGTCGTCGGCGGTCAGCAGGTGGACGGTCCGGCGCATCAGGTGCGTCCGCACCACGCGGCGCTCGGTGAGCAGGTCCGACAGCGCCGCCGGGTCGAACGCCCGCAGCCGCGACCACAGCCCGGTGAACGGTTCCTGGGGTTCCTGCGCCTGCAGACCGCCGAGGTGCGCGACGGCGTCGTGCACGGGCAGCTCGGCGCGGTCGAGCAGGAGCTGCCGGGCGAGCGTGGCGCGGTTGAGGGCGCGGGCGCCGAGGACCGTCACGTCGCCTTCCGGCCGTCGAGGGTCTCGCGGATGATGTCGGCGTGCCCGGCGTGCTGGACGGTCTCGGCGACGACGTGGATGAGGGCCCGCCGCGCGCTCCACACGGTGCCGGGCCGGTTCCAGGGCGCGTCGGGCAGCGGGAACGTCACGGAGAGGTCCGGCAGGGTGCGGACGACGTCTTCGGTGCGCTTGGCGACGTCTTCGTAGCGCGCTTTCACGGCGGCGAGGGTGTCACCGGGCTGCATGGCGAACTCGTTCCGGTGGTCGATGGCCCATTTCGGGTACTCCCGGGCGGTCCCGGCGGCCATCTCGACCCAGGTGACGCCGTCGGGGAGGTCGAACCGCATGGCCGACGGGCCTTCGACGGCGAAGCGCGCCCAGCCTTCCTCCATGGAGGCGACGTGCTTGACGAGCCCGCCGAGGCACAGCGCGCTGGCGGTGGGGGTCGCGCCGGCCTGCTCGTCGGTGAGGCCGTCGACGGTGGCGAGGAGGGCGGCTCGGGCGCTCGCCAGCTCGGCGACGAGGTCTTCGCGTTCGGTGGTCATGGGACCAGGATGTCAGGGGTAGCGGACAGGGAGTGTCCGCTATTGCGGCTGCGTGGCGCCGAGCATGCGCAGAACGAGGCCGCCGTACTCCTTGCCGAGCGCGGCCGGCGTCTGGCGGGCGCGCTCGGTGTACCAGCGGGCGACGTCGACGCCGAGGGACAGCACCGCGCGGGCCGAGGTGTGCGGGTCGGAGACCGTGAACACACCCTCCTCGACGCCGTCGGCGATGACCTCCCGGACGATCCGCTCGATGCGCCGCCGCAGCTCGGCGACCACGGCGAACTCCTGCTCGGGCAGGGCCTGCAGCTCGTACTGGACGACCCGGGCGACGGTGTGGCGCCGCGCGTGCCAGGCGACGAAGTCCTCGACGATCAGCCGGATCCGTTCGACGGGATCGGACTCCTTCGCGACGACGTTCTCCACGAGGGCGAGGGTCTGCTCGTGGCCGTACCGGCTGATGGCGAAGAGCAGCGCGGCCTTGGAGGGGAAGTGCACGTAGAGCGCGGCTGGACTCATCCCGGCGGCGCCGGCGATGTCCCGGGTGGTCGTGGCGTGGTAGCCGCGTTCGGCGAAGGCCTCCACCCCGGCCAGCATCAACCGGCGAGCGGTCTCGGGCTGCACATCCGGCCACAGTTCGGCCGACAGCGACGTCGTCATCCGGTGATCCTCCCGTACCCCACCGCCCGGAATGGCGGGCCGCGGTCGTGCCCATTGTAGGTAAGCGGGCGCTAACCTGCGGTTTAGGGGGATCCATCCGGTCTTCGACGTCGGTGGGGCTCGCGCCACACGCGCCGAGAGCTCCTCGATCGGCTCGGTCGCCGCAGCACGAGCGGTCTCGGCACAGCTGCCGCAAGCCGGCGGCTACCCCGGCGGCCCGGAGGCGTGCTCGGGTGCATGCGGATCGAGGGTGCGCCGGCCGTCGGCGGAAGCGGCTTCGGTTCGGTCCTGACCCACCATTGTGGACGGGACAGTGGCCGGTTCCGGCCATTTCGGCGTCGGGTGCCCGGATCCTCTGCCGGGCCGGTCGCAGTCGCTTATGCTCCGGCCGGATTCCACGGCGAAAGGTGTTCCATGTCCGCGCGTGTTCTACCGTTCCTGGCCACGGGTGCCGTCCTGCTGATCGCCGGATGTTCGGGCGGGGGAAGCACTTCGGCGGCGCCGGTGTCGTCGAGTGCCGGCGCGGCATCGACGTCCGCCGCGCCGTCGTCGGCTCGCGCGACCACGCAACCGCAGCCGACGACGACGTCGGTGAAGAAGACCGCCGGAGCCGTCGAGCGGTACGAGACCTTCCTGCACGCGGTGGGCAAGCAGGACCTCGCCACCGCCTGCGAGATCGCCGCGCCCGCCGCCAAGAAGGCGGAGGACGAAGGTTTCGGTCCGTGCGAGCAGACGTTCCCGATCACGTTCAGCATGTTCTCCGCCGCACAGCGGAAGGCGCTGCTGAGCGCCACCGTGGACCGCGGCGGCATCACCGAGACGTCGACAAAGGTCGAGATTCCGGCGAAGGCGGTGCGGTCCGCGGCCAAGTTCACCGGCAGCGACCTGGGCGACGCCGTCCTCGAACTGCGCGACGGAAAGTGGTACATCACCGACTGAGTGCGTCCGCTCCGAACGATGCCGCCCACGGTCTTGCTCACGCAGGGCCAGTGTCTGCCAATGCGGTCGAACACGATGAGGTCCCAGTCGGCCGCGATCATGAGCTCTCCGTCAGGCCCGAACGCAGCGGCGCCGATCCCGCGTAAGTGCGGTCAAGGAGGATCGCGTCGCTGGACGCAACGGCGGTTACCTGGGCACCCGCGCTGGGCGCGGAGATCACCGTCCTGAGTGGATCCGCCGAAGAGGACGTCCCGGTGCCGCAAACGGTCAACGATCGGCTGGTGCGCACACACAGGTGACGCAGAGGTGGTGAAGCGGGCACGCGGGCCGGCGCTGCTGGCGGGTCGGCTCGGAAGCGGTCGAGGTGGCGCGTGCTCTCGGCGAATGCACGCGCCACCTCAGGGTTGCCGGGTCAGCGGCGCTCGGCCAGCGCCTTCAGCAGTGCCTCTGTGGCCTCGTCGGCCGAGCCCGGGTTCTGGCCGGTGATCAAGTTGCCCTCGACCACCACGTACGAGCCCCAGGCGGGACCTGCGGAGTACGCGGCGCCGCTCCTCGAGCAGCCACACCGCGCTCTGGGCCAAGCCCACCTGCTGCTCCTCCTCGTCGGTGACGGCGGTGAGCTTGCGGCCCTTGAACAGCCAGGTGCCGTCCGCCGTGCCGGCCGACATGAACGCGGCGGGGCCGTGGCACAGCGACGCCACCACCTTGGAGTCGTCGGGCAGCAGCGCGGCCAGTACGCGGGCGACGTCCTCGTTGACGGCCAGATCCTGCATGGGGGCCGTGCCCGCCCGGAATCAGAACGCCGTCGAAGTCCGCCGGGTCGACGTCTTCCGGCCGCGTCGGCGACTGCAAGCACATCGCGGTGGTCCTCGATGTAGGCGCGCATTTACTCAGCGCGGGCCGGGTCGTCCCCGTTGACCTTCGGGCTCAGGCTCAGTTCGTCGGCCGGCGCGGGCCGGCCGCCCGGGGTGGCGATGGTCAGCTCGACACCGGCCGCGGAAAGAATGCGGTGGGGCACCACGAATTCCTCTGCCCAGAAGCCGGTCGGGCGCTGGGCCGCTCGTCGACGGCGGCTATGCGCGTGCTGCAAGACGATCGCCAAGTTCGCCCAGGACGAAGTCGTGGGCTGTGCCGCGGGCAGCTTTCTGTGGCTTCACTCCTCGTGGGCGGCGTCTCGTGTCGGGACGGCGCGAAACAGTCCCACCTCGTCTGGTCGTGTCAACAGGATTCGTCGACTCTGCGGTTGTGTCGCATGTGGACCTGCGCCGGATCCGAGATGAGGGTTTCCCCGTCGGTGAAGGCCAGGTGAACCGGCCGGTCCGTTTCCTGGTCAACGCACAGGGTTGCCGGGCCCGAGCCGGTCGGCCGGTGCACGTCGCCCCAGGTCATCAAGGCAGCGAGGATCGGCAGCAGGTCTCGACCGGCCGAGGTGAGGATGTACTCGTCACGGGCGCGCTCGCCCGCCTGCTGGTAGGGGCGGCGCTGCAGCAAGCCGTCGTCGACGAGTGTTTTGAGCCGCTTGGTCAGCACGTCGGTGGGGACTCCGATCTCCCGGAACTCCGCGAAGCGAGTGCGGCCCAGGAAGACCTCGCGCAGGATCAGCAGGTTCCACTTCTGCCCCAGCACCTCGAGGCTGCGCGCGATCGAGCATGTCTTGTTGCGGGGGAGTGCCATGGCGTCCACCACTCCACCCTACCCCTGACTTGGAAAAACCAACGCACCCTGCTAACTTGGAATAGCCAAGTCAGCCATGGAGGCTCCGATGCCCGACCTGCTCGACCACGTCCTACACGCGCACGGCGGTGCCGACCGCTGGCAGGAGGTGCACCGCCTGCGCGCCGAGCTGTCGGTCGGCGGCAGCTCCTGGCCCAGCGACGGCGTGCTGGCCGACACCGCCGCGATCGTGGACACCCGCGCCCAACGGGTGACCTGGGAACGGTTCGGAAAACCGGGGCACAGCGCCCGGTACAGCCCGCAGCGCGTGGAAGTCCTCGACGTCGACGGCCGCACCCTGGCCGAACGCGACGATCCGCGCGGCGCCTTCGCCGGCTTCACCCACCAAACCCCGTGGGACGAGCTGCACAAGGCGTACTTTTCCGGGTACGCGTTCTGGAACTACGTCAACACCCCGTTCCTGCTCGCCCAAGAGGGCGTCGAGACCACCGAGATCGACCCCTGGCAGCAAGACGGGGAAACGTGGCGCCGGCTCGCCGTGCGGTTCCCCGCCCGCATCGCTACGCACAACACCGAGCAGACGTTCTACTTCGGTGAGGACTTCCTGCTACGCCGCCACGACTACGCAGGGGACGTGGTCGGCGGCTTCGCCACCGCGCACTACGTCGCAAATCACCGGACCTTCGACGGGTTCGTCTTCCCGACGCGGCGCTGGGTCGTCCCGCGGCTGCCCGACGGTTCGACTCTGGAGGGGCCGGTCGTGGTTTCTCTGGACATCCGGTCCGTCGCGGTCTCCTGAGCGGTCGCCCAGCCCGAGGACAGAAGGGAATCATGACGAAGAGTTCAACGCAGGTGTCGTGGGCGCAGCCGTCCGAGTCGACCGGGCCGGCGCTCGCCGACGACGTGGTCCTGGAAGCCACTGTGCTGCGCAAGCCGATCCGCGGCCGGGTCGGGGTCGAGGCGGTGATGGCGGCGGCCGCCGCCTACTACACCCGGTTGAGCTTCACCCACCAGGCAACCAGCGGGGCCCGCACCTACCTGGAGTGGGAGGCGGCGGCCCCGAACGGCGCGGAGATGTCCGGAATCACCGTCCTGACACGCACCCCGGACGGCCTGGTGGAGCAGGTCGCCATCCACCACCGCCCGCTCGACGCGGCCCTGGAGTTTTCCCGCGCCGTCGGCAGGCGAACGGCCGGCGTCGTTGCGCCCGGATCGTTCGCCGACTGAACCACTGGCCGTTCTGCCCTGTCGCCACGGTCGCGGCGTTCCCGCAGCAGCTGCACGTGCGGCAAAGGGCGCAGCAAACGCCAGCTGCACCGCTGCGACGAGAGATTCGTACCGGCAGGTCACGGAGTAGAGCGCATCGGGCCCTGGTCACGTTCGCCGGCAGTGACCACGGCTGCCTTGGGTTGCTATTGCCGCTGCACGACCAGCACCGACGACGTCACCGTCGGCTTCGGGCCGCCGCATCGCCGAGTCAATGCTGACAGCTACGCCGACGGCCGAGCGTAGTTGACCCGGCTGGTCGGGGCTGCGATCCGTGCCGTGCCGGTGAGGTCAGGGTGCGCTGCTGCCAACCCCTCCGTGGCTCAAGCCCATCGCCACCCCGGCCGAGCGCACAGCTGCGGGCCGACGGGCCACCAGCGCTGGACTGGCCATGTGGAGGTTGATCTGTTACTGAGCGTGGCATCGGTTCATGGCACGATGAAACACGGATCCGCACGGCCACTCGGCCGGGCAGCGCTCGCCGGGACGACGATTCCGCACCCAAGCCGTCGATGCCTGCGCACTGAACGCTCTCGACATCGCCACGCCGGGGCGCCCTCGTCGCCCAGCGTCCAACGCGTCAGCGAACCTGACGCTCGCCGACTCGGTTGTATCGACAGCTAGGTATGGATGCCCACGCCGGTCGTGAGGGCCTCAGTGTCCTGGCCGGGTCAGCCTTCGGCTTTCCCTGCGCTGTCGGGAGCTCCTTCGGTGACGACGCGGTGCACGAAGTTCGCAGCGACGTCGCGGAGTTTGACGTTGGTGTTCTGCGACTGGGCGATCAGTCGTTGCATCGCGGCGGCGTCGTCGATCCGGTGGATGAGCATGAGCATGCCTTTGGCTTGCTCGATCACGCCGCGGTGGCGCATCGCCGTGGTCAGGTGGTCGGCCAAGGATCTGGCCTGCCGGTACCGGCGACCGGTGCGCAGGGCGGACTCGACGCTCACCACGTACAGCCGCAAGGTGGTGGCATCGAAGTGCTGGTAGCCGTGCGCGCCGAACCCGAACAGGTTCAACGCCCCGCGCATACCGTCTTCGACCCGCAACGGCGTGGCGAGGAAGCTGCCGATACCCAGCTCCTTGGCCTCTCGCACGAAATCGGGCCACCGCCCGCCGGCTTCGCCGACCGTGACCCGCACCACTTCACCGGTGTGCGCGGCGTCGAGGCAGGGACCTTCGCCGGCGCGGTACTGGGCGCGGTCCAGGAGCACGGCTCGATCGTCGGTGCTCGCCGCGGTGGTCGCCTCGCCCTCGGCGAAGGTGGTGATGCTGGCCATGTCCGCGTCGGGCACCAGCCGCACCGCTTCGGCGCAGACGGTGGTCAACGCGTTGTCGGTGTCCGGTGCGTGCTCGAGTACTCCGGACAGCTCGGCGATGGTGGTGCCGAGCTCGTCGAGCCGGTGGGCGATGTCGTCGTTGTCGGCTGCCATGGCAACCGCCTCCGTCCTTCACGGTGAGCGCGCAGGACGGCTCGCCGGCGGTGTCTGGGAAGACAACCGCTGGCATCTCAACGGGGTCATGGGAACCCTACAACTGTTCGCGCCGTGACCGGGAAGCTGCGTTTGCCCGGTCCGGTGGCGGGGGTAACGGCAGGGCACGCTCTGGATTTGCCTGCGGGACGGCTCGGACTGAGGTCTCGTCGGCTCCAGAAGAGGGCCGACGGGCCGACTTGTACCGGGAGGAGCGAGATCGTCGCGAGGCTGCCGGAGGGCGTCGCAGAAGCTGCAGTTGTTGCCCAACGATGCACAACCGACGGGACGCAGGCCGCCCTCGTCCCTTACAGCGAACGACAAAGGGCCGCTTACAGGGGTGGAGCGGCACGCACCTGCCGCCGTCTGAGCGAAAATTGCTCGACTGCGTCGTTGCGGCATCGATCCGGGACTAAGGTTGGCGTGGGCTCGGCCTCCCTCCCCCTCGTGGCCGAGCCCTTTTTCTCGCTGCCAGCCGACCAGTCAGATGACCAAGTACTGCGACGGCAGTCAGGTGAGTGGGTAGCCGCGGCGTTTGTAGTGGTTGAGGCGGGCCTGGTGTTGTCGTCGGCGATCAGCACGCCACCGGGTCCGCCGAGGTGCTCAATGACGTAGTCGCGCACGTCATCGCGGACCCGTCGATGTCCCAGTCCGCCCAGCGCAGCAGCCGCTGCACCTCGTCCGGCGAGACCTCGCCGGCCTGTTCGGCCAGCGTCCATCCGTTCTTCCGCCCCAATCCGGCGACCAGCCCGGACACAAATTCCCGCGCCCGACCTCGAGGCTCAGACCGCGTGAACCGGCCCGCAATCCGCTCATGCACCCGGTCCAGCTCCATCACCACATCGACCACCACAACGATGATCTACCACAACCCTGCTAACTGCCGTTGCAGTACAAGACGGCGTCCTGCCACCGGACGTGGGGCCCACCGGCGGTACGGGCGTGGCCCAGCCGGTCGGCCGCGTCGGCTTCGGCGGCCGTCACCTCCTGATTGCGGTACAGCGTCGCGGCGGCGCGGAACCAGTGGGCCGCCGTGATCTCGTTGCCCGCCAGCAGGCTGATCTCGCCCAGCGCACGCAGCGCGTTCGCCTGGCCCTGGGCGTTGTGGTGCCTGCGGTGCAGGTACAGGGCCGCGTGGCAGCGGCGGCGGGCGGTTTCGTGGTCGCCGAGGCGGGTGGCGTGGCGGCCGGCCGCGGTGAGGGCGTCCGCCTCCCACACCGGCAGGTCCGCCCGGCGGCACAGCTGGACCGCGCGGATCGCGTGGTCCAGGGCCTGCCGGTCGTCGCCGCGGCGGCCCCAGGCCCACGCCAGCTGGTAGTGCGTGTGGGCCTCGTCGCCGGTGTTCCCGTGCCGCTGGGCCAGGTCCATCGCCAGGTGCAGGTGCTCGACCGCCTCGTCGTGCCGTTCCAGCTCGACGCAGGCGGCGCCGAGCCGGCGGTGGGCCACCGTGCGGGCCGCCGGGTCGGGCAGGTGGCGGGCGGCGTCGAGCGCCGTCCGCCACACCACCGCCTGCTCGCGGTGGTGGCCTCGGCGGGTCTGGAACGTCAGCAGGGCCCAGGCCAGCTGCCAGACGACCGCGTGCATCCCGGTATCCGCCGCGGCCTGCTGGACGGCCAGCAGGTTGGCGTGCTCGGTGTCCAACCAGGACAGTGCCGCCGCGACGTCGCCCACCGGGTGCGGCCGGACGACGGCCGGGGCGAGCCGGATCGGCAGGGCGTGCGGGTTCAGCAGGCGCTCGGCGGTGTAGGCGGTGTGCAGGTGGAAGTCGGTCAGCCGGCGCAGGGCGGCCGAGCCGGGGTCGGCGCCCGCCGACCGGGCACTGGACCGGATCAGCTCGTGCATCCGGTACCGGCCGCGCGGGTGCTGGCCGAGCAGGGACGCCTCCTCCAGCGCGCGCAGGGCGGTGCCGGCCTCGGCCGGCTGGAGACCGGTGAGGGCGGCGGCGGCCGGCAGGCCGATGTCCGGCCCGGGCGCCGTGCTGAGCAGCCGGATCACCGTCCGGTCGCGGTCGGACAGCGCGCGGTAGGACCACGACAGGACCGCGGGCAGGCTGGCGACCGGGTCGTCGTCGGCGAGGGCGGCCGCGCCCTGACGGCGCAGTTCGGCGGCGAGCTCGGTGAGCGGCACGTCCGGGTGCAGCTGGGCGCGGGTGGCGATGATCCCCAGCGCGAGCGGGAAACCGCCGCACGAGGCAGTCAGCTCGGCCACCGCCGCCGCCTCGGTGCGCGCCCGGTCGCCCAGCCGCCGGGCCAGCAGGGCGCGGGACTCGTCGTCGGCCAGGACGTCCAGGTGCAGGCGGCCGGCTCCGTGCGCGGTGGTCAGCCCGGTCAGCCACCGGCGGCTGGTGACGAGCACGGCACAGTGCCCGCCGCCGGGCAGCAGGGCTCGGACCTGGCCGGCGTCCGCCGCGTTGTCCAGCACCACGAGCAGGCGTTTGCCGGCGGTGACGCTCCGGAACAGCGCCGCCTGGGCGTGCGGTTCGGCGGGCAGCCGGTCCGGATCGGCCCCCAGCGCGGCAAGGAAGCCCCGCACCGCCACGCCGGAATCCATCGGGCCGCCGCGGTCGGCGCCGAAGCCGCGCAGGTCGACGAACAGCTGGCCGTCGGGGAACCGGCCGGCGTTGCGGTGCGCCCACTCCAGCGCCAGCCACGTCTTGCCGGTCCCGCCGGCCCCGCTGACGACGGCGATCGGGCTCGCGCCGTCGGGCACCGGCGATCCGGCCAGGAAATCCGTCAGCCGGGCCAGGCAGGCTTCACGGCTGGTGAAGGGGGTGGGCCGCGGCGGCAGTTGCCGCGGCACAGGCACCGGCGGCGCCGGAGGGGACGCCGTGAGGTCCGGATCCGCGGTCAGCACGCGCTGGTGCAGCTCCCGCAACGCCGGGCCAGGGTCGGCGCCGAGCTCGTCGGCGAGCCGGGTGCGCACCCGCTGGAACTCCGCGAGGGCCTCGGCCGGGTGACCGGCCAGGTACCGGGCCAGCATGAGCTGCCCAGCCACGCGTTCGTCCAGCGGATGTGCGGCGGCCCGGGCGGTCAGCTCAGACAGCAGGCCGGCGTCCCGGCCCAGTCGCAACGCCAGGTCGATGCGGTCGGCGTCGGCGGTGAACCGCTCCATCGCCAGGCCTTCGCGCACGGCGGCGAGCCACGGGACGTCCAGGTCGGCGAAGGCCTCGCCGGACCACAACGCCGAGGCCTGTTCCAGGAGGGCCCAAGCGGTCTGTTCGTCGGGTTCGCTGCGGGCGCGCCGGACGAGGTGGCGGAACTCGTGCAGGTCGATACGGCCGGGTTCGACCAGCAACGCGTACCCGCCGCCCCGGCGCTGCAGTTCCACGCCGCCACCGGGGGGCAGCTGCTGCCGCAGCCGGGACACGTAGTTGCTGACCACCTGCCGGGCGCGCAGCGGCGGCCGGTCGCCCCACACCCGGTCCACCAGCTGGTCGGTCGACACGACGAGGTTGGCCTCCACCAGCAGCACCGCCAGCACGCACCGCTGCCGCGCGTGGCCGAGGGCCACCCGGGCGCCGCCGTCCGCGGCGGTCACTTCGCCCAGCACCCGGAACCGCAGCACGCGTCAGCCCCGCCCACGGCGGCTGACCAGGCGATTCCACGCCAGTGGTGTGTTCCTGGTGACGACGTCGGCCAGAGTCTTCGACGTACTCGGTTCAGCCAGCACCTGCAATCCCCCCGAGTCCGGGATAGCAGACCTGGACGGCGCCTTGGGCGAACCTCCGTTCGATTCACGCGATCGGCGGAGCGGCCTCGGGCGCCGGGGGTTCCACGAAGGGGAGGTTCCACGCATGAGGAAGTCCGGTATCTGGGCGAGTGGCACGCTGGCCGTCGCGGCCATGGTGACCACGGTGACCCCGGCCGTCGCGGCGCCCGCCACGAGTCTCGCGGCGACGTCCATCTTCACGGCCTACGAGAAGGGCGGGATGACGGGGCGGAAGGCGTTCATCGAAGGCTGTGGTGAGCACTCGATCCCGTACCACGGCTCGTACGAGTGGGACGCGCGAGGACAGAGCGGCCACTTGTTCAACCAGGGCAGCACCGTGCCGCACTACCGCCTGTCGAGCAGCATCGACACCAAGCAGGGGACCGGCTTCGCCTGGGTCAAGATCCTGATCGTCTGCTGAGCTCCGGCCCGGCGACCGGCCGCTTCCGCCTGGGAACGGGGGAGCGGCCGGTTGCCGGAGGTGAGCGCGCCGCCCCGCGTGGCCAGGTCGATCGGGGACGTTTCCGGCCGGACCGGAGCGCGTCGGCGAGGGGGGTGGCTGCCGGTGAGGTGACATCGATCAGCCGCGTTGACGATCTCGGCCTGCCGGACGCGTGATGGCCGGTTTCCGGCGGGTGGCGCCTCGCTGTCCCCGATTGGGCGGCGCCGGGGCCACGGCCTCCGAATCCGTGCCATGCGCGGTTCAGCCCCACAGCCGCCGACCCCTGCCGCCATCCCTGCCTCGGCAGGCCGGCCTGGGCGGGACGGCCGATGCGACCCCTCCGCGTTCCACCCGTGCGACGAGGAGGACCCGATGTTCGACTCCGCCTGTTGCTGTGGCGACGCGCCCACCATTGCCGGCCGCGCCGTCATCCGCGTGGCCACCACATCCGCGCACCCCACCGTCACGGTGTCCGCCGCTGTCGAGCTCTGTATGACCACTCTGCTCCACGATGAGCTGCACGCGGCCCTGCGTCAGGCCCCGCATCGTTGATCATCGACTTCGCCGATGTCGCTTCTGCTCCGCAGGTGGGCTTTCGGCTGCTGGCGCTGGACCAGGTCCTGCCGCTGTATCCTGACCGGGCCGAGGCCGAGAAGTGGCTGTCGCTGCCGGGTTCCCTGCATTGACCAGGCCGTCCACGTAGTGTCGGCGGACGTCGTCGTTTGGAGCGGCCGGGAAGCTGCCTGTTCAACCACCCGGTCGCCGGCGACGGACTTCCCGCAACGCGCTCAACTAATCACTGTGGGTGCCGGTTCACCCGGCCGTGGTTGCCGTGCGTGCAAGGAGTCAGCAGCTGCGGCCTCGACCCCGGGGAGGGGTGTCAGAGGTCGCGGCGATGCTCGACCAGCCAGGCTGCCACCTGGTGCAGTTTCATGTTGCTGTGCTGGGAGGCTTCGACCAGCATCCGGAAGGCGTGTACCGGGTCGACGTCGTGGGCCTGCATCAGCAGGCCTTTGGCCATGCCGATCGTGTCGCGGTGTTCCACGGCCATCCGCAGGTTCGCTTCGGTAGAGGCGGCGGCGAGGGCGATCGCGGCGTGGGTGGCGAACATCCGCCCGTCGTGCGCGGTTTGCTCGCTGAACGCGAACTGCTCGGTGGAGTACAGGTTCAGCGCGCCCAGGGTGGTGTCGGTGGTGAACAGCCGGTAGGACAGCATCGACCGGATCCCGGCCTCGGCGGCCGCGGGCGCGAAGGTCGGCCACCGTGCTTCGGTGGCCAGGTCGTCGGCGCGGAAGATCTCGTGCTCGGCGATCGCGTTCACGCTCGGGCCTTCGCGGGTCCGGTACTGCAGCTGGTCGATGCGGGTGACGAGGTCGTCGGTCGGTGCGACGGTGCGGATCTGCCCGCCTCGTTCGGCCAGTGAGATGCCGGCGTGGGCGGCGCCGTCGATGTGGTCGACCGCCGCCTTGACGATCGCCGCGAGCGTCGTGTCGACGTCCGGTTCGGCCTGCAGCGTCCGGGCGATCTCCCCGAGCGCCTCAGCCAGACCGTTGCCCTCCGGGGACGACGGAACACGATGGGGCATCCTTCCCTCCAGCGTCCGGTGACGTAGAGAGGTACCCACACCGAGCCGACGATCAACCGACCGCCGGACCGTCTGACTCTCCGTCGCCACACCGCGGGTGCAGCGGCGCGGCCTGGACGGTCGTGAGGGAATGCGACATCGACGTCTCGGGCCCGAAGAACGGACGTGGAACTCGAATGGGGCACATACGCTGCGGTCAAGGGCGTGGCCTGGCTACACGATGGTGGCTCGCATCGTGGATGGCGGTCGGTACGTCGGTACCTTCTGCTCACGTGGAGCGGAGAACACACCTCGCCGCCGCTCTGATTGTCAGGACTGCATATTTTTCGAGGAGAACCCATGCTGAAGAAGGTTGGTTTTGTCGTGGCCACGATGGCCGCGGGCGCGTTCTTGGCCGGGGGCGTCGCCGCCGCCGACACGCCCGACGGTCACGGGCACCACCACGGTCACCACCACGGCAGCTACGACTACAACGGCCAGGTCGGCCTGCTGAACCTCAACAACACCGACCTGCTGCACAACGTCAACGTCACCCCGGGCATCTGCGGTAACAACGTCAACGTGCTCGGTGTGCAGGTCCCGATCCAGCACTCGCTCAACGGCATCGGCGTGCCGATCCTCTCGCCGGGTGCCAACGAGGCCGACGGTGCGAACCCGTACAACTGCGCATCGGGTGCCGTTGCCGACGGCGGAACGAGCCAGGGCAACTGAGTTTCCGCGCCGCGGCCGCCCGTTGTGTGTGCGGAAGCCGGCTGGCGGCGCGGACCCGGTGTCGCGAACGAGCGTCGTACTGCGTGCCCGGAACAGGGAGCGAGCTGCACACTCCGGTTCCCCGTTCCGGGCACGCCACGACGACGGGTGACGCCGGCACGGGTGGGGTCGGCCACGGACCTGGAGACGTGCGCCGGTCCCACCCCCCCCGGAGCGTGCGCCCGTGACGGCTGACCAATACAGCCGGACCGCATCCATGCGTCTCGACCGCGGCGGCGTCTTCCGGAATCAGGCCTCGGTCAGTGCCTGGTCTATTCGTAGACGATGTAACTCGGCGCAGGATCGAGGGCCAGCACGTCCGCCGGATTCATCAAGACCGAACCGTTGCGGGTGTCTTCGTCGAAGAAGAGCTTGAATCCGGTGCGCACCTGGTCGGGCATGCCGCTGGTCAGTTTCCGCCAGGTGGCGTGCTTGGCAGAGGCAGGGCCGATGCCGTCGACGACCTTGATCGCCGATACACCGCTGTGGGGTGACAGCGACCGCTCGTCGTGCACCACCGATGCTGACACTTGGTGGTATGCCATGACTTTGTCCGGCAACCGGTGTGCGTCGACCAGGGCGCTGAGGTAGGCGGCGACGCCGTCGAGTTCAGCTCCGGTGGTGCTGCCGAACTCTTCCCCGGGAACGATTCCCGGATCGACGGCCCATTCGGGATCGAGGGCGACCCCGACATCGGGTTCGGTGAGCCAGCGTTCGTACGCTTGGACTTCCGGTAGGAAGTCGGCGCGCCCAGGCTGGATGTTCAGCAGCAGCACACCGTCGATCCGCCGCGCGGCGTCGAGGTAGTTGCGCACTGTGTCGTCGCTGCATCGGCTGCGGTACATGCCGTCGGCGCCGGGCGAGCGGTGCGCGGTCGTGGCGATCAATTCGACGACCGGGACGATCGTGTGCCCGGGCGGGTAGGTGCCGATCGTCTCCTGGAGCTTGCGACCAGCCGCGTCCAGGTCTCCGGTCATGGCCCCGAGCGCCGTCGAGCCCGGCGCGCCGCAGAAACCGACGAGAAGTGCCGTCGGAGCGGGAGCCGACGCTGAGGCCGACGTCGTGATGGGCGGGGAAGGCGCCATCGGTTCGGGCGGAGGAGGCTGATCGCCGCGGCTGTGCTGCGGCATGCCGCACGCCGACGCCGCGCCGGCCAGCGCCAACGTCAGCAGCAGACGCCGCGACACGACTTTCGTCAGCACGTTGTCAGCGGCCAACTCGGTCGAAGCGGCGCACCACCAACACGGCGCACTGACCGAGGGAGATATGCCGGCGCCGCGCCATCTCATTCAGCGCGGCCCGCGCACGAAGTGGGTGCACCCCGCGCGTCGCCAAGACCGCGACCGCACGATCAACATCTCCGACGCGCGCGGCCGTCCTGCGGCGAACCTGCACTATGCCCCCTCGATACGACACCCGCCAACGGTCGTGAGGTACCCCGCGTCCCCACCGGTAAACCCGGGAGCGCAGCGACATATCGCTCCATCCCCGGGTGGCGGGAACCCCGACCTTGCACGCCTCACTTGCACGGTGAAGCGCAGTGGCCACCGGACGCCGTCGTCACCACATCGAGCGAACCCCGATGATGCTGTGTTTTTCTTCAATGGATCGGCTATTCCGTTTGAGATCGACCGGTAAACGGCGCCAGGAGTTACTTGAGCAGCACGGCCGCCTCGCAGCTCGGCAGCTCCTGTCGCGCCGTGCTCGGGGAAGGAATGGTCATCGACACCACAACCTCACCGGACGTGCTCTCGCCCAGCACGGTGGCTGCGCGATACCGTCCGGCGGAGACGACGGCATCCGCGACCGTAAATTTCCGACGCGGCCTGTGGTGTAACAGTTGGATCAGCTAACTCGACCTCGGTGAGGCGTCAGTATTTCGCCCAGCCTCCGGTTGAAAAAGCCGAGCGGAGGAGGACTTTGGTCTCCCCCGGGGGTATGCGGTGGCATCCGATGTAACGGTCGTCGACCTCGGCTGGCTGAGCAGAGCTACCGTCGTACGCGTCGAATTGGACGTCATGGCCAATGTTCGTCTGATGACGAAAGCCAATATTGACGCGTACGCGAAGAGAGTTGCCTACCGCATGATCGGTGGTGTCGCGACAGTTCGGCCGTTCGACATCACCGTTCCCGTGGATGGGCATTGGTATATCGCTGTGGATACCGAAGGGTTGACGGCGGCTCGTGTCCAAGCCGAAGTCACGGTTGTCGCGTGAGCGCTCGTAATGCGAAGTCTCACCGACTCCGCAGAACCGGTTGGTGTCGCTCTTCGTGGCGATCGCCGGCTGGTCGCCGAGCACCGATCAGCAGACCAATCGATGGAGTGATCATCACGTTCGCGGCTGCGCGTGTCGCGGCAGGCCAATGGCATCATGGACGGCGCTCAGCGTCGAGCGCCCGGTCTTCCACGGACAGCACCGAGAGGGCAACCGCCGAGTAATCAAGATCTGTCAGGGCCGCGACGGAAACGGCGCCAAACGCATCGTCTTCAGCTTGCCCGCCGACGAGCCCCAGGACGGGTCAGCGTCGTGGGTTCGTTCAACGACTGGACTCCTGGCCAGCCGGTCTGGAGGGCCGTCCTGACCCGGGCCACGGTCGCGAGTGTGGCGTTGTACTCGCCGACGTCGTGAAGCGCCGGTCGATGCCGATCAGGAGCTCGGTCCGGTGCTCGACCATGAACATCTGGGCGGCGTCGCACGCCGAGATCAGGTTGCCGTTCGCGACACCGGGGCTGCCGAACTCGCGGTCCCACACCAGGAACGCGGTCAGCAGCGACGCCGCTTCGCAGGTGCCGCCGCGCTGGGCGAAACCTGGAACGGCGTCGCGCTGGACCAGCGCGGCCACGGCGGCGTTGCCTGCCTGGCGTTGCAGCCCGGCCAGCCAGTGCTGCGGGCGCGCGGGCCGGGCCGCAGTCAGCGGATGCGGCCGGGCGGGCTTCTCCGTGCGATCGAACATGCCGCCACTCCCGGATGACCAGGATCGGCCGTCTGCCGTTGTGGCGGGAGGTCCGAACGGTCGCCGATACGTGCAGCGCTGGTGGCCCGGCGGGTCAGTCGACGGTCACCCCCGCGCGACCGGGCGAAACGCGACGGCGAACCCGGCTGTCCTGGCCAACCGATCTCGGCAAGTACGTGACCTTCTCGACCCGGAACGCTTCGTGGTGAACGTGCACAGTGCCTATGCCGAGCTGACCGGCGTCACCACGAACCGGATGGCCGCGCTGGCCGACGCGGTCACGTGGCTTGGCCACCCGATCCGTACCAAGGCGTGACGACGACGGGCGAGGGCGTGTGCAGGTGCCCCGCGCGCTAGGCGCCGCACTCTGGCTGGGCGACGACGCTGGCGGTCGGCCAGGTGCCGTCCTCGACCAGCCGGCGGGTCACCCGGACGATCTCGGTGGCCGCGACCTCGGCAGCGGGCGGGATGCGGCCGGCTCGCGGCAGGGCCAAGACGATGGTGCGGGAGACCGCCGGATCGGCGATCGGGCCGCCCTGGAGCCGTCCGGTCGTGACGTCCTCGGCGACCCCGGCTGCGGGGAGCACGCTCCAGCCCTGACCGACGGCCACCAGTTTCTTCTGCACCGGCATGGAGTTGGTCTGGCAAGCGATCGTGGGTTCGGCGGCCGCGACGCCGAGCGCTTGGTCGATCAGAACGCGCAAGCCGTGCCCGGCGACGGGCAGGACCAGGCGGTTCTCGCACAGTCGCGCCCAGGTGAGCGGTTCGCGGCCGAATTCCGCGTCGGGCGGGGCGACGGCCCACAACGCTTCGCGCAGCAACGGGGTGACGGCGATCGACGGCGTCGAGTCCAGGTTGTACAGCAGGCTCATGTCCACCGCGCCGTCGTCGAGCCATTGCTGGAGGTGACCGGAGAACGCGCTCAGGATCCGCACCTCGATACCCGGGTGACGACGCCCCAGCGCCTCCACCAGAGGGGCGGCCACGAGTTCGACGGTGCTTTCGAGCAAGCCGATCGTCACGATGCCTCGCACGTGCTCGGGGTCCGGGCGGATCTCAGCTCGCGCCCGGTCCAGTTCGAGCAGCGCGCGTCTCGCACGCTCGGCGAGGACTTCGCCCGCCGGGGTCAGCGTCATTCCCTGGTTGCTGCGCTCGAAGAGCGGGACACCGACTTCGTCCTCCAAGGAGCGGATGTAGCGGCTGACCGCGGGTTGAACGACGTGAAGCAGACGCGCGGCCTTGGTGACGCTCCCGGTGTCGCCGACGGTCACCAGCGCCAAAAGCTGTTTGAGTTCCACTCGTCCTCCTGCCGGTATGCCGCACCGGTCTAGGGATATCACGAATCTGTATTTCCATCGAGTTGCCATAACGGTTCAGGATGGCAGCCATGTACGAACTCAGCGCAGACGAGACAGCGATCGTCGATGTCGTCCGAGAATGGGTCGACCGTGAGGTCGAGCCCGTGGCGCGAGAACTGGAACACGCCGACACCTACCCCGAAGCGCTGATCGAGCAGATGAAGCGGATGGGCATCTTCGGGCTCGCCATCCCGGAGCCGTGGAACGACGCCGGGGTGTCCACGCCGTGCTACGCGGCCGTGACCGAGGAACTCGCCCGCGGGTGGATGAGCCTCGCCGGCGCCATGGGCGGGCACAGCGTCGTCGCCAAGCTCCTGCTGCACTACGGAACCCAAGCCCAGAAGGATCACTACCTGCCGAAGCTGGCCACCGGCGAGATCCGGGCGACCATGGCGCTCACCGAACCCGGCGGCGGCTCCGACCTGCAGGCCATGCGCACCGTGGCCCGCAAGGACGGGGACGACTACGTCATCAACGGATCCAAGACCTGGATCACCAATGCCCGCCGCGCCCAGCTGGTCGCCCTGCTGTGCCTCACCGACCGCGACGCCGAGCCGAAGCACCGCGGCATCAGCATCCTGCTGGTCGAAAAGGGGCCCGGCTTCGAGGTGTCGCGCGACCTGCCGAAACTCGGCTACAAAGGCATCGAAAGCTGCGAGCTGTCCTTCACCGACTTCCGCGTGCCCCGCAGCTCGTTGCTGGGCCCCGTCGAAGGCGAAGGCTTCACGCAGATGATGCGGGGGCTCGAGATCGGCCGCATCCAGGTGGCTTCACGCGCCCTCGGCGTCGGCGCCGCCGCGCTCGCTCGCTCGATTCGCTACAGCCAGGAGCGGGAAAGCTTCGGGCAGCCGATCTGGCAGCACCAATCGATCGGCAACTACCTGGCCGACATGGCGACCGGGCTGACCGCGGCCCGGCAGCTCGTCCAGTACGCCGCGCGGCGCTACGACTCCGGTGAACGCGCGGACATGGAAGCGGGGATGGCGAAGCTGTTCGCCTCCGAGACGGCCATGAAGATCGCGCTCGACGCGGTGCGGATCCACGGCGGCTACGGCTACTCGACCGAGTTCGACGTCGAACGGTACTTCCGCGACGCGCCGCTGATGATCGTCGGCGAGGGCACCAACGAGATCCAGCGGACCGTCATCGCGCGTCAGCTCATCAAACGGAATCCCGTCCGATGACGTCCGCGACCACCTTGCTCTTCGTGCCCGGCAACGTCCCCCGGCGCTTCGCCAAGGCGGCGGCCGCGGGCGCGGACGCCGTCGTCATCGACCTCGAAGACGCGGTGCGCCCCGAGGACAAGGACACCGCTCGCGCCGAAACGCTCCGCTGGCTGACCGGCGGCGGCCAGGCCTGGGTTCGCCTCAACGCCGCCGGCACGCCGTGGCTCGACGCGGACCTCGACGCCGTCGCCGACGCGGCCGGGTTGCTCGGCGTGCTCGTGCCCAAGGCCGAGGACCCGGCGGCCTTGGCCGCGTTGCCGGCGCGGCTGGGGCCGGGCACCGCGGTGGTGGCACTGGTCGAGACCGCGGCCGGACTGCACCGCGTGCACGACGTCGCCGCCGCACCCGGAGTGGCCCGGCTCGCGTTCGGCTCGCTCGACCTGGCCGCCGACCTCCGAGCCGACGACACCCGCGAGGCGATGCTGCTCGCACGAAGCGCCATCGTGCTCGCCTCCCGGGTGGCCGGCTTGCCCGCGCCGATCGACGGTGTCACGACCGTCATCCACGACGCCGACGCGGTGACCACAGCGGCTCGCTACGTTCGGAGCCTCGGCTTCGGCGGCAAGCTCTGCATCCACCCGGCCCAGGTCGCGCCCGCGGCACGGGGCTTGGCCCACAGCGAGGGCGAAATCGCCTGGGCACGTGAAGTGCTCCAGACCGCCGAGGGATCGACAGGCGCCGTGACCGGCCCCGACGGACGAATGATCGACAAGCCGGTGCTCGACCGGGCCCGCGCCATCCTCCGGCCCTAAACGCCGGGTACGAAAGGCTTTCCATGCTCCCACTCGAAGGCACCACCGTCGTCGCGCTGGAACAGGCGGTCGCCGCACCCTTCGCGACCCGCCAGCTCGCCGACCTCGGTGCCCGCGTCATCAAGGTCGAACGCCCCGGCGCCGGGGACTTCTCCCGCGGCTACGACCGGACGGTCCACGGCGACTCCAGCTACTTCGTCTGGCTCAACCGCGGCAAGGAGTCGATCGAGCTCGACCTCAAGGACGAGGCCGACCGCCGGGTCCTCGACGCGATGATCGCGACGGCCGACGTGGTGATCCAGAACCTCGTCCCGGGGGCGGTGGGACGCCTGGGGCTCGACGCCGCGACCCTGCGGGCGGCCCGTCCCGGCCTCGTCCACTGCTCGATCTCCGGCTACGGCCCCTGCGGCCCGTACCAGGCGAAGAAGGCCTACGACCTGCTCATCCAGTGCGAAGCGGGGCTCGTCACCGCCACGGGCACGCCGGAGCAGCCGTGCAAAGCGGGGATTTCGATCGCGGACATCGCGACGGGCATGTACGCCTACTCCGGCATCCTCACCGCGCTGTTGCGCCGAGCCACCACGGGCGTCGGCGCGACCATCGAGGTCGCCATGCTCGACGCGCTGGCGGAATGGACGGTCCAACCGGCGTACCACGCGTTCTACGGAGGTTCGGAGACCCGCAGGACCGGGGCGAAACACGCGTCGATCGCCCCTTACGGCCCCTACCGGACTGGCGACGGCAACCAGGTTTTCCTGGGCGTCCAAAGCGATCGCGAATGGGTTCGATTGTGCCGTGAGGTGCTCCGGCGCCCGGACCTGGCCGAGGACCCACGGTTCGCCCACAACCCCGAACGCGTCGCCCATGACCACCTGATCGATCCGCTGATCGAGGTGGCGTTCGCCGCGTTCGACGCCGACCGGGTCGTCGAACTGCTCGGCGACGCCGGGATCGCCTGCGCCCGCCTGCGCCGCCCGGGCGAGCTCCTCGACCATCCGCAGCTCGCCGCGCGTGATCGCTGGCAGCAGGTCCAGGCCCCTGGTGGCGCCGTCCAGGCCTTGCTGCCGCCGGTCGACATCGACGAAGTCGAGCCGGTACTGGGCTCGGTACCCCGGCTGGGCGAGCACAACGACGAGCTCCGCACCGAGTTCGGGGCCCGGCGCGAGGAGCTCACCCCGTGACCGAGCGCACCGAAGTGCTGCAACCGGAGCCCGCCGTGGCGCTCGCCCGGCTGCTCGGCGTCGATCTGCCGGACCTGGAGACAGACGGGCTGCCGCTGCTGTGGCATTGGGTCTACCTGCTCGACCGGCCGCGCCAGGCCGATCTCGGGCCGGACGGCCATCCCGTGCGCGGGGGCATCCCGGCGCCACCCGCGCCGGGCCGCCGGCGCATGGCGGCCGGAGGCCGGGTCACCCGGACCGCGCCACTGGTCGTCGGCCGGGCCGCGACCCGGTGCACCGAGATCGTGTCGACGACGGACAAGACGGGTCGGTCGGGCCCGCTGACCTTCGTCGTCGTCCGGCACACCCTCAGCCAGGACGGCGTGGTGAAGGTCGTCGAAGAGCAGGACATCGTCTACCGGGAAGCCGCGGCCGCGCCTGCCGCGGCGCCGGTGGCCACCCCGGTTCCGCTCGAAGCGGACGAGCGGGCGTTCCCGGTGGACCCGACCGTCCTGTTCCGCTTCTCGGCGTTGACCTACAACGCCCACCGCATCCACTACGACCGCGACTACGCGCGCGACGTCGAGGGCTATCCGGGTCTGGTCGTCCACGGGCCACTGCAGGCACTGGTCATGGCGGAAGCCGTCCGCGGAACCGGGGCGCCGGCCGCCGCGATCGACTACCGCGTCGTCGCGCCGCTGTTCGACCACCAGGGCCTGGTGGTGCGGTCACCCGGGATCGGCTCGTCGCGGTCGGTCTCCGTCCGCGATCACAGCGGCCGGGTCACCGCGACCGCGCAGGTCGAAATGCCCACAGGCGAAAGGAAAGCGCGATGAAGGCCGGAATCGTACGGCAGGCCGGCGTCGTCGAAATCGATGACGTGCAGCGTCCGGCAATCGGCGAGGGAGACGTCCTGGTCCGGCTCCGGGCCGCCGGGCTCAACCGCGCCGACGTGCTCGTCCGGGACGGGCGGTTCGCCGAGCAGCCGCCGTTCCCGATCATCCTCGGTGTCGAAGGTGCCGGAGACGTCGCGGCGGTCGGCAGCGCGGTCACGAACGTCGAGGTGGGGCAACGCGTGGTCCTGCTGCCCATGCTGGGCTGCGGCGCGTGCGACGCCTGCCGATCCGATGTGGACAGTCGCTGCCGCGACCTGAAGTTCCTCGGCGAGCACACCGACGGCACGTACGCCGAGTACCTCGCCGTCCCGGCCCGCAACGCCATCCCGGCTCCGGATTCCCTGACCTACGTCGAGCTGGCGGCGAGCCTGCTCGCGTACCTGACGGCCTGGCACATGCTGGTGACGCGCGGCGACCTGCAGGCCGGCGAGACCGCCCTGGTCGTCGGCGCCGGGAGCGGCGTGGGCACCGCCGCGGTGCAGCTGGCCCGGGCTCTCGGCGCGCGGGTCATCGCCACCACCGGCACCGAAGACAAGCGGGACCTGCTGCGGGGGATCGGTGCCGACGAAGTCGTGAACTACCGGCAGGTGCCGGATTTCGGCGCGGCGGTCCGCTCCCTGGCGGACGGGCGGGGCGTCGACCTCGTCCACAACTCGGCTGGCGGTGCGACCATCCAGGAGTCCATCCGCGCGCTGCGCCCCGGTGGCCGGCTGATCGGCATGGGCTCGCACTCGGGTCCGCACGCCGACATCGACCTGTACACCCTCTACCGCCACGAAATCGACTTCCGTGGAGCGCACGCGGGCGACCTCCGTGAGGTCCCCGACGTCCTCGCCCTGCTCGCCGAGCGGAAGGTGCGGCCGGTGGTCGACTCGGTGTTCCCGCTGGCCGAAGTGGCCCGGGCCCAGGAACGGCTGGTGAGCCCGGACCGCTTCGGCAAGGTCGTGCTGACGATCGACTGACCCGCCGGCCACCTCAGTCGATGGCCTTGTCCTTCGTCTCGGGCATGGTCAGGTAGACGACCAGGCCGATCGCGGCGGCGATCGCGCAGTACAGCCACACCCACGTCCCGTGCCCGTGGGTGGTCAGCCACGTCGTGAGGTACGGGACGGTGCCGCCGAACACCGCGACCGACAGCGCGTAGGGGAGTCCGATGCCGGTCGCGCGGACCTCCGGCGGGAACTGCTCGGCCATGACGGCCGCGACGTTGGCCGAGTAGCCCAGCAGCAGGACCAGCCCGACGACCTGGACGAGGAGCAGCAGCCGGAAATCGCCGTTCAACAGCCGGAACGCGGGCCACGCGAGCAGCAGGAACCCACCGGCGAACGCCACCATGGTGGGCTTGCGGCCGATCCGATCGGACAGCATCCCCGCGAACGGCAGGAGGACCACGAAGGTGACCAGCCCGATGACGTTGGCCAGCAGCGCCTGGTTGAGCGGGATGTGCGTCGACACCGCCGCGTAGGTGGGCAGGTAGGTCAGCCACATGTTGTAGAGCACGACCCCGGCGATGTTGAGACCGAAGACGCGCAGAGCCGCCTTCGGGTGCTCGCGGAGCATCGTCACCAGGACGTTGCGCCGGGGGCCGCGAACCTGGCGGAACGAAGCCGTTTCCTCCACCGACCGGCGCAGCCAGAGCCCGATGAGCCCGAACAGCGAAGCGACGACGAACGCCAGGCGCCAGCCCCAGCTGTCCACCGCCTGCCGCGGCAGCACCGACGTCACGATCGCGCCCATGCCCGAGGCGATGAGGATGCCGGCGCCGACCGAGACCTGCTGCCACGAGCCCGCGAACGCGCGGCGGCCAGGTCCAGCCGACTCCACGAGGAACGCCGACGCCGAGCCGAACTCGCCACCGGCGGCGAAGCCCTGCGCCATGCGCGCGATCACCAGGATGACGGGTGCCGCGATGCCGACCTGGGCGTAGGAGGGCGAGACCCCGATGACGAACGTCGCCGCCGCCATCAGGCTGATCGTGAGGACGAGACCCTTCTTGCGGCCGTGCCGGTCGGCGTAGGCACCCATGATCGCCGCGCCGACGGGCCGCACGACGAACCCGACGGCGAAGATGGCCAAAGTGGACAGCAGCGCGGCGCTGTCGTTGCCCGGCGGGAAGAAGTGGTGTGCGAAGACGGACGAGAACGTCGTGTAGACCGCCCAGTCGATGAACTCGACGGCGTTGCCGATGCTGCCGGCGACGAGCGCCCGGCGGTTGCTCCGTCCGGTCGCTGCCGCCGGGACGGTGCCGAGCCGAGTGGGTTCCATGGTCGTTCTCCTCAGTCCTCGGTGGCCGTCAGCCGGGCCCGGATCGGTGCGGACTGCGCGACGTCCGCGATCGTGAGCGCCATCGCCAGGCCGCCGTCGCGCACGAACCGGTCGCCTTCCGCGCCGCCGGCCGCGGCCGCGAAGGCGGCGGTGTGGTTCCCGTCCTCGGGCGGGAGGTCGAACGACAGCATGGGGTGCAGCGCGGGAATCACCTGCGAGACGTTGCCCATGTCGGTCGAGCCGAACAGCTTGTCCGGGTAGTCCGGAAACGTGCGGCCCAAGTTCTTCGCGCGGGTTTCGAACAGCGCGGCCAAGTCCGGGTCGTGCCGGACCTCGCGATACAGCGACGGCTGGGTGGTGAAGTCCACTGTGGTCCCGGCCGCGAGCGCGCCGGCTTCGAAACACCGGCGGACCCGCGCCCACACTTCGTCGACTTCGGTGATGGTGTCGCAGCGGATCATGCAGTCGGCCACGACCCGGTCGGGGATGACGTTCACAGCCGACCCGGCTTCCGGTACCACGCAGTGGACCCGGACACCGTCGCGCAGCTGCTGGCGCAGCAGTCCGATGGCGGTTTGCGCGACCACCACCGCGTCGGCGGCGTTCAGCGCGTTCCACGGCCGCGAGGCGTGTCCGCCGCGGCCGGTGTACTCGATCCGCCAGGACCGCGAGGCGCGGAACTGGGGACTGACGACGTCCTTCAGCGACGGGTGCACCATCATGGCCGCGTGCGTCCCGGCGAAGACGCCGCGGTTGACCATGATCTCCTTGCCGGTGCCGCGTTCCTCCGCCGGCGTGCCGAACACCCTGAGCGTCAACCCCAGCTCGTCGGCGAACGGGGCCAGGGCCAGTGCCGCGCCGACGGCGGCCGCGGCGATCGTGTTGTGGCCGCAGCCGTGCCCGATGCCGGGGAGCGCGTCCATCTCGGCGCAGACGCCGAACACCAGCTCGCCGGAGCCCGCCGAGGCGACGAAGGCCGTGGGCAGGTCCGCGACCCCTTTTTCGACGGCGAATCCGTGCCGTGTCAGGACGTCGGTGATCGCGGCCGAGGTCCGGTGCTCCTCGAAGGCGAGCTCCGGGTCGGCGTTGATCGCGTGCGACAGAGCCAAGACGTCGTCGAGGTGTTGTGCGAAAGCGCTTTCGATCTGGTTCTGGATGCCGGTCATCGCCACACCTCGGTCAGCAGCCGCAGGATGTTGCCGCCGAGCACGGCGGTGATCTCGTCGTCGCGGTACCCGTGCTCGACGAGCCAGCCGGCGATGTTGCGGAAGTTTTCGGTCGGGTTCTCGAGCCCGTCGACGTGGCTGACCCGTTCCCACTCGAGGTCGCCCGCGTCGAACACCGTGGACGAGCCGATCACGTCGCCGATGGCCTTCTGGAAGGCGGCGTGGTCGCCGTAGAGCGTGTCCGGGCCGAACGCGACGTGCTCGATGCCCATCACCTCGACGGCGTGGGTGAAGTGGTCCATCACCGACTCGATCGACTGCGACCGGTGGTCGTAGGACACGGTCGTGTGCGGCGCCGCCTCGATGCCCAGCACGCCACCGCGTTCCGCGCAGGCCTTGAGGACCTCGTCCGGTTTCATCCGGGCGATGGGCCAGACCGCCCGCGCGCCCGCATGCGTGATCGCGATGGGCTTGGCCGACGCCTCGATCGCGTCCAGGGACGTCCGGTCGCTCGCGTGGGAGACGTCGATGAGCATGCCGACGGCGTTCATGCGCTCCACCGCGTGCCTGCCGAAGGCGGTCAGGCCGCCGTCGTGCCGCTCCTTCTGCCCGCTGCCGAGCGTGTTCGTCTCCGCGTAGACCAGGCCCATCTGCCGGATGCCGAGTCCGTAGAGGACGTCGATGCGGTCGAGCTCGTTCTCGATCATGCCGGCGGACTCGGTGCCCATGACGAAGGCGACGTGCCCGTCGCGGTGGGCGTCGAGGATGTCTCGCACGGTCCGGGCGACGACGACGCCGTCCTGGTGGGCGAGGTCGGCGAGCCGCAGGCCGAGCGTCGTGATCAGGTCGTCCCACTTCCAGCCCGTCCGGCGCGTCGAGCCGATGACGCCGAACCAGTTGTCGAAGACCGCGGTCAGGCCGGCCCGGCGCAGCTCGGTGAACGCGGTGAACTCGTGCTTGGCGCGCAGGAAGTCGGGTGTGTCCGCGAAATCGGCCGGCAGCAGCTGCGGGTGGTCGTGGAAGCTGATGGTCACGTTGTCCGCCAGCAGGCGCTCGACCCGGTCGTCGGCCGAACCGGTGGCGAACCGGCTTCGGCGAGCGCTCGGATCGGACAGTTCGACGGCGGGGAAGTCGGTTCCGCGCCGGAGGTAGGGGAAGGATTCGTAGTCGTCGGGCTTGGCGGCGGGGCTGTACATCGGAGGCGCTCCTTCGTGGTCGGTGGTGGCTAGGCGGTCGCGGTCTCGACGGCGGCGCGGCGCACGGTGCCGTCGGCGTCCACGACGACGGCCGGGTCGAGGTCCCTGGACGCTTCGGCGACCTGCGCGAGGATCGACGCGGCGACGTCCGGCCGCGGGAGGACCGGCTGGCTGTCCGGGTCGAGTTCAATCGGGTCCAGGCGGAGAGTGGGTCCGCCGGTGCCGCCCAGCCCGACGCGGAACACGGCGCTCTCGAACCACGGGCCCCGGACCAGCGCCGGGCGGTAGGGAGCCGACGGGTGGGCGTCTTCCCTCGGCACCATCGACTCGGCGTTCCAGCCGTCGCACCAGTCGAAGACGAAGTTGCCGGTCGAGTAGAGGATGAGCCCGTTCCGGTAGAACTCGACGGGGTGCAGGCAGTGCGGGTGGTGCCCGATGACGAGGTCGACGCCCGCGTCGACGAGCCGCCGGGCCAGGGGCTGCTGGTACTCGGCCAGCGGGCCCTGAGCCGCAGGCAGGTAGCAGTGGGGGACACCCCAGTGCAGTGCGACGACGACGAAGTCGTTGTGCTGCTTGGCTTCCCGGATCAGGGCCTCGGCTGCCCGCACGTCCGGCTCGTGGGCGCCGGAGTGGACGAACGGCGGCGTGCCCGGTGTCTCGTCCAGGAAGCCGCTGTCGAACTCGAAGGACTGGCGCACCCGGATGGCGCCGATCCCCGCGCGGTCCGCGGTCGCGTCGAAGCCCAGCGGTAGCGCGCAGCAAAAGCTGAAGAACGCGAGGCTTTCGCCGGCCGCCGAGACGACCCGGGCGCGCGTCGCTTCGGCGCGCGTTTCCCCGAAACCGGCGTGGCCGACTCCGGCGGCGTCGAGCGCCTCGACGGTGTCGCGCATCCCGTCGGCGCCGTAGTCCATCGCGTGGTTCATCGCCAGGGAAACCAGGTCGAACCCGAGCGCGGCCAGTTCCGGGGCGCCCGACGTCGGCGCCCGCATGGCGACCAGCTTTTCCGCGCGCTGCCCGCGTCCGGTGAGCGGGACTTCGAGGTTCCCGATCGTCAGGTCCCCGTCCCGCAGCAACCCGAACGCCGAAGCGCCGGGAACCGCGCTGCCCCCGGGGCGGCGCGGCCACCCCGAGACGACGACATCTCCTACGACAGTCAGGTCCATGCCAACTCCGTTCCATATCGTGGCACGCTGTGCCGCAGATTAGTACGACGTTTAGCTCGCTGTAAAGACGGCGCTGTGCCGGGATGAGGTATGGCAGTGCGTCCAGTGGTACGGTCGTGGCCTCATGGGCACAGCAGGTGACGGTGGCGAACCGGACAAGCCGAACAGCAGCATCCGATCGATGAACAGCGTGCTGAGCACGCTGCGCGTCTTCGAGGAAGTCGCGGTGCGCCAGCCGATCGGCGTCTCGGAACTGGCTCGGGTGACGGGCATTCCCAAGAGCTCCGTCCAGCGGTGCCTGGTCACCCTCGAGCAGGCTCGCTGGCTGCGGATCGTGGACCGGGAGCACGCGCGGTGGGGCGTGACGATGAAGGCGCTCGTGCTGGGGCTGCGCAGTGCAGGCGAGCAGGACCTGCGTGAAGTCGCGAAGCCGGTCATCCAGGGCCTCGCGGCCGAAACCGGGGAGACAGTGCTCCTGGGACTGCGCGACGGCGACGAGTACCTGATCGTCGCCCGGGAGGACAGTTCTCAGCTCATCCGCGTCTTCATGGAGATCGGGACGCGGGTGCCGCTCGGCGCCAGTTCCGGCGGCGTCTCGATCATCGCGCGGCTGGAACCGGACGAGATCGACGAGCTCGTCCGCTCCGAACCCGCGGAGTTCGAAGGCACCCCCATGCTGGCGCCCGACGAGATGCGCGAAGAGATCGCCCGGAGTGCCGAGCGGGGGTACGCCATGAACATGTCGTCGTGGTACCGCCCGCACGTGGTCTCCCTCGGCGCGGCGATCACCAATTCGACCGGCCGGCCCATCGCGGCGGTCACGCTCAGCATTCCGGAGATGCGCTACGAGTCCTCGAAGGAAAAGGACCTCGCGAAGCTGGTCATGACGGCCGCGGACGAGATCAGCCGCCTGGTCTCGTCCCCCTGACCGCGCGTCCGGTTCCGGCCGCCGTCACGCGCTCACGACGCCCGTGATGAGCGCGGCCGTCGCCTCGGGGGATTCCACGGGGAAGTGGTGACTGCCCAGATCGACGAGCACCACGTCGATGCGGTTTCCGAGGCGGTCCAGGGCTTCCTGGGTGACCAGTTCCCGGACCCCGAACACGGTGATCGGCTGCTTGACGTCGGTGAGAGCGCCTTCCATGTCCCAGGCGACCAGGCCTTCGAACGCCTTGGTGCCCGCCGGCTGCCGCACCGCCGCCATCTTCCGGAAATGAGCGTCCTTCAGGGCCGGGTCGGTGCCGGGCGGTGAGCCCGCCTCGACCATGTCGCGGACCAGGCCGGCGAAATCCGCGTGAAGGGGCCGCAGCAACCCTTCGGCCTGTTCTTCGTCCAGCGCGCCGAACAGGAAGAGGTAGTGGAGGGCGTCGAGGGCGACGATGTGCCGGACCGTGCCGGGACGCAACCGGCCGAGTTCGACGGCCACCGCCCCGCCGAGCGAGTGTCCGACCACCACGCAGTCGGCCACCGCCTCGACGTCGAGCACCTCGGCCACATCACGAGCGAACTCCTCCATCGTCCAGCGGTCGCGCGCTGAGCGCGACTCACCGTGCTCGGCGAGATCGACCGCGATCACGCGGTACTCGCCGGGCAGGAACCCGGTCACGCCGTCGAAGTCGGTCCGGTTGCACGCCCAGCCGTGGATCAGGACAACCGCCGGCCCTTCCGCCGGCCCGCTGATCGAATAGTGGATGACCGTGTCGTCCGGCCGCGCGGCTTTGCGGCTCTCCAGAACTCGATCGGTGGTCGCCATGCTCACTCCTCGTGCCGCAATGTGATACGACGTATCGTTGGGTAGCATGACGGTAGGCACCGCGTCGGCGCCTGTCAATCGGTCGCTCGCGCTCGTCGCGCGCTGTGCCGGTCACCAGCGAAGGAGCAGTCAGATGCCGGAAGCCCTCTTCAGCCCGATCGAAATCCGCGGAGTGCGGTTGAAGAACCGGGTCGTCGTGTCGCCGATGTGGCAGTACTCCGGGGTGGACGGAAGGCCGACGCGGACGCACACCGTCCACTACGGACGGCTGGCCGAAGGGGGTGCCGGACTGGTTCTCCTGGAAGGGACGACAGTGGCGCGCAGCGGGCGGGGGACGGTGGGCGACCTCGGCATCTGGGACGACAGCTTCGTCCCCTTCCACACGCGGCTCGCTGACGTCGTCACGGCCGGCGGCGCGGTGCCGGGCATCCAGCTCATCCACGCCGGCCGCAAGGGGCGGAGGAACCCACCGTGGGAGCCGCAGGTGCCCACGCCGTCCGGCGACGACTGGCCGGTCTTGGGCCCCAGCGCGGTCCCCATCGGACTCGACGGGTTCAGCACCCCCGCCGAGATGTCCCGCGCCGACATCGAGGACACGGTGGAGGCCTTTGCGAACGCTGCTCGACGCGCCGACGAAGCCGGCTACGAAGTCCTCGAGCTGCAGGCGGCCCACGGCTACCTGATCCACAGCTTCCTCTCGCCGCTCGCGAACCGGCGCACGGACCGGTACGGCGGCTCCCGGGACAACCGGTTCCGGTTCCTCCTCGAGGTCGTCGATCGGATCCGCGCCGTCTGGCCGGACCGCAAGGCTCTGTTCGTCCGGCTCTCCTGCGTGGATGCCGAGTGGACCATCGACCGGACCGTCGAGCTGGTGCGAGAACTCGAAGTGCACGGTGTCGACGTCATCGACTGCAGCTCAGGAGGCATCACCGGAAGGCCGGTGCCCGGCGTGAAAGCGGACTACGGCTACCAGGTGCCGTATGCGGAACAAGTTCGCGCGAGGACCCGGAGCAGGACGATGGCGGTCGGGCACATCGTCCACGCCGAGCAAGCCCAGGCCATCATCGAAAGCGGTCAAGCGGACCTGGTGGCGCTGGGTCGCGAGTTGCTGCACAACCCGAACTGGCCCATGGACGCGGCGCGCAAGCTCGGTTCGCCGGATCCATACGCTCAAGTGCCGGCTCGCATCTCGTACTGGCTGAGGAAACGCGAGAGCAGTTTCCCGGGCTTCGTTCCGTCCACGGATGGGGTCGGCTCCCGGTGAAGCGCACCCATGCGCTCTGGGACGGCCCGCGGAACGCCAGTGGCGTCTGGCACGACGTCCGCACCTGCGGCAACGCCGCCAACCTGCGAAATCGCGCGCGCGGCGGGCCGCCGGCGAAGCCTGACAGGTTTCGGGAGCCCGATCTCGATCATGACGGTGTCATGCCGGCGTGGGCGCGTTCCACGAGTTGTTTGATCGTCGTCTTCTGCAGCTCGTCCTGGATCGCCTGGCGGGCGCGGCGATCGATGTCGGCCATCCACGACTCGATTCGTTGGCCGACGGGGCAGTGGGCGTCCCCGGCGTAGGAGCCCAGTACGTGACTCTCGCCCTGCACGATGCGCCAGACGTCGCCGAGGGTGATGGTCGCCGGATCGCGGATGAGCTGCGAACCGCCACCCGCACCCGGTCTCGACGCGATCAGCCCGGCTTGGCGGAAGCGGCCGAGCACCCGGCGAATCTGGACCGGGTTGACGTGGGCGGATTCCGCCAGAGCGTCCGAGACCAGGATCTCCGGCGCCATGCTCGCCAGCATGGTCAGCACGTGGACCCCGAGGGCGAACTGCGTGTTGTTCGACATGGTGAGGACCAGTCTAGCGCATCTGTAACTCTCTCTGTTACGGTCTAATTTGTAACAGTGTTGCCTACGAATGGATGCTCATGAGCCTCGTCATCACCGGCGCGTCCGGACACCTCGGACGCTGTGCCGCCGAGCTGTTGCTGGACACCGGCGGCATCGACGCCGCCGAGGTCGTCCTCCTCACGCGCTCTCCGGACAAGCTCGGGAACCTGGCCGCGCGCGGCGCGCAGGTGCGCCGCGCCGACTTCACGGATCCCGCTACGTTGCCCGCCGCGTTCGCCGGCGCCACGCGCGTGCTGCTGATCAGCGTCGAACCCGTTCCCGAGCGAGTCGATCAGCACGCGGCCGCGATCGAAGCCGCGAAGGGTGCCGGCGCCGAGCTGATCGCCTACACCTCGTTCCCGAATCCGGACCCGGCGCACAATCCGGCGTCCATGGCGCCCGACCACGCGGCGACCGAGGCGGTGCTCTTGGGCTCCGGGGTGCCCTACGCGTTTCTGCGCAACGCCGTCTACAGCGAGTACGTGGCATCGATGTCGGCCCGGAACCCGTTGACCGGCGGCGCTTTCGTCCACAACTTCGGCGACGGAGCCGCCGCCTACGTCAGCCGCGAGGACTGCGCCGCCGTCGGCGCTGCCGTCCTGGCCGGCGGTGATGAGCACGCGAACAAGGTCTACGACATCGCGGGGCCCGAGGCGCTTACCGGGGCCCATCTGGCCGCGCTGTTCGCCACGGCGGGCGGCGTGGAGGTCGAAGAGGTGCCCGTCGACGACGCCACCTGGCTCGCCGAAGCGGTCGCCAACGGGCTGCCGGAGCCGGTCGCGCGCAGCGTGGTCTCGTTCGGCGCGGCGATCCGCGGCGGAGCGTTCGACCAGCGGATCGGGGACGTCGAGCGGATCACCGGCCGCGCGCCGGCCGGCGTAGGCGATGTCCTCAAAGGACTGTCGGAAAAGGTGGCGTGAAGTGGTTCTCACAGTTCAAAGCGCGATGGATCAGCTGCTCGAGCAAGGCGAAGTCGGAGTGCAGGTGGCCGCGTACCACAACCGCGACGGCTCCCGCCATGGCCCGCTTCTTCGCCGGACTCCCGCGCTGACCCGGCGTCAGGCCTGCGCCATGTCGAGGACGAAGCGGTAGCGTACGTCGTTGCGGGCGAGCCGGTCCAGTGCGGTGTTGACTTCGTGCGCCGGCAGGACCTCGACGTCCGCGGTGATGCCGTGCTGGGCGCTGAAGTCCAGCATGCGGCGCACCATCAGCGGGCCTTCGCCGGAGCCGCCGGCGAGCCGCTTGGCGCCGTAGAGCAGCCGCCACGGTTCGAAGCTGATGTTCTCGTCGTGGATGCCGACGAACACGTGGGTGCCGTCGAGGCCGAGGGTGTCGAAGTAGGGCTCGAAGGCGTGGGCCGCGCCGACGGTGTCGATGATGAGGTCGAGCTTCCACCGCCACGCGGCCATGGCGTCCGGGTCGGTGGAGAGGACGACGTCGTCGGCACCCAGCGCGCGCGCCGCCTCGGCTTTGCCGGGACTGGTGGTGAACACGACGGTCCGCGCGCCCATGGCGTGGGCGAACTTGACGGCCAGGTGCCCGAGACCGCCGATCCCGACGACGCCGACGGTCTTGCCCGGCCCGGCGCCCCACAAGGTGAGGGGAGCGAACACGGTGACGCCGGCGCACAGCAGCGGTGCGGCCGCGGCGGGGGCCAGGGCGGCCGGGATGGGGTGGACGAACCGCTGCGCGGACACGATGGAACGACTGTAGCCGCCGAAGGTCGGCGAGCCGTCGACGCGGTCGTGGCCGCCGTAAGTGACTGTGGGGTAGTCGAAGCACCAGTTGTCGCGGCCCACTTCGCAGGCGGGGCACTTGCCGCAGGAGTCGACGATGGTGCCGATCCCGACGGTGTCGCCAGGCGCGAAATCGGTCACGTCGGAGCCGGTCGCGGTCACCCGGCCGATGATTTCGTGACCCGGCACGAGGGGTTGCCCGGACGTGGCGGCGCGGACGGCGTCGAGGTCGGTGGCGCACACGCCGCAGTAGTCGATTTCGATCGCTACGTCGTCGGGCCGGACTTCGCGGCGCTGGAAGGTGTACGGCGTCAGGGCGCCGTTGGGCTCGAACGCGGCCCAGCCGTGGGTTTCGGGCATGGTGATCTCCTCGGTCAGCAGTAGGTCTTCAGTGCGGGCAGGAAGTCGGCGGCCGGCAGCGGCGGCTCGTGGACGTGCCGCCGAGCGGTGATCTGGTAAACGGGCCGGTCGGCCGGGTCGAACTCCGGCCACGGCAAGGTGCCGTCGCGGCCGAACCGGGCGCACAGCCCGTGCAGGTGGGTGGCGACCGCCTGCGGAGGCGTGTCGCCGCCGACCCGGTCCGGTCCCGTGATCGCGGCCAGGTTGTCGAAGGTGAAGGCGATGTCGACGCCGTGGGCGATCCCGAGCCGGCCGCCCAGCGCGGGGGAGGCCCAGTCGAACTCGTAGACGTGGCTGCGGCCCTGGTGGGCTTCGGCGAACTGGCGGGCCGGCCACCGGAAGGCCAGGTCGGTGAAGACGGCGCACCACACCATCCCCGCCCGGAGCCCGGGATAATGCCGGGCGTAGGCGTCGTACAGGCGGTTGCCGTCGGGGTGGACGTGGCGCAGCACCCACCGGGCGACCGGCTTCGGCGCCAAGCGCAGCGGTGTCGGCGAGAAGAAGATCTTCGCTTCTTCGGTGGTCGTCCCGATCAGCAAGTCGACGTCCTTGCCGACGCCGTGCTGCAGCGCGGTCAAGGGGTGCTCGGGCAGGACGTCGTCCCCGTAAACGGGACCGGCGAGGATGAACCCGTAGAAGGCGTTGAGGCCGGTGTCGTCGCGCAGGTCGACGGCGCCGGGCCGGCTCGCCTTGGCAAACGCTTTCAGCGCGTCCTCGGCCGACCGTGAGGCGAAGCCGGCCACGTCGGGGGACACGCCGAGGTGCTTGGCGACGCGGGTGGTGGCCCGCTTCGCGATGTCGATCGGCAGCACTGTGGACCCGGCGCCGCTCTGGGCGATCACGCGGTGGAACAGCCCTTCAGCCAACGGGCTGGTCATCAGGCAGGACACGGACATCCCGCCGGCGGACTCCCCGAAGATCGTGACGTTGCCGGGGTCGCCGCCGAAGCGGCCGATGTTGCGCTGCACCCACTGCAGGGCCGCGAGCATGTCCCGGAGGCCGAGGTTGGTCGGCGCGCCGTCGATGGGCAGGAACCCTTCGACACCGAGCCGGTAGTTGATCGCGACGGTCACCGCGCCGGATTGGGCGAAGGAAGCGCCGTCGGCGGCTTCGAGGTCCTTGTGGCCGTTGATGAACGCGCCGCCGTGGATCCACACCATCACCGGACGCAGGCGCTCGGCGGGCGGTGTGGGCGCCCAGACGTTGAGGGTCAGGTAGTCGTCGCCCCGGTGCCAGCCGTCGTTCGAAATCGCGGCGAGGTCCAGCGAGCCCAACGTGGCGAGCGTCTGCGGGGAAGTGGGCCAGACGAGCGGGGTCGCGTCGCGCTCGCCGTCCCACGGGACGACCGGCTGCGGCGCCCGGAACCGGTTCGGGCCCACCGGCGGCGCCGCGTACGGGATCCCCCGGAACACGGCCACCTCGCCCTCGACGCGGCCGCGGACCGCGCCCGCTTCCGTCCGGACCAGGGCCGGGTCTTCCTTCGACATGACTCACCTTTTCGTCAGTGACTACCAACTTGGCAGTTACTGCCAAGCTAGCACATGATGACAAGCGGTCAGTGGTCGAACAGGGGTGGTTAGGATGGGTGAATGGATGCGGATCGCCCCACCACGACGCTGTGGGACCGATCGCGACAGGCCGTTGTCGCGGAAATCGTCGAGACGGCGCTCGCCCTCTTCGCCGAGCAGGGCTACGAAGCCACCACGATCGCGCAGATCGCCAAGCAGGCCGGCGTCTCCCAGCGGTCGCTGTTCCGGTACTTCGGCAGCAAGGAAGACCTGGTCTGCGGCGCCCAGGACGAACTGGGCGAGCTGTTGTTCGCCACCGTCGAGAAGCAGCCGGCCGACGTCTCCGTCTGGGACGCCCTCCGCGCCGGGTTCATCACGATCAGCACCACCGGCTACACCGCCGAGCGCGTGCTGGAGATCACGACACTGATCTTCGCCAACCCGCCGTTGCGCGCCCGCTACCTGGAGAAGCGCCTGGCGTGGCAGGTGTCGCTCGTGCCGATCGTCGAGGCGCGGCTGGGCATCGAGTCCGGCCCGGTCCCGGACCCCCGAGCGCTGGGGATCATCGCCGCGGCGCTCGCGTCCCTCGACGTCGCGTCACAGCTGTGGGTGCGCCACGGCGGCGACGCCGACCCGGTGCGGCTCTACGACGAGGTGGTCGCCGCGATCCGCGGCTGATGCCTAGGTGGTCCGAGTGGGGGATCCGACCGGCGGAAGGGCGGCAGAGGCCAGCAGGGCGAGCTTCCCGGCGGCCTCGCTGCCGGCGTCCGCGTGGTACATCACCAGCATCATCCCCTCGGTCCCGGTGATGAGGAGCTTCTCCCGGTTCACGATCAGCTCGCCCACCTGAGGGTGGTCGAACCGCATGAGCCCGGCCTGTCGAGGAGCGACGTCGTGGCGCGCCCACAGATGCCGGAACCGCGGACTGGCCAGGGAAAGCTCGCCGACGAGCTCGATGAAGCGCGGGTCGTCGATGTCGGTGCCGACGGATTGGCGGAACCCGGCGATCAGCCCGCGGGTCACCAGCTCCCAATCGGGGAACAGCGCTTGCTCGGCGGGATCGAGGAAGACGTCCCGCAGCCGGTTGGCGCCGGCGACGAGCCGCGGCGAAATCGCGGTGGCGAGCGAGTTGGCGGCGAGGACGTCGAGGTAACGACCCTCCACAAAGGCCGGTACCGGGAGCGATGTGACGAGTTTCGCGATACCGGATGGAACGACTTCACGGGGTGCCCGCCGTCGGCGCTTCGGCCGGTCGGTGGCGAGGCTGAGCAGATAAGCGGTCGTTTCCTCGTCCAGCTGCAACGCCCTGGCGATCGACTCGAGAACCTGGGCGGAAGGCTTGCGGTCGCGGCCCTGTTCGAGCCGGAGGTAGTAGTCGGCGCTGATCCCGGCGAGCATGGCGGCCTCTTCCCGCCGGAGGCCGGGTACCCGGCGTACACCGAGGACGGGGATCCCCACCTGCTCCGGGGTGACCAGCCCGCGACGGGCGCGCAGGAAGTCCGCCAGAAGGTTCGTGTCGTCGGCCATGACGTGACGGTAAGCCGACCGTCCGAATCGTGCCTGGTCCTCTCACTCCTAGGGAGGAGAGGGCTTGGTTGTTTCTCGCAGCTCCGAGAAGCATGGTGGTCATGACACAGCAATTGGTCCTGGTCACCGGCGGCTCCGGCTTCATCGCCGGCCACTGCATCCTCCAGCTGCTCGACCAGGGCTACCTGGTGCGAGCCACGGTCCGGTCGACGCGCCGGGAAGCGGCCGTGCGGTCGGTGCTCGCCGATGCCGGCATGGTCAGCGGTGAGGCGCTGAGCTTCGTCGCCGCTGACCTCACCGACGACGCCGGGTGGGCGGCCGCGATGGACGGTGTGGACTTCGTCCTGCACGTCGCCTCGCCCGTCCAGCCCGGACACGTCGAGGACCCGGATGAGCTGATCGTTCCGGCCCGCGAGGGCACGCTGCGGGTGCTGCGCGCGGCCCGGGACGCGGGGGTGTCGCGGCTGGTGCTCACCTCGGCGTTCCACGCCGTGGGCTGGGGGCACCCGCACGACGGCCACGTCTTCACCGACGACGACTGGACCATTGTGGACGGTCCTGGTGTCGACGCCTACGGGGTGAGCAAGACCCTCGCCGAGCGCGCCGCGTGGGACTTCGTGAAGGCCGAGGGCGGGTCGCTGGAACTCACGACGATGCTCCCGGTCGCGGTCATGGGCCCGATCATGGGCCACGACATCTCCGGGTCGAACCACTTGATCCAGCGCATCCTCGACGGCGATCTGCCGGGCTACCCGAACCTGTTCTTCCCGATCGTCGATGTGCGAGACGTCGCGGCGGCGCACATCCTGGCCATGACGGCGAAGGAGGCGGCCGGAGAGCGCTTCCTGGTCTCCAACGGCCCGGCGGTCCCGATGAAGGAGATCGGCGACCTGATCAGGAAGAGCCTGGGCGAAGCGGCCGCGAACGTCCCGACGCGACGCATTCCGGACCTCGTCGTGCGGACCGGCGCCAAGGTTTCCGCGCAGATGCGGGAGATCGTGCCCGACCTCGGCTACGCGCGGAAGACGTCGAACGAGAAGGCCCGCCGCCTGCTGGGGTGGCAGCCACGCGGTCCGGAGGAGGCGATCATCGCCGCCGCGCAGAGCCTGGTTGCCAAGGGGCTGGTGAAGAACAAGTGACGACCGATCTGCGGGCTCGGTACCGGGCGGAGCGGGACAAGCGAATTCGCCCTGATGGCACCGACCAGTACCTCGAGCCGGTGGGCCGCTTCGCCCACTTCACCGCCGATCCCCACACCCCCCGGGCCGACCGCGACCCGGTGACCGGCGACGTCGAGGTCGTGATCGTCGGCGGCGGGGTTCGCCGGCCTGGTGACAGGCGCACGCCTGGTCCAGGCCGGGGTCACCGACGTCCGCATCGTCGAGAGCGGGGGCGGCCTGGGCGGCGTGTGGTACTGGAACCGGTACCCGGGCGCGATGTGCGACACCGCGGCCATGGTGTACCTGCCGCTGCTGGAGGAAACCGGCCACGTTCCCTCCGCGAAGTACGTCGAGGGCCCGGAAATCCTCGCCCACGCCCAGCGCATCGCCGAGAAGTTCGGCCTGGACGAGCGTGCCCTGTGCTCGACCGAAGTGCGCGAGGTGCAGTGGGACGAGGAAAGCAGCCGGTGGCTGATCCGCACCGACCGGGGCGACGAACTACGGGCCCGGTTCGTCACCCTGGGCACCGGTCCGCTGAACCGGCCGAAGCTGCCGGGCATCCCGGGCATCGAAACCTTCGAGGGCCAGTGCTTCCACACCAGCCGATGGGATTACGGCTACACCGGGGGAGACCCGCACGGCGCACCGATGACCGGGCTGGCCGGCAAGCGGGTGGGGATCATCGGCACCGGGGCGACCGCCGTGCAGTGCATCCCGCGGCTGGCGCGGGACGCCGGCTCGCTGTCGGTGTTCCAGCGCACGCCGTCCTCGGTCGATGTCCGGGACAACCGCCCCATCGACCCCGGGTGGTTCGCGCGGTTGGCCCCCGGCTGGCAACGCGAGTGGCTGCTGAACTTCGCCACGCTGCAGGGCGGCGGGTTCGCCGAGGAGGACCTCGTCCAGGACGGGTGGACCGACATCGCCATCCGGATCCGCGACCGGCTCGTCGCCGAAGCCGCCGAGCTGACACCGGAGACCTTCCGCCAGGCTTACGAGGCGGCCGACGACGACAAGATGAACGAGATCCGCGCCCGCGTCGACGCTGTGGTCCACGACGCGGCCACGGCCGAGGCGCTCAAACCGTGGTACCGGCAGCTGTGCAAACGCCCCTGCTTCCACGACGAGTACCTCGACGCGTTCACCCGGCCGAACGTCCGGCTGGTCGACACCGACGGCCTCGGCGTGGAGCGGATCGACGCCACGGGCGTCTGGGTCGGCGGGCAGCACCACCCGCTCGACTGCCTGATTCTGGCTTCCGGCTTCGAGTTCGGCACCCCTTACGAGCGCCGGTCCGGGTTCGACCCGGTCGGCCGCGACGGGGTCGCCCTGTCCCAAGCGTGGTCGGAGGGCATGGTGACGCTGCACGGCATCCACGTGCACGGGTTCCCGAACCTGTTCGTCATCCAGACCGGGCAAGCGGCCAACCTCATCTCGAACGTCACCCACAACCTGGTCGAGGCCGGGACCACCGCCGCCGCAGTGATCGCCCACGCGCGCGCCACCGGCGCGACGGAGGTCGAGGCGACGGCGGAGGCGCAGGCCGCGTGGGTCGAGCTGCTGCAAGACCCCACCGCATCCGTGATCTACAACCCGGACTGCACCCCCGGCTACTACAACAACGAAGGCCGTCCGCTGGGGGCCAGGGAGCGGCTCACCCAGTCCCGCTACCCGGCCGGAGCGGCAGCGTACTTCGGCTACATCGAGCAATGGCGGGATTCGGGGAAGTTCGAGGGACTCGCCTTCCGGCTTGAGAGCGGACCGGAGAAGTGCTGATGCAGCGGACACTACCCCCGACATCGCTCGAACTGCGCAGCCTCGTCACCGCGACCGGGACGCTCGAACTTTCCCTCGCCGAGGTCCCGGTTCCCGTTCCCGGCGAGAACCAGGTGCTCGTGCGGATCGAGGCGGCCCCGCTCAACCCGTCGGATCTCATGCTGCTCCTGGCCGGAACCGACCTCGCCGGCGCGAACGCTTCTGGTACGGCCGACCGCCCGATCGTCACGGCGCCACTGCCGCCGGCCAGCCTGCGGAGTCTGACGTGGCGAGTGGGGACGTCCTTGCCCGTGGGGAGTGAGGGCGCTGGGACGGTGGTCGCCACCGGAGCGGCGCCGGCGGCGGAAGCGTTGCAAGGCAAGACAGTCGCGTTGGCCGGGGCCACGTACGCGCAGTACCGGATCGCCGACTTGTCCAGCTGCCTCGTGCTTCCCGATGACGTGACGGCGAAGGAAGGTGCGTCGTCCTTCGTCAACCCGCTCACCGCGCTCGCCATGGTGACCACTCTGCGCCGGGAAAGCCACACGGGGCTCGTCCACACCGCGGCCGCTTCCAACCTCGGGCAGATGCTGGTGAAGCTGTGCCGCGCTGACGAGGTACCTCTCGTCTCGGTCGTCCGCCGGCCGGAGCAGGCGGAACTGCTGCGGTCGATCGGCGCCGTGTACGTCTGTGACTCGTCGGCGCCCACGTTCGTGGACGACCTCGTCGCGGCGATCGCGGCAACCTCGGCGACGCTGGCGTTCGACGCCACCGGCGGCGGGCAGCTGGCCGGCCAGATCCTGACAGCGATGGAGGTGGCAGCGAACAAGGCCGGCTCGTCCTCGGGATACGGCTCGACCGTCCACAAGCAGGTGTACGTCTACGGCGGCCTCGACCCGGACCCGATGGTGCTCACCAGGAACTTCGGCTTCGCCTGGGGAATCGGCGGCTGGCTCCTGCTGCCGTTCCTGGCCGGGCTTGATCCCGCCGAACTGGCGAACAGCTTGTCGACCAAGCTGTCGTCCTCCGCCGGGTATTCGATCGATGACCTGGCCGCGGACGCAGCAGGTCTACTGGCGTACTTGAAGATTTCACGTGCTCATGTAGCCGGTATTTCGATGGGCGGCATGGTCACGCAGGTGTTGGCGATCCGCTACTCGCAGCTCGTCGCATCCGCCTGTTCGATCATGTCGACCACAGGGGACTCGGGCGTCGGTGCCCGACTGCCGAAGCGGCCGCCGCGCTGATGGGACCACCCGGGGCGACCCGGGAGGAGGCGATCGCTCGTTCCGTGGGGATCAGCCGCGCGATCGGATCTCCGAAGTACCCGCTGGCGGAAAGCCTGTTGCGGGAACGCGCCGCCGCGGCCCATGACCGCTCCTACTGCCCGGAAGGGTTCGGTCGCCAGCTGGCGGCGATTCTCTCCGCTCCGGACCGCACTCCGAGTTTGCGGAGTGTCCGGATCCCGTTCCTCGTCGTCCACAGCGAGGAAGATCCGCTGATCACGGTGAGCGGAGGGGAGGCCACAGCCAACGCCTCACCGGCCGCCCGGTTGCTCACGTTTCCGGGAATGGGCCACGATCTGCCGCCTCAGCTATGGGACGAGATCACCGAAGCGTTGACGGCCAATGCCGCGTCGGGTTCGCTCGAACAGAGCGATCCTAGCGACGAAACGGCACGCCGGATGAGTTGACGGGTCGCGGCGCTCCTCTTGGGTGACCTCTGGTGACCCGGATGGCAGCACGGCTCGAATCCCTACCGAGGAGGTGCGGTGCGAAGTGAGCTTGCCCGGACCACGAGTTCGAACCCGGGCTGCTGGTGACTGCCGGAGCCGGCTGCTCCCTCGATGAGTTCGATCAGCCGGCTGACGGCGAGCTCGGCGATCTGCTGCTTGTCGGGGGACACCGAAGTCAGGGGCACCAGCCCGTAGGCGCTGTCGTCGATGTCGTCGAAGCCGGCCACGGCAATGTCATCGGGTACTCGCAGTCCGGCGTTGACCAGCTCATGCATCGCCCCCAGAGCGACCGGGTCGTTGGCGCACAGCAAACCGTCGACGCCGCCAGGACCGTGTTCGCGCAGCAGGTGTCTCACCGCTTCCGCGCCGTGGGCACGGTGGTAGCCGTCCACTTCGATCACTTGCCGGAACGGCAGTCCGGCAGCGGTCAGCTCGAGGTCGTAGCCGTCGATGCGTTGTTCGGCCATGTCGGACCGGAAGTCGCGGGCTCGGCCGATGAACGCGATGCGGCGGCAGCCCTGCTCGACGAGGTGCTGGGTAGCAGCCCGGGCCGCGGCCACGTTGTCGATCGCGATCCGGTCGATCCCCGGGATCTCGTGCTCGCCCAGCAGGACGACCGGGCCGGTGTCGCTGTTCTCGATGTCCGCCGGGTCGCACGCCGACGCACTGAACAGGAGACCGTCCACCAGTTGGCGATCAATGCGCTGGAGCAGGGCGACCTCGCGGGCGCGGTCGCCGAGGGTCTGCATGACCAGGACCGTGTAGCCACGGCGTTCGGCCTCGTGCACGACGAGTCGCGCCAGTTCGGCGAAGTACCCGACGTCGAACTCCGGGAACGCCAGGGCGATCAGCCCGCTGCGACCGGTGCGCAGGCTTCGCGCAGCGCGGTTCGGCCGGTACCCGACCTCGTCGATCGCGGCGAGCACGCGGCGGCGGACGTCCTCGCTGACGTGCTCGTAGTCGTTGACGACGTTCGACACGGTCCGCCGTGAGACGCCGGCGCGCAGTGCGACATCGCGCTGGGTAGCCGCCACGGTCGCCCCTCCAGTACCCAAGTTTTCCGATAGCCCTGCTTCTTGTCCGGCAATTTTGCCACGTGGTAAATCTATGCCACGTGGCAAACAGGGTGAGACCGCCCGGCATGTCGGCCGCGACCCACCTGTCGACCTCGGCATGGAGGCGCTCAATGGTGAGCCTCAACCGGCGGCAAGCACTGCGGGCGGCAGCGCTCGGCAGCACCGCCCTGATGACCGCCGCGTGCGGCAGCCCGTTCGCGAGCGGGCTCGCGGCGACCCCGCTCGAACCGGGGCAGGTCGCCTTCTGGAACCTCTGGTCCGGCGGTGACGGGGCTCGCGCACAGACGATCTTCGAGCGCTACCGGGCCGCGCACGGCGCCGATTCACTCGAGGCCACCACGCTGGCCTGGGGCAGCCCGTACTACACGAAGCTCTCCCTCTCGATCGTCGGCGGACGCCCACCGGACGTCGCGGTCTGCCACCTGTCGCGGCTGTCCAACTTCGCCCGCGCCGGCCTGCTCACCGAGCTGACGCCGTCGACGTTGGCCGGCGCCGGGATCGACGGCACGCAGTTCGACGCGGCGGTGTGGCGGTCGGGCCTGGTCGACGGGAAGGCGTACGGGCTCCCGGTCGACATCGGCGCGCTGGTCCTCTACTACAACACCGACCTCTGCCGCCGCGCCGGACTGCTGGACGCGTCCGGCCGCCTGAAGCCGATCCGGAGCGAGGTCGCTTTCCGCGCCGCGCTGGCCGCCACGGTTCAGGCAGGGGCCCGCTGGGGCCTGGTGTCCCCGGTCATCGCCGATCCCTCGTCGAACTGGCGCATCTTCGACACCGTGTACACGCAGATGGGCGGGCCACCGCTGCTGGGCGGCAACGGCACGCGCATCACGATGGACGACCGCGTCGCCGCCGAAAGCCTGCGCTGGTTGCGGGACCTGACCACGGCGAAACTGAGCCCGGACACGGCCACCGACGTCACGTCGGTGTCGCTGTTCGCGGCCGGGCAGAGCGCCTTCCTGGTGCACGGCGCCTGGCAGACCCCGACGGTCACCGATGCGAAAGTGCCCTTCTCCCTGGCTCCGATCCCGCAGCTCTTCGGCCGGCCGGCGGCCTTCGCCGACAGCCACACGCTGGTGTTCCCCCGCAAGGATCCGGCCGGCGACCCGCGGCGGGCGCTCGGGTTCGCGAAGTTCTTCCTGGAGAACACCGACGTCTGGGCCCAGGGCGGCAGCCTCCCGGTCTACCGGCCGGTCCTGGACAGCGCCTGGTTCCGCGGCTACGAGCCGGTGGCGAGCACCACCCCCACGAAGGACATCGCCATCTACGACCCACCTGCCTGGTACGCCGGCGCCGGCTCGGCGATGCAGACCCTCGCCGGCTCCCAGGTGGCGCTGGCCCGGCAGGGGCTCGCCGGCCCGGACGAGGCGGTCCGCGCCATCCGGGACGCGCTCGCCGGGTACGCCGCCACCCCCAGCCCCCTCTGAACCGGAGGATCGCCATGACCAGTGCCACGGTGGCGCCCCCGCGCACCCCACCGTCCACACGCGACCGAAATCAGTCCGTCCGGCGGACGCGCCGCGGCTGGGCGCCGCTGGGGTTCCTCGCCCCGTTCGGGGTGCTGTACCTGCTGTTCGTGCTCGGCCCCACGGCCTACGGTTTCGTCCTGTCCTTCTTCGACACCAGCCTGGTCCGGCCCGGCTTGGGGAACGGTGTCGGCTTCGGCAACTTCGCCGATCTCCTCGGCAGCGAGGACTTCTGGGCGTCGCTCTGGCACACCGTCCAGTTCACCCTGTACACGACGCCGCCGCTGGTGGTGCTGAGCCTGGTGCTCGCCGTCCTGGTCAACCGGGTCGGCCGCGGCAACCGGTTGTTCCGCTTCGCGTTCTTCCTGCCCTACATCCTGCCCTCGGCGACCGTCGCGCTGATCTGGGTCTTCGTCCTCACTCCGGACAGCGGCGGTCTCGCGACGGTGCTGAAGGCCGTCGGTGTCGATCCGCCGTCGTGGCTCGGTGACCCGGGCTGGGCGATGCCGTCGGTCGCCGGGGTGACCCTCTGGTGGACGCTCGGCTTCAACTTCGTGCTGTACCTGGCCGCCCTGCAGGAGATCCCGCGTGAGCTTTACGAGGCCGCGGCGATCGACGGCGCGGGCCCGTGGCAGCAGACCGCCCGGATCACCGTGCCACTGCTGAGCCGCACGACCGCGCTTGTCACCTCGCTGCAGCTGATCGCATCGCTGAAGGTGTTCGACCAGATCTACCTCATGACGGCGGGGGCCACCGACACCCGGCCGGTGCTGGAGTTCGTCTACGACACCGGGTTCACCGACTACCGCGTCGGGGCGGCCGCCGCCGCGTCGATGCTCTACTTCCTGCTGATCCTGCTGGTGTCCGGGCTCTGGCTGCTGGCCACCCGCCGCCGCGACCGCGAGGTGACCCGGTGACCGCGCTCAGCGCCGCGGCGCCCGGCCGGCGACGGCACGCCGTTTCCCCTTCCCGTGCCTTCGACACCCTGTGCCTGGTGGTCGTCGCCGTGTTCGCCCTGCTGTGGGTGCTCCCGACCGCCTTCGCGGTCCGGACCTCGCTGGTCGAGAACACGACCGCGGCCCAGGGGGCCGCGGCGATCGCCGGCAGCGGCGACCTGACGCTGCACTCCTACCTCGCGCTGTTCTCCGACGGCGACATCCTCGACTGGTACCTCTCCAGCGTGCTCACCTCGGTGCTCACCGTCGCGCTGACGCTGGTCACCGCGAGCATGGCGGCGTTCGCTCTGTCGCGGCTGCGTTTCCGCGGCAAGCGGGCGGTGTTCCTGGTCGTCCTCGCCGGGATCGTCATCCCGGGGCAGGTGCTGATCGTGCCGTGGTTCCGCGAGCTCGGGGCGTTCGGGCTGCTCAACACCTACTGGGCGGTGATCCTCCCGCAGGTGCCTTCGGCGATCGCGGTGTTCGTGTTCAAGCAGTTCTTCGACGGGATTCCCCGCGAGATCGAGGAAGCCGCACTGGTCGAGGGCGCCGGCCCGTGGACGCTCTACCGGCGGATCGTGCTGCCGCTCAGCCGCCCGGCCATTTCCGCCGTGGCCATCTTCACCTTCGTCTGGACCTGGAACAACCTGCTCTGGCCGCTGATCGCGGTGTCGAACCCGGCACTGATGACCGTGCCGGTCGGGCTCGCGACCGTGCAGGGCTCGTTCGGCGAGCGCTACGCCGACGTGATGGCGTCCTCCATCCTCGGCGCGCTGCCGCTGGTCCTGCTGTTCCTGTTCTTCCAGCGCCGCATCGTCGAAGGCGTCACCAGCACCGGGCTCAAGGGCTGAACCCGGGATCCGAAGGAGCTCACCGATGACCCACCCCCGTCCCCAGCTGACGCGGGCGAACTGGACCGACCTGTGCGGCGAGTGGGAGTTCGCGCACGACGACGCCGAAGCCGGTCTCAACGAAAGCCGGCACTCGATCGGGGCGGTGTTCGACCGCACGATCACCGTGCCCTACCCGCCGGAGTCGGCCGCCAGCGGGATCGGCGACCAGGGCTTCCACCCGGTCGTCTGGTACCGCCGCACGTTCACCGTCGACGCGGGGGACCGGCGGGTGCTGCTGCACTTCGGCGCCGTGGACTACCGCGCGTCGGTGTGGGTGAACGGGCACCTCGTCGCGACGCACGAAGGTGGCCACACGCCGTTCTCCGCCGACATCACCACCGAGTTGCGGGACCACGAGTCCCAGGTGCTCGTCGTGCGGGCCGAAGACCGGCACGACGACCCGTTCCAGCCGCGGGGCAAGCAGGACTGGCGCGCCGAGCCGCACGACATCTGGTACCACCGCACCACCGGCATCTGGCAGCCGGTGTGGCTCGAGCTGGTCCCGCAGGTGTGGATCGACTCGGTGCGCTGGACGCCGAAACCGTTCGACGGCCTGGTCGAGCTGGAAGCCGGGTTCGGCGGCGCGCCGCAGGGGCGCCGGCTCGACGTCCGGTTGCGGCTGGGTGCGGAGGTGCTCGCCGAGCAGTCGGTGGTGGTGCGCGGCCGCAACGCTCGGCTCACCATTCGTATCCCGGCGGCGGAGAACCGCCAGGAACTCGGGCGGCTGTTGTGGTCGCCGGAGCAGCCCGTGCTGATCGACGCCGACCTCACCCTCGCCGGCGAGACCGGGACCGACGTCGTGCGCAGTTACTTCGGGCTGCGCGAGACCGGTGTTCGCGAAGGCCGCTTCACGCTCAACGACGCGCCGTATTTCCCGCGGATGGTGCTGGCCCAGGGCTACTGGCCGGAGACGCACCTGGCCGCGTCCGACGAAGACCTGCTTCGTGAGGCGCAGCTGGCCAAGGAACTCGGCTTCAACGGCGTGCGCGTGCACCAGAAAGTCGAGGATCCACGCTTCCTGCACCACTGCGACCGCCTCGGGCTGCTTGTGTGGGGCGAACTTCCCAGCGCTTACGCGTTCTCACCGACGTCGGCCGACCGTCTCTGTCGTGAATGGACAGAGGTCGTCCGGCGCGACGTGAGCCACCCCTGCATCGTGGCCTGGGTCCCGCTGAACGAGAGCTGGGGTGTGGACCACATCGCCACCGATCCGGCGCAGCGTGCGCTCGCGACAGCCCTGTACCACCTGACCAAGGCACTCGACCCGACCCGGCTCGTCATCTCCAACGACGGCTGGGAGCACACGGTCAGCGACATCTACGGCGTCCACGACTACACCCCGACTGCCGCCGGGTTGCGCTCCCGCTACGGCGACGCCGACCGTGTCGAGTCCACTTTGGCCGGCTCGGGGCCGGCTGGCCGGCGGCTCCTGCTGGAGGAGCGCGTGCCGGGCGTCCCGGTGATGCTCTCGGAGTACGGCGGCCTCAGCTTCACGCCGCAGGCGGGGGAGGAGTGGCACGGCTACGCGACGCTCGACGACCCGGACGCCTTGCTGAAGCGCTACGACGAACTCACGTCCGCGCTGCTCGAAAGCCCGGCGGTGGCCGGGTTCTGCTACACGCAGCTCACCGACACGCTGCAGGAGACCAACGGGCTGCTCACGGCCGACCGACGGCCGAAGCTGCCCGTGGAAGAGGTGCGCCGGATCACGACCCGGCCGGCTGCCGCGATCCCCGTCGAGGAGGTCGCGGTTGAGTACCGCCAGGCAAAGCGCCGTTCCGACGGCGCGTGACGGAATCCAGGAGGCGACAACGATGCGTCTGCGAGCGTTTCTGGCTGTGGTGATCACCGCGGTGTCACTGATCGGGCTCGGCGTCCCGGCTTCGGCCGCGGCCGGGACCGAAGTCGGTGCCGGGATGTACCCGAGGGTGGTGCGGTTGCAGCACTCCGGTACCGCGAACGGAACCTACCTCGCGAGTTCCGTCGCGTTCCCGAGCAACCGGCCGCAGGGTGTCGCGAAGATCTACTCGAGTTCCGACGGCCGCGCGTACACCAACATCGCCACGATCGACGACGCGACGGCGTCCCGGGGCATCTGCTGCGGCACGTTGTACGAACTGCCCGCCGCGGTCGGCGGTCTCCCCGCGGGCACGCTGCTCTGGGCAGCTTCCTTCGGTGGTGGTAGCCACAGCGCGAGCCAGCCGATGGTCATCCGAGCCTGGCGCAGCACCGACCACGGGCGGACCTGGCAGTTCCTCGCCACCGTCGCGACCGCGCGGAACGCGGGCGGGATCTGGGAACCGGAGTTCGCCATCGCCTCGGACGGGCGCCTGGTTTGCTACTACTCCGACGAAACCGATGCCAACCACAGTCAGAAGCTCGTCGAGACGACGTCGTCGAACGGCGTCAACTGGGCGGCCCCGAACGACATCGTCGCCGTGCCCAACCGCGACGACCGGCCGGGGATGCCCGGCGTGCGCAGGCTGCCCAACGGCACCTTCGTGATGGCTTACGAGATCTGCGGCCCGACCTACGGCTGCGCGGCGATGCTGCGGACGTCGGCCGACGGAGTGGGCTGGGGCGCGGTGACCGCGGCGGGCAGCCGCCCGGCGACGTCCGACGGCACGCACTTCGCCCACACCCCGACGATCGCGCTGACCGGCTCGACCGTCGTCCTCATCGGACAAGTCCTGCTGACCGCGAACGGAGCCGCCAAGGCCGGGAACGGCGGGGCGATGCTCGTGGGCACGGTGGGCGGCGCCTGGACGCAGCGGACCGCGCCGGTCACGGTCGCCGGACCCTCGGTGGGGTCGCCCGGTCCCGTCCAGAACTACAGCCCGTCGCTGGTGTTCTCCGCGGACGGCAAGTCGCTGGCCGAGGTGACCACCGCCGACAAGGCAGGTGTCAGCACGGTCTACGCGGGAGTCGCTGCTTTCTGATTCGACCTTGAACCGAAACCCTGCCGGCGAGATGAATTACTCCTTCGTGAATGGAGGAAGAATGAGACTCACGCTTGCTTCGATCACCGTCGCCCTGGCAACGCTCGCGATTTCCGCTGTCGCCGTTCCCGGTGTGGCCGCCGCCGCGTCGACCGGGTGCGGCAAAACCGCACCGTTCGCTGTCGGTGCTTCGGCCGGCACGACACTGGTGTGAACACGATCGCGGTGTTTCGCGACCGGGATGTCGAACGGTGGCGGGTTCACCGGTCTGCTGGCCTGCCGGCTGCCGGGCCGGATCGCTGCTTTCGCACCGGTCGCCGGAGCGTTCTACCCGCAGTCCGGGCCGTGCACCCCGCCGAGCCATGCCGCGCTCCTGGACATCCATGGTTCGGCTGACACGGTCATCCCGTACACCGGGACCCCGGCCAAGGGTCTTCCGGCGTTGCCGGACTGGCTGGCGGCGTGGGCGAAGCGCGACCAGTGCGGTTCGTCGACCAGTTCCACGAGTGGCAAGGTCACGCACATCAAGTGGCAGGGGTGCGTGCTGGAGCACTTCAAGGTCGACGGGCTCGGGCACGCCTGGCCGAGTTCCGGCCCGGATGCGACTTCGGAAATCCGGCGGTTCTTTTCGGCTCATCCGAAAGGATGAGCGCCGGAGCGGTGGCCCGCAGGTGAAAGACGGTCTCTCGCGTACAGCTCGATCTGGCTGAGTTCGGCGTCGCCGAGCACATCTCCCTGCCAGGTCAGCAAATGCCGGGCGCGCAGTGGACGGCCGGTGAGCGGGATCTGCACGACCCCGCTCACCGGACCCGGGTCGGCGGTGAGGCCGATCGCGATGCCGCTGCGGACCAGGTCGTGGACCATCAGCTCGGTGACCTCGGCGATCACCGTCGGGTGATGACCGAGGTCTTGGAGGGCCCGCAGGTAGGCCGCGTGGCGTGGCGAAGCTACGTGCGCCGGGAACGCCCACTTCTCGCCGTGGAGGCCGGCCAGGTCGACCTCGCAGCAGTCGGCCAGGCGGTGATCGGAGCCGACCATCACCTTGAAATCCGTCACGCCGAGGAGCTGGTGCCGGACATGAGGTGAGGCGGTGGGCTCGCCGTCCAGCCTTTGGCCGACTGCGACATCGAGGTGCCCCTTCTCGACTTGGACGAGGGCGTCGTCCGGATCGAGGTCACCCCGCAAGTGCAGCCGCACGGTGGGGCGGGTCCGCGAGAGCACTGCGAGAATCCCGGCGGTGAGAGGGGAGAGATCGGTGCCGATCCGCAAGGAATTCCCTGCAGAGGCAGGGTTTCCGGCTGGCTTGACCCTCAGCTGTTCGTCGAGTTCGGCGAGCAGGGGCGCCAGGTGACGGGTCGACCGGATCAGGTGCTCGCCGAAGGCCGTCGGCGTCGTGCCGGTGGCCGAGCGAACGAAGATGGACGCGCCGAAGTGCCGTTCGAGGCGCGCGAGCTGCGCGGTGACGGTCGGCTGGGACAAGCCGATCTCACGCGCGGCGGCATTGATCGAGCCACTGCGCGCGATAGCCGCGACAAGCGTGATGTGGCGGAATTCGAGTTGCACCTGTCCGCGTCCCGTTGGTCGGTGGGTAGGTACGTTACAACGTTGTTCCAACGATGTAAAAGCTCACGACCAGAGGGACGCCGAGACTCGCTGGGTCGATCACCCGGCGGAAGATTGCCAGGAACTGCTCGGCTCAGCCGTGCTGAGCGCACCGGTGATCCCGCTGACGATGGTGCCCACGCCGCAGCACGCGGTTCCACCCTGGAGCGGAACCGCGTGCCGCATCTCAGCGCCAGCCCTGGATTCCCGCGCCGTACTGGTAAAGCGGGTTGCCGTACGTGGTGGGCGGCGAGATGCCCGCGTCGATCTTCGCCCGGATGTCCGCCCGTTCCGCGGCCGTGGCGCCGAGGTCGTAGGGCAGGTCCCAGTTCTCCGCGGCGTCGGCGGGAACGTCCGTCCCGCCCGGCCGCAGGACCTGGTCCAGGCTGCGGGGGAGCTGCCAGGGCAGCTTTCCGCGCGGGGTGTAGTCGCCGAACAGGAGACTCGCGGCAGCCGGGCCCATCTCCTCGCCGCCGCGGTAGGTCACGACGAGCGCGTTCGCGAGGCCGTTCCAGTCGGTGATCACGTACGGTCGCGGCAGCACGAGCAGGACCACCACCGGGATGCCCTGGTTGCGGAAGTTCTGGATGACCGCGAGCTGGTCCGGTGGCAGGTACGGCTGTTCCTTCACCCAGTTCGTCGCGTGCGTGTACGACGCCTCGCCGACCGCGACGACGGCCAGCTTCGGCGCCGGGCCGGTGTCCTGGTAGACGTTCACCCCGGCGGTCGCCGCGCGGGCGCGGATCGCGTCCAGGATCGTCTGGGAGCCGTAGTTCTGGTGGAAGTAGCTCGTCCAGATGCAGCACGACCCGCCGTCGGCCGCGCGCGGGCCCGCCACCACGATGTTGTCGCCGGCGTTCAGCTTGACCGGCAGCACGCCGTCGTTCTGCAGCAGCGTCATCGCTTCCCGCGACGCCTGGTTCGCCAGTGCCGTGTAGGCGGGCTGGTGGAACCGGTAGGGCCCGTTCACCGGGTCGCCGTAAGGGGTTTCGAAGACGCCGAGCTGGAACTTCAAGCGCAGCACGCGCTTGACGGCGTCGTCGATGCGGGCGGCAGGCACGTTCGCCACGAACGAGTCGATCGTGAACCCGGCGGCGCCCGGGTCCGCGCCGCCCATCACGTCGGAACCGGCCTTCGCCGCGCCGATCCACGAACCCGACGGCAGCCAGTCCGTCGTGATCAGGCCGGTGAAGCCGAGGTTCTGACGCAGGTAGTCGAGGATCGGCTTGCTGTCCCCGGCTCCGGGGCCGCCCGGGTCCAGCAGCGTGCTCCCCGCGTACCCGGGCATGATGTTGACCGCACCGGCTTCCATCGCCGCCCGGAACGGGATCATGTGGTACTTGATCGTGGTCGCGTCGTAGACGATGTTCGCTTCGCCGCCGGCGCCCTCGCCCGGCCAGTGCTTCACCGTCGCGAGTACCGACCGCGGGTTCAGCTCCGGCCCGCCCTGCAGCCCGGCCACCAGAGCGCGGACCTGGGCCGCGGCGACGTCGGCGTTTTCCCCGTTGCCTTCCTGGATGCGCGGGTAGAGCACCTTCGTCCCGACCTCGGCCAGCGGTCCGAGCACGCCGCGCGTGCCGACTTCGAGCTGTTCGCGACGCTGGACGTCGCCGAGCCGGTAGTCGAGGGCGTAGTCGCGGCCGGCGGCGAGCCCGCTTTGGGTCGGGTAGGTCGTTTCGTAGCCGTGGATGGTGTCCCCGGCGGAGACGAACGGGATGCCGAGCCGGGTGCCGGCCGACGCCCGCAGGTACGTGTCCAGGTCGGCGGCCTGCGCGGGACCGAAGTGCCAGCCGGACTGCGGGAAAGCCTGCGCGTTGTAGAACATCTGATACGCCTTCTCCGGCGCGGTCATCCGCCCGAGCAGGTCGTTCACCCGCGTCTCGACCGGCTGGCGCCAGTCCTCGTACGGCTCGATGGTGCCGTTCTTGTTGAGGTCCCGGCTGCCGCCGATGAGGTTCACGCCGTCGGCGACCGTCTCGACGGCGGGCGTGTAGACGCTGAACGTCCGGATCGCCGATGTCGTCGTGGTGCTTCCGACGGCCGTGACGTACCACTTGTAGGTCCACCGGTCCGGCAGGTCCCAGGTCGGGGTGTAGGTCGTGCCGGTGGGTTCGGCGACCTTCGTGTAGAGGTCGAGGAGGGCGCCGGACTGGGTGAAGTCGTAGTCGGTGCGGCTGATGTTGAGCCACACCTGGTACTTCGTCGCGCCGCCCACCGCGGCCCACGACAGCGCCGGGCGGCGGGTCGTCGTGACCATCGCGCGGTCGGCGGGCGCGGTGAGGGCGAACTGCCCGGTGACGCCCGGCGGGCGAGTCGGCCCGGAGAGCATCGGCGGCGTGACCGCGGACCGGTCCACGCTGCCGCGGACGTCGAACTCCCACAGCGAGTAGCCGTAGCCGGTCGCCCGTGCGGTGCCGGTCAGCCGCAGGTACCGGCCAGTGCCGCGCACGGCGAGGCTCTCGGTGCCGCCGTGGCCGGACGTGGTCGCGTAGAGCTGCGTCCAGGTCGTGCCGTCGTTGGACGTCTCGAGGCGGTAGGCGGTGGCGTAGGCGGATTCCCAGGTGAGGTCGACGCCGGTGATCGTCGCGGCGCCGCCGAGGTCGACCTGCAGCCACTGCGGGTCGCTGAACTGGCTGCTCCACCGCGTGGTGGCGCGCCCGTCGAACGCGGCGGCGGGCGCGTTGCCGCCTTCCCACGACGACGCGGACACCGGCTGGTAGCGGGAGATGATGCCGTCGGTGCTGCCGCCGCCGGTGGTGGTGTGCACGGCGAACTCCCACAGGGAGTAGCCGTAGCCGGTCGCGCGGGCGGTGCCGAGCAGGCGGACGTACCGGCCGCTGCCGGTGACGGGGATCGTCTGGGTGCCGCCGGTGCCGGTGGTCGTGGAGTAGGCGGTCGTCCAGGTGGTGCCGTCGGCGGAGGTCTGGATCTGGAACGCCGTGGCGTAGGCCGCTTCCCAGGTGAGCACGACGTCGCAGAGGGCGGTGGTCGCGCCGAGGTCGACCTGGAGCCACTGCGGGTCGGCGGCCGCGCTGGACCAGCGGGTGCCGGCGTCGCCGTCGATCGCGGCGGAGGCCGGGGTGCCCGCGTTCTCGGTGGACGACGCGGTGGCCGGCCGGGCGAGCGCGGCGTTGGCCGTGCCGCAGGCCGCGCTGGTGGCGGCGGTGCCGAACACCTGGAACTCCCACAGGGAGTAGCCGTACCCGGTGGCGCGTGCGGTACCGAGCAATCGGACGTACCGGCCGCTGCCGGAAACGGGGATCGTGTGCGTGCCGCCGGTGCCGGTGGTGGTGGAGTAGACCGACGTCCAGGTGGTTCCGTCGGCCGAGAGCTGGATCTGGAACGCCGTGGCGTAGGCCGCTTCCCAGCTCAAGACGACCTGGTTGACGCCGGTGGTGGCGCCGAGGTCGATCTGGAGCCATTGCGGGTCCGCCGCGGTGCTCGACCAGCGGGTCGCGGTATCGCCGTCGACCGCGGCGGAGGCCGGTGTGCCGGCGTTCTCGGTGGACGATGCCGTCGCGGTTTTGCCTTGGGAAAGCAAGACGGGCGCGGCGGCGGAGGGACCTGGCGTCACAGCCACGCCGAGGCCCAGGAGCAGCAGCGTGGTGGCCAGGAGTGAGCGCAGGCGGGGCGTCATCGAAGCCTCCCCGGCCCGGCGCACCGGCAGGTCATTCCGTCGAGCGGGCCCGGCGGACGGTGAGATCGGGAGGCGGTGGCAGGAGTGGCGGATCTCTGGGGGTGCGCGGAGGCGGGCGCGACACGAAGGCGGGGACTCATGGCCATCTCCTTTGACAGCGGCCAGGACGTCGAGAAGCTCGGAGAGCGCTCTCCCAGATTGTGGTTCCAGGGACCTGTTGTCAAGACCGATTCAGTGGACGGCATGACGCCCGCTGGGGGGTCCTAATCGTTGCTACGACTAGTACACGCGTTTCGCTGAGTGTGAGGCAGGCGTAGCCGCTCCGGTCGGGCGCCGACGATTGGTGGTTGGTTCGGGGCCGCCGTGGTCGCTGGCTGCGGAGAGCGCTCTCCGTAGAAAGGGCACGAGGTCGCTGCGACTAACGAATGCGGCCTGAGGTGCCGGCGTCGAAGTATGTGGCGACGATGTGGCCGTGACCGGTGATGAGAGTTCGGCCATGTCGCGTTGCCAGCCGCGTGAGGAAATGCAGTCTTGGTGGCGGGTGGTTGAGGTGCGGCCGTGTCTCAAGCTCACGAGGACAAACTCGTCCTGGTCCGCCCGAACGGCCACGCACCCAGGACGCAGCCGCCGTCCCGGTGTACCTGGCCGCCGTGACGGCAAGCTGAGCGGGAACTCTGGCACGTCACCCAAGAAGTGAAGAACGACGACTTCGTCGGCGTCTTCGCAGCTGGCGCGAATGAGCATGCATGGGGCTGGTCCGATCGGGTGAAGCCGCGTTCTCGGGTAAACCGACTTCCGGTTCTGGCGTGAACCACTCGCCGGACGGAGGACCTCGAGGTGAACCTCTTGCTCCGTGCACCGTCCGTCGGCTCAGGAGGAGACTGTGAAATTCGTATGGCTCGCGTCGTAGCCTCGATAGCCGCCGGAGAAATACTGGCGCAGGCGGCGACAGACACCGCGCTGTAGGCGCTGACCACGTGCGTCAAATGGTGTGGTGACGTCTCCGGCGACACCATCTGGCGGGTCCCCAGCAGCCCAACCCCGAACTTGGGCCACTGCAGCGACTGCTGACCGGCACCGAGTCCGATGACACGTACCCCAGCGAGAGGAATGCGCATGACTAGGCTCAGCAGGACGGCAACCCGGCTCAGGGCCGCCTCGGTGTGCGGGATCGCGGCGACCTCGGCAATTGCGACAGGTACGCCGGGGCCATCTGTGTGGGCGGCCCCGAGATCCACTGCGCGTGTATCTCGGGGCGGGTGAACATCGATGGCCAGACCTGCAACGGTGGGCGAGAGGAAAGCCTGTTCCTGACTGCCCATTCCTGGTGCGCGGAGGTCGCCGTCGACCGATGGAACCGGGACCGCGGGCCGCCGGAAGTTGCCGGCTCGCCATGAATTGGAGGCAGCCGCTCAGGCCAGGGCTGGCTCGCGGTCAGCGCGAAGAGCTCGCCGGCCCTTGCCTCTCGGCTTGCACGACTTCTAGCATCCGAATGGATTTCGTCCAGAACTCACCGATTGGGGAAAACCGATGAAAAGGTTGAACATGACCGTGGCCGCCGCAGCGGCTGCGCTCACTTTCGCCGCCGCGCCCACGGTCGCCGCAGCGGCACCGGCCGGCGCGGCTGCCGACCCCACCTCCTACTTCCTTCTCAAGGACGGCAAGGGTGGCTACTTCTCCGGCAGGGTCAACTGGTACAACCGCTCCGTCGGCATCGTGGGGTCGTTGAACTCCAGCGGATGCGAGCGGGCCCTCGCGAGGTCGATAGTGGACTTGAAAGAGCTTGACGCGAAGAGCACGAGCCTGCGCTGCAATACCGTAACCTCGTTTGACGTTTCACTTTCCGCGAACGTTCCCGGTGGAGCGAATCGCGTCTATGTCGAGCTCACCGACGAGTACGGCAGGGTGCTGGACTTCCAGAATTGTCATCGTGGCAACGCGGACTGCGTCTAGTACCGCTACGGCGGTCAGCGGTGAGCTTCGATGACCAGGTCCTGCGGGTCACATGTCGACCGTCGCCCAGGTGTCAGGAGCGGCGGACCTGCTCACCTTGATCAGTTGCCGTAGCGATGTTCCGGTGGACACACGACGCGCTCGTTTCGGCTACGAGATGCGGGCGCGGAAGGCCTGCGCGGGGCGACCGGGACGCGGATCCGGCGGCCGTCGAGCACGGTTTCGTGCGCGCGGTCGTCGCGGCTGAAGATGATCACGTTGTTGCCCTCGGCGGTGACGGTGACCCGGTCCCGGGCCGCCCATTCCAGCGTCGCCAGGACGGAGCGGTCGGCGACCCGGCCGGATGTGTCGACCCGGCTGATGGCGTGGGTCCAGCTCGCGATCGCCGGGTGGGCGGGCAGGCGGGCCAGGGGCGGTCGTTGGGCGAATCCGGGGAGTATGCGCACGGGTGGGCGGTCCGCGCGGCGCGGAGGCGTGACCGGGGCGACGGGGCGGTCAAGCACGGTGCCTCCCCGGTTCGGGCGCGCCGTGATCAGATGCGGGCGGGGAGTCGATCTTCGCTGCTCGGAGCAGGGGATGAGTTCCGTGAAACTGCAGGAAAGCGAGCGCTAACCTGCGGTTTAGGGGGATCCATCCCGTCTTCGACGTCGGTGGGGCTCGCGCCACGGGGCCCACGCGCCGAGAGTTCCTCGATCGGCTCGGGCGCCGCAGCACGAGCGGCCTCGGCACAGCTGCCGCAAGCCGGCGGCTACCCCGGCGGCCCGGAGGCGTGCCCGGGTGCATGCGGATCGAGGGTGCGCCGGCCGTCGGCGGAAGCGGCTTCGGTGCCGCCGTGCGCTGCGCCTGAGCTTTCGGTTTCGGGCCGGCCCTGACCCACCATTGTGGACGGGACAGTGGCCGGTTCCGGCCATTTCGGCGTCGGGTGCCCGGATCCTCTGCCGGGCCGGTCGCAGTCGCTTATGCTCCGGCCGGATTCCACGGCGAAAGGTGTTCCATGTCCGCGCGTGCTCTACCGTTCCTGGCCACGGTTGCCGTCCTGCTGATCGCCGGATGTTCGGGCGGGGGAAGCACTTCGGCGGCGCCGGTGTCGTCGAGTGCCGGCGCGGCATCGACGTCCGCCGCACCGTCCTCGGCTCCCGCGACCACTCAGCCGCAGCCAACGACGACGACGTCGGTGAAGAAGGCCGCTGGAGCCGTCGAGCGGTACGAGACCTTCCTGCACGCGGTAGGCAAGCAGGACCTCGCCACCGCCTGCGAGATCGCCGCGCCCGCCGCCAAAAAGGCGGAGGACGAAGGGTTCGGTCCGTGCGAGCAGACGTTCCCGATCACGTTCAGCATGTTCTCCGCCTCACAGCGGAAGGCGTTGCTGAGCGCCACGGTGGACCGCGGCGGCATCACCGAGACATCGACGAAGGTCGAGATTCCGGCGAAGGCGGTGCGGTCCGCGGCCAAGTTCACCGGCAGCGACCTGGGCGACGCCGTCCTCGAACTGCGCGGCGGAAAGTGGTACATCACCGACTGAGTGCGTCCGCTCCGAACGATGCCGCCCACGGTCTTGCTCAAGCAGGGCCAGTGTCTGCCAATGCGGTCGAACACGATGAGGTCCCAGTCGGCCGCGATCATGAGCTCTCCGTCAGGCCCGAACGCAGCGGCGCCGGTCCTCGCGGAAGTCGAAGACGGCGACCTCTTTGCCGGCGGCGAGGTCCCGAACCCGCGGCGTGCCGCTGACGCAGGACCAGGCGGTCGAGCTGTCGCACCTGTTCAAGGCGATGGCAGACCCCGTCCGGCTGCGGTTGCTCTGGCTGATCGCCTCCCACGCCGGTGGCGAGGCGTGCGTCTGCGACCTGACCGACGCCTTCGACCTGACCGCCTTGCGCCACTGCGCCCAAGGCGGGCGCAGGTGTGGGAAGCAGCCGACTATGTACGGAGCTGGTTGCGCAGATCGCGAACTGCCGTGCCCACTTCTCGGGTGACCGAGCCGTGTCCGAACTGTCGCCGTGGCCGGAAGGCCGGGTGGTACGGCCGATCGTGGACCCTGCCTGATCGGAAGCCGGGAGAGCCGGGGTGCCACGACCGGGTCAACGACACCGCGCTCGGCGGCCCGCGAGCGTCACACGATGGGTTCTGAAGTGGTGGGTCGGACGGATACCCCAGTATTTTCTGCTCGCGCGCGCCGGACACCGTCGCAGTCGCTCTGTCAAGCTTCCCGAATTCAAGGAGTCTCCCGCATGCTGAAGAAGTTCTTCGTCGTGACCAGTGCGCTCGGTGCCGGTGCATTCCTGGCCGGTGGCGTCGCCACCGCCGACACCTGGAGTGGTTACGGGTACGAAGACGCCTCCGATTCCACCAGCCAGTCCAGCCTGGTCAACCTCGAAAACACCGACGCGCTGCACAACGTCGACGGAACGGTCGGGTTCTGCGAGAACGACATCAACGTCCTGCTCGTTCAGGTGCCGCTCCACGATGTCGCGAACGGCGTCGGCGTGGGCAACGGCGAGTCACCGGAAAGCTGCGCGGGCACTGGCGTGTCCGACGGCGGCACCGGCACCGGCAACTGAGCGACGCGCCTCGAACCCCACCCGGCGGAGCGGTTTCGGCCGGCATTTTTCAGCTCGACCGGAAAATCACTCCATCGAGCTAAGTGGCTCCCGTTTGTCACGTGGGCGGATATAACTGTCGGCCGCGGGGTAATTGCTGATGTGCCGTGTCGCGACCGCAGCAAGGTGGGTCGCGCGTATATGAATGGGAGTCCAGAGCAGCGTGACCGCTGAACAAGAAATCGCCACCCTCCTGACCCGAACGTTCGGCGTGGAACCGGTCGACGTCCGGCCCGAGGCCTCGCTGCGTGAGCTCGGCATGGATTCTCTCGCCCTGGAAGAATTGGGCGTGCTGCTCGAGGAACGCCTGCGCATCGACCTCGAAGACGTCCAGCTGACCACCCGCGAAACCGTGGGGCAGCTGACCACCGTGGTCGACGAGAAGACCGCGGCGTGACGGCGCGCTCCCGCAGCGGGCTCACCGCGGCGGTGACCGGCCTGGGGCTGGTCACCGCCGCGGGCATCGGAGCCGACGCTGCGTGGCACGGGGTGACCCGGTCCGGTGCCGCGCGGGGCGTCCGGCACCGCGACGAACTGCACGGTCTGTCGTGCGACTTCATGTACACCGTCGACGACCTCGACGCGGAGAACCGGTTGGGGGTGCCGGCCATGCGGATGATGGACCGGTTTTCCCAGCTCGCGGTGATCGCGGCCCGAGAAGCGGTGGCGGACGCGGGACTCGACACCGCCGTGTGGGACACCGACCGGGTCGCGGTGGTCATCGGCTCGGCCCACGGCGGGCTTCCGTTCTACGACGAGCAGAGCACCGTCCTCGCGGAAAAGGGGGCGCGCCGGGTGTCGCCGAAGCTGGCGCCGATGACCACGGTGAACAGCGCCGCCAGCAGCGTCTGCATGGACCTCGGCGCCCGGGGACCGAGCCTGAGCGTCTCCACCGCTTGTTCGTCGGGCACGGTCGCGATCGGTACCGCCCTGCAGCTGCTGCGGTCCGGGGCGGCCGACATCGCCATTGCCGGCGGCGCCGAATCGGTGTGCTCCCGGCTGCTGATCTCCAGTGCCTGCCAGATGCGGGCGGTGTCCACGCGCCGCGACGATCCGTCGACGGCGTGCCGCCCGTTCGACGCCGACCGCGACGGGTTCGTCGTCGGCGAGGGCGCCGGCCTCGTCGTCCTGGAGCGGGCCGAGCACGCGGCGGCGCGGGGCGCGCGGGTCCGGGCCGGCATCGCGGGCTACGGCGCCTCCAGCGACGCCTACGCCGCAGTGGCACCGGATCCCGAAGGCGCCGGGATCGAGCGGGCACTGCGGACGGCCCTGGCAGACGCGGACGTGGCGCCGGCCGACGTCGGCCACGTCAACGCCCACGGAACCTCCACCGTGATGAACGACCTCATCGAAGCCAGGATGCTGCACCGGGTTCTCGGCGAAGGCCCCCTGGTCACCTCCACCAAGGCCATGACCGGGCACGCGCTCGGCGCGGCCGGCGGGATCGAGGCCGCCTTGACCGTCCTGGCGCTGGAAAAGCAGCTGGTACCGCCCACCGGCAACTTCCAAACCCGCGACATCCGGATCCCGATCGACGTCGTCGCCAAGGAAGCGCGGCCCGCGGCATTCGAGTGCGCTGTGAAGACGTCGATGGGCTTCGGCGGCCACAACGCCGCGCTGGTCCTCACGAAGAGCAGCTGAGTCCCCGGCGGTTCCCGGAAGCAGAAAGCAGAGCATGTACGAGGAAGTTGTCCGTGCGCTGGCGGTCGACGGGACGCGGTTCAGCTACCGGCGGCTGCGGCAGCCCGCTCCGCGGACCGAGCCGGTGGTCGTGCTCGGCGGCGGGTTCCAGGGCAGTCACGGCTGGCCCCACATGGAGGACCGGATCACGCCGCTTGCGGACCTGGTGACCGCGGACCTGCCCGGGATGGGGACTTCGGACCCGCTGCCGGCGGGGTCGGACACCACGTTCACGGGCCGGGCGATCGACCGGATCATCGACGACCTCGGCGTACCGCGGGTCAACCTGTTCGGTTATTCCTACGGCGCGGAACTCGCTTTCGGGTGCGCCCAGCGCAACCCGGACCGGATCGCGCGGCTGGTTCTCGGCGGCGTGGTTTCGCACACCAGTCCCGCGCAGCAGGCGTCGTTGCGCGAAGCGGCCGACCACCTCGCCGCCGGCGACGCCGAAGCGTTCGCCACGGTGGCCGCGCGGATGCAACTGTGCCTCGACCCCGGCCGCCACATCCCCCGGCGGTCCCTGGTGTACCGGTACGTCAAGCGGTCGATGCTGCACGTCGCCGTGCACGTGCCCAACGTGATGGAGTACCTGCGCCGTTCTCTGATCAGCGGCCCGGCCTTCGACGGCGGCCTGTCCGGGGTGCCGACGCTGGTGTTCACCGGTGAGCACGACTCGATCACCTCTCCGGACCGGCAGCGGGAGTTCGCGGCCACGATCGCGGGCAGCCGGTTCGTCAGCATCAGGGATGCCGACCATTGGGTGGTCCTGGAGCGCGCGGCCGACGTCGCGGACCTGGCTGCCCGCTTCTTCACCGACCAGCCGGTGGAGCCGGCGTCCTATGCGGCCGGCCACGGGGCGAGGAGAGGCTGCGGGCACGGCAGTGAGAATGCCTCGTCACCGCCGCCCCACGACCGAACCGACCGGTGACCGGATGATTGCGTGCCGGCGGGCAACCACGTGTGGAGGACGTTGGCGGCGATCGAGGTGATCGATCCGAAGGCGAAACCGAGCCAGCTCACCGCGGTGCCGCCCGCTGGGGTCCTAGCCTCCGGCGGCGTCTCGCCTGAGGTCGCCGAGTCCTTTGTGGAGGTCGCTCCAGGCGGCTGGGACGTCACCAGTCCGGTTCGAGAGCCGGCGGCCGGCGCCGCGCATTGGTGTCGCCACCTTCCTTGATCTTGTCCAACGCCGTCCGCACCGCGTGCTCGGTCAGTCCGGTGGCCTCCATGAGCGCAGGTCGGCCGGGTGGGCGTCGTCATCGGCGCCTCGGCTCGTCGATGATCAGGCGAGTGAGGGCGTCGGCCGACGGCTTCCGCACGGAGGTGTCCCTCCAGTCGATCTCGAGTGCGTTGAAGGCGGCATCGACCGCCTCCGGAGTGAGGCCGGTGGCGTCGACGAGCGCTCGCTGGCTGGGGCGTCGCCGACCGTCCTGCTGGGCCTGCTCCAGCTGGTGACGGACCAGGCGGACGGCGTGTGTGGTGTCCAGGTCCCCGGTCACCCGAAGCGCCAGCTCCCGCCTTGGTCATCGGCCGACGGTTTCCAGCCGGGAGGCCACACGTGGCCGGCCTCGCCATCCGTCACCAGGGCGTCGTCGAGGACGACGCCGTGGTCGAACGCCGCTTCGGCGAAGGTCGCGGTGCCACCGAACACGGCGCCGTCCGCGTGCGCTTCGTCGTCGATCGTCCGCAGGCCGCCGAACAGTGCTTCGCCGGCGAATCGGGCGTGTTCGAACGTCACGCCGTTGCGGAACGCCGCGCCCCGGAACAGGGCGCGGCCGTGGAACCGAGCACCCTTGAAGTTCGCCGATCTTTCGAACGTGGCGCCACCGAAGATGGCGTAGCCGGTGAACTCGACGCCTTCGAAGCGGGTCCACCCGGCGAACCGGGCGCCGCCGAACCGGACGTTGCCGACCCGGCACCCCCGGAAGTCGAAGTGGCACAGCAGGGCGCCGGTCAGGTTGAGCGTGATCCCGGGCCAGAACTCGGCGCGCACGACTTCCGGGTCGTCGCCGGGAAAGAGGTGGTCGGCCAGGATTCGCTGGGCGGTGGCGCGGACCTCCAGCTCTTGTTCGCTCGGGCCGGTCCCCGGCTGAACGGTCCCGTCCGGCGGGGACTCGACCGGGCGCAGGGACGACCACGGCGGCAACCGGGGGCGGGTGGGCAAGGTGTAGGGCAGCCGGAGGTAGGCGCAGAGGAGGTTGGCGATCGTCTGCCGCTGGTCCGGGGTGTTCTGGGCCAGCCGTTCGAGGGCGTAGAGGCCGGCGAGCCGGATCGGTGTCTTCTCGGACCCGAGCTGATCGGCTGCTTTCGTGTAGAGCTCGGTGATCCGGCGTTCCGCCGCATCGGTCCGGGCGTCCTCGGCCAGCCGGAGCTGGTGCTCCCGGTTGTCCGCGGCGACTCGTTCGGTGTGCTCTTGCGCCCGCTCTCGCTGGGCGAGTTCGTGCTCCTTCCGACGCAGCTCCAGCTCTCCGAGTCGCTGCCGCCGTGCCGCCAGCAGCAATGCCACGGCGCCGCCCGCGCCGAGAACGACGTTCCCGGTCGCCCGGAAGACGTCCAGCCGAGCCTGGTCCGCCGGGGTTCCGGCGCCGAACAGCGCCAACAGCAGCGAAAGCGTGCCGCCTGCGACGACGACCACCACGACCCCGGCGAGCACGATGGCACGGGTCGTCAGCACCTTGCCGAGACGTTCGTCCGGCGTGGTTTCCGGTGGCTCGCCGTCGACGGGGAGCGAGTGCGGTGGGTGCACCACTCGACTGTGCCACGCCGGGACACCGGGACACGACCGGTCGCGGACCACTCGTACCCGGCCGGTTGCCGTTCGTCCGGGATCCGGGGCCGGTCGTTCGCGGCCGGTTGTCAGGGCCGGGCGGGGCCGCACAAGGTGGGCGGGGACAAGCCCGAGGAGGTGGCGGTGTGAACGCCTGGCCCGCGGAAGAGTTCGAAGCGCGGCTGCGGTCGATCGGGGAGAAGCGGTACCACCACCTGCACCCGTTCAACGAACGGATGCACGCGGGTTTGCTCACCGAAGCGGAGTTCCGGGGCTGGGTGCGCAACCGCTTCTACTACCAGGTGAACCTGCCGGTGAAGGACGCGTTCATCCTGACCAAGCTCCCCGGCCGCGACGATCGGCGGCGGTGGATCCGGCGGATCGTCGACCACGACGGCCGCGCCGGTGATGAAGGTGGCATCGAGAAGTGGGTTCGGCTCGGGGAAGCCGTCGGCCTGAGCCGGGCGGAGCTGTACGACGACGGCACCGTGCTGCCCGGGGTGCGGTTCGCCGTCGACGCCTACGTCGACTTCTGCCGGCGGCAGCCGTGGCTGGAGTCCGTGGCCTCGGCGCTGACCGAGCTGTTCGCCCCGGACCTGCTCAGCAGGCGGATCACCGACGTCCGGCGGCACTACCCGTGGATCGCGACCGAAGGCCTGGACTACTTCCGGGCCCGGCTCACCCAGCAGCCGAAAGACATCGCGCACCTGCTCGAGCTCGTGCTCAACCACGCGAAGACCCGCGAACAGCAGGACGCGTGCGCCCGCGCGCTGGAGTTCAAGTGCGACGTCCTCTGGAGCCTGCTCGACGCCGTCGAACTCGCGTACGGCAAGAGCTCGTGATGGACGCCGGCGACCCGGCCGCGACGCCCCGGCTGGCGACCAAGGCGGTGCTCAAGCACGACGACGTCCGGGACGTCGAACTGCTCCTGCTGCCGGAACGGGTCGTGCTGCTGAACAAGTCGAGCGCGGCGATCCTCGGCCTGTGCGACGGCAGCCGGACCGTGCGGCAGCTGGTCGAGCAGCTCGAGCGGGACTTCGGCGCGGCCGATCTCACCGGCGACGTCGTGGCGTTCCTCCAGGACGCCGGCGGCCGGGGCTGGGTGGTGGTCCGGTGACCGGGAAGCCGCGGCCCTTCGGGCTGCTCGCCGAGGTCACCCACCGGTGCCCGTTGCACTGCGTCTACTGCTCGAACCCGCTGGCGCTGCTCGACCGGCGCGACGAGCTCACCACCGCCGACTGGGTGCGGGTGCTCGGGCAGGCGGCCGCGCTCGGCGTCCTGCAGGTCCACCTGTCCGGTGGCGAACCCCTCGTCCGCGGCGACCTCGAGGTGCTCGTCGCCGAATGCCGCCGCCTCGGCCTGTACACGAACCTGATCACCAGCGGCCTCGGGTTGACCGAGCAGCGGGCCGAATCGCTCGTGGCGGCCGGGTTGAACAGCGCCCAGCTCAGCATCCAGGGCGATGCGGCCGAGTCGACGGACCTGGTCGCGGCGAGCAAGCGGTTCGACAAGAAGGAAGCGGCCGCACGCACCATCCGCGCCGCCGGGCTGCCGCTGAACATGAACGTCGTGCTGCACCGGCTGAACCTGGACCGGCTGGACGCGATCATCGACCTCTGCCTGCGGTGGGGCGCCGAACGGCTGGAGCTCGCCAACACCCAGTACTACGGCTGGGCGCTGCGCAACCGCGACCTGCTGATGCCGAGCAAGGCCCAGCTGGACGCGGCGGTCGGCGTCTACCGGCGCCGGAAGGCCGAACTGGCGGACCGAGTCGAACTGCTGTGGATCCTGCCGGACTACTACGAGCCCTATCCCAAGCCCTGCATGGGCGGCTGGGCGCGCACCGCGCTGACCGTCGCCCCGGACGGCGTGGCCTACCCGTGCTCGGCCGCGTCGGAGATCACCACGATGGCGTTCCCTTCGGTGCGGGAACACGACCTCGAATGGATCTGGGCGGAGTCACCGGCGTTCGAGGCCTACCGCAGCACCGGGTGGCTGCCGGACCCGTGCCGTGGTTGCCCGCGCAAGGAACTGGACTTCGGCGGGTGCCGGTGCCAGGCCTTCGCGTTGACCGGCGACGCGGGGCGCACCGATCCGGTGTGCCGGCACTCGCCCGACCACCACCTGGTGGCGGACGCGCTCGTGCGGGCCAACCAAGAGGGCGCCGGCGGACAACTCGTCCACCGCAGGCCGACGGTGGACGCGCGCGGCCGCTGAACGCCGGGACCGCTCGTGGGGGCCGGCGTGCCGTTCGGCACCGGTTGCCGGCCACTGGTTCCGCCTCGGTTGCGGGGGCCGCGCCGCGGCGCCGATGCTCGACCGGAACCCTTCCGGTCCGACAGGAGGAGGAGCGCAACATGGAATGGGAAACGCCGGAGTACACGATCGTCGAGGTGTGCGCCGAGGTCACCGGCTACTTCCACCGGGACTGACCGCCCGGGCCGTCCTGCCCCGGCGCAAGGCCCCGGCCGGGTCCGGGGCCTTGCGCCCCGTCTTCGGAGGTGGTGCCGATGACCCTCGAGTTCCTCCCGCTGATCGCCCTCGCCTTCGGGCTCAGCCTCGACAACTTCCGTTCGTCGATCGCCATCGGCACCATCCCCTTCGGCTGGCGGCGCGCCGTGCAGGTCGCGCTCGTCTTCGGGCTCTGGGACGCGGTGGGACCGCTGCTGGGCGGCTTCCTCGGCCACTACCTGGGTGACTTCCTCGGCGACTCGGCGGAGTACATCGGCGCGGCCGCGCTCGGCCTCTACGGCGTCTACTTCATCGTCGGGGCGATCCGGCACCCGGAGCCGGAGGACATGGACCACCCGTGGGTGACGCTGTTCGGGATGCCGTTTTCGCTGTCCGTCGACAACTTCGTCGCCGGCGCCGGGCTGGGGATCGCCGGGTTCTCGCTGGTGGTCCCGATGCTGGCGTTCGGGGCCATGACCGTGGTGATGACGTTCGCCGGCCTGTACGTCGGGCGGATGGCCGCCAAGGTGGTGCGCGTCCGGGCCGATCTGTTCAGCGGGATTTCCCTGCTGGGCGCGGCGATCCTGCTGCCGCTCGTCTTCGGCTGAGCACCGATGCCCGAGCACCCCGACACCCACGTCCACCGCACGTACGACCGGGTGCTGGGCGAACCGGCGCGGCGGCGGGGTGACCGGTGGCCGAACCGGGTGGACCTGAAACCGCTGCGGCGCAACCCATCCGAAGCCGATCCGCTCGGCGCGGGCTTCGACTACGCCGCGCAGTTCGCCACGCTGGACCTCGACGAGGTGGCGCGGGACGTCGACGAAGTGCTGACGACGTCGCAGGACTGGTGGCCCGCCGACTTCGGCCACTACGGCCCGCTGGTGCTGCGCATGGCCTGGCACGCCGCCGGGACCTACCGGGTCAGCGACGGCCGCGGCGGCGCGGGCACCGGGATGCAGCGCTTCGCCCCGCTGAACAGCTGGCCCGACAACCGCAACCTGGACAAGGCACGCCGGCTGCTGTGGCCGGTGAAGCGGAAGTACGGGCGCAAGCTCTCCTGGGCGGACCTGATGGTCTTCGCCGGCAACCGGGCCCTGGAGTCGATGGGTTTCACGACGTTCGGGTTCGGCGGCGGCCGGGTCGACGCGTGGGAGCCCGACGAGACGTACTGGGGGCCGGAACGCACGTGGCTGGCCGAGGACCGCTACACCGGCCTGCGGCAGCTCGCCGAACCGCTGGCGGCCACCGCGATGGGGCTGATCTACGTGGACCCGCAGGGGCCGGCGACCAACCCCGACCCGCGGCTCGCGGCCCGCGACATCCGGGAAACCTTCAAGCGGATGGGGTTCGACGACGTCGAGACCGTCGCGCTCATCGCGGGCGGGCACACCTTCGGCAAGACCCACGGCCCGGCGGACCCGAGGGTCGTCTGCGGTCCCGAGCCGGAGGCCGCGCCGCTCACCGAGCAGGGCCTGGGCTGGGCCGGCGGGCACGGCAGCGGCGTCGGGCCGGACACCGTCACCAGCGGGCTGGAAGGGATGTGGACGCGCTCGCCGGTCCGCTGGGACCACACGTTCTTCGAGACGCTGTTCGACCACAAGTGGGACGTCGAGCTGAGCCCGGCCGGCCTGTGGCAGTGGATCCCGGCCGGCGGCGGGGGCGAGGGCACCGTGCCGGACCCCTACGACCCGGCGAAGAAGCACCACCCGGTCATGCTCACCACCGACCTGTCGTTGCAGGAAGACCGCGCGTACGAGGCGATCTCCCGGCGGTTCCTCGCGCACCCGGACGAGTTCGAGGACGCGTTCGCGCGGGCGTGGTTCAAGCTGACCCACCTCGACCTCGGGCCGGTCCAGCGGTACCTGGGGCCGCTCGTCCCGGCCGAACGGCTGATCTGGCAGGACCCGGTGCCCGCCGTGGACCACGAACTGGTGGACGACGGCGACGTCGCGGCGATCAAACGCGAGATCATGAACTCCGGCCTGACGGTGGCGCAGCTCGTCGCCACGGCCTGGGCGTCGGCTTCGACGTACCGCGACAGCGACAAGCGCGGCGGGGCGAACGGGGCGCGCATCCGGCTCGACCCGCAGCGCGGCTGGGACGTCAACGAGCCCGAACAGCTCGACGTCGTCCTCCCGGCGCTGCAAGCGATCCAGGAGCGCTTCGCCGATTCGGGCAAGCGGATCTCCCTGGCCGACTTGATCGTGCTCGGCGGGTGCGCCGCGGTGGAGCACGCCGCCGGCGACGCCGTCGAGGTCCCGTTCCGGCCGGGGCGCACGGACGCGGTGCAGGAGTGGACGGACGTCGAGTCGTTCGGCGCCCTGCGGCCCGTCGCGGACGGCTTCCGGAACTACGTGGGCGACGGGCTTCGCCTGCCACCCGAGCACCTGCTGGTCGACCGGGCGAGCCTGCTGACCCTCACCGCGCCCGAGCTGACGGTGCTGGTCGGCGGGCTGCGGGTGCTCGGGGCCAACCACCGGGGCTCGCCGCTGGGCGTGCTGACGACCAGGCCCGGCACGCTGACGAACGACTTCTTCGTCACCTTGCTCGCCCCGGGAACCGAGTGGGTTTCCCGGCAACACCGGGGAACTTACGAAGGACGCGTTCGCGGCGAACCGCGGTGGACCGCGAGCCGGGTCGACCTCCTGTTCGGCGCGCACTCCGAACTGCGGGCGCTCGCGGAGGTGTACGCGAGCGAGGACCAGAGGTTTGTCCGCGACTTCGCCGCGGCGTGGGTGAAGGTCATGGAGCTCGACCGGTTCGACCTCCGCTGACGCACGAACGGTACCTCCGGCCGGGTCAACGGCGGAGCGGAAGCGACCTGTGGCGAAGGATTTCCGGGCGTCACGCGCCGGGGTAGCGTCCGGAGCCGTTGCAGAGCAACGGAAAGCCGACGAGGAGGTGACGTCCGGTGACGATCTCCCAGGAACGAGAGGAACTCCTGGCCGAGCTCAGCGGGCAGAACAGGGCGACCATTGGGGCCGTGCTCGGCTCCGGCACCATCGCCAAGGCGACCGAACGCCCCGACGGGACGATGGAAGCGACCATCACGATCCGCGAGGACGCGATGACGTGGGACCCGGGGGTGCTGATCATGCCGCACTCCGGCGTCCTCGAGCTGACGATCGTCAACGACGACAAGAACACGCACGCCTGCCTGCTGCCCAGCAACGGCGACAAGCAGTTCATCGGTCTGCTGAACCACTCCAAGGGCACCGCGACGCTGGAGCTGGACGGGCCCGGCTGCTACTGGTACGGCTCGCCGGCCGGCAACGACGAGGGCCGCGGCCTGACCGCCGCCATCGTCGTCACCGGGGAAGTGCCGCCGGAGGCCAAGCTCGACCGACCCGCCCAGCCGCGGCCGTAGGGAGGCAGGAACCATGACCACCGAGTACGTCGACGCCGGCAAGGCGTTCAACCACAGCAAGCTCTCCAACCTGCCGCACCGCGCGCCGGACGTGACGCGCGGCATCGACTACGAGCGCATCCTCCGGGCACGCAGCGAGCCGGACAACTGGATCACCTACTACGGCGACTACGACGGCAAGCGGCACAGCCTGCTCGACCAGATCAACGCCGGCAACGTCAAGGACCTGAAGGTGGCCTGGATCTTCCAGGCGAGCGCGAGCGGCCTGATCGCATCCACCTCGACCTACGCGTTCGAAGCCTGCCCGCTGGTGGTCGACGGCGTCATGTTCGTCACCGGCTGGGACGGCTGGCTCTGGGCGCTCGACGCGAAGACCGGCGAGCAGCTGTGGCGCTACAAGCACGCGATCCCCATCGACGTCACCTTGTGCTGCGCCAACGTCAACCGCGGCTGCGCGGTGGCCAACGGCAAGGTCTACATGGTGACCCAGAACGCCCAGCTGGTCGCGCTCGACGCCACCGACGGCCGGAAGGTCTGGCAGAAGCCGATCGGGGACGTGCGGGCCGGGGAAAGCGCTTCCATCGCCCCGCTGGTCGTCAAGGACACGATCATCACCGGTTCCGCCGGCGGCGAATACGGCGTCCGCGGGCACATCGACTGCTGGGACCTGGAGACCGGCGAGCAGCGCTGGCGCACCTACACCGTGCCGAAGCCGGGGGAGCCCGGCTCGGAGACCTGGCCCGCCGACGGGGAGGCCTGGCAGCGCGGCGGCGCGAACCACTGGGTCACCGGCACCTTCGACCCGGAGCTGAACCTCTACTACGCGGGCACCGGGAACCCGGCACCGGACTTCGACGGCGCGGTCCGCGAAGGCGACAACCTCTACACCGACAGCGTGGTCGCGCTGGACGTCGACACCGGCGAGATCAAGTGGCACTACCAGTTCACCCCGCACGACCTGTGGGACTACGACTCCACGATGGAGATGATCCTCTTCGAGCGGGACGGCAAGAAGCTGCTGGCCCACTTCGACAAGAACGGGTACCAGTTCGTCCTCGACCGGACCAACGGCGAGCTGCAGCAGGTCACGCCGTTCGTCGACCGGATCGACTGGGGCGTCATCACCCGCGACGGCAAGGTGACCCCGCGCAAGTACCCGGACGAGGAAGGGGAGCCCTGCCACTTCTTCCCCGGCCCGGCCGGCGCGAAGGAGTGGACGCACGCCTCCTACCACCCGGGGCACGACCTGTTCTACGTCCCGGTCGCCGACGTGGGCGCCACCGCCACCCGGCGGCGCCGCGAGTTCAAGGAGGGCATGCCCTACTGGGGTGCCGCCGTCGAGGTCGACATCGACGACATGGCCGGGTCGGTCAGCGCGTTCGACTCCCACGGCGAGGAGAAGTGGCGGTACCGGCTGACCGACATGCCGATGGCCGCCTCGACCCTCAACACCGCCGGCAACGTCGTGTTCGCCGGCACGCCGTCGGGGGAGTTCCTGGCCCTGCACGCGGAGACGGGCGAAAAGCTGTGGAGCTTCCAGTGCGGCAGCGGGCACCACAGCAGCCCGAGCACGTTCACCGTCGAGGGCAAGCAGCACATCGCGGTGGCGGTCGGCTGGGGCGGCTGGCTCGAAGGCATCGTCCCCGGGCTGTCCGGTCAGGGGCACGGCGCCGCGCTGATCGTGTTTTCCTTGTGACGGAAAAGTTTTCCTGAAGGGTGCCGGCCGTGCCCGGGCGCGTCAGATCTCCAACGCCCGGCGCACGGTCGGGGCGTTGCGCCGGGACACCGGCACCATGGTCTGCTCGCGGTCGTCCATGACCAGGAACAGCTCGCCCTTGTAGCGGCGCTCGACCTCGCGGATCCGGCTGAGGTTGACGACGTACTGACGGTGCACCCGCAGGAACCCGGACCCGCTCAGCTCGGTCTCCAGCCGGTCGAGGCCGGGCAGGGCGGACCGCAGCAGCCCCTGGTCGGTGGACAGCCACACGTCGTTGCCGTCCGACTGGGCGAAGGAGACTTCCGGCAGGCGCAGCAGCACCATGCGGTTTTCGCGCGTCGCGACCATCCGGTGCGGCTGCGCGCGCAGCGGCCCGTCGTCGGCCGCCCGGGGCAGCGGATCCCCGTCGGAGACGCCGAAGGAGACGACGGTGCCGACCAGGTGCCCGGTCAGGAACACCGGCCGGAAGCTGATCGACGTCGGTTCGCTGGCGAGGCGGGTCAGGATCTGGGTCGAGCCGGTCCAGGCGCGGTTGCGCTTCGCCTGCTCGGCGGCGTACCTGGCGGCCCGGATGAACTCCGGCAGCTCCGGTTTCCAGCGGACCGCCGGATCCGGCGCCGGCGTGGCGCCCGGGATGCCGAGGAGCACGCCCGCGGTGTCGTCGGCGAGCACGACCCGGCCCGCGGCGTCCACGGCCGCGAGCGGCGCGGGGGAGGCGGCTTTGGCCTGGGTGAAGGCGGCGATGAGTTCCGCGCTGTCGTCCTTCGCCCGCCGGCGCAGGATGCGCTGGGTCTTCGTGGCGGCGTTGCCGAGCCACGTCGCCACCGACGCCGGCAGGTCGCCGCGCCAGCACGAGATGTTGAGCACCGCGACCGGTTCCCGCGTCACGACGTCGCGCACCGCGACGCCGGCGCAGGTCCAGTCCTGGAACGCCGCGCACCAGTGCTCGGCGCCGCGGACCAGCACCGGGGTGTAGGCCAGCAGCGCGGTCCCCATCCCGTTCGTCCCGGTCGCGCCCTCGGCCCAGCAGAACCACGGCGCCAGGTTGGCTTCGGCCGCGGCCGCGCCGGTGACCTGGTCACCCCACTGGGCGAGCACCCGGCCGGTGCCGTCGGCGATGGTCACGATGCCGCCGAGGGAACCGACTTCGTGCGCCAGTGACGCGGCGCGGAAACCGAGCTCGGCGAACACGACGTCGTGCTGCAACGCGTGGTCGACCTCCGCGACCGCCGCCGGTGCTTCGGTGAGGCCCGGGTCGACCCGGTACTGGTCCCGGCACCGGTGCCAGGAGATCGCGATCTCGGGCCGGACGCCGCGCAGGTCGTCTTCGCCGCGCGCGAACCGTTCCCAGGCTTGGTGCAGCGCCGCTTCGCCACGGCTGCCGGAACTCGGTTCGAGCCGGCGTGGCTGTGCCATGGGAGACCGCCTCCGGTCCGTCGGTCGCGACGATTTGACCCGCACCGCAAGCTAAACCCCGGTCCGGACGACGGGCAAGCGGCGTGTGCCGAGCGCGGGACGGCACCCCACGAACGGTCGGGAAGCGATGACCGGCGGCGGCCATCCGCCCACCAGCGGTCACAGCGGTGCGCCGGACCCGGCCGGATCTATGCTCGGTTTTCCGGCCGCAGTCCGGCTCCCCTGTCCGAGCCAGTAGTTCTACAGCCATCCGGCCCAGCGACGCGAAGATGTCTTGAAAGCTTTCACGGCACCGCGTTACGTTGTGCCTGCGTTCCGTGCCCGGTGGGCGAACCCGGGCACCCGGCGACGAGGAGGTCGCGATGACCGGTCCGATGCCGCCGCTGGTGATCGCACCGAGCCGGGGCGGCGGCCGCGATCTTTCCTTGACAGCCACGTCTTCGGCGAAGGAAGTGGCTCGAGCGTGGGAAAACTTCGCCGCGGGCGAAGACGTCGAGACGGGCGTGCGGCCCGAAATCCTGGCTTGCTGGTACCGGTGCCGGGATCGCTACGACGTCGACCGCGCGCTGGACGCCGCACCGGGGGCCCGGGGCGACCAGGACCCGCGACGGGACAACGGCGTCGTCTACACCGCGCTGGGCGGCGTGGGTGCGCTGGCCGGCCAGGCGGTGGAGCGCGACGGCGCCGTCGTCACGGTGACGGACGGGGACGGGCGCGTCCTCGGGACGTGGGGCGATCCCTCCGCACGGCGGCGCGCCGAGCTGCACAACCTCGCGCCGTGGTCGTCGTGGTCGGAGGAGTGCACCGGGACCAACGGGATGGGCACGTCGCTCGAGGTGGCCGGGCCGGTGACGGTGACGGGCCCGGAACACTGGTGCGCGGCGTTCCACCGGTGGGCGTGCGCCGGTGTCTCGATCCGCGACACGGTGACCGGCGCGCCGGTCGCGTCCGTCAACGTCTCGCGGTGGGACGCGGAGCTGTCCGAGCTCGTGCCGCGGTGGCTGGAGAAAGCGGTTTCCCGGGTCGAGCAGGAGATCTACCGGCGGGCGGTGTACGAGGCCGACAAGGTGCTCGCCGAGTTCGGCCGGAAGTGCGCGCAGGCGGGCGGATCGTTGCTGGCGCTGGACCGCGGCGGCCACGTGATCGCCGCGAACGAAGCGGCGATCGCGCTGCTGGGGGTGACCGCGGCGGAGACCCCGGTCGTCGTCGGCGCGACCGAACCGGCGCGGCGCTGGACCCCGGACATCGACGGGCTGCCGGAAGTGCTGCGGTGGGCCGCGGAACGAGCGGAGGGGAACGCGGAGTGGAGCGGGTGGGCGCGCCTGCCGGTGCGTCCCGGCGAGGAGGCCGTGCCGCTGACCCTGCGGTCCGTCGTCGACGCGAACCACGTGGTGGGCATGGTGTGCGCGTTCGGGGTGGAAGAGGGCGAAGCGTACGACGGCGGCGCCGGCGCCGCGTTCGGCCCGCTGCCCCGGTGCGTCATCGGGACGCGCGAAGAGCGGCTGGTCCTGCTGGCGCCGTCGGAGATCCGCTACGCCGAAGCGGACCGGAACATCGTCTGGCTGGTCACCGAACGAGGCCGGATCCAGGCGGCGACGCGCGGCCTGGACAACGTCGAGCGGTTGCTGACGCCGTTCGGGTTCCGCCGGGTGCACCGGCGGTTCCTGGCCAACCTGCGCCGGGTGGCGGAGGTCGAGCGGGGCATCAAGGGCGAGCTGTTCCTGATCATGGACTCCCGCGCCCACGAGTTCGTGCCGGTGTCCCGCCGCCACGCCCCGGACCTGCGGCGGACGCTCGGCGTATGAGCGGGGTCGTGCGGAGCCGCACCGAAAAGGCCGTTCCTCCCGGAGCGCGCCGGCGGTCAGTGCTGTCGCGGCTGCGCGGGCGGCTGGCGGAGCTCCGCCGTGCGAACGCCGCGGGCTGCGCCGCGTGCCCCCACGACGACAGCGGGCCGCCGTGCTCGCTCTGCTGGGTCCGCTACTGGTGAGCGGCGCGCGGCCGCGAGTGCACGCTCGGCGAGCCGGAGCGTAAGAGTTCCCTAATCCCCGGCTCGCCTGATCACCGGCCGTCCCGGGTTATCGTCGGCCGGTGCTCGGATCACGTTGGCTGCGCGGTTTGCTCTTCGCCCTGCCGGGGCTGCTGCTCGCCGGCTTCGGTGCCGTGCATCCCGCTGTCCTCGATGCGGCCACGGCGTCGTGGTGGGCCGAGCTGCACGTCCTGCTGCTCCCGGTTTTCCCGTTGCCGGCCGTGGCGCAGTGGTTGCTGCTGACCTCGGCGCCGCCGTGGCTGCGGTGGCCGGGGCGGCTGGCGGCGTTCGGTTTCGCGGTCTTCTACGGCGGGCTCGACGCCGTCGCGGGGATCGCCGCGGGCACCGTGGTGCACGCCCAGCACGGGGCCACGCCGGTCGTCGGTGCCGTGTTCGGGGTCGGTGACCTGCTCGGCCACCTCGGCGCGGGCTGCTTCCTCGCCGCCAACGCGCTGATCGTCTTTGCGGCGATTTCGCGGGCGAGGTGGCGGGCGGTGCCGGGTGCGGTGATCCTCCTGGGCGCGAGTGTGTCCTTTCTCGACAGTCACATCTTCTGGCCGCGCGGGGTGGTCACGATGATCGGTGTCGCCGTCGGCACGTCCTGGTTGTCGCTCGCCGGCGCACGACCGGATGGAGGGGAAACGAGATGACCCGAACGCGGCGCCTGCTCACGCGGCCCTGGTTCGTCGGAGTGCTGGTGGCCGGGCTGGCCGGAGTCGCGGCGGGCCTGTACTGGTTCCAGCCCTGGCGGCTCTGGGTGGACGAGACGGTGCAAGAAGCCCTGCCGGCCGGCGCGCCGACGTCACAGCCCTCGGTGCCGCGGCAATCAGTGCCGCAGCAACCGGCCGAACTCGCTTCCGGGACGCTGATCAGCCACGAGCACCGGACCACCGGCACGGTCCGGATCCTGCGCGCGGCCGACGGCTCGCTCGTGCTGCGGTTGGAGAACCTCGAGACCAGCAGCGGCCCGGACGTGCACGTCTGGCTCACCGACGCGCCGGTGAAGCCGGGCAAGGACGGCTGGGGCGTGTTCGACGACGGCAAGCACGCCGACGCGGGCAAGCTCAAGGGCAACAAGGGAAACCAGAACTACCCGCTGCCCGCCGGCACCGACCTGGCCGGCTACACCAGCGTCAGCCTCTGGTGCGACCGCTTCGACGTTTCCTTCGGAGCGGCGGAGCTGACCACCCCGGGCGCCTGACCTCAGTTCTCGAACAGCCGCAAGGCACTGAGCCAGATCGCCCACGGGTTCACGCGGTCCGGGTAGCGCTGCTTCATCACCGTGAAGAACCCGGCGCGGTCGTCGGTCTGCTCGAGGACGGCCGCCGCCGTGTCGAGGTAGCGGCGTGTCTCGTCGATGTCGGATGCCGGGTCGCCGCGGCGGGCGTCCTTGTGGCCGGCCACCACGAAACGCGGCTGCAAGCCGGCCACCTTGTCGAGGGCGCGGTGCCACGCGTCCAGGCCGCCGTCGCGGCCTTCGCCGAGGTACTGGTGCGTGTTGTTGTAGACCACGTCGCCGGCCACCACGAGGTCCAGTGACGGCACGTGCAGGACAGTTGTGTCGTCGGTGTCGGAGTGGCCGACCTCGTGGACGAAGACCTCGTGTCCGTCCAGCTTCAGCCCGCCGGCCGGGAACGCCGCGCCGTGGACGGTCACCGGTGGCTCCGGGAGAGCGTCGCCGAAGAAGGTCTGGTACCGCTCGGAAATCTCGCCGCCGGGAGTTTCGCGGGCGATGCGGGCGAGGACCGCTTCGCCGGCCACCACCGTCGCGTCCGGGAAGTGCCGGAGCAGGTGGTTCGTCGTCACGAAGTGATCGAAGTGGGCGTGGGTCAGGAAGATGTAGCGCAAGGCCACGTCGTGGCCCTCGACCCACTCGATGAGCCGGTCGGCCTGCGTCCGGGTGATCGGCGGGTCGGTCAGCAACGCCTCGGTCCCGCCGTGGATCAGCGTGTGGGACAGCGTCGACCACCGCGAGGGGCCGTCGTCCGGGCGGGGCGGCGTGGCCACCGGGGCCGTGTCCGAGACGAACACCTCGTAGCGCAGCGGGCTCGGGAAGCTGGTCATGGTCGATCCCTTCGTTCAGCGATGACAGAACCATACGGCTTACGACTACGTCATCGCAAAGGTCGTGAGGGGTTCGTCACGCCAACGATTCGCCAGCGAACGGGCTATGCTTGCGTCATGAACGCCCCTGACCACACCCGGTTCCGGGTCGCGGTGGCGCCCGGGGAGCTGCGGATCGTCCAGGAGCTGCTGAACTCCGCGTCGATCTCGAAGGCCGGCGGCGACGTCCCGGACCTGCTGGACGCGCCGGACACCGCGGCGCGCTGGCTGGCGGCCTACGGCATCCCGGGCGACAGCCCCGGGGTGGGCGACCTGCGCACCCTGCGCGACGCGCTCCGGCGGTCGCTGATCGAGCGCGACCACGATCCGGCAGGCGACACCACCCCGGCAGCCGTCGAAACCACCGTCCGCGTCCGGCTCGACGCCGACGGCGCCGTGCACATCGGACCGGGCTCGACGGGCATTCCCGCGCTCGGCGAACGCGTGCTCCTGGCGGTGCACGAAGCCCAGCTCACCGGCGCGTGGCGCCGGGTCAAGCTGTGCCGGAACCCGCAGTGCCTGGTGGCGTTCTGGGACGGTTCCCGCAACACCAGCGGCGTCTGGCACGACGTGCGCACGTGCGGCAACGTCGCGAACCTGCGGAAGTCCCGGGCCCGGCGCGCGGCCCGGGCGGCCACGGCGGAAAGCTGACGCGCCGGACCGGGCACGCGAGGTGCGACTGTCCGAAGTGGACTACCGCGGCGCGGCCGTGGTGCGCCGGGGGACCAGTTTCGGCGACAGCTTGATCTGGGCCGCCGGCCGGGTCCGGTCGGCGATGCGCTCCAGCAGGAGCCGGGCGGCCGCGGTGCCGATGTGGTGGCCGGCCTGGTCGACGCTGGTCAGCGAAATCGGGCCGAGAGCGGCGAAACTCGTGTTGTCGTACCCGGCCAGCGAGATGTCTTCGGGGACGGACAAGCCCGCCTCCGAAAGGGCGGTCAACGCCCCCATGGCGACGATGTCGGCGCCGGCGAAGATGGCCGTCGGGCGTTCGGCCCTGGCGAGGATCTGCTGCGTCCCGAGGTAGCCGCCCTCCTGGGTGTAGCTGGTCGAGACGACGTCGACCGGCAACCCCCGGTCCCGCATGGCTTTGCGGTAGCCGTCGGCGCGGACCGCGTTGGGCATCTCGGCGAGGCGGGCGGGGTCGGTCTCGTGGTGCTCGATGTGCGCGATGCGGCGGTGGCCGAGGCCGGCGAGGTGGTCGACGACGAGCTCGGCGCCGATCGTGTCGTCGTCGGTCACCGTGTCGTAGCGGGCCGAGCGGGTGTGCCGGCCCACCACCACGGTCGGGACGGTCCCGGCCAGGCGCTCGAGCCGTGCCTGCGACATGACCGGGGCGATGAGGACCAGGCCGTCCATGCCGCGGTCGACCATCGCGTCCGTGAGCTTGGTTTCGTCGGTTTCGTTGTCGCAGCTGGGGCCGAGCAGGACGTGGTAGTCGGTGTCGCGCAGCGTGTCGGTGAGGCCGTCGAGGATGTCCGGGAAGAACGGGTTCCGGATGTCCGGCAGCATGACGCCGATGGTGTAGGTCTGGCCGCGCAGCCCGCGGGCCGCGGCGTACGGCCGGTAACCCAGCTCTTCGATCGCCTGCTGCACCTTCGCGCGCATCGCGGGGCTCGCGCCGTAGGCGTTGCGCAGCACCTTCGACACCGCGGTCGTCGAGACGCCCGCGTGGCGGGCGACGTCGACGATCGTCACCCGCCGGTGCTGCTCCGCTCGATCCATGTGGAGAACGTTACCTGCCGCACGCAAGCTGTACACCAGGTGTCTTGACTCACACTCGCCGGGCTCTTAAAGTCAGCCGCACTCTTTGATGGGCAACGTTACCCAAAGCTCTCCGAGACCTGGCCGAACCGTTCGTTCGTCAACTTGAAACGTTCAAACAAGGTGGGCGCCAATGACTGCCGCCATCAAGGAACCGCGGGCGGAAGCTGCGGCCACGCCGGCCCGTCGTCGCGGCGGGCCGAGCGGGGTGAACGGCCGGGGCGTCCCGTGGTGGTTCACCGTCCCGGCCCTGCTGCTGTTCGCGTTCGTGGTGCTCGTCCCCAGTGCCCGGGGCGTGTACTACGCCTTCACCGACTGGGACGGCCTGTCCCCGGACTTCTCGTGGGTCGGCTTCGGGAACTTCGCCGACATGGTGGCCGACCCGGCGGCCACGCAGGCGCTCTGGCACACGCTGGTGATCGCGGTGGCGATCACGGTCCTCCAGAACGGGATCGGGCTCCTGCTGGCCCTCGGGGTCACCACGATCATCAAGTCCCGCAACGTGCTCCGCGTCTTCCTGTTCGCGCCCGCGCTGGTCACCCCGATCGTGTCCGCCTACCTGTGGCGCAACCTGCTGGGCCCGGACGGCGCCGTGAACAGCCTGCTCGGCGTCGTCGGCCTCGGCTCGTGGCGGCAGGACTGGCTGGGCGACCCGGACATCGCGCTGTGGTCGGTCGTGGGCGTGATCGTGTGGCAGTACGCCGGCTACTCGATGGTGATCTTCGTGGCCGGCCTGCAGTCGATCCCGCGCGAAATCCACGAGGCGGCCGCCATCGACGGCGCCGGGGCGCTGCGGCGGTTCCGCTCGGTGACCCGGCCGCTGCTGGCGCCGGCGTTCACGATCAACCTGATGCTGTCGATCATCGGCGGGCTCAAGCTGTTCGACCAGGTGTACGCGCTGACCGGCGGCGGGCCGGGCCACGCGACCGACACGCTCTCGACGTTGATCTACAAGGACGCTTTCACCCTCGGGGAGTTCGGGTACAGCATCGCGCTGGCGCTGGTGCTGGCCCTGATCGTCTCGGTGGTGTCGAGCGGGCAGTACTTCGGGCTGTCGCGAGCCGAGAAGGCGACGTCGTGAACCGGTACCGCGCCCGCACGCTCACCCTCGAGCTGGTGATGATCGCGGCCGGGCTCGTCTTCGCGTTCCCGGTGTACGTGCTGGTCAACCTGGCCGTCCGGCCGCCGTCGGACACCTCGTCGCCGCTCGCGCCGACGGCGTCCCCGACCTTCGGCAACTTCACGCAGGCGTGGCAGCAGGGTGCGCTCGGCGGCGCGCTGGCCAACAGCGTCCTGGTCACGGTGGGGTCCGTGGTGGTCATCCTGGCTGTTTCCGCGCTCGCGGCCTACCCGCTGGCCCGGGTGGCCGCGCGGTGGTCGCGGTGGACGTTCCTGCTGATCCTGCTGGGCCTGGTGCTGCCGTTCCAGCTGGCCGCTTTGCCGCTCTACCAGACGATGCGCGACCTCGGCCTGCTCGGGACGCCGTGGGCGCTGATCCTCTTCTACTCCGGGCTGCAGGTGCCGTTCACGACGTTCCTGTACGTCGGGTTCCTGCGCGCGGTGCCGCGCGAGTTCGAGGACGCCGCGCTGATCGACGGCTGCACGACGCTGCAGGGCTTCCGGTACGTCGTGCTGCCGATGCTCAAGCCGGTCACCGTGACCGCGCTGGTGCTCAACGCGGTCGCGGTGTGGAACGACTTCTTCACCCCGCTGCTGTACCTCAGCGGCGGCGCGCAGCAGACGCTGCCGGTCGCCATCGCCGGGTTCGTCGGCCAGTACGTCTCCGACTGGAACCTCATCTTCGCCGCGCTGGTGATCAGCGTCGTGCCGATCCTGGTCGTCTACTTCGCCTTGCAACGCAGCATCATCAACGGTTTCGCCGGAGGGCTCAAAGGATGACGGACACGCTGACGCCGTACGCACTCCAGACCGAGCAGCGCCACGAACCCCTCGGCCTCGGCGAGCCGCGCCCGCGGCTGTCGTGGCGGCTGGCGAGCGACCGCCACGGCGCCGCGCAGAGCGCCTACCGGATCACCGCGGCCGACCGCGCGGCCGACCTCGACGACCCCGCGCGGCTGCTGTGGGACAGCGGCCGCCGCGAGTCCGGCGACGGCGTGCTCGTGCCGTGGGACGGGCCGGTCCTGCGCTCGGCCACCCGCTACCACTGGCGCGTCGAACTCTGGGACGAGACCGGTGCCGCCGCGGGCACGGGGGAGAGCTGGTTCGAGACCGGCCTCCTGCACCGCGAAGACTGGACCGCGGTGTGGATCGGCCGCGACCCCCACGCGCAACCGGCGTTCGACCCGCCGACGGACCACGACCGGCCGCTCGGCGAGCCGCCGCTGAACCTGCGCCGCGAGTTCGCGCTGACGCGGGAACCGGTGCGGGGCCGCCTGTACGCCACCGCGCACGGCGTGTACGAGGCGTCGCTGAACGGGGTGCGCGTCGGCGACGTCGAGCTGGCCCCCGGGTGGACCGAGTACCACCACCGGCTGCAGTACCAGACCTACGACGTCACCTCGCTGCTGCGGACCGGGGAAAACGCGCTCGGCGCGGTCGTCGCCGACGGCTGGTGGTCCGGGTTCGTCGGGTTCGACGAGCGCCGGGCCGCCCGCCACTACGGCGAACACCCGGGCTTCTTCGCCCAGCTCGTCGTCGACTTCGCCGACGGCTCCCGCCAGGTGGTGGCGACGGACTCCGCCTGGGCCGAGCGGCCGGGTGCCGTCCGCTTCGCCGACCTGCTGCTGGGCGAGCACGTCGACGCGTCTGTTGTGGACGGACCGGGCCGGCCGGTGACCGTGCTCGGCACCGAGCCGGGACCGCTGGTGGCCGAACCCGACGCGCCGATCCGCGTCACGCGGGAGGTGGCACCGATCTCCGTGGTGGAACGGGAACCCGGGCGGTGCATCGTCGACTTCGGGCAGAACCTCGTCGGCCGGGTGCGGCTGACCGTGCGCGACGCACCCGCCGGCCGCCGGATCGTCCTGCGGCACGCCGAGATCCTCGACGACGGCGAGCTGTACGTGACGAACCTGCGGCGCGCCACGGCCACCGACAGCTACGTGTGCGGCGGAGAGCCGGTCGAGGTGTTCGAGCCGCGGTTCACCGTGCACGGCTTCCGCTACCTGGAGGTCACCGGGTACGCCGTCTCGGCGGACGACGTGGTGGCGCGGGTGCTGCACAACGACACCCCGTGGACGGGGTCGTTCGCGTGCTCCGACCCGCTGGTCGACCGGTTGCAGGCCAACATCTCCTGGGGCCAGCGGGGCAACTTCGTCGCGGTCCCCACCGACTGCCCGCAGCGCGACGAACGCCTCGGCTGGCTCGGTGACGCGCAGATCTTCGCGCCCACCGCCAGCCGCAACGCCGACGTCTCCGCGTTCCTGGCGCGGTGGCTGGCCGACGTCGTCGACGGCCAGGACGCCGACGGCGCGTTCGGCGACGTCGCCCCGCGCATCGCGATGCCCCGCGAGGCCGCACCGGCCTGGGGCGACGCCGGCGTGATCGTCCCGTGGCACCTGTACCGCACCTACGGCGACCGCCGCGTGCTCGAACGGTGCTTCGCCGCGATGGTCGCCTGGGTCGGCCACATCCACCGGCACAACCCGGACCTGCGCTGGCGCCACCGGACCGGGAACTCCTACGGCGACTGGCTGCAGATCGACGTCACCACACCGCGGGACGTGCTCTCGACGGCCTACTTCGCCCGCAGCGCGCAGATCGTGGCCGAGGCCGCCGAGGTACTGGGCCGAACCGGCGTCGCGGCCGAACACCGCGCCCTGCACGCGGACATCCGCGCCGCGTTCATCGAGTCCTATGTGGACGAAGACGGCGCGGTCGAGGGCGGCACCCAGACCGCCTACCTGCTGGCGCTGGCCTTCGGCCTGGTCCCGGACGGCCTGGTCCGCGCCGCCGTCGACCACCTGGCGGCCGACGTCGAAAAGCGCGGCAACCGGCTCACCACCGGGTTCGTCGGCGTCGCCCTGCTCTGCCCGGTGCTGGCCGACCACGGCCGCGACGACCTCGCGTACGCGCTGCTGCAGCAGGAGGAGTTCCCGTCGTGGGGCTACTCGATCCGCCACGGTGCCACCACGATCTGGGAGCGCTGGGACGGCTGGACCGAGCACGGCGGGTTCCAGTCCGCCGCGATGAACTCGTTCAACCACTACAGCCTCGGCAGCGTCGGCGACTGGCTCTACGGCCGGGTCGCGGGCATCGACCAGACCGCGTCTTCGGTCGCGTACTCGGAACTCCGGCTGCGACCCCTGCCCGGCGGCACGCTCACCTGGGCCCGGGCCGAGCAGGAAACCGCCCGCGGCCGGGTCGCCTGCGGCTGGGCGCTCGACGGCGACCGGATCACCGTCACCGCCGACGTCCCGCCGGGGGCCACCGCCGTCCTGGAAGTCCCCACGACCGACCCGGCGAGCATCGCGAGCGAGCACGGGACCCGGACCGGCACCACCCTCCGGCTGACCTCCGGCCACCACGTCGTCACCGCCACCTCCCCGAAGGAGCTGCCATGAAGATCCGCCACGTCCTGCTGGCCGTGACGACCGGCGCCGCGCTGGTCGCCTGCAGCGGCGGCACGAACGCCGCCGGCACCGGTGGCACGCAGACGCTTTCGCTCGCCTCGGTCGACCAGGGGTCCATCGAGGACGTCGTCAAAGCGTTCGAAGCGGCCAACCCCGGGGTGAAGGTGAACTTCACGACCGGCGGCGCCGACCAGTTCCAGCAGCAGATCCGCACCCAGCTCGCGTCCGGCACCGCCCCGGACGTCATGTCGGTGTGGCCGGGCAACGGAAACCCCGGCACGGTCACCGTCCTGGCCAAGGGCGGCTACTTGAAGGACCTGTCCGACCAGCCGTGGGTCGCGAAGTTCCCGCCGGTGGTCAGCGAGGTCGCGCAGTACCAGGGCAAGACGTACAACGCGATCTACGGGATCAACGGCATCGGCGCGGTCTACAACCAGGAGGCGATGGCCAAGGCGGGCCTCACGGCACCGGCGACGTGGACCGAGCTGCTCGCGTTCTGCCGCGCGGCCAAGGAGAAGGGCACGCCGGCGTTCGCGCTCGGCATCCAGGACAACTGGGTCACGCAGGTCGCCCTGTACCCGCTGGCGGCCACCCTGGTCTACGGCCCGGACCGCGAGTTCGAGAAGAAGATGGCGGCCGGCCAGACTTCCTTCGCGAGCTCGCCGTGGGCGGCCGCGTTCGCCAAGTACGGCGAAATGGACCAAGCGGGCTGCTTCCAAGAGAACCCGCTCGGCACCAGCTACGAGGCCAGCCAGAAGCTGGCCGCGACCGGCAAGACGCTGGGCATCATCCAGGGCAACTGGGTGATCTCGCTGCTGAAGAAGCAGAACCCGAGCGGCACGTTCACCCTCAAGCCGGTCCCGGCGGGCGACGACCCGGCGCGGACGATCGTCCCGGCGGCGGCCGGCGCGGGCTACGGCGTCAACGCGAAGGCCAAGGACCCGGAGCTGGCGATGAAGTTCATCAGCTTCGTGATGTCCCCGCAGGGCATGAACCTGTTCGCGGAGAAGCAGGGCGGCCTCCCTGCACTGCCGGACACCGGGTTCAAGCTCGACCCGTCGCTCACCGAGCTGTCGGCGTACCTCGGGCAGAACAAGACGGTCCCGTTCATGGACCAGCTGTGGCCGAACCCGAAGGTCCAGCAGACGATGCTCACCGGCATCCAGGAGGTGTTCAGCAAGCAGTCCACCCCGGACAAGGTCCTGGCGGCGATGGACGCCGACTACAAGGCGGGCGCGTGATCGGGTGTTAGCTTGGCACCATGCTGGTGGGCGCGCACGAGGTCGAGGTGTTCGAGGGGGCCAGGGCGCGGCTGGAGGCGATCGCCTACCGGCTGCTCGGCTCCGCGAATGATGCCGAGGACGCAGTGCAGGACACGTTCCTGCGCTGGCAGGCCGCCGACCGCGCGCTCATCGAGACACCCGAAGCCTGGCTGACCAAGGTGCTCACCAACCTCTGCCTCACCCGGCTCACCTCCGCGCGGGCCAAGCGGGAGACCTACGTCGGCCAGTGGCTGCCCGAGCCCGTCTTCGCCGGCGATCGGATGCTCGGCCCGTCGGACACCGCCGAGCAGCGTGAATCGGTCTCGATCGCGCTGCTGACGCTGATGGAACGGCTCTCGGCCAAGGAACGCGTCGTCTACGTGCTGCGGGAGGCGTTCGGGTATTCGCACGGCGAGATCGCCGAAGTGCTCGACCTGACCGAGGCGAACTGCCAGCAGATCTACCGGCGCGCGAAGCAGCACCTGGCGACCGATCGGCGCCGGGTGGCGGTCGACGCGGGCGCGGCCCGCAAGATCGTCGAGGAGTTCCTCGCCGCGGCGCTCAGCGGGCGGACCGACTCGCTGGTGAAGCTGCTGACCGACGACGCGACCAGCGTGGGCGACGGCGGCGGCGTGCTCTTCTCGCTGCCGCGGCCGATCACCGGCGCGGTGCGGGTGGCGAGGTTCCTGCGCGGGCTCTTCGAGCCCAGCGCGGCCAAGTGGGAGCTGATCGGCGGCAAGCCCGTCCTGTTCGCCGAGGTCGTCAACGGCGTGCCCGCCCTGGTGCTGGTGGTCGGCGAGCGGGTCGCCGGCGTCGTCTCGCTGGACGTGACCGCCGACGGCATCGCGGCCGTCCACGCCCAGGTCAACCCGGCCAAGCTCGCCCGCGTCACGCGTCAGTGGGCCACCGCCGGGCACGGGGAGCCGCTCACCGGCGCCTGGTGACCCGGATCACACCGCGCTCCTGTCAGGTTTCGCGCCGCTGCCCGGTTCAGGGAGCGACACACGAGCCGGACAGGAATGAGGGAAACCATGAAGCACCGCATCGTCGTCCTCGGGGCCGGGTACGCCGGGGCCAACGCGGCCGGGCGCCTGGCCAAGCGGCTGCACCCCGCCGGCACCGAGGTCACGCTCGTCAACGCCGACCCCGAGTTCGTCGAACGCGTCCGCATGCACCAGCTCGCGACCGGCCAGGACCTGCGGCACCGCGCCCTGACCGACGTCTTCGCCGGCACGGGCGTGCGGGTGCGGACCGCGCGGGTCACCGCGGTGGACGTCGACCGCAAGACCGTCGCCCTCGACGACGGTGAGCTCGCCTACGACACGCTCGTCTACGCCCTCGGCAGCGCGGCCGCCGACTGCGGCGTCCCCGGCGTCGCCGAGCACGCTCAATTCCTCGCGAGCAAGCAGCAGGCGCTGCGGCTGCGTGCGCGGCTGGCCGGTCTTGCCGCGGGCGAAGCCGTGCTCGTCGTCGGCGGTGGCCTCACGGGGATCGAAGCCGTCACCGAGATCGCCGAAGCGCGCCCGGATCTCGACGTCGCCCTCGCCGCCCGCGGCGGCCTCGGCGACTGGCTGAGCGAGAAGGCCCGGCGTCACCTGCGCAAGGCGTTCGACCGGCTCGGCATCACCGTGCACGAGGACACGGACATCGCGGGCGTCGAGCCGGACGGCGCGGTGACCGCGGACGGCCGCGTGCTCCCGGCGCGCGTGACGGTCTGGACGGCCGGGTTCGCCGTGCACCCGATCGCCGCGGCGACGACGCTGGAGGTCTCCGCGACGGGCCGGATCGTCGTCGACGAAACGATGCGGTCGGTGTCGCACGCGGACGTCTACGCGGTCGGAGACGCCGCGCTCGCCCCGGGCGCGAGCGGCTCGCCGCTGCGGATGTCCTGCGCTTCGGGGGTGCCAACGGCCTACCAGGCGGCCGACGCCATCGCCGCCCGCCTGACCGGGAAAGCCCTGCCGGAGAACAAGATCGGCTACACCGCCCAGTGCATGAGTCTCGGCCGCCGCGACGCGATCGTGCAGTGGGTGACGCCCGACGACCGGCCCAAGCCGTCCGCGGTGACCGGCAGGACGGCCGCGCGGATCAAGGAGATGATCTGCCGGGCCGCGGCTTGGAGTGTCTCGCACCCGACGTCGATGCTGCCGGCGCGCCGGCGTCACCTCGCCACGGAACCCGCCGCGATTTCCGCGTAGCCCGATCAGTCCTTTCAGCCAGTGAAAAGCCGGATGGCCGTCGCGGTGGCGGGGGTGAGAGCTTCGGGGAGCCGTCCCCGATCGAAGGAGCTCTGAAACGCCATGGCCGCGTTCGCCCGGAACCAGTGGTACGTCGCCGCTTACGGCCGCGAGGTCGGGCGCGAGCTGTTCGCCCGCACGGTGCTCGGCGAGCCGATCGTCTTCTACCGCACGGAATCCGGTGAGGTCGTCGCGCTCGCCGACCGCTGCGTGCACCGCCGCTACCCGTTGTCCGAGAGCCGCCTCGACGGCGACCAGGTCGTCTGCGGCTACCACGGCTTCACCTACGACCGCGCCGGTTCGTGCGTGTCCGTCCCCGGCCAGAAGCGGATTCCCCGCACCGCGCGGGTTCCGTCCTACCCCGTCGTGGAGCAGGACTCGTTCGTCTGGGTCTGGATCGGCGAGCGCGACCTCGCCGATCCGGCGGCGATCCCGCGTGCGCCGTGGCTCGCGGACCCGGCCTACACGACCGTGAGCGGGAGGGAACCGCTCGCCGCGCGGTACGAGCTGCTCGTGGACAACCTGCTCGACCTCTCCCACGAGACCTACCTGCACGGCGGCTACATCGGGACGCCGGAGGTGGCGGAAACGCCCATCACCACCGAGGTCGACGAGGACCGCGGGATCATCTACGTGAGCCGGCACATGGCCGACGCCGAATGCCCGCCGTTCTACGCGAAGTCGACCGGCATCGAAGGCCGGATCACGCGCTGGCAGGACATCGAGTACCACCCGCCGTGCCTTTACCTGCTGCACAGCCGGATCGCGCCGGTCGGCGTGCTGCCGAACGACGACGGCACCGACCCCGGCGGCTTCCACGTCGAGGTCGTCTACGCGATCACCCCGGAGACCGAGCACAGCACGCACGACTTCTGGGCCGTGGCCCGGGACTTCGCGCTCGGCGACGAAGGCGTGTCCGGCTTCCTGGCCGAGAACAACCGCACGGTGGTGCTGCAGGACGTGCGCGCGCTCGACATCCTCGAACGCGTGATCGCCGCGGAACCCGAGGGCTACCAGGAGCTTTCGGTCAACATCGACACCGGGGGCCTGGCCGCGCGGCGCATCCTCGCGAAGCTGGCGGCCTCGTGAGCACCCGCGTGGCGATGCTGTCCGGCGACACCGTGGTCCGCATCCACTGGAAGCTCGGCACCGACGTGCTCGTCGGGGTGTGCCACTGCGGCGCCGAGCACGAGTCGGAGGACCCGGTGGAGCTGTGGGACTGGCTGCTGGCCCACCCCGGCGGCCACGACGGGCGGGAACGATGAGCGGTCCCGAGCTGGAAGTGGTTTTGGCGCACAAGGAGCGCGTCGCCGACGACGTCGTCCGGCTGACCCTGCGCGACCCGGACGGCGCGGCGCTGCCGGCGTGGGAGCCGGGCGCGCACCTGGACCTGGTGCTGGGTCCTGATCTCGTGCGGCAGTACTCGCTGTGCGGCGACCCGGCCGACCGGTCGGTGCTGCGGGTGGCGGTGCTGCGGGAACCCGACGGCCGCGGCGGGTCGGCGCACGTCCACGAGCGGCTGGTGGCCGGGGCGACCCTGCGCGTGCGCGGCCCGCGCAACCACTTCGCGCTCGAACCGGCGCCGCGCTACCTGTTCGTCGCGGGCGGGATCGGCATCACGCCGCTCGTGCCGATGATCGCCGCGGCCGAGGCGGCGGGCGCCGGCTGGCGGCTGCTGTACGGCGGCCGCACGCGGGCGTCGATGGCGTTCGCCGCCGAACTGCGGGAGCGCTACGGCGACCGCGTCGAGCTGGTCCCGCAGGACGAACGCGGCCTGCTCGACCTCGACGCGGCACTGGCCGCCGAGCCGGGGGCGGCCGTGTACTGCTGCGGCCCGGAGCCGCTGCTGGCGGCGGTGGAGGAGCGCTGCGCGCCCGGCACGCTGCACGTCGAGCGGTTCACGGCGAAACCGGACACCGAGGCGAAAACCGCGTTCGAGGTGGAGCTGGCGCAGTCGGGGCGCACCCTCGCGGTGCCGGCGGACCGGTCGGTGCTCGAGGTCGTGGAGGAGTCCGGCGTGGCGGTCCTGTCGTCGTGCCGGGAGGGGACGTGCGGGACGTGCGAGACGGGGGTCCTGGCGGGCGTGCCCGACCACCGCGACGCCGTGCTCACCCCGGCCGAGCAGGACGCCGGCGACGTGATGATGATCTGCGTGTCGCGCTGCGCCGGTTCGCGGCTGGTGCTGGACCTGTGACGCGCCGGGTAGCGTGAGGCGATGACCCGGCGAGCCGAGCACGGCGCCGGCACCTCGGTGACGAGCAAGGTGCTGGCGCTGCTCGAGGCGTTCACGCCGGACGCCCCCGAGCTCAGCTTGAGCGAACTGGCCCGCCGTTCGGGCGTTTCGCTGGCGACCGCCCACCGGCGCGCGGCCGAGCTGGTGGAGTGGGGTGCGCTGGAGCGCGACGCCGCGGGCCGCTACCGCGTCGGGCTGCGGCTGTGGGAGGTCGCGTCGCTCGCGCCGCGCGGGCTCGGCCTGCGTGACGCGGCCATGCCGTTCCTCGAAGACCTGTACGAGGTGACGCACGAGAACGTCCAGCTGGCCGTGCGCGAGGGCCTCGAGGTCGTGTTCGTCGAACGCATCGCCGGCCGCGACGCGGTACCGGTCTGGACCCGCGTCGGCGGCCGGTTCGCCCTGCACGCCACCGGGGTCGGGCTCGTCCTGCTGGCCCACGCGCCCGCGGCCCTGCAGGAGGAGGTCCTCGGCGGGACGCTGCGGACGTTCACGCCGAAGACGGTCGCGGATCCGGCCCGGCTGCGCCGCATGCTCGCCGACGTCCGCAAGCTCGGGTATTCGGTGAGCGACGGGCAGGTGACGGTCGACGCGCTGTCCGTCGGCGCCCCGGTGTTCGCCGCGGACGGGAGTGTGGTGGCGGCGGTGTCGTTGGTGGTGCGGGCGGGTGGTGCGTCGGCGGGTGGGTTGGCGCCGTTGGTGATGGCGGCGGCGCGGGGGATCGGGCGGTCGTTGGCGGGTGGGTCGCCGCGGGTGTTCCCGGCGGGGCGGCCGCGGTGAGTGGCGCCTCCACGACCCCCGCGACCGGGCGCGAGTGACACTTTCGCGGCGGCGGTGTCGCTCGTCGTGCGTATCGGGGCGCGTCGGTGGGTGGGTCGGCGCCGTTGGTGATGGCGGGGGATCGGGCGGTCGTTGGCGGGTGGGTCGTCGCGGGTGTTCCCAGCGGGGCGGCCGAGGTGAGTCGCGCTTCCACCACCCCCGCGACCAGGCGCGAGTGACACTTTCGCGTGAATCGCCACGGGCGGGCGCGCCGGCGGGTTATCGTCTGCCTCCGCGAGGGGGACACGGCGAGGGGGAGCGGCGGGGATGGACGACACCTGGAGCGTGCCCGGGTACGCCGAAGTGGACGTGCTCGGCAGCGGCGGCTTCGGGCGGGTCGTGCTGGCCAAGCACGAGTCCACCGGGCAGCTCGCGGCGATCAAGTACCTGCGCGCGGAGTTCCTCGCCGACGCGCGGGTCGCCGGCTCCTTCCGGCAGGAGGCGTGGCTGCTGTCCGGCGTGCGGAGCCCGCACGTCGTCCGCCTCTTCGACTTCGTCGAGACGCCCCAGGGCGCCGCGCTGGTTATGGAGGCGGTGCCCGGCGTGTCGCTGCGCGCCCTGCTCGTGGCGGAGAACGTCCTGGCGCCCGAGGCGGCGCTGGCCATCCTGAAGGGCTCGCTGCTCGGCCTCGCCGACGCGCACGCGGCCGGCGTGGTCCACCGGGACTACAAGCCGGGGAACGTCCTGGTGTCGCGGGAAGGCGAGTCGAAGCTGGTCGACTTCGGACTGGCCACTTTGGACGGACACAACGGACTGACCGCCGGATCCCCGTCCTACATGGCGCCGGAGCAGTGGGCGGGCCAGGCGGGGATGCCCGCCACCGACGTCTACGCGGCGACGTGCGTGTTCTACCAGTGCGTCACCGGGCACCGGCCGTTCGACGCGGACACGCGCGAGCAGCTGCGCGCCCTGCACGGCGGCGCGCCGGTGCCGATGGACGCGGTGCCCGAGCCGCTGCGCCCGCTGATCGCGCGGGGCATGGCGAAGGACCCGGCGTGGCGGCCGGCGACCGCGGGTGCCTTCATCACCGAGCTGGAAGCCGTCGCGCGCAAGGCGTACGGGAAGAACTGGGAGAAACGCGGCTGGAAGCGGCTGGCCACCTCGGCCGCGGCCCTGACGGCGCTGACGCCGTTGGCGCTGCTGACCACCGCGGGCACGGCCGCCGCCCCGGTCGCCGCGGCCGGTGCGGGTGCCACGGCGACGGCCACGGGCACCGGAACGGGGCTGACCGCGGCGATGGCGGGCAAGGTCGCTGCCGCCGTCGTGATCGCCGGCGGGCTGGTCGCCGGTGGGGTGCTGCTCATCCCGAACGGGGACGACCCGCCCGCGCCGCTGACGGTCGCTCTGCAGACGACGTCCGGAAAGGACCCGGCGCTGCCGATCGGCTACGAGCTCCAGTACCCGCAGGTGGCAGGCGGCGCCGACGCCGCGCTCCGGCAACGGATCAACGACGCGCTGCGGGCACCGGTCGACAAGCGGCTCGAGTCCATTCACGACGGTGTCGCCGAACCGAGCACGCTCGAGCGGGTCCGGCAGGAGGGCGAGACGCTCCGGGTGCACTCGTCCGCGCGTGTCCTGCGGCAGGCGCCGGGCCTGCTTTCCGTGCGGTACGACCACGATCTCGACTCGGACGTGCTGGCGCACACCACCTGGCGGTTCCCCGAAGCGCTTTCCGTCGACCTCGCCACCGGGCGGGTGCTCGGTCCGAAGGACGTGTTCCGGCCCGAAATCCTGACGGCGGCGGGCATGCGGACCCTGACCGAGCGGCTGTCCCCGCACACGAAGAACGGGTTCTGCACCGTGCCCACCGTCGCCGGGGACGCGGAGCGGCGGGTCGGCATCGACGCCGCGGACAGCACCGGCGGCGGTGACCACGTGCCGGCCGCGACGTTCGGCTTCACCGACGCCGGCGCCGAGTTCGAGGTCCTTTGGTACGACCTCGGCTGCGCCACGGCGGCCGGGTCCGAGACTGTCGTGCTGCCGTACGCCGAGCTGGGCGACCTGCTGCAGCCGAAGGTTCTGACGATGCTGGGCAAGACGGCCGCTCCGGCCACGACAGCGTCCTCGAAGAAGACCGCGCCGCCGACGTCCGAGCCCCCTGCCGCCGGGAACACGTACACGAACGCCCGTTTCGGGTTCACCACGCTGGTCCCGCCGGGCTACACGGCGTCGTCGTGGGTGCCGGAGAACGGCGAGGGGATGCGGTTCACCGACGCCGGCCTCGGCGCGACGCTGACGGTGTGGGGAACCAACTCGGCGGGCGCGCCGGCGGGCAAGCTGGCCGAGCTGATCGCGTCGGTGGAGGGCAACGGCGGCCGGGTGACGTTCCGCTCCGCCGACCGGAACGGCTACACGGTCTCCGGTTTCCAGGGCGACGGCCGGATCTTCTACGAGCACGAAGCCAGCGGAGCGGGGTCGGCGGCCGGGCTGCGCTGGGTCTACCCGGCCGCCCGCAAGGCCGAACTCGACGAACCCGTCACCGACACCGTCGAAGGCTTCCGGCCCGGCGACCTCTCCCGGCCGCATTGAACCCCGTCCGGTCGCCGCGCACCCGGTCGCCGGTTAGGGTGCGCTGTGAACCTTCGGACCCTGCGTTACTTCGTGGTGCTCGCGGAGGAGCTGAACTTCACCCGCGCCGCCGAGCGGCTGCACCTCGCGCAACCCGCGCTGAGCCAGCAGATCCGCGGGCTGGAAAAGGAGCTCGGGGCGCAGCTCGTCGACCGGGGCCGCCGTCCGCTGCGGCTGACCGAGGCCGGCAGCTACCTCTGCACCGAGGCGCAGCACATCCTGGCCTCGTGCGAGCAGGTCGCCGTCGGGACGCGGGACATCGGGGCCGGGGAACGGGGCTGGCTCGCCGTCGGGTTCACACGCTCGTCGATGTACAGCGTCCTCCCGCCCGCGCTGAAGGCGTTCCACCACGCGCACCCGCGGGTCGAGCTCAAGCTGTTCGAAATGGTCACCGAGGACCACGCGGACGCGCTGCGCGAGGGCCGGATCCACGTCGGCATCGGCCGGCAGCCCGCCCCGGTCGCCGGGTGCACGACCCGGATCCTGCTGCGCGAGCCGCTGGCGGTCGTGCTGGCGCCCGATCACCCGGCGGCGGCCGCGCCGGAGGTGCGGCTCGCCGACCTGGCCGACACCCCGCTGATCCTGTTCCCGCAGCAGCCTTCCGCGCGGTTCGCCCGGTCGGTGGAAGCGCTGTTCCGCGACGCCGGGTTCGTCCCGTCCGTCGCGCACCGGACGTTCGAGATCCAGACCGCGATCGCCCTGGTCGCCGCCGGGCTCGGGATGACGTTCGTCGGTGAGTCCGTGGCGGCGCACGGCCGCGCGGACGTCGTCTACCGGCACGTGAGCGGACTGGCGGGCGAGCAGGGGATCAGCACGCTGGCCGCGACCTACCGGTCCGCCGAGCCGTCGCCCCACCTGCGGGAGTTTTTGGACTGTTTGCCCGGATCGGGCGCCACCATAAGCCAGGGCGAATAGTAGAAGACGATCCTGGTCTTGGACCCCGGCTCCGGCGGCTTCCTAGCATCGGAGGACCTTCCCGCCGCAGATCGCTGAGGTCGACGATGACTGATCGGCTCGAAAAGACGACGATCAAGAAGCTGTACACGCGCTTGATCCCGCTGCTGTTCGTGATGACGTTCGTGAACTACCTGGACCGCATCAACATCGGCTTCGCCCAGCTGGAAATGGGCGAGCGGCTGAAGATCGACCCGGCCGCGTTCGGTTTCGCCGGCAGCATCTTCTTCCTCGGCTACATGCTGCTCGAGGTGCCCAGCAACCTGATCCTGCACCGCGTCGGCGCCCGCCGCTGGATCGCGCGGATCCTGCTGACGTGGGGGGTCGTGTCGGCGCTGACGGCGTTCGTCTTCAACGACACCAGCCTGTACGTGATGCGGTTCCTCCTCGGGGTGATGGAAGCGGGGTTCCTGCCCGGCGTCGCGGTGTACGTGGCGCAGTGGTTCCCCGTCCGGCACCGGGCCCGTGCGGTCGGCGGCTACATCATCGGCAGCGCGGTCGCGGCCGTGGTGGGCGGACCGCTGTCGACGGCGCTGATGACCTACGCCGACGACCTGCTCCGGCTGGCCGGCTGGCAGTGGATGTTCCTCGTGGAAGGCGGCGCCGCCGTCGTGCTGGGGCTGTGCGCGTGGAAGTGGCTGACCGACCGGCCCGCCGACGCCCGCTGGCTCGAGCCGGAGCAGCGCGCCTGGCTGGAGTCCACACTGGACGCCGAACGCGGCGACGAGGCGCGTGTCCCGGTGCGCCGGGTCGTCGGCGACAGCCGCGTGTGGAGCCTCGCGATCCTGTTCGGCTGCGCCCTGGTCGGGATCTACGGCCTGCTGCTGTGGCTGCCGCAGATCATCAAGAGCCTCGGCCACCTGAGCACCCTGCAGGTCGGCTTCCTCTCGGCCGTCCCGCCGCTGCTCGGCGTCCTGGGGACGCTCGTCGTCAGCCGCAGCTCCGACCGCACCGGGGACCGCAAGAAGCACCTCGCGTTCGTGTACGGGGCGAGCGCCGTCGCCATCGCGGGAAGCGCTTACGTGCCGAACCCCGTTGTCGCGTACGGACTGTTGTGCGTGACCGGCTTGTTCATCTACGCGGGCAACCCGTTGTTCTGGAGCCTGGCGTCTTCGTTCCGCACCGGTGCCGCCGGGGCGGCGACGGTGGCCCTCATCAACACGATCGCGCAGTTCGGCGGGCTGGTCGGGCCGTGGAGCATCGGGCTCGTGCGCGGCTCGACCGGCAGCTTCCGCCTGGCGCTGCTGACCATCGCCGCTTTCCTCGTCGTCGCCACGGTCATCGCGCTGGTGATGCGCGTGCGGCCGAAGGACGGGACGACCACCGTCCCGGCGCCGGCCGGCGGAGAGCTGCGCGCATGATCATCGACTGCCACGGCCACTACACGACCGCGCCGCGGGAGCTGCACGATTGGCGCGCTCAGCAGATCGACGGCGGCACGGCCTCGCCGCCGGTGTTCTCCGACGACGTGCTCCGCGAGACGATCGAGCCGAACCAGCTGCGCCGGCAGACCGAACGCGGCATCGACCTGACGATCTTCTCGCCCCGGGCGGCGAGCATGGGCCACCACCTCGCGCCCGCCGCGGAAAACGAGCGGTGGTCCCGGCTGTGCAACGACCTCGTCCACCGCGTCGCGCGGCTGTACCCCGGGCGCTTCGCCGGGGTCTGCCAGCTCCCGCAGGCGCCGGGCGCGGATCCCGCGGACTGCGTCCCGGAACTGCGGCGCTGCGTGGAAGAACTGGGTTTCGTCGGCTGCAACCTGAACCCGGACCCCTCCGGCGGCGACTGGGCCGGCCCGCCGCTGACCGACCGCACGTGGTACCCGCTCTACGAAGCCATGGTCGAGCTGGACGTGCCGGCCATGATCCACGTGTCCTCTTCGGACAACCCGAACGCCCACACGACCGGCGCGCACTACCTCAACGCCGACACCGCCGTGTTCATGCAGCTGCTCGCGGGGGACCTGTTCGAGGACTTCCCGTCGCTGCGGTTCGTCATCCCGCACGGCGGGGGAGCGGTGCCCTACCACTGGGGCCGTTTCCGCGGCCTGGCCCAGAACCTCGGCCGGCCGCCCCTGGCCGAGCACCTGCTCGGCAACGTCTTCTTCGACACCTGCGTCTACCACCAGCCCGGGATCGACCTGCTGACCCGGGTGCTGCCGGCCGGGAACATCCTGTTCGCCTCCGAGACCTTCGGCGCCGTCGACGGCACGGACCCGGAGTCCGGCCACGCCTACGACGACACCCGCCGGTACGTCGAAGCGGCACTCGCGCCGGCTCAGCTCGAACGCGTCTTCGAGGGCAACGCGCGTTCGGTGTACCCGCGGCTCCCAGTCCCGCAGCCCGTCCGAACGAAGGAGCACCGTTGACCATCGGCTGGCGTCGCCACCCTGCCCCCGAACCCGTTCCGGCTGACCTCGTCGCCGCGGCCGCCGGGCTGGCCGTGTCCCTGCTGAGCGACAACATGGCCCGGGTTTCGGGCGCGGTCGGGCTGCACCACCGGCACGACGGCACGCCGATGGCGGGCACGGCGGTCACGGTCCGCACCCGCGCCGGCGACAACCTGGCGGTGTACCGCGCGTTCGGCCACTGCCGCCCCGGCAACGTGCTCGTCGTCGACGGCGGCGGCGCGCTCGACCAGGCGCTGATGGGCGACATCATGACCAGCTACGCCGAGCGCGCCGGCCTGGCCGGCGTCGTGGTCGACGGCGCGATCCGCGACGTCGCGGCCATCCGCCGCCGCCCGTTCCCGGTCTTCGCCCGCGGCGTGACGCACCGGGGGCCGCACAAGAACGGCCCCGGCGAGGTGAACGTGCCGGTGTCGATCGGGGGAATGGTCGTCCACCCGGGCGACCTGGTCGTGGGCGACGAAGACGGCGTGCTGGCGATCCCGGTCGCCGACGCCCCCGCGGTGCTCGCGGGGGCCCGCGACCAGGCGGCTCGGGAGGAGGCCGCGTTGGCGGCGATTGCGGAGGGGCGCTACGACCTGTCGTGGGTCGCCTCTCGCGAGCGGCTGATGATGGGGGAGTAACGGCTCAACCGTGCTCAGCCGACGGGGAAGGTGGTGCCGATGCCCATGCCGGTGATCCACTCCGGGAACCGGTTCGTAGCCGGTCCACGCCAACGGCCTCCCTGCGGCCACCTGGCCGATCAGCCAGCAGCGCACCTCGTGGCCGCCGCTGCCCGCCGCCTCTTCCAAGGCGTCGTGGCCGAGGCCGGCCACCGCCTCGGCGTCGCCGGCGCTCAGGCGGCCAAGGAAGCGGCCGCGTTGGCGGCGATCGCGGAGGGGCGCTACGACCTGTCGTGGGTCGCCTCTCGCGAGCGGCTGATGATGGGGGAGTAACGGCTCAGCCGACGGGGAAGGTGGTGCCGATGCCCATGCCGGTGATCCACTCCGGGACCGGTTCGTAGCCGGTCCACGCCAACGGCCTCCCTGCGGCCACCTGGCCGATCAGCCAGCAGCGCACCTCGTGCCCGCCGCTGCCCGCCGCCTCCTCCAGAGCCTCGTGGCCGAGGCCGGCCACCGCCTCCGCGTCGCCGGCCGACAGGCGGTCGAGGAACCACCGGTCCCACTCCGCGTTCACCCGGGCGCCCGGGTCGCCGCCCATCGCGCGGACCCGGGGTTCGCGGGCCGCGGCGAAGGCGCGGACGTCCGCGCGGCCGTGGATCAGGGACTCGCGGCGCTCGCCCGCCACCTCGCGCGGGTCGTTCGACGGCAGCCAGTGCGACAGCCCGCCGCTCGCCGCCACCAGCACACGGCCGGGGAAGGCGGCCGCGCGCAGTGCCGAACCCAAGGCGCGGCCCAAGTCGACACATCGCCGCAACGACGGCAGCGGCGGCGCCGCGGTGTTGACGACCAGCGGCACCATCGGCAGCGTGGTCCCACCCGTCAGCATCTCGTACGTCTGCACGATGCCGTGGTCGACGGTGAGCGAGTACGACAGCGAAACATCGAAACCCGCGTCGGTCAGTCCGGTGTGGACGGACCAGGCAAGTGGGCCCGCCACCGGCAGCGGACCCTCGGTGCTGCCGAAGTCCCCGAAACCGGCCGCGTGCTCGACCCCGAGCACGAACGGCGGCATCACGTCGTAGAAATTGCCGTGGAAGTGGTCCGGCCCGATCACGACGATCGCGTCCGGCGCCAGTGCTTCCACCGCGCGGTGAACCCGGGCGGCGTCGGCGAGGAACCGCGCGCCCGGGCCGCCCTCGGCCGGGGGTGGCAGCAGTGTCGCGAAAGGACTGTGGGACATCCCGGCGAACCCGGCGATCTCGGCCATCAGGACGGGTCCTCTCCGGTCAGCAGCCAGGTGCGGTGGACGTCGAGGAACTCGCCGACCTTCTCCCACTGCGGCCAGTGGCCGGCGTCGTCGATGACGTGCAGGCGCGCGTCGGGCAGCCAGCCGAGCAGCAGCTCGGCCTCGTCGAGCCCGCCGGTGGGGTCGTGGCTGGTCCACAGCAGCAACGTCGACGCCGTCACGCGCGACACCCAGGCCGGGTCCCAGGCGAAGTCCTTGCGCACCAAGGGGTCCTGCAGCACCAGCGTGTTCGTGATCGCCTGCACGAACCCCGGCCGGGAGTAGACGCGGCGGCGCAGGTTCACCAGCTCGTCGGTGACCATCTCCTTGTGGTGGAACAGGAATTCGACACGGCGCCGGACGGTCTCGTCGCTGGGGTCGAGCACCGCCGCCATCGTGCTGTCGCGCATCCGGGCCATCACCTCGGGCTTGTTCGCGATGTTGCCCGGGGTGTTGAGCACCAGCCGGTCGACGCGGTCCGGGTGGTGCGCGGCGGTCCAGGCGACCACCCAGCCGCCGAGCGACTCGCCGGACAGGTGCGCCCGCCCGATGCCGAGAACGTCCAAAAGGGACACGAGGTGAGCCGAGAGGACGTCGATCGTGTACGGCCGGTCCGGCAGGTCCGACCAGCCGTGGCCGACCATGTCGTAGGCCGTGACGCGGAAGTCGCGGGCCAGCCCGGCCAGGTCGCGGGCGTACGCTTCGAGGTGCCCGCCGGTGCCGTGCAGCAGCACCAGGTCGGGCCCGCTGCCGGCCTGCAGCACCCGCGTCCGCACCGGCTGCCCGTCCAGCGGCACGTCGACGTAGCGCAGGGTGTGCTCGAGTTCGCCCAGCTCACCCCAGATCCCGACGTGGCCGGGGATCGGCGGGGTGGCGCGGTCGGTGGTCGTCACTGGTCCTCCCGGTGGCGGGCTTCGGCCAGGGTCGCCAGGCCCGCGCTCTGGCGGCGGCCGAGCCCGAACAGGCCGAGCAGCCGCGAGTTTTCGATGGTCAGGAACTCGACCGCGTGCACGGCCGAGTCGTTGTAGTGGCGGTGCCACGTCCACGGCGGGGTGTAGACGAACGAGCCGGTCGTCCACGACACGGTTTCGTCTTCGATCTCGCTGTGGCCGTCACCGGACAGGACGAAGTGGACGGTCTCGTGGTGGTGGCGTTGCATGTCCGAGCTCTCGCCGGCCGGGATGACCTGGCGGAACAGCTCGAACGTCGTGGTCGGGAGCTTCCCGGCGATCCGCAGCGACGTCGGGTTCGGGACGGCGCCGGGCGGGATCTCCTCGAGTTCGCCGTCGTGCACGACGAGCGGCCGCTGCCCGCCCGGGCGGACGGTGTGGCCGATGCTCGCGAGGAAGTCGGTCATCGCGAAGCCGGGTCCGGACGTGGTCATGGCGCACCTTTCAGGCTGGGCATTCCGTGCGGCCGCCGTCGACCGTCAGCACCGTCCCGTTGACGTACCCCGCTTCGGGGGACGCGAGGAACGCCACCGCGGCCGCCACCTCGCGGGGTGCCGCCGCCCGGCCGGCGGGGATGGCGGCGAGGTCTTCGGCCATCGCCGTGGCGACGTCGACCCCGGCCGCGCCGGCCCGGCTGCGCACCACTTCGAGGCGCCGCGCGGTGAGCGTCGCACCGGCCGCGACGCAGTTGACGGTGACACCCCGGTCGGCGTGCTCGAGCGCGGCCAGCTTCGCCGCCGACGTCGTCGCCGACCGCAGCACGGTCGACGCGGCGAGGCCCGGCTGCGGCTGCCGCACCGCCGTCGAGGTGACCACGACGACGCGGCCGAACCCGCGCTCGGCCATGGCGGGCAGTGCGGCCCGCATCAGCGACAGCGGGCCGAGGAGCAGCAGGTCGAGGTCGTGGTGCCACTGCTCGGCCGGGACGTCGAACACCGCGCCCGGCGCCGGCCCGCCCGCGTTGGCCACGACGACGTCCAGCGAGCCGTGCCGCTCGCGCACGCGGTCGACGGCAGCCGCCGCCGCGGCCGGGTCCGCGAGGTCGCACACGACGTAGTCGGCGCCGGGGCCGAGTTCGAGCGCCGTCTCGGCGAGGGTGCTCTCCGTGCGGCCGGCGAGGACCACGCGGTGACCGCTCGCGTGCAGCGCGGCCGCGCAGGCCGAGCCGATGCCGCCGGCGCCGCCGCCGACGAGGGCCACGCGGCGCCGGTTCGGGTGAGACTGGTTGCTCTCCATGATGTGTCCTACATTCGGGCCATGACCTCCGGCGACCAACGATGAGTCCCACTGCCCGGGACTCCGGCGCGCTCGAACGGGCCGCCGCGCTGCTCGACGCGTTCGACGCGACCCACCGCGAGCTCACCCTCGCCCGGCTCGTCGAGCGCTCGGGCCTGCCGCGCTCGACCGTGCACCGCACCGCGGCCCGGATGATCGAGCTCGGCTGGCTGGACAAGCCGGGGGAGAAGTACCGGATCGGCACCCGCCTGTTCGAGCTGTCCGGCCTGGTGCCGGTGCGCCACGAACTGCGCGAGGCCGTGCTGCCCTACCTGCAGGACCTCTACGCCGCGGCCAAGACGACCGTGCAGCTCGGCGTGCTCGAAGGCACGCGGATCCTGGTCGTCGAGAAGATCAGCGGGCACCGCCGGCTGCCGATGCTCGACCAGGTCGGCGGCTTCATCCCGGCGCACTGCTCGGGCATCGGCCGGGCCATCCTCGCCTGGTCGGACGCCGAAACGGTGGCCGCGGTGGTGGCGGCGGGGCTCGCCCGGCGCACCCCGCGCACGATCACCACCGCGGACGCGCTGGAGCGCGAGCTCGCCGTCGTCCACGAGCAGGGCTGGGCCTACGACCGCGAAGAGGGCAACCCCGGCATCAGCTGCGTCGCCGCGCCGATCTTCGACTTCACCGGCGGCGTCACGGCCGCCCTGTCCGTCACCGGGCCGAGTGCCGCGGTGCAGCCCGACCGGATCGGGCCTGCAGTGCGGATGGCGGCCGCCGCGGCGAGCCGTGCCTACTCCGCCCGGCGGTGGGCGGTCCCGCGGCCCGAGCTGCCGTCCCAGTGACCAGGACTCCGGATTGGCCCGGGGTGGTCCCCTGGTGAACGCTGTGGCGCACGCCGAGCCGGGCAGTCGGCCCGGAGGCCTCGACGAGGAGGAGCAGGCATGCGCGTCGCGATCATCGGGGCCGGGCTCGCCGGGCTGACGACGGCCAAGGTGCTGCTGCGGGCCGGCCACGACGTCGAGGTGTTCGACAAGGCCCCGGACGTCGGCGGGGTCTGGAGCCGGACCCGGCGCTACCCCGGGCTGACGACGCAGAGCCCGAAGGCGCAGTACTCCTTTTCGGACTTCCCGATGCCGCGCGACTTCCCGGAATGGCCGGCGGGCGCGCAGATCCAGGAGTACCTCGAGGCCTACGCCGACGAGTACGGCGTCACGCCGCACCTGCGGCTCGGCACCGAGGTGACGTCGGTGGTGCCGGACGGCGGCCGGTGGGTGGTGACCACCGCGGCGCAGGGGGCCGCGGGGTTCGACCGGGTCGTGGTGGCGAACGGGGTCTTCTGCGAACCCGCGCTCCCGGACTACCCCGGCCGCGCGGAGTTCGAGTCGGCCGGCGGGCGCCTGCTGGCCGGCTCGGACTTCCACGACGTCGAGGACGCGCGCGGCGAACACGTGCTCGTCGTCGGCTACGGCAAGTCCGCCTGCGACGTGACCGTCGCGATCAGCGGCGTCGCGGCGAGCACCGACGTCATCGCCCGGCAGCTGCTGTGGAAGGTGCCGCGCAGGATCGCCGGTTTCCTCAACTTCAAGATGCTGCTGCTGACGCGGATGGGCGAGGCGCTGTTCCGCTACCGGTGGCTGCGCGGCTTCGAGAAGTTCTTGCACGGACCGGGAAACCGGCTGCGGCGGGCGATGCTGAACTCCATCGGATCGGTTTCGGTGCGGCAGTTCGGCCTCGCCCGGCACGACCTGGTGCCGCGCGGGCGGATGGAGGACATCGTCAAGAACGCGATCGGCCTGGCCACCGAAGGCTTCTTCGAAGGTGTCGCCGACGGCTCGATCCGCGTCCACCGCGACCAGGTGATCAGGCGGCTGTTCGCCTTCCACGGCCGGCCGCACGCCGAACTGGCCGACGGCACGGAGCTGCCCGCCGACCTCGTCGTCTGCGCCACCGGGTTCACCCAGGGCGTGCCGTTCCTGCCCGCGGCCGTCCAGGAGCGGCTGTTCGACGAACGCCGGAACTTCCTGCTGTACCGGCAGATCCAGCCGATCGGCGTGCCGGGGCTGTACTTCAACGGCTACAACTCGTCGTTCTTCAGCCCGCTCAACGCCGAGATGGCGGCGCTGTGGATCGCGGCCGACCTCGGCGGCGCGCTGACCCTGCCGGACGAGGCGGCGCGGCGCGAAGACGTCGTCGCGCAGCTCGCCTTCCTGGACGTCGCGACGGCGGCGCACCACTGCCGCGGCACGAAGATCATCCCGTTCTCCATCCACAACGTCGACGAGGTGCTCGGCGACCTCGGCGTCCAGCTCGGCCGCTTCACCCGCTTCACGCACTGGCTGAACCCGGTCGCGCCGTCGGCGTACCGGTCGCTGACGCCGAAGGTGCTGGCACGCTTGGAAAAGACCCCCGCTGCAGGAAGGAGTCCCGAATGGACACCACGACCGGTGTGATCCACCCCGGCGACGGAACGAACCTCGGCGCGATCGGGCTGGGCATCCACGCCCGGCTCACCGGCGCCGACACGAACGGCGCGTACTCGCTGTTCGAGTACGTGGTGCCGCCGGGCCTCGGAGGGCCGCCGACCCACATCCACAGCCGCGAAGACGAGCTGTTCACGTGCGTCCAGGGCCGTGTCGAGGTGGAGCTGGACGGTGTCCGGCACGTTCTCGGCCAAGGGGATTCGCTGCTGATGCCGCGCGGGGTGCCGCACGTGTTCCGCAACCCGTTCGACGAGGAGACGCGCATCATCGCGGTGGTTTCCCCGCCGGGGCTGGAGAACTACTACCGGGAGCTGTCCGAGCTGCCGCCCGGGCGGGACATGAAGCTGGTGGCGGAAGTGATGACCCGCTACGGCCTGGCGCTGCAGAAGTGAACCACGAGCGCATGGTGCGCGAGATGTGCGCGGCTGTCGACGCCGGGGACGCTCCGGCGTTCGCGTCCTGGTTCGCCGAGGACGCCACGTACGTGTTCGCGAACAACGAGCCGCTGACCGGCCGCGCCGCGATCACCGCGGCCACGGCCGGCGCGGCGGGCGCGCTGCCGTGGGTCCGCCACGTCGTCGACCAGGTCGCGCTCGTGGGGGAGGACCAGCTGTTCTGCCGCTTCACGATCGAAACGGAGTCACCGGCGGGGAAACCCCTGGCCCTGCCGTGCGTCACGGTCATCCGGCTGGTGGGGGAGCGGGTGGTCGATTATCGCGTGCACATGGACATCACGCCCGCGGTGGGCTGAGCGGCTTCCGGTGGAGAGACGTTCCGGATACCGTGAGACGGGTGACCGGTTCCGCTGACCGGGCCGACGACATCGTCGCGCTGAGCCGGCTTGCCACGGGACCCGGCGCGGTCGGTGCGCTGCTCGACTGGCTCGCGACGCGCACCGGCGGTGCGGCCGCGCTGCTCGATGTCGGCGGGAAACCCCTGGCCCTGCCGTGCGTCACGGTCGTCCGGCTGGTGGGGGAGCGGGTGGTCGATTATCGCGTGCACATGGACATCGCGCCCGCGGTGGGCTGAGCTGCTTCCGGTGAAGGGGTGTTCCGGATAACGTGGGGCGGTGACCGGTTCCGCTGACCGGGCCGACGACATCGTCGCGCTGAGCCGGCTTTCCACGGGACCCGGCGCGGTCGGCGCGCTGCTCGACTGGCTCGCGACGCGCACCGGCGGCGCGGCCGCGCTGCTCGACGTCGGCGGGAAAACCCTTGCGGTTCCCGCGAACCGGGCCGCGCCGGACCCGGCGGTCCTCGCCGCCGCCGCGGCCGTGGCGGCCGAAATGCAGCGGCGCGGGACGCCCTCGGCGGTGCTCGGCGGTGAGCCGGACACCATCGACGTCGTCCGCCTCGGTACCGGCGACGACACCGCGCGGGTGCCGTACCTGGTCGTCGCGCACCGGCCGCAGGGCCGGCACCGCGTCCCGCTCGCCGACGCCGCCCGCATCCTCGGCCTGTGCTGGCGGGTGGCGGAAGCCGAACGGACCCGCCACCGGGTCGCCGACGCGCTGACGCGCAGCCGCGAGGCCGTCCTCCACCTGCTCATGGTCGGCAGCCTGGCCGCCGCGCGGCGGATCGCCGCGACCCTGGGGCCCCGGCTGCCGAACGCGGCCCGCGTGTTCGTCGTCGAGTGCCCGGCCGGGCGGCGGCTCGAGATCGCCGACGGGATCGAACGGTTCGCGCGGGGGCGGGCGTGGATCGTGCCGTGTCCCGTCCGGCCGCACCACCTCATCGCCCTGGTCCCGCCGGAGCGGGCGCAAGGCCGGCCGCTGGACGTGCTGATCGCCGAACGCGTGCCGGAAGCGCGCGTCGGCGCGAGCCAGGAGGTGCCGCTGCGCGAGACCGCGCTCGGGTACGAGCAGGCGTTCCACGCGCTGGCCGTGGCCCGCGGCGTGCCCGGCCGGTACGCGCGGTTCGACCGACGCACCGACCTCACCCCGTTCCTCGGCGGCCGCGGGGCCGCCTGGGCGGACGGGTTCCTGACGCCGTGCCTGACCCACGTCCCGGCGCGGCGGGCCGACCCCGGCGCCGAGGAGCTGCTGGCCACGTTGAACTCCTGGCTCACCTTCGACAGCGGCGCCCGCCACCACCTCAAGGTCCACCGCAACACGCTGTCCGCGCGCCTGCGCCTGCTCGACGACCTGCTCGGCCTGGACCTGACCCGGGTCGCCGACCAGTCGGCCGCGTGGCTGGCCCTGCGCCTGCACACCGCCGGCCACGCCACCACGGCCCCGGCGGGCACCCTGCCCGACCTGCTGGCCACCCCGGGCGCCGTCGTCTGGGCCCGGTCCCAGCTGCTTTCCCTCGACCCGGGCGCCGTCGAGACGGTCCGGGCCTGGCTGCGCGCCGACACCCGGCTGCCCGCCACCGCGTCGGCCCTCGGCATCTCCGCACCGGCCGCGCGCAAGCGGCTGACCAGGATCGAACGGGTGCTCGGCCGTTCCCTGCTGCACGCGCCCAGCGCCAAACACGAGCTGTGGCTGGCCATGAGCGCCCTCGGCGAGCTTTGAACCGACTGGTCACCCGGAAACCGGCGCGGCGGCTCACTGTGCAGTCTGTGACTCGCCACTTCGACCGGCGGCTGGCTACGGTCGGCGCGGACGAGCGGAGGGGGAAGTCATGCGGAACGGGAGAAGGCGCGCCTCGATCGGCGCGGCGCTGATCGCGGAGGCCGCGGGGGACGGCACTCGTCCGGCGGCGGTCCGCGACGACGACGCCGGGCGGTCCCGCCGAGCCGTCTGAGCTCGCCGAGGTCGACCTGGTTGCGCGGCGACCGGGTTCTCGGCCAGGGGGAGCACCGACGCCGGGTGGGCGGCCGGGCTTGAAGCGGCGAGCAGCGCGGCGCTGACCGCGGAGGCCGCAGGCACGGCACCCACCCGGCGGCGGTCCGCGCCGGCGCCCCTGCACGAGCCGGCTGAGCTCACCGCGACCCGGCTGCGCGGCCAAACCGAGTCGACTCCCAACAGCGCGCGGAGGCCAGTCGGCCCATCACCTTCCTCCGAGGCGCCCCGACCGGGTGAACTCCCGGGCGCGCCCGTGGCGGCGCATGTTCGTGACGGCTGCCGGCTGGGTAGTACCCCTGCGACGGACCACCTGCCGTGGCCAGTGACGAAAGGCGACCGCCGATGACGACGCACCAGCTTCCCCGGTCGGACGAGCAGCTCCAGGTCGTCGCGCTGGAACTGGCCGACGACCTGAGCGAAGTGGCGACCGTCCGCGCCTGGGCCGAGCGCCTCCTGGCCGACCTACCCGACGACCGGCGGCGCGTCGCCGTCTGGGTCGTCGAAGAGCTGGCCACCAACGCCCTGCGCCACGGCGAGCCGCCGCGGCAGGTCCGGTTGCTGCGGCGGCCCGGGTGGCTGGGCGTCGAAGTCGACGACGGCTGCCTGGACACGGCCTGCGTGCGCCGCTCCGGCGGCGGCGGACTGCGGGCCGTCGCCGCCGTGAGCGTCACCTGGGGGCAGTGGCAGCGCAGCACCGGCAAGACCGTCTGGGCCGAGATCGCGCTGCCCGTCTGAACTCAGGCCGCGCGGCCCAGTTCTTCGCCACGGTAGGGGCCGGGCTTCGGACGTGGCTTCCCGCCCGGGAACGCCAGCCGCAGGATCGTCCGGTGCACCGTGCCGAGCTGGCGGGACAGCGGCCCCGCGTTGTACGGCAGGCCGTAGCGACGGCAGATGTCCTTGACCCGCGGGGCGATCTCGGCGTAGCGGCTGCTGGGCATGTCCGGGAACAGGTGGTGCTCCACCTGGTAGCCGAGGTTGCCGCTCATGAGGTGGAACAGCGGCGAACCGGTGATGTTCGCCGCGCCGACGAGCTGGCGGACGTACCAGCCGCCGCGGGTCTCGTCGCGGACCTCGTCCTGGCTGAACGTGTAGGTCTGGTCCGGGAAGTGGCCGCAGAAGATGATCGAGTGCGCCCACAGGTTGCGGATGATGTTGGCGGTGAAGTCCGCCCAGAACGTCGCCGCGAACGTGCCGCCGCCCTCCTCGCGGACGGCCGCGAGCTGGGCCCGGACCGCGCCCGTGAACCGCTTGCCGCGGACGCGGTCGGCCAGGACCCGCCGGCGTGACCGGGGTTCGGGGCGCACGAGCCGTCCGACGGCGGTCGCGGCGAGGGCGCTCACCAGCGGCCAGCCGACGTAGTCCTTGAGGACCTGGTCGCGGGCCTTGCCCGAGATGCCCTTGATGTCGTGCCACACGTCCTTCAGCGGCTTCTCGCCGGCGCGGATCGCCTCGACGTCCAGGTCGTGGACCGCGACCCCCCACTCGAAGAAGGCCATCAGCAGCAGGTTGTACAACGGCTGCGCCAGGTACGCGGGGTGCCACTTCTGGTGCGGGTCGATGCGCATGATCTCGTAGCCGAGATCCTTGTCCTTGCCGCGGATGTTCGTGTACGTGTGGTGGATGTAGTTGTGCGAGTGCTTCCACGCCGCCGCGGTCGAGGCCGTGTCCCAGTCCCATGTGGACGAATGGATGTACGGGTCGTTCATCCAGTCCCACTGGCCGTGCAGGACGTTGTGCCCGATCTCCATGTTCTCCAGGATCTTCGCGACCGCCAGGCAGCCGGTGCCCGCCGCCCAGGCCGCCTTGGACCGGGAGCCGAGCAGCAGGGCCCGGCCGGCCACCGCGATCTGCCGGTGCAGCCGGATCACGCCCTTGATGTACCGGCGGTCGCGCTCGCCGAGGTCGGCGCGCACGTCGTCGTGGATGGCGTCGAACTCGCGGGCGAGCTCGGCGAGCCGGTCCTCGCTCAGGTGGGCGAACGGGTGCGTCGGTGTCATGGTTTCCTTTCCGCGCTTCAGAGTTCGACCGTGACCCGGCCTTCGGCGCCGTGCACGCAGGTGCGCACGATCTCGTTGTGCATTTCGGTGACGACGTTGGTGCGCAGGTCGCGGATCCGGCCGTCCCGGATCGGCAGCACGCACGTGTGGCACACCCCGACCCGGCAGCCGAAGGGCATGTCGACGCCCGCTTCCTCGCCGGCGACGAGGATCGGCGTGCCCGGCGGGCACTCCGCGTCGAGGTTGCGGTGGGCGAAGTGCACCGTCCCGCCGGACCCGTCGGCGCCTTCGCCGCCGACGATGGGCTGGAACCGTTCGTGGTGCAGCCGGTCGACGTCGCCGTGGTGCTTCCAGTGCGCCTGCAACGCGTCGAGGAGTTCCCCCGGACCGCAGGCGTAGGTCTCCCGCTCCGGCCAGTCCGGGCACAGCTCGTCCAGCTGGGCCGGGGTGAACCGGCCGTCCCGGCCGGTGATGCGCAGTTCCAGCCGGAACCCCTCGTGCCGCGCCTCCAGTTCGGCCAGCTCGTCACCGAAGATGACGCCGCCGGTCTCCCGCGCCGAATGGACGTGCACGACGTCGCGCAGCCCGGGACCCGGCGCCAGGTGCCGCAGCATGCTCATCACCGGCGTGACGCCGCTGCCGGCCGTGATGAACAGCAGGCCGCGGTCGAGGGTCTCCGGCAGCGTGAACGAGCCCTCGACCTCGCCGAGCCGGACGAGCTCGCCGGGCCGGGCCCGCTCGACCAGGTACGGCGAGACGACCCCGCCGTCGACCTTCTTGGGCGTGACCGAGATGAGCCCGTCCGCGCGGTCCGGGCTCGACGTCAGCGAGTACGCGCGCCAGTGGTGGACGCCGTCGATGACCACGCCGAGGCGCACGTACTGCCCGGGCCGGTGCCCGACCCAGTCGTAGCCCGGCCGGATCAGCACGGTGGCCGCCCCGCCGCGTTCGGGCTCGACCCGCTCGACGCGCCCGCGCAGCTCGCGGGTCGACCACAGCGGGTTGATCAGTTCGAGGTAGTCGTCCGGCCGCAGGGGCGTGAACAGCCAGCGCAGCGCGCGCAGTGCCCGGCGCCGCAGCGGCGACGCCGGGGGACGCATCCCCACTTCGGCCATCACGCACCACCCCGCGGACGGGCTTCGAAGGTGACCATGCCCATTGAGTGTACGGGCGTGCACTCAACTTGCAGGATGAACCCGCGGCTTACGTGCCGGCACCGGCCAGGACGACGTCGCGGAGCTGGCGGCGGGAGCTGATGCCGAGCTTCGCGAAGATCTTGCGCAGGTGCCATTCGACCGTGCGGGGGCTGAGGAACAGCCGGGTGCCGATCTCGGGGTTCGAATAGCCTTCGCCGGCGAGCCGGGCGATCTGGAACTCCTGGGCGGTGAGCTCGCCGGTGGTCTCCACCGTGCGCTTGCGCGCGGTCTCCCCGGTGGCCTGCAGCTCGCGCCGGGCCCGGTCGGCGAACGCTTCCAGCCCCATCGCGGACAGCTGCTCGTGCGCCGTGTGCAGGTGCGTGCGGGCGTCCACGCGGCGTCCCTCGCGACGCAGCCATTCGCCGTAGAGCAGGTGGCCGCGGGCGAGGTCCACGCGCAGCGGCGTCCCGTCGAGGCACGCGATCGACTCGCGGTGGAGGCGGTCGGCGTCCGGACCGGTGCTGCCCAGCGCGCGCACGCGGGCGTCGAGCCCCAGCGCTTCCGCGGTCCTGGCCGCCGAGGCGCGCTCCGCCGACCGGGCGGCCGCGGCCAGGAGCTGCTCCTCGTCCCCGGTCCGGGAGGCCGCCTCGGCCAGTTCGGCGGTGACGAGGCCCTGGAACCCCACCACGTCGTGGTCGAACACCCGGCGGGCGGCGGCCAATGCGGCGTCGTGGCGGCCGAGGCCGTTGTAGAGCACCGCACGTCCGTAGTCGGCGAGGGTAACCAGCCGCAGCTGGCCGCGGGCCGCCGCTTCCCGCGCGGTGTCCTCGAACAGCTCCGCCGCCGGAGCCTCCCGGCCGCGGAACGCGTCGAGCAGCATCGCGCCGTAGCCGACCGGCGCGTTGCCGGTCGCGCCGGCGATCACGCGGTCCTCCTCGGCCGAGGCCGCCGCCGCGGTCAGCTCGCCCGCGAGCAGCTCGGTGACGGCGAGGAAGTTGAGCGCGAACTGCAGTTGCACGAGCGCGCCGGCGTCCCGGGCGAGCTGGACCTGGCGGGTGGCGAACGCCCGCGCCGCCGCGAAGTCCGCCGCTTCGGTGGCGACCATGCCGCCGGCCCGGTTGCCCAGCAGCCACAGCACCCGCCCGGTCTCCTCGCTGCCGACGTCGAGTGCGTGGACCGCCGCCACCGCCCGGGACAGCAGCGGCGCGGCGGCCCGGTAGCCGTCGGTGAGCCGGGTGGCCAGCGCGTCCAGGACGAGGTCGACCGCGCGCGGCGGCACCGGCGCCGGGGGCGCGGCCCGGGTGGCCTCGGCCGTCGCCGCGAGCTCGTCGTGGTCCGAGCCGGCCCACAGGGCCGCCGCCAGCGCCTCCAGGTACGTCTCGCGCGCCCGGTTCGCGTCGAGCGGGGAGAGCCGCTCGGCCGCGCGCAGCAGCAGCCGGGCCGCGTCGCCACCGCGCCGGCGGTCGAACGCGATCTGCCCGCGCAGGTGTTCTGCTTCGGCCTCGCGCCCGGCGTCGGGTGGTCCGGCCGCCACCGATTCCAGGAGGCCGAGCGCCGCTTCGAGCGCGCCGGCGTCGCGCTTGGCCGCGGCCGCCGCGAGTTCGCGGTGCGCGCGCCGGGCGGGTTCGGGGGTCAGCAGCGCCGCCTGCTCGAGGAACGCGGCCGCCGCGACCAGGCCGCCGCGTGCCCGGGCGCGGCCCGCCGAGCGTTCGAGGGCGGCTGCCACGTCTTCGTCGGGGGAGACGGTCGCCTGCCCGCGGTGCCAGGCGCGGCGGTCGGGGTCGCGCTCCGGGTCGGTCACGTCCGCCAGCGCCCGGTGCACGTCTTGGCGGTCCGGGGCCGGCGCCGACCGGTAGACCGCCGACCGCACCAGCGGGTGGCGGAACCGGATCCGGCGGCCGAATTCGATCAGCCCGGTCGCCTCGGCCGCGGCCGCCGGGTCGGCGCCGAGCCCGAGCCGGCCCGCCGCGGCCCACAGCAAGGCGGCGTCGCCGAGGGGTTCGGCGGCGGCGATGAGCAGGAGCCGCCGCGTGTCGGCGGGCAGCGGCGCCAGCTGCTGGACGAAGCACTCCTCGATGCGCCCGGCGAGCGGCGCGGTCCCGGGCCGGGCGAACCCGTCGGCCGGCCCGTCGGCGGTCCACGCGCGCGGCAGCTCCAGCAGCGCCAGCGGGTTGCCGTGGGTCTCGGCGACGATCCGGGCGCGGACGCGGCCGTCCACCGGCCCGGTGAGCACCGAGGCCAGCAGCGCTTCCGACTCGGCCTCGCCCAGGCCGCCGATCGGCAGCTCCGGCAGACCGGCCAGGTCGGGCTCGCGGCCGGGCTCCCGCACCGCGAAGACCACGGCGATCCGCTCGGCGAGGAGCCGGCGGGCGGCGAAGGCGAGGACCAGCGCGGACATCCGGTCGAGCCACTGCGCGTCGTCGACCAGGCAGAGCAGCGGCTGGTCCTCGGCGACGTCGGCGAGCAGCGTCAGCACCGCCAGCCCGACCAGGAACCGGGTCGGCCGGGGGCCGGCACTCAGCCCGAAGGCCGTGGCGAGCGCGTCGCGCTGGGGTCCGGGCAGGCGGTCGAGCCGGTCGAAGAACGGCGAACACAGCTGGTGCAGCCCCGCGTAGGCCATCACCTGCTCGGCTTCGACCCCGGCGGCGCGCGCGACCCGGAACCCCGGGGCCTGGGCGTGCGCGTACTCCAGCAGTGCGGTCTTGCCGATCCCGGCCTCGCCACGCAGGACCAGCACCTGGCCCTGCCCCGACCGGGCCCCGGCGAGGAGGCGGTCGAGGGCGGCGCGTTCGTCGTGCCTGCCGATCAGCGCGGGCCCACGCCCCGGCATCCGAACCTCCCACGGCCGGCCGGCGACGGCCGCGCCGGCTGACCGAACACTAGCGCAGCGGGCCGGCGCCTCACGCGTCGTCGTGGGCGCCCGCGTACCGCGCTTCGACCGCCTTGGCCGTCTTCGCCAGCTCCCCGCCGAGGACCCGCTTGCCGAGCAGCCCGAGCAGGCCGCCGAGCAGCTTGCCCTTGAGGTTCTTGCCTTCCCGCACCACCACGGCGTCCACCCGGGTCGTGCCGTCCGGCAGCCGCGTGAAGGTGTAGGTGTGGCCCGACGCGCCGCCCCAGGTGTTGGAGTCGGTGGTCCGCATCACGATCCGGGCCGGATCGGACCAGTCGTAGCTGAGCCGCTCCCAGATCCCGCCCGACCCTTCGGTGACGTCGGCGTGGCCGGGGCCTTGGCCGTGCACCTGGAGGTACTCGGTCGCGCTGCGGCCGAAGAGCTTCGCGCGCTCCGGGCCGAAGTCGGTCAGCGCGGCCAGGAACTGCTCCGGGGTGGCGGTGGTCGGCCGGCTCAGGTGGATGGTGGACATCGTTCGGTCTCCTCGGTGGTGTTGCTGGGGGGGGGTCAGGCGTCTTGGTGCTCGGTCATGTACCGGGCGTACCACTCCGGCCAGTTCTCGTCGTACTTCCCGGTCTCCTTCTCGTGTTCGCCGTGCGCGGCCGCGGCTTCGCGCAGCGCCCGCTCGAGCTTTCCGGTGGAGCCGTAGGCCACGCCGTCGACCCGGCCGGGGAAGCGGGTGGTGATCTCCTGCAGCAGCCAGGTGTTGCCGTCGGGGTCGTGGAAGGAGGCGAACGACGAGTAGGTGCCGCGGTCGGGGTGCGCACCCGGGGCGAACGCGCCGGTCGCGTCGCGGTGGAACACCTCGCTGACGTCGACGCCGTGGCCGGCGAGCTCCTTGCGGGCGGCCTCGACGTCGTCGACGACGAGGTAGGTGCCGCGCACCGACCCGGGGGCGGCGTCGGTGAGGCCGGTCCCGAAGTGGACCGAGGCCGCCGACCCCGGCGGGGTGAGCTGCACGACGCGGGAGGCGCCGAAGTCGATGTCGGCGTCTTCGCGCCAGCCGAGGGTCTTGTAGAAGTGCTTGGTCCGGTCGACGTCGGTGACGGGCAGGACCACGACCTCGAGCTTCATGTCCATGATCGGATCTCCTTGGGGTGTGCGGCGGGGTTCGCCGCTCTGGCACCCACAGTGGTCCTCACCGGCGCCCGTGGCCCCAGGGAGACACCCTGGTCGACCCCCGGGCCCCGGGCGGCCAGGGCCCGGGGGCGGGGATGTTCCGGCGGGCGCGGGTCGCGGCCTCGCATCGGCGGTCCCGCCAAACGTCTTGAATGAGTCATTCAGGTCTTCGGAGGTCCTGAATGACTCATTCAAGACCTCTGGGCGCGGCCCGGGGTCGAGGTACGCGGCTCGGAGCCGGGATCCGGCTACCATCCGGGCGTCGACGACGACCGGTGAGCAGGGGGGAAGCAGTGAGCGGTGTCAAGGTGCTGGTGACCGGGGCGAGCATCGCGGGGCCCGCGCTGGCCCACTGGCTAAAGCGGCGGGGCGCCGAGGTGACCGTCGTGGAACGGGCGCCCGGGCTGCGTCCCGGCGGGCAGGCGGTGGACGCGCGCGGGGTGACCAGGGAGGTCATCCGGCGGATGGGCCTGGACGCGGCCGTGCGCGCGGCCCGCACCGAGACCGCGGGCGCGCACACCGTGGCCGCGGACGGCACCGTGCTGGAGACCTTCAGCGCGCAGGACGACGGTGGCGACGGCTACATCTCGGAGATCGAAATCCTCCGCGGCGACCTGTCCCGGGTGCTCTACGACGACACCCGCGACGGCGTCGAGTACGTCTTCGGCGACCGGATCGCCGAGCTGACCCAGGACGCCGACGGCGTCGACGTCATCCTCGCGAGTGGCGACCGCCGCCGGTTCGACCTGGTGGTCGGCGCGGACGGGCTGCACTCGGCGCTGCGGGCGATGGTCTTCGGGCCGCACGAGGAGTACGTCCGCCACCTCGGGCACGTGCTGGCCTTCTACAGCGTGCCCAACGAGTTCGGGCTCGACGACCACGTGCTCGAGCACCAGGAGCCCGGGCGCTCGGCGATGCTGCGGCCCATCGGGGACGCCACCCGCGCGATGGCCATGTTCTCCTTCGTGTCGCCGGACTTCGACGTCGACTACCGGGACGTCGAGGCCCAGAAGCGCCTGCTGCGCGAGCGGGTGGCGGGCCTCGGCTGGCTGACGCCGCGGCTGCTCGAGCACCTGGACGACACGCCGGACTTCTACCTCGACCAGGTCGCCCAGGTGGTGCTGGACCGCTGGTCGAGCGGCCGGGTGGCGCTGCTCGGCGACGCGGCGTTCAGCTCGTCGCCGCTGTCCGGGCAGGGGACCGGCCTGGCCCTGGTCGGCGCCTACCTGCTGGCCGGCGAGCTGGCCGCCGCCGGCTGGGACCCGGCGCCGGCGTTCGCCGCGTACGAGCGCCGGATGCGGTCGTTCGTCGAGGCGAACCAGGAGATCGGCCGCCTGCACGCGGCAATGCGCGGCCTCCCCGACCCGGACGCGGAGCCGGCCCCGGAACCCGACATGGAGGCGCTGACCGCCCTGGTCGAGCGCGCGCTCAACGGCGTCGAGCTGCCGGACTACGCGGAGGTGCCGGACTCCGGGGCGTCGGTCACTTCGTAGGGCATCGACCGCATCGTCCCGGTTCGTCCCTGAGTCTCCCGGTTGATCCCGTAGGTCTGGACGCGGTGGCCGCGCGTCGGTGAGCCTGCGGTACCTGACCGGCGGCGCTGTCGCCGGGCGGGATGGGGGCAGCGCGGGGACGGACCCGGGGATCCGTCGTGACCAGCCCCTGTGACCGACGCACTGGGGAGGCTCGCGATGGGATCCATGGGCTGGCGGCACGCTTTCGGCTCTTCGAGACGGTCCCGGCGGGGCCTCGGGGTGCTGGTGGTGCTCGCGCTCCTGGCGGCCGTGGTCGTTTCGGCGTCGTCGTGGTCACCGGGGGCGCGGGGGTGGCGCCCGGTGACCGAGGCGGCGGACGAGGTGTCGGCCATGGCCGCCGCGCAGCGCCAGGGGACGCGGGTGGAAGCGGCGGACCTGCGCGCGGAGTCGGCGAGCACGTTTGCCAACCCCGACGGGACGTGGACCCTCGAGCAGTCGACCGGGCCGGTCCGGGTGCGGCGGGGCGCGGGGTGGGTGCCGGTCGACCCGACGTTGACCCGCGGGGCCGGCGGCGCCTGGGAGACCCGGGCGACGACCCCGCGGCTGTCGGTGTCCGACGGCGGCCCGGGCGCGTTCGTGCGGATCGGGGCCGGCGAGACCGGGCTCGGGCTGTCCTGGCCCCAGGCCCTGCCTGCCCCGTCCGTGGCGGGGGAGACCGCCACCTACCGGGACGTGCTGCCGGGCGTGGACCTGCGGGTGCGCACGACCGATCAGGGGTTCGGCCACGAGCTCGTCGTGCGCGACCGGGCGGCCGCGGCCAACCCGGCGCTCGCCCGGATCACGTTCGGCCTGCAGGCGCAGGGGGTGCGCCTCGCCGCGGACGCCGCGGGCAACCTGGCGGCGACCGACGCGAGTGGTGCCGTGGTGTTCTCGGCCAAGGCACCGACCATGTGGGACAGCCCGGCCGGCGACGCGCCGCGCACCGAGCGGCCGGTCAAGGTCGAGGTCGCCGACGGCTCGGTGACGCTGGTGCCCGACCCGGCGATGCTGGCCGATCCGGCGGTGCGGTTCCCCGTCGTGATCGACCCGCAGTACAGCTACCACGCGCCGAACGCCGGCTCGTCCTGGACGCTGCTGCGGCGGGCCTTCCCCGACCAGTCGCACTGGAACCTGCAGCCGCGCGACGACGACGAGCGGTACGCCGGGGTGGCCCGCGTCGGGCACGCGCCGGGCTGGCCCGCGGCCTACCTCGACCAGTCGGTGTTCCAGTTCGACACCACGCCGGTCCGCGGCGCGGTGATCGTCTCCGCGACGTTCCAGATCTACCAGGTGTGGAAGTACGCGAACACGTGCGACCCGAACGCGGTCGACCCCATGGTGCTGTACCGGACCGACCCGATCGGCCCGGGCACGACCTGGAACCACCCGATGGCGTGGCGCGAGGCGCTGTCCTCGGTTCGTTCGGTGCCGAAGGCGGGGTACTGCGCGCCGGACTGGGTGGGCATGGACGCCCGCGCCGGCGTGCAGGTTTCGGCGAACGCCGGGGCGAACACGGTGACGCTGGGGCTGCGCGCGAACGACGAGGGCGGGGACGGCGGCTGGAAGCGGTTCTACGTGCAGAACGGCACCTACCCGAAGCTGGCGATCACGTACAACCGGGCGCCGGCGGTGTCCGACGTCGGGACCGAGCCCGCGCTCGCCGCGTGCCGGTGGTGCGGCGGCGTGCCCTACGCGGGCCCGACGACGTTGACGCTGAAGGGAACCGTGGCCGACCCGGACGGCGGGCAGGTCACCGGCTGGTGGGGCATCCGCAAGCCGGCGCTCGAGTCGCGGAGCCTGACCCAGGCCGCCGGGACCCGGTTCGCGACGGCCCTCGACACCCGCACCGTCGCCGACGGCACCACGGTGACGTGGGAGATGCAGGGTGCCGACGGCGCGCTGAACAGCCCGGTGGTGCCCGGGCCGAAGTTCGTCGTCGACCAGAAGGCACCCCGGCTGGCACCGCAGGTGTCGGCGGCGCTGTACCGCGCGGACGACCGGTGGCACGGCGGGGTCGACGTCCCGGACACGTTCATGTTCACCGCGAACCCGGACACCGCGACCAACGAGGTGAACGACGTCGACCACTACCTGTGGGGCTGGCAGGACCCACCGGCGAACAAGGTCGACGCGGCCGGCGGGCTGGGCGGTGGCGCCACGGCCGTCCTGACCCCGCCCGGCGACGGCCCGCGCACGCTGTACGTGCGCGCCGCCGACCGGGCCGGGAACCAGAGCCCGACCCGGGAGTACCGGTTCTACGTGCGGGCCGGCAACGGCGCGCTGGCCCAGTACTCGTTCGAGGGCAACGCGCGGGACACGGCGTTCCTCGGTGACCGGCACGGCACGCTGAACGGTCCCGGCAGCTACGTCCCCGGCGCGGTGGGCACCGCGGTGCGGTTCGACTACGGCGGCACGGTGACCGCGCCGAACGCGGTGCGCACGGACACCAGCTTCACGGCGTCGGCGTGGGTCCGGCTCGACCAGGTGGTGCGCGACCACACCGCGGTCAGCGAGGCGGGCACGAACACCAGCGCGTTCCAGCTCGGCTACCGGGCCGACGACGGCGGCCATTGGTACTTCTACCTGCCGACGACCGACGATCCCCTGCCCGCCGTGGCGACCACGTTCTCGGCGCAGGCGGCACCGACCGGGACGTGGACGCACCTCGCCGGCGTCTACGACGCGGCACGCGGCCAGATGCGGCTCTACGTCAACGGAACGCTCTCGGCGACCAAGGCGTACAAGTCGTCCTGGAGCGCGTCCGGCGACGTCCACGTCGGCAACGGGCTGTGGAACAAGGCGTGGGCCAACCACTGGCTCGGCGCCGTGGACGAGGTGCAGCTCTACGACCGCGCGGTCCCGGAGGCGGAACTCGCCGCGATGGTGCGCGGCAGCGACGTGCAGGCCGCGTACTGGCGGTTCGACGAAGCCGCCGACACCGCGGGCGACCCGGGCCGCACCGCGCGCAACTCGGTCGACGGCGGCGCCGCGGCCGTGCTCACCGGCGGGGCGAAGTTCACCGGCACCGGCGCGGTGAAGGGCGCGGTCGAGCTCGACGGCGTCGACGGCGCCGCGACGACCAACGCGCCGGTCGTCCGCACCGACCAGAGCTTCTCGGTCGCCGCGTGGGTGAAGCTGGACCAGACCGGCGCCACCTACACAGTGCTCAGCCAGGACGGTCAGCACATCTGCGGGTTCTGCCTGCAGTACCAGAAGGAATCCGACCGGTGGGTGTTCGTGCTGCCCCGCGACGACGGCTCGCCACCTAGCGGCTTCGACTTCGTGGTCTCGGCCGCGGCTCCGGTGCCGGGCACCTGGACGCACCTCGCGGGCGTGTACGACGCAGCCGCCGGGAAGGTCCGCCTGTACGTGGACGGCGTGCCGGCCGGCGAAGCGGCCCGTGCGACGTCCTGGCAGGCGACCGGCCCGCTGCAGATCGGCCGGGAGCGGCTGAACGGCGTCCTCGGGCACCACCTCGACGGCACGATCGACGAGGTCCGGGTGTACAACCGGGCGATCTCCGCCGAGGAGATCGGCGGCCTGGTGTCCGGCAGCGACGTCACGGCCGGGACCTGGAAGCTGGACGGCAACGCCCAGGACTCCTCGGGTGCGGGGCACCACGGCCAGCTCACCGGTGCCCCGGACTGGGCCGCCGGCCAGGCGTCCGCGCCGGACCCGGCCGACCTCGCGCTGCGGCTCACCGGTGACGGCGCGTCCCTGTCCGCGCCGCACGCCGTCGACACCGACCGCGGGTTCTCGGTCAGCGCGTGGGCGCGGGTGGACCGGACCGGCCAGACGGGCACCGTGGTGTCGGAAGACGGCACCGCCACCAGCGGGTTCGTGCTGCGCGCGACCGCGGGCAACCTCTGGTCGTTCGGCGCCCACCAGCGGGACACGGCCACCGCGGGCCTCGACGAGGCCGTCGGCACCGCGGTCCAGCCCGGGGCGTGGACCCACCTCGTCGGCGTCTACCGCGCCGACAGCAGGCAGCTCGAGCTCTACGTCAACGGCGTGCTCGTCGCGAGCAAGGCGCGCCTGCTCGGCTTCAACGCCACCGGCGGGATGCGGATCGGGCGGTCGAAGGCGGGCGAGCCCTTCGCCGGCGCGATCGACGACGTGTCCGTCCACAGCAGACCGCTGGCCGTGGACGAGATCCGGGCGATGGCCGGGCGCGACCTGAGCCTGGTGCACAACTGGCAGCTCGACGAAACCGCGGGCACCGGCGCGGCCGACTCCGTCGGCTCCCGCGGCGGCACCCTCACCGGGGGCGCCGCGTTCGCCGCCGGGCGGGTCGGCAACTCGGTCAAGCTGGACGGGGTCGACGACGCCGTCGGCACCACCGGCGTGGACCTGCGCACGGACACCAGCTTCACGGTCGCGTCGTGGGTGTACCTCGAACGCCGCGACTGCGCGACGGCCTGCAGCTACGTCGCCGTCAGCGAAGACGGCGGCGCGGCGAGCAAGTTCCGGCTCGGGCACGAGGTCGACACCGACCTGGATCCGCGCGGGCACTGGGTGTTCGAGCTGCCCGAGCCGGACGGCACGGTGACCGAGGCGGCGGTTTCGGTGCTGCCCAGCGAAATCGGGGCCTGGGTGCACCTCGTCGGCGTGTACGACGCGCCCACCCGGAAGATCTGGCTCTACGTCAACGGGAACCGGATCGACGACGGCACGCTCAGCACGCCGTGGCAGGGAACGGGCGGCCTGCAGATCGGGCGCGGCAAGGCGAACGGCACCGCCACCGCGTACTGGCCCGGCGGGGTCGACGAGGTCCGGCTCTACACCGGGCCGTTCACCAAGGACCGCGTCGAGGCGCTGTACCGGTCGTTCCCGGCGCCGGCCGCGCCGCCGACGTTGCCGCCGGCCGACGCGGGGCACTGGAAGTTCGACGAGAACACCGGCTCGGCGGTCGCGGACGCCAGCGGCCGCGGGCTGACCGCCGCGATGCGGGGTGGCGGCGGCTGGATCCCCGGCCGCGCGGGGTACGCCGGCTGGTTCGACGGCACGTCCGGCTACGCCGAGACCGCCGGGCCGGTGGTGGACACCGCCGGGGACTTCTCGGTGACCGCGTGGACCTACCTGACGACGTCGGGCGGCGGCAACCGGACGGTGTTCGGGCAGGAGGCGACCGCCGGCGCGGCCAGCTCCTTCCAGGTCGTGTACAACCCGGACACCAGCCGGTGGGCCGTGGTGACCCCGACGACGGACCCGGCGGCCCCGGCGGTCCTGTGGTCCACCGAAACCGCGGGCCTGGGGGACTGGACCCACCTGGCGGTCGTCTACCGCGCCGAGGCCCACCAGCTGACGCTGTACGTCAACGGCGTGCTGTCCGCGACCAAGCTCGGCGTCACGCTGCTCGCCGCGAACGGGCCGTTCACCATCGGCCGCGGCAAGTGGAACGGCGCGAACATGGGCTTCGTCGCCCGCGGGATCGACGACGTCCGGGCCTTCGGCAAGGCCCTCTCCGACGGGGAGGTGCGCCGGGTGCACGACGACGTCCCGACCGCCGAACTCGGCTCGTGGCACTTCGACAGGGACACCGCCGACGACACTTCCGCACGCGCCAACCACGCCACGCTCACCGCGACCGGGACCTCGTTCGCCCCGGGCATCGCCGGCCGCGCCCTCCGGCTCGACGGCGTTTCCGGGGCCGCGACCACGACGAAGAACGGCGTCACCATGCGGGACAGCTTCACGGTGTCGGCGTGGGCGAAGCCGACCGGCAACCAGCGCGTCGCCACGGTGGCCGGCCAGGACGGCTCGCGGATGAGCGGGTTCACGCTGCAGTACCGGCCCGAGACCAACCGCTGGAGCTTCGGCGCCCGGGTCGCCGACAGCGACGGTTCGGCGCGGGTGGCCGCGGAGGCGGCCCAGCCGGTCCGGCTTTCGGAGTGGGTGCACCTGGCCGGGGTCTACGACAGCGCCGGGCGGCAGCTGCGGCTGTACGTCGACGGGCAACTGGCCGCGACCAAGAACATCGGTGCGCTGTGGCCGGCAACCGGCGGGTTGACGATCGGCCGGGGCAAGCTCGACGGGCAGCCCGCGGAGTTCTTCACCGGTCTGATCGACGAGGTCCGGATGGACCAGGGCGTCGTCGCCGCCGACGAGATCGCGCGCCGGGCGGGGTGGCCGGCCCCGCCGCGTGGCGTGCTCGGCAGCTTCGTCAACGCTTCGGGCGACCACTACACCGCGAGCACGAGTGCACCGGCGCCGGCGGGCTACCGGTTCGAGAAGGCGCTGGGCATGCTGCCGGCACCGGCCGAGCCGGGTACGCGTCCGCTGTACGCCTGCACGTCCGGCACGGACGAGTTCACGTCGGTCGACGCGGCTTGCGAAGGAGCGACGCCGATCGGCGAGGTGGGCCGCGTCTACGCCGACCCGCCGCCGGCGGCACCGGGGACCCCGGTCTACCGCTGCACGGCGGGCACCGATCGCTACGACAGCACGGCGGACTGCGCCGGATCGGTCCTCCTGGGGTACACCGTGGCCTACGCGCCGCTGGCGCGCTACTACAGCGTGACCCGCGTCGACCACTGGTCCACGGTGCACGGGACCGAACCGTCCTACCGGTACGAGGGCACGCTCGGCTGGCTCCCGCAGGTGCCGCAGGAGGGGACCCAGCAGCTGACGAGCTGCCGGGACGGCGGCGACGAGTTCACCTCCGCGGACCCGGCCTGCGAAGGCAAGCAGGTGCTGGCTCCTCTGGGATACGTGTGGACGTCGCCACCGTCCGATGTGGACACGACCGCGTTGTACCGGTGCGCGGTCAACGGGCAGAAGTTCCTGTCCCGCAGCGAAACTTGTGAGGGACGCACCGTCGAAGCACGGCTCGGCTACGCGCTGGCCGAGAGCCCGTTGCCCGACCCGAGCGCCCGGTAGGGGGAAAGCCATGCGTACCAGGACCAAGGCCTTGGTGATGTCCGTCGCCCTCGCCGCGACGCTCGTGCAGGCACCGGCGGCCGCACTCGCCGCCGGCGGCCCGTCGGTGCCGCTGCCGGACGTGCCGTCCGTGCCGGTGACCCCGGCGGGCCACGGGAACCCGCCGTCCGCCGACGAGACGACCCCGCGCGGGATGCACGGCGACCAGACCGCGGGCCGGGCCGGCTCGCCGGGCGGCGGAGACTACGCGGCGACGTCGCTGTCGCCGTCGGCCACCTGGCAGGTGTCCGGGCAGACCGGCGACTTCAGCTGGTCGTACCCGCTGCGGACCCCGCCCGCCCCGGGCGGGCTGCAGCCGAACCTCGCCCTGTCGTACTCCTCCGGCGCCGTCGACGGGCTGACCAGCTCGACCAACAACCAGGCGTCCTGGGTCGGCGACGGCTGGACCCTCTGGCCGGGCTTCATCGAGCGCACCTACCGCAGCTGCGCCGACGACGTGGGTGGCGCGGAACCGCCAGGCGACCTGTGCTGGCACACCGACAACGCGACGATGTCGCTCAGCGGCAGCGGAAGCCAGCTCATCCGGGACGACGCGACCGGGGTCTGGCGGCCGAAGTCGGACGACGGCTCGCGGATCGAGCGGCTCACCACGCCGGGCAACGGCGACGACGACGGCGAGTCGTGGAAGGTCACGACCGTCGAGGGGATGCAGTACTTCTTCGGCTCGGTGCCGGCGGCCCGTTCGACGTGGACCGCGCCGGTCTTCGGCGACGACGCGAACGAGCCCTGCCACGGCGCCACGTTCGCCGCCTCGGCGTGCGTCCAGGGCTACCGGTGGAACCTCGACAAGGTCGTCGACCGCAACGGCAACATGGTGCTGTTCACCTACCAGACCGAGACCAACTTCTACGGCAAGAACAAGAACAGCAGTGCCGCGTCCTACGTGCGCGGCGGCTGGCTGGAGCAGGTGCGGTACGGGCTGCGGGCCGACGACGCGTCGGTCCCGGCGACCGCGCAGGTCGACTTCGAGGTGACCGACCGCTGCGTGCCGGGGTCGGACTGCACGCTCGCGAAACCGCTGAACCTGCCCGACGTCCCGCTGGACCTGAAGTGCGACGGCGGGTCCTGTGTGGACAAGTGGTCGCCCACGTTCTGGAGCACCAAGCAGCTGTTCCGGATCACCACCAAGGTGCGGGCCGGGAGTACGTACGCGCCGGTCGACTCGTGGACGTTGCGCCACGAGCTGCCCGACCCCGGTGACGGCGAGAAACCGGCGTTGTGGCTCAAGGGGATCACGCACACCGGCCTCGCCGGGAGCGAGCTCCCGCTCCCCGAGGTCACGTTCGACGGCGCCCGCAAGCCGAACCGCGTGCACGGCACGGACGGCTACGCCGCGCTGATCCGGTTCCGGATGAACGCGGTCGTCTCCGAAACCGGCGGCGTCACGTCCGTCGGCTACGCCGAACCCGACTGCGTCTTCGGGACGCACATGCCGGCGAACGCCGAGTCCAACACCCTCCGGTGCTTCCCGGTGCGGTGGCGGCCCAAGGGAGCGCCGGAGCGCACCGACTACTTCCACAAGTACGTGGTCTCGTCGGTGACCACCCACGACGGGGTCGCCGGGTCGATCCCGGCCGTGACGAGCTACGAGTACCTTGGCGGCGCCGCGTGGCACTGGGATACCTCGGAGTTCACGGACGACGACGAGAAGACCTGGAACGAGTTCCGCGGCTTCGCCCGGACCCGCACCCGGACCGGCACCGGCGACGACGGCCCGAAGACCATGACCGAGCAACGGTCCTACCGCGGCATGGACGGCGACCGGCTGCCCGGCGGCGGCACCCGCGCCGTCACCGTGCCGGCCACCGAAGGCGCCGACCGGACCGACTCCGACTGGCTCGCCGGATTCGGCTACGAGACCTTGACGTTCGACCGCGAGAAGCCGTCGTCGGAGCCCGACCCGCCGCTGGTGGCCAAGTCGATCGTCGACCCGGCCGTGCAGGGCCCGACCGCGACGCGCGCGGCGTTCAAGGCCTACCTCGTCCGCACCGGCGTCCAGCGCGAGTACACGGCGTTGCGCGCCGGCGGCCGGCGGACGACGAAAACCGAGACGGCCTACGACGGGCGCGGCCTGCCGACGCAGGTCGACGACCTCGGCGACATCGACACCCCGGACGACGACCGCTGCACCCGCACCACCTACGCCCGGGACGAGGGCAGGTGGCTGCTGAACTTCGCGTCCCGCGTGGAAACCGTGTCGGTCGCCTGCACGCGGACCCCGGTGTTCCCGGCGGACGCACTCGGCGACAGCCGGATCTCCTACGACGGCAAGGCGCCCGGCGAGGCGCCCGTCGCCGGGAACCCGACGCGGACCGAGGTCGCCGCCGCGCGCCCGGCCACCGGTCCCGAGTACGTCACCACCGCCACGACCGCCTACGACAAGCACGGCCGGCCGACCGAGACGACCGATCCGCTGGGCGCCGTCACCAAGGTGGCGTTCACGCCGGCGCTCGGCGGCCCGGTCACGCGCACCACCACGACCACCCCGCCGGTGCCCGCGGTGCCGGCCGGCCTGGTCACGACCAGCACGCTGGACCCCGCGTCCGGCCTGCCCACGAAGGTGGTCGACCCCAACAACCGCACGACCGAGACGACCTACGACGCGCTCGGCCGCAAGACCGAGGTGTGGCTGCCGAACCGGCCGCGGGCCAAGTACCCGCAGGGCAACCTGAAGTTCGCCTACGACGTGCGCACCGACCGCGCGCCCGCGGTGACCACCACCCGGATCGGCCCCAACGGGGTGTACACGAGCAGCACCGAGCTCTACGACGGGCAGCTGCGGACCCGCCAGGTCCAGAGCGCCGCGGCCGGGGGCGGCCGGCTGCTGGCCGACACCCGCTACGACTCGCACGGCCGTGCGTACAAGAAGACGCAGCCGTACTTCAACGACGCCCCGGCCGACACGACGCTGGTGCTCCCCAGCGACGTCGACGTCCCCGGCGTGACCACCACGGAGTACGACGGCGCCGGCCGGCCGGTGGCCGAGGTGTTCCGGGGCGGCCCGGTCGAGTGGCGGACCACCACGGCCTACGGCGGCGACCGCGTCGACGTCACTCCGCCGCAGGGCGGCACCGCCACCACGACCATCACCGACGCCCGCGGCCAGACCGTCGAGCAGCGCCAGTACCAGGCCCCCACGCCGACGGGGCCGTTCACGGCGACCACCTACGGCTACACCAAGGCCGGGCAGCTGGCCGCGGTGACCGACGCGGCCGGCACGGGCTGGCGGTTCGGGTACGACCTGCGCGGCCGCGGTGTCCGGGCCGAGGACCCGGACACCGGCGTCTCGGAAACGACGTACGACAACGCCGACCGGCCGACGTCGACGAAGGACGGCCGCGGGATCACCCTCGCGTACTCCTACGACGCGCTGAACCGGAAGACCGGCACGTACCTCGGCCAGGTGGGCGGCACGCAGCTCGCCGGGTGGACGTACGACACGGCCTTCAACGGGAAGGGGCAGCAGGCGACGGCGACCCGGTTCGCCGACGGCCGGGCCTACACCAGCAGTGTTTTCAACTACACGCCGCTGTACCAGCCCACCGAGACGTCGGTGACCATCCCGGCGGCCGACCGGGAGCTCGAGCCGATCGCCGGCACCTACACGGCGAACTTCGGCTACGGCTGGGACGGCAGCCTGTCCGGCGAGTCGTACCCGGCCGCCGGCGGGCTGCCCGCGGAGACCGTCGACTACCGGCTCGACGACTGGGCGCGGCCGTTGTCCAGTTCGGGCGCCTACAACGGCACGGTCGAGCTGGCTACCGACGTGTCGTACACCCGCTACGGCGAGGTGCAGCGGCTGCAGCTCGGCACCGGCACCAAACGGGCGTGGTCGTCGCAGTACTACGAGGAAAACACGCGCCGGCTGTCCCGCACGGTCGTGGACGCCGAGGTGCCGCGGCCGATGCAAGCCGACGTGAACCACACCTACGACCCGATCGGCAACCTCACGTCCGTCGCCGACCGGTTCACCGCCGACACGCAGTGCTTCCGCTACGACAACCTGCGCCGGCTCACCGAAGCGTGGACGCCGACCGGCGACTGCGCCGCCCAGCCTTCCTCCGGCGCGTTGGGCGGCCCGGCGCCGTACTGGCAGAGCTTCACCTACGACACCGCCGGCAACCGGCGGACCGCCACCCAGCACGCCACCACGGGTGACACGACCGACACGTTCACCTACCCGGCGCCCACGCAGGCGCGGCCGCACGCGGTGTCGTCGGTGGCCACCACGGCCGCGAACGGCCAGCCGCGGCAGTTCACCTACGACGACGGCGGCAACACCACCGGGCGCACCCGCGCGGCCGCCGGGGAAACCCTGACCTGGACCGCGGAGGGGCAGCTCGAGTCGGTCACGAAGGACGGCAAGAAGACGTCGTTCGTGTACTCCGCGGCCGGCGACCGGCTGCTCAAGCGCGACCCGTCGGGCATCACGCTGTACCTGGGCAACCAGGAGGTCCGGCTGGCGGCCGGGACGGCGACGTGCACGCGTTACTACCAGCTCGGGGGAGCGCCGATCGCGATCCGCCAGGGCGCCAAGCTGACGTGGCTCGCGTCGGACCACCAGGGCACCGCGCAGATCGCGATCGACGCGGGCACCCAGCAGGTCACCCAGCGCCGCCAGACCCCGTTCGGCACACCCCGCGGTGCCGCACCGTCGAGCTGGCCGGGCGAACGCGGCTTCGTCGGCGGCGCTTCGGACGCGTCGACCGGGTTGACGCACCTGGGGGCCCGGGAGTACGACCCGGAACTGGGCCGGTTCCTCTCGGTCGACCCGGTCATGGACCAGGAAGACCCGCAACAGATGAACGGGTACGCCTACAGCAACAACAGCCCGGTCACGTTCCAGGACGCGTCCGGCCTGTTCACCTCGGAGTGCGACAACTGCGGCTACGTCGATTCCAAAGCGTTGATGAACAAGCAGAACAACCCGAAGTCGAAACCGTACACGCCGCGCGGCAAGCCCAACGGCACCGGCAAGATCCTCCCTGCCGACACCGTGTTCGCCGTCCCCAAGAAGTTCAACGACATCCTGGGCGCCGTGATGGAGAGTCTCAAACCACGCTTGTTCGAGAAGCAGATTGCCGACATGGGGTTGTTCCGCGCCTATCAAGAGTTCCAGTGGAACAACCGGTGGTACAGCAAGCTGCTCGACATCATCGACAGCAAGTGGATGGCAAGCCTGGGGCGGCTGAGCGCGCTCTTGGGATTCGGTCTGTCCTACGCGGACTACCGCGCCAAGGGTGACCGCCCGGTGGCGGCGGGGATCAAGGCCGGCATCGAGACTGTCTTCTCCTGGGGCGGCGCCATCCTCGGCGGCGGTGCCGGAGGACTGTTGGGGGCACCGTACGGCATGTTCGGGTCGCCCATCGGCATGGCGATCGGCGGGGGCGTTGGTGCTTACGTCGGGAACACCGTCGGCGGTTGGGTCGCCGAGGTGGCCGACCCGGTCATCGACGCCGTCGGCAACACGGTCGAGAACGGCTTCCAGCCCGGGAACTTGGTGGACAGCCGCTTTTTCGACATCGGCATCAGGGTCCAGGCCACCGCCCACGACAGCATCAGGGAGAAGGCCGAGGACGGTGAGATCTCCGGCTCCGACATCGTCGAATCGTCGATCGACGCGGGCCTGTCCATCTTCGGCTGGTGAGCCGCGGTATGGCTGTTCGGTCTCGGGGAGGTCTCGGCGTGATGGACGGCGGGCCCGGTCGCTTGCGATAGTGGAGGGACTATCACTGCGACGCTGGGGGAGCAGGTCGTGGACGTCGAGGAGGTCGAGCGGGCACCGGCGGAAGTCCTGGCCCGCGAACTGAGACTGGTGAAGGACCGGGCCGGCCTCAGTCTCGCCCGCTTGGCCACCAAAGCCTGGTGCAGCCGGTCGTCGCTGGAGCGCTACCTCAACGGCAAGGTCTTCCCCCCGAGGCACGTCGTGCTCGCCATCGCCGACGCGTGCGAAGCCGACGGCCACGCGATCGCCGCCCTGTGGGAGCGGGCCTGGGCCGCTCGCGCGAACGGCCCTCGGGAGCCCGAACCGCCGTCCGGGACGCCGATGCCCGCGCAGCTGCCTCCCGACGTGCGCGGGTTCACCGGGCGGAACGCGGAGCTCGCGGCGCTGGAGTCGGCGCTGGGGGAGCTCGACGGAGCCGGGCCGGTGCTGATCACCGCCGTCGCCGGGACCGCCGGCGTCGGGAAGACCGCGCTCGCCGTGCACTTCGGGCACCGGGTCGCCGCGCGTTTCCCGGACGGGCAGCTCCACCTCGACCTGCGCGGCTACTCGGCCGCTCCGCCGATGACCGCCGTCGAAGCGCTCGGGCGGATGCTGCGCAGCCTGGGCGTGCCGCCGGACCACCTGCCCGCCGACGAACAGGAGCTGGCCGCCCTGTACCGGTCGGTGATGGCGGGAAAGCGCATGCTCGTGATGCTCGACAACGCGCGCAGCGCCGAGCAGGTGACCCCGTTGCTGCCGGCCGGCCCGCGCAACCTCGTGGTGGTCACCAGCCGGACCACACTGGCCACTTTGGACAGTGCCGCGCACGTGCAGCTCGACATCATGCCCGAGCCGGAGGCGCTGGACCTGCTGCGCCGCCTGGTCGGCCCGGACCGGGTGGACGCCGAGCCCGATGCCGCGCGCACCCTCGTCGGGCTGTGTTCGCGGCTGCCGCTGGCGGTGCGGATCGCCGCGGCGCGGCTGGCCGCGCGCCCGGCGTGGCCGGTCGCCGCGCTGGCCGAGTGGCTGGCCGACGAGACCCGCCGGCTGGACGAGCTGCGGGTCGGCGAGCGGGCGGTGCGAGCCAGCTTCGCGATCACCTACCACGCCCTCACGACCGGCGCCGACCCGGCGGACCGGCAGGCCGCCCGCCTGTTCCGGCTCCTGGGCGTGCTGGACTGGGTGGACATGAGCGTGCCGGTCGCCGCGGCGCTGCTCGACCGGCCGCAGACCGAGGCCGTCCTCGCCCTCGAGAACCTGCTGGACGCGCGGCTGCTGGACTGCGCCGAGCCGGGCCGCTACCACACCCACGACCTGCTCCACCTCTACGCGCGCGAGCAAGCCCGGCTCGACGAAACCGCGGCCGAACGCGAGGCGGCCTTCCGGCGCGCGCTCGACTGCTACGTCTCCGCCGCGACGCGTGCGACGTTGCTCATCAACCGGGAGGCCAAGCACGTCGGCGACGACTCCGACCCGGGCCCGCACGGCGGCTTCACCCTGTCCGGGCCCGCCGACATCCCGGGGTGGACCGACGCCGAACACGCCAACCTGGTCGCCGTCGCCACCCGAGCCGCCGCCGGGCCACCCGAAACCGCCGAGCGGGCCGTGCGGCTCACCGCCGCCCTCCAGCGGCCCTTCAACGCCCGCGGCTACTGGCCGGACCTGCTGGCGCTGCGCGGCCTGGCCGCCCGGGTCGCGCACCGCATCGGCGACCGCCGCGGCGAGGCGGTCGCCTACGAGGACCTGGCCCTGGTGAACCTCGTGAGCGGCCGCACCGACGACATGATCGCCGCGGCGCAGCAGGCTCTGGGCATCTACCGCGAGCTGGGCGACCGGCGGGGCGAGGCCGCGTACCACATCTGGCTCGGCGAGGCCTACCTCGACCAGGGACGGCTGGAGGAAGCGGTCGCGAGCCACCAGGAAGGCCTGGCCCTCAGCCGGAAGGTCGGCGACCGGGATCGCGAGGCACGCGCGCTGAACATGCTCGGCATCGTCTTCCAGCGCCTCCGGCGGTTCGACGAGGCCGTCGTCCACCACGAGGAGTCGGCCGGCGTGTACCGCGAGATCGGGAACCACATCGGCATCGCCAGCGCGCTGGGCAACCTGGGCTGGGCGCACCACCGGGGCGGCCGCCACGAGACGGCCGTCGGCTACCAGCGGCAGGCCCTCGCCGTCGCCGGCGAAACCGGGCACCGCCGCCAGCAGGCCGAGTTCCTGTGGGCGCTCGGCCTGACGCGCACCGCACTCGGGGACCACGCCGAGGCCCGGACCAGCTGGCAGCGTTCGATCGCGATCCTCCAGGACATCGGGGCGTTGACGGCGAGTCAGGCGGATTCGTTGCGCCGGCAGGAGATCCCGCGCACCCCGGAGATCATCCAGCGCAACACCTGATGCCACCGGCTCCGGTGACCGGCTCAGCGCACCGCGACGAGCCAGCCGGCCGCCATGACGACCGCGTAGCCCACTACCCCGGCAGCGACGGCCGGCCACCGGGGGCGGCCGCGGCGGGAGAGCGCCGACCCGAGCACGCAGGCGAGCAGGATCGCGGCGAGCCAGCCGACCGGAGGCAGCCAGAAGACGACGTCGCGGCCGGTTTCGGTGCACGGGAAGACCGTCTCGTCCGGACGGCACGAATCCGTGCTCCGCGCGGCGGCGGAGCCGAACACGAACGCGACGACGCCGCCGGCGATCGCGAGAAACCAGCTGGTGACCGCGAACCCGATGCCCCGGGGCCGGTCCGGCCGGATTTCTGCCATGGGCGCCACTTCCTCCCTTTTGAAGGCTCGGAGCCGGAGGGTAAACCGGCAATCCACGGGCGCGCGGGCTTGTTCACCGGAAGTTCGCCGGGAACGGTCAGCGGCCCAGGCGGTGAGCGCTGTCCTCCGCCCGGTGCAACGCCGTCAGCAGCGCCGCCCGGCCCGTGTGGTCGATGTCCTCGGTCAGCGCGTCCGTCGCCGCTTTGCCGCCGGCGCTCAGCTTGGTGACCAGCCGGCGGTGGATCGCCGCCATGCTCACCGCGTCGAAGTCCGGGCGGACGAACGCCAGCAGCAGCCTGAGCTCGTCCTCGCAGCGGCGGTAGCTGTCCAGGAGATGCTCGTTGCCCGCCGCCGCGACGATCGCCCGGTGGATCGCGCCGTGGGTCTCGGTCAGCTGCCGCCACGACGGCTTCTGCTCAGCCATTTCCTCGAGACGCTCCACTTCGGTGAGGACCGGGGTCAGGTCCGCGTCCCGGGCCAGGGCCATGCGCAGCGCACCCAGCTCGAGGACCTTGCGGTAGTCGAAAACCTCGTCGATGCGCGCCCGGCTCAGCGGCGCGACGACCGCGCCGCGGTGGCGTTCGTGGACCACCAGGCCGCGGTCGGTCAGCAGGCGCAGGGCCGAGCGGACCGTGTGCCTGCCGACGTCGAAGCGGACCGCCAGCTCTTCCTCGCGGAAGCGGGTGCCGACCGGGTGCACGCCGTCCAGCAGCTCGCCGCGCACCACCTCGGCGATCCGCTCGGGTGCCGCTGGCGCCACCGTGGCCTCCTTCTTGTCACACACGATCGAGTCAGATTGTGTCACAATGTGGCATGGAGATCGACGGAGCACCACCCGTGTTGCTGCTGCCCGGCGGCGCCGAGAGCTGTGCCGGCTTCTTCCCCGGCCTGGTCGAGGGCCTACCCGGCGTGCGCGTGATCCAGTACGACCGGCCGGGGACCGGAACGTCCACAGAGGACGGCTCACTGGCCGGCGCCGCGGCGCACCTCGGGTCGTTCCTCGAGCGGCTGGACGCCGGCCCGGTCGTGGTGGTCGGGCAGAGCCTCGGCGGCGCGGTCGGCGTCCTGCTGGCCCGCGCTCACCCCGAACTGGTTGCGGGACTCGTCCTGCTCGACCCGACCCCGGTGAACGATCCCCGGCTCTGCGCGCGCATCGAACGCATGACGCGCGTGCTCGGCCGGCTGTCGGTCGTGCCGGGGCTGGGTGCCGTGCTGGGTAAGGGATTCCGCGCGGCAGCGTTGCGCGGCGCACGCGACCTGCGCCCGGACTGCGCGGCGGCACTGCGCCGGACGGCGAACCTCGACATCCCGACGCTGGCCCGCGCGGTGGTCGGGCTGACCGAGGTGTCGCGATCCTTGCATGAGTCGGACTTGCCCCGGCTCCCGTCGGTCGTGGTGACGGCGGACCGCAAACCGGGCCACGCGGTCCGCCGAGCCCACGAACGCCTCGCGACCGCGCTGGACGCTCGTTTGGTCAGCTGGCCGGGCGCGACGCACAGCGTCCACCTGGATCACCCGGACGAAGTCCTGGACACGGTGCGCGAGGTAGTCGCCGCCTGAGGGCGCTGTCGTGGTGGCGGGTGAGGCCGCGCCGGCCGGGGTGGTGCCTGGCCGCCCCGGCGGCGTGCTCGCGCGGTGCGGGAGGTCGCTGCTGCCTGAGTGCGCTGTCGTGGTGGCGGGCGGGGCCGCGCCGGCCGGGGTGGTGCCTGGCCGCCCCGGCGGCGTGCTCGCGCGGTGCGGGAGGTGACCGCCAGCGGGTTTTGCTACGCCGACCGGGGTCGATGCCCGGCGAGTCCTCGCCACCCTGTACGAGGTGGTCGCAGGCTGAACGCTTGTCCCCGCGTGCGGGGCGGCGGGGGAGCCGTCCGCCCCGGACCGCCCCCGTCCGCTGACCGCGTCAGCGGCCCCGCGTGCGGTGCCGGTAGAGAAGCCACACGAAGTACGGCGCCCCGATGATCGCCGTCATCAAGCCCGCCGGGAGCTGGCCCGGGGCGATCACCGTGCGGCCCAACGCGTCGGCCGTGCACACCAGGATCGCGCCCAGCAACGCCGCCGCCGGCAGCAACCGGGAATGCCTGCTTCCCACCACCGCGCGGGCCGCGTGCGGGGCGACCAGCCCGACGAACCCCAGCACGCCGATCCCCGCCACCGCCGCGCCCGTCAGCAACACCGCGCACGACAGCAGCAGCAACCGCGACCGCGCGACCGGCACGCCCAGCACCCGGGGCGTCTCGTCGTCCAGGGACAGCAGGTCGAGCTCGCGCCGCATGCGGACCAGCACCGGCGCCACCAGCAGCACCGCCAGCGCCATCGGCAGCAGGTGCGTGAACGTGCGGCCGTAGGTCGAACCGCCCAGCCAGGTCAGTGCCTTGGTCTCGTTCCACGGGTCGGACAGCGTGATCAGCAGCGTCACCAGCGCCTGCGACGCCGCGTGCACGCCGAACCCGATCAGCACCAGGCGTTCGCTGGTGAACCCGCCGCGGGCGGCCACGGCGAAGACCACCGCCATCGCCAGCGCGGCCCCCAGGCCCGCGGACCCGGTCAGCGTCCAGAACCCGACGCCGGACACGAGCGTGATCACGGCGACCGCGCCCAGGCCCGCGCCGCCGACGACGCCGATCATCCCCGGTTCGGCCAGCGGGTTGCGGGCGACCGCCTGGGTCAGCGCGCCGCCGAGTGCCAGCGCCGCGCCCGCCAGCAGCGCGGCCACCACGCGGGGGACGCGCGTGTCCAGCACGCCGGAGACGATCGGGCCCGCCTGGCCGGTGACCCAGTTGACGACGTCGCCCAGCAGCAGTTTCGCGTCCCCGAGCAGGACCGCTCCCACGGCCACGCCGATCGTCGCGAGCGCCAGCACGCCCAGCACGACGCCGTACCGGACCGCGCTGACGCCGCCGCGCGCGCCGGCCGCCGGGGGCTCGGCGGTCCCGGCGGTGATGCGCGCACCGCGGGCCAGGACCACGAGGAACAGCGCGCCGAGGATCGTCGTCACGACGCCCGTCGGCACCTCCAGAGCGCGTTGCGGGCTGATGATCGTGCGGAGCAGGACGTCGGCGCCCAGCAGGAGCGCCGCGCCCAGCGCCGCCGAGAACGGGAGCAGCGCCGCGTGCCGGTGCAGGCCCGGCACGCCGGACGCGAGCAGCCGGGCCAGCGCCGGCGCGGCGAGGCCGACGAACCCGATGGGGCCCGCCAGGGTCACCGCCGCCGCGGCCAGCAGCACGGCCAAGCCGATCGCGGCGACACGCGTCCGTCCGATGTGGACGCCGAGCGTCCTGGCGTGGTCGTCGCCGACGTGGATCAGGTCGAGCCGCCGCGCCATGAGGAGCAGCGCGGCCACCGCGACGCCGACGATAGGGCCGAGCGTGCGGACCCCGGCAAGCCCGTTCTGCTCCAGCGATCCCTCGCCCCAGGCGAACAGGCCGCGGGTTTCCTGGGCGTACAGCAGAAGCAGCACCTGCGTCACCGAGACCAGGGCCAGCGCGATCGCGGTGCCCGCCAGCACCAGCCGCACGATCCCGGTGCCGCCGGTGCCGGCCAGCGCGAGCACGACCACGGCCGCGGCGAGCCCGCCCGCGAACGCGACCCCGGTCGCGCCGAGCAGCGGCAGCGAGACGCCGAACGCGGCGACGGCGACGACCGCCAGGTGCGCGCCGGCGTTGACCGCGAGGGTGTCCGGCGACGCCAAAGTGTTGCGGGACACCGATTGCAGCACCGCGCCGGCCACGCCGAGCGCGGCTCCGACGACGAGCGCCGCGAGCAGCCGTGGCAGCCGCGACTCGACGACCACGGCGGTCGTGTCGCCGGTCGCGCCGCCGAACACGAGCCGCAGCACGTCGAGCGCGTCCAGGTTCGCGGTGCCCTGCGTGAGGTGCACGGCCGAACCCAGCACGAGCAGAGCGGCGAGCCCGGCCCCCAGCAGGGCGAGCCGCCCGTGTCGCCGGACGGCGGCCACGGGCGGCTCGGTGAGCGTGACCACCGCTAGTTCTTCAGCGCCGCGACGGCCGCGTCGACGAACTGCGCCATGGACTTCGGCCCGCCGAACATCCACAGGGAGTCCGGGAAGCGGTGCACCTTGCCGCTCTTGACGAACGGGAGGTTCTTCCAGATCGCGTTGCCGGCCAGCTCCTGCTGGTAGGGGTCGCCGTCGGCGTTGTTGGCGATGTACCAGAACCGCACGTCGGGCAGCTGGGTCAGGCCCTCGACATCGGCCTGGCCGAGCCCGTAGGTGGGGTCGCCGTCCATCGGCCACGCGGTTTCCAGGCCGAGCCGCGCGAACACCGCGGACACCAGCGCGCCCTTGGTGTAGGGCCGGATGCTGACCGAGCCGGAAGTGACGTAGGCGTCGGAGAAGGCGACCTTCTGGCCGGCGCCGCCGAGCTTGTCCACTTCGGACTTGCCCGCGGCGAGCTTCTGCTCGAACTCGGATTTCAGTTGCGCAGCCTGGGTTTCCGTACCGGTGGCCTTCGCGATGACGTCCAGCCCGGCGTACATCCCGGCGATCGGGTCCTTGGCGTTTCCGCCGTTGATGACGATCACCGGCACCTTCGCCTCGATCTGCTCGAGCGCCCCTTCGGTCACGCTGTCGGTGACGACCACGAGGTCCAGGCCCAGCGAGCCCAGCGTGTCGAGGCTGGGTTCGCCGCGGGTGCCGATGTCCTTCGGCGTGCCGTCGAGCTTCTCGGCGCTGACCCACTGGCCGTAGCCCTTGATGTCGGACACGCCGACCGGCATGACGCCGAGCGAGACCAGGTGCTCGACGGCGTTCCACTCGGTCGCCGCGACGCGCTTGGCCGGGTGGGGCAGCTTGACCTCCTTGCCGCGCGAGTCGACGACCGTGACCGGGCCGGCGGCGCCGCTCGTGGCGGCCGCGTTGCTGGTGGGCTCCTCGGTGGTGCCGCAGGCGGCCACGAAGAACGTGGCGGCCGCGGACAGGCCGAGGAGCATCCGGGTGATCCGCATGTTTCTCCTGTTTTCGATGGGTCAGACCGAAGCGGTGTCGCTGGGGCGGCCCGCGGTGTCGTTGAAGCGGCCGACCGCGCGGGTGTGGATCCGGCCGTCGGCCGGGTCGAGCGCGACGTCCACGCGGATGCCGTAGGCCCGGCTGAGGTTCGCCGAGGTCAGCACGTCGGCGGGGGAGCCGTCGGCGGTGACCCGGCCGCCCTCCAGCAGCAGCACCCGGTCGGCGACGGCCGCCGCCTGGTCGAGGTCGTGCAGCACCACGCCGACCCCGACGTCGTGCCGGTCGGCGAGGTCGCGGACGACGTCGAGGATCTCCACCTGGTAGCGCAGGTCGAGGAAGGTCGTGGGCTCGTCGAGCAGCAGCAGCGCGGTGTCCTGGGCCAGGCAGCTCGCGAGCCACACCCGCTGCGCCTGCCCGCCGGAGAGGGCCTGCACCGGCCGGTCGGCGAGGGCGGCCAGCCCGGTCAGCGCCAGCGCCCGCTCGACGGCGGCGGGACCCTCGGGGTCGCGGCCGCCCCAGCGGGACCGGTGCGGGTGCCTGCCGAACTCGACCAGCTCCCGCACGCTCACCCCGCCGGGTGCGGTCCGCTGCTGCGACAGCAGGGTGATCCGCTTGGCGATGTCCTTTCCGGACAGTGCCCGCAGCTCGGCACCGTCGGCGAAGGTGACCGCCCCGGCGACCGGCGGGTGCAGCCGCGCCAGCGCGCGCAGCAGCGTCGACTTCCCGCTGCCGTTCGGGCCGATCAGCGCGGTCACGCTCCCGGCGGTCAGGGAAAGGGACGCGCCGCGCACGACGACGTCGCTGCCGTAGGCGACGTCGAGCTCGCGGGCGTGAACACCGGTATCGGACACCCGAGAACGATAAGGTCAGGCTTACCTAACCAACAAGGTGGCGGACAGCACACCGGCCCGTCAACGCGCGAAGACGCCGCGCTGCGGCTAGCGTCTCCGGTGCAGGCCGGTGTACCCCTCCCCCTCGGTGCACCGGCCTGCTCCTGCGTCCGGAGAGGGTAGTTTTGCCCGTCTTGACCTCCCTCGCAGGTCAGGGCAATCCTGGGAGTCTTGTCCGCTTTTCCCGGAGGGGGAACAATGCGACGGCTCCTGGTACTTCTCTGCGCTCTTTTCCTGACCGCCACCGCCGTCCCCGCGTGGGCCGATCCGGCACCCGATCCGGTTCCCGGCGAAAGGCCGCCGCTGGGGATCACTTGGGCGACCGGGGATCCCTACTGCCTCTACCAGCTCGGCGAGAACGCCGTGAAAGCCGCCGCCGACCAGCTCGTCTCCTCCGGGCTGCGGGACGCCGGCTACGAGTACGTCATGCTCGGCGACTGCTGGCAGGCGGCCCAGCGCGACGCCGACGGCAAGCTCGCGCCCCGCCCGAGCTTCTCCTCCGACATCCCGGCGCTGGTCGCCTACATCCACGAGCGCGGGCTCAAGATCGGGTTCTACAGCGGCACCGGCGCGAAGACCTGCAGCGCCTACCCGGCGGCCGGCTCGCTCGACCACGAGGACCTCGACGCCCGGACCTTCGCCGCCTGGGGAGCGGACTACCTGCGCTACGACACCTGTTACAGCGTCAACGGTGACGCGCCCGCGCGCGTGAAGAAGATGGCCGACGCGCTCAAGCGCACCGGCCGGCCGATCACCCTCGAGGTCGACGACTACGACCGCAACCAGAGCCCGTGGCTGTGGGCACGGGCCTCCGGCGCGCAGGTCTGGCGCACCTACAAGAACGCGACCTTCAACTTCGGCTACTCGACCGGCAGCCTCGACAAGCAGTACGGCCTCGACGGCTACAACGGCCCGGGCGGCTGGAACATGCCGGGCTCCTTCACCTTCAGCTACCTCGACACCGCCGAGCGCCAGGCCAAACTGGGGCTGTGGGCCGTGCTCAACGCGTCCCTGGTGGCCGACATGGCGCTCGCGGCCGACGTCACGCTCCCGGCCGCCGAAATGGGCAACCCCGACATCATCGCCGTCGACCGGGACTGGGCGGGCGTCGGCGGGCACAAGGTCCGCGACACCGGCTGGACCGAGGTGTGGACGAAACCGATGTCCGACGGTTCGGCCGTGCTGGTGCTGTTCAACCGCGGCGAGCTGGCCGCGCCGATCACGACGTCCGTGGCCGACGCCGGCCTGCCCGCCGCGGCCGGGTACCGCGTGCGCGACCTGTGGACCGGCGACGAGACCGAGACGACCGGCGCGCTCGGCGGGACCGTCGGGCGGCACGCCGCCACCGTGCTGCGCGTGTGGCCCACCGCCCCGGCCGCCGCGCCGCGGACGTCGCTGACCGTCGACCTGCCCGACTCCGTGCCGCCGTCCCAGCCGGTCACCGCCACGGTCAAGTTCACCAACGCCGGTTCGACGCCCATCACCGGCGCGCAGCTGCGGGTCACCGCGCCCGCGGACTGGCAGCTGGACGGCACCGGCGAGGCGGCCACCGCGACCGTCGAACCCGGTGCCACGTGGGAAACCGCCGTGACGCTGCACCCGGTCTCGACCGCGACCCAGCCGTTCAAGATGCCGGCCACCGTGACGTACACGACCGCGCAGGGCGCGCGGACCGCGACCGCGTCGGCCGAAGCGCCGCTCATGCTCGCGCCGAACCCGCCGTACACCAACGGGTTGCTCAACACGCAGCCGTGGATCTCCAGTGAGAACGGCCTCGGCCCGGTCGAGCGCGACAGCGTCGACAACGGCCACCCGCTCATGGTCAACGGCAAGACCGACGCGCACGGCGGGCTGGGCACGCACGCGCCGTCGGTCGTGCGGTACTACCTCGGCGGCAAGTGCAAGCAGTTCACCGCGACCGTCGGCGTCGACGACCGCGGTCCCAACGGGACGCTCGGGTTCCGCGTCATCGGCGACGGCGTCGAACTGGAGGCCACCGGCGACCTGCGGCACGGCGACGCCGCGCAGCACCTCGTCGTGCCGGTGACGGGCGTGCAGGTGCTGGCGCTCGCGGTGGACGACGCGAGCGACGGCTCCGCCGGCGACTGGGGCGACTGGCTGTCCCCGTACCTGAGCTGCTGAGCCGCTCGTGGGTGGTGCGGCCCGGCCGCGCCACTCACGGGTGCCGCGGCCGTGCCAGACTGGGGACCTGTTCGGCCCGGTGACCGGAAAGGGGATCGCGTGACCGTGCCCTTGCGCGGCATCAGCACGCGCGACGCCCTCGTCGAGGAGATCCGGCGCCACATCCTCGGCGGCGAGCTGAAGCCGGGGGAGCCGCTCACCGAAGTCGGCTTGGCGAGCATGTTCGGCGTCGCGCGCCCGACGGTGCGCTCGGCCCTGCAGGAGCTCCTGGCCCGCAACCTCGCCGAACGGTCGGCCGGGCGTTCGCTGCGCGTCCCGGTGTTCACCCCGGACGACGTGCGGGACCTGTTCTTCGTCCGCACCCCGCTCGAACTGGAGGCGGTCCGGCGGATCGTCACGCAGCGGCGTCCGCTCGAGGCCGCCGAAGCCGGTCTCGCCGCGATGGAGGCGCTGGCGCCGGCCGCGAGCTGGGGCGACCGGGTCGACGCGCACACGAAGTTCCACGTCGCGTTGATCGGCTGCGCCGGGAGTCCGCGGCTCGACCGGATCTACCCGGCGATGCAGGAGGAGATGCAGCTCTGCCTGGCCCAGCTCAGCGACTCCTACCCGGGGGCAGGCGACTTGGCAGCGGAGCACCGGGCGCTGCTGGACGCGGTGCGCTCGGGGGACGAGGAGCGCGCGGTGACGGCGATGCGGGAGCACCTGCAGCACGCGGTGGACGGGCTGGTCGGCTGACGGCCATTGTTATACTGTCATACACATGACGGACCTGACGAGCTTCAAGGCGCTGAGCTTCGACTGCTACGGCACGCTGATCGACTGGGAAGCCGGCATCGCCGCCGTCCTGTCGCCGTGGGCTGCCGAGCGGAACCTCCGTCTCTCCCACGAGGAGCTGCTGGTCGCCTACGCCGATCACGAAGCCGCCGTCGAGCGGGAAGCGCCGGCAACCCGGTACCCGGAGGTCTTGGCGGAAGCCTTCCGCCGCACCGGTGCCGGCCTCGACGCCGAGGTGAGCGACGACTGGGCCCGCCGGCTGGGCGAGTCCGTGCCGGACTGGCCCGCGTTCCCGGACTCGGCCGACGCGCTGGCGCGGCTCGCGGAGCACTACCGGCTGATCATCCTGTCGAACGTGCACCGCGACGGCTTCGCGGGCAGCAACGAGCGCCTCCACGGCCGGTTCGCGGCGATCATCACGGCCGAGGACGTCGGCGCCTACAAGCCCGCCGAGAACCACTTCCGCGCGCTGGACGAGACCTTGCCGTCCCTGGGGATGCCTCGCGAGGGCCTGCTGCACGTGGCGCAAAGCCTGTTCCACGACCACGTGCCGGCGAAGCGCGAGGGGCTGCCGTCGGTGTGGATCAACCGCCGCCACGACCGCCCGGGCTGGGGCGCCACCCCCGAGCCGAGCGGTGACTGGTCCTACGACCTGGAGTTCCCGTCGATGGGTGCCTTCGCGGACGCCGTCGACCAGGCTTTCGCCGGCCGGTCAGCCTGATTTCGTCGTGTAGGAAACGCCCGTGCGTTCCCAGATCACGTCCGCGCAGTCCAAGCCCTCCGCGGACAGCTGCCGCTTGACCACCTTGAACGTCGACGTCCGCGGCAGCTCCGCGACCGTGCGCACGTACCGCGGCACCTGCTTGGGCCCGAGATCCGCCTGGCCGGCGAGGAAACGGCCGAACTCGCCGGGGTCCAGGGGAGTCCCGGTGACGACGGCGGCCATCACCTGGTCTCCGGTCACCGGGTCCGGCACCGCGTAGACGGCCGCGTCCGTGATCGCCGGGTGGCGCAGCAGGATCCGCTCGATCGGGGCCGTGCCGAGGTTCTCGCCGTCGACGCGGAGCCAGTCGCCGAGCCGGCCGGCGAAGTAGCAGAAGCCGTCGGCGTCGGCGTAGGCGAGGTCGCCGGTGTGGAACCGGCCGTCGCGCAGGCGTTCCGCGTCGGCCGCGGGGTCCCGGTAGTACCCGGCGAACCAGCCGGCGCCCGCCGTGTTGACCAGCTCGCCGACGGCCTCCTCGGCGTTGACCAGCCTGCCGTCGGCGTCGAACTCGGCCGGTGGGCACGACGATCCGGTGCGCGGGTGCAGGATCGCGACGTCGGGGGTCGGCCTGCCGAGTGAGCCCGGCGGGGTGTCGTCGGTGCGCGCGAACCCGATGCCGCCTTCGGTGGAGCCGAACGCGTCGACCACCTTGCAGCCGAAGCGCTTCTCGAACGCGGCCAGGTCGGCGCTCGCTCCTTCGTTCCCGTAGACGAGGCGCAGCGAGTTGTCCGCGTCGTCCGGCCGCGGCGGCGTGGCGACCACATAGGACAGTGGCTTGCCGACGTAGTTGGCGTAGGTCACGCCGAACTTGCGCACGTCGGGCAGGAAGCCGGACGCGGAGAACTGGCGGCGCAGGGCGACGGTCGCGCCCGCCGCGAGCCCGACCGCCCAGCCGGCCATGACGGCGTTGGAGTGGAACAGCGGCATCGCGACGTACACGGTGTCCGATGTGGACAGGCCGAAGCGCTCCGCGAGCATCGCGCCGGGGAACGCGATCTTGCCGTGGGTGCAGCGGACCGCCTTCGGGTCGCCGCTGGTGCCGGAGGTGAAGATCAGCATGAGCAGGTCGTCGGCCGACGCCGGGACGGGCTCGATCGGGTCGGCGGCGGGCGGCCACGACCCCAGGTCCCGCACGGGGATCCCGCCGAGGTCGAGCCCGGCCAGGAGGGGCCGGTACTTCGGCTCGGTGAGGACGACCTGGCAGTCGGCGAGCCGGACGTCCCGGGCGAGCGCCGCACCGCGCCGGGTGGGGTTGAGCCCGACCAGCACCGCCCCGGCGAACGCGCAGGCGCCCAGCAGGACGGAGAACGCCGGGACGTTGTCGGCCAGCACGCCGACGTGCGGCGGCCGGCGCCGGTCCAGCGTCTCCCGGAGGCCGCCCGCCCAGCGCGCCGACGCCCGGACGTGCTCGGCCCACGACAGGGTCTCGTCCTCGAACCGGAGGCCGGGGCGCTCGTCCCCGGCGCGGGCCAGGAGGAGCTCGGTCACGGTCGGGACGCTCATCCGCGCACCTCCAGGCGGTCAGAAGTGAAACACGTTCTACTTCTAGCACGGTGACCGCGGCTCGGTCCAGCACTTCGGGTGTCAGGGGTTTTCCCTCACGGGGCGCTCGCGAGGCCGGGGAACGGGCCGTCGCCGAGGAGGCCGGAGCGGTCGGGGACGCCGGCGGCGGCCCGCATCCGGGCGAACTCGAGCGCCAGCGCCTCGGGCGGGTAGTGCGCGTTGAGGCCGCTGGGGTTGGGCACGATCCACACTTGGGCGCCGCCGATCGTCGCGGCCTGCGGGCCGAGCCGGGCGGCAGGAGCCCCGAACGCCGCCCGGTACCCGGTGACGCCCAGCATCGCCAGCCACCGCGGCCGGATCGTCCGGACCCGCTCGGCCAGGTCCCGGCCGCCGGCGGCGAGCTCCTCGCGCGACAGCTGCGCGGCGCGGGCCGTCGGGCGGCGGACGATGCTGGTGATGCCCAGCCCCCAGCCCGGCAGCAGCCCTTCTTCCTCGGCGCGCAACCGCCGCGGCGTGAACCCGGAGCGGTGCAGCGCGGGCCAGAACCGGCTGCTGGGCGTGGAAAAGCTGTGTCCGGCCGCCGCCGACGTCAGGCCGGGGTTGATGCCGACGAACACGACCTGCAACCCCTCGGCGAGCACGTCGGGCAGGACGGCGTCTTGACCTGGTTCCGGCACACCCCCATCGTAGGATCCGGCGGGACGCGGTCCCGGACAGCCTCCTCGACAGCATCGGAACCTGGCGCGGCTGACGACTTTTCGTCCACTGTGGACACCTTCGAAAGTCGGCCGAAAGTCTTTGCCCGGTCCCGCGGAGCCGTGTTGTGCTCCTGGGGAACCGGAAGGAGATCACGGATGGCGAAAAGCTCTTCGGGCCCGCGCGGCACCCGCTGGTGGCGGTCCTCGGCCTGCCGGGTGATGGCGGGGGTGACCACCGTCGCCGCCGCGGCGGCCGTGCTGGTGACCGCGCCGGGCGCCGATGCCGCGGCCGGTACCCTCGGGGCGGCGGCCGCGCAGTCCGGGCGGTACTTCGGTACCGCGATCGCGGCGAGCAAGCTCGGGACCTCGGCTTACACCACCATCGCGGCACGCGAGTTCACCATGGTCACGCCCGAGAACGAGATGAAGCCCGACGCGACCGAGCCCAGCCAGAACCAGTTCAACTTCTCCTCCGGCGACCAGATCTACAACTGGGCGGTCGGCCACGGCGCCCAGGTCCGCGGCCACACCCTGGCCTGGCACGCCCAGCAGCCGGGCTGGATGCAGAACATGAGCGGCAGCACCCTCCGCAACGCGATGATCAACCACATCCAGAAGGTGATGGCCCACTACCAAGGCAAACTCGCCTACTGGGACGTCGTCAACGAAGCCTTCAACGAGGACGGCAGCCGCCGGTCGTCGAACCTGCAGGGCACCGGCAACGACTGGATCGAGGTCGCCTTCAAGACCGCGCGCGCGGCCGACTCGTCGACCAAGCTCTGCTACAACGACTACAACATCGACAACTGGAACTACGCCAAGACCCAGGGCGTCTACAACATGGTGCGGGACTTCAAGTCCCGCGGCGTGCCGATCGACTGCGTCGGCCTGCAGGCCCACTTCACCGGCGGCAGCTCGGTCCCGGGCAGCCTGCAGACGACGATCTCCAGCTTCGCCGCGCTCGGCGTCGACGTGGCGCTCACCGAAGTCGACGTCACCAACGCGGCCACCTCCCAGTACGCGGCGCTGACGCAGGCGTGCCTGAACGTCGCGCGCTGCGTCGGGATCACCGTGTGGGGCGTGCGGGACAGCGATTCGTGGCGCTCCGGGGAAAGCCCGCTGCTGTTCGACGGCAACGGCACCAAGAAAGCCGCGTACACCTCGGTGCTGAACGCCCTCAACGGCGGCGGCGGGACGACCACGACGCCGACCACCACACCGACCAACCCGACGACGACACCCACGACACCCGGTGGGGGCGGCTGCACCGCTTCGCTGTCGGCCGGGCAGTCCTGGAGCGACCGGTACAACCTCAGCGTGTCGGTGAGCGGGTCGAGTTCGTGGACCGTCACGATGACCGTGCCGAGCCCCGCGCGGATCATCGCGACCTGGAACGTCGGCGCGACGTGGCCCAGCAGCCAGGTCCTCGTGGCGAAACCCAACGGCAACGGCAACAACTGGGGCGTCACCATCCAGCACAACGGGAACCGGAACTGGCCGAGCGTCAGTTGCAGCTCCTCCTGAGGGGAGGCGCTCAGCCGTCGGCCTGCTCGTCGGTGATCGAGTCGAGCAGGTCGGCGGCGATGGCGCGGGCGGCGGGCCGCAGCTCGGCGCTCAAGGCGTAGAACAGCTCCTGGGCGGGTTCGGCCGGCCAGTCCGCCGGCAGGTGCTCCCGCGGCAGCCGCGGGTCGGTCCGGATGGTCTGCAGCCAGTCGGACTCCAGCAGCAGGTCGCGGGCGAGGCTGTCCGGCGCCTGGGCCGCCGGGTCCGCCCAGCGGTCCAGGAACGCCCGGTAGTGCCCGGCCAGCCGGTCGATGTCCCACGCCTCCCGCACGATCCCGGCGACCTCGGTGGGTGGCAGCGCGCGGGCCTGGAAGACCTTGACGTGGCCGTCGGCGCCGAGGCCGTCGAGCAACGGGACCGGGTCGACCTCGCCCGGCGCGATCCACAGGCCGCCCTGCAGGCTGCCGAAGCCGGCCCACAGCAGCCGGGACCGCAGGGCGTGCCGCTGGCGTTGCCACGACTCGGGCATCGAAAACCCGAGCAGCGTCCACGTGCCGTCCCAGTGCCGGTTGACCGGCCCGGCCCGCCAGATGCGCCGCTCGCCGTCGTGCAGGATCGCCCGCGACCGGTCGGTGAGGCCGACGTAGACGTGCCGCCCGCGGCGGACCCGGTGGAGCAGGCCGCGCCGCGCCATCCGGCTCAGCGTGGAGCGGGTGGCGTGTTCGGAGACGCCGACGCGTTCCAGCACGTCGAGCACGCTCGCCGTGGCGACGTGGATGCGGCGGTCGAGGACGTGGCCGCCGAAGAAGGTGAGCAGCAGCGTCTGCGGACGCGGGGTGTCGGCGCCGATGCCCTCGGCGGCGGAGACGGCCAGATCGCTCACGGCGCGAGCATAAGCCCCGCCCGATGTTGGGCAGTGTCTTGACGGTGGTCACCGAACTGCTTAACGTTCGTCGCGGCGTGACGCGGGTCACGCGCGGTCGGCGACGAGGCAGGACGCGATGGCAGAAAACCTCCGCTCGCGGGCGCAGCTGCGCCGCGCGGTGCTCTCCAGCTACTTCGGCAGCGTGATCGAGTACTACGACTTCCTGCTCTACGCCACGGCTTCGGCGGTGGTCTTCAACAAGGTCTTCTTCTCGAACCTCGACCCGGTGCTCGGCACCGTCGCCAGCCTCGGCACCTTCACCACGGGCTACCTGGCGCGTCCGATCGGCGGCATCGTCTTCGGACACTTCGGCGACCGGCTGGGCCGCAAGCGGATGCTCGTCATCACGATGACGATGATGGGCATCGCGAGCACGCTGATCGGCGTCCTGCCCACCTACGCGCAGATCGGGGTGTGGGCGCCGGTCCTGCTGATCGTGCTGCGGGTGCTGCAGGGCGTCGCGGTCGGCGGCGAGTGGGGTGGCGCGGTGCTGATGTCGGCCGAGCACGCGACCAGCCGCCGCGGGCTGTGGGCGAGCTTCACCAACGCCGGGGCGCCCAGTGGCATGGTGGTCTCGACGCTGCTGCTGACGCTGATGGGCGCGGTGACGACGGACGCGCAGTTCCTTTCGTGGGGCTGGCGGGTGCCGTTCCTGCTCAGCGTCGTGCTGCTCGCCATCGGCCTGTTCATCCGGCTGAAGGTCGACGAGACGCCGGTCTTCGCCGCGGTCCGCGAGCGCTCCGGCGCGCCGCTGCTTGAGGTCCTGCGCCGGCACCCGAAGAACCTGCTGCTGGCGATCGGCGTCGGGTTCGGCGCGTTCGTCGCGCAGGGCACGCTCACGACGTACGTGCTGTCGTACGCCGTGCGCGAGGGGTTTTCGCGCCAGACCGTGCTCAACGCGATCACGGTGTCCTCGGTCGGCGCGGTGATCGGCATCATCGGCTACTCGGCGCTGTCCGACCGGATCGGCCGCCGCCCGGTCGTGATCGCGGGTGCGCTGGCCACCGGCGTGGTGGGGTTCCTGCTGTTCCCGCTGATCGACACCGGGAACGCGGCGCTGCTGACGCTGGCGGTGGTGCTGGGCCAGTCGGTGGCGCACCCGGCGATGTACGGCCCCCTGGCGGCGCTGTACACGGAGCTGTTCTCGACGCGCACCCGCTACACGGGAGCGTCCCTCGGCTACCAGATCGCCGGCCTCGGCGCGGGGTTGGGCCCGGTGGTGTTCGCGGCGCTCGCCGGCTCGGGGACGGGCGTGATCTCGGCGGTGATCGCGGCGTGCTGCCTGGTCACGGTGGGCTGCGTGCTGGTGCTGCGGGAGAGCAACCGGACCGACTTGGCGGAGCCGGCCGGGACACCGGCGGTGCAGGTGGAACGCTGAGGGTTCACCGCCAGGCGGCGCAGGAGGGTGACGCGGTAGCGCGGTAGGCGGCGTTGTAGGCCGCCGCGCTCCGCTGCCCACAGCTTCCGGGCTGCCAGGTTGGGCACCGCCTCGGCGGCGGGTCCGGCGACGAGTGCGGAACCGCGCCGAGAAGGTACGACGTTTTCGAACTCTGGCGCTCCACAGCGGACGATTCGAGGCGCCGGCGCGAGGTGTGCGAGCCGTCTCGGGCGTGGTGCGTGATGATGCGCCGCCGAGCGCGGAGAACACCCCCGCTTAGCCCGTCCGAGTGAACTTGAAGTTTCAATTTCTCACCCTTGGTAACGATGGTGAGTCAGTCGCTCACCGTCGCCACCTGCGTAAATGATCGTGAACGCGCGCCACTGAGTCCGTCCTGTGACCGAGAGTTGCTTTTACGCCCTGTTACACGCGTGGCCCGAAGGACGACGGATGGCCCAGAACGCGACCGCGTCCGGTCGAACCCGCGCCACCGAAAGAGGCAACCGTGTCCTACGCCCCCATGCCGCCCATGTCCGCTCCGGTCCAGCCGAAGAACGGCCTCGGCACGGCCGGGTTCGTCCTCGGCCTGGTCGGCCTGATCTTCGCGTTCATCCCGATCATCGGGGTCATCGCGTGGCCGCTGGTGATCCTCGGGCTGGTCTTCGGCATCGTCGGGCTGCTGCGGGCGAACCGCGGCCAGGCGAGCAACAAGGGCCTGGCCATCGCGGCCGTCGTGCTGTCGGCGATCGGGCTGGTGATCTGCGTGCTCTGGACGGCGGCCTTCGGCAAGGCCGTCAACGACGCCGCGGACGGCCTGCCGACGGAGGCCGCCCCGGCAGCGGTCGCGGACGCCGGCTCCGAGCTCGCGGCGGCGGCCCCGACCGCGGCTGCGGCGGCGCCGGCCAAGCACACGGTCGTCCTGGAGGTCACGACGGCGGCGAAGTCGAACCTGCAGTGGAGCAGTGGGTTCAGTGCGAACTCCCAGGAGGTCCTGGAGAAGGGCAAGACCTGGAGCCAGACCTTGACGATGGACGACTTGACGTTCACCTCGGTCACGGCCACCCCGGTCGACTTCAAGCTGGGCACCAAGGACAACACGTGCAAGATCACGGTCGACGGCAAAACCGTCGTGGAGCAGTCCAACAGCATCGGCGCGATCTGCACCTACCGGCCCTGACCGCCGGGGTTCAGCGGGGAGCCGGCCGGACGGCGAGGGCGTGGTTGAACACGTCCAGCGGGTCCCACCGCGCCTTGGTTCGCTGCAACCTCGGGTAGTTCCCCTTGTAGTACAACGTCGACCACGGTACGCCCGACTTGTTGATCGCCGGATCGGCCAGGTCGTTGTCCGGGTAGTTGATGTACGCGCCATCGGCCGGGTCGGGGACGCCGCCCGTCGCCGCGTACACCTTCCGGTAGAACTCGCGGATCCACGCGTCGTGGACGGCGTCCTTCGCCGGGTCTTCCCACGCCGCGATGTAGGTCAGCTTCAGCACCGCGTCCCGCGTCGCGACCGCCGTGGCGGCCGGGTTCACGGCGTTGATCGCGCCGCCGTAGGCGGCCAGCCCGACCGATCCGTTGAGCAGGCTGTCGTCGTGCTCGGCGGTGAGCTGTTCGTGAATCGCGTGGAGCTGCTCCCGGGTGAACCCGGCCCGCAGATAGCCGGATTTGACGTGGAACCGGTACGGCTTCGAGTCCGGCGACCCGGCCAGCGCCGTGGCGAGGTACGGCTTGCGTGCCCGCGTCAGGTTCCGCGGCGTCCCGACGCCGGCGCCCAGCGCGGCGAGGTAGTCGTCGAGCAGGGCTTCGGCGCCGGGGCCGAACGCCTGGCCCACCGTGAGGTGCTGCCCGGTGGCGCGGCGGTGCAGGATCAGCTCGCAGTACAGGTTCGCTCCCGGCGCGCCGGGAGCGCTGTTGGCCTCGACCCACCGGCTGTGGTTTTCCGCGAGCCGCACGAACTTTCGTTCGTCCAGTTCCGCCCACGGCCACTCGCAGCTGAAGTCCAAAGTGGACGCCGGGGCGCGGGGGAGCAGGCCGGCGGGATCGGTGCCCGTGGCCGTGGGGTCCCTCAGCCAGTACTTGGTGACGATGCCGAAGTTGCCGCCGCCCCCGCCCGTGTGCGCCCAGTGGAGGTCGGGGTGGGTGTCGCGGCTGGCCACCACCGTCCGGACCGCGCCGGCCTCGTCGACCACCACGACTTCGACCGCGTCCACGTAGTCGACGGTCAGCCCGTGGATGCGCGACAGGACGCCGTACCCGCCGCCGCAGATGTGGCCGCCGACCCCGACGCGGGGGCACCAGCCGGCGGGCAGGGTCAGGCCCCAGCCGAGGAAGAGGCGCCGGTAGACGTCTTCGCCGAGCAGCGCCCCGCCTTCGACCGCGAAGGCCCCGCGCCGCTCGTCGAAGTACACCTGCCGGAGGCCGGACAGGTCGATGATCACCTCGGTGTCCGGGTGGTCGACGAAGTCGGAGAGGCAGTGCCCGCCGCCGCGCGCGACGACCTTCTTCCCCGCCCGGACGGCCTTCCGCAGTGCTTGCTCGACCTGCCGCGTCGAGCCCACCACCTCGACGTAGTCCGGGCTCGCCACGTACCTCTTGTGGCCGCGCCGGACGAGGTCCTGGTACCGGACGTCGTCCGGCGTGACGACCGCCGGACCCAGCGGCGGGGCGCGGTCCGCGTCGGCCGCCGCGGCCGGGGTGCACCCCGCCGAGCCGGCCAGTCCCGTGACTGCCAGCCCGGCTCCGCCGAGCACCGCCCGTCTGCTCACACCTGACATCTCCGCTTCCTCCCCCGGAAGTGAACGTGGCTCAGCCGGCGGCGGCCGCCCGCTGGTGGGCTCGCTCCAGAACGGCGGCGAACCCTGACACCGACTGCGCGCCCGCGACGCCGTACGCGCGGTCGAAGACGAAGAACGGAGCCCCGGTCGCGCCGAGCGCCAGGGCTTCGCGCGAGTCCTCCCGCACCTGCTCCGCGTAGGCGTCCCCGGCGAGGAGCTCGCGGGTTTCCCCGTCCGCGACGCCGATTTCGGCCCCGAGCCGGACGAGCGTCTCGTCGTCGTCCAGAATCTCGCCTTCGACGAGGAGGGCACGCAGCAGCCGCTCGTGCGCCTGCCCGCCCAGACCCTTCGCCGCGGCGAGGTGGGCCAAGCGGTGGGCGTCGAAGGTGCTGCACATGTGGACCCGGTCGAGGTCGTAGACCAGGCCGTCTTCGGCGGCCGGGCCGGTCACGGCGCCCACCGTGCGCCGGACCTGGTCCAGGCTGCCGCCGGTCTGCTCCATCATCACCTCGTACAACGGCCGGGCCGCGCCCTTCGGGTAGGACGGCGCCAGCTGGAAGCTCCGCCAGACCACCTCGACCTCGCCGGCGTGCGCGAACCCCGCCAGCGCCTTCTCCAGCCTGCGCTTGCCGAGGTAGCACCACGGGCAGCCGAGGTCGGACCACGCTTCGATTCGCATTCGGGACTCCTGGTCGGGCTCGGGCCGCTTCGTCTGTCTGGCAGACTGTCTGTCGAGCAGATTACCTGACGATCGCGGGGTAGGCCAGAGGTGAGCGGAAGGCGGAGGCGGAAAATGCGCCGGATTTCTCGGGGAACGGTTTCTTGACAGAGTGACGGACGGGCCGGGAACATCGTCGGCATGTCGGAAACAATTCCTGTTCCCCTGTCCGCTGAATTCGCCGGTAAACGCGCGGTCGTCACAGGGGGGACGCGGGGCATCGGTGCCGCGATCGTCGCCCGGCTGACCGCGGCGGGCGCGCGGGTCGTCACCTCCGCGCGCACCAAGAATTCCGAAGTGCCGCAAGGAGTTCACCTCGTCGTCGCCGACGTGGCCACCCGGGAGGGGGTCGACGCGCTGGCCGCCGAGGCGCTCGACGTGCTGGGTGGTGCCGACGTCCTCGTGAACAACGTCGGCGAATCCAGCATCTATCTCGGAGGGCCGCTGAGCATTCCCGACGAAGAATGGGTCCGGTGCCTGGACGCCAATTTCCTTTCCGCCGTCCGGATGGATCGCGCCCTGATGCCCGCGCTGACGGAATCGGGGGGAGCGGTGGTCGAAATATCGGCGCTGGCGGTGCGAGCCCCGCAGCCGGTGATGCTCGACTTCGCGGCGTCCAAGGCCGCGCTGTCTGCCTACGCGAAGGGCCTGGCCCAGGCCGTCGGGCCGCGGGTGCGGGTCAACACCGTCCTGCCCGGCTTCGTCGACACCCCGGCGGCGCGGAAGCTGGCGGGCATCGTCGCCCGCGACACCGGGACGGACTTCGACACGACGTATGCGAACCTCGGCGGCCCGACCCCGCTCGGCGCGCCCGGCCGGCCGGAGGACGTCGCGGAGATGGTCGCGTTCCTCGCTTCCGAGAGGGCCGGTTGGGTGACCGGGGGCGTCTTCGTGGTCGACGGCGGCCGGCTCGACGCGCTGTGACGCACCCGGCGGCGGCCCCGGACCGGGGCCGCCGCCGGAACCCGCTCACCACCGCACCGGAAGCACCTCCGGGGCGCGCAGCAAGCTGTGTTCCTTCCACTCCGGCGGCCCCGCCAGCCGCAGGTCCGGCAGCTTGGTCACCAGCGCACGCAACGCTTCCTGCAGCTGCAGCCGGGCGAGCGGGGCGCCGAGGCAGCGGTGGATGCCGTGCCCGAAGCCAAGGTGCTGCTTCGGGTCGCGATCGAGGCGCAGCTCGTCCGCGTCGGCGAACTGCGTCCGGTCGCGGTTGGCCGCCCCGTGCGACACGATCACCGCCTCGCCCTCGCGGACCAGCGTTCCGCCGACCTCGACGTCCTCGCTCGCGTAGTGCGCGAACAACGCGGTGAGGCCGAGCGGGACGAACCGCACCAGCTCCTCGACCGCCTTCGGGATCAGCTCCGGGTCGGCCTTCAGCTGTTCCCAGTGCTCCGGCCGGTCGAGCAGCAGGTAGGAGAAGTTGGCGATCTGGTTCGCCGTGGTTTCGTGGCCGGCGATGAGGATCGCGACGCACAGGTCCACCAGCTCGTCCTCGTTGAGCCGGTCGCCTTCGTCCCGGGCCTGGACCAGGCCGCTGAGCAGGTCGTCGCGCGGGGCGACGCGCAGCTCGGCGATCAGCTCCAGCATGTAGGCCCGCAGCTCGTCGAGCGTGCGCGCGGCCTCCTCGACGCTGAGCTCGTTGCCCGCCAGCACCTTGTCGCTCCAGACCCGGAACCGGTCGCGGTCCGCCAGCGGGACGCCGAGCAGCTCGTAGATGACCTCCTCGGGGATCGCCAGGGCGTACGCGCCCATCAGGTCCCCGCTCTCGCCCGCGGCGACCATCTCGTCGACGAGCCGCTCGGCGAGCGCCCGCACCTTCGTCCGCAGCGCCTCGACGCGGCGCATGGTGAACGCCTTGGCGACCAGGGTGCGCAGCCGCGTGTGGTCGGGCGGGTCGGTGGTCAGGATGCCGGTGAAGTTCCGGCCTTCGGCCATCCGCGGCACGTCGTGGTCCAAGGACATCGCGCGGGAGAACCGGGGATCGGCGAGCACGGCTCGTGCTTCGTCGAACCTCGTGACGAGCCAGGCGGCGTCGCCGAAGGGCATCCGGATGCGGGTGAGACCGGGGGTGCGCTGGGCTTCCCGGTAGCTGTCGTCGAGCTCCAGCCCGCACGACCGGTTGAACGGGTAGGTGGCCGCATCGACGCTTTGTGTGCTCACTTCTTCGTTCCTCCTCCAGAAAAGACGGCCTACCAGGCGACCGGCATCGAGCCCGGTCCGCGGATGAGCATTTCCGACTTCCACGCCGGATCGCCGGCCAGCCGCAGCCCCGGTAGTTCGCGCACCAGCGCGGCCAGGGCCTCCTGCAGCTCCAGCCGGGCCAGCGCCGCACCGAGGCAGTGGTGGGCGCCGTGGCCGAACCCGAGGTGGTGGTTGGCGGGGCGGTCGAACACCAGCTCGTCCGGCGAACCGAACCGCAGCCCGTCCCGGTTCGCCGCACCGACCGCCACGAGGACGGGTTCGCCCGCCCGCACCAGCACGTCGCCGACGGTGACGTCTTCGGTCGGGTACCGCGGGAAGCTGGCCGTGGCGATGAGCGGGATGAACCGCATCAGCTCCTCGACCGCCGCCGGCACCAGCCCGGGCTCGGCGACCAGCCGCTGCCACGCACCGGGCTGGTCGAGCAGGGCGTAGACGAAGTTCGCGATCTGGCTGACGCTGGTGTCGTGCCCGGCCACCAGGATGCTGATGCACAACTCCACCAGCTCCGGCTCGGTCAGCTTGTCCCCGACGTCGCGGGCTTCGATGAGCGCGGTCATCAGGTCGTCCCGCGGCGTGGCACGGTGATCGGCGATCAGCGCGGCCGTGTACTCGCGCAGTTCGGTGAAGTTGCGCTCGTACTCCGCCGCGGTGAGGCCGCCGAGCGCGGTCACGGCCTCGGTCCAACCGCGGAAGCGTTCGCGGTCGCCGGCGGGGACCCCGAGGAACTCGCAGATCACGGCCACCGGGATCGGCAGCGCGTAGCCGGCGACGAGGTCGGCAGGCTCGCCGCCGGCCCGCATCCCGTCGATCAGGCCGCCGGCGAGCTCGGCCACCCGCGGCCGGAGCCCCTCGACCCGGCGCATGGTGAACGCCTTGGCCACCAGCCCGCGCAGCCGGGCGTGGTTCTCCGGCGAGCTCATCAGAATCCCGCCGCTGCGGTGGTACTCCGCCATGCGCGGCTCGTCGGCGTTGTCGGCGGCGGCCGGCACGAACCGCCGGTCGCCGAGGACGAACCGCGCGTCGGCGTAGCGGGCGACGAGCCACGCCGGGGCGCCGTAGGGCATCCGCACGCGGGTGAGACCGGGGGTGTCCCGGATCGCCGCGTACGCCGGGTTGAGCGTGAGGGCTTCCTCTTCGCCGAAGGGGAAGCGGAGCGGGACGTCGTGCGTGGCCGTCATGGGATCTCCAGGCTGCGGCAGTGCCGGTACTGGTGGACGCTCAGCGGCGCGGGCAGGCCGTCGTACAGGTCGGCCATCGTGTGCCGCATGGTTTCCACGTGCTCGTCGTGCTCTTCCTTGGTCTCCCACTCGGAGTAGAGCAGGGTGCTCCGGCCGTCGACGCCGATGTGGAAGCTGCCGGTGATCGGCTGGTTCAGCTCCGGCAGGGACCCCGACCGGGCCAGCAGGGAGTCGACGAAGTCCCGGGCGGTCCGGTGGCCGGTGCTCGGCCGGATGACGATGTTGAAGCAACCGGGGGTGCGGCCGGGGTCGGGCGGTGCGCTGCGGTGGAGCCGGAACTCCAGCCGCGCCGGTTCACCCGGCGGGGGCGCGGTTCCGCCGGGCGGTTCTCCGGCCGGACGGCCGGCGGCCCACTGGCTGAGGGTCGCGACGACGGCCCCGTCCAGCGCGGCGAAGCAGCTGAGGGACAGCAGCCCGGTGGGCGGCCGCTCGTGCCGGCCGACGATCCGGGCGGCCAGGTCGTCGGGGGATTCGCCGGCGCGCGGGGTGCCGAGCTCGACCACCAGCGTTTCGGCGTCGGGCCGGTCCAGGGCCGGCAGCGGGCCGCGCGGGGTCACGGCGCACCGCCGGGATCGACGACCAGCGCGGTCCGGTAGACCATCGGCCGGGCGGTGATGTGCAGTCCCTCGTCGTCCATCATCCGCTGGACGGCGGCCCGCCATTCGGGCTGCTTCCTGGCCTCGGCGAGCGCCGCGCCGCTGCCCCAGCGGACGACGTTGACGAAGCCGAGCTGAGCCTCGTCCTCGAGCGCCTCGTACATCCGCGCCTGGACGAAGCCCGGCTGGCGGGCCATCGCCGCGGCGTTGTCCTTCCAGCGGTCCAGGAACAGGGCGCGTTCCGCGGCGGGGACGGTGAAGGCGTTGATCATCGTGACGGGGTCGGTGACGATCGCGTCGGTCAGGGCGACGGCGTCCGCCGCCCGGTCCCCGACGGAGGTGTGCGTCAGCGGTACGGCGTCGGTCATGGGCACTCCTTGTCTGCGTCCGGCGGAACCGGCGGAGGCGGTCATCCCGCCAGGTAAGGACGACGGGCCTTCGCCTCGCGCAGCGCGAGCGCCCACCACTGCAGCTGGTCGAGCAGCACTTTCGCGGCGCCGGTGCACCCCTCGGGCGCGACCGGCTGCCCGTCGTCGCCGAAGGTGGCCGGGCCGCCGTGGAAGCTGACCGTTTCGCGGATCGTGACCGCGTGCAGCTCGGCGAAGACCTGGCGGAGCTGCTCGACCGCGCGCAGGCCGCCGGAGATGCCCCCGTGGGAGACGAACCCGACGGGTTTCGCGCTCCACTCGGTGAGGTGCCAGTCGACGAAGTTCTTCAGCGCGGCGGGAAAGCTGTGGTTGTACTCGGGGGTCACCACGACGAACGCGTCCGCGGCGGCGAGCCGCGGGGCCGTCCCGGCGAGGACGGCGACGTCCGCCGCGTCCGGCTCGTGGCTCGGGCCACCGGTGCTCAGGTCGACGCCGGCCAGGTCGACGACGTCGGCTTCGACGTCCGGCCGTTCGGCGAGCCGGTCGTGGAACCACGCCGCGACGGTCGAGGTGAAGCGGCTTTTCCGGGCGCTGCCGATGATCAGCGCGACGCGCAGGGTGCGGTCGGTCATGCGATTCCCTTCGGTGTCGGGCGCCGGGCGCGCAGCCCGGCCAGTGCGGCGGCCAGTCCGGCCACCGCGGCGGCCGCGATCGGCAGGAGCGCCGTGCGGACGTCGTCGTACGCGGTGAGGAGGGCGCCGGCGGGCACCACGGTGAGGACGCCGCCGAACTGGACGGCGGTCTGCAGGACCAGTCCGGCCCCTGGCCGCCGGGACTCCGGCAACCCGGCGGCCGCGCCGGCGTTGAGCGCGGCGAACGAGCACAGGTAGGCGAGCCCGATCGGCACGGTGGCGGCCAGGACGCCGAGCCCGTGGTCACCCGGTCCGGGCAGCGCGAGGTACAGGACGCACCCCGTCGCGGCGGCGACGGCACCCGCGGCGACCAGCCGGGGCGCGCCGTGGCGGGCGACCCACCGCCCGGCGAGGAGCACCGACAGCGCGAGTGTCGCGTACGCGGGTGCGCAGACGACGGCGGACAGCCAGGCCGGGCGGCCCAAGTCGTTCTGCAGCTGGAGGTTCACGACCACGAACAGCCCGACCGACACGCCGTTCAGGCTCGCGGCGCCGACCGCCGCGCGCAGGAGCGCCGCCGTGCGGGGGAGCCGGGGGACGGACCTGACCAGCGCACCCTTCGGCAGATGCCGCAGCCCGAGCCCGAACAGCACGAGGACCACGGGCACCGGCAGCAGCACGGCCCACCGCCAGTCGCCGCCGCACAGGACTCCGGCCACCAGCATGCCCGCGGTGGCCCCCACGGTTCCGCACAGCGAATACACCAGCATCGCGCGCCGCCGAGCTTCGCCTTCGCGGAACGTGCTCGCGATGACGGCGATCCCGGCGGGTGCGGTCAACGCGGCGCAGCACCCCTTGACGAACTCGGCCGCGACGAGCACCGCGAGCTCGTCCGTGCTGCCCGCCACCACGGCGGCCGCGCCGAACACGGCCAGCGCCGTGAGGTAGACCGCGCGGTGCCCCAGCCGTCGGCCCGGAACCAGCGCCAGCCCGAAGCCGAGCGGGAACGCCGCCAGTGCCCACACCGCGCTCGCCGCCGAGAGGCCGAACTCCGCGCGGATCGAAGGCAGGGCCACGCCCATCAGGACGATTTCGAGCGAGTCGACGAGCATGGTGCCGGCCAGGACGCCGACGAGGGCCCGGTGGCCGGTCGGCGGGGAGAGGGTCGCCATCAGCCGAGCAGCGTCCCGCCGGTGGCGTCGAGGAAGGCACCGGTGACCCAGCGGGCGTCCGGGGAAGCGGCGAAGGCGACCACCGCGGCGACGTCCTCGGCGTCCCCGACCTTCTTGAAGGCCGACACCTCGGCCATCTGCGCGACGGCCTCCGGGATGTCGAAGACCGGCTGGCCGTTGTTGGTGATCCCGGGGGCGACGCTGTTGACCGTGATGCCGCGCGGCGCCAGATGCCGGGCGAAGTGCAGGGAAAGCTGTTCGACCGCTCCCTTCGACATCGCGTAGGCGACCTGGTCCGCCTGCGCGAACCGGGTCAGCCCGGAGGAGATGTTGACGATCCGGCCGCCGTCGCGGATCGTCGTTAGCGCGCGCTGCACGATGAAGAACGGTGCCTTGGCGTTCACCGCGAAAAGCTCGTCGAATTCTTCGGGTGTGACATCTTCCGGCGAGGTGCCCAGTGAAGTGGCGCCTGCGTTGTTCACCAGAATGTCGAAGGCGCTTTCCCCGGTGCGTTCCTTGAGTCCGCTTTCGAATGACCGGAACAACTCGTGCACGTCACCGGGAACGCCCAGGCGGGCGCGGACGGCGAAGGCGGATCCGCCGTCGGATTCGATGCGGGCGACGGTTTCTTTCGCGGCGATCTCGTTTTCCCCGTAGTGGACGCCGACCAGCGCGCCCTCCCGGCCGAGGCGGACGGCGATGGCGCGTCCGATCCCCCGGCTCGCCCCGGTGACCAGTGCGCTCTTGCTCGAAAGGGTGCCCATGGATGCGCTTCCCGTCTGTCGGCGTGGTGGCGGCAGCGGGCGCACGGGGAACGTGTTCCCGTTCCCCGGCAGCCCGGTGTGAATGTCCGCGATGTCTTGGCGGGACGCCATTTTCGGCGGTCTCGACCAGTCCTTTATCCACGGCGCCCGACGCCGGCTCAATCCAGTGTGAGCCGGGTCACCGCGAGGTAGTGGTCGGCCCGCAGGGTGGTGCCGGCGGCATAGTGGTTGCTCCACAGTAAACGGGCCGGGAGCTTGACCACGGCCCCGGCCGCATTGTCAGATGGTCGCATCGATCGGCCTGGGGCGCACCCGTTACCCGCGTGTTTCGAGCGGGGCCGGCGCGCGGTGGATTCCCGGCCCGGGCGTCTTCGCATTCTTTTCCGTCCCGTTCCTCGCGGGCACTCGCCGCCGACCAAGGAGATTCCGTGGATGCTGCTGTGATCGTGGCCGGCGCCGGTCCGGCCGGCCTGATGCTCGCGGGCGAGCTGCGGCTGGCGGGCGTCGACGTGATCGTGCTGGAGCGGACCGCCGAACGCAGCGGGGAGTCCCGCGGCGTCGGGCTCACCACCCGCACGGTGGAGGTGTTCGACCAGCGCGGCCTCCTCTCGAAGTTCGGCCCGCTGGAGACCGGGAAGTTCGGTCACTTCGCCGGTTTGTTCCTGGACCTGGGCGTGCTGGACAGCGCGCACGAGCCCGCGAAGACCGTGCCCCAGTCGCACACGGAGACGGTGCTCGAGAAGTGGGCCTTCGAGCTGGGTGCCGACGTGCGGCGCGGGACCGAGGTCGTCGGGCTGCGCCAGGAGGACGGCCACGTCGAGGTGACCGCCCGGGGTGCCCGCGGGACCGAGGAGCTCACGTGCGAGTACCTCGTGGGGTGCGACGGCGGCCGCAGCGCGGTCCGGCGCCTCGCCGGGTTCGAGTTCCCCGGCACGCCGGCCACCCGGGAGCTGCTGCTCGCCGACGTGCGCGGGATCGACGTGCGGCCACGGATGATCGGGGAGCAGGTGCCCGGCGGGATGGTGATGGCGGCGAAGCTGCCGGGCGGGGTCACCCGGCTCATCGCGAGCGAGCACGGCAAGGCGCCCCGGCCGCGCGACGAGCCGGTCTCCTACGGCGAACTGGCCGACCTCTGGCTGCGGCTCGCCGGCGACGACGTCTCGGCGGGCGAATGCGTGTGGCTGAGCGCGTTCGGCGACGCGGCCCGTCAGGCCGCCCGCTACCGGCGCGGGCGGGTGCTGCTGGCCGGCGACGCCGCGCACGTCCACCTCGCCGCGGGCGGCCAGGGGATGAACACCGGCATCCAGGACTCGGTCAACCTCGGCTGGAAGCTCGCGGCGCGGGTGCGGGGGCACGCGCGGGACGAGCTGCTCGACAGCTACCACGACGAGCGCCACCCGGTCGGCGAGCGCCTGCTGGTCAGCACCCGGGCGCAGGGGCACCTGATCCTGTCCGGGCCGGAAATCGTGCCGCTGCGCCGGATGCTGGCCGAGCTGACGGCGGTCCCGGAGGCGGCCCGGCACCTCGCCGGCCTCGTCAGCGGCCTGGACATCCGCTACGACGTCGGCGCCGGCTCGCACCCGCTGCTGGGCCTGCGCGTGCCGCATTGGGAACTGGCGACGGCGGCCGGACCGGTCACCACCACCGCATTGCTGCGCCCGGCCCGCGGCCTGCTGCTGGACCTGCGGGACAACCCGGTGCTGCGGGCCCGTGCCGCGGCCTGGGCCGACCGGATCGACGTCGTCACCGGGACGCCGGCGGGGGAGACCGCCGGGGACACCACCGCGGTCCTCGTCCGGCCCGACGGCCACGTGGCCTGGGCCGCCCCCGGCAGCCACCACGACCTGACCACGGCGCTGGACCGCTGGTTCGGCCCGGCACGGACTCCCTGACGGGGAACGGGAAAGAGGAGAGCCACGAGCATGCACAGCAACCTGATCGTCGCCCGGATGCGGCCGGAGTCGGGCGAGGACGTGGCGCGGTTGTTCGCCGCGTTCGACACCACTGACATGCCGCACCGCATGGGCACCCTGCGCCGCCAGCTGTTCAGCTACCGCGGCCTGTACTTCCACCTGCAGGACTTCGCCGAGGAGAACAGCGGCGAGCACATCGAGGCGGCCAAGACCGAGCCGCTCTTCCAGCGGATCAGCGCCGATCTGCGGCCGTACATCGAATCCTATTCGCCGGACTGGCGCTCGCCTTCGGACGCGATGGCCACCCGGTTCTACACCTGGGAGCGGGACGCATGACACGACGCAGGGTCGTCATCACCGGGATCGGTGTGGTGGCTCCGGGGGGAGTCGGCACCAAGGAGTTCTGGACCCTGATCAGCGAGGGGCGCACCGCCACGAGGGCGCTTTCGCTGTTCGACGCGTCGGCCTACCGGTCGCGCGTCGCGGCGGAGGTCGACTTCCGGCCGGACCGGCTCGGGCTGCGCTCCGCGGAGATCCGCCGGATGGACCGGGCCGCGCAGTTCGCGGTGGTGAGCACGCGGGAAGCGCTGTCCGACAGCGGATTGGACCCGTCCGGGCTCGACCCGCACCGGATCGGCGTGGCCCTCGGCAGCGCGGTCGGGTCCACCATCGGGCTGGAGAACGAGTACCGGGTGGTCAGCGACGACGGGCGGCTGAACCTGGTCGAGCACCACTACGCCGGGCGCGAGCTGTACAACTTCTTCGTCCCCAGCTCGTTCGCGACCGAGGTCGCCTGGAGCAGCGGGGCGGAGGGCCCGAGCACGGTGGTGTCCACCGGCTGCACGTCGGGCATCGACTCGGTCGGCTACGCCGTCGAGCTGATTCGCGAAGGCACGGTGGACGTCATGGTCACCGGCGCCACCGACGCGCCGATCTCGCCGATCACCGTCGCCTGCTTCGACGCGATCAAGGCGACCACCGTGCACAACGACGACCCCGAGCACGCCTCGCGGCCCTACGACCGGTCCCGCAACGGGTTCGTGCTCGGCGAGGGCGCGGCCGGGTTCGTCCTGGAGGAGTACGAGAGCGCGCGGCGCCGCGGAGCCCACATCTACGCGGAGATCGCCGGCTACGCGTCGCGGTCCAACGCCTACCACATGACGGGGTTGCGGCCCGACGGCGTGGAGATGGCCGAGGCGATCAAGGTGGCGCTGGCCGAGGCGCGCTGCGCCCCGGAGGACGTCGACTACGTCAACGCCCACGGCTCCGGCACGAAGCAGAACGACCGCCACGAGACCGCGGCCTTCAAACGCAGCCTCGGCGACCACGCCTACGCCGTGCCGGTCAGCTCGATCAAGTCGATGGTGGGTCACTCCCTCGGCGCGATCGGCTCGATCGAGATCGCCGCTTCCGCGCTGGCGATCGAGCACGACGTCGTGCCGCCGACGGCGAACCTGCACGACCCCGACCCGGAACTGGACCTGGACTACGTCCCGCTGACCGCCCGGGACTGGCAGACCGACGTCGTGCTCAGCGTCGGCAGCGGCTTCGGCGGCTTCCAGAGCGCCATCGTGCTGGCCTCGCCGGAACGGCGGGCCGCGTGACGGCGGCGGTGGTGACCGGGATCGGGGTGCTCGCCCCGAACGGCCTCGGCACCGAGCAGTACTGGTCGGCGGTCCTCGCGGGCCGCAGCGGGATCGGCCGGGTCACCCGGTTCGACCCGGCGGGCTACCCCGTGACGCTGGCGGGCGAGGTCCCCGGGTTCGACCCCGCCGACCACCTGCCGCCGCGGCTGATCCCGCAGAGCGACCACATGACGCAGCTGGCGCTGGTGGCCGCGGACTGGGCCATCGCCGACGCGGGCGTCCGGCCCGCGGAGCTGCCGGAGTTCAGCGCCGGTGTCGTGACCGCCAGCTCCGGCGGCGGCTTCGAGTTCGGCCAGCGCGAGCTGGAAAACCTGTGGAGCAAGGGGAGCAAGGCCGTCAGCGCGTACCAGTCCTACGCCTGGTTCTACGCCGTGAACACCGGCCAGATCTCCATCCGCAACGGCATGCGCGGGTTCACCGGCGTCGTCGTCAGCGACCAGGCGGGCGGGCTCGACGCGCTCGCGCAGGCGCGGCGGCAGCTGCGGCTCGGCAGCAGGCTGATCCTCTCCGGCGGCGTCGACGGCGCGATCTGCCCGTGGGGCTGGGTCGCGCAGATGTCCTCGGACCGGATGAGCGCATCCGCGGTGCCCGACCGGGCCTACCTGCCCTTCGACGCCGGGGCCGCGGGACACGTCTCGGGCGAGGGCGGCGCGCTGCTGGTGCTCGAGGACGCCGAGTCGGCGCGGAGCCGGGGCGCCCGCGTCTACGGCGAGCTCGCCGGCTACGGCGCCACCATCGACCCGCGGCCCGGCAGCGGCCGGGAACCGGGGCTGCGCAAGGCGATCGAGCTCGCTCTCGACGACGCGGCCGTGTCGCCGACCGAGGTGGACGTCGTCTTCGCCGACGCCGCCGGGATCCCCGAGCTGGACCGGATCGAGGCCGACGCGATCGGCGACATCTTCGGCCGCGGGCAGGTCCCGGTGACCGCGCCCAAGACGATGACCGGCCGGCTCAACGCGGGAGCCGCGTCGCTCGACGTCGCGGCGGCCCTGCTGGCCATCCGCGACCGGGTCATCCCGCCGACGGTCAACGTCGCCTGCGCGCCGGACTACGACCTGGACCTGGTGACCGGCGGACCCCGGCCGGCCGGGGTCCGCGCCGCCGTCGTGCTCGTCCGCGGGTTCGGCGGCTTCAACGCGGCCGCCGTCGTCCGCGCCGCCTGAACCACCGAACCGGAAGGGAACCACCACCATGAGCCAGTCCTTCACCGTCGACGACCTCGCCCGCATCCTCCGCGAAGGCGCGGGCGAAGACGGCGGGATCGAACAATCCACTTTGGACATCTCGTTCGCCGAGCTGGGGCTGGAGTCCCTCGCCCTGCTCGAGGCGACCGTCCTCATCGGACAGCAGTTCGGCGTCGACCTCGACGACTCGGTGCTGACCGACGTCGGCACGCCGCGGGAGCTGATCCGCGTCGTGAACGAGGGCCTGGCCGCGACCGCGGTCGGCTGACCCGCCGTGACAACCGGAGGAACGATGACGCAGACGCACGAACCGGTCGCCCTGGTCACCGGGGCCACCAGCGGGATCGGCCTGGCCGTGGCCCGGCGGCTGGGCGAACAGGGACACCGGGTGTTCCTCGGCGCGCGCACCGCGGAGAACGTGACGGCGACGGTCAAGGCGCTGCGCGAAGACGGCCACGACGCCGACGGCGCCCCGATCGACGTCCGCTCCGGCGCGGACGTCACGCGGTTCGTCGAGGCCGCCGTGTCCCGCTTCGGCCCGGTCGACGTGCTGGTGAACAACGCGGGCCGCGCCGGCGGCGGGGTGACCGCCGAGATCGCCGACGAGCTGTGGGAAGACGTGCTGGAGACCAACCTCACCAGCGTCTTCCGCCTCACCCGGGAGGTGCTCACCACCGGCGGCATGCGGGACAAGGCGCGCGGCCGGATCGTCAACATCGCCTCCACGGCCGGCAAGCAGGGCGTGGTGCTGGGCGCGCCGTACTCGGCGTCCAAGCACGGGGTCGTCGGGTTCACCAAGGCGCTCGGCAACGAGCTCGCGCCGACCGGGATCACCGTCAACGCCGTGTGCCCCGGCTACGTCGAAACCCCGATGGCCCAAGGCGTGCGGGAGCGGTACGCCGACGCGTTCGGCACCACCGAGGAGGCGATCCTCGAGAAGTTCGTCGCGAAGATCCCGCTCGGCCGCTACTCCACGCCCGAAGAGGTCGCCGGGCTCGTCGGCTACCTCGTCTCGGACCTGGCCGCCTCCATCACCGCGCAGGCGCTCAACGTCTGCGGCGGTCTCGGCAACTTCTGACCCGTGGAAAGGACGAAGACGATGACCGGTGTCGGTCGCAGCAGCGAAGTCGAGCACGAGATCACCGTGGCCGCCCCGGCCGCCGCGGTCTACCGGCTGATCGCCGAAGTGGGGAACTGGCCGCGGATCTTCCCGCCGACCATCCACGTCGAGCACGTCGAGCGGGGCGAAACCGAAGAGCGCATCCGGATCTGGGCCACCGCGAACGGCGAAGTGCGGAACTGGGTCTCGCGCCGCGTACTCGATCCCGCCGCGCTGCGGATCGAGTTCCGGCAGGAGGTCTCGCCGCCGCCGATCGCGTCGATGGGCGGGGCGTGGGTGATCGAGCCGCGCGGCGAGGCCGCGTGCCGGCTGCGCCTGCTGCACGACTACCGGGCGATCGACGACGACCCGGCGGACCTGGCGGGGATCGCGAAGGCCGTCGACACCAACTCGCGCAGTGAACTCGCCGCGTTGAAGGCCAACCTGGAGGCGGCCACACGGGCGGAGGAGCTGACGTTCTCGTTCGAGGACACCGTCCGGATCGACGCTTCCGCGCAGGACGTCTTCGACTTCGTCAACGAGGCGGACCGCTGGGCCGAGCGGCTGCCGCACGTGGCTTCGGTCCGGCTCGACGAGCCGGCCCCCGGCCTGCAGACGCTGGAGATGGAGACCCGGGCCAAGGACGGCTCCACCCACGTCACGAAGTCCTACCGGGTGTGCCTCCCGGCGTACAAGATCGCCTACAAGCAGGTCACCCTGCCCGCGCTGATGGCCCTGCACACCGGGTACTGGACGTTCCGCGAGAGCGGGCCGGGCGTGCTGGCCTCGTCGCAGCACACCGTCGTGCTCAACCCGGACAACCTCGCCGACGGCATGGACGTCGAGACGGCCAAGAAGCTGGTGCGGGACGCGCTCAGCACCAACAGCACGGCGACCCTGAACCACGCCAAGTCCCACGCCGAAGCGGGCCGGTGAGCACCGCCGGGCGGACGCAGGTCGTCGTCGTGGGCGCGGGACCGGTCGGGCTGCTGCTCGCCGGCGAACTGCGGCTCGGCGGCGCGGAGGTCGTCGTGCTCGAGGCACTGGCCGAGCCGTCGGCGGAGTCGCGGGCGTCGACCCTGCACGCCCGCACGATGGAGATCTTCGACAGCCGAGGCCTGCTCGACGCGCTCGGGCGGCCGCCGTGCGACCCGCGCGGGCACTTCGGCGGCCTGCCGCTCGACCTGACGCTGCCCGGCCCGTACCCGGGGCAGTGGAAGGTTCTGCAGGCGCGGACCGCGCAGGTGCTCGAGGAGCGGGCCCGGCGCCTCGGGGCGGACGTCCGCCGCGGGCACGCGGTCGACACGCTGGTCGTGGACGGCGAGGGCGTCGAGGTCGGCGCGGCGGGGATCCGGCTGCGGGCGGACTACGTCGTGGCGTGCGACGGCGAGCGGAGCACCGTGCGGCGGCTCACCGGAGCGCGGACGACCGGCCGTGAGGCCACTTGCGAGCTGCTCCGCGGCGACGTGGCCGGGATCGAGGTGCCGGACCGCCGGTTCCAGCGGTTGCCGGGCGGGCTCGCGATCGCGGCCCGGCGGCCCGACGGCGTCACGCGCGTGATGGTCCGCGAGTTCGGCAGGCCACTGTCGCGGCGGCGGGGCGAACCGGCCTTCCGGGAGCTCGCCGACGCGTGGCGGCGCGTCACCGGCGAAGACATCGGGGCCGGGGAACCGTTGTGGGTCAACGCTTTCGACGACGCGGTGGACCAGGTGTCCCGCTACCGCGACGGCCGGGTCCTGTTCGCGGGCGACGCCGCGCACCGCCAGCCGCCCATCGGCGGCCAGGCGCTCAACCTCGGCCTCCAGGACGCGGCGAACCTCGGCTGGAAACTGGCGGCCCGAGTGGCCGGCGCGGCCGACGAACTCCTCGACAGCTACCACACCGAACGCCACCCGGCGGGCGCGCGGACGCTCGCGAACATCGCCGCCCAGGCCGGCTTGCTGTTCGGGGGGCCGGAAGTGGAGCCGCTGCGGTCGGTGCTGGCCGAGCTGATGGCGGAGCCGGCGACCCAGGCCCGCCTCGCCGGGATGGTCACGGGGTTGGACGTCCGTTACGACTTCGCCGAAGGGCTGCCCGAGGTGGTGGGCGGGCGCCTGCCACCGGGGGAGTTGGTCACGGCATCGGGCCCGGTGGAGACGGCGACGTTGTTGCGAGAGGGACGCGGACTGCTGCTCCTGCTCGGCGACGGCGACGGCGACGGTTCGGCCGGTTCGGGCGGCTCGAGGGTTTCTGGTGACCAGCCTGGTTTCGCCGGTGGTCGCGGTGGTCTCGTCGCCGGCCCCGGTGAGCACTCCACCCTGCGCCGGCTCGCCGGTGCCTGGAGCGAACGCGTCCGGGTCGTCGCCGCGCGGTCCGTTGCCGATCTGCCCTCCGCCGTGCTGGTGCGGCCCGACGGACACGTCGCCTGGGTGTCCGGCACGCCCGTGCCCGCGGAATCCGCGCTGCGGCGGTGGTTCGGCTCGCCGCGGGCCGCTCACACGCCTTTGGCGGGCAGGACCGCGCTCGTCACCGAAGCCGGGCGCGGGCCCGGCCGGGCGGTCGCACTGCGGCTGGCCGGCCGGGGTGCCCGCGTCGCGGTGCACTTCTCCGGGGAACGGGCCGAGGACAAGGAAGCCGCCGACGAGGTCGTCGCCGCGGCTGGGGGAGGGGCGCTCGCGGTGCGGGCGGACCTCGGCGATCCCGCCGCCGTGGCCGGTCTCGTCCGCGAGCTGGGCCACACGTTCGGCGGAACGCTCGACATTCTCGTCACCAGCGGAACGACGGCCGACTCGCTCCGGCTCGTCGACCGGGCGCTCGCGCTCGTGCCCGACGGCGGGCGGATCGTCACGATCGCCCCCGACGCGGACGAAACAGACGCCGTCGCCGCGGAGGTCGCCGCCGCGGCGGCCGAGGCGCTCGCGAAGGGCTTCGCCCGCCGGCTCGGGCCGCGCGGGATCACCGTCAACCACGTCATCCCCGGCGGCACCGGGAACGCGCGGCTGACCGACGTCGTCGCCGCGCTGGTGGCGGGCGACGCCCACTGGATCACCGGAACGCTCGTCGCCGCGAGCAGGGAGGACGACGGATGCTCGAAGTCGGGATAGCACTGGGGTACGGACACGCGGACGCCGAGCACCCCGGAGAGGCACTGGCGCGGGACGCCCGGCACGCCGAGGCCGCGGGGCTGGGCTCGCTCTGGACCGGCGACCAGCTCGTGTCCGCGGTCGCCCCGATGCTGGACAGCACCCTCGTCCTGGCGACCGCCGCGGCCGCCACCGAGCGCATCCGCCTCGGCTTCGCGGTCATGGTGCTGAGCCAGCGTCCGGTCGCCTGGGCGGCGAAGCAGATCGCGGGCCTGCAGCAGCTTTCCGGCGGCCGCGTGCAGCTGGGGATCGGGGTGGGCGACGAGAAGCACGGCTGGGAAGGCTTTCGCGCGGCCGGGCTCGACCACCGGACCCGCGGCAGGCGGACCGACGACGCACTCGCGGTCCTGCCGGATCTGGTGCGGGGCAAGCCCTGCGTGTTCGACGGCGAGCCGGTGCGGCTGTCGCCGGGTGCCCCGATGCCGCCGCTGCTGTTCGGCGGCCGGGCCCCCGCCGTGCGTCGGTGCCTGCGCTTCGGCGGGGACTGGATGGCGGGCATCGACGCGCCGTCCGCCGTCCTCGCCGCGCTGCCGGGGATCGCCGAGGCGGCCGGGCGTGCCGGCGTCCCCACGCCGGGCGTGGTGATCACCGTCGGGCTGGCCTTGGGCGACGTACCCGCCGACGACGTCGACCGGCAGGTCCGGATCATCGCCGGCCACGGCGTCTCCGAAGCCGCCGCCCGGGCCGCCGTGCTGACCGGCGGCGCCGAGGACGCCGCCGAGGCGCTGGCGTCGTTCGCGGCCGCGGGCGCGACCCGCGTGGTGGGCGTGCCGTTCACCGGCGGCTGGCACCGCCAGGCTGAGCTGCTCGGCGAAGCGGCCGCCCTGTCCTGATCGTTCGAACGGAAGGCAGACCGATGTCGGAAACGGAAGTCCCGACCAGGGAAGAGCTCGTGGAACGCGCGGCCAAGCTGGTCCCGCTGCTGCGCGAGCGGGCGCTCTGGATCGACGAAAACGGCAGGCTCCCGGACGAGGTGCTCGACGCACTCGCCGGGGCGGGCCTCTTCCGGATGCAGACGCCCCGCCAGTACGGCGGGTACGAGTCCGACGCGCGCACCCTCGTCGAGGTGCACGCGGAACTGGCGCGGGGCAGCGTTTCGGCGGCCTTCTGCGTCGCCGTCTACTCCCTCCAGAACTGGATGACCGGCCTGTGGGCCGACGAGGTGCTCGACGAGGTCTTCGCCCGGCCGGACGTGCGGGTCTGCGGCGGCGGCGCGCCGACCGCCACCGCGACCCGGGTCGACGGCGGCTACCGGATCACCGGGGAATGGGCCTTCACCAGCGGGGCGCGGCACAGCCACTGGAAGCTCAGCGCGGCCCGGACGGGCGGCGAGGGCGGGGTGTTCGCGCTGATGCCGATGGCCGACCTGGACCTGCGCGACGACTGGCAGACCATCGGGCTGGAGGGCACCGGCAGCGTCACGACCGTGGCGGACGACGTGTTCGTGCCGGACCACCACATCATCGACGCCGCCGAGTTCGCGGCGAACCCGTGCCGGTCGGCGGCGAACTCGGCCAAGGGCCTCTACCAGGTCCCGATCCCGGTCACCGCGACCGTCGCGATGGTCGGGGTCCTGCTCGGGGCGGCGGAGTACGCGTTGAGCAGCTTCCTGGAACGGCTCCCGGGGCGGGGCATCAGCTACACCGACCACACGAGCCAGCGCGAGGCCGGCGTGACGCACCTCCAGGTCGGCGAGGCGGCCATGCTGGTCGAGGAGGCGCAGGCGCGGGCGCACGGCTTCGCCGCGACAGTGTCGGCGAAGACGGCGGCCAGCGAACCGTGGACCGTCGCCGAGCGCATCCGCTCGCGCGTGCAGATCGGCCGGGTGGGCCAACTGGGCAAGCAGGCGGTGGAAATCCTGGCTTCGGCGAGTGGCGGGTCTTCCGTCTTCCGTGGCGTGCCGATCACCCGGATACACCGCGATATCCACGCTATGCTGCTGCACGGGTTCTTCAATCCGCAGACGAACATCGAGCTGTACGGCAGGCACCTGTGCGGTCTGGAGCCCAATACGACCTATTTCTGAGGCGCCGCTTTCCCCTGTGGAGGAGACGATCGATGGTCACCACCGGAAGCCTCTGTTCGAAGGTGGTCCTGGTGACCGGTGCGACGTCCGGGATGGGCCGGGCGACGGCGTTGCGTTCCGCGGCCGACGGCGCGCGGGTCGTGGTCGCGGGGCGCAACGAAGAAGCGGGCGAAGAAACGGTTTCGGTGATCCGGGAAAAGGGCGGAACCGCGTTCTTCGCCCGGTGCGACGTGACCGCGGAATCGGATTGCGCGGCCTTGGTCGAGCGCGCGCTGAGCGCCTACGGGAACCTCGACTGCGTGTTCAACAACGCGGGTGTCCTCGGGGCGAAGGGGCTGCTGACCGAAATCGACACCGCCGACTGGTGGAGTGAGGTCGAGGTCAACCTCGGCGGCGTCTACCTGGGCATGAAGCACCAGATTCCGGCACTGGTGGCGGGCGGCGGCGGCGCGATCGTGAACAACGCGTCGCTGCTCGGCGTGCGGGGCACGCCCCGTGCGTCGGCGTACGTGGCCGCGAAGCACGGGGTCGTGGGCCTGACCAAGGCTGCCGCACTGGAGTTCGCCGCCCACGGGGTGCGGGTCAACGCACTGGTGACGGGCCCTGTGGACACCCCGGCGCTGACCTCGACCAGCGGGCACGTGGACCGCGTCGCGATCGTCGCCGACGCCGCGGCCCACACCCCGGTGGGCCGGGTCGGCGAGCCCGGCGAGGTCGCCGCGTTCACCGCGTTCCTCTTCAGCGACGAGGCGAAGTTCATCACGGGCGCGGCGCTCGCCGTCGACGGCGGGATGTCCGCGTGAGGGAGTAGCCGCGGGCGCGGTTACCATCGGCGAGCGCGCGCCGCAACCGCCGATCCGTCTGTTCCGCGCGGCACCCGGCGTGTTTCTGTCAACCGATTGGCGTTATTGTTTTGCGCTCCGCGAAATGCATTGTGGCCGTCACCTGATGGACACTCCAGTCGGCTGCTGGTAATATTCCCACCGAGGCCGGGATAGGTTGGCGCGGGGGGCGCGGTGTGGTGAGTTCGTCCCCTTTCGCCCGTCCCGGAAGCCGGGCGCCGGGTGTGCTCCGGCGGCCACAGGGGAGGGGGCTCATGACTTGCGGCCATGACCAGGTGGAGGCATTGTTCGAGGCGTCTTCGGCGGCGATTTCCCCGGTTCGGGCGATTCCCGGGGGTATCCGGCACGTGCCGTGGCCGAGACGCCGGGAACACGCTTCGCGCGCCGTCCGGCCGACAATGGGGGAACACCCCGGTGCGGGTCACCGGACCGGGCCGGTGCTTTTCGGGCAGCTGTTCGGGCATTCGGGTTGCGCCGACGGCGGGGAATGCCCGCACCCGGCGTACGGCGACTGCGCGGCCGCGCAAGCCGCTCGGCTGACGGCGGGCGGGGTGAACTGGGTCCCGGCGGTGTCCCTCGCCGAGCAGGCATTGTCCGAACCGGACTGCCTCCGGCACCTGGGCTGCGCGGGCCAGGCGCTGCTCACCCTCGTCGCCTCGGACAACCTGCCCCTGGCGGACGAGCACTGCTCGCGGCTGACGGCGATGGCGCACTGGCGCGGCTCGCCGGCCGCCGGGCAGGTGTTCGCGTTGGTGCGCGGCCGGATCTGCCACGTCGTCGGCGACCCGGAGGGTGCGCTGGCGCACTACGGCGAAGTGCTGGCGTCGGAGCCGCGCGGGGCCACCCTGGCCACCGCGGTGGCCTGGCTCGCGGAGTCCCTGGTCGGGCTCGGGCGCGTCGAGGCGGCGGAAATCCTGGTGGCGGACCGGGAATTGGCCGGGCCGCTGCCGGGATCGACACCGGGGCGCGCCCAGCTGCACGCGGCTCGCGGTGCGATCGCGGTCGCCGGCGGCCGGTTCGCCGACGGGCTGGCCGAGTACAGCGCCTGTGGCCGTGACCTCGCCGCCCGGCGGGTCACGAACCCCGCGGTCGTCCCGTGGCGGGCCCCGGCGGCGCTCGCCGCGCTCGCCTGCGGTGACGTCGAACTGGCGAAAACCCTGGGGTGCCAGGAACTCGCGGCGGCCCGGAAGTGGGGTGCGCCCGCCGGTATCGGCCGCGCCCTCTCGGTCACCGCGCTGGCCCACGGCGGCAGCTACGCGGCCGATCGGGCCGGTGAGGCCATCAGCCTCCTGGAACTCGCCCACGCACGCCGGGAACTGCCGCGTGCGCTGACCATCCACGGCAAGCTCCTGCACGACCGCAACAACACCGGGGGTTCCCGCAAGCAGCTGCGCCGCGCGGTCGTCGTCGCCCGCGAGTGCGGGGACCGCTACTGGGAAGGCGAAGCGGCCGCGGCGCTGCGCCTCGTGGTCGAGCCGAAGAAGCTGAGCCGGCAGGAGAGCGAAGTCCTGAAGCTGGCGAGCGCCGGCTACAGCAACGACGAGATAGCCGAGAAGCTCTCGCTGGCCCGGCGGACCGTCGAGTTCCACCTTTCGTCGATCTACCGGAAACTGGGCATATCCGGCCGTCGCGAGCTGCCTTCGTCGGCCGAACTGTGCTTCGAGGTCGTGGGCTCCGCGCGCTGAGCCCTGGCCGGCGCGGCCGCGGCCGTCCAGCCGACGCGATCTCCACCGACGTGCCCCCTTTCGCAGTGTGGCGAACCCTTCGCGCCCGAGCAGTGCGGGCACGTGAGCGGGGGCGCGGTCCGCCCTGGGTCATCGTCACAGAAGGGACCGTTCGTCATGGACGGGCACTACATCACGGCCGCGGGGGAGCGCCGCGCCGAACTCGCCCACCACGCCCGCTGGGCCGCTGCCGGCGACGTCGTGCGGGAGGTTCTCGGCCAGGCACCGGAACCGGGCGTCGGCCGCGCCCCGGCCCTGCCGAGCCTGGTCTACCTGCCCGGCGGACCGGGGACGGGCGAGCCGGGTGACGAGCGGGCGAGCCCGCCCGGCGCTCGCGGCCGCGCGGCCGAGGCGCTGATGCTGGCCAACCGGGGCGTGCGCCGGTCGGAGGCGGTCGCGCTGGCCATGCGTTCGCTGGAGGAGTCGGGCGGCCGCGACGTCACCTCCTTCCGGTGCGCCCTCATGACGTTGATCTACGCCGACGAGCTGGCGGGGGCCGAGCGGGCGTGCGCGGAGGCGACTTCCTCGGAGTTCTGGACGCGCACCGCCGAGCGCCGCGACGTGCTGGCGCTCGTACGCGGGCGGATCCTGGCCCGGACGGGCGCGCTACGGGAAGCGGCGATCCTGCTGGCGAAAGCCGCAGCGGGCGGCGCCTGCCGACGGCTCGCCGTCGCCTGGCTCGTCGAGGTCCTCGTGGAACTCGGCGAGGTCGTGGAGGCGACCGATCTGCTGCACGTCCACGGCCTGCTCGGGCCGATCCGCGACGACGGCGACCGCACGGCGATCCTGGCCGCGCGGGGTGCGCTGGCGCTCGCCACCGGCCGGTTCGACAGCGGCCTCGACGACTTCCTCACCTGCGGCCGGGCCCTCGGCGACTGGGGTGTGTTCAACCCGGCCGTGGTGCGCTGGCGGTCGCCCGCAGCGTTGTGCGCTTCCGCGCTGCACCACCGCGACCTCGCGGTTTCCCTGGCGCAGCAGGAACTCTTCCACGCCGGTGCGTGGGGGACGGCGTGGACCCGTGCGACGGCCCTGCACGCGCTCGGCCTCTCCCGCTGCGACGAATCCGGGATCCGGCACCTGCGTGAAGCCGCCGCGAAGATCTTCGACGGGGCCACGCGGACCGAGCAGGTGCGGGTCTGCTTCGACCTCGGCGTTTTCCTCTGGCGGCGGTTTTCCTTCGAGGAGGCGGAAAAGGCACTCGTGCTGGCGCGGGACCTGGCCGACGCCGCCGGCAGCGGGATCTGGGCGGACCGGGCCCGCGCCGCGGTGCGGCAGGTGAGGCGGGCCGGTGACGCGCCGACCGTCACCGACAGCGAAGCCCGGATCGGCAGCATGGCGCGGGCCGGCCTGAGCAACAAGGAAATCGCCGAGCGGGCGAACCTCACCGTGGGCACGGTGGAGCAGCACCTGTCGAGCGTGTACCGCAAGCTGGGCATTCCCGGCCGCTCCGATCTGGTCTACGCCATGACCGATCCCTGCTTCGCCGTCGGCGGCTGAGAGGCTCACCGGAGGCCCGCTGGGGGACGGGGCTCCGGTGAGCCGGGTGCCGTCAGTGCGCCTCCGGCTGCACTTCGGGCCGTACCTCCGCCGGCGTCTCGGTCATGCCGAAGCGCCGGGGGACCAGGACCACCGCGGCCAGGATCGCCAGCACCACGAACACCGTGCTGCCGACGTACGCCAGGTGGAACCCGGACGCGGCCGCGTCGAGGCGGGCGGTGCCCGAACCTTCCAGGTCGGCCGTGCGGGTGGCCGCGACCGTGGCGAGGACCGCCGTGCCCATCGCGGAGCCGATCTGAAGCGTCGTGTTCACCAGGCCCGAGGCGACGCCGGCGTGTTCGGGTGAGCCGGCGGACATGCCCGCGCCGACCACCGCCGGGACCGCCGCGCCCATGCCGATACCGGCCAGGAGCAGCGCCGGCAGGACGTCGGTGAAGTAGTTGCCGTCGACCGGCACCCTGGCCAGCAGCACCAGGCCGAGCGCCGCGATCAGCATGCCGCCCGCGAGCACCTTGCGGGCGCCGATCTTCGCGATCAGGCGCGGGCCGAAACCGAGGGACACCAGCGCGTTCGCGACCGGGGTGGGCAGGAAGGCGAAGCCGGTCGCCAGCGCGTCGAGGCCCAGGACCTGCTGCAGGTACAGGGCCGTCAGGAACTGGAAGCCCATCATGCCCGCGACCAGCAGGACCATGACGATGTTCCCCGCGGTCACCGGGCGAGCGCGGAACAGCCCGAGCGGCAACAGCGGCGTCGCGGCTTTCGCTTGGCGCACCACGAAAGCGACGAGCAGTACGACGGCCGCGGCGAACAGCGACCAGCGGCGAGCGGGTGCCCCGGTGTCGACGATGACGTAGACCAGCAGCATCGCGCCGGCGGTGACCAGCACCGCGCCGAGCACGTCGATCCCGGCGCGCAGGCCCGCGCCCCGGTCGCGCTCGAGCAGGGCGAACGACGCCGCCACCACGACGATGCCGATCGGCACGTTGACCAGCATCGTCCAGTGCCAGGACAGGCCCTGGGTGAGCACGCCGCCGAGGATCATGCCGATGGACGCGCCGCCGGCCTGCACGAAGCTGAACAGACCGAGCGCCTTGCCCTGCTCGCGCTGCTCGGGGAAGAGCGTGACGATCATGCTCAGCACCACGGACGAGGCGAGCGCGCCGCCCGTCCCCTGGACGAACCGGAAGACGATCAGCATCACCTGGTCGGTCGCGAGGCCGCAGGCCAGCGACGCCAGGGTGAACACGAACAGCCCGATCAGGAAGACGCGCCGCCGTCCGACGAGGTCGCCGAGCCGGCCGGACAGCAGCAGCAAGCCGCCGAACGGGACGAGGTAGGCGTTCACCACCCAGGCGAGGTTCGGGGGCGAGAACCCGAGGTCGGACTGGATCGACGGCAGCGCGACGACCACGATCGTGCCGTCCAGCACGACCATCAGCGAAGCCAGGCACAGCACCACGAGCGCCAGCTGCCGCGATTTGCCGCCCTGCCGGGCGAGTTCGGACATGGGGAGGGACCTCCGGTATCGGCACCTGCTCGCACGCAGATGCTCTTCTGGTCAGATCGTCTGTTGTGCAGATTATCTGACTCAAGCCGGGGTGCGCTAGCCTTGGGGGGTGACTGAATCGGTTGCCGCCCCCGCGGCCGGCAGGCTGCCCGTCGGCCTGGAGGACAACCTCGGCTGGCTGCTGGCCCAGACCTGCCGGGCGCACGGATCCGTGCTGGAGCGCGCACTGGCGGAGATCCCCCACGGCCTGCGCGGCTTCCAGGCGCTGTGCGGAGCGGTCCACGGCAGCGCGCGCAACCAGGCCGAACTGGGCAGGCAGCTGGACATCGACCGGACCGTGATGGTGTACCTGATCGACGACCTCGTGGCGGCGGGCCTGGTGGAGCGCGCGGTCGACCCAGCGGACCGCCGCAACAAGCTGATCCGCGGCACGGCGGCCGGCTTGGTGCGCTTGGAGGAGACGAAGGCCGCGATCGTCGCCGCCGAGGCCGCGGTGCTCGGGCCGCTCGACGACGCGGAGCAGGGGAAGTTCCGGGACATGCTGCGCCGGGTGGTCGCGCACCACTTGGCTGCTGCCGGGGACGAGACCGCGGAGTAGCGCTCAGGCGGTCGCGGTGCCGGGTGCGGGAGGGGCGCCCTCGGCTGGCAGGTGACGAGCGGCCTTGCTCGGTCCGGGATCAACGCGGGTGGCGCCGCCCACACTTGTGTGAAGCAGCCTGCGGGAACGGCCCGCGGCGTCGGCGTCCGGAGGTGCCGAGTTCGAATGCGTTCCGCCGTGCGCTGAGTTCATCCCGGCACCCGCTGAATCCCTTGCGTTGGCGGGAATTGGCTGCGTTCGGAGCACCTTGGAGTCGTGTGCCCAATAGCACGCGACATTCGCCGGTTGCTCAGCACGTGAAACGACTTGACTCCGCGGTACGCCCACCTCGTGGCCCCACTGCGACGGGCCCGGTAAGGGCCGAAAGTCGGGAAAATACGTCGCCGGATTTCGTTACAGGTCAATCGTGTGATCGTGAAAATAGCTTTTCTCGCATTCTGAGAGCCTGTGACACATATCCCAGCAAGTGTTCGGTGCACACGAGAATGCACGTGCGTCCCATCTTGCGATCCGGTTTGACGAGCCGGATAACGGGCGTATCTCCGCAGTTCCGGACCTTGCCCGACAATGTGGTGATGATCCTTTTCGAAATGAACTCCGCTTGACCCGCGCGCGGCTGCGATTCGGGCGTTTGAGAGCCGATGGCGCTGGGAAGACTGCATCGGCGGCAGCGCTGCCGCAGGTGCCGAGACGGCGGGGAGCTCGGGCGAAGGGAGCAGGGGCGAAAGGGCAGCTCGGCTGGTCGGCGCGGCGCTTGTCGTGTTGTGGATTCGTGCTGCCCGATTGTGGTATCCGATCCGGTCGTCGGTGGTTCACCTTCCGGAATGGTGCCGGTAATGTCGCGACGGGGCGTGGTCGTGAATGCGGATCGGGCGCCGATCGAATCCCACTATTGGCGGTACTGACGATCACGGTGCGCGCGGCAGCGTAAGTGTTCCAGCCGGGCGCGGAGTCGCAGGCTGACGGGGGACGACAACGGTGCGGTGCGGGGTGCACGCAATTCCCGGCATGGCCGACGAGAAGCTCGAAAGGTTCGCTCATATGCAGTCCGACAGAGATGTCCTCGACCGGCGGGCAGGCACCCGGCCGGTGCCGGCCGCCCGGCTGGACGCGCTCCTCACCGGGCTCGCCCGCCGCTACCGGGTGCCGGGGGCGCAGCTCGCGGTGTGGCAGGGTGACGAAGCCGCGGTGGTCCAGACCGGGGTCCGGCGCCACCACGAAAACGGGGCGATGCTCGCCACGTCCGCGGTGCCGGTGGGCTCGATCACCAAGCTGGTCAGCGCGACGCTCGTGATGGCGCTCGTCGCGGACGACGACCTCGACCTCGACGAACCCGTCGGCGACGTCCTCGGCATCGGGCTGCCCGCCGCGCTGACCACCCGGCGGCTGCTGAGCCACACCGGCGGCCTCCCGTCCGACCCGGCCGACCTCGCCGGCTCGGTGCTGAGAGAAGTGCGCGGCGCCGCGCCCGTCTGTCCACCCGGGACGGCTTTCTCGTACTCCAACCTCGGTTACGCGCTGGTCGGCGAGGTGATCGAGGAGGTCACCGGGATGGGCTGGCGCGAGGCGGCCGAGGCGATCGTGCTGCGTCCGCTGAAGATCGACGCCGTCTTCGTCGACGACCCGCGGGTCGTGTCCGGGCACGCCGTCGACCGGCCGGTCGCGCAGATCCTGCCGCCGATGCTCGACCCCGCCGGAGCGCTCGCGATGAGCGCCGCCGACCTCGTCTCCCTCGGCCGGGTCCACCTCGGGAAGCCGGGCCTGCTCGACGTCGTCACCGCGGCCGACATGCACCGGCGGGTCCCGGCGGCCGAGCCGTTCGGCCTGGCCGACGGCTGGGGACTGGGCATCGCGCACTTCGGCGACGACGGCACCGGCTGGCTCGGCCACGACGGCACCGCCGACGGCACCTCCTGCCACCTGCGGATCGACCAGGCCGGCGCCTGCGTGGTCGCGCTGACCACCAACGGCACCACCGGCGTGGACCTGTGGCACGCGCTCGCCGCCGAGCTCGCCGAGCTCGGCATCGACGTCCCGTCACGCGCCGCCCAAGCCACCGCGCGGACGCGCGAGGTTCCGGTACCGCCGGGCGACTTCGGCACGTACCGCAACGGAGCCATCGACTACGTGATCACCGCCGACCGCCTCGTCGTCGACGGCGAAGTGTTCCCCGAGCTGGTGCTCCACGACGACCGGACGTTCACCGTCCGCGACCCGGCGACCGGCCGGGTCACCCCGTGCGGCCGGTTCCGCGGGGAGCCCGGTGCCGCGGCCGCGGTCGAAATCGGCGGCCGCCTGGCCGGGCGCCGCTGAAGCAACCCCCTCTCCCTCCCCGCCGGTACCGGCGGGTTCCCCGTCGTGCCCGGAAGGTAGCGAAGACGATGACCGTGCAAGACACGCCGGCCGAAACGGACGGCACCGCGCCGAGAACCACCGGCCTGGCGGAGCTGTTCGCCGCACGGGCGCTTTCGGCGCCGGACGCCGTCGCCGTGGAAGGCGACGGCGTCCGGCTGACCTACGGCGACCTGCACGAGCGAGCCGACCGGCTGGCGGCCCACCTCGTCCGGCTGGGCCTGCGGCCGGAGGACCGGGTCGGGCTCCTGCTCGGCCGGTCGGCGGACTTGGTCGTCGCCGAGCTGGCCGTCGTGACGGCCGGGGGCGCGTACGTACCCCTCGACGGCCGCGCGCCGGACACCCGGCTGCGCACCCTCCTGGCCGACGCCGGGGTGTCCATTCTCGTCACCGACGACCCGGATCGCGCGGCGAAGATCCACAGTGGACTCACCGTGCACGCGGCCGATCCGCTACCCGACGCGGGATTCGTGCTGCCGCAGGCGGATCCGGACCGGTTGGCGTACCTGATGCACACCTCGGGCTCGACCGGGACGCCCAAGGGGGTCGCCGTCCGGCACCGGGACGTCGTGGCGCTCGCCGCGGACCGCCGGTTCGCCGGTGGGGCGCACGAGCGGGTGCTGCTGCACTCGCCGGTCGCCTTCGACGCCTCGACCTACGAGCTGTGGGTGCCGCTGCTGAACGGCGGCACCGTGGTGGTCGCCCCGCCCGGCGACCTCGACGTCGAAACGCTGCGGACCGTCCTTTCGCGACACCGCGTGACGGCGCTTTGGCTGACGGCCGGCCTGTTCCGCGTCGTCGCCCAGGAGGCGCCGGACTGCTTCCGCGGCGTGCGCGAGGTCTGGACCGGCGGGGACGTCGTCCCGGCCGAGTCCGTGCGGCGCGTGCTGCGGGCGTGCCCGGGCCTGACCGTGGTCGACGGCTACGGCCCGACCGAGACGACCACCTTCGCCACTTCGCACCGGCTGCCGTCGGCGGACGCGGTGCCGGCGGCCGTGCCGATCGGCCGTCCGCTCGACGACGTGCGGGCGTACGTCCTGGACGGCGACCTCACCCCGGTCGCCGACGGCGAACCCGGCGAGCTCCACCTCGCCGGCGCCGGATTGGCCCGCGGCTACTGGGCCCGGCCCGGTGCGACGGCGGAGAAGTTCGTCGCCGACCCGGCCGGTGCGCCCGGCGACCGCATGTACCGCACCGGCGATCTGGTGCGCCGCAACGAAGACGGTGAGCTGGAGTTCCTGGGCCGGGTCGACGACCAGGTCAAGGTCCGCGGCTTCCGGGTCGAGCTGGGCGAGATCGAAACCGTGCTCGCCGCCGCTCCCGGCGTCGCCGAGGTCGTGGTGGTCGCGCGCCAGGACCGGCCCGGCGTCAAGCGCCTCGTGGCCTACGTGGTGGGGGAGCCGGGTGACCTCGAAGCGGCCGCCGCCGCGGCACTGCCCGACTACATGGTGCCCTCGGCGTTCGTCGTGCTCGACGCCCTTCCGTTGAGCAGCAACGGAAAGGTCGACCGGCGAGCTTTGCCCGCGCCGCCCGCCGAGGCCGCGGAAACCACTGAACCGCGGACGGACACCGAGCGTGCCGTGGCGAATGTCCTGGCCGAGGTGCTGGGTGTCGAACGCCTCGGCGTCGACGAGGACTTCTTCGCCCTCGGCGGCGACTCGATCCTGGCGGTGCAAGCGCTTTCGCGGCTGCGCCGGGAGTTCGGCGCCGGGCTGTCGGCGCGGACGCTGTTCGACGCGCCCACCGTGGCCGGACTGGCGAGCGTCCTGACAGCAGCGACGCCGGAGGAGGCGGCGATCCCGGTCGCCCCATCGTCGGGCGTCCTCCCGCTCTCCCCCGCCCAGCGACGGCTGTGGTTCCTCGACGAACTGACCGGCGGCAGCGCCGAGTACAACACCGGGGTCGGCCTCCGGCTGTCCGGCCCGCTCGACGTCGACACGCTGCGGGCGGCCCTGGCGTCGCTCTGCGCGCGTCACGAATCCCTGCGGACGACCTTCGGGGACGAGGTCCAGCGGATCGCACCCACCGGCGAGATCCCGTTGCGCATCAAGGAAGAGCCGCCGGATGACGACGTGCTGACGGCCGAACTGGGCGAGCCGTTCGACCTGCGGACCGGCCCGCTGACCCGGGCGACGCTGTTCCCGCTCGGCCCCGGCGAACACCTGCTCCTGCTGTGCCAGCACCACATCGTCACCGACGGTCGCTCGATCGGCGTGCTCACCGAGGAACTGCTCGGCTTCTACGCCGGTGTGACCCCGCCGCCGCTGCCCCTGGACTACCGCGACTACACGCACTGGCGGCTCCAGTCCACTTCGGACGACCAGCTCGGCTACTGGCGCGAAACCCTGGACGGCATCGAACCGCTGGCCCTGCCGACGGACCGGCCCCGCCCGCCGCAGCGCACGACCGACGGCGCGGTGCACCGCCACGACCTCCCGGCCGACCTGGTCCGGCGGATCGCCGACGCCGGCCGCCCGCACGGCGCGACGCTCTTCATGACGCTCACCGCCGCGGTGCAGGTGCTCCTGGCCGCCTACAGCGGGCAGCGCGACGTCGCCGTCGGCACCGCGGTCGCCGGCCGCGACCGGGCCGAACTCGAGTCGCTGACCGGGTTCTTCGTCAACACCCTCGTCCTGCGGTCCACTGTGGACAACGACCGGTCGTTCGACGAATTCCTCGGCGAATTCCGGGAGACCGTGCTGGCGGCGTTCGCTCACGGCGACGTGCCCTTCGACCGCGTCGTCGACGAGGTCCAGCCGGACCGCGACCCCTCGCGGACGCCGCTCGTGCAGGCCGTCGTCGTCCTGCAGACGCCGCTGGTGCGGCCCCGCGAGGTCGCCGGGTTGAGCGTGGCCGAGTACGACCTGCCGCGCCCGTCGGCCCGGTTCGACCTGGTCGTCGAGTTCTGGCCGCACGCGGACGGCCTGCGCGTCATCGTCGAGTACGCGACCGCGCTCTTCGACGTGGCCACGATCGAGCGCCTCGCCCGCAGCCTGGAAACGCTGCTGACGGGCATCGCCACCGACCCCGCCCGCCCGGTGGGTGACCTCCCGCTGCTGACCGGCGAGGACCGCAGCTTCCTGCTCCCGGCGAGCACGAAGAGCACGGAGAGCCCGGCGGGCATTGTCCCGGACCTGTTCGACCGCCGCGCCGACCGCCACCCGGACGCGAAAGCGGTCACGGGCGACGAGGAGCTGACCTACCGCGAACTGCAAGCCCGCGCCAACCGGCTCGCACGGCGGCTGATCCGCCTCGGCGTCCGTCCGGAGGACCGGGTCGGCGTGCTCATGGACCGCTCGGCCGCCCAGGTCGTCGCGGTGCTCGCGATCCTCAAGGCCGGCGCCGCCTACCTCCCGCTGGACCTGCGCGCCCCGGCCGACCGGATGCGCCTGGTCCTCGACGGCACGCCGTTGCTGCTCACCGACGAGCGGTGGCAGGACACCGCGGCCGACGTCCACGAGAACCCGTTCGTGGTCACGGACGTCGACGAGCCCACGACGGTGATCGACATCGCAGTCGATCCGCACAACCTGGCCTACGTCGAGTACACCTCCGGCTCGACCGGCGTCCCGAAGGGCGTGGCTGTCAGGCACGCCGACGTCGCCGCGCTCGCCGCCGACCCGCGTTTCGTCGGCGGCGCCCACGACCGGGTGCTCCTGCACTCGCCGCTCGCCTTCGACGCCTCGACCTACGAGCTGTGGGTACCGCTTCTCAACGGCGGCACCGTGGTCGTCGCCCCGCCCGGTGACCTGGACGCCGACGCCCTCCGCCGCGTCATCACCGGCCACGGCGTCACCGCCTTGTGGCTGACCGCCGGGCTCTTCCGGCTCTTCGCCGAGGACGACCCGGAGTGCTTCGCCGGCCTGCGCGAGGTTTGGACCGGCGGCGACGTCGTCCCGCCTGCCGCGGCCCGCCGGGTCCTCGACGGCTGCCCGGGCCTCACGGTCGTCGACGGCTACGGCCCGACCGAAACCACCACGTTCGCTTCTTCGTTCCCGATGCCGTCGGCGGACGCGGTCCCCGAGACCGTCCCGATCGGCACGCCCCTGGCCGGCATGCGCGTGTACCTCGTGGACGAGCGGCTCCGGCTGGTGCCGCGCGGCGCGCTCGGCGAGGTCTGCATCGCCGGCGCCGGCCTCGCGCGCGGCTACTTCGCCCGGCCCGGCGCGACCGCCGAGCGGTTCGTCGCCGACCCGTTCGGGGCGCCGGGCGACCGGATGTACCGGACCGGCGACCGCGGCCGGTGGCGCACCGACGGCACCCTCGAGTTCGCCGGCCGCGCCGACGACCAGGTGAAGATCCGCGGCTTCCGCGTCGAACCCGCCGAGGTCGAACGCGTGCTGGCCGCCCAGCCGGGCGTCGCCCAGGCCGTCGTGGCCGTCCGCGTCACCGGCGCGCGCAAGCAGCTCGCGGGGTACGTCGTCCCGGCCGACGGATCCACTGTGGACACCGGCGCGCTGCGGCAGGCGGTGGGCCGCACGGTGCCGGACTACATGGTGCCGTCCGCGATCGTCGTGCTGGACGCGTTGCCGCTCAACGCGAACGGCAAGGTCGACCGGCGCGCCCTGCCCGAGCCGCGCTTCGAGTCCACCGGGGACCGGACGCCGCGCACCGAGCGGGAAGCCGTCCTCGCCGGCATCTGGGCCGACGTGCTCGGCGTCGAGCGCGTCGGCGTCGAGGACAACTTCTTCGCCCTCGGCGGCGATTCGATCCTCAGCATCCAGGTCAGCGCCCGGGCCCGGCGCGCGGGCCTCGCCGTGACCACGGCCGACCTGTTCCGGCACCAGACGATCGCGGCGCTCGCCCCGGTGATCGGGGACGCCACGGCGAGCCCCGTCCGCGGACCGGTGACCGGCGACGTCGTGCTCACCCCGATCCAGCGCTGGTTCTTCGAGACCGCGGCGGTGCCGTACCGGTTCGACCAGGCGATCGCGGTCGACCTCGCGGCGGACGTCGGCGAGGTCGCGCTGGCCACGGCGCTGGCCGCGCTGGCCGAGCACCACGACGCCCTGCGGATGCGGTTCGAGCCCGACGGCGACGGCTGGCGGCAGCACAACGCTCCCGTCGGCGAGGGGCACTCGATGCTGCGGTGGGCGCTGTCCGGTGAGCCCGGCCGGCGCGTGCTGCACCTGGCCGCGCACCACCTGGTCGTCGACGGCGTGTCGTGGCGGCTGCTGCTCGAAGACCTCGACCGCGCCTACCACCAGGTCGCCCGCGGCGAAGCGGTCGACCTCGGCCCGCGGACGACGTCGTTCCGCGACTGGGCCGCGAAACTCGCCGAGCACGCCGAAGCGGGCGGGTTCGACGACGAACTGGACCACTGGCGGAGCCTGCCCGAGGCGGCCCCGATCCCGGTCGACGGCCACGGCGCGAACACGGTCGGCCGGGCCCGCGCGGTCACCGTCCGGCTCACCGCCGAGGAGACGCGGGCGCTGCTGCGGAAGGTCCCGGAGGTCTACCGGACGCAGGTCAACGACGTGCTGCTGACCGCGCTCGGCCGTGTGCTGGGGGAGTGGACCGGCCACGTTCCGGTGATCGACCTCGAAGGCCACGGCCGCGAGGAACTGTTCGACGCCGACCTCTCGCGGACGGTCGGCTGGTTCACCAGCATGTTCCCGCTCGCACTGGACGTCCCGGACGGCTGGGGCGCCGCCTTGAAGTCGGTCAAGGAGCACCTGCGTGCGGTTCCGCGCCGCGGCATCGGCTACGGCGCCCTGCGCTACCTGACCGGGACGGCGCCGGTCATCACCCCGCCCATCAGCTTCAACTACCTCGGCCAGTTCGACCTGCCCGGCGACCTCTACACCGGTCTGCACCGCGAGCTGTCCCTCGACGCCGACCCCAGCGACAGCCGCCCGCACCTCCTGGAGGTCGTCGGCCGGGTCGACGGCGACGTGCTCGAATTCGGCTGGCACTACGCCGACGGCGTCCACGACGAAGCCACCGTCCGGAGGCTGGCCGACGGGATGCTCGATGCGCTGCGAGCCATCCTCCGGCACTGCGCCGACCCGGCCGCGGGCGGCCGCACCCCGGCCGACTTCCCTCTCGCGGGTCTCGACCAGTCCACTCTGGACGCTCTGGTCGGCGACGGTCGCGAAGTCGAAGACGTTTACCCGCTCACGCCGATGCAGGCCGGCATGGTCTTCCACGACCTCGCGCAGCCCGGCGAACGCGTCTACTTCGAACAGATCTCGTTCACCCTCGACGACGTGCCCGACCCGCGCCGGCTGGGGGAGGCGTTCCAGCGGGTCGTCGACCGGACCCCGGTGCTGCGCAGCCGCATCGTCTGGGACGGCGTACCGCAGCCGCTCCAGATCGTGCAGCGCACCGCGGAACTCCCGGTGTCCTATCCGGACAGTGAAGCTGGTTACCTCACCACGGACCTGGCCGAGGGACTCGACCTGACAAAGGCGCCCCTGACCCGGCTGGCCGTCGTGAAGGTGTCCGCCACGAGCGTGCGGGTCATCTGGACCTTCCACCACGTCCTGCTCGACGGCTGGAGCGTCTTCGGCATCCTCAACGACGTCGTCGCGCTGCTGCGCGGCGAAGAACCGCCGCCGCGGCGGCCGTTCCGCGAGTACGCGGCCTGGCTGGCCGGTCAGGACGACACCCTCGCCGAGACGTACTGGCGCGCCGAACTCGCCGGCGTGACGCCCACGCCACTGCCCGGCGACCGCGCCTCCGGACGTGCCCACTCGGCCAGTTCCAGCGCCCGTGTCCCCCTCGAACTCGACGACGCCGGATCGGCGGCGGTCTACGCCTTCGCGCGCCGCCACCGGCTGACCGTGAACACGCTCGTCCAGGGCGCCTGGGCCGCGCTGTTGTCCCGCCACAGCGGCGAACCCGAGGTCTGCTTCGGCGCGACGGTGTCCGGCCGCCCGGCCGAACTGCCCGGCGCCGACGACATCCCGGGCCTGTTCATCAACACGCTCCCGGTGCGCGTCCGGCTCGACCGGGACCGCGGCGTCGCCGCCTGGCTGCGCGAACTTCAAGCGGCGCAGGCGGAATCGCGGCGGTTCGGCCACGTCGGCCTGCCCCGGCTGCAGGCGTGGAGCGGCAGTGGCGGCAGCCTGTTCGACAGCATCGTCGTGTTCGAGAACTACCCGGTCGACGAGGTGTCCGGGCTGCGGGACGTCGTCGCGGCCGAGCGCACCAACTACCCGCTCGGGCTGGTCGCCTACCCGGGCCGCCGGCTGTCGCTGGTCCTGACCCACGACCCGGCGGTCATCGCCCCGGCCGTCGCGGCCCGGCTCGCCGCCCACCTCGAAGCCCTGGTCCGCGGCATGGTCGCCGCGCCGGACGAGCCGGTGACGCGGGTGCCGATGCTGTCGGCCGCCGAGGTCCGGCAGCTGCTCGCCGAGCGGAACGACACCGCGGCCCCGGTGCCGGCGGGGACCGTGCCCGAGTTGTTCGAAGCCCGGGTACGCAGTCATCCGGCCGCGACCGCGCTGGTGACCGACGATCAGACGGTCACCTACGGCGAACTCGACGTCCGCGCGAACCGGCTGGCCCACCGGCTCCTCGAACTCGGCGTCCGGCCGGAAGACCGGGTCGCCGTCCTGATGGACCGTTCGCCCGCGCTCGTCGTCGCCGAGCTGGCGATCCTCAAGGCCGGCGGGGCATACCTGCCGCTGGACCTGCGGGCTCCCGCCGACCGGCTGCGGCTGCTGCTGGCCGAAGCCGAGGCCGACGTGCTGGTCACCGACTCGACGTGGCTGGAGACCGCCCACGAGGTCCACAGTGGACCTATCGTGACCGGTGTGGACGGTCAGCCGGAGACGCCGCCGGACGTACCGACGCAGCCCGGCCAGCTCGCCTACGTCATCTACACCTCCGGGTCGACGGGCAAGCCCAAGGGCGTGGCCGCGCGGCACCGCGACGTCGTCACGCTGGCCGCGGACCGGCGGTTCGCCCCGCACGACCGGGTGCTGCTGCACTCGCCCCAGGCGTTCGACGCTTCGACCTACGAGCTGTGGGTCCCGTTGCTCAACGGCGGCACCGTCGTCCTGGCGCCGCCCGGCGACCTCGACGTCCACACCCTCGGCCGCGCACTCACCACGCACGGCGTCACCGGCGCGTTCCTCACCACCGGGCTGTTCCGGCTGGTCGCCCAGGAAGCCCCCGAGGTGTTCGCCGGGCTGCGCGAGGTCTGGACCGGTGGCGACGCCGTGCCCGCGGCCGCCCTGCGCCGCGTCCAGGCCGCCTGCCCCGGTGTCCTCGTCGCCGACGTCTACGGCCCCACCGAGACCACGACGTTCGCGACCGTGCACCCGCTGCCCGGCGAGATCCCCGACGTCGTCCCGATCGGTGCGCCGCTGGACAACACGCGCGTCTACGTCCTCGACGCCGACCTGCGGCTGGCCCCGCCCGGGGCGCCCGGCGAGCTGCACATCGCCGGCGCCGGGCTGGCGCGCGGCTACCTCGGCCGCCCCGGCCTCACCGCCGACCGGTTCGTCGCGGACCCGTTCGGGCCCGCGGGGGAACGGATGTACCGCACCGGCGACCTCGTGCGCTGGACCGACGACGGCGCACTGGAGTTCGTCGGCCGCGTCGACGAGCAGGTGAAGGTGCGCGGCTTCCGCGTCGAGCCGAGTGAGATCGAGGCGGCGCTCGGCGAGCACCCGGACGTCGTGCAGGCCGCCGTGCTGGCCCGCGCGGACGGCGGCGTGAAGCGGCTCGTCGCCTACGTCGTCGGCGAAACCGCCGGGCTGGCGGAGTTCCTCGGCCGGACGCTGCCGGACTACATGGTGCCCGCCGCGTTCGTCCGGCTGGACCGGTTCCCGGTGAACGTCAACGGCAAGCTCGATCGCAACGCCCTGCCGGCACCCGATTTCGGCGGACGGGAGCACGTGGCCCCGCGCACCGAGCGGGAAGAGGTCCTCGCCGGGATCTGGGCCGAGGTGCTGGGCGTCGAACGCGTCGGCGCGACCGACGACTTCTTCGAGTTGGGCGGCGATTCGATCCTCAGCATCCAGGTCGTGTCCCGGGCCCGCCGGGCCGGGCTGGAGCTGCTGCCCGGCGACCTGTTCGCCCACCGCACGCCGGCCGCGCTCGCCGCGGCGGCCCGCACCGCCACCGAGACCGCCGAGCGCGACCCGGTCAGCGGATCCGTGCCGCTCACGCCGATCCAGCGCTGGTTCTTCGCGACGCAGACCGCCGCGCCGGACCACTTCCACCAGTTCGTCCACTTGGGACCGGACACGGTGGACGTCGGCGCGGCCCGCCAAGCCGTCGACGCGCTGCTGGCGCACCACGACGCCCTCCGGATGCGCTTCACCCACGACGAAGCCGGCTGGCACCAGGAGAACGGCCCGGTCGGCGCCGAAACCCCGCTCGTCCGGCTGGACGTCTCCGAACACGACATCAAGCTCGCCGTGCACCACCTCGTCGTCGACGGCGTCTCGTGGCGCGTGCTCACCGAGGACTTCGAGCGCGCCTACGACCAGGCGCTGCGGGGTGAGCCGATCGACCTCGGCCCGCGCACGACGTCGTTCCAGGAGTGGGCGACCCGGCTGACCGAGCACGCCGGATCCGGGGGCTTCGACGACGAACTCGGCCACTGGCGCGGCCTGCCCGAAGCGGCGCCGGTCCCGGTCGACGGCGACGGGGACACGACGGTCGCCGGAATGCGGTCGGTGACCGTCCGGCTGCCCGAGGCGGAGACGAACGCGCTGCTGCGCGAGGTCCCGCCGGTCTACCGGACGCAGGTCAACGACGTGCTGCTGGCCGCGCTCGGCCGGGTCCTGCGGGACTGGACCGGGGGCACGCCCGTCGTCGCCCTCGAAGGGCACGGCCGCGAGGACCTGTTCGCCGATGTCGACTTGTCGAGGACGGTCGGCTGGTTCACCAGCGTCTTCCCGGTGGCCCTGGACGTTCCGGACGACTGGGGCGCCGCTCTGAAGTCGGTCAAGGAGCAGCTGCGCGCGGTCCCGCGTCGCGGTATCGGTTACGGCGTCCTGCGCTACCTGGCCGGGACGGCGCCGGCGATCGACCCGCAGATCAGCTTCAACTACCTCGGGCAGTTCGGCTCCGGGCGTCTCGAATCCGACGAAAGCCCCCGCTCGGCGCGAGCGCACCTGCTCGACGTCGTCGGCCGCGTCGAAGCCGGAGAACTGGAGCTGACCTGGTACTACGCCGAAGGTGTCCACCAGGAATCCACTGTGGACACGCTGGCCACGGCGATGCTCGACACCCTGCGCGAGATCGTCCGGCACTGCGCGGAACCGGACGCGGGCGGCCGGACGCCGTCCGACTTCCCCCTGGTCACCTTGGACCAGTCCACTCTGGACGAACTGGTCGGCGACGGGCGCGCGGTCGAGGACGTCTACCCGCTGACGCCGATGCAAGCGGGCATGGTCTTCCACGCGCTGTCCCAAAGCGAAGAACGCGTCTACTTCCAGCAGGTCGCCTTCGTCCTCGACGGCGTCCGCGACCCGGCCGCCCTCGAACGGGCGTGGCAGCGGGTCGTCGACCGGACACCCGTGCTGCGGACGCGGATCGTGTGGGAGGACGTGCCCGAGCCCGTCCAGGTCGTGCAGCGCCACGCCGACGTCCCGATCACCCACCACGACTGGCGCGGCCACACCCGTGAAGAGCGGGACCGGGCGTGGCAGGACCTCCTCGACGCCGACCGCGCCCGCGGCCTCGACCTCACCGAGACGCCGTTGCTGCGCCTGGTGCTGGCGCGCCTGTCCGACACCGAAGTCCGCGTGCTGTGGACGTTCCACCACGTCCTGCTCGACGGCTGGAGCGTCTTCGGCGTGCTGTCCGACGTCTTCGCCGCCTACGCCGGCGACGAACTGCCCGAGCGGCCGCCGTTCCGCGACTACGTGTCCTGGCTGGCCCGCCAGGACGACTCCGCGGCCGAACGCCACTGGCGGGCGGAACTCGGCGACCTCACGGAACCCGCCCGGCTGCCCTTCGACCGCGTACCCGCCCAGGCGCACACCACCCGGTCCTCGCAGTGGCTGCGCATCCCGCTCGAGAACTCCGAGCGGCTGCGGGACGCGGCCCGGCGCGCCGGGCTCACGGTGAACACCGTCCTGCAGGGCGCGTGGGCGCTGCTGCTGGCCCGCCTCGGCGGCGAGCGGGACGTCTGCTTCGGCACGACGGTGTCCGGCCGCCCGGTCGAGCTGTCCGGCGCCGACGACGTCACCGGCATCTTCATCAACACCCTGCCCGTGCGCGTGACCGTCGCGGGCGGATCGGTGGCGGACTGGCTGGCCGCGCTGCAGGCCCGTCAGGTCGAGTCCCGCCGGTACGGCCACCTGCCGCTGACCAAGTTGCAGGCGTGGAGCGGCACCGCGGGGAGCCTCTTCGACAGCATCGTCGTGTTCGAGAACTACCCGGCCGACACGGCGGCGGCGCACGGCCTGCGCCTGCGGGACGTCGACGCGGCGGAGACGACCAACTACCCGCTCAGCGTCGTCGCGTCGCCGGGGGAGCGGATCACCCTCGACGTCGGCTACGACCCGGACCTGTTCGACACCGCGACGGCCGAGCGGATCGCGCGGCAGCTCACCGGCGTCCTCGACGCCTTCGCCGCGGACCTGGACCGGCCCCTGGCCGACGTCGACCTGCTCACCGACGCCGAACGCCGCCAGGTGCTCCTCGAGTGGAACGCCACCGCGCACCCGCTGCCGGACGGCGATCTGGCCGAGCTGTTCGCGGCGCAGGTCGAGCGCACCCCGGATGCCGTCGCGCTGACGGGGGACGGCTTCCGGCTGACCTACGCGGAACTGGACGAGGCCGCCGACCGGCTCGCGCGGTACCTGGTGTCGCTCGGCGCCGGACCCGAACGCGTCGTCGGGCTGCTCATGGACCGCTCGCCCGGGCTGCTCGTCGCCGAGGTGGCGATCATCAAGGCGGGTGCGGCCTACCTGCCGCTGGACACCCGTGCCCCCGCACCGCGCCTCAAGACCCTCCTCGCCGGCGTCACCATCCTCGTCGCCGACGAGACCTGGGCCTGGACCGCCCGGGCGATCCACAACGGACTCGTCGTCGTCCCGGATGGACGGACGGCCGACGTGCCGCTGCCCGCCGCGGACCGCGACAACCTCGCGTACGTGATGTACACGTCCGGGTCGACGGGGACGCCGAAGGGTGTGGCCGTGCGCCGGCGGGACGTCGTCGCGCTGGCCGCCGAACGGCGGTTCGCCGCGCACGACCGGGTGCTGCTGCACTCGCCGCACTCGTTCGACGCCTCGACGTACGAACTCTGGGTGCCGCTGCTCACCGGCGGTACGGTCGTCGTGGCGCCGCCGGGCGACCTCGACGTCGACACCCTCGGCCGGCTGCTGACCACGCACGGCGTGACCGGCGCGTTCCTCACCACCGGCCTGTTCCGGCTGGTCGCGCAGGAGGCCCCGGAAGCGTTCGCGGGAATGCGGGAGGTGTGGACCGGCGGGGACGCGGTGCCGGCCGCGGCCCTGCGGCGGGTCCGCGAGGCCTGCCCGGACACCGTGGTCGCCGACGTCTACGGCCCCACCGAAACGACGACCTTCGCGACGGTGTACCCGAGGCCGGGGGCGGTCCCGGACGTCGTCCCGATCGGGAAGCCCCTGGACAACATGCGGGCCTACGTCCTCGGGCCGGACCTGCGGCCGGTGCCGCCCGGCGCCCCCGGCGAGCTGTACCTCGCCGGGGAAGGCCTGGCCCGCGGGTACCTGGGCCGGCCCGGCCTGACGGCCGAGCGGTTCGTCGCCGACCCGTTCGGGCCGGCGGGGGAGCGGATGTACCGCACCGGCGACCTCGCGCGGTGGACCACCCGCGGCGAGATCGAGTTCGCCGGCCGCGCCGACGAGCAGGTCAAGGTGCGCGGGTTCCGGATCGAGCCCGGCGAGATCGAGGCCGCGCTGGCCGCGCACCCCGCGGTCGTCCAGGCCGCGGTGCTGGCGCGCGAAGACCACGGCGTCAAGCGCTTGGTCGCGTACTTCACCGGCGACGCCGGCGACCTGGCCGAGTTCCTCGGGCAGACCCTGCCGGACTACATGGTTCCGGCCGCGTTCGTCCGGCTCGACAGGTTCCCGTTGAACGTCAACGGAAAGCTCGACCGGAACGCCCTGCCCGCCCCGGACTTCGCCGCGGCCGGCACGCACCGGGCGCCGTCGACCGAGGCCGAACGCGCGCTGGCCGGGATCTGGGCGGACGTGCTCGGCGTCGCGGACGTCGGGGCCGAGACGAACTTCTTCGAGCTGGGCGGCGACTCGATCCTCAGCATCCAGGTCGTCTCCCGCGCCCGCCGCGCCGGCCTGACCCTGCTGCCGCACGACGTCTTCCGGCACCCGACCCTGGCGGCGCTCGCCGCGCACGCGGGCGAGGACGACGGCCCGCGGGCCGAGCAGGGCCCGGTCACCGGCGAAGCACCGCTCACCCCGATCCAACGGTGGTACTTCGAGTCCCAGCCCGCGCGGTTCGACCAGCGCGTGGTCGTCGAGTTCGACGACGACGTCGACGAGCAGGCTCTCCGCGGGGCGCTCGAAACGGTGTGGGCGCACCACGACGCTCTCCGGCTGCGGTTCGAAGGCGATGCCCAGCACGGCGAACCGGTGTGGCCTGCCGAACTGCTCGCCGGCGAGGTGTCGTTCACCCTCGGCCGCGGCCCGCTGCTGACCGCCGTCCTCGACGGGCGGCGGCTGCTGCTGGCCGCGCACCACCTCGTCGTCGACGGCGTCTCGTGGCGGATCCTCCTGGAGGACTTCCACGCCGCCTACCGCGGCGAGGACCTCGCGCCGAAGACGACGTCCTTCCTCGCCTGGGCCCGGAAACTGGCCGAGCACGCCGAAGCCGGTGGTTTCGACGACGAACTGGACCACTGGCGCGGCCTCCCGCCGGTGCCGCCGCTGCCTGCCGACGGCGAGGGCCCGGCCACCATCGCCGACAGCCGCGAAGTCACCGTCCGGCTCACGGCCGAGGAGACGCGGGCGCTGCTGCACGACGTCCCCGAGGTGTACCGGACGCAGGTCAACGACGTCCTGCTGACCGCGCTCGGCCGCGTGCTGCGGGACTGGACCGGGCACACCCCGGTCGTCGACCTCGAAGGGCACGGCCGCGAGGAGCTGTTCGACGACGTCGACCTCTCCCGGACGGTCGGCTGGTTCACCACGATGTTCCCGGTGGCCCTGGACGTCCCGGACGACTGGGGCACCGCGCTGAAGTCGGTCAAGGAGCAGCTGCGGGCGGTTCCGCGCCGCGGCATCGGCTACGGCGCCCTGCGGTACCTGACCGGCACGGCCCCCGCGATCGACCCCCTCGTGAGCTTCAACTACCTCGGCCGGTTCGACGACGCCGCCGGCGGTCTCGACGCCGACGTCGACCCGGACGCGCCCCGCACGCACGCCCTCGACGTCGTCGGCCGGGTCGTCGGCGGGGAACTGGAGCTGACCTGGTCGCACATCGCCGGCGTGCACCACCGGAGCACCGTCGAGCACCTCGCCGAGCGGATGCTGACGGCGTTGCGGGAGATCGTCGCGCACTGCGCCGAGCCGGGCGCGGGCGGCCGAACTCCATCGGACTTCCCCTTGGTCGCGCTCGGTCAGTCCACAGTGGACGACCTGGTCGCCCGGGGTGCCGAGGACGTCTACCCGGTGACGCCGATGCAGGGCGGCATGGTGTTCCACGGGCTTTCCCAAGCCGGCCAGGGCCTGTACTTCGAACAGGCGACGTTCGTGCTCGACGGCGTCACCGACGTCGACCGGCTCGCCGAAGCCTGGCAGCTCGTCGTCGACCGCACGCCGATCCTGCGCACCGCGTTCGTCTGGGCCGGGGTCGCCGAGCCGGTCCAGGTCGTGCACGGCGGGGTCCCCCTGCCCGTCCGCCGTCTCGACTGGACCGGGCGCGACCGTGACGAAGAACTGCGGAAGCTCCTCGACGAGGACCGCGCGGAAGGCCTCGACCTCGGGACGCCGCCACTGGCCCGGGTCGCGCTGGCCCGGCTCTCGGCGACCGAGGTCCAGGTGCTGTGGACGTTCCACCACGTGCTGCTCGACGGCTGGAGCGTCTTTCAGGTGCTCTCGGACGTCTGCACCGCCTACGCCGGGCAGCCGCTGCCCCCGCGACCGCCGTTCCGCGACTACCTCGCCTGGCTGGGCCGCCAGGACCAGGCGGACGCCGAACGCTTCTGGCGCACCGCGCTCGACGGCGTCGAGGGCCCGACCCCGGTACCCGCCGACCGGACGCCGGCCCCGGGGCACGCACTCGTTTCGGCCGAGTGGCTGCCGGTCGAGCTCGACGAGACCGCCACGGCCCGGCTCGACGCGTTCGTCAAGCGCCACGGCCTCACGCACAACGTCGTGCTGCAAGGCGCGTGGGCGCTGCTGCTGTCGGTCTACAGTGGACGCGACGACGTCGTGTTCGGCGCCACCACGTCCGGCCGGCCGGCCGAGGTGCCCGGCGTGGACGACATCACCGGCATCTTCATCAACACCCTGCCGGTCCGGGCCGCCGTCGACCGCCGCGCCCGCGTGGCGGACTGGCTCGCCGGGCTGCAGGCCGCCCAAGCCGAGGCCCGCGGCCACGGCCACGTGCCGCTCGCCCGCGTCCAGGGCTGGGCGGGCCTGCCCGGCGGGGTCGACCTGTGCGCCAGCCTGGTGGTGTTCGAGAACTACCCGATCACCGGCGCGTCCGCCGGCCACGGCCTGACCGTGCGCGGCCTGTCGGCGCGGGAGACGACCAACTTCCCGCTCACCGTGGTCGCGTCGCCGGGCACCGAGCTGACGGTCGACGTCGGCTACGACCCGGGCCTGTTCGACGCCGCGACGGTGTCGAGGCTGGCCGGGCACCTGCTGACCGTCCTCGGCGAACTGGCCGCGGACGGCGACCGGGCCCTCGGCGCCGTCACGATGACCACCCCGGACGAAACCCGGCTACTGGCGCGGTGGTCGGCGACCGGCGACGAGCCGCCGGCCCGGTCGCTGCCCGCGCTGTTCGGCGAGCAGATCCGCGCCCGGCCGGACGCGGTCGCGGCCGTCCTCGACGGCGAGCCGGTCACCTACGCCGAGCTGAACCGGCGGGCCAACCGGCTCGCGAACCGCCTGGTGGGCTTGGGTTTGCGCCCGGAGGAACCGGTCGGGCTCGCCGTGCACCGCGCCGACGCCGTGGTCGCCGAGCTGGCCGTGGTGAAGGCGGGTGGCGCGTACCTGCCGATCGACACCCGCGCCCCCGCAGAAAGGCAGAAGCTGCTGCTCGACGGCGTCCGGTTCGTCATCGCGGCGGAGGAGCACCCGGTCGGGCGGACCGTGCTGCTGTCCTCTGTGGACGACGAGTCCGCCGCGGACCCGGCGGTCGACGTCGATGGCGACCAGGCGGCGTACGTGATGTACACGTCCGGTTCCACCGGCGTGCCGAAGGGGGTCGTGGTGCGCCACCGCGACGTCGCCGCGCTGGCCGCCGACCGGCGGTTCCGCGGGGGTGCGCACGAACGCGTCCTGCTGCACTCGCCGCTGGCCTTCGACGCGACGACCTACGAGCTGTGGGTCCCGCTGCTGGGCGGCGGGCGGGTGGTCGTCGCCCCCGGTGAAGGCGTCGACGCGCCGGCCCTGCGGGACCTCGTGCGCGAGCACGGCCTGACCGCGATGTGGATCACCGCCGGGCTCTTCCGCGTCCTCGCGCAGGAAGCCCCGGACTGCTTCAGCGGTCTGCGCGAGGTCTGGACCGGCGGCGACGTCGTCCCGGCGGCCTCCGTGCGGCGCGTCCTCTCCGCGTGTCCCGGGTTGCGGGTCGTGGACGGCTACGGCCCGACCGAGACCACGACGTTCGCGACGTCGCACCCGATGGCCGACGTGGTCCCCGACCGGATCCCGATCGGCCGGCCGCTCGACGGGGTGCGGGCCCGGGTCGTGGACGCGGACCTGCGCCCGGTGCCACCGGGCGTGCCCGGCGAACTCTGCCTGGCCGGCGCGGGCCTGGCCCGCGGCTACCGGGACCGGCCCGGCCTGACCGCGGACCGGTTCGTCGCCGACCCCCTCGGCGCGCCGGGGGAGCGGATGTACCGCACGGGCGACCTCGTCCGCTGGACCGCCGAAGGCACTCTCGAATTCCTCGGCCGCCGCGACGACCAGGTCAAGCTGCGCGGGTTCCGCGTCGAACCGGGCGAAGTCGAAACCGTGCTGGCGCGGCACCCGGACGTGGCCCAGGCCGCGGTCATCGTGCGGGAAGACCAGCCGGGTGCCAAGCAGCTGGTTGCGTACGTGGTGTCCGATGTGGAGGGAGACGCGCTCCGGGAGTTCCTGGCCCGGACGTTGCCGGACTACCTGGTGCCGACCGCGTTCGTCGCTCTCCAGGAGCTGCCGGTCAGCGCCAACGGCAAGGTCGACCGCCGCGCACTGCCCGCCCCCGCCGCGCCGGAAACCCGGCACGTCGAACCGGAAACCGAGACCGAGCGCGCACTCGCCGGGATCTGGGCCGAGGTGCTCGGCGTGGCCCGGGTCGGCGCCGAAGACAGCTTCTACGCGCTCGGCGGCGACTCCCTGCGCAGCCTGCAGATCGCCGCCCAAGCCAGCGCGCTGTTCGACGTCCGGCTCACCCCGGCCGACGTGCTCACCGCGCGCACGGTCGCCGGGCTGGCCGGAACCGTCGAGGAACTCATCCTGGGCGAGCTGGAAAGCCTCGCCTTCGACCAGGAAGCGTGAGGACTGCTCCCATGACCACGTCCCGACAGGACCGCATCGCGGCGCTGCCCGCCCACCTGCAGGAAGCGCTGCGCCGGCGGATGGCGGGAGCGGGTTCGCGCACGCCGGAGATCCCGGCCGCCGCGGACCGCTCCCGCCCGATCCCGCTGTCGTCGGCCCAGCGCCGGCTCTGGTTCCTCAGCCGGCTGCGGCCCGGCGACCCCGAGTACAACAGCGCGTTCGCCCTGCGCCTCACCGGCGACCTCGACGTCGGCGCGCTGCAGACCGCGCTGCGGCTGCTCGTCGCCCGGCACGAGCCGCTGCGCACCACCTTCACCGAGGTCGACGGCGAAGGCGTGCAGGTCATCCGGCCGCCGTACGAGGTGCCGCTGCCCGTCGTCGACGTCGGCCCGGACGACCTCGACGCGGTGCTGCGCGAGGAGTACGTGCGGCCGTTCGACCTGGAGCACGGTCCGCTGCTGCGTGCGCTGCTGGCCCGCGTCGGCCCGGCCGAGCACGTGCTGCTCGTCTGCGTCCACCACATCGCCACCGACGGCGCCTCGATGGGCGTGCTCACCGAAGAACTCGGGCTGCTCTACCGCGACGGCTCGGCCGCCGAGCTGCCGCCACAACCGGTGCAGTACGCGGACTTCGCTCTGTGGCAGCACGACCGGCCGACCCGCGCGGCCGGGCTCGAGCACTGGAAGGACCACCTGGCCGGGATCGCTCCCTTGGACCTGGCGGCCGACCACCCGCGCCCGGCCACGCGCGGCACGGCGGGCGCGGTGCGCGAGTTCGCCGTCCCCGACGACGTCGCTCGGCAGCTCGCCGAGCTGGCCCGCACGTCCGAGACGACGCTGTTCACCGTGCTCGTCGCCGCCTGCCAGGCGCTGTTCGCGCGTTACACCGGGCAGGACGACATCGCGCTCGGTACCGTCGTGCAGGGCCGCGACCGGCCGGAGCTGGAACGGGTCGTCGGGTTCTTCGTCAACACTGTCGTCTTGCGGTCCACAGTGGACACGTCGGTGCCCTTCACCGACCACTTGGCCACCGCGCGGCAGACGGTCTTGGACGCCTTCGCCCACGACGACGTCCCGTTCGAAGAACTCGTCGACGCCGTGCACGCCGGCCGCGACCCCGCGCGTCATCCGCTGTTCGACGTGATGGTGCTGCTCCACAGCGCGGGCGGTGCCCTCTCGTTCCCCGGCCTCACCGCCGAGCCCGCCGAAGTGGCGCGGGATTCGTCGAACTTCGATCTCTCCCTGGAATTCGAGGAGTCCGGCGGACGCTTGGCCGGGCTCGTCGAGTACAGCACCGAACTGTTCGAGGCGGCGACGATCGACCGCTTGGTCTCGCACCTGTTGCGGCTCCTGGCCGGCATCGCCGCGGACCCGGCTCGTCGGATCGCCGACCTGCCGCTGACGACCGAAGCCGAGGAAGCCACGCTGCTCGAGTGGGGGAGCAGCACGCTCGACGTCCCCACGACGACCGTCGTCGACCTCCTCGACCACCAGGCGCGGACCCGGCCGGACGCGACCGCGCTGGTCTGCGGCGACGTCCGGCTGACCTTCGCCGAACTCGGCGCCCGCACCGACGCACTCGCCGCGGACCTCGTGGCGCGTGGTGCGGGGCCGGACCGCGTCGTCGCCGTGCTGCTGCCGCGCTCGGCCGAGGCGATCGTCGCGCTGTTCGCCGTGCTCAAGGCGGGTGCGGTGCACCTGTCCGTCGACCCCGGGCTGCCGGAGGACCGCATCCGCGTCCTGCTGGACGACACGCGGCCGGTGGTCGTGCTGGACGGCCCGCTCACGCCCACCGGGAGATCGAGACCGGCCGGACCACGCCCGTCCGACGCCGCCTACGTCATCCACACCTCCGGGTCGACCGGTATGCCCAAGGGGGTCGTCGTCGAGCACGCGGCCCTGGTCAACCTCCTGGTGAACCACCGGACCGTCTTCGGCCGCGAGCCGATGCGGGTCGCGCTCACCGCGACGCTGTCGTTCGACACGTCGTGGGAAGGCCCGCTGCTGCTGGCCGACGGCCACGAACTGCACCTGATCACCGACGAAACCCGGCTCGACCCGGCCGCGCTCACCCGGTACGTCCGCGACTCGCGCGTCGACTTCCTCGACGTGACCCCGTCCTACCTGCGGCAGCTGCTGCCCGCCGGACTTCTCGACGGCGAGCACTGCCCGCGGTTCTTGATGGTCGGTGGGGAAGCCATGGACCGCGACCTCTGGCAGGAACTGGCCGCGTCGGACACGGCCGCGCACAACTACTACGGGCCCACCGAGTCCACTGTGGACGCTACTTGCGCGCCGGTGACCGGGGACCGTCCGCTGATCGGCCACCCGCTCGGCAACGTCGGCGCGTACGTCCTCGACGAGCACCTGCGGCTCGTCCCGCCTGGCGTGCCTGGTGAACTCTGCCTCGCCGGCGCGCAGCTCGCCCGCGGCTACCTCGGCCGGCCGGGCCTGACCGCCGACAAGTTCGTCGCGAACCCGTTCGGCGGCCCGGGATCGCGGCTGTACCGCACCGGCGACCGCGTCCGCTGGATCGACGGGCAGCTAGAACACCTGGGCCGGATCGACGACCAGGTCAAAGTCCGCGGGTTCCGGATCGAACCGGGCGAGGTCGAGGCGGCGCTGCGACCGCACGTGACCGACGCGGCGGTGGACGTGCGCGGCGGGCGGCTCGTCGCCTACGTCGTCGGCGACGCGGAGTTCGCCGCCTTGAAGGCCGAACTGTCCCGGACGCTGCCGGCGCACCTCGTGCCGTCCGCCTTCGTCCGGCTGGACCGGCTGCCGCTGACCCGGCACGGCAAGCTCGACCGCCGTGCCCTGCCGGAGCCGGAACTGGCCGCGGCGACGGAATACGTGGCCCCGCGGGACGACCGCGAGCGCCTGGTGACCCGGGTCTGGGCCGAGGTGCTCGGTGTCGACCGCGTCGGCGTCGACGACGACTTCTTCGACCTCGGCGGCGACTCGCTGCTCGGCATCCGGGTCGTGTCCCGGCTGCGGGACGAGCTCGGCGCCGACGTCCCGGCCCGGCTCGTCTTCACCGCACCCACCCCGGCGCAGCTGGCCGCGCAGCTCCCCGAAGCGACCGCCCCGCAGGCGCCGATCCCGCTCCTGCCGCGCGACGGCGGACAGCTCGAAGCGCCGCTTTCCTTCGCCCAGCAACGGCTTTGGTTCCTCGACGAGTTCGAACCGGGCAGCACCGAATACGTCTCACCGACCGTCCTGCGCCTGCGCGGAGAGCTGGACCACCCGGCGCTGAACCAGGCGCTCACCGCGCTGGTCGCGCGGCACGAGTCGCTGCGCACGACGTTCGCGACCGTCGACGGCCGCGGCGTCCAGGTCGTCCACCCGCCGTACGCGGTCGACGTCCCGGTGACGGACGGCGACCTGGCGACCGCGCTGAACACCGCGACCGGCCCGGTCGACCTGCGCACCGGCCCGCTGCTGCGCACGGCGCTGACCCGGCTCGCCCCCGGCGACCACGTGCTCACCCTGGTGCTGCACCACATCGTCACCGACGGCTGGTCCTCGGGCGTGCTCCTGAGCGAGCTGGCCACGCTCTACGCCGCGTTCACCCGCGGCGAGGACCCGGCGCTGCCGCCGCTGCCCCTGCAGTACGCCGACTACGCGGTCTGGCAACGGGACCGCACGGAGTTCGACGAACAGCTCAGCTACTGGCGGCACCGCCTCGGCGGCGTCCCGGTGCTGGACCTGCCCACCGACCGGCCGCGCCCGGCCGTCCGCACCAAGAACGGTGCCCTGCACGAGTTCCGCGTCCCGGCCGGCACCACCGCCCGGCTCAAGGAACTGTCCCGGCAGCACGGCGGCACGCTGTTCATGACCCTGCTCGCCGCCTGCCAGCTCCTGTTCGCCCGCTGGTCGGGGCAGGACGACGTCGCTGTCGGCACCGTCGTGACCGGCCGCGAGCGCACCGAACTGGAAGGTCTCATCGGGTTCTTCGTCAACACCCTCGTCCTGCGGTCCACTGTGGACCTGAACCGCGACTTCGGCGCCTTCCTCGGCGACGTCCGCGACACCGTGCTGGACGCCTTCGCCCACCAGGACGTGCCGTTCGACCGCGTCGTCGACGACCTGCAGCCCGAACGCGACACCAGCCGCACGCCGCTGTGCCAGGTCATGGTCGTGCTGCACAACACCCCGGACGCCCGGCCCGCGTTGCCCGGCCTCGACGTCGAAGAGCTGGCCCCGCCGGTCGTCACCGCCGGGTTCGACCTGATGGTGCACTTCCAGGAGACGGCCGGGCGGCTCGACGCGCTCGTCAACTACAACACCGACCTGTTCGACACGGCCACGATCGAGCGCCTCACCGGCTGGCTTCGCACTCTCCTCGACGGCATCGCCGCTGCTCCGACGCGGCCCCTGGGCGGACTGCCGTGGCTGACCGACGCCGAGCGCGACCTGGTGCTGCGCGAGTGGAACCCGACCGCGTCGCCGGAGCCGGGCCCGACGCTGCCCGAGCTGTTCGCCGCGCAGGCCGCGCGCACGCCGGACGCCGTCGCCGTGACGCACGAGGGCACCGAGCTGACCTACCGCGACCTGGACCGGCGGGCGAACCGCCTGGCCCACCGGCTGCTCGCCGAGGGCGCCGGGCCCGAGCACCTGGTCGCGCTGTGCCTGCCGCGTTCGGCCGACCTCGTCGTCGGCGTGCTGGGCGTGCTCAAGTCCGGCGCCGGCTACCTGCCGATCGACCCGGACTACCCGGCCGCACGCATCGAAGCGACGCTCGCCGACGCCCGGCCGGTCTGCGTCGTCGACGACGTCACCGCCGACGACTGGCCGGACACCGACCCCGGGGTGCGCGTCGATCCGGAGAACACCGCGTACGTCATCTACACCTCGGGTTCGACCGGCGTGCCGAAGGGGGTGCTGGTCCCGCACGCGAACGTCACCCGGCTCTTCTCCTCGACCGCGGACTGGTTCGGCTTCGACGACCAGGACGTGTGGACGCTCTTCCACTCCTACGCCTTCGACTTCTCGGTGTGGGAGCTGTGGGGCGCGCTGCTGCACGGCGGCCGGCTCGTCGTCGTCCCGGCGGACGTCGTCCGGGCGCCCGAGGATTTCCTGACGCTGCTGGCCGAGCAGCGCGTCACCGTGCTCAACCAGACGCCCTCGGCGTTCTACCGGCTCGGGACCTTGCCGTCTCCGCCGCTGAGCCTGCGGTACGTCGTCTTCGGCGGTGAAGCCCTGGATCCGGTGCGGCTGGCCGACTGGCGCCGCCGGCACCCGGACGGCCCGCTCCTGGTCGACATGTACGGCATCACCGAGACCACCGTGCACGTCACCCACCGGGTGCTCGGCTCCGGTGGGCCCGCGACCGTCGGCGTGCCGATCCCGGACCTGCGCGCCTACGTCCTGGACGCGGACCTCGCGCCGGTCCCGCCCGGCGTCACCGGCGAGCTGTACGTCGCCGGCGCCGGGCTCGCCCGCGGCTACCTCAACCGGCCGAGCCTGACGGCGTCGCGGTTCGTCGCCGACCCGTTCGGCGCGCCCGGCACCCGGATGTACCGCACCGGCGACCTGCTGTGCTGGACTGCCGGTGGCGAGCTGGCCTACCGCGGCCGCGCCGACCACCAGGTCAAGATCCGCGGCTTCCGCATCGAACTCGGCGAGGTCGAAGCGGCGTTGACGGCGCACCCGGACGTGACCGGCGCTGCCGTCGTCGCCCACGGCGCGGGCGACACGAAGCGGCTCGTCGCCTACCTGACCGGAACCGTGCCCGGGACCACCGCGCTGCGCGAGTTCCTCGGCCGTTCCCTGCCCGCGCACATGGTGCCCGCGGTGTTCGTCGGCCTGCCCGAACTGCCGCTCAACGCCAACGGCAAACTCGACCACAAGGCCCTGCCCGAACCCGGCGCGCGCACCGAAACCCGTTACGTGGCCCCGCGAACGCCCGAAGAGACGGTGCTGGCCGACATCTGGTCGGCGGTGCTCGGGATCGACCGGGTGAGCGTCGAGGACAACTTCTTCGGTCTCGGCGGCGATTCGATCCTCAGCATCCAGGTCGTCGCCCGCGCCCGCCAGGCGGGTCTCGGGATCTCGTCGAAGGACCTCTTCCAGCACCAGACCGTCGCCGAGCTGGCCAGGGTCGCCACCTCCAGCGTGGCGCCCGTGGTCGTCGAAGAGACCGGGCCGGCGCCACTCGGACCGATCCAGTCGTGGCTGTTCGAGCACCTCGACGACCCGTGGCGGCTGACCATGTCCGTCCACGTCGTACTGTCCTCGGTGGACCGAGTGCGGCTCGTCCGCGCGGTCGCCGCGGTGACCGAACGCCACGACGCCCTGCGCATGCGCTTCTCCCGGGCGGACGGCACCTGGTCGCAGGAGCCCGCCGCCGTCGAGGCCGCCGACGTCCTGCGGCACGTCGATCTGTCCGAAGTGGACGACGTCGTTGCCGCGATGCACACCGAGGCCGTCCGCGCGCAGACGTCGTTGGACATCGTGAACGGCCCGGTCTGGCGGGTGGTGCTCTTCACCCTCGCCGACCGTCCGCCCCAGCTGTTCCTCACCGCCCACCACCTCGTCATGGACGGCGTCTCCTGGCGCATCCTGCTCGGCGACCTCGACCGCGCCTACCATGGCGAAGCCCTCGAGCCGGTGGGCAGCTCGTTCACCCACTGGGCCCGCTCGCTCGCCGAGCACGTGAAAATGGGACGCCTCGACAAGCACACCGCGTATTGGGAAACTGCCCTTCGCGGTGCGCGGACGGAACTCCCGGTCGACCGCTCCGGCCGCAACCGCGCGAAGTCGGCGCGCGCGGTCTCGGTGTCACTTGGCCGGGCCGAGACCGCCGCGCTCCTGCACGACGTGCCGTCGGCGTACCGGACCGAAGTCAACGACGTCCTGCTCAGCGCCCTCGGCCGGGTGCTCGCCCGCTGGACGGGCCGCGCGCGCGTCGTCGTCGCGATGGAAGGCCACGGCCGCGAGGAAATCGCCGCCCCGCTGGACCTGTCCCGGACGATCGGCTGGTTCACCGCCCAGTACCCGGTGGTTTTCACGGTTCCCGACGGGGACTGGGGCGAAATCCTCAAGGCCGTCAAGGAACAGTTGCGCGCAGTCCCGGACAAGGGCGCCGGCTACGAAGCCCTGCGCTACCTGAGCCCGCCGGACGCGCCCGGCGCGGCGCTGCGCGACGACCCGGCCCCGCGGATCTCCTTCAACTACCACGGCCGCTGGGACGTCGACGGCGAAGGCTGGTACCACGGCCGCGGCGAGCCGCTCGGGCACGACAGCGACCCGGAGGGCACCCGGCCGTACCTGCTCGACGTCGTCGGCGTCGTCGAGGCCGGCGAGCTGCACTTCACCTGGGAATACTCCGACGAGGTGCACGAGGAGACCACCGTTCGCGCGCTCGCTGTGGAGCTGGTCGACGCCCTGGCCGAGGTGGTGGGCCACTGCGCCGGCGCCGGCGGCCGCACGCCGTCGGACTTCCCGCTGGTACGGCTCGACCAGCAGACCGTCGACCGGCTCGCCGGCGACGGCCGCGACGTCGACGACCTCTACCCGCTGACGCCGCTGCAGGCCGGGATGGTCTTCCACAGCCTGGTCGACCGCGACTCCAGCGCGTACTTCGACCAGTTCCGCCTGCGGCTGGCCGGCGTCCGCGACCCGCACGCGCTCGCCGAGGCGTGGCAGCGCGTGGTGGACCGGACGCCGATCCTGCGCAGCAGCATGGTCTGGGACGGCGTCGACGAGCCGCTCCAGCGCGTCCACCGGCACGTCCGCGTCCCGGTCGGGCAGCACGACTGGCGTGACCTGACGCCGGCCGAGCAGGAGACGGCGCTGGTCTCGCTGCTCCAGGCCGACCAGGCCGCGGGCATGGACCTGACGGCGCCGCCGTTGATGCGCTTGGAGATCGCGCGCGTCGCCGACGACGAGGTCCAGCTGGTCTGGACGTCCCACCACGTCCTGCTCGACGGCTGGAGCACGGCCCAGGTGTTCGGCGAAGTGGCCGAGCAGTACGCGGCGATCGCCGGTGGCCGGACCGCCTCGCTGGCCCCGCGTCGGCCCTTCCGCGACTACCTGGCCTGGCTGGGGGCGCAGGACCACGCCGAAGCGGAGCGGCACTGGCGTGCGGTGCTCGGTGACTTCGCCGCTCCGACGCCGTTGCCGTACGACCGCCGCCCCCAGGAAGCCCACCGTGCCGAGTCGGCGGCGGAGGTGCGGGTCGAGTTGTCCGATTCGGAGTCGGCCCGGTTGCGCGAGGTGGCGAAGGCGGCCGCGCTGACGGTGAACTCGGTCGTCCAAGGCGCGTGGGCGCTGCTGCTGGCTCGCCACTGCGGCGAGTCCGACGTCCTGTTCGGGACCACGGTCTCCGGGCGGCCGGCCGAGTTGCCGGGCGTCGAGTCGATGATCGGGATGTTCATCAACACCGTGCCGACTCGCGTTGTAGTCCACAATGGACTCACGGTGGCCGGGTGGCTGCGGGCGGTCCAGGCGGAGCAGGCAGAGGCGCGGCGGTACGACTTCCTCGCGCTGTCGCGGCTGCAGGCGTTCACCACGGTCCCGGCGGGGACGGCGTTGTTCGACAGCGTGGTGGTGTTCGAGAACTACCCGATCGAGGACAGCGGGCAGGACGGCGTCCGGGTGCTGGACGTCAGCTCGCTCGACACGACGAGCTACCCGCTGAACCTGACGGCGTTCCTGCACGACCGGCTGGGGCTCGAGCTGTCGTACGACCCGCGGTTGTTCGACGAGCCGACGATCCGGCGGTTGGCGGGGCAGCTGGCCCACCTGGTCCGTGCGATCGCGGCCGACCCGGAGCGCTGCGTGGGGGAGCTGTCCCTCGCGACGCCCGAGGAGCGGCTTTCCCTGGTCCAGGCCGGAGTGGGTGCCGCGCTCGATGTTCCCGCGGGGACGGTCTTGGACGTGTTCGAGGCGACGGCCGCGCGGATTCCGGACGAGACCGCGCTCGTCTTCCGCGACACCCGGCTGACGTTCGCCGAACTCGACGCCCGGGCCACCGAGCTGGCGCGCCGGTTGGCCGGGGTGGGCGCCGGACCGGAAGAGGTCGTGGCGATCCGGCTGCCGCGCTCGGCCGAGGCGGTCATCGCGATCTTGGCGGCGTTCAAGGCGGGGGCGGCTTACCTGCCGATCGACCCGGGGCTGCCGGAGGACCGGGTGCGGTTGCTGGTGGAGGACGCATGCCCGGTGGTGGTGCTGGACGGCACCGAGCTGCCGCCGGCGCCGCATGCGGTCGCCGGGGTCCGCCCCACTCCCGCGAACACCGCCTACGTCCTCTACACCTCCGGCTCCACCGGCCGCCCGAAAGGCGTGCTCGTCGAGCACCGCGGGCTCGTCAACATGCTCGCCAACCACCGCGGCGTCTTCCTCGGCGGCCCCCGAATCCGCGCCGCGCTCACCGCGTCCTTCTCCTTCGACACCTCCTGGGAACCCCTGCTCGCCCTCGTCGACGGCCACGAACTGCACGTCCTCGACGACGACACCCGGCTCGACCCGCGCGCCGCCGTCCGGTACGTCCGCGACCACCGGATCGACCTGCTCGACCTCACTCCGACCTACCTGCAGCAGCTCCTCGGCGCGGGCCTCCTCGAAGGGGAACACCGGCCCGCCACCGTGCTCGTCGGCGGGGAAGCGACCGGCGAAGCGCTCTGGCGCGAACTGGCCGAATCCGGCGTCGAAGCCCACAACTACTACGGCCCGACCGAGGTGACCGTCGACGCCACGCACGCCCCCGTCACCGGTGACCGGCCGTCGATCGGGCGGCCGCTGGCCAACCTCGCCGCCCACGTGCTGGACGCGGCCGGCCACCCGGTGCCCACCGGCGTGGCGGGAGAGCTGTTCCTCGCCGGTCCTCAGCTGGCCCGCGGCTACCTGAACCGGCCGGGCCTGACCGCCGACCGGTTCGTCGCCGACCCCTTCGGGCCGCCCGGCAGCCGGATGTACCGGACCGGCGACCGCGTCCGGCGGACCGGCGACGGCCGGCTCGACTACCTCGGCCGCGTCGACGACCAGGTCAAGATCCGCGGCTTCCGCGTCGAACCGGGCGAGATCGAGGCCGCGCTCCGGCAGCACCCGGCGGTCACCGACACGACCGTCGTGGCCCGGGACGGCCGGCTCGTCGCCTACGTCGTCGGCGAAACCCGCGAGCTGCGGACCTGGCTGCGCGACCGCCTGCCGGACTACCTCGTGCCGTCGGCGTTCGTGGCACTGACCGCCATTCCGTTGAACCGCAACGGGAAGATCGACCGCGCCGCGCTGCCCGCACCGGAGCGCGACTCCGAAGCCGAGTACGTGGCTCCGAAAACGACGACCGAGATCCGGCTCGCAGCGATCTGGGCCGACGTCCTGCGCGTCGAACGCGTCGGGCGCACCGACAGCTTCTTCGAACTCGGCGGCGACTCGATCAGCAGCATGCGGATCACCTCCCGCGTCCGGGCGGAGTTCGGCGTCGAGGTTTCGCCGCGCGCGTTGTTCACCGCGCCCACGCTCGACCGGTTCGCCGCCGGGCTGCCCGCCGCCCGGGCCACCGCGCGGCCGATCCCGGCCGTGCCGCGGGACGGTGCCCTGCCGCTTTCCTTCGCGCAGCAACGGCTCTGGTTCCTCGACGAGTTCGAGCCGGGCAGCACCGAGTACCTCTCGCCGACGGCGCTGCGGCTGCGCGGCGAACTCGACGTCCCCGCGCTGCGCCGGGCGCTGAACGCCGTCGTCGCCCGGCACGAGTCGCTGCGGACGACGTTCGCCACCGTCGACGGCCGGGGCGTCCAGCTCGTGCACGAGCCGTCCGACGTCGAGCTGCCCGTCGAGGACTTCACCGAGGAGGCGCTGACGCGGGCGCTGCGGGAGCCGTTCGACCTGCGCACCGGGCCGCTGCTGCGGGCCCGCCTGTTCCGGCAGGCTGCCGACGAGCACGTGCTCCTGCTGGCGCTGCACCACATCGTCACCGACGGCTGGTCCTCCGGCGTGCTGACGTCGGAACTCGACGCCTGCTACACCGCGTTCGCCCGCGGCGACGAGCCGGAGCTGCCCGAACTGCCCGTGCAGTACGCCGATTTCGCCGTCTGGCAACGGGAATCCCTCGACGGCCCGGTGCTCGCCGAGCAGCTCGGCCACTGGCGTGATCGCCTCGACGGCGTGGCGCCGCTCGAACTCCCGACCGACCGTCCGCGCCCGCCCGTGCGCACCACCGAGGGCGACTGGGTCGAGTTCACCGTGCCGGCCGAGGTCACCGCACGGCTCAAGGAGCTGGCCGGCGAGGGCGACGGCACGCTGTTCATGACGCTGGTCGCCGCGTGCCAGGTGCTGCTCGCCCGGTGGGCCGGGCAGGAAGACGTCGCGGTCGGCACGGTCACCGCCGGCCGGGAACGGCCCGAGCTGGAACGGCTGATCGGCTTCTTCGTCAACACCCTCGTACTCCGGTCCATTGTGGACGGGAAGCGGCCGTTCCGCGAGTTCCTCACCGACGTCCGCACCACGGTCCTCGACGCGTTCGCCCACCAGGACGTCCCGTTCGAGCGGGTGGTGGACGCGGTGCAGCCGGTCCGCGACTCGAGCCGGACGCCGCTGTTCCAGGTGATGGTGGCGCTGCAGAACACCGGGGACGAGCCGGGCGGCGGCGCACTGGCGGCCGAGGAGGTCGCGCTGCCGATGACGACCGCGACCTTCGACCTGCTCGTGCAGTTCGAGGAACACGACGGCGCGCTGCGCGGGGCGATCAACTACAGCACCGGCCTGTTCGACGCGGCCACGATCGAGCGGGTCGCCGAGCGGCTTCGGGTCCTGCTGACCGAAGCCGCGGCGGACCCGGACCGGCCCGTCGGCGACCTTTCGCTGTTCCTGCCCGGCGAACGCGAAGCCGTCCTGGCCGCGGCCGCGCGGGACCCGCGGCCCGACGTCACCCTGCCCGCGTTGCTGCGCCACGACTCCGACGACGTCGCCGTGTCCGACGACCGAGTCTCGCTCAGCCACCGCGAGCTGGACGTCCGCGCCAACCGGCTGGCGCACCGGCTGATCGCCGCCGGAGCCGGGCCGGAGACGCGCGTCGCGGTGCTGCTGCCGCGGTCGGCGGATCTGCTGGTGTCGTTGCTGGCGGTGCTCAAGACCGGGGCGGCCTACGTCCCAATCGACCCGGGCTACCCGGCCGACCGGATCGCCTACATGCTCGAAGACGCGCGTCCGGTCTGCGTGGTCGACGACGTCGAGGCGACCGGTTTCCCGGACCACGCACCGGAAGTGGCTCTCGACCCGGACTACCCGGCGTACGTCATCTACACCTCCGGCTCGACCGGCCGGCCCAAGGGCGTGGTCGTGAGCCACCGCGCGGCGGCCAACTACCTGCGCTGGGCCGTGGACGCGTACCCGGGCCTGGGCGGCACCGCCGTGCTGCACTCGTCGGTGTCGTTCGACCTCACCGTCACGACGCTGTTCGGCCCGCTCCTGGCGGGCGGCCGCATCCGGGTCGCCGACGTCCTGGAAGCCGAGCCGGTGCCGTGCACGTTCCTCAAGGCGACGCCCAGCCACCTGCCCGTCCTGGCGGGCGACCCGCGTGACCTCGTCGTCGGCGGCGAGCAGCTGCTCGGCGACGTGCTCGACCGGTGGCGCCACGCCCACCCGGGCGCCACCGTGGTCAACGAGTACGGGCCGACCGAGACGACGGTCGGCTGCATGGAGTACCGCGTCGAACCCGGCGACTCCGTCCCCGCCGGCCCGGTCCCGATCGGCCACCCGATCCGCAACACCCGGCTCTACGTGCTCGACGCGGGCCTGAACCCGGTGCCGCCGGGCATCCCCGGCGAGCTCTACATCGCCGGCGACGGGCTCGCCCGCGGCTACCTCGACCGGCCCGGGCTGACGGCGTCGCGGTTCGTCGCCTGCCCGTTCGGGCCACCGGGGGAGCGGATGTACCGCTCGGGCGACCGGGTGACCCGGCGGCCGGACGGCGAGCTGGTCTACCACGGCCGCGCCGACGAGCAGGTCAAGATCCGCGGCCACCGCATCGAACCCGGCGAGATCGAAGCCGCGCTGCGGGCGCACCCCGCCGTCACCGACGCGGCCGTGCTCGCCCGCGACGGGCGGCTGATCGCCTACGTCGTGCCGGACGCCGAACCGGACCTGCGCGAGTTCCTCGGCCGGTCGCTGCCGGACTACATGCTGCCCTCGGCGATCGTCGCGCTGGACGCCCTTCCGGTGACCCGCAACGGAAAGCTCGACCGGGCCGCCCTGCCGGACGCCGACGCCGAAGAGCACCGGTACGTCGAACCGGACGGGCCGGTCGAGACGGCGCTGGCCGCGATCTGGGCCGAGGTGCTGGGCCGCGACCGGGTCGGCGCGCGCGACAACTTCTTCGAACTGGGCGGGGATTCGATCCTCAGCATCCAGGTCGTGCACCGCGCCCGGCTGGCGGGCCTGCGGATGCGCTCGAAAGACCTGTTCGCGCACCAGACCGTCGCGTCGCTGGCGACCGTGGTCACCGCGGCCGACGAACCGGAAGCCCAGCACGAGGCCGTCGTCGGGTATGTCCCGCTCACGCCGATCCAGCGGTGGTTCCTCGACGCGGAACCAGCGAACCCGGCCCACTTCAACCAGTCCGTGCTCCTCGAACTGGCCGGACCGCCGAACGCGGAGGCGCTGCAGCAGGCGCTCGACGCCGTCGTCGCCCACCACGACGCGCTCCGGCTGCGGTTCACGCGGGACGGCGGGCAGTGGCGGCAGCACAACGACGCGCCCGAAGCGGCGGTCCCGCTGCGCGTACTGTCCACTTCGGACCCCGAAGCCGTCGCCGACGAGGTGCACGCGAGCTTCGACCTCGCCCGGCCACCGCAGCTGCGCGCGGTGCTGTTCGAGCCGGACCGGCTCTTCCTCGCGGCGCACCACCTGGTCGTCGACGCGGTGTCGTGGAACATCCTGGTCGAGGACCTCGAACGCGCCTACGGGCAGATCCAGGCGGGGGAGAAGGCGGACCTCGGCCCGAAGACGACGTCGTTCCGCGACTGGGCGCGGCGGCTGCGGGAGTTCGCCGAAGGAGGTGGCCTGGACGACCAGCGCGAGTTCTGGGCGCGCGACCTGCCGGACTGCACGCTCCCGCTCGACCACACCGGCGACGGGACGGCCGCGGTCGACGCCGTCGCGATCGAGGTCGGCGAACGCGACACCGACGCCCTGCTGCACCTGGCGCCCGGGGCGTACCGGACGCGGATCAACGACGTGCTGCTCAGCGCGCTCGCCTGGGCGGTCCGCCGGTGGACCGGACAGGACTCGGTCGCGATCGACCTGGAAGGACACGGCCGCGAGGAGGTCCTCGACGGCGTCGACCTCTCCCGGACCGTCGGCTGGTTCACCACGCTCTTCCCGGTCGGGCTGACCCTCGACCCGGACGCGGACTGGCGCGCGCTGGTCAAGTCCGTGCGGCGGCAGCTGCGGGCGGTGCCGGGCAACGGGTTCGGCCACGGCGTCCTGCGCACGTACCGCTTCCCGGAACTCGGCACCACCACTCCGCAGCTGACGTTCAACTACCTCGGCCAGGGCGACGCCACGGGCGGCGGCGACGGCCTCTTCCGCGCGTCGCACCCGCCGATCGGCCGCGAGCAGGACCCGGCGAACGTGCCCGCGCACCTCCTCGAGGTGGTCGGCGGCGTGCGAGCGGGCCGGCTCGAGTTCACCTGGTTCTTCCGGCCGGACCGGCACGACCGAGCGACGGTCGAAGCCGTCGCCGCCGGCTTCGCGGAAGCCCTGCGGAGCATCGCCGCCGACTGCCGCGGGGAGGAGGCGTGAGCGCGCCGGCGAAGGAAAAGCTGTCCCGCAACCGGGACTACCGTCTCCTGTGGAGCGGCCAGGTCGTCTCCGAGGCCGGGTTCAGCACCGCGACGATCGCGTTCCCCCTGCTGGTACTGGCGATCACGGGCTCGGCCGCGCAGTCCGGGCTGGTGCTGGGCGCGGTCGCGATCGCGCAGCTGGTCGCCGGCCTGCCGGCCGGCGCGCTGGTGGACCGCTGGTCCCGCAAGCGGATCATGCTCGGCTGCGAGGCGGTGCAGGCGCTCGGCGCGGCCAGCCTGGTGCTCGCCCTGTGGTGGGGCGTGGCCGGACTCGCGCAGCTCGTCGTCGTCGCCGTCCTGATGGGACTGTGCCGGGCGTTGTTCGAACCCGCCGAGGAGGCCAGCCTGCCCCGGCTGGTCAGCACCGAGCAGGTCCCGTCGGCGGTGGCGCTGAACGCGGCGCGCACCAGCGCCGGGCAGCTGTCGGGCACCGCGCTCGGCGGGTTCCTGTTCGCGCTGGGCCGGTTCGTGCCGTTCGTCTTCGACGTCGTCGCGCACGTGGTCGCGTTCGTGTCGCTGCTGTTCGTCCGGCTGCCCGCGCGGCCCGAGCCGGCGGCGGACCGCCCGCCCGCGCACCTGGGCCGCGAGATCGCCGAAGGGCTGCGCTGGGTGTGGCAGCAGCCGCGCGTGCGCGTCACGGCGGTGTGCGCGATCGTCCTGAACCTGTTCTTCGCCGCGTACTACCTGGTGATCATCGTGCTGGCGAACGAACGCGGCGTGCCGCCCGGCGAGATCGGCGTGATGGCCGCGATGCTGGGCGGTGGCGGCATCGCCGGCGCGCTGGCCGCGCCGTACCTGCACCGCAAGATCAGCCCGTACGCGCTGATCATCGGCGTGTTCTGGGGGCTGACGCTGCTCACGCCGCTGGCGGTGTTCGTGCACAACGGCTACCTCATGGGGCTGCTGTTCGCGGCCATGGCGTTCCTGGCCCCGGCGGCGAACACGACCATCAACACCTACCAGCTGCTCTACACGCCCGACGAGCTGCGCGGCCGCCTCGGCGGCGTGATGGGCGTGACGGGCGGGCTGGCCGCGGCGCTCGGCCCGGCGCTCGGCGGCTGGCTCGTCGACCTCCTCCCCGATTCCGCCGCCGTGCTCTCCTGCGCGGGAGCGATCGCGGCGGTCACCGTGCTGACGACGTTCAGCCGGACCCTGCGCGGCTTCCCGGCCGTCGCCGACCTCGAAGAAGAAACCCACCACCCCAAGGAGTCCTGATGGACGAGAACACCACCTACCAGGTCCTGGTCAACGACGAGGGCCAGTACTCCCTCTGGCCGGCGGACAAGGAGGTCCCGGCCGGCTGGCAGCCCGACGGCACGCGCGGGACCCGCCAGGAGTGCATGGACCACGTCGACGAGGTGTGGACCGACATGCGGCCCCGCAGCCTGCGGGAACGGATGTCGGCCGGCTGACCCGCCGGGGACCCGGGCGCCGGCCCGGGTCCCCGTCCGCAGGTCATTGCGCGCGCCGCGTCGCTTTCGGCGGCATGGCCTGCCGCAGCAGGGTCAGCGCCTGCTTGGCGGCCAACGTGAACAACCCCATCGTGATGTCCGGCTGCCCGAACACGACGAGCAAGAGGGTCGACTCGACGGGGAAGACGCCGACGTAGCCCGAACTGCCTTCGAACATCGCGCAGCGGGATTCGCCGATCTTGGCGTGGGCGGTGAACTGCGTGGCCAGCCCGACGGCCGCCGCCGCCATGGCCGCGACGCTGTCGGCCTCGATGGTTTCGTTGTCGTTGGCCAGGACCAGGCCGTCGTGGGTCGCCACGAGCAGCCCGGCCACCTGGTCGACCTGTTCGCGGACCCGGCGCAGCACCTCCAGGGTCCGGCCGGGGTCGGGCTTGGGGTTCGCGACGGCCGGATCGGGCGGTGGCCCGGCGTCCGCGGACGGACGGCGGATCGGCAGCGGGCCGCCCGGGTACTGGCCGTAGGTGTCGGCTGCCTTCATACGGCGAGACTGGTCTCGATGCGCTTGAGGCTGTGCCGGGCGAGCGCGAGGTTCGCGCGTTCCCGGTCCAGGACGAGGTAGAGGAACAGCGTGGAGTTGCCCCGGGCCGTCAACGGCCGGATGAGGTGGTACTGGCGGTTCAGCGTGATGAGGATGTCCTCGATGGAGTCGTCGAGCCCGAGGGAGGCCATCACCCGCAGCTTCGCCCGGACGACCTCGGTGTTGCCCGCCGCCGCGATGTCCAGGTCGAGCCAGTCGCCCCCGCCCAGCGAACCGAGCGACATCCCGCTGTCGTAGTCGACGAGCGTCGTGCCGACGGCGCCGGGAATGGACATCGCTTCTTTCAACGCCAATTCGATACTCATGGAGGAGAGGCCCTTTCGCTTGCGAAGACATGTGACGTTATGTGTCCGCGAGGGCTTCCCGTACGGCCGTTCGGCGCAACTTGAACAGGGTTCTTGTCGGTAATTCTGCCGGGTTTCGTCAATCGTTGTCGCACAACGTGACCAGGTGCGGAATTCCTTTTCCGGGGGTGGAGCATCACGCGGTGAATCTGCAATATGCAGATCGCAAATGACTGGTCATATTGTCGCGCGCGGCCAAGCGGCTGTTCGGCGGCAGTTCCGTCGCCCGGCCGCCGTGGGCGTTGGACCTGAGGTCCGTGCGGCCAAGCGGCTGTTCGGGCAGTTCCGCCGCCCGCCGCCGTGGGCGACCCGGATGTGCGGGGCGTGCGCGCCGGGCACATCCGGCACGTCCCGCACGGTGCTCGCCAGTGAGCGCGTTGGTCCGCGCGGAGAAAACGGCGGGGCGTCCGGAAACCGGCGGTCAGCCGGTCGCGTTGTCGGCGTAGGTCACGGTGATGTTCTTGAACCCGAGCGACTGCAGCAACCCGACCAGCATCGCCTTCGTGTTCCGCTCCGCGTCGGCCACCAGCGTGCTCTTGCCGGCCGCCTCCTGGATCTTCTTCTGCGCCAGCTCGTACAGCGCCTGCTGCGAGTTCGGGTTGCCGTTCAGGAAGTCGTTGATCCGGGTGAACAGGCCCTGCTGCTGTGCGTACACATAGGACTCCTTGACGTCCAGGGTCGCCGGCTCCAGCTGGGCGTGGCCCAGCGTGATCGTCGCCGAGAGGCGGTCGTCGGACACCTTGACCGCGTCGCCCTTCAGCCGGGAGAAGTCCACGTACGCGTTGTCCGTGCCCACCCCGACGAACATCGTGTCGCTGCCGACGAGGAAGCTCGGCAGCACCGAGCTCGTCGTGATGTCGACGATCACCTGGAACGACCCGCTCGCCGCCTCGTAGCGCGACAGCTCGACGATCGACTGCAGCAGCACCGGGCCCGAGCGCTCCTCGGTCTTCTCGGCGAACGGGTTGCGCAACTGGGGTAACAGGTGCACCGCCGACGCGACGAGCACCGCCACCGCCAGAAGAACCACTGCCACGCCGACCGCGACCAGCCGCTTGCCCCATGCGCCCATGCGGGAAGGTTACCCAGGTCGGCGCGCGGTCAAGCGGGGCCGGCGGTACGGTGTCCGGTGTGCGCAAGTCGGTGTGGCTGTGGATCCTGGTGATCGTCGTCGTCATCGTGGTGCTGGGCCTGATCTTCGGCGGCTACCGCAAGGGCGAGAAGCTCGGCGCGCCCCTGGCTCAGCCGGCCGCGCAGGTCGACGTGACGCCCTCGGCGCCGCCGGTGCCCTGGAAGCCGAACTCCGTGGACTGGCCGGCCGCGACACTGCCGTTGTAGCTCACGTTGGTCCAGGTCACCGCCCCGCTCGTGCCGCTGTGGCCGGCGTTCCAGCCACTGGTGACGGCCGCGCCCGCCGGCAGGGTCGTCGTCACCGACCAGCCGGTGAGGGCACTCGACCCGGCGGTCACCCGCACAGTGGCCACGAAACCGCCGTTCCACGAGTTCAGGGACACCGAACTGGTGCAGCCGCTCGGCCCCGGCGTCGTCGGCGTGGTCGGGGTCGTGGGTGTCGTCGGCGTGGTGGAAGTGGTGCCACCGGCGTTCAACGCGTCCAGAACGCTGGTGTAGGCGGCCTTCTTGTCCCGTTGTTGTCGAACAGCAACGGGTTCTCGCCGGTGCGCCACGAATCGCTGTCGCGGATGCCCCAGACCGTGATGCCGGCGCAGCGGGCGACGGCCAGGCAGGCGCGGGTGACCGTGCCGTACACCGCGGCCTGGTTCGACCCGGAGATGTCCAGCTCGGTGATCTGGACCTCGACGCCGAGGGCGGCGAACCGCTGCAGGTTGGCCTGGTAGTCACCGGGCACGGAGTTGCTGAGGTGCGACTGGAAACCGACGCAGTCGATCGGGACACCACGGGCCTTGAAGTCCTGGACCATGGTGTAGATGCCGGTGCTCTTGGCGTTGACACCGTCGGTGTTGTAGTCGTTGTAGCAGAGCTTCGCGCCCGGATCGGCGGCCCGCGCGGCGCGGAAGGCGGCTTCGATCCAGTCGTTGCCGGTGCGCTGCAGGTTCGAGTCCCGCCGTCCGCCACCGCCGCCGTCGGCGAACGCTTCGTTCACGACGTCCCACGCGTAGATCTTGCCCTTGTAGTGAGTGGCGACCTGCGTGACGTGGTTGATCGCGGCCTGGCGCAGAGCCGTGCCGCTGAGACCCTGCGCCCAGCCGGGTTGCTGCTGGTGCCACAGCAAAGCGTGGCCGCGCACCCGTTTGCCGGTGCTGACCGCCTGGTTCAGGATGCGGTCGCCGTTGCCGAACGAGAACTGGCCCTGACCGGGTTCGGTCGCGTCCCACTTCATCTCGTTTTCCGGGGTCACCATGGTGAACTCCCGGTCGAGGATGCCCACGTACGTCGAGTCCCCGAGCTTCCCGGCCGAGACGGCGGTGCCGAAGTACCGGCCCGTCTGGGCGGCCGACGCGCCGAGCGTCGAGGCCGCCCCGGCGGAGGTGGCGAGCACCAGCGAAACCCCGAGCGACGTCGCCAGGAACGCGGAGGCGAGCGCTGCGCGCGATAGCGGTTTCACGGCCGCCTCAACCGACGTTGGCCGAGAAGGAGTTGACCGCGAGGCCGACGCCGCCGCTCCACGGCTCGAACCCGGCCTGGATGCTCGTCAGGTACCAGGACCGGTCGACGCGGGTGCGGTTGTCGACGTCGTTGACGAAGTCCATGACGTTGAACGACCAGCCCGAAATCGCGGACTGGGCCACGTAGGACACCACGTCGTTGCCGCCGTTGTTGCCCTGCCACACTTCCCAGCTCCGGCCGCCGAGGGTCGTGGTGCCGACCCGGCCGCCGACCGGCTGGACCCCGCCGACGCGGTTGAACCAGATCATCAGCTCCATCTGGTTGACGCCGTTCGTCTTCGCGGTCGGGTCCATCCAGATGTCGTAGGAGGCGTCGAAGGTCGAGCCGCCGACGTAGGTGTAGGAGATCGACGACGACGCGCTGCCGATCCGGCTCAGCTGCCGCGGCAGGGGCGAGCCCGGGGAGCAGTTGCCGTAGTGGCACCCGAGGTAGACGGCCGGGTACGACAGGGGCGCGCCGCCGCTGGTCGACCCCTGCTGGGTCTGGATGCGGAACCCGCTGCCGGTGACGTTGATGCACTGCTGGGCGCTGCTGCCCCAGCGGTTGTTCATGACCACGTACCGGCCGCCGATCGTGGTCGAGCCGTACTGGTCGCAGATCAGGGTGTCGGCGTGGGCGGCCGGCGCCGTGGCGAAGACCGGGGCCAGCAGGCCGGCCGTGAACAGTGCTACCGCGGACAGGGCGTGCTTCAGTTTCACGTGCTGCCTCCACCTCGTCGTGGGGAGCGCATCTGGGAGCGCTCTCAGCTCGGTCCGGTTCCGATGAAACCACACGGGAACCGACGAGCAAAAGACCTGAACGGTGATCAATTCACGGGCGCCCTTCGAAAGTTTCGCTCCGATTGCCAACGGCGCGGGGGAGCGGTTACCGTCACCTGGGAGCGCTCTCAGTCCGGATCACCATCGGCACGCCGACGAAGACGAGGAGATGGCGAATGCGGGCAAGGAAGCTGCGGGCCGGACCGGCCCTGCTGGTCGCGGTGGCGCTCGGGCTGGCGGGAGGGACCGCGCCCGCGTCGGCCGCGGACTACGAGCGGCTGCTCAACGGCACGTTCTCCGGCGGCACCTCCGACCCGTGGTGGGCCGGGTCGGGCACGACCGCCCACGTCACCGGCGGGGAGTTCTGCACGGACGTCCCCGGCGGCACGGCCAACGGGTACGACGCGCTGTCCGGCCAGAACGGCGTGCCGTTCGAAGCCGGGCAGCAGTACACCCTGACGTTCGACGCGCACGCGACGACCGCCCAGCAGATCTCCGCCGTAGCGGGCGAAGCGGTCTCGCCCTACCGGCAGATCTCGCGGACCGACCTGACGGTGACACCCGCCACGCAGCACTTCACGGTCACCTTCACGTCCACTTTGGACTTCCCGGCCGCGGGCAACGGCCAGCTGGCGTTCTGGTTCGGCGGCCAGGCCGCCGCCAACACCGTGTGTCTGGACAACATCTCGCTCGTCGGCGGCGTCCTCCCGCCCGGCGGCCTGCCACCGACCAGCGGCATCCGCGTGAACCAGGAAAGCTACGCCCCCGGCTTGCCCAAGCGGGCCACGCTGATCAGCGACTCGACCGCCGCGCAGACCTGGACGCTGAAGAACGCCGCGGGCACCGCCGTGGCCACCGGGCAGACGCGGCCGCGCGGCGCGGACGCGGCGTCCGGCGAGAACGTGCACGAAATCGACTTCTCCGCTTACGACACCGCGGGCACCGGTTACACGCTGAGCGTCGGGTCCGAGACCAGCTTCCCGTTCGACATCTCGACCTCCGGGCCGCAGAAGCTGCGGTACGACTCGCTCGCGTTCTTTTACCACCAGCGCAGCGGGATCGCGATCGAAGCCGCGTACGCCGGCGCGGCTTACGCGCGTCCGGCTGGGCACGTGAACGTGGCGCCGAACCAAGGCGACGACGACGTCCCCTGCCGGTCGGACCTGAACTGCGGCTACACCCTCGACGTGCGCGGCGGCTGGTACGACGCCGGTGACCACGGCAAGTACGTCGTCAACGGCGGGATCGCCGCGTGGGAGCTGCTCGACGAGTACGAGCGCGCGGTGCGAGTGGGCGACGCGAGCGCTTTCGGTGACGGCAAGCTGGCGATCCCGGAACGCGCCAACGGCGTGCCCGACATCCTCGACGAAGCCCGCTGGGAGGTCGACTTCCTGCTCTCGATGCAGGTCCCGGACGGCAAGCCGGGCGCGGGCATGGTGCACCACAAGATCCACGACGCGCAGTGGACGTCCCTGCCCACCCGGCCCGACCAGGACAGCCAGCCGCGGCGGCTGTCCGCGCCGAGCACGGCCGCGACGCTGAACATGGCGGCGGTGGCGGCGCAGGCGTCCCGGCTGTGGCAGACCATCGACCCGGCTTACTCGGCGAGACTGCTTGCCTCGTCGGAGAAGGCTTACGCGGCGGCGAAGGCCAACCCGAACGTCCTCGCCGATCCCAACGACGGCACCGGAGGCGGCACCTACAGCGACAACACCGTGACCGACGAGTTCTACTGGGCCGCCGCGGAACTGTTCGCCACCACCGGAAAGAGCGGATACCGCACCGAGGTCACCGGATCGGCGCTCTACCGCGGGAAGAGCTTCACCACGCACGGCTTCGACTGGGCCTCGACGGGCGCGCTCGGCGACATCACCCTGGCGCTGGTGCCGACCGACCTGCCCGCGGCGGACGTGGCCGCGATCAAGACGGCGATCACCACGACCGCGGACAGCCACCTGGCGCAGCTGGCGACCATGGGCTACCCGGCGCCGTACCGGACGGCCGACGGCTCGTACGAATGGGGTTCCAACGGCCTGGTGGCGAACAACGGCGTCGTGCTCGCGCTGGCGTACGACTTCACCAAGCAGGACAAGTACCGCGACGGCGCGTTCGCGGCGATGGACTACCTGCTCGGCCGCAACCCGGCGAACTACTCCTACGTCGCCGGCCACGGCGACCAGCCGGTGCGCAACGTGCACCACCGGTTCTGGGCGAACCAGCTGGACGCGTCGCTGCCGACGGCCCCGCCCGGCGCGTTGTCCGGCGGGCCCAACAGCGGCCTGCAGGACCCGACCGCGGCCCGGCTGCTCACCGGCTGCGCGCCCCAGCGCTGCTTCGTCGACGACATCCAGGCGTACTCGGTGAACGAGGTCGCGATCAACTGGAACTCGGCGCTGGCCTGGCTCTCCGGCTGGGTCGCCGAGAAGACGTCGTCCACTGTGGACACGACGGCGCCCGCCGCACCGGGTGCTCCCGCCGTGTCCGCGGTGACGAGCGGCGGCGCCACGGTGACCTGGGCCGCGTCCGCGGACCCGGAGAGCGGCGTCAAGGACTACGACGTCGTCCGCGTGGCCGGCTCGAACCGCACGGTCCTCGCCACCGTCACCGGCACGACGGCGACGCTCACGGGCCTCTCGCCGTCGACCGCGTACGCCGTGGTCGTCGTGGCCCGCAACGGCGCGGGCCTGACGAGCCAGGACTCGCCGTCCGCGCAGTTCACGACCCAGCCCACCACGCCGGCGGGCGGGTGCGCGGTCACGTACACGACGAACACGTGGAACGGCGGCTTCACGGCGGCGGTCACGGTGAAGAACACCGGCACGACGCCGTGGACGAGCTGGAAACTGGGCTTCACGTTCCCGGGCACCCAGAAGGTGACGCAGGGCTGGTCGGCGACGTGGGCGCAGTCGGGCGCGGCGGTGACCGCGGCTTCCCTGCCCTGGAACGGTTCGCTGGCTCCGGGCCAGTCGGCGTCGATCGGGTTCAACGGCAGTTACACCGGCACCAACGCGAACCCGGCGGCCTTCGCGGTCGACGGGAGGACGTGCGGCTGAGTGGAGGTAGCCGACACCGAAGAGGGCGGATGAGTGGGATCTTCCGCCCTCTTCGGTGGCCGGTGCGCGCACTTATGGTCGCTCGTGGCCCCTTCCGGGGGACCCGACGACCGAAAGAGACCAGCATGGACGGGCTGATGCAGCCACGGCCGCTCACCACCGCGCACATCCTCGAGCGCGCCGAGCGGCTCTACGCGCACAAGGAAGTCGTCACGGCCGGAGGCGAGCGGCTGACGTACGCCGGCGTCGCCGCGAATGTCCGGCGGCTCGCCACGGCGCTGGACACCCTGGAAGTCCCGGAAGGCGCCCGCGTCGCCACGTTCGCGAGCAACAGCCGCCGGCACCTGGAGCTGTACCTCGGGGTGCCTGCCACCAAGCGGGTGTTGCACTCGATCAACATCCGGCTCTCGGCCGAGCACCTCGAGTACATCGTCGGCCACGCCGAGGACGACGTCGTCTTCGTCGACCGCGGGCTGCTGCCGCGGATCTGGCCGAGCGCGCGGCGGTTGCCGGGGGTGCGGTACTGGGTGGTGCTGCCCGACGGCACCGACACCCCGCTTCCGGACGACGCCCGCGTCCTGGACTACGACTCGCTGGTGTCGGGCGCGGAGCCGTTCGCGGGCTCGTTCGAGGAAGCGTTCACGCTCGCGGACGAGAACCTCGCGTCCGGGCTGTGCTACACCTCGGGAACGACCGGGCCGCCCAAAGGCGTGCTCTACAGCCACCGGTCCACGGTGCTGCACTGCCTGGGCACCCTCGCCGCCGGCCTGATCGGCCTCTGCGAAAGCGACGTCGTCCTGCCGATCGTCCCGATGTTCCACGCCAACGCGTGGGGCCTGCCCTACGGCGCGATGATGGCGGGCGCGTCGCTGGTCCTGCCCGGCGCGTCGGCGGACCCGGCCCACCTGCTGGGGTTGATGGCGGCCGAGCGGGTGACGGTCGCGGGCGCGGTGCCGACGGTCTGGACCAGCCTCGCGCCCGGACTGCGTGACCACGACCTGAGCGCCACGCGGTTCCTGCTCGGCGGGGGTTCCGCGGTGCCGCCGGCGTTGTCCGAGACCTACCGCGCGGCGATCGGTGTCCCCATCACGCATTCGTGGGGGATGACGGAGATCAGCCCGGTCGGCGCGATCGGCGGCACGCGCACCCAGCACCGGGCGCTGGCCGAGGACGAGCAGGTGAGCGTCCGGGCCGCCCAGGGGCAGCCGCTGCCGCTGGTGAACGTGCGGATCGTCGACGTCGAGACCGGCCGCGAGCTGCCGCGCGACGGCGAAGCGGTGGGGGAGCTGCAGGTGGCGGGCCCGTGGGTGGCGGGCGGCTACTTCCGGGTGGACGCGGCCGCCAGCTTCACCGCCGACGGCTGGCTGCGCACGGGCGACCTCGCGACCCTCGGCCCGGACGGCTACCTGCGGCTGGTGGACCGGATGAAGGACCTGATCAAGTCGGGCGGGGAGTGGATCTCGTCGGTCGAGCTGGAGGCCGCGATCGCGTCGCACCCCGACGTCGTCGAGGTGGCGGTGATCGGCCGCCCGGACCCGCGGTGGATGGAACGGCCGGTGGCCTACGTCGTCCAGCGCCCGGGCGGAACCGCCACGGCGGACGAACTCCTGGCGCACATCACGCCGATGGTGGCGAAGTGGTGGCTGCCGGACGAGTTCGTGTTCCGGACGGCGTTGCCGAAGACGGGGACCGGGAAGCTGGCGAAGAGCGAACTACGGGAGGCGCAGCGGATCGCCTAAGGGATCTCTCGTAAGTCGTGTTGTCGTTGGTGGGGCTGGTGTTGCGGTCAGTCGGTGAGGAGGATGTTGTGCAGGCGCGCGATGCCGGACACCGTGTCGGCGAGCGTGCTGCCGCGGGTCACCGGTGGCCATCCATCCGGCGTTCGCGGACCGGAGGAGGCAATCCACTCCGGCCGTGACGCTGTGATCACCCGCACCACACCAACATGATCAACTACCGGCCCGGCCGGCCAGACACCGGATTGCGAGACATCCCCTAGGTGACCGTCGCGCGGAGGCGGTGCAGGCGGAGTCCGAGCTGCAGCTCCAGGTCGTTGCCCTGCCGCCAGTCGAAGCCGAGGACGCTGCCGGCGCGGTCCAGCCGCTTGAGCAACGTGTTGACGTGGACGTGCAGCGCCCGCGCCGTCGCCGCCACGTTGGCGCGGTTGTCGTAATAGGCGCCCAAAGTTTCCACCAGCTCGGTGCCGCGCTGGCGGTCGTACTCCAGCAACGCGCCGAGGGAGCCGGCGAGGAAGCGGTCGAGTTCGCCGGCCCGCTCGGCGTCGAACACCATGGCGTACAACGCGTACTGGCGCGTCGTCGTGCCCGTGTCCGTGTGGCCGAGCGCCCGCAGCACCGCGCTGCACCGGGCGGCCAGGGAGAACGCGCGGGACCAGTCGTGGCCCGTTGCCCGTTCGGCGACGACCAGGACCGGCGCGCCGAGCGTCCGCCGGAGTCTACTGTGGACTTCGGAAACCGTCTCCTCGTCGCCCGGCAGCAGCATCGTCGCCCGGCCCAGGTGTTCGCCGGCCAGTCCACAGTGGTCACGGGCGATGTCGTGCAGGTGCCGGGCCAGGTCGGTCGGCGCCACCGCCGGGGAGTCCGCCACCACGACCAGGTCGAGACGGTCCGCGTCGATGCCGCGGGCGCGGGCGCGGGTGCGCTGGGCCGGGCTGATCCCCGGGCTGCCGACCAGCAGCTCGGTCAGCAGCTCGCCGCTCACCCGCTCGCCGGCCTCCGCCACCGCCCGCTCCTTGAGGATGAGCAGCCCGAGGATGTGCGTGGCCCGTTCCAGCGTGCGCAGGTCCGTGTCGTCCGGGACGCCGTCCCGGCGCCACACCAGCGCGCCCAGGTAGCTGTCGCCGGCCTGGATCGCCGCCACGCTCAGGCCGGCGGCCACCGCGCAGCGACCCGAGCGCCGGGCGTTTTCGACGGCGTCGGCCAGTTCGATCTCGCCGGCCCGGTCGAGGAGCGTGACGCTGCCGCCGAGCTGGTCGGCGAGCAGCTGCGCGACGTCGTCCGGGGACCCGCCGGCCAGCACGACCCCGGTCAGCGCCTCGTGGATCGCCTGCGCCCGCTCGATCTTGCGGTACGCGCTTTGCAGCTCCTGCAACGCGGTCCGGCTCGCTTCGTAGAGCCGGGCGTTGTCGAGGGCGACCGCGGCGTGGTCGGCGAACGCGTTCAGCAGCGCGATTTCCTCGGCGTGGAACGACCTTTCCGACCGGTACGCGGCGAACAGCGCACCCACGGCTTCGCCCCGGATGACCAGCGGCACCCCGAGGAGCGCGACCAGGTCTTCGGTGCCGACCAGCCGGTCGAAGTCCGGATCGTGCTGGATGAGCGTCGAGGAGGCGTAGTCGCGCACCCAGTGCGGGCTGCGCGAAGCCAGCACCTTGCCGCCGAGCCCCACTGTCGCCGGGATGGCCGCCGCGAGGAATTCGGCGGAGATCGTGCCGTCCGACGCGCGGGCCGACAGCCTGCCGTCCGCGCCGACCAGCGAGAGGTACGTGAAGTCCGTGCCGATCAGGTCGTGGGCGTGGTGCACGATCGACTGCAGGACCTCGTCCAGCCCGCCGAGCGCGGTGAGGGACTTGACGGTCGCGTACAACGACGCCAGTTCCCGCTGCCGCCGCGCGAGCGGTGCCTCATCGGTCACCACGCCTCCTCTTCGCGACCAGGTGGACGAAAGGCCCACCGACCCGCCGTGAGGAGTGGGTGGTCCGCACCTCATCCGCAGCGTAACGGCGCCCTAGCATCTCCGCCATCACCAGGCTGCGCTCAACGACGAAGGCGGCACCCATGGCAATCCCGCTCACCCAGCCCGAAGGGCAGTCCGGCTCCGCGGTGTCCCCGGACCGGCGCCGGGCCTTCCGCAAGCTGCTGGCCGCCGGGCTCGTCGGCAGCTCGATCGAGTGGTACGACTTCTTCCTCTACGGCACCGCGGCCGCGCTGGTGTTCCCCAAGGTGTTCTTCCCGCATTCCTCGGCGCTGACGGGGACTCTGCTCGCCTTCAGCACGTTCTGGGCGGGGTTCGTGGCGCGGCCGATCGGCGGCGTGCTCGCCGGGCACCTGGGCGACAAGTACGGGCGCAAGCCGGTCGTCGTCGCCTGCCTGGCGGTGATGGGCGCGGCGACCTTCCTGATCGGCTGCCTGCCGACCGCGGCCGCCGTCGGCTCGCTGGCCCCGACGCTGCTGGTCATCCTGCGCTTCGTCCAGGGGCTCGCGACCGGCGGCCAGTGGGGCGGCATCATCCTGCTGCTCACCGAATCCGCCGGGCCCAAACGCCGCGGCTTCGCCGGCACCTTCGGCCAGACCAGCGTTCCCGTCGCCGTGATCATCTCCAACCTCGTCTTCGTCGCCGCCAGCGGCCTGATGCCGGACGCCGCGTTCCTGTCCTGGGGCTGGCGGATCCCGTTCCTGCTCAGCGTCTTCATGTTCGGGGTCGTCCTCTACATCCAGGCCAAGGTCGAGGACACGCCGGAATTCCGCGAGTTGCAGGAGGAAGCGGCGAAGTCCGACGACGACGTGGTGGTCCGGGCGCCGCTCGCGCAGGTCCTGCGCAGCAAGTGGGGGACCATCCTGCTCGGTTGCGGGCTCCTCTCGGCCACCAACAGCCTGTTCTACGTCAGCATTTCCGGGCTCTTGAGCTACGGCACCGGAACGCTCGGGCTCAAGCGCGACGCCCTGCTGGCCGTCGTGCTGCTCGCGTCCGCGGCGATGCTGCTGACCATCCCGTGGTCCGGGCACCTCTCGGACAAGATCGGCCGCCGTCCGCTGATCCTCGCCGGCGGCCTGGGCGTCGCCGCCTGGGGCTTCCCGTACTTCGGGCTCGTCGGCACCGCGTCGCTGCCGCTGATCTTCGTCGCGGTGGCCGTCGGGTTCGTGTTCCAGTGCCTCACGTACGGCCCGATCGCGAGCTTCCTCGGCGAGCTGTTCGCCCCGGCGGTGCGGTATTCGGGCGCGTCGCTGGCCTACCAGCTCTCGGCGATCATCGTCAGCGGCGGGACGCCGTTCCTCATGACGGCGCTCATCGCGAACACCGGCAGCACCCTGCCGGTCGCCGGCTACATCACGCTGATGGGGCTGATCACCTTCGCCAGCGCGTGGTTCCTGCCCGAGACGAACCCCGCTTCGGTCCGGGAAGACCCGGAAGCCGTGCCGGGCGCGCACCTCTACCGCTGAACCCCCGAAAGGAGACCGGAGTGCGGAAGTTCTCCCTGTTCGCCGCGGTGCTGGTGGCCGGCGCGGCCACGGTCGCCGGGACCGGACCCGCCACCGCCGCGACGACGTGCGCCGGGCTCGCCGGGCTGACGATCCCGGCGTCGGCGATGAGCCTGCCGACCACCGGCGGCCGCGTGACGTCGGCGTCGGTCGCGACCGGTCCCGCCGGCGAGTACTGCCGGGCCGACGCGGACCTCTTCCCCGTGGACCGGGCGGCGCCGTCGATCAAGATGCGCGTCGCGCTCCCGCGGGACTGGAACCGCAAGGCGCTGATGTTCGGCGGTGGCGGCTACAACGGCACGATCCCCGACGTGGCCTCGAACGTGCCGTTCGGCCCGGCCGACCGGCCCGTGCCGCTGGCGCGCGGGTACGCGACCTTCGCGAGCGACTCGGGGCACCAGCAGAACCCGGCGTCCCCGCCGTCACTGGACGGCTCGTTCGGCGCGAACGACGAGGCCCTGGTCAACTTCGCGGCCGGAGACGCGTTGAAGAAGACGCGGGACGCGAGCCTGTTCCTCATCCGGCGCGCCTACGGGACGTCACCCGCCGAGACGTTCTTCGCGGGCGGGTCGACCGGTGGCCGCGAAGCCCTGAACGTGGCGCAGCGGTGGCCGACCGCGTTCGACGGCGTCATTTCCGCCTACCCCGCCTGGAACAACATGGCCGAGATCCTCGATCTCGGTTACCTGACGCAGGTTCTCTCGAAGCCCGGTGCGTTTCCGGGTCCGGACAAGCAAAAGCTGGTGTACGACAGCGTCATCGCCGCGTGCGACGGGCGGGACGGCGTCGGGGACAACGTCGTCTCGAACCCCGGGGGGTGCCGGTTCGACCCGCGCGTGCTGCGGTGCCCGGGTGGGGCCGACACCGGCCCGGCGTGCCTGTCGGACGCGCAGATCGGGGCCGTGACGGCGATGTCGACGCCGTTCCGGTGGCCGTACCGGATCGCCAGCGGCGAAACGCAGTACCCGGGTTTCCCGTTCCTGTCGGGTGCGGACATGCGGACGCCGTTCCTCGGCTTCGGGACCACCGCGCCGGCGAACCCGATGCCGGTGACGAGCGGGTACGGGATGCAGTACTGGGACCAGTGGGTCAAGTACTTCCTGACCCGGGACCCGCAGTACCGCTCGCTCGACGTCGATCCCCGGCACCCCGGGCGGTGGCTCGGCCGGATCAGCGAGCTGTCGAAGGTCCAGGACCGCAACAACGCCGACCTCCGCCCGTTCGCCCGCGCGGGCGGCAAGCTGATCCTGCTGCACGGCGCGGCGGACGAGCTGGTCTCGCCGTACTCGACGAGCGACTACTACGAGCGGGTGCGGTCGGTGGCCGGTCCCCGGACGACCGACGGTTTCCTGCGGTACTACGTCGTGCCGGGCGCGAACCACGCCAACTTCGGCACCCCGGCGTTCGCGGCCGCCTGGGACTCGCTCACGGCGCTCGAGCGCTGGGTCGACAAAGGACAGTCGCCGGCGAACCCGGTCGTGACCGACCTGGCCCACGCCCGGACCCGGCCGCTGTGCGCGTATCCGGGGTGGCCGCGGTACCGCGCGGGCGACCCGGACAGCGCGTCGAGTTACGTCTGCACCCGCTGACCAGCGCGCCCGGTGAGCTCGGCCGAGACGGTCCAGAGCCGCCGGGCGAGGTCGGGGTTCAGCGCCCACTCCTTGACCCCGTGCGGGTGGTCGGCGAGGTCCGCGTCGTCCGGGACGGGGTACGCCTCCTGCCCGTCGTCGAGGTAGTGGCCGCCGGTGCGCGCGAACTCGGGGGCGACGGAGGCGACGATGCTCGTCGCCGCCCCTTGCCCGATCGTCTTGTACCGGAAGACCCCGGCCGCTTCGGCCGCGGCCAGCGACTCCTTCTGCGCGTCGGTGAAGTGGCGCTGGAGGCCGGTCGCGACCCCGCCGGGGTTCACCGCGTTCGCGAAGATCCCGTCGGGCGCCCAGCGGCGCGTCGCTTCGACCGCGAAGAGCGAGTTCGCGGTTTTCGACTGGGCATATGCGATCTGGGGGTCGTAGGGCCGGTGCGTGAAGTGCAGGTCGGCGAAGTCGACGCCGGCGCGCATATGCGCGGTCGAGCTGACCGAGACGATCCGTGCCTCGCCCCGCTCGGCCGCGCCCGCCGCGAGGGCGTCGTGCAGGCCGGTGGCCAGCGCGAAGTGGCCGAGGTGGTTCGTCGCGAACTGCAGTTCCCACCCCTCCGGCGTGCGGGCGAGGCCGCCGGTGACGAGGCCCGCGTTGGCGACGAGCAGGTGCAGGGGACCGTCCCAGGCTTCGGTGAACCGCCGCACCGAGCCCTGGTCGGCGAGGTCGAGCCGGGCGACCCGCGACGGTCCGCCGGGGTCCGCGACGGCGGCCGGGTTCCGGACGGCGAACGTCACTTCGGCACCGGCGGCGGCCAGCACGCGGGCCGTTTCGGCGCCGAGGCCGGAGGACGCGCCGGTCACGATCGCGCGGACCCCGGACAGGTCGACGCCCGCCAGCACCTCGGTCGCGGTGCTGGCGGCGGTGAACGGCGTGGTGATCAAGGTGGACACGGCACCGACTATACGGACTAGGCGGAACTTGTAAAGTACGTCTAGGCTGGCCGGTATGGCTCCCGAAGCGGCGAAAACCGCCGACCGTCGCGACGCGGTGCTCGAGTCGGCGCTGCTGACCTTCGCGCGGCACGGCTACCGGAAGACGTCCATGGACGAGGTGGCGCGCGCGGCCCGGATCTCCCGGCCCGGCCTCTACTTCCTGTTCGAGTCGAAGGAGGCGTTGTTCCGGGCCGCGGTCACCCGGGCGCTGGAGCAGGACCTCGCCGCGGCCGAGCGAATCCTCGGGGACGTGGGCAAGCCGTTGCGCGAGCGGCTCGCCGGCGCGTTCGACCACTGGGCCGGCCGGTACGTCGGGCCGCTGAGCCGGGACGTCACCGGGGTGATCGAGCAGCACCCGGACCTGCTCGGCGACGTCGTCGAGACCGCGCCGGCGCGCTTCGAAGCACTGGTGACCGCCGCAATTGCCGAGGTGACCGGGCGGGCCACGGCGACCCGCGTCGCGCAGACGTTGATCAGCGCGTCGGTCGGGCTGAAGCACCAGGTCGAGACCCGCGACGCCTACCTCGGCCGGTTCACCACCGCCGTCGAGCTGCTGGTCCCCTAGAAGGCGTACCGGATCCGCAGGTAGGGCGCCCGCTCGGCGACGAGGTCGAGCAGCTCGTCGAGGAGCACCCGCTTTTGCCCGGCGCGGTAGCGGACGTTGATCCCGCCGCCTTCGCTGCGCTTGGTCTCCTGCAGGTCGGGCCGCCACAGCACCTGCTCGGCCTTCGGGTGCCAGCCGAGGTTGACCTCGTGCAGCGCGCGGTTGTGCGTCAGCATGATGACCTCGGCGGCGAGCTGGGCCTTGGTGGCCTCGCCGGTGGCGTCCCCGAGGTCGGTCAGCAGCTCGGCCCAGTCGTCGAGCCAGCCCGGGTAGACGACGACCGGGCTGAGGTTGACGTGGACCTCGTACCCGGCCTCGACGAAGTCGTCCAGGGCGCGCAGGCGCTCGGGGATCGGGCTGGTCCGCAGGTCCAGCAGCTTGGCCGCCCGCGCGGGCATCAGCGAGAACCGGACGCGGGTCCGGCCGCGCGGGGCCAGGTCGAGCAGGCCGCGGTTGACGTACTTGGTCGCGAAGCTCGCCTTGGCCGTCGGCTGCCGGGCGAACAGCCCGACCAGGTCGGCGACGTTGTCGCTGACCAGGGCGTCGACCGAGCAGTCGGAGTTCTCGCCGATGTCGTAGACCCACGCGTCCGGGTCGCACTGGTTGGGCTCGGGCTTCGGGCCCTGCCGGCCGATGTGGCGGGCCAGGTAGCCGGTGATCCGGTCGATGTTGGCGAAGACCGTGATCGGGTTCGAGTAACCCTTGTGCCGCGGGACGTAGCAGTAGGCGCAGGCCATCGCGCAGCCGTTCGCGGTCGACGGCGCGATGAAGTCGGCCGACCGCCCGTTCGGCCGCGCGGTCAGCGACTTCTTGATCCCCAGCACGAGCGCCTCGCGCTTGATGCGCACCCAGCGCCGGACGTTGGTCTCGTCGCCGTGCAGCTCGGGGATCTGCCAGTGGCTCGCGACCTCGACGCGGGTGGCGCCGGGGAACCGGGCCAGCACCTGCTGCCCGCGCGGCAGTTCGGCGGCGGCGGGTTCGAAGTAGATGCGCGACGGCGACAGCATCCGGTCGCGCTCGACGTCGGCGGGGGTGGTGGTCACTGTGCGTCAGCTTACCGACCGCAGCAGGGCCCACACGGTCTTCTCGACGGCGTTGTGGTGAACGCCCCAGTCGAGGGCCACCGTGGACACCACCGCCAGGCCGGTGCCGGACCCGCGGGCGCCGTCGCGGATGGCCGCGAGCGTTTGCGCCCGGTGCGGTGCCGCGTCGGTGACCTCGAGGAGGAGCCCGGTGCGGTGGCGCGAGTACCGCAGCCGCAGGGGCGTGCCGGCGTGCACGTAGGCGTTGGTGACCAGCTCGTCGGCGACGAGCACCGCGTAGCCCAGCGCGGCGGTGGGTACCGCGCCGAACGTGAGCCGGTCGGTGAGCAGGCGGCGGACCACCTGGGGGTCCGGCCGGGGCCGGAGGTCGAGGACGCCCTCGGCGACGTCGGCGACCCGCGCGCAGAGGCGGCCGACCTGGGTGGTCAGCCACCCGGGCTCGGTGTCCATCGGTGCACCTCCGATGCGAATGCGATCCAACTGCGTGGTCCGGTGCGGCGGATTGCCGCCTGACCGGCTGATTCGTGATTCAATACGCGTCCAGGAGGAGGCCGGATGACCCGTGACGCCGGACCGCGGCCGCTCAGCTCGAGCGAGGTGGCGCGGACGCTGGGGGTGTCGCAGGTGACGCTGCGCACCTGGGAGCAGCGGTACGGGATCGGGGCCGCGGAGCGCGAGGCCAACGGGCGGCGGCGGTACACGCCCGAGGACGTCGAGCGGCTGCGCCGGATGCGGGCGCTGCAGGCCCAGGGGACGACCGCGCGCGACGCCGCCCGGCTGGTGCTGGCGCGGTCGGCCGCCGAGGTGACGGCCGGGCAGCGCCGGCAGCGGCTGGCGGAGGCGGCGGAGTCGCTGGACCTGCCGACGATGGGCGGCCTGGTCGACGACGCGCTCGGCAGCCTGGGCGTGGCGAAGGCCTGGACCGAGGTGGTCGCGCCGGTGCTGCGCGCGATCGGGGAGCGGTGGGCGCAGCGGGGCGACCGCACGGCGATGGCCGCGGAGTGGGCCCTGGCGACGGCGGCGTCCGCGGCGCTGGACCGGTACCCGACGTCGGTCCGGGCGGGCCCGGCGCCGGTGCTGTTCGTCTGCGGCCCGGCGGAGCGCCACGAGCTGCCGGTCAAGGTGCTGAGCGCGGCCCTGAACGACGACGGCGCCCCGGCGGCGTTCCTGGGCGGCCTGGTTTCGCTGGACGTGCTGCGGGTGGTGGCCGACCGCTTCACGCCGTCGGGCGTGGTGGTGTGGTCGATGACGTCGCAGTCGGCGGACGTGCGGATCCTGCGCACCCTGCACGCCGACGGGGTGCCGGTGCGCCCGGCCGGCCCGGGGTGGCGGGGGTTGCCGACCGTGGGGGAGCCGGTGCCGGCGTCGTTCACGGCGGCCCTCACAGCCTTCTCCGGCTGACCGCACCTGGTGTGTTCGCCTCCGCGGCGAACAGCAGGACACCATGTGCTGAGTGAGCTCATCGGGCCCTCCGCTCGGTGGGTTGCTCCGATCGTCACATCGGCGCGCCGCGAATGCACGCGGGTGCATCGAAGCTGCATCGCTCTGGGTGCCGCAAGATCGGCGGAATTCGGACAGCCGAACTACGCTGGTGGCGGGCATGAGTCGGAACTGCATCGGAGGTGCGCGTGGTCTTCGAGTTCTCGAGCGTCATCGACCCGCCCGACATCAACCGGCGCGTAATACCGGGTCACGCGGGTATTCGCGCGAGTGCTGCGCTGGGCGCCACCTCCGGCGTCCCGGCCCGACCGACCGACCGCAGGAGAACCGGTATGACCACCGTGCACCGTCCCGCTCCGCCGCTCGCCCTCGCCGGGTTCGTCGCCGCGGTGGCCGTCGTCGCCGCGGTCGGCAGCCTCGCCGCCACGCAGTCGCGCGCTGTCTACTCGGGACTGGCGCAGCCGCCGTGGGCGCCGCCGTCCTGGTTGTTCGGTCCGGTGTGGACGGTGCTGTACGTGCTGATCGCGTTGTCCGGCTGGCTGTTCTGGCGCACCGGGGCACCACGTCGGGAGTTCACGTGGTACGCGGCGGGCCTGGTGCTCAACGCGGCGTGGACGCCGTTGTTCTTCGCCGCGGGCGCCTACACCTTGGCACTGGTGGAGATCGTGGTGCTGGACATCGTGATCGCGGGGACCGCGCTGGTGTTCCGCCGCCGTTCGACGGCGGCAGCGGCCCTCCAGCTGCCCTACCTGGCGTGGACGCTCTTCGCGACGGCGCTCAACACGGCGATCGTCGTCCTGAACTGATGGGTGTGGCGCCTTTGGTGGTCACGCTCACCGTGGACGAAGAGACCCAGACGGCGTGGGATGCCTTGCGCCGGAAGTGGTTTCCCCCGGAGCGGCTGCTCGTCGGCGCGCATGTGACGTTGTTCCACGCGTTGCCCGGGATTCACGAGGCCGAGGTCGTCGCCGACTGTGCGGCGGTGGCGGGCTCGACGGGACCGTTCCCGCTCGCGGTGGACGGTGTCCGGTCGCTGGGCCGCGGGGTCGCGCTCGTCGTCCGGGCTCCCGAGCTGGTGGCGGTGCACGCCCGGGTGCGGCGCCGGTGGGCCGGATGGTTGACGCCGCAGGACGAGCAGCCGGTGAAGCCGCACGTGACGGTCCAGAACAAGGTGAGCCCGGAGAAAGCGGCGGCGACGCTCGAGGTGCTGCGCGAGGATTTCGGCCCGCGCGAGGGTTCGGCGACGGGGCTGGCGGTGTGGCGGTACGTGGGCGGCCCGTGGGAGCCGGTGAAGGAGCTGCGTTTCGGCGGGTGAACCGGGCGGGCGACGCCGGTGGCCGCCCGGCGATCCTGTTGACTGTCGGCCATGTCCGACCTCGACACCTCCGCACCGCAGCCGTCCCCGCAGCCGTCGCCCCAGCCGTCGCCCCAGCCGGCGACGCCCCCTCCGGCCCGGCGCGGCTCCGGCCTGCTGGCCACCGCGATCCTGGTCGCCGGCCTCGGCGGCGGCCTGCTGGCGTGGCACCCCTGGGTCAAGCCCGCGGCGCCCGAGCCGCCCAAGGACCCGCAGCACATCACCATCCAGCACGTCGGCGACCAGAGCGAGCCGGGGCAGCCCGAATCGAGCCGGCCGATCTACTGCCTGAGCAACGAGACCGGCGGCCTGTCCTGCCTGGTCATGCCCGGCCGCTACACCGGCATCGACGAGGACCACCGCTGACCGTCACGCCCGCGGCGTGAGCAGGACGACCGGGATCACCCGCTCGGTCTTGCCCGCGTACTCCTCGTACAGCGGGAAGATCCCCACCATCCGCGGCCAGAGGACCGCACGCTCGGTGGAGGACGCCACCCGCGCCCTGGCGGTGAACCGGCGCGGGCCGACCTGGACCCCGGCGCGGCTCGCCCGTCCGGCGCCCGGTCGTGGCGAGGATCAGCGTGTACACGCCGTTCGATTCGTGGCCCTCGGTGCCGCCGGAGGCCAAGTAGGTGCGGGTCTGCTCGGCGACCCGGTCCCAGCTCGAGTCGGTGGCGCGGTCGAGGTCGGCGGCGACGGCCGTGGTGGCGGTCCTCCCGGTGCGGTCGGTGCTGCTCGATCGTGCCGGGGACGGCGCCGTCCCCGCGTTCTCGACACGCCGTCACCGCCGCATCCTCGGATCGTGCGACGGGTCCGGGTACGGCGGCGGGCACCCCCGGTCGACGGCGTCGGGCCGCAGCTCGTAGTGCCACGGCTCGTTGCGGTAGACCTGGCACAGCCCGTACCCGGCGCCGTGCTCGGCCAGCCACGCCCGGGCCTCGGCGGGCCCGACGTCGACCGCGTCGCCCGACACGTGCGCCGACGTGCCGGGCGTGGCCACCCAGCGGGCCGCCTCCGCCGGCGAGCCGTACTTCGCGACCGCCGCCCGGAACAGGTGGTCCTGGTAATCCGGGGAGCGCCAGCCGCCGTTTACGAAGAAGCCGACCGCGGCGTCCGCGGCGGCCCGGCGCAGGGCACCGAGCAGGGCGGGGGCGAGGTTGGCCACGGCCGGGATCGCGTCGTCGAAGACCGGCACCGGTTCGGGGACGGCGCCGTGCGCGGTGAAGTCCATGCCCCCAGTCGAGGCGGCGGGGCGTTGCCGGCCCGTATGCGGTTTTCGATAAGCCGGCGATACGGGCCCGCTCGTAGCATCGGGGGCATGCGTGTGCTGGTCGTCGAGGACGAACCCTTCCTGGCCGAGGCGATCCGCGACGGGCTGCGCCTGGAAGCGATCGCCGCCGACATCGCCGGCGACGGCGACACCGCGCTGGAGCTGCTGAGCGTCAACGCCTACGAGCTCGCCGTCCTCGACCGCGACATCCCCGGCCCGTCCGGCGACGAGGTCGCCGAGCGCATCGTCGCCTCGGGCAGCGGCATCCCGATCCTCATGCTCACCGCCGCCGACCGGCTCGACGACAAGGTCACCGGGTTCGAGCTCGGCGCCGACGACTACCTCACGAAGCCGTTCGAGCTGCGGGAGCTGGTGCTGCGGCTCCGGGCGCTCGACCGCCGACGCGCCCACAACCGGCCGCCGGTGCGGGAGATCGCGGGCCTGCGGCTGGACCCGTTCCGCCGCGAGGTCCACCGGGACGGCCGGTACGTCGCGCTGACCCGCAAGCAGTTCGCCGTGCTGGAGGTGCTCGTCGGTGCCGAAGGCGGGGTCGTCAGCGCCGAAGACCTGCTCGAACGGGCCTGGGACGAGAACGCCGACCCCTTCACCAACGCCGTCCGCATCACCGTCTCCGCGCTGCGCAAGCGGCTCGGCGAGCCGTGGCTCATCGCCACGGTGCCCGGCGTCGGCTACCGCATCGAAGCCCCGGGGGACGACCGTGGATAGGAAGCCCGGGCTGAGCGTCCGCCTCCAGCTCACCCTCAGCTACGCCGGTTTCGTCATGGTCGCCGGCGCCCTGCTGCTCGCCGCCGTAGGGCTGTTCCTGCTGTACTACCAACGACTCGGCTTCGAGACCATGCCGGTGGTGATGTCGCCGCCGGGCCGGGTCCTCATCCGCGGCTTCGCGCCGTCCGCGATCGCGGTGCTGATCTTCCTGCTGGTGTTCGGCCTCGCCGGCGGCTGGGTGCTGGCCGGCCGGATGCTCGCCCCGCTGACCCGCGTCACCGACGCCACCCGCCTCGCCGCGGACGGCTCCCTGTCCCACCGGATCCGGCTCCCCGGCCGCAAGGACGAGTTCCGCGAGCTCGCCGATGCCTTCGACACGATGCTCGAGCAGCTCGAATCGCACGTCACGGCCCAGCAGCGGTTCGCGGCCAACGCGTCCCACGAGCTCCGCACACCGCTGGCCGTGACGCGCACCCTGCTCGACGTCGCCCGCAAGGACCCGGCGCGCGATCCGGGTGAGCTAGTCGAGCGCCTGCACGCGGTCAACACCCGGGCGATCGAGCTCACCGAAGCGCTGCTGGTGCTCAGCCGCGCCGACCAGCGGTCGTTCGCGCGGGAACGGGTGGACCTGTCGCTGACGGCGGAAGAAGCCGCCGAGACGCTGCTGCCGCTCGCGGAGGAACGCGGCGTCACGATCGAGACGGCCGGCGAGACGACCCCGACCTCGGGCTCGCCCGCGCTCCTGCAGCAGCTGACGACGAACCTGGTGCACAACGCGATCGTCCACAACCTGCCCGGCGCGGGGACGGTGTGGGCGACGACCAGCGTGGCTCCCGGGCGCGTGGTGCTCACGGTGGAGAACACCGGCGAGCCGTTGACGCCGCAGCTGGTGTCGACGCTGGTCGAGCCGTTCCGCCGCGGATCGGAGCGCATCCGCACCGGGCACAGCGGCGTCGGGCTCGGCTTGGCGATCGTCCACAGCATCACCCAGGCCCACGACGGAACCCTGACCCTGGCCCCCCGCGACGGCGGCGGCCTCCACGTCACGGTCCGGCTCCCGATCTGCCTCACCCGGCGGCCCCGGTGATCGGGAAGTCGAAGTACGTGTCCGGGTACGGCTCGTCCCGCAGCGTGTAGTGCCACCATTCACGCTCGTACCGCCGGAACCCGCACGACTCCATGATCGAACAGAGAGCACGCCGGTTCCGCGCTTCGGCTTCCGTGATCCCGTGGGCGCCGTGGTGGGAGATCGCGTCCATCAGGTCGTGGTCGCCGCCCATGGGCGCCAGCTCTCCCGTGTCCACGTGGTACAGCGTCAGATCGACCGTGCTGCCCCGGCTGTGGCCCGACTTCGCCGCCACATAACCCTTTTCGAACATCTCGGTCCGGTCGATCTTCGGGTAGTGGCGCGGCTTCGTCCGGCCGTCCTCCGGCCGCCGGGACCAGCGCAGGAAGCAGTCCACCGCGCGCTGGGGGCGGTAGCCGTCCCACAGCAGCAGGCCGAACCCGCGCGATGCCGCCTTCTCCTGCGCCCGCTGCAACGCCGTGCCCAGTGCGCGGGTGCCGACGACCCGGTTCGCCAGGTAGCCGTCCACCGGTTTGCCGGTGAAGTTGTCCCAGGTCGCGTACTTGGCGTCCCAGCGGATGCCGGGCGCGAACTCGTCCACGAACACGAAGTCGTCGTTCACCGCGCCGCCTCCGCCACCACCCGGTCGAGCACCTCGCCGAGCGAGATCCCCGCCGCGGCCATCATCCGCGGGTACCGGCTGTAGGACGTCAAGCCGGGCAACGTGTTGACCTCGTTGAGGACCACGGTTCCGTCGGCCGTCAGGAACATGTCCACTCTGGACAGTCCGCGGCAGCCCAAGGCGCGGTAGACGGCCTTGGCCGTCTCCAGGACGAGCGAGCGCGCCTCGTCCGGGATGTCGGCCGGGACGATGAACGTCGAGTTCTCGGACCCGCTTTCCGGGTTGCTCTCCTGGTGGATCTTGAAGAAGCCGTGGGAAAGCGCGACGCGGTCCAGTTCGCCGGTCACCAGGTCCGGGTCGTCGCCCAGGACGGCGCAGCCGATTTCGCTGCCGGCGACGGCCTCTTCGATCAGCACCTTCGCGTCGTACTGCCGCGCGAGCTCCACCGCGCCGGCCAGTTCGGCTTCGCGGGTCACCTTGCTGACGCCGAACGACGATCCCGACCGGGCCGGTTTGACGAACACCGGGTAGGTGAGCGGCTCGGGATCGGGCTTTTCGTCCGCGGTGACCGTCCAGAACCTCGGCGTCGCGATCCCCGCGCTCCGCACGGCGAGGTACGTCAAGGATTTGTCCATGCACAGCGCGGAACTCTGGACGTCACAGCCGGCGTACGGAACGCCGGCGAGTTCCAATAAACCCTGCATCGCGCCGTCCTCGCCGAGCCGGCCGTGCAGCAGGGGCAGCACGACGTCGAGGCGGATCGTTTCGTACTTCCCGTCCTCCAGGACGAGCAGGCCGTGCACCTCCCGATCCGGGGACAGCACCGCCGGCCGGCCGTTTTCCCAGTCCGGCCCGTCGCACAGCAACCAGGCGCCGTCGCGGGTGATGCCGATCCAGAACGGCTCGTACTTGTCGGGGTCGAGGTGTTTCGCCACCTCTTGCGCGGATTTGACGGAAACCGGGTGCTCTTCGGTGGATCCCCCGAAGACGATTCCGACCTTCACCTTATCCATGTCGCAGCTCGCTTTCGAAGGTCAGGCAGTTGACGAGGCAGTTTTCGACCGTGTCGCTCAGCGCGTGGTCGGTGTAGTACGCGGTGTGCGGGCTGATCAGCACGTTCGGCATGCTCTGCAGCCGCACGAGCAGGTCGCTCTCCAGCGGTTTGGTCCGGTGGTCGGCGTAGAAGATCCCTTCCTCCCCTTCGAGGACGTCCAGCGCCGCGCCGCCCAGCCTGCCGCTTTCCAGCGCCTCGACCAGGGCCCTGGTGTCCAGGAGCGGACCGCGGCCGGTGTTGACGACGACCGCGCCGCGCTTCAGCTGCGCGATGCGGCAGGAGTCGAGGAGGTGGTGGGTGTCCGCGGTCAGCGGCGTGTGGAGCGTGACGACGTCGCTCACCTGCAGCAGTTCCTCGAGCGAGGTGTAGTCCGCGGAATTGCGCGGGCGGATGTCGTAGGCCAGCACGCGGCACCCGAAGCCGCGCAACCGGTCCATGACCGCCACGCCGATGCGCCCGGTCCCGACGACCCCGACGGTCAGGTCGCGCAGTTCCCGCCCGCGCACGTCGTGCAGCCGGTAGTCGTAGACGTCCGCCCGCCGGAGCAGCGCTTTGACGTCCCGCGCCACCATCAGCATCAGCATCACGGTGTAGTCGGCCACGCTGTCCGGCGAGTAGGCGACGTTTTCGACGGCGATGCCGATGCGCTTCGCGTAGCCGACGTCGAGGTGGTCGTACCCGATGCTCCGCGTCGAGATGTACCGCACGCCGGCGCGGCCGAGCGCGCGCAGGGTGGAGTTCGTGACCGGGGTCTTGTGCGCGACGCTGACGCACCGGTTTCCGTGCGCCAGCCCGACGTTGGCTTCGGAAACCGCGGCTTCCGTGATGGTCGGCGCGACGCCGCAGCGAGGCGCCAGCTCGCGGAACAACGCGGCCTCGTCCGGCCCGCAGCCGTAGATCGTGATGCCCAGCGCCGTGTCGGTCATGCCCCGCAGTCAAGGCGAGGCGGTGTTGCCGGCGCGTATGCGTTTTCCGATACACCGACGATAGGGCGGGCCGCCGCGGCAGCCCGCCCTATCGTCGGGTCAGAGCAGGGCGAACTTCTGGGCCGCGGAACCGTTGCAGTCCCAGATCTGCAGCCGCGTCCCGTTGCCGGTGGCGCCGTTGGGGGAGTCGAGGCAGCGGCCGGACTGCGGGTTGCGCAGGGACCCGTCGGCCTGCTGCGTCCACCCCTGGCCGCCGACGCCGTTGCAGTCCCACAGTTCGACCTGGGTGCCGTTGGCCGTGCCGTTGCCGTTGACGTCGAGGCAGCGGCCCAACGTCCGCAGCGCGCCGCCGGACAGGTGGAACCAGTGCTGGTCGACGGCGAAGGACTGGCAGTCCCACAGCTGCACGGCGGTCCCGTTCACGCCGTGGTCGTCACCGGCCACGTCGACGCACTTGCCGCCGGGGCCGGTGACCGGGCCGCCGCCGGTGACGGAGAACTTCTGCGCCGCGGCGCCGTTGCAGTCCCAGATCTGCAGCCGCGTCCCGTTGCCGGTGGCGCCGTTGGGGGAGTCGAGGCAGCGGCCGGACTGCGGGTTGCGCAGCGAGCCGTCGGCCTGCTGCACCCACTTCTGGCCGCCGACGCCGTTGCAGTCCCACAGTTCGACCTGGGTGCCGTTCGCCGTGCCGTTGCCGTTGACGTCGAGGCACCGGCCCACAGTGGACAGTGACGAGTCCGCGTTGTGCGCCCAGTGCTGGTCGGCCGCGTTGGCCTGGCAGTCCCACAGCTGCACGGCGGTGCCGTTGCCGCCGGTGTCGTCGCCGGCCACGTCGAGGCACTTGTCGCCGGGTCCGGAAACCGTTGCGGCGTAGGGCGGAGTGCCGGTGCTGCCCGCATAGCCGACGGAGACCACGTTGGCCTGCACGGCGTCGTCCGCCGCGTCGGTCGGGTAGCCCGCGGTCATCACGCCTTCGAAGAACGAGCCGATGGAGGCGTTGCTGTTGTCGCCGCCGGTCCCGAGCACGATCGAGCCCTCCTGGTGCATGGGCATGTACCCGCCCGAGGGCAGCGTGCCGTTGTACCAGGTCGTGAGGCCGCCGCTCTGGGAGTTGCCACCCTTGAGCGCGAACGTGGTCTGGCCGTTGTTCTTCAGCAGCGCGGTGACGAACGGCGTGGCGTTGCCGCGGTTGGCGGTGTTGGAGCGGTTGCCCTGGAACAGGCCGTTTTCGAGGTCGCCCGCGACCCACGGGCCGATTCCGGTGCACGGCGGGAAGTAGCAGGTGGTGCCGAGGTTCACGGCGTCCATGTGGCCGTTGCCGGTGTCGGCGATCTGCGCCTCGACGTTGCCGTAGTCGAAGCAGCAGCCGCCGTTGACGTGCGTGCCGCTGGCGACCATGTACATGCCTTCGGGCTGGCCGTTCCGCGCGACGCCGGCGCCGACGTAGTGCCGGTACCCGGTACCGGGCGAAACGTAGACGCCGTAGACCTTGTGCCCGCCGGCGGTCACCGGCAGGGCGGACGCGATCGCGGCGACGTCCTGCCCGCCCGCGGTGCCGGGACCTTCGACGGTGAGGTCGTTGTGCCGCGGCGACTGGTCGTAGATGACGGTGATGGTGCAGGAAGTCCCGGCGCAGAACGAGTCCTGCGCGGCGGCGTTGGCGTACCCGCCGGCGGCGAGCAGCCCGATGTCCGTTTCGGCCCGGTCGGAGGCGCGTTGCACGCGGTAGAGCGCGCCGCCGTAGGCCGAGTAGAGGGCCCGGGTGGTGCTGTGCGCGGCGACGCAGGCGGTGCCGGCGGAACCGTAGATGTCGCAGGGCAGCGAACCGGCGGCTTCGGCGGGGGCGCTCAGGCCGAGCACGGTTCCGAGGACGAGCAGCAGGGTGGCGAGCAGGCTTCGACCGGCGGCGCGGGGCACGGGGACCTCACTCTCGAGCCGCAGGTCAGCGACCCGGGCGGATTTTTACAACGTTGTATTTCCGGGAGAGAAGGGTGACGCGGGGAGAGCGATCGGGATGGGGGAAGGGTAAGGCGGGGTTCTCGGGCGTGTCAACGGGGTGGTCCAGTCCACCCACCGGACGGCCCATCGGCCGCCGGTGGACGAAGACCCGCGCGGGCCCCGCGGTGGCCGGGGTGCGGCTTGCGCGCCGGGTGGCTTTCGGCGGCTTCGGGTGGCGGGTCGCACCGGCGCAGCCGCTTCGTTTCCGCTCATTTCCGCTGAAAAAAACCGGCCCGCGAAAACCCGATTCCCCCGCCGCCGAAAGTCCACCCGACTCGCCGTCGGCTCCGGGTGGTCGCGTCGGGAACAACTGTGCGAGTCGGTTTCCGCGAGAACGCGCCGGAATCAACCCATCGGGGCATTAATCCCCCGGTCAGCGGCTTCCGCCGCGCACACGATGGTGTTCCCAGCCGGAACCGAACGGCATTTTTCAGTACGTTTCCCCCATCCGGGACGGCCAACACACCTTGTCGCGGTCCCGGTCGTTTCGTACGTCTACTCGAGGAGTTCCCATGCTGAAGAAGTTCGGTATCGTCGTGGCCGCCACGGCCGCCGGCGCGTTCCTGGCCGGCGGCGTCGCGGCCGCCGGTACGCCGGACCACCACGGTCACCACGGCTACGGCCACGACCACAGCAGCCAGCTCGGCCTGCTCAACCTGAGCAACACCGACGCGCTGCACAACCTGAACGTCACGCCGGGCGTCTGCGACAACAACGTCAACGTGCTGGGCGTCCAGGTCCCGGTCCAGAACTCCCTCAACGGCATCGGCGTGCCGATCCTGTCGCCGGGCGGCAGCGAGGCCAGCGGCGAGAACCCGGAGAACTGCGCGTCCGGGGCCATCGCCGACGGTGGCACGAGCCAGGACAACTGAGTCCCCGCGCCGCGGCCGCCCGTTGTGTGTGCGGAAGCCGGCCCTGGCGCGGAATCCGGCGTAGCACCGGACGCCGTACTGCGTGCCCGGAACAGGGAGCGAGCTGCACACTCCGGTTCCCCGTCCCGGGCACGCCGCGGCGCCGGGTCTTCGCCGGCTCGGGTGGGGCCGGTCACGCGCCGGCCCCACCCCCGTCCGGCCGCGGGTCGAGCTGTCCTTTGTGGATCGCACCGACGACCCGCCCGTCGGACAGCAGCCACGCCGCCTCGCGGCCGGCGAGGCGCTCCGCGGCCGCGGCCCGGGTCTCGCCGAGCCCGACGGCCGGCAGTGTCCCGCCGACGTACCCGGTGATCGGGTCGTCCGGCCCCACGACGCCCGCCTCGACCGCCCGGCGCAGTTCGCCGACGTCGAGCGCACCCGTCACCTCCACGACCGACGGCGGTTCCGCGGAAGCCCGCGGTCCCACCGGCCGCACCGCGTGCCCGCCGGCCGAAGCGAGCGCTTCGCCGGCCGTCGCCGTTTCCGGCAGACCGGCCACCGGTGCCGGCAGGGGACCGATCACGTCGGCGACCGTCGCTTCCCCCGCGTGCTCGACCGGCACGCCCAGGCGGTCCAGCCAGCCGTCGTCGTAGTACTTCGACAGGTACGACCGGCCCGAATCCGGCACCACGACGACGACCACGTCGTCCGGGGACAGCCCGGCGGCCACCCGCAAGGCCACGGCCACCGCGGTCCCGGCCGACGCGCCCAGCAGCAGACCCTCTTCCCGCGCCAGCCGCCGGGTGACCAGGATCGACTCGCGGTCGCCGATCGGCACGACCTGGTCGACGACGTCGAGGTGGTACGAGCGCGGCCAGAGGTCCTCGGCGGTGTCCGGGTGCCGGTAGTGCCCGATGCTCTCGACCAGGTACGGGCTGCCGTCGCCACCGGAGTAGACCGAGTGCTCGGGATCCGCGCCGACCACCCGCACCCGGCCGCCGCTGACCTCCTTCAGGTACGCGCCGGCGCCGCTGATCGTCCCGCCGGTGCCGATCCCGGCGACGAAGCAGGTGAGCCTGCCGCCGGTCTGGCGCCAGATCTCGGGCCCCGTCGTCTCGCGGTGGGCGGCCGGGTTGGCCGGGTTGTCGTACTGGTCGGCGAGCCAGCCGCCCCGCTCGGCGGCGATCCGGCGGGCGAGCTGCCGGACGTGCGCCGGGTCTTCCCGCGGCACCGTCCCGGGGGTGGTCACCACTTCGGCGCCGTACGCGCGCAGGATCGCGATCTTCTCGCGGCTGGTCTTGTCCGGCACCACGACGGCCAGCCGGTACCCGAGCTGGGCGGCCACGATCGCCAGCCCGATGCCGGTGTTGCCCGAGGTGCCTTCCACGATGAGCCCGCCGGGCCGCAGCGCGCCCGAGCGTTCCGCTTCGAGCACCATCGCCAGCGCGGCCCGGTCCTTGACGCTGCCGCCCGGGTTGAGGAACTCGGCTTTGACGTACACGCGCGGGCCGCCCGGCGGCGCGATCCGGGCCAGCCGGATCAGCGGGGTGCCGCCGATCGCGTCGAGCACGGAGTCGAACGCCTCGATCTCGGCGGGATCTTCGGCTGTCACGCGCGCCCCCTCGGGTCCGGGTACTCCACAGCTGTCCACCGACAGCGTGCCAGAAGCCCCCACGTTGCCTAAGTGGGACAGTGTCCCGTATGTTAACCGGGACGATGTCCCAGTTGAGGAATGAGCGGTCATGACGGTGACGTACGTACTGGTTCACGGGGCCTGGCACACCGGGCAGGCCTGGGCGCGGGTCGTGCCGCGGCTGGCGGCGAGCGGCCGGCGGGTCTTCACCCCCACGCTGACCGGCTACGGCGAGACCGCGCACCTGCTGAGCCCCGACGTCGGGCTCGGTACGCACACCGCCGACGTCGTGCGGCTGCTCGTCGAGGAGGACCTGCGGGACGTCGTCCTGGTCGGGCACAGCTACGCGGGCATGGTCATCTCGGCGGTGGCCAACCAGGTGCCCGAGCGCATCGCGCGGCTGGTCTACCTCGACGCGATGGTGCCGGCCGACGGGGAGAACGCGTTCGACGTCATGCCCATCCCGCGGAGCATGCTCGGGACGGGCTGGCGGATGCCTCCGCTGCCCGAACTGCCCGCGCCGTTCGGGCTGTTCGGCGTCACCGACCCCGGCGACGTCGCGTGGGTGCGGACCATGCTGTCCGACCAATCGGTGCGGTGCCTCGAAGAACCCGTCGTCCTGGACAACCCCGCGTTCGCCGCGATCCCGCGCACGCACATCCACTGCACGGTGAAACCCGACGGCTTCGACCGGCGCCCGGTGCCCGCCCTGCAGCCGAACGGCGAGCCCGCGGACGTGCGGGAGCTGGCCACCGGGCACGACTGCATGATCACCGCGCCCGGTGAGCTCGCCGGGATGCTGCTCGACCTGCCGGTTAGCATGCCGGTGTGACGGATCCCGGTGCGGCGGCCCCGCGGCGCGCGGACGCGCGGCGCAACGCGTCGAACGTCCTCGAAGCCGCGGCCGCCGTGTTCGTGACGTCCGGGGTCGAAGCGCCGATCCGGGAGATCGCCGCGCGGGCCGGCGTGGGCACCGCGACCATCTACCGGCACTACCCCACCCGGGCGGACCTGATCCTCGCGGTGTACCGGCTGCAGGTGGAGTCCCTGGCCGAAGCCGGCCCGGCGTTGCTGGCGTCCGAACCGGGACCGCACGATGCCCTGACGAAGTGGATCGACCGGTTCGTCGACTTCGTCGTCACCAAGCAGGGACTCGCGTCGGTGCTGCAGTCCGACGAAGCGTGTTACGACCCGCTGCACGCGTACTTCCTGGACCGGCTCGGCCCGGTGTGCACGCGGCTGCTCGAGGCGGCGGCGGAGGCGGGGGAGATCACCCCGGGCCAGGACGCCTACGAACTGATGCGCGGGGTGGGCAGCCTGTGCGCGGGCAGCGCGAAGGGCTACGACGCGCGCCACCTCGTGCGGCTGCTGGTGCGCGGGCTGGCGGCCCGGCGCCCGTGAGCGCCGGGCCGGGTCCTCAGCCGAAGTTCACGTCACTGCACCACATGTAGGTCTGGTCGAGGTGCGACGCCTGCCAGATCGTGAACACCACGTGCCGTCCCCGGTAGGCCCCGGACGTCTGGACGTTGAACGTGATGTCCTTGGCGGGCAGGTACTTCCCGGTCTGGGTGATGAAGTCCAGGTTGCCCCAGCCGAGGCGCTGGGTGGTGGGGTCGAACCCGTTCTTGCTGATGTAGACCCGGAAGTAGTCGGCGCCGTGGCTGGCCTGGTCGTACAGGTGCATCGAGAAGCTGCTGCCCAGGCTGGTGGCCTTCCAGGCGCCGGGCGTGTTGAGGGAGTTGTTGCGGGCGAGGGCGTTGCTGCAGAGCTGGCCGTCGGGGGTCGCGCCCTGGAAGTTGCCGCCGAGCCCGTCCCGCAGCGCGCTCATCCAGTTCCACATGGTGTCGGCGTTGGCCTGGAAAGCCTGCCAGCACATGGGGTCCTGCTGCTGCATGGCCGGGTTCGTGTGCTGGCTGCCCCAGTCCGTCCAGCACTGGTAGGCGCGGGTGGCGGGGCTGACGATGGTGCCGTGCGCGGACGCCGCCGGGACCCAGACGAGCAGTCCGGCGAGGGTGCCGACGATCAGGGTGAGGACGCTCCGCCGGCGGGTGCCGGACCTGGAGCTGCTGCGTGTACGCATGAATGGGCCTCCATTCTCGGGATGAGCGTGGTGATCCATGGGAGCGCTCCCAGCGTGCTGGGCAGCTTATCGGTCGTCCGGCAAAAGTTCAACCAACAGTAAAGCCGGATGGTGGGACTGTTCCTGTCATCAATGCCCGGTGACGTCCGCGGCGACGCGGGAAAGCAGGTCGCGCAGGTACCGGTGCTCGGGGTCGTGCTCGTACATCGGGTGCCACCAGAACGCCTCGACCAGCGGCCCCGCCTCGAACGGGCAGGGCAGCGCGCGGACCCCGAGGTCGGCCGGGACGCGGTCGGCGAGACGGCGTTGCAGCAGCGCCACCCGGCCCGTCCCGGCGATCAGGCCCGGCACGGTCAGGAAGTTCTCGGTGACGACCTGGACATGGGGCTCGATGCCGAGCATCCGCATCTGCCGCGCGGCCGGGGTCGACGCGGTCGGCCCGTGGTAGGTCACCACCCACGGCATCGTCCGCAGCTGCTCGACCGTCAACCCGGTTTCCGCCGCGGGGTGCCCGGCGTCGACGAGGCAGACCCAGTCGTCGCGGTGCAGGTCCCGGTGGGGGAGGCCGTCGACGAAGCCGTGCGGCATCACCAGCAGGTCGATGCCGGTCAGGGCCTGCCGCGCGTTGTCGACGACCGCCGGGGTGTTGGCGAGGAACCGCAGCCGCGCGCCGGGTGCCTCGCGCTCGAGCGCGGTGGCGAGGTCCGCGCCCAGCACGGCGACGCCGTAGTCGCTCATGACCACCGAGAACTCGCGGGAGGTCGACGCGGGGTCGAAGTCCGGTTCGGCGGCGAAAACCCGTTCGACGCCGGTGATCGCGGTCCGCACCCGGCCGCGCAGCTGCACGGCGAGCGGCGTGAGGCGGTAGGTGTTGCCGAAGCGGGCCAGCAGGTCGTCGCTGAAGTGCCGGCGCAGCCGCGCGAGCTGGGCCGACACCGCGGGCTGGCTGAGGCCGACCTGCTCGGCCGCGCGGCTCACCCCGCGGTGTTCCAGCAGCGCGTCCAGCGTGACCAGCAGGTTGAGGTCCAGGCTCGCCAGGTTCACGACCTGAGGTTATCCACCTCGGTGATACCGCGCATAGGGTATTTCGTCTTCCCTGATGCGGTGCGGTGCCCGACGGTGGGCGCATGGACCGCACCGATCCCGAAGCCGCGATCGCCGCCGCCGCGAAGCGCTGTTCCAACTGGGGCCGCTGGGGTGCCGACGACGTCCTCGGCACGCTGAACTTCCTCGACGACGCCAAGCGCCGCGAAGGGGCCGCGCTCGTCCGGCGCGGCGTGAGCTTCCCGCTGGCCCAGCGGTTCGAAGCCGACGGGCCGCAGAAAGGCTGGCGCCGCCGGACGAACCCGGTGCACACGATGCTCGACACCGGCCTCGACGCCGAGCGCGGCACGCAAGGCTTCCCGCACGGGATCGGCGGCGCGGACGACGTCGTGTTCATGCCGCTGCAGGCCTCGACGCAGTGGGACGGGCTCGGCCACATCTTCGACCACGGCGTCGCGTGGAACGGCCGCCGCGCGGGCGACGTCGTGACCAGCGAAGGCGACCAGGTCACCGGCATCGAGACCGTCGCGGGCCGGATTGCCGGCCGCGGGGTCCTGCTCGACGTCGGCCGCGCGCTCGGCACCGACGGCGAACTGCCGGACGGCTTCGCGATCACCGTCGCCCACCTCGAAGAAACCGTTGCGGCGCAGGGAGAAACCGCGCGAGTCGGCCGGGGCGACCTGCTGCTGGTGCGGACCGGCCGGCTCACCCGGGCGCGGCGCGAAGGCTGGGGCGACTACGCCGGCGGACCCGCGCCGGGCCTGTCGTTCACCACCGCGGACTGGCTGCACGACACCGAAATCGCCGCGATCGCCACCGACACGTGGGGGTTCGAGGTCCGGCCGAACGAGTTCGACGACGCGTTCCAGCCGCTGCACCAGGTCGCCATCCCGCACATCGGCCTGTTCCTCGGCGAGATGTGGGACCTCGACGCGCTCGCCGCGGACTGCGCCGGAGACGGCCGTTACGAGTTCTGGCTGACGGCCGACCCTCTGCCCGTGACCGGCGCGGTCGGCGCGCCTGTGGCGCCGATCGCCGTCAAGTAGTCCTTTTCGGATCGGACGAAGGAGTCCCCATGCCCGCTGTGCGCACCGTCCTCGTGGTCGGCGGCGGCCTCGCCGGCACCGCCGCCGCGATTCCGCTTGCCGGGCATCGCGGCCTTGCCGGCGCCGCTGCCGCGGTTCCGCTTGCCGGGCATCGCGGCCTTGCCGGCGCCGCTGCCGCGGTTCCGCTCGCCGGGCACCACGGCCTTGCCGGCGCCGCTGCCGCGATTCCGCTCGCCGGGCGCGGCGTCGCAGTCGGCGGCCCCGTGGCTTCGATCGCTGTCAAGTAGTCCTTTTCGGATCGGACGAAGGAGTCTCCATGCCCGCTGTGCGCGCCGTCCTTGTGGTCGGCGGCGGCCTTGCCGGCACGGCCGCCGCGATCCCGCTTGCCGGGCACTGCGGCCTTGCCGACGCCGCTGCCGCGATTCCGCTCGCCGGGCGCGGCGTCGCAGTCGGCGGCCCCGTGGCTTCGATCGCTGTCAAGTAGTCCTTTTCGGATCGGACGAAGGAGTCTCCATGCCCGCTGTGCGCACTGTTCTCGTGGTCGGCGGCGGCCTCGCCGGCGCCGCCGCCGCGATTCCGCTGGCCGGGCACGGCGTCGCGGTCGACCTGGTCGAGCTCAAGCCGGACATCGCCAGCGCCGGGTCCGGCATCACCCTGCAGGGCAACGCGTTGCGCGAACTGCGCAAGCTTGGCGTCTGGGAAGCCGTGCGCGAGAGAGGGTATGGCTTCGACAGCCTCGGCCTGCGCGCCCCGGACGGCACCCTGCTCGCGGAGTTCCCCGACGCGCGCACGGGCGGGCCGGACCTGCCGGCCGCGCTCGGGATGTCCCGGCCGGACCTCGCCAGGATCCTGCACGAGCGCGCCGCCGCGGCTGGGGTCAAGGTGTGCTTCGGGCGCACGGTCACCGCAGTGGACCAGGACGGCGGCGTCACGTTCTCCGACGGCTCGACCGGGCGTTACGACCTCGTGGTGGGCGCCGACGGGGTCCGCTCGGCCGTCCGGCGGCTGCTGGGTGTCGAGGCGGCACCACGCCCGACCGGCATGGGCATCTGGCGCGCGTTCGGCCCGCGGCCGTCCTCGGTGACGCGGACCGAAATCTGCTACAGCGGCCCGAGCTACATCGCGGGTTTCTGCCCCACCGGCGAAAACTCGCTCTACGCCTACCTCGTGGAGGACGCCCAGGACCGCAGCGGCCTGTCGCCGTCGGGGCGGCTCGCGACCATGCGCGAACTCGCATCCGCTTACCACGGGCCGTGGGACGACATCCGGGCCACGCTGACCGACCCCGCCCGGGTCAACTACACGTGGTTCGAGACCCACGTCGTGCCGGCGCCGTGGCACCGCGGTCGCGTCGTGCTCGTCGGCGACGCCGCGCACTCCTGTCCGCCCACCCTCGCCCAAGGGGGCGCCCAGGCCCTCGAAGACGCCGCGGTGCTGACCGAGCTGCTGCTCGCCGCGGACACCCTCGACGAGGACGTCTGGGCCGCGTTCACCGCACGCCGGCACGCCCGCGCGGCTGCGGTGGTCGACGCGTCCGTCCAACTCGGACAGTGGCTTTTGGACCGCGAACCCGGTGACGTCCCCGGGCTGATGGCCCGGATCGCCGCCCTCGTCACCCAGCCTGCCTGACCTTCCGGAGGAGACCGAGATGATCACCCACCTGCGGCACGTCGACCTCGCCGTGCCGGATCTGGCCCGCCAGCAAGACTTCTACGCCGGCGCGTGGGGCCTGACGACCGAGCACACCGACTCCGGCGTCGCCTTCCTCGCCGCGGAGGGCTCGCCCGAGCAGTACGTCGTGCGGCTGCGCCAGGCCGGCGACAAGCGCATCGACCTGATCGCGTTCGGCGTCGCCACCCCGGCCGACGTCGACACCCTCGCCGGCCGGCTGGCCACCGGCGGTGTCACCCTCGTCCACGAACCCCGCACCCTGCACACCCCCGGTGGCGGGTACGGGTTCCGGTTCTTCGACAACGAAGGCCGGACCATCGAGATCAGCGCGGACGTCGCGGTCCGCGCGCACCGCAAGGTCGAGGCGGGCGAATCCGTGCCCGTCCGCCTCTCCCACGTCGTCATCAACTCCGCGAACCCCGAAGCCACCAGGGCGTTCTACGAGAAGCACCTCGGGTTCCGGCTGTCGGACGTCCTGATGCACCCGCGGATGGGCGAGATGATGTGGTTCCTGCGCGTCAACTCCTGGCACCACAGCATGGCCATCGCGCGCGGCCCGCACCCGTCGCTGCACCACGTGTCGTTCGAGCTGCGCGGCCTGGACGAGTACATGCGCGGCACCGGGCGGCTGCTGCGCGCGGGCGTCGAGAAGATCTGGGGCCCCGGACGGCACCTGGCCGGCAACAACACCTTCAGCTACTTCCTCGACCCGCACGGCAACACGGTGGAGTACACCACCGAGCTGGAGCACGTCGACGAGGACACCTGGCACCCGCACCTCTACGACTTCAGCGACCCCGAGGTGTCCGACCAGTGGGGCACGGCGAACGCGATGGACGAGTTCGTGGCGCGGAAGTCGTTCAACGACCCCGACAAGGGGCTGTTCGTGGCGCCCCCGGTCTGATGCGCCTCGCTACCTACGAGCACGGCGGAACCGTGCACGCGGGCGTCGTCTCCGGCGACGGCGTCCGCGCGTTCGCGGCCGGGGTGACCGTGCTGGACCTGGTTCGCGGCGAGCAGGCCGTCCCCAGTGGACCATCAATGCCGCTGGCCGACGTCCGGTTGCTGCCGCCGCTCGAGCCGCCGAGCGTCCGGGACTTCGTCGCCTTCGAAGAGCACGTCGAGGGCATGGTCGCGCCGGGTGCCGTGCCACCCGAGTGGTACGAGGCGCCGACGTTCTACTTCACCAACCCCACGGCGCTGATCGGCGCGCACGACGACGTGCCGGTCCCGCCCGGCTCAAAGCGGTTCGACTTCGAGCTGGAGGTCGCCGCCGTGCTCGGCCCCGACGGGATCTTCGGCTACACGATCCTCAACGACTGGTCCGCCCGCGACCTCCAGCGTCGCGAGATGAAGGTCAACCTGGGGCCGGCCAAGGGCAAGGACTCGGCGACGACGCTCGGCCCGTGGCTCGTCACGGCCGACGAACTGGAGCCGTACCGCGACGCCGACGGCTTCCTGGCCCTCGCCCTGCGCGTCTCGGTCAACGGCACCGAAGTGGGCCGGGATCTGTTGTCCAACATGGGCTGGCCGTTCGAGGAACTGGCCGCCTACGCCGCCCGCGGCACGAGTGTCCGCGCCGGCGACGTCCTGGGCTCCGGAACGTGCGGGAACGGCGGCTGCCTCGCCGAGCTGTGGGGCCGCGGTGACCCGCGGGAGCCGTTGCGGCCGGGTGACGTCGTGGAGATGACCGTCGAAGGCATCGGGACGATCCGCAACACCGTCGTCCCCGGCGTCTCGCTGCCGCCCGTTCGCCCCGCGCGGCCGCGGCCGCGCCGCCGACCCTCCTGAAAGGACAGTGTCTTGTTCGAATACTTCCCCGGCAACTACGTCTGGAACCTCGGCGTGGTCGCCGCGCTCAACAGCGGCGGGCTGATCGACGAGGTCGACCGCGCCTGCCGGCCCATCCGGGAAGCCGCGGCCCGGGGCTCGGACGCCGGCACGCCGGACTTCCTGCGCGCGTGGACCGCGCTGACCGACCAGCTCGCCGGCCAAGCCGAGGAGGCGGAGAAGGCCGGCCACGTCCGCACCGCCGGCGAACTGTACTTCCGCGCCACGAACTACCTCTGCCAGGCCGAGCGCATGCTCGCCCACTCGGACCCGAACCGGCTGCCCACCTACCGCCGGGTCCTCGACCTCGCCCGGAAGTCCTTCGCCCTGCGCGATCCCGGCGTCTCCCGGGTGGCGATCCCCTACGAGGGCACGACCCTGCCGGCCTACTTCAGTTCCGCGGGCCCGGCGGCGCCGGTGGTGGTGCTGGTCAACGGCCTGGACTCGACCAAGGAGCACATGTACGGCTCGGGCCACTGGCAGGAGCTGGCCGCCCGCGGCGTCTCGTGCCTGATGCTCGACCAGCCCGGCACCGGGGAAGCGTTGCGGCTGCAGGGACTCACGGCCCGCCTCGACGCCGAAGCCTGGGCGGGTGCGGCCGTCGACTGGCTCGAGACGCGGTCCGATGTGGACAGCGGTCGCATCGGGATCGTGGGCTGGTCGCTCGGCGGCTACTACGCGCCCCGCGCGGCGGCGTTCGAGAAGCGGTTCGCGCTCTGCGTCGCCTGGGGCGCGAACCACAACTGGGGCGCGGTGCAGCGCCGTCGTCTCGAACGCGAAGGCGAGCGGCCGGTCCCGCACTACTGGGAGCACGTGCTGTGGGTGTGGGGCCACGACGACCTCGACGCGTTCATCGAGTTCGCCGACGGCGTCCACCTCGACGGCGTCGTCGAGAAGATCACGGTGCCGTTCCTGATCGCGCACGGCGAGAACGACCGGCAGATCCCGCTGGAGTACGCGCACCGGTCGTACGAGCAGGCGGTCAACTCGCCGCACCGCGAGCTGCGGGTGTTCACCCCCGAGGAGGGCGCGACCGAGCACATCGGCCTCGACCACCTGCCCCACGTCAGCACGTACATCGCGGACTGGGTGGCCGGTACCTTCGGGGTCACCGGGAGCCGGTGACCTGGGCCGGACGGGGGAGAGCCGGTCCGCTGAAGGGTCCGTGAACCTTCTGCCCCCCTTCCCCGACTGAATGGGGGAAGGAGGGCAGATGAGCGATGAGCTGCTGATCGTCCGGTGCCGGCTGGGCGAGCGCGACGCCTTTCCCGAGCTGGTGCGCCGCTGGCACGGCGCGGTCGACCGGTACGTCCGGCGGATGCTCGCCGGCCCGGACGACGACGTCGTGCAGGAGATCTGGCTGGCGGTGTTCCACGGGCTGCCGAAACTGCGCCGGCCCGAGCGGTTCGCGCCGTGGTTGTTCACCATCGCCCGGCGAGCGGTGACGAACCGGCTGCGCGACAGCTACGCCCGGTCCGGTCCCGAGCCGCCCGAGGAGCCGGCCGGCCCGGACGAGAGCGACGCGATCGTCGACCGGGAGGTGCTCGGCGAGGCACTGGAGGCGCTGCCGGTCCGGGAACGCGAGGTGCTCCTGCTCTTCTACCTCGAAGACCTCCCGCTGGAGGCGTGCGCCCAGATCTGCGACGTGCCGGTCGGCACGGTGAAGTCGCGGCTCAACCGGGCCCGGCGGCTGCTGCGGGAGGAACTGACGCGGAAGGAGTACGAGGTATGACCCCGGAAGAGGTGATCGAGCGGCTGGAGGCGCCGCTGTCGCTGCGGCGGCGGGTGGGCTACGTGGCGGTGGCCCTGGCCGGGCTCCTCGGCAGCGGGCTCGCCGGGCTGCTGTGGGCGACCGAGCCCGGTTTGCCACCGCGGACGAAGGTCGCGTTCGCCGTCCTCGTCGCGATCGGGCTGGCCTGGGCGGTGTTCGGCGCCTGGGCGGTGACGCGCCGGGCGCCGCTGTTCGCCCGCGACCGGGTGGTCGCCGGCTGGCTCGGGGTGGCGGCCTGGCTGCTGTTCACCGCGGGCGCGGTGGTCGTCACGACGCTGCGGCACCGGATCGAGCCCGGGCTGCCGGCCGTGGTGCTCGTCCTGGGGGCGGTGGCGGTGCTGCGGCTGTGGGCCGCCCGCCGCGGCCGGGCCGCGCTCCTGCGCCGGAAGGAGCAGCTCAGCCGCTGACGCGGTGGCTCGGGATCCGGGCGTCCTGCGCGTGTAAGGGGTCGTGGCCGGTCTCGGGCAGCCGGCCGTCGGCCTGGTCCGGGTGTCCGCGTTGCGGTCGAAGGCGGCCGGCTTCAGTCCCGGCAGTCGCGGGGTGCCGTCGCGCGGACCGGGTTCTCGAACAGGCCCGCGATCCGCGCGTAGCCGACTTCGTTCGGGTGGAACCAGTCGTCGGCGAGGGTGCCGCGGATCGGGCCCAGCGCCGGGCCGCGCAGGTCCGCCACCCGCACCCGGCCGTCCGCCGCCGCGGCGTCGATCAGCGCGTTGACCTCGCGGGCCGCCGCGTTGCGCCTCGGCAGCGTCGCCACCACCGACCGGCCCGCCGGCAGCTCCTCGAGCAGCCGGGCGAACCGGTCCGCGACCCCGCGGCGACGGGACCGGGTCAGCATGTCGTTGGCGCCCACGAGAACCGTCACCAGGGCCGGCCGCGCGGGCAGCCGGGGCAACTGGTCCTCGAGGACGTCCGCGACCCGGGCCCCGGAAGCCGACAGGTTCAGCACCGCGAACGGCGCGCCCAGCCGGGCGTTCAGCTGGGGGACCCAGCCGCCGGCGACGGTGCCGGCGCCGATGCCCTGCGTCATCGAGTCGCCGAGCGCCACCCACAAGGGCCGGCCCGAGGCGAGCGCCACCCGGCCCGCGTCCTCCCACGCCCGCGCGAACGGCTCCTTCTGCGCGCGGACCCGCCGGATGCCGGGCACCACGACGGCGGCGGCGTCGAGCACCCGGCTCGTCCACGTCGGCACTCGCACCCCTCCTGATCCCGTTTCCCCGGTATTCGGAGCCGGTCCCGCATCGGTTTGGCAGCGGATCGACCGGGTACGCGGAGGCTTCACGGACCGAAGGAGTGGCCGATGCCCGCGTTGACCCGCGTTCTCGGAGCGGTGACCGCCGCCTACAGCGTCACGATCATCGCCGCCCCGCGCGTCCTGGCCAAACCGTGCGGCCTGACGACGCCGACCGGCGGGGTCACCGCCGCGGTGCGGACCCTGGTCGCGGGCATCGGCGCCCGCGACGCGGCGATCGGCCTCGCGATGGTGCTCGCCCCCGTCGGGAAACCGTTGCAGGTCGCGCTCGCCGCCCGCGTGGCGTCCGACGCCGCCGACGCGGTGGTCTTCGGCACGAGCCTGCCCGACCGGTCCGCGCGCAAGAAGGTCGCCGCGTTCGCCACGACGTGGGCCGCGCTGTGCGCCGCCTCGGCGCTCGTCCCGTGAGGCATTAGCCGCAAGGCCGAACTCGACACCCGCGCCCGCCGGCCCGGCAGCTCGCCGGGCGCTTCCGCCGTATCATCGCCCTCCGGGACAGCGCCGTCGACGGAGGGGGAGCCGCCATGGCCCGGCTGGATCGCGACCGCACGCCGGCGTTGTTCGCGGTGACGACCTCCGTGCTGAGCGGCGTCATCCTGGCCGTGCTCGCCAAAGCGCTGCAGGCCGGGATTTCGGCCGGGGCCACGGTGGTCTGGTCCGCCGTGGTGTCCGCCGTCGTCGGCGGGATCTTCTGGATCGTGCTGCGGCGCGCCCGGAAGCGGTCCGCCGCGGCCTTCCTGATGACCTCGGCCTTCATCCAGAAGTACTACGTGGCCGACCTGGTGCACAAAGTGCACAGCGCACTCGACCGCAATGACCTCGACCTCGTGCTCCGCCTGCCGGACCGGGACTACGACGCCGGCGCGCAATCGCATCAGCTGCGCCGCGTCCTCAGCCGGAAGAACGCCTACGTCGGGGGCATCATCGTCGCCGGCGAAGTGCTGCGCCTGCGTGACGACCTGGCAGCCTTCTGCCGGGACTTCCGCCTGCCGGTCGTCTTCTCCGATCTCGAGCCTTTCCCCCGCGAGTCCGATTACCCCGCCAGAACCGCGTTCTTCGGCTACGACACCGGCGAACTCGGGGAGCTGGCCGGGAACTGGCTGGTCAAGCGCCTGCGCGGGAAGACCGGTCCGCGCGTGCTCATCGTCGCGAGCCGGGAGCACGACAGCCGGCAGCAGCGCTGCGAAAAGGTGCTGCGCGCGGCGTTGCCCGACGTCGGGATCACCGTCGAAGACCACTGCGACTTCGTCCGGTCACGCGCGTACAACGCCGTCCGCGCCCACCTCCGGCAGCTGCCGGAGGGCCGCCGGCTCGACGCGATCTTCTGCACCAACGACGAAATGGCGCTGGGTGCGGTCGACGCCCTTCTGTCCGCTCCGTCGGCGGCCACGCGCGAGACGGTCGTCATCGGCATCGACGGCGTCCTCGAAGCCCGCACGGTGATCGACGCCGGCGGCCCGCTGCGGGCCACCGTCGTCCAGGACACCCACCGCCTCGCCGTGGGCGCCGTCGACCTGCTCGTCAAGATGCACCGCGGCCACGCCGTGCCGCGGCGGACGATCCTGGACGCCGAGCTGTACGAGGCCGGCTGAGCTCAAGCCGCCAGCGCCAGCAGGCTTTCCGCGGTCTCGGCGATGGTGTCGGCGATCGGCCGCGGCGACCAGCCCAGCAGCCGCCGCGCCTTTTCCGCGGTGGCGTCGTAGTCCCGGCCCAGCTGGGGACCGAGGACGCGCAACCCGGGGTTGACGCGCGCGAGGACCCGCGCGGTCCATACCGGCAGCTCGCGCGTCGGCACCTTCGCCGCGCGGTCGCCGAGGCGGTCGCGCAGGATCGCCGCGATCTCACGGACCCACAGGCTGTGCCCGGAGATCGCCAAGAAACGCTCGCCCGCCGCGGCCGGGTCCGTCATCGCGCGCAGGTGCAGGTCCGCGACGTCGCGGACGTCGACGTACCCCATGCCGAACTTCGGCAGTGCGGGCATCGCCCCGTCCAGCATTCGCCGCACGAGGCCCAGCGACGGCGAGTAGTCGGGGCCGAGCACCGGCCCGAGCACACCCACCGGGTTCACGACGGCCAGCTCGAGGCCGCCGTGCTCGGCGACGAACCGCCAAGCCGCTTTTTCGGCCAGGGTCTTGGACTTCTGGTAGGGCGCGACGCCGGCGTCCACGTCGGTCCAGTCGGCTTCGGTGAACACCCGGGACTTCTCGGGGTGCCCCATGCCGATCGCGCCGAACGCCGACGTGAGGACGACCCGCCGCACCCCGGCCGCGCGCGCGGCCCGCAGCACGCGCAGGACGCCGTCGCGGGCGGGCACGACCATCTCGTCGTCGTTCCTGGGCACGCTGGTGAGCGTCGGCGAGGCGACGTGCAGCACGTAGTCGCACCCTTCGACGGCCTCGCGCCAGCCCGCGTCCTGCTGCAGATCCGCTTGCAGCACCGTCAGTTTCGCGTCCGCGGGCGCTCCGCCGGTGTGCAGCATCGCCCGCACCGCGGGCTCCTTCCTCAAGTCGCGCACGGTGGTGCGGACGGTGTGCCCGTCGGCCAGCAGCGCGAGCACGCACCAGCTGCCGATGTAGCCGGAGCCGCCGGTGACCAGTACTTCAGCCATGGAAACCTCACAAAGAGCTGGCGGGGCCCGAGCCGCTCGCCTATTGTTCTGGAGACGTCTCCACATACGGTAGTGGAGACGTCTCCGGATAGCAAGGGAGGCTCATGGTCCGCTCGGACGCCCGGGAGAACCGGGCGCGCATCCTGCAGGTCGCGCGCGAGGCGTTCACCGAAGGGGGTGACGTCTCGATGAACCGGATCGCGCAGCTCGCCGGCGTGGGACCCGGCACGCTGTACCGCAACTTCCCCACGCGCGAGGCGCTCGTGCTGGCCATCTACCAGCACGAAGTCGACCGGCTGCTCGAGTCGGTCGAGGAACTGCTCGCGAAGCGGCCCCCGCTGGAGGCGCTGCGGGAGTGGACGGTCGAGCTGGTGGCCGCGATGCGGAAGAAGCACGGCCTCGGCGACGCGCTCAGCCCCGGCGCGCACCAGGCGATCACCGAGCAGACCTACGGCCCGGTCATCGCCGCCATCACCCGGCTGCTCGACGCGGGCAAGACCGACGGCACCATCCGCGCCGACGCCGACCCCCGCGACTTCCTGCAGCTCACCGGCGCCCTGTGGCGGGCCGCGTCGGGACCGGAGGACCGGTCACCGTCGATGCTCGCCCTCATCCTGGACGGTTTGAGCGCCCACCGGCGATGAGGGTGCGGCCCTCGGCGAAGAAGGCGGCGATCGCGGAGCCGCCGTCGAAGCGGGCGACCGGACGGGCGGCGCCGAAGGGTGCGTTCCAGAACTCGCCATGCCGCGGCGTGAACGGGCCGACGTAGGCGTAGGGCTCACCGAGGTGGCCGTCGCCGGGGGAGACGCCGTAGTTCACCTCGTCGAGGGCGATCGCGACGTCGAAGTGCTCCGGCCACAGGATCGGCGTCGAGTCCGGCGCGAACTCCCGCAGTGCGCGGTCGCCGTCGGCGAAGGCCCGGAGCAGCAGTTTCAGCGCGTCGGCGGCGAAGACGATCGTCTCGTCCGGCCGGATGCCGGGACCGCCGGTGTAGACGCCCGCGGGCTCGCCCGCCTCGATCCCGGCTTCCGCCGCCACTTCGGCGTACGTGCGCCCGGCGAGGCGCACGCGAGTGGTGCCCGTCAGGAGTTCGTCGCCTTCGACGCGCAACGCGGGCTCGGCGGCCGTCGCGAAACCGCCGTCGGTCACGGCCAGGTCGATGCGCCCGGTCGCGCGGTGCTGCGGGCCCGCGAGCAGCAGTTCGGCCACGCCGTGCAGTGACCGTCGCGTCGGTTCCCAGTCCATGCGCTCAGTTTACGAAGGGGAGACGGGCGGCCGGGGAGCGTTGGCGAGCAGATCGCCCAGGCCGCCGCGCACGTCCTCCAGGACCAAAGCCTCCGCCGCCGCCGAATCGCCTTCCCGCAGGGCGCCGACCAACCGGCGGTGGGTCGTGTAGCGGTCCAGGCCGAACGTCTCGTCCACGGCGACCCGCTCCAGCACCCGCGACCGCCGTTCCGGTGACGAGAACACGCGCGTCTGGTCGAGCAGCCGCACCAGGACCGGGTTGCCCGCGCACGACTCGACGACCGCGTTGAACCGCTGCATCGCGTCGAAGAGCCGGCCGACGTGCTTGCCCACCTCCTGTCCGGACTCGTGGCGCTGCTTGATGAGGATCAGCAGGTCGTCGGCCTCATCGAGGATCGCGTCGAGCTGGTCCAGCTGCTCCGGCTTCGCGTGCCGCGCGGCGAAGCGGGCCACCATCCCGCGCAGCCCCACCTCGACCTCCGCGAGGTCCTGGACGGCGACGCCGCCGAACATCGCGACCTTGACCGTGCGCGGCCCGGCTCGTTCGAGGAGGCCGTCCTGCTCCAGGCGCCGGATGGCCTCGCGCACCGGGGTCGGGCTGACCGACAGCTGCTCGGCGAAGCCCCGCTCGGTGACCTTCTGGCCCGGGCGCAGCTCGCCCGTGGTGATCGCGTCGCGCAGGGCGCGGTACACGCGGTCGGCGAGCGTGTCGGTCTGCAGTGCTTCGCCCATCATGGCGCACAGCCTACGGCAAAAGTCATTTGCAACTCTTGACCGTCTTGCTATAGCAAAAGTACGGTGGCCGCCACGACCAACGGAAGGGGCCGACGATGACGTTGAGCACCCCGCGCGTCCGGACCGGGCGCATCACGTTCTTCGTGGCGCTCGCGGTCTTCGCCCAGGAGTCGACGTGGAACCTGTACGACTCGCAGGTGCCGCCGCTGCTGCGCGAGCACCTCGGCAGCGCCGCGCTCATCGGCGCGCTGATGGGGATGGACAACCTGCTCGGCATCTTCGTCCAGCCGTGGATGGGCAACCGCTCGGACGGCACCCGCACGGCGTGGGGCCGGCGCATCCCGTACCTCGTCGTCGGCATGCCGGTGGCGGCGCTGCTGTTCGTCGCCATCCCGCACGCCGCGGCTTCGCTCCCGCTGCTGGTGCTCGTGATGTTCGGCTACGCGCTGGTCGCGAACTCCTTCAAGCCGATCGCGGAATCGCTGCTGCCGGACTTCATCGCCCCCGAACGGCGCAGCCGGGCCAACGCGGCGGTCAAGATCGCCTCCAGCATCACGGTGATCGTCGCCGCGCTGATCAGCCTCTTCCTCGTCGACGACTTCCCGAAGCTGTCGTTCGCGATCCCCGCGGTGCTGATGGCCGGCTCGGTGGCCGTGCTCGCCTGGAAGGTGCGGGACAGCCGCTCGCCGGCCTACCAGGCCGCGCTCGAGGAGGACCGGGCCGAACCCGGCGAGGCGTCGCCGCGGGTGCGGATGCGGGACGTGCTGCTCGACATCGTCCGCGACGCCGACCGCAGCCGGCTGCTGGTCATCGCCGCCGTCTTCGCCTTCGGCAGCGCGTGGTTCGCGTCGCGGTCGCTGATCACCAACTACGGCATGGAAACGCTGGGGCTGTCGCGCGGCGACGCCGGCGGGCTGACCCTGCCCAGCGGGCTGGCCTTCATCGTGGCCGCGTACCCGGTCGCCCTGCTCGCCGAGCGCTTCGGCCGCCTGCGCGTGATCCTCGCCGGGATGGCGGTGTTCGCCGCCGCGATGGTGCTGGGCACCGCGGTCCCGACGGCCGCCGGCGTCGTCGCGGCGATGTGCGTGGCGGCCGCGGGCGCGGCGGCGTTCATGGTCAACACGGCGGTCGTGCTGTGGAACCTGGCGCCGTCGGCCCGCGTGCTCGGCACCTACTCCGGCCTCTACACCGTCGGCTGGTCGGGCGGCGGGTTCGCCGGGCCGGCCCTGGTCGGCGGCATGGTCGACGTGACCGGGTGGCGGTTCATGCTGCTCGACGTCGGGGTCGTCACCGCCGTCGCGGTGCTGCTCGTCGCCCGCGTCGCCGCGCTTCGGCGCCACCGCACCGATTCACTGTGAACCGAGAGGAACGAGGACCATGGACACCGTGCGCGTGCTGGCGCCGAGCGGGATGCTCGGCGCCGGCTGGGACCACGCCACCGTCGAGCGCGGCATCGCCCTGGGCGCCGACGTCATCAGCATCGACGGCGGCTCCACCGACTCCGGCCCCCACTACCTCGGCGCCGCGACCGCGAAGACGACCGCCAAAGCCGTGGCGCGCGACCTGCGCAGCCTGTTCACGGCCGCCGCCGGCGCGGGCATCCCGGTCGTCGTCGGCTCCTGCGGCACCAGCGGGACCGACACCGGCGTCGACTGGGTCGCCGGCATCGCCGCCGAAGTGCTGGCGGAGGAGGGCCTGGACCTGAAGGTCGCGCGGATCTACAGCGAGCAGGACCCCACCGACCTGAAGGAGTACTTGAACCGCACGCACCCGTTGCCGCCCTTGGGAAACCTCGACGCGGAGACGCTCGAAAGCTGCACGCACATCGTCGGCGCGATGGGCCACGAGCCGATCGTCGAAGCGCTGCGTGCCGGGGCCCAGGTCGTGCTCGCCGGCCGTGCGACCGACACCGCCGTCGCGGCCGCCTACCCGCTCATGGTGGGCATGCCCGCCGGCCCGACGTGGCACGCCGCCAAGATCATCGAATGCGGTGGCCAGTGCACCAGCAACCCGCGTGCCGGCGGCGTCCTGGCCACCATCGACGCCGACGGCTTCACCATCGAGCCGCTCGACCCCGCGTCGGCGTGCACGCCGATTTCGGTGGCCGCGCACATGCTCTACGAGACCGCGGACCCGTTCGAGATGCGCGAACCCGACGGCACCCTCGACGTCCGCGACGCCGAGTACACCGCCGTCGACGACCGGATCGTCCGGGTCACGGGGTCGAAGTTCCACCGGGCGGCGCAGCACACGATCAAGCTCGAAGGCGCGCGGATCACCGGGTACGAAACGATGTCCTTCTCGGCGATCCGGGATCCGTTGGTCCTCGCCGACATCGACGAGTGGGCCGCGCTCATGCGCACGCTGATCGCGCAGCGGGTCGGCCAGACCCTCGGCCTCGTCGACGGCGAATACGCGTTCGACCTCCGCCTGTACGGCCACAACGCGGTGCTCGACGAGCTGGAGCCCGAGAGCGGGCCGCCGCGCGAGGTCGGCGTGATGCTGCTGGTCAACGCGCCCGACCAGGCGACCGCGACGGCGGTGGCGAAGGTGGCCAACCCGCTGATGCTGCACCTGCCGACGCCGTCGATGGACTACCTGCCGAGCTTCGCGTTCGCGTCGTCGCCGGCGGAGGTGGAGCGCGGCGCGGCGTACGAGTTCGTGCTGAACCACGTCGTCGACTGCGCGCCGCTGGAGCTGTTCCGGATCGAGTTCGAGGGGGAGACCCGTGCCTGAAACGACGTTGGCGGACCTGGCCCACGAAGTCCGGTCGAAGAACGCGGGCCCGTTCTGGGTGACGATGGAGCTGTTCCTGCGCGACGCGGACGGCTACCGCGTCGCGGCGGACGAGACGTTCCTGAACGAGCGCGTCATCGCCGCGCTGTACCGGGTCGAGGAGAGCACGATCCGGATCTTCCGCATCCCGTCGCTCAACGTCGTGAAGATCTCCTTCCCCCGCCCGGTCAGCCAGGGCTCGCTGCGGGATCGCGACATGCACGCGGGCCAGCACCACGTCCCCCTCGCGCGGCTGGCGGTGCCGTGAGCGGCGATTCGTTCTAGAAGGGCAGCACCCCGGTCTCGTCCTGCAGCGTTCCGGTGGGGCCGTCGCCGTCCAGAGTGGCCAGCCGGACGACGACCTCGGCGCTCTCCGCCGGTGACCGGCCGATGCCGAACGCGGCCGTCATGTCGGTGGCGGTCGTGCCGGGCTCGACGGCGTTGAACCTGATGCCCGGCTGGGACTTCGCGTACTGGACGGTCAGCATGGTGGCCGCGGCCTTGGACGCGGAGTAGAGCGCGAGCGGCAGCTGGTACTCCGGCCGGTCGGGGTTGGTCACCGCCCAGAACGAGCCGGCGCTGCTGGACACCGTGACCACGGTGGGGTTCGACGACTTGCGCAGCCAGGGGAGTGCCGCCTCGGTGACGCGCACGATCCCCACGGCGTTGGTGTCGAAGGCCCGCAGCGCGGTGGGACCGTCGAGGGCTTCGCCGGCGAGGATGCCGGCGTTGTGGACCAGGACGTCGAGGCGTCCTTCGGCCGAGCCGACGGTGGCCAGCGCGTCGGCGACCGACGCGTCATCGGTGACGTCCAGCCGGACGAACCGCGCGCCGAGCGCGGCCGCCGCCTTCTCGCCGCGCTCTTCGTCGCGGGCTCCGATGTAGACGGTGTGGCCCTGGGCCAGGAGCTGCTTCGCGGTCTCGAAGCCGATGCCCTTGTTGGCGCCGGTGATCAGAGTGACGGTCATGGCCTGCCTGTCTCGTCGACTTCCGCATCGATCGATGCAGAATTCGACCGTAACACGTTTCACATCGATCGATGCGGAAAGGTCAGGTGAGGGGCCAGGCGCGCAGGGCGGCGTCGGCCATTTCCTGGAGTTCCTCGCGCGCGACACCGCCGGCGGCCTGCACCGCGATGCCGTACGCGAGGGCCGTGACGAAGCGGGCGAGCACCGCCGGGTCGGCTTCCGGGGGCAGATCACCGTCGTCGACGGCTCGTTCGAACCGGTCGCGGAGGGTGGCGTAGCCGTCGTCGCGCCAGCCGACGAGCAGTTCGCGGGCGCTGCGGGCGGAGTCGCCGGTGACCAGGGCGCCTTGCACGCCGAGGCAGCCGTGGGGGCCGGCCGGCCGGGTGGTCGTCGCGATGGTGCCCGCGATGAGCGCGGTGGTGACCTCGAATGCGGTGGGCTGGTCCAGGGCGTCCACGACGTACGCGCTGGGGCCTTCGGTGTAGCGCTCCACGGCCTTGCGGAACAGCTTTTCCTTGTTGCCGAAGGTCGCGTACATGCTGGTGGTGGAGATGCCCATCGCCTCGGTGAGGGTGGCCAGGCTCGCTCCCTCGTAGCCGTGCTCCCAGAAGACCAGCAGGGCGCGCTCGAGCGCGGCGTCGGGGTCGAAGCCCCGCGGCCGGCCGGTCGGTCGTCGCTCCACCGCCGCAGTCTACCGCTTTCGCATCGATCGCTGCGGAACGCGCCGCGTGACCACCTTCCGCACCCGGCTTGATACGGCTACCCCCTAGGGGTATGGTCGACCTGGTCGGGACACCACCGTTCCTGGAGGACGCCATGAACACCGCACCACGGCTCGCCGCTTTCGCCGGGGCGCTCGCCCTGCTCGCGGCCGGCGGATTCGTCGTGGGCAAGACGGCGGGCCCGGTCGCGACCGCGTCCACTGAGGACACCGCGCACGGCGGCGGCCACGCGGAAATGCCCGCCGTAACCCGGCTTCCGGGCGGACTCGCGTCCAGTCAGGACGGTTACACCTTCGCCGACCCGGTCGCCGAAGCCGGGCGGTTCACCTTCCGCATCACCGGTCCGGACGGCGGGCCCGTCACCGCGTTCGACGTCGAGCACGAGAAGAAGCTGCACCTGATCGTGGTCCGCCGCGACACCTCGGGCTTCCAGCACGTCCACCCCGAACCGGCGCCGGACGGCACGTGGAGCGTCCCGCTGACGCTGCCCGCCGCGGGGTCCTACCGCGCGTTCGCCGACTTCGCGCCGACCGGCGGGAAGCCGATGACCCTCGGCGTCGACCTCGCGGTTTCCGGCGACTACCGGCCGGCGACCTTCGCGCCCGGCCGCGTCGCGAACGTCGACGGCTACCGCGTCGACCTCGCCGGGGACCTGACCGCCGGGAAGACGTCGCCGCTGACGCTGACCGTCAGCCGGGACGGCGTCCCGGTGACCGACCTGCAGCCCTACCTCGGCGCCTACGGGCACCTGGTCGCGTTGCGCGGAGGGGACCTCGCCTACCTGCACGTCCACCCCGACGGCGAACCGGTGCCCGGACCCGCCGTGCACTTCGCCGCCGAAGTTCCCAGCGCGGGGACCTACCGGCTGTTCCTCGACTTCCGCCACGACGGCGTCGTGCGGACGGCCGAGTTCACCGTCGCCACCGGCCACTGACCGCGGAAGGAGAGCCGAGCATGACCGAGATCGAACTCGCGATCGGGGGCATGACGTGCGCGTCCTGCGCCCACCGCATCGAGCGCAAGCTGAACAAGCTCGACGGCGTCACCGCTTCGGTCAACTACGCCACCGAGAAGGCCCGCGTGCACGCTCCCGACGGCGTCGACCCGGCCACGCTGGTGGCCACGGTCGAGGCTGCCGGGTACCGCGCCGCCTTGCCGCAGCGGGAGAAAGCCGAACCGGACCACGACGACGACCCGGCGAAACCCTTGCGGCAGCGGCTGATCACCAGTGCGGTCCTCGCGGTGCCCGTGATCCTCCTGGCCATGGTGCCGGCGCTGCAGTTCACCTACTGGCAGTGGATTTCGCTGACGCTGGCCGCGCCGGTGGTCACCTGGGGCGCGTGGCCGTTCCACCGGGCGGCGTGGACGAACCTGCGCCACGGCGCCGCGACCATGGACACGCTCGTGTCGATGGGTGTGCTGGCCGCGTTCGCGTGGTCGGTGTGGGCACTGCTGTTCGGCACGGCCGGCGAGCCGGGGATGGTGCACCCCTTCGAGCTGACGGTCGCGCCCTCGGACGGCGCCGGCAACGTCTACCTCGAGGTCGCCGCGGGCGTCACCACGTTCCTCCTGGCCGGCCGCTACTTCGAGGCGCGGTCCAAGCGCCGCGCGGGCGCCGCGCTGCGGGCTCTGCTGGAACTGGGCGCGAAGGAGGTCGCGGTGCTGCGCGGCGGCGCCGAGGTCCGGATCCCGGCCGCGGAGCTGGCGGTGGGCGACCGGTTCGTCGTGCGGCCCGGCGAGAAGATCGCCACCGACGGCGTGGTCGACGAAGGCAAGTCCGCGGTCGACGCCTCCATGCTCACCGGCGAGTCGGTGCCCGTCGAGGTCGGTGAAGGCGACGCCGTCACCGGCGCGACCGTCAACGCCGGCGGCCGGCTGGTCGTGCGGGCCACCCGGGTCGGGGCGGACACGCAGCTCGCGCGGATGGCCAAGCTGGTCGAGGACGCCCAAAGCGGCAAGGCCGACGTGCAGCGCCTGGCCGACCGGGTGTCCGGGGTGTTCGTGCCGATCGTGATCGGGCTGGCCGTGGCCACGCTCGGCTTCTGGCTCGGCAGCGGCGCCGGCGCGGCGGCCGCGTTCACCGCCGCGGTCGCGGTGCTGATCATCGCCTGCCCGTGCGCGCTCGGCCTGGCCACGCCGACGGCGCTGCTGGTCGGCACCGGCCGCGGCGCCCAGCTCGGCATCCTGATCAAGGGCCCGGAAGTGCTGGAGTCCACCCGCCGCGTCGACACCGTGGTGCTGGACAAGACCGGCACGGTCACCGCCGGCCGGATGACGCTCATCGGCGTGCACGCGGGCGAAGGTGTCGAGGAAACCGAGCTGCTGCGGCTGGCCGGCGCCCTGGAAGACGCGTCGGAACACCCGATCGCGGCCGCCATCGCCCGCGGTGCCCGCGAACGCGTCGAGCTGCCGGCCGTCGAGGACTTCTCGAACGTGGAAGGCCTTGGCGTGCAAGGAATCGTCGACGGGCACGCGGTCCTCATCGGACGCACGGCGCTGCTGGAAGACTGGAGCCAGCCGCTGCCCGAGGAGCTGGCGAAAGCGAAAGCCACGGCGGAGAGGCAGGGGCAGACGGCGGTCGCCGTGGCCTGGGACGGCGCGGCCCGTGGCGTCCTTGTCGTCGCCGACATGGTCAAGCCGACCTCGGCCGAAGCGATCACCCAGTTGCGCGCGCTCGGGCTGACTCCGGTGCTGCTGACCGGGGACAACGCGGCCGCCGCCCGCGCGGTGGCCGACGAGGTCGGGATCGACGAGGTGATCGCCGAGGTGCTGCCCGCGGACAAGCTGGACGTCGTCAAGCGGCTGCAGGACGAGGGCAAGGTCGTCGCGATGGTCGGCGACGGCGTCAACGACGCGCCGGCGCTCGCCCAAGCCGACCTGGGGCTGGCCATGGGCACCGGCACGGACGTCGCGATCGAGGCGAGCGACCTCACGCTGGTCCGCGGCGACCTCCGTGCGGTGGCCGACGCGATCCGGCTGTCGCGCCGCACGTTGCGCACGATCAAGGGCAACCTGTTCTGGGCGTTCGCCTACAACCTGGCGGCCCTGCCACTGGCCGCGGCCGGGTTGCTGAACCCGATGATCGCGGGCGCGGCGATGGCGGTCAGCTCGGTGTTCGTGGTCGGCAACAGCCTGCGGCTGCGGGGTTTCCGCGGCGGCGCGGCCTGACCGGCCGCCGGGCCGTTCCCCCGTGAGCGGCCCGGCCGTCCGCTACTTCAGGGCCATACCGGGGATGCGGGCCCGGATCGCGTCCAGTTCGGACTCGTCGGAGACGCCCTGCCAGTCGTAGCGCGGGGTGTAGGGCGCTTCGAGCGCGCGGACTTCGTCGTCGGTGAGCCGCACGTCCAATGACGCGACGGCGTCGTCGATCTGCTCGATCGACCCGGCGCCGACCAGGGGAGCGGTGACCACGGGCTGGTGGCGCAGCCACGCGAGGGCGATCTGCGCGCGGCTCACGCCGTGCGCGCCGGCGGTTTTCCCGACGGCGTCGGCGATCGCGCGGTTCGACGCCTCTTCGGTGGGCGAGTAGAGCAGGTCGGCGAAGGCGCCGTCGGTTTCGGCGCGGGCCGTGGACTTCGCGTCGTCCCAGGCGCGGGCGAGGCGGCCGCGGGCCAGCGGGCTCCAGATGATCGTGCCGACGCCTTCGTCGAGGCACAGCGGGATCATTTCGCGTTCTTCCTCGCGGTGGAGCAGGTTGTAGTGGTCCTGCATGGACACGAACCGCGCCCAGCCGTGCTCGCGCTGCAGGTGCAGGGCTTTCGCGAACTCCCACGCGTGCATCGAAGACGCGCCCAGGTACCGCACCTTGCCGGCCTTGACCAGGTCGTGCAGTGCTTCGAGGGTTTCCTCCAGCGGGGTGGCGTGGTCGTTGCGGTGCACCTGGTAGAGGTCGATGTGATCGGTGCCGAGCCGGCGCAGCGAATGGTCGGCCTCGGTCATGATCGCCTTGCGGGACAAGCCTTTTCCGTTGGGGCCCGGGCGCATGGGGTGGCGCAGCTTGGTGGCGATCACGACTTCGTCGCGGTCGGCGAAGTCCCTGAGCGCGCGGCCGAGGATCTCCTCGCTGGAGCCGTTCGAGTACATGTTGGCGGTGTCGAAGAAGTTGATGCCCGCGTCGAGGGCGTGCTTGATCAGCGGGCGCGCGTCTTCTTCGCCGAGGGACCAGACGGGGTGGCCGCGGTCGGGTTCGCCGTAGGTCATCGCGCCGATCGCGATGGGCGAGACGTCGAGGCCGGTGGTGCCGAGCTTCACGTAGTGCATGGGGGTGTCTCCCTGACGGCAAGATGCGGAGAGGTCTCCGGATACCTCGTCGAAGGTAGTGGAGACCTCTCCGCTTGTCAAAGGAGAGACGGCCGGTCAGGTCGGGGAGCCGAGTCCGGGGGAGGCGGGCCGGTCCCGGTTGAGGTGCTCCTCGATGGCGCGCTGGTGGGCGAGGATGCGGTCGTGCAGGTCGCGCAGTGCGAGTTCGTCGTCCTCCGGGCGGCTTTCCGGGGCGGGGTCCGTCCTGCCGTCCGCCATCGGCGCCTCCCCCGAGCCCGGCCGCCGTCTGCGCCCCAAGACTTGCGAGGCACAATACTTGTACGGGCGAACTGTCGCGGTGGCAGGTGCGCGCGGCTAGTTCTTCCAGACCACCGGCGACTTGTCGTAGCCGTCGCCCTTGTCGAACGTCGCGGCCTCGACCGTCGCGCCTTCGCGGGCGCCCTGCAGCGTGCACGTTTCGAACTTCGCGCCCGCCGAGGTGAAGTCCTTGCCCGCCGTGCCGGACTTGCACCGGTCGGTGCTGCCGGTGATGATCACGCCCGTCGACTTGCCGTCGGCGCCGAGCGCGCGCAGCGAAATGGACGAGTACGCCAGGTCGGCACCGTCGACGTTCTCGACCGTCGCCCGCAGGTAGTACGGCGTGATGCCCTTCGCCTTGTCGCCGTACTTCGCGAGGTCGGCGTTGGCGCCCTGCTCGATCGCCGTCACGGTGATCGCGATCGTGCCGGACTTGGTCGTGCCGTACTTGAACGGGACCACCGCGCGCTCGCCGAGCTTCAGCTCGGTACCGGGCTCGGTGACGTCGCCCGCCGGAGCGGCCGCGGCCGTCGAGGACTCGGAGGGCTCCGACGTCGGTGCGGCCGGCGCGCTGGTCGGGGCGGCGGGTGCGGCCTGGCCGGGCTCTTCGCCGCAGGCGGACAGCAGGAGCGCGGTGGCGACGGCGGCGAGCAGGGCGGTGGTGCGGACGTGCTTCATGGATCTCCTCGGACAGCCCGCCGGACGGGTTCCGGCCGGGCGGAGCCGAGCGCCGCGGCCGCCCCCAGGACGGTCGCGGCGGCCGGTACGGGGCGCCCTCGCGGCTCCGTCAGCGGGACGCTAACCCGAACGCCGTACCCGCGGTGTGGGCTGTTCGCACCACACGGAGGTCACAGATCGTCGACGCCGATCAGGCCGTCCTGGATCGCGCGCGCGACCAGCGCGGCCTTCGTGGGCGCCTCGCGGCCGATGCGCGCGTACTTGACCCGGATCCGCTCGAGGTGGGAGTTCACCGTGCTGGACGAGATCCCCAGCCGGTGCGCGACGAACTCCTTCGACTCGGACTGGAACCACTCGACGAGCACCTCGGCCTCGCGCGCCGACAGCGCGGGGCGCGTCTCCGACCGGTCCCCGGCGAGTGCCCCGGCCAGCGACGGCGGGGTGTAGGGCCGGTCCTGCGCGGCGGCCCGCGTCGCCTCCACGAGGTGCTCGGCGCCCTCGGCCTTCGTCAGGTAGGTGAGCGCGCCCAGTTCGAGGCACTGCAAGGCGACTTCGTCGTCCGCGCGCATCGAGTAGACGACCACCCGGCGCCCGGCCTCGGCCAGCCGCCGCAGGTCGCCGAACGCCGGCGCGGGACCGCCCAGGTGCAGGTCGAAGATCACGACGTCGGCGGCCGCGCCGTCGCCGAGCCAGGCGGCTTTGACGTCCTCGCCCTCGGCGACGACGTCGATCGGCGGGTCGCCGGCCGCCAGCCAGTACGCCACGCCGGCACGCACCGCCGGGTGGTCGTCGACCACCACCGCCGTCACTCGGGTCGCCACCGCGCCTCCATCCGGGTCTGTCCGTCCCGCGACTGGGACGTGACACCGACCGCTGCCGATCCGGTGAATTCCGCCTCACCATCGGCGAAGACGGCGACGCGCACCAGTTCGGGGGTCCGCAGCACGCTCACGCGCGCCCGGGTCCGGGCGGCGGCCAGCGCGGTGAACACGGGCGCGGCCAGCTCGCGGCGCACTTCGGGCGGCACGGCGACGACGTCCCCGCTGACGGCGAGGGTCACGGCGACCCCGCGCCGTTCGGCGACGTCCAGGCCGGCGGTGACCTCGTGGACCAGCGGGTCGGGCACGTCGTCGTTCTCGGCGAAGAGGCGCCGCAGCTGCGCGGCGGCGAGCGCGCACCGGGCGCGGGCATCGGGCGTGGCGGGATCGACGGTCCCGTCGGCGAGCGCGGCGAGCAGCGGGAGAGTGGCCCCGAGCTGTTCGGCGAACCCGGCCCGCAGGTCCCGCCCGGCCTGCGCGGCGAGGGCGGCCCGGGTGGCGAGCCGTTCACGCTCGGCGGCGGCCGCGGCGGCGTCGGAGGCCCGGCGGTCGAGCAGCCGGATCAGGCCGACGATGGCGAGCTGGAAGGTGGTGACGGCGAACAGCACGATGGCGGCGTCGCCCAGCTCGGTGCGGGTGGGGTCGCCGTCGAGCAGGAACTGGACGATACCGGCGCCGACGTGCACCCCGAGCGCGGCGAGCAGGGCGGGGGTGCGGTCGGCGAGCAGGACGAGCAGGTGCCACCCGACGAGCCCGAAGGACCAGTGCGGTTCGCGGAAGAAGGAGCCGGCCGGGAGAGCATCGGTGGCGGCGGCGGAGCCGAGGAGGACGACAAGGGTGCCGGCGATCGCGACGGCGGTGGGGAGTGGCTTGCGGCGGAGGATCCAGACGGCGCAGAGGGCGAGGACCGCGGCGAGGAGACCGTAGACCAGGTCCGGGGTGAGGGGTGGGCGGTAGGCGGCTTGGTGGCGGAGCAGGGGAGGGAGGCTGAGGCCGAGCTGGATGGTGCCGGTGACGCCGAGCAGGACGATCCGGATGGCCGCGGCGAGCCGGGTTGCGGGATCGGTGAGGGACGACGCGAGCGCACCAGCGATGCGACCACGCTCGAATGGGAACGCAGGCCCGGCCGCCGGCTCAACCACGTGTCCACCTCAACGTCACCGTCGTCCCCGCGCCCGGCGCCGACCGCACCTCCGCCGTCCCTCCCGCCGCCCGCATCCGCTCCACCACCGATCCACGTACCCCGCGTCGCGCCGCGGGTACCCCCTCCGGGTCGAAGCCTGCCCCCTCGTCGCTGATCGTCACCGACACCCCGTCCGCCACCGGGAACAACCGCACCGAAACCGAGCCCGCGCCTGAATGGCGTTCCGCGTTGCGCAACGCCTCCTCCGCCGCACGCACCAACGCCAACGCCGCGGCCGCCGGCACCAGTGGCACCGGCTCCCACACCGCCGTCACCGGCAGCGCCCGGCCGGACAGCACTCGGCGCAACCCCGCCTCGACGTCGACCGGCGCGTCCGCCGAGCGGTCCGGGGCCGTCAAGATCGCCAGGTCGCGAGCCGCGTACGCCGCCACCGAAGCCCGGTCGGCCGCCGTCCCCGAAGCCACCGCCAGGAACGTCGCCGACGCCGTGTCGTGCAACAACGCCAGGTACTCGCGCTCACGTCGGCGCCGGTCGCGGTCGAGCGCCGCCGTCTGCTCGAGGGCCGCCTGCTCCGCGCGCGCCGCGTCCGTGCGGGCCGTCCAGCGGACCAGGACCACGAACGCCACCCGGGCCAGCACGCTCTCCACCACCACCCGCAACGCCACCGGCAGCCAGTCCTCGCCGCCGAACGCCGTCCCGAGCGCCAGCAACCCCACCAGCACCGGCCCGGTCAGCCGGGGCGAGTGCTCCCACTGCCACGTGATCGCGGTGATCGTCAGGACGTTCACCGCCCACAGGCTGGCCTCGCCCGGCACCGACGTGATCCACGGCTGGCACGCCGCCACCGCCGCGGCCCGCACCGCCGCCAGCGCGAACGACCTCGTGAAAGCAGTCGCCAGCAAGCTCAGCCCGAGCAGGCCGAACGCCAGCGGCAGCGCGTCCCCCGGAGTGGCCACGACGCCGAACACGCCGACGACCGTCGTCGCGACCGCGCGCGCCGGGCCCGCGAACCGCGTGACCGACGCCCGGAACTGCGCCTCGACCGGCCCCGGCGCGCTGGCGGTCATCACACTCCCGGGAACTGCGGAAATCGGTCTTGCTGTTTCTACCAGGCGCGCAATCTTGTCCATTTAGGGCACCAATCACGCACTATCGAGCACTTGACATGCCCGGTCCTGCTCGCTTTACTGCTCACCACGTCGAACGAACGCCCGACGTCAGAGGTACGCCCAGCCGGTATGTCGGCCGCCGCCGCGAGCCCGGACTGAGTCGCCAGGACCTGCTCGTGGTCCGAGGCGGGGTCGTGCCCACCACCATCCGGAGTCCGAGGATGCCCCTTCCCCGCGTTCAGTTCCTCACCGGAGCGGCCTTGGCCGCCGTGGTCCTGGCCGGTACCGCCTGCTCCGCCGACGCGACCCCGGCGACCGGCGCGACGACGACGGCCGCGGTCACCCCACCCCCGGTGCACGCCGGCTTCGACTACCAGATCGGCGGGGCCTACACCCCGGCGAGCGACGTCAAGGTGGTCAGCCGCGACCACACGGCCCAGCCCGCCCAAGGGCTCTACAACATCTGCTACGTCAACGCTTTCCAAGCGCAGCCCGGCGCCGAAAGCGAATGGGGCGACCTCCTCCTCAAGGACGCGAACGGCAACGTCGTCATCGACGAGGACTGGGACGAAGCCCTCCTCGACCTCCGCACCGCCGACAAGCGCCAGCGGATCGCCGCGAAGGTCAACGCCTGGGTCGACGACTGCGCGGCCAAGGGTTACCAGGCCGTCGAGCCCGACAACTACGACAGCTTCACGCGCTCGCGTGACCTGCTGTCCGACGGCGACGCCCAGGCCTACATCCGCCTGCTTTCCGCCCACGCCCACGAAAAGGGCTTGGCGATCGGGCAGAAGAACACCTCCGAACTGTCCGGGAACCGCCAGGCGAACGGGCTCGACTTCGCCATCGCCGAGGAATGCGGCCAGCAGAAGAACTGCGGCGAGTTCACGCCTGCGTTCGGCGACCACGTGATCGTCATCGAGTACACCGACAGCGGGCTCAAGACCGCCTGCAGCCGGTGGAGCTCCTTGAGCATCGTGCGGCGCGACCTCGACGTCGTCCCGAAGGGCGAAGCCGGCTACGTCCGCAAGACCTGCTGATGGACCGGCGCGGGTTCCTGCGCGGCGTCGGCGGGCTGACGCTCGGCGCCGCCGTGGCCGGCTGCGGGCCGGCCCGGAGCACGGGCGGGCCGGTCACCGTCGAGGTCTGGCACGGCCAGACCGACACCGGCAAGAAGGTCCTCGACGAGCTCGTCGCGGACTTCCACCGGACCCACCCCGGGATCCGGGTCGACCTGGGCGGCGGCGTGCTCTCCGACGCGATGCTGCAGAAGGTCACCGCCGCGCTCGCGTCAGGCTCGTTCCCGGACATCGCCTACGTCTTCGGCTCGGACCTGGCCAGCGTGGCGCGCAGCCCGAGCGTCGTCGACGTCACCGACCTCGTTGACGCCGGGCCCGGTTTCTGGGCCCCGGCACGGGAAGCGGTCACCGTCAACGGCCGCGTGCGCGCGGTCCCGGCGTTGCTCGACTCGCTGGCCGTGGTGTGCAACAAGGAGTTGTTCGACGAGGCCGGGCTCCCGCTGCCCGCGGCCGGCTGGACGTGGGCCGACTTCGTCGACGCGGCACGGAAACTCACCGACCCGGCCGACGGCACCTTCGGCACCGCCTGGCCCGCCACCGGCGACGAGGACACGGTCTGGCGGATCTGGCCGATGGTGTGGGACCTCGGCGGCGACGTCATCGGCGCGGGCGGCCGCGGCATCGGGTTCGCCGACCAGGGCGTGCGGGCGCTGGAGGTCGTCCGCGACCTCGCCGCGGCCAAGTCCGTCTACCTGGACCCGAAAACCGGCAGCGAGCAGATGTACCAGGCGTTCGCGGCCGGCCACATCGGCATGGTCCCGACCGGCCCGTGGCAGCTGCCCGACATCACCGACGCGGGCATCGACTACGCGGTCGTGCCGCTGCCCACCTTCAGCGGCCGCCCGGTGACGATCTCCGGCCCGGACACCTGGACGCTCTTCGACAACGGCGAGGAGCGCGTCGAAGCGGCACGCACTTTCCTGTCCTGGCTGGCGAACCCGGCCCAGGACGTCCGCTGGGACGACGGCGCGGGCAGCCTCCCGCTGAGCCCGCAGACCAAGGACCTGCCCGCGTGGCAGGAGAAAACCGCCGCGACGCCGGGGCTGCCGGTGTTCGTGGACGCGCTGGCGAACGCCCGCGTCCGGCCGGTGCACCCGGCCTACCCCCAGGTGTCGGCGGCCGTCGGCACCGCGATCGTCGCCGTGCTGCTCGGCCAGGCCACCCCGGCCGACGCCCTGCGCGACTGCGCCGCGGCCGCGAACGCCGCCCTGATCATCCCCCGCTAGGGAGCCGCCATGCCCGGACTGCCGAGTCCCCTCACCGTGAACCCCGCACAGCGCAGGCGCCGCCGCGAGACCGCCGCCGCGTGGACCTACGTCTCGCCCTCCGTGCTCATCATCCTCGGCCTGGGCGTGGTCCCCGTCGCCTGGTCGCTGCTGCTGTCCTTCCAGGCCGACGACCTCGTGACGCCGAGCCGGTTCGTCGGGCTCGACAACTACGCCGCGCTCGCCCAGGACCCGCACTTCGCCCAGGCCGTCGGCAACACCGTCCTCTACACGGTGCTCTACGTCCCGCTGAGTGTCCTGTTCGGTTTCCTGCTGGCCCAGGCGCTGAACCGGCGCATCCGGCTGATCGGGGTGTACCGGACGCTCGTGTTCGTCCCGTTCGTGCTGTCGGCGACGGCGCAGGGCGTGCTGTTCTCCTTCATCCTCGACCCGCAGTTCGGCGCGGCGAACTCGGTGCTGCACCACTTCGGCGTTTCCCCGCAAGGATTCCTGACCGATCCGGCGCAGGCGCTGCTCGTGCTCGTCGGCATCACGCTCTGGAGCGGCACCGGCTTCTGCGTCGTGGTGTACCTGGCCGCGCTGCAGGACGTCCCGCCGTCGCTCGTCGAGGCCGCCCGGCTGGACGGCGCCGGCACCTGGCGCGTGCTGCGGCACGTGACGCTGCCCGCGGTGCTGCCGGTGACGGCGTTCCTGGTGCTGTGGCAGCTGATCACGTCGCTGCAGGTGTTCGACCTCGTGTACGTGACGACCAAGGGCGGCCCGCTCGGCTCCACGACGGCGATCGTCTACTTCGTCTGGGAGCAGGCGTTCAAGAACTTCACCGCCGGCTACGGCGCGGCCTCGGCCTACGTCCTGGCGGTGGCCCTGCTGGTGGTCGTGGTCGCCGTGCGCCTGGTTCGCCGCCCGCGCAAGGCACTCCGGTGACCGCCCGGATCGACAGCGTGGCCGCGCCGCGCACGCTGCCCGCGGTGCGCCGGCCGCGGCTGCCGTTCAGCGCCTGGCACCTGCTGCTGCTCCCGCTGGCGCTGGTGTTCGCCGCGCCGCTGGTGTGGCTGCTGCTCAGCTCGGTGATGAGCAACGCCGAGATCAACCGGTTCCCGCCCTCGCTCTGGCCGTCCCATGTGGACTTCGAGGGCTACCGGTACGTCCTCGAGAACGCGCTTTTCGTGCGCTGGATCGGGAACTCGCTGATCGTGTCGGCGGTGACCGTCGTGTCGAACCTGCTGTTCGGCGCGCTCGGCGGGTACGCGTTCGCGCGGATGCGGTTCACCGGCTCGCGGACGTTGCTCGCCTTGATGATCGCGACGATGGCGATCCCGTTCCAGCTCACCATGATCCCGACGTTCCTGGTGATGAAGAAGCTCGGCCTGATCGACAGCCTCGGCGCGCTCATCGTGCCGTCGCTGGTCACGCCGTTCGCGGTGTTCCTGCTGCGCCAGTTCTTCCTTTCGCTGCCCCGGGAACTCGAAGAGGCGGCGTGGATCGACGGCTGCTCGCGCCTGCGCGTGCTGTTCACGATCGTGCTGCCGCTGTCGCGGCCCGCGTTGAGCACCGTGGCCGTGCTGACGTTCCTGAGCACGTGGAACGACCTGACCTGGCCGCTGATCGCGCTCAACCACGACACGGTGTACACGCTGCAGCTGGGCCTCACCACGTTCCAGGGCCAGCACCACACGAACTGGGCCGCGGTGATGGCGGGCAACGTCATCACCGTCCTGCCGGTGCTGCTCGCGTTCCTCGGCGCGCAGAAAACGTTCATCCAGTCCATCACCTCCAGCGGGCTCAAGGCCTGAGCCCGCCCCTCGAACCACCGGATCGGATCCCATGACCCCCAAGATCACCTTCGTCGGCGCCGGCAGCGTCGTGTTCACCCAGGGACTGCTCGCCGACCTGTTCGCCTACCCCGAACTCGACGGGATCCACGTCGCCCTGCACGACATCGACCCCGACCGGCTCGCGACCGCGCTGGCCGCGGCCCGGCGCATCGCCGCCGTCCGCGGCGTCAAGCCGGTGCTCACCGCGCACCTCGACCGGCGGGAAGCGTTGACGGGCGCGGACTTCGTCGTGAACATCGTCCAAATCGGAATGGGCGAGGCGACCCGCACCGACTTCGAAGTACCCGCGCGCCACGGACTGCGTCAAACCATCGGCGACACCCTCGGCGTCGGCGGGATCTTCCGCGCGCTGCGGACGTTCCCGTTCCTCGCGGAGCTGGGCCGTGACGTCCTCGACGTCTGCCCGGACGCGTGGCTGCTGAACTACACGAACCCGATGGCGATGAACGTCCAGTACCTCACCGAGGCGACCGGGCTGACCCGGGTCGTCGGGCTCTGCCATTCGGTGTACTGGACCGTGCACGGGCTGGCGGAGCTGGTCGGGGTGCCGTTCGAGGAGGTCACCTACGTCGCCGCCGGCGTCAACCACCAGGCGTGGGTGCTGCGGTTCGAGCACCGGGGGAGCGACCTGTACCCGCGGCTGGCGGAGCTGGCCGAGACCGACGCGCAGCTGCGCCGGCGGGTCCGGTTCGACATGTTCCGGCGCCTGGGTTACTACCCGACCGAGACCAGCGAGCACTCCGCCGAGTACGTCCCGTGGTACCTCGGGCACGACAGCGAGATCGAGCGGCTGCGGCTGCCGATCGGCGCCTACCTCGACATCGTCGCGGAGAACGAGGCCGAGTACGAGAAGACGCGGCACGCGATCGCCGCCGACGAGCCGCTGCCCGTCGAAGGCACGAACGAGTACGCGCCGCAGATCGTCCACAGCCTGGTCACCGGCACGCCGCGGACGGTCTACGGCAACGTCGTCAACCGCGGGCTGATCTCGAACCTGCCGTCGGGCGGGGTGGTCGAGGTGCCGTGCCTGGCCGACGGAACCGGCGTCCGGCCGACCCGGATCGGCGCGCTGCCGCCGCAGCTCGCGGCGCTCAACCGGACGTACCTGAGCATGAACGACCTCGTCGTGCGCGCGGCGGTCGAGGACGACCCGAGGCACATCCGCCACGCCGCGATGACCGACCCGGCCACCGCGGCGGCGCTGCCGGTCGAGCGGATCTGGCAGCTGTGCGACGACCTGGTCCGCGCCCACGGCGACCGGCTCCAGCCCGGCCTGCGCGCGGTCCTGGGGAGCTGACCCGGCAAGATCGACGGCGCCCGGGTGGATCGGCGCTCGCGGCCGGCCCGGCGTAGAGTTCCGTCTCGCTTCCCGGTTCAGCCAGCAGCCGTCGTCCAGCGCCGAGCCTCGCGGCCGGCGTTCGCCCTCAGCCTGCGGAGGTCGCCGCCCATGCTCGGTGAGCACCACGGCGACAGCACCCCCACCGATCCCCGGTTCTCCCTGGACGTCACCGGCGTGCGGCCGTGGTGGGCCCGCGACGAGCCGCCGGAGGTGATCGCCGGGCGGTACGAGGTCGGCGGCCTGATCGGCACCGGCGGCACCGCCCGCGTCTACCAGGCCTTCGACCAGCGGCTGCGCCGGGACGTCGCGGTCAAGGTGTACGACCGGGGCGCGGTGGCCGTCGAGCGGCTGCGCCGGGCGCGGGAGAAGGCGATCCAGGCCAGCATCGACCACCCCCGCGTCGTCGCCCTGTTCGACAGCGGCACCGAGGGTGACCGGCCCTACCTGGTGATGCAGCTGGTGCACGGGGAGAACCTCGCGCAGCGCCTGCTCGCCGGGCCGCTGCCGGCCGGCGAGGTGACCGAGCTGGCCGTCCAGCTCGCCGACGCGCTGGCCCACGTCCACGACCGGCGGATCGTCCACCGCGACCTCAAGCCCGCCAACGTCCTGCTCGGCGGCGACGGCCCGCTCATCACCGACTTCGGCATCGCGCACGAGCTGGAGTCGACGCACGTCACCGGGTCCGGCCTGGTGACCGGCACCGCCGCGTACCTGGCCCCCGAACAGGTGGCGGGCGAGCGGATCGGCCCGGCGGCCGACGTCTACGCGCTCGGCCTGATCCTGCTGGAGTGCCTGACCGCCGAGCGCGAGTACCCCGGCACACCCGCCGAGTCGGCGACGGCGCGGCTGCACCGACGGCCCCGTGTGCCCGCCGGCCTGCCCGCGCCGCTGGCCCGCGTCCTGGACCGGATGACCGAACTGGAGCCCGAACGGCGTCCCACGGCCGAGGAAGTGGTGCGGCTGCTGCGTGAGCCGGCCGCGCCGACGCTGGCCCCGGTGCCCGCGAGACGGCGGCGCAGGCTGGCCGCCGCCGGTGGCCTCGCGACGGCGGCCGCGGCGGTGGTGCTCGGCGTGCTGCTGACGCGGCCGGACGCGGCGGAACCGGACGCGGGCCGGGAGCCCGTCGCCGGCTCGGTCACGCCGAGCGGCTCGGTGCAGCCGCCGCCTTCGGTGGTCGCGACGCTGCCCGCGTCGACCGTCCTGATGGGATCGCCGCAGGGAGGATCCGCGGTGCCGCCGGAGCCGGCGGCCGGGCCACCGCCCGCGGCTGTCCCGGCCGGCACCCCGGCCGGCGCCGCGCACGGCTCGAACGGCGAGAGCGGTAAAGCCAAGGGCAAGACTCGGGGCAACGGCCCGGTGAAGGGCAAGGGCCAGACCGACCGCTGATTTTCACGGCTCTCGCGTCACGCCCAGGGCAACCGCCCGTAGCAGCGTCGTCAGCTGCTCGCGGAACCGCAGCGCGCTGTGCGCCCACCGCGGCACCTCGTCGTAGAGCCGGCGCAGCGTCGGCGACGGCCGGGACAGCTGGAACAGGTAGGCCGCGCAGCTCATCGCCGCCGTCAGGATCGTGCGCGCGCCCTCCGCGTCCAACCCGGCCCCGGCTTCGGCCAACGCGGCCGTCATCGCGTCGAAGGACTCCGAGGCCGCGGTCTTGTACCGGCGCGCCCGCTCCAGCCGGACCGCGCCCTCCAAGCTCAGGCCGACGTGCGTCTGCAGGTCGCAGAACAGGGGGAGCGCGTCGAGGGAACCGGCGACGACGTCGGCGATCTCGACCGCCGTCAGGTGCCGGCCGCCGAGGTCGGCCAGCAGGCGCTCGCGCCATTCGGGCCAGCCCTGCTCCGCCAGTTCGAGCAGCAGCTCTTCGCGGGATTCGAAGTACCGCCGCAGCGCCGACGGGTGCAGGCCGACGCGGCTCGTCACCTCGGTGAGCGTGACCTCGCGCACGCCGCGTTCGACCGCCAGCTCGCGCGCGGCGGTCACCAGGGCCGTCTTGCGGACCTCTTTGTCCTGGTCGGAGCGGGCGCGCTGGCGCGAGGGAGACACGTCTCCACGATAACGCAACCGCTTTGACTTAAGTTCACGCCCCGCGTACGGTCGAGTTAACGCAAAGACGTTGCGTTAACTGAGGAGCGTCTCATGAGTTCAGTGTTTTTCGTGACCGGTTCGTCGCGCGGGCTCGGCAGGCAGATCGCCGAACGGGCGCTCGCCGCCGGGCACCGCGTCGTCGCGACCGCCCGGGACCCGCGGGCCCTGGCGGACCTCGCGGCGCGCTACGGCGACCGCGTCCACGTCGAACGGCTCGACGTCACCGACGCGGCGGCCGCCGAAGCCGCGGTGGCTGCCGGGGTCGCCGCGTTCGGCCGGCTCGACGTCGTGGTCAACAACGCCGGCCAGGGCGACCGGGTGCCCCTCGAGGACACGACCCTCGACGTCTTCCGCCGCCAGATCGAGACGAACTTCCTCGGCACGGTGTACGTCACCAAGGCCGCGGTCCCGGTGCTGCGCCGGCAGGGCGGCGGCCGGATCATCCAGGTCTCGTCCGTCGGCGGCCGCGTCGGCAGCCCCGGGATGACGGCGTACCAGTCGGCGAAGTGGGCCGTCGGCGGGTTCAGCGAGGCCCTGTCCGCCGAGGTCGCGCCGCTGGGCATCAAGATCACGGTGCTCGAGCCGGGCGGCATGCGCACGGACTGGGGTGGCGCGTCGATGACCACGCCGCCGATCAGCGAGCCGTACGAGGCGACGGTCGGCGCGTCGGCCCGCGCGATGGCGGACTTCGAGAAGCACGCGAACAGCGACCCCGCGAAGGTCGCCGACCTGGTGCTCACGGTCGCCGGCCTCGACGAGCCGCCGCTGCGCCTGCTGGCGGGCAGCGACGCCTACGAGTACGGCCGCGAGGCGTGGCGGCACCGCGTCGACACGGACGTGAAGTGGGCCCACCTGAGCACGTCCACCGACGACGCCGAGACCGGCGACGCGTGGCGCCGTCAACGCGGCAAGAGCCTGCCCGACGTGCGGGCGTGACGACACCGACGGGTGGTCGGAGGTTCCGGACGGCGGTTTGGTGGGTAGCCCAGTGGTGTGAGGCTGAGCAGGCCCTGCCTGCGGGACTAGTGAGAGGTGAGCACATGAGCCAGGGCGATGCTCCGGTCGGGCGATCCGTGAAAACGGCGGCGGCCGGCGTACGGGACCTCGCGGCCGAAGCGGCGCGGGTCGGTGCGGCCGCGGCCGCGCGGGCGGTGGAGATCACCGACCGGAAGCTGTCCGAAAGCGCGGACGAGCTCGCGAAGGTAGGCCGTTCGGCGACCAAGGACTTCGACAAGAGCACCCGGTCTTCGCGCCGGGACGTGCGCAAGCACTCGGTCGCGGCTCGCGACGAGGTGCTGAACCGCGCGGTGAAGCTGCGCGACCCGGGCCGCAAGGCGGCCCAGGCGCTGGCGACGGTGGCGGGCTCGGCGAACGAGTCGAACCGCAAGCGCCGCAAGGCGGTGGCGACGGCCAAGCGCGACTTGGCGGTGGCCCTGCAGGAGGCGAAGAGCGTGGCGCGCGGGGAGCGCGGCCGCCGGGCCCGCTGGCCGTGGCTGGTGGCGCTGGGCGCGCTGGCGGCGGCGGTCGTGGCCGTGACGAAGGTGAAGAGGTCGAACCCGCTGGCGGAGGAGAAGCCGGCCCCGGCTCCGGCTCCCGCCGCGCCGGCCCCCGCTCCGGCGGCTCCGGTGCCGGCGGACAAGACGGTGACGCCGGCGGACCAGGCGGTCCCGCCGATCCCGGCGAAGCCGGAGGCCCCGAAGCCGGCCCCGGCCAAGCCGGTCAACGGCGGCACGGCCAACGGCCACGCGGCCGCGGGCAAGGGCAAGAGCGAGCACAAGTCCCGGTAAGCCGGGATCCGGCCGGGGCGTCGCCTTTCGAGGCGGCGCCCCGGCTTTCTTGTGTCCTGGCGGGGGTTCATGCCTCCCGGGCGGGCAGGCCGCGCAGGAGGACTTCCAGGAAGAGGTCGAACCGCGGGGCTTCGGGCCCGATGTCGTAGCCGGTCTGGTGGGCGCCGAGCCACTGCACCACGCCCAGGCCGAACGTGTACCAGCTCTGTTCCGCCATCTCGGGGGATGCCCCCGCGGCGGTGAACGCGTGGACGACCCGGTCGCGCAGGCGGCCGAACGCCGCCGGGTTGTGCCGGTGGGGTGCCGCGACCTGGACGGCGTAGCCCGGTACCGCGAGGAACTCGTCGTGCATCTTCCAGGCCAGGTCCCGCAGCCAGGCGCGCCAAGTGTCCGGGGTGGGTTCGGAGCCGGGCAGGATCCGCTCGACCATGACTTCGCTGACCAGGTCGAACAGTTCGTCGCGGTCGGAGACCCAGCGGTACAGCGCCGAGTGGGAGACGCCGAGGCGGCCGGCCAGCTCCCGCATCGTCACCGCGCGCAGGTCGCTTTCCAGTGCCGCGGCCACGATGGCTTCCCGGCTCAGCTTGGCCGGGCGGCCGCGCTGCGGCGTGCTGGCGTGCATGGGAGAGGATCTTACTTCGGGTAATTAGTGACCGGTGGTCACAAATGAGTTAGGCTGCCCTAAGCCAATGACTCGACCCGAGGGGGACGTCTGATGTGGATCGTCGCCGCGCTCGTCACGCTGACGGCAGTGATCGCCCGCAAGCTCGGCCTGCGCGAGCCCGGCGGGGGAGCCCGGGTGGCCGCCCCGGTCCTGCTGACCGCCGCGTTCGCGGTCGCGCTCGCCCAGACGGTGGTCGTCGGGGTGCTGGCTTCCTTCGCCCGCGAGCTGCGGGTCGACGCCGTCGGTGCCGCCTGGCTGCTGACCGCGTTCATGCTCGCCTCCGCGGTCGCCACGCCCGTCGCCGGCCGGCTCGGGGACCAGTTCGGCCACCACCGGGTCATCGTGGCCGGCCTGCTGCTGCTCCTGGCCGGCAGCGTGGTCGCGGCGGTGAGCACGGGCCGCGGGTGGTACGCCGGTGCGTTGTCCGGCCGCGTCGTCCAAGGGCTCGCGGGCGGGGTGTTCCCCTGCAGCTTCGGTCTCGCGCGCCGGCTCCTGCCGAGCCGTCGGCTGCCCGGCACCGTCGCCGCGCTGAGCGCCGTGTTCGGGGTCGGCGGGGCGGTGGGCATGGTCGCGGCGGGCCCGGTGACCGACGCCGCCGGCCTCGCCGCGGTGTTCTGGCTGGTCGGCGGGCTCGCGCTGGTGGCGCTGCTTGGAACGGCCCTGCTACCCGTACCCCGGCCCGCGGACCGGACCCGGGTGGCGCTCGACCTCCCCGGCGGTGCGCTGCTGGCCGCGACACTGGTCGCCTTGCTGCTCGCCATCAGCCAAGGACGCACCTGGGGCTGGCTCTCGGTTCCCGTCGTCGGTCTCGGCGTCGCGGCGATCGTTTCCGGCGCGGTGTTCGTCCTCGTGGAGCGGCGCGCCACCGCTCCGCTGATCGACGTGCACCTGCTGGTGGGCAGGCGGCTCGCCGCGCTGAACGCGGCCACCCTGGTGATCGGCGTGGGCATGTTCGCCGCCGTCACGCTGCTGCCGCTCTTCGCGCAGACGCCCAAGGCCGCCGGCTACGGCTTCGGCTACAGCCCGACCGCCGCCGGCGCGTTGATCGCCCCGATCGGGCTCTTCATGATCGTCGCCGTACCCCTGACGCCCCGGTTGTCCGCTCGGATCGGGCCGCGTGGCGTCTTCCAGCTCGGTGCCGGCCTGGCGGCCGCCGGCTTGCTCGGTCTCGCTTTCGCGCACGACGGCCCGGCGACCGTCGCGCTCAGCGGCGCGGTGCTCGGCCTGGCCTACGGTTTCGCGTTCGGCAGCCTCGGGGCACTGGTCATCGGAGCGACACCTCCTCAGACCACCGGCGCGGCGACCGGGGTCAACACCGTCCTGCGCACGATCGGCGGCGCCGCGGGCAGCGCGCTGGCCGTCACGATCGTCGCCGGTTCCGGTGGCCGCGCGCCCACCGAATCCGGGTACACGACGGCCTTCGCGGTCTCCGCGGTCGTCGCGCTCGTGGCGATCGTCTTGGCCGCCGCGATTCCGGCGGTGGCACGAATCGAAGCGCCAACCGGCACCCGAAACTGACCAAAGGGGCAAACTTCCCCGGCGCCGGTTGACGGTCCCGGGCACCGGACACCAAGATCCGGCCCGACCGAGCTGCGGTGCCGGCGAACCGGCGGGCCAGGAGGAAATCCGTGACTGCTGGAACGACGGTGCGCACCCGGCGGTGGCTCCTCCCGCTGGTGCCGCCGATGCTGCTGCTCGCCGCGTGCGGCCCGGTCCGCGTGGCCGGCTCGGCGAACGCGGCCGCGGGTAGCCCGCCCACCTCGGCGAGCGCCACGGCCTCGTCGTCGCAGGAGCCGGCCGCCTCCGGTGCCAAGACCCCCGCGGCCGCCGTCGAACGCTGGGTCACCCAGATCCTGGAAGAGCGGTACACCGAAGCCTGCCTTTCCGCTGCGCCGCTGCTGCCCGCCGGCCAGGACGCCGAGACCCTGTGCAAGAGCCCCGAAGCCCTGACGAGCGCCAAGTCGCTGCGCGAGGCCTGGGCGAAGCCGGGCGTCGAACTCCCGCCGCGGGGAAAGGTCGAAGTGGAAACCGTGCCGGCGAAGGGCGACAAGGTCACGGTCCCGGACACGGCGGTCAAGCTCGACGGCCGCACGCTGCGCGACATCGAACTCATCGGTGCCACCGGCGACACCGGCTCGTTCGCCCTCGGCTTCAAGGTCCAGAAGCACGCCGGCGCCTGGTACGTCACGGGTTTCGACCTCGACGCCTGACGCCGGCGCGTCACCCGGCTCCGGTCTCCGTGCGCCACATCGGGAGCGACGACGTCACCGCACCGGCCGTCACACCGGCGCCGACGCCGGCCCACGCCAACGGTCCCAGTGGGGTGCAGCCGAAGAACCGGCTGACCCCGGGCGTCTGCACGATCGCCGCCAGCGCGAGGGCCGATCCCGCTGCCGTGCCGACGACCAGCGGGCTTCGCCAGCGGCCGCGCAGGGTCTGGGCCAACTGGGTGCCGACCAGGCCGCACAGTGCCATCGTGCTCGTCCGGCGCGCGGTCCCGGGGGTGTAGCGGCCGATCAGCCACGCCGTCGTCGCGCCGATGCCGGTCGTCACGCCGCGGCCGGTGATGGCGCGGGACAGGTCTTCGCCCAGGCCGCCGGGACCGCCGTCGCCGTCGGGGCGGGTGACTGCCACCGCCATCGCGGGGAACAGGTCGGTCAGCAGGTTGACCAGCAGCAGCTGCCGGGTGCCCAGCGGGGAGTCGCCCGACAAGAGCGTGCCCAGCACCGAGAAGCCGATCTCGCCGGCGTTGCCGCCGACCAGGATGACGACGGCGTCGGACACGCTGCGCCACAACGCGCGGCCCTCGGCCAGCGCCTCCAGCAGGACCGTCAGGTCGTCGTCGGTCAGCGCGACGTCGGCGGCGGTGCGGGCGGCGGTCGACGAGCGGGCGCGCACCCCGATGCCGACTTCGGCGGCGCGGATGGCGGCCGCGTCGTTCGCGCCGTCGCCGACCATCGCCGTCACGCGCCCGGCCTCGCGCAGCGCTTCGACCACCTGCAGCTTCTGCTCCGGCGCGACGCGCGCGATCACCCCGGCGCCGGACAGCAGCTCGGCCCGGCCCGCGCGGTCGAGGCGCGCCAGTTCGTCGCCGGTGACGACCGGCGCGTCGGCCGGCCAGCCGAGCGACGTCGCGATGGCCCGTGCGGTGTGGGGGTGGTCGCCGGTCAGCATCACCGGGTCGACGCCGGCCGCGCGCAGGCCGCCGATCAGCGGCTCGGCCGAGGCCCGCAGCGTGTCGGCCAGCCCGAGGAAGCCGAGGAACTCCAGGTCCGCGAGCACACCGTGGTCGTCGCCGAGGACCGCCCCGGCTTCGGCGTCCACGGTCCGGCGGGCCACGGCCAGCACCCGCAATCCCTTGCCCGCCAGCGTTTCCGCCGCCGTCCCGAGCTCACCGGCCCCGGTGCACGCGGGCAGCACGATCTCAGGCGCGCCCTTGACGACGAGTGCCGTCTCGCCGTCCTCGTCCCGCCCGACGGTGGCCGAATAGCCCCGGTTCGCCTCGAACGGCTGGCCTTCGAGCTCGGTCCAGGCCTCGTCGGAGCCGGCCGCGTCCAGCACGGCGTGGTCGGTGGCGTGGACGCGGACGTGCGGATCGGACGGCGAACCCGGGCACGCGCGGGCGGCGGCCCGCAGCACCGGATCGCCGGCTTCGGGTTCGCGGGCCCGGCCGTCGGCTCCGGTCGTGGTGACCACGCGCAGCCGGTTCTCGGTGAGCGTGCCCGTCTTGTCGAAGCACACGACGTCCAGCCGTCCCAAGGCTTCCAGTGCTCGCGGCGCGCGCACGAGCAGGCCGCGGGCGGACAGGCGCCGGGCCGCCGCCCGCTGCGCGACCGTGGCGACGAGCGGCAGGCCTTCGGGCACCGCGGCGACGGCGATCGCCACCCCGCCGGCCAGCGCGCGGCGCAGCGGACGGCCGCGGACGGCGGACAGGCCGGTCACGAGGGCGCCGCCGAGCATCGTCAGGGGGAGCGCCCGGCGGGTGAGCTCCTGCAGCCGGGCCTGGATGCCCACCGCGGCCGAGGTACGGGTGGCCAGCTCCACGGCGCGGCCGGCCACGGTTTCGGAGCCCACGGCGACGACCACGGCGGTGCATTCGCCGCTCACCACCGTGGTGCCGGCGAAGACCAGGCAGCTGCGTTCGGCCAGCGGTGCCCCGGGTACCGGATCCAGCTGCTTGGTGACCGGGAGCGACTCGCCGGTCAACGCCGATTCGTCGGCTTCGACGTCGCTGCCGCCCAGCAGCCGGGCGTCGGCCGGGACGACGTCGCCGACCCGCAGCTCGATCCGGTCGCCGGGCTTCAGTGCCCGGGCGTCGACGAGCCGGCCGCCCTCGACGCGGGCCCGTTGCCGTTCCCCGTCGCGCAGCTTGGCCAGCGCGCGGCGGCCGCGGAACTGCTGCGCCCCGCCGACCACGGCGTTGAGCCCCATCGCCGCGGCCACCAGCAGCGCGTCGACCGGCGACCCGACCACCGCGGACGCCACCGCGCCGAGGGCGAGCACCGGGGTCAGCGGGTCGTTCAGCTCGGCGACGACGTCGGTGGCCAGCCCGGTCCCCAATCGGACCGGTGCCGCCAGCGGGTGCCGGGCCACCGTGGCGGCCGCCGCCCGCACCTGCCGCGCCGCCCGTTCCCACGGCGCCGGCTCGGCGTGGTTCGCGGCCAGCCGGTCGACGACCTCTTCCGCGGTCAGTTCGTGCCAGGCGATCCGCACGCGGCCGGCCGGCGGCCGGGCGGCGGCCACGCTCAGCGCGGCAGACCAGCCCAGGCCCAGCCCGGTCAGGCCGCCCAGGGCCACCGGGTCGAGCCGCGGGAGCAGCGGACGGCGAGCGCCGGGCCGCCGGCCGGACATCAGCAGGAGCCCGCCGATCAGGCCACCGGCGACGGCGACGCGGGTGGCGCGCCGGCTGTTCGACCGGGCGGCGGCCGCGGCCCGCAGCACGCGCCACACGCCGACCAGTCCCGGGCGGACGATCAGGTCGGCGCCCCACAGCACCGGGGCGTCGCGGTCGGAGAGGGCGACGCAGAGGTCCGCCGCGAGCAGGCCGGCGACCTCGTCCGAACCCGGCCGGCACCGCGGCCGTGGCCGGCCGACCGCGAGAACGACGCCTTCGTCCTGCAGCCGCGTCACCACCTCGGCGAACGTCTCGCCGTCCTCGGTGGTCACGACGTCGTCGGCGAGGGTGGCGAATTCGCCCAGCCGCTCGCGGGCGTCCGGGCCGGCGATGACGACCCGCGCCTCGGCGTGCCGTGCCGCGTCGAGCACGGCTTCGGCGTGCGGATCGAGCCCGTCCTCGCTGTGGAGAACGTCGACGTGCAGCAGCACGGTGTCCACTGTGGTCAGTGCCTTGAGCCGGTCCGGGTCGCGCACCAGCACACCTTCGCGCGCGAACGCGGTGCCGAGAGCGGTGTGGAAGGCGGTGTCGGCGTAGCGGGCGGGCAGGGGAGAGGCCGCGAGGAACGCCTCGGCGGCCGCGCGGGCATCGCGGCGCATCAGCAGATCGGCGAGTGCGGCCAAGACGCCGCTGTTGACCGCGTTGCGGGCGTAGTCCTCGGTGGGGACGCGCACGCGTCGCGGCGGCGGGGTCACCCCGAGGCCGGGCCGATCGGGTGCGCAGAGTTCGTCGTGCACGGCGTCGAACGCGGCGAGCCGGGCGACCGCTTCGGTCAGCTGGCCGGCCCGCAGGACGGCGTCCAGGGCCAGTTCGAGCGGGTCCTGGCTCAGTCCCCGGACCGCCGCGGACACCGCCGACCGCGTCAATTCGGCCGTGTACCAGCCGAACCGCTCGTCGAGCGCCCCCCGGACGGCGGGGTGTTCCCGTGCCGCGGACACCGCCGCCCGCACGGCTTCGTGCATGCGGCCGCCGCGAACCGCGCGGGTACCGACCGACACGCCGAAGCCCGCGACGTCCAAAGCCAGCGCGAGGGCGGCGGCCCGCACGCCGTAGGTGTCGCCGGGGTGGGCCGGGGCGCAGTCGCCGGGCTCGGCCGGGGCCAGGCCGTGCCGTCCGGAGTGGGCGGAGATCCAGCCGAGCACGCCCGCCGTGGCCGCGTCCTCGACGAGGTAGGCGACAACGCTGCCGAGCCCGCCGTCCCAGTACGCCGCGACGACATCGGCGTGCGCGGCCACTTCGGCGGCGAAGGCGGGCCCGTCCGGGCGACGGGCGTCCTCGGCCGGCCGCAGCGGAACGTGCAGCCGCCGTCCCGCGCGCCACACGGCGGTCCGAGTGCCGGTGGCGTTGCCGACGACGCGCGTGACGCGCACGGCTGTCCGCGTCGTCGTCTCGGCGGCCTCGCCGACGGCCCCGGCCGCGCTCGCCGCAAGGGGACCGACGGTCTTGTGCGCTTGGCGGGTCAGGAGAGCGGGTCCGGTCAAGGCGAGGGTGGCCGCGGTTTTGGTTATTGCGAGCAGACTTGAGAGCACCCGGAACCTCCGCCACCGAACAGTTTCCGGCGGCGTTCCCTACACGGGCGCGGTCAAACGCCCGTCACGCGCAGAGCACCCGTCCGTGGCGGTCGCGGCCCCCGTCGGGTCAGGACCAGGTCACAGGCAACGAGTGCACGCCGAAGATCAGCATGTCGCCGCGCAAGGGGATCTCGTCCGCCGGGGCCGCCAAGCGCAGGTCCGGGAGCCGCTGGACCAGCTCGGCCAAGCCGACCCGGAGTTCGGACCTCGCCAGCTGCTGGCCGAGGCACTGGTGCACGCCGTGGCCGAAGGCCAGGTGGGGGGTGCGGGGGCGGGTGAGGTCCAGGCGCTCCGGTTCCGGCCAGTGGTCCTGCGCGCGGTTGGCCTGCGGGACCGACAGGAGCACCGTGTCGCCCGCCGCGATCGGGGTCCCGGCGATCTCCGTGTCCTCCGTCGCGATGCGGGTCGGTCCGATGTGGATGATCGACAGGTACCGGAGCAGCTCGTCCACACCGTTGTCCAGCACTGTGGGATCGGCGCGGACGGCGGCCAGCTGGTCCGGGTGCTCCAGCAGGGCGAAAGTGGCCAGCGCCAGCATGTTCGCCGTCGTTTCGTGGCCGGCGCCCAGCAGCACGGTCGCGATGTCGATCAGCTCGGTGTCGGTCAGCGGGGGCTGGGCGTCACCGTGGATGAGGCCGGAGAGCAGGTCGTCCGCGGGGTGCTGCCGCTTGGCCGCGACCAGCGCGCCCATGAACTCGTAGATGCCCTTCGACGCCTGCGCCCGCTCCTCCTCGCTCTTGGTCAGGTTGAGCGAAATCGCCGTGCGCTCCTGGAATTCGGCGCGGTCGGCGTAGTCCACGCCCAGCAGCTCGCAGATCACCAGCGACGGCAACGGCAGCGCGAACGCGGGAACGAGGTCGGCTTCGGTGCCGCCCGCGCGCATGGCGTCGATGTGCTCGACGGCGATGTCGCGGATCCGGGCCTCGAGCGTCTGCATGCGCCGCACGGTGAACTGGCCGGTGAGCAGCCGCCGGAGCCGGGTGTGCTCGGGCGGGTCCATGAACAGGAACATCCCGTCCCGCCGCTCCGGCACGTCGGCCGGGCACGCGGGGGCGGTCTCTCCCGGCCGCAGGTCCATCGCGCTGCGGCGCCGGAAGCTGTCGGAGCTGAACCGGGCGTCGGCCAGCACGGCCCGCGCCTCCGGGTAGCCGGTCACCAGCCAGGCGTGCGCCCCGTTGCGCAGTTCGATGCGGGAGACGGGCGCTTCTTCGCCCAGCCGGGCCAGCGCTTCCGGGGGGTCGAACGGGCAGGCGCCGCGCTCCAGCAAGGCGGGCGGGAACGGACGCCGCATCACCGGAGGGGTCGTCTCGGCGGTCATCGGCCGGTCCTTTCGTCGGGTTCAGCGTCGGGGAGCGAGCAGTAATCCGGTGACGGCGTCGGTGAGTGCTTCGCCGACCAGCGGCCAATCGGCGGCGGTGCCCGTGACGGCCGCGGCGCGTTCCTGTTCGGCGCACGTGTGGATGACGGCGTTGCGCGCGGTCTGCTGCCGCAGGGTCACTTCGGCCGGCGGCAGCGCGGTCAGGTGCGACCACACCGCGACACCGCCTTCCAGGAAGTCGGCGGCCAGCACGGGATCGACGTCCACGCCGCCGGCCAGCGCCGGATCGGTGACCACCTGGGCGAGGAACCGGGCGCACCAGCTCGGGTTGCCCAGACTGGCCAGGTGTTCGGTGTAGGGCAGGACGAGACCGGCCACGTGGTCGCGTGGCCGCGCCGACGGGGGCACCGCCCGCAGGCGTTCTCGCGTGCGGGCGGCGATCGGCTCGACGTGCGAGCGGGTGATCGCCCGGATCAGGTCCGCGCGGGTGCCGACGTGGTAGCTCAGCGCCGAGTTGTTGGCCTGCCCCGCGGCTTCGACGATCTGCCGGTTGGACACCTGCGCCAGCCCGCGCTCGGCGTACAGCCGCTCGGCGGTGCGCACCAGCAGCTCACGGGTCGCGTCGGCCTGTGCCCGGCGAGAACTCGCGTGCACGCTTCCCCCGACCAGTACGTAAGACAAGCAATTGACTTAATCCACGCTACTGGTAAGACACGTGTCTGACAACCGCCGCGGCGAAGGTAAGTCAGCGACGGCCGGCCGGTGGGGCCGTGGAGTCCCGGACCGTGAGGCTCACGTCCAGGGTGACCGGACGGCGCGGCCGGGTCCGCTGCTCGATCGCCTCCACCAGCATCGCCACCGCCGTCGCCCCTTTACGGCCGATGTCCTGCGCCACCGTGGTCAGCTTCGGCGTGACGTACTCGCTGAACTCCAGGTCGTCGAAGCCGACCACCGAGACGTCCCGCGGCACCACCGCGCCCGCCGCGGCCAGCCCTTCCATGATCCCGACCGCCAGGATGTCCGCCGTCGCGAACACCGCCGTCGCCGAAGGGTGCCGGCGGAGCAACGACGAACCGCACGAAAACCCTTCGCCGTGCGTCGTGTTGACCACCTCGACCAAGTCCGGGTCCCACGGAACCCCCGCCTCGGTGAACGCCGCGCGGAAGCCGTCGAACCGTTCGCGGACCACGCCCACCCGGCCGAACGCCGGCCCGGCGAACACGATCTCCCGGTGCCCCAACGAAAGGAGGTGTGCCGCGGCCAGGCGGGCGCCCACGAAGTCGTCCGAACGCGGCCCGGTGGTGAGGCGGTTGCGGGAGTAGCTGTCGATCGCGACCATCGGCACCGGACCGGCGGTGGCCTTCGTCAGCTTGTCGATCTGCTCGTCGACGAACCCGAGCAGGATCGCGCCGTCGAGGCTCCACGAGTGCAGGGCCTCGGTGACCTCCTCCAGGCGGGCGATGCCGCGCAGCAGCAGGTGGTAGCCGGACTTCCGCAGCGCCCGTTCGACGTGCCCGGCGATCGCCATGTGGTGCGGGCTGATCATCAGGCTGTCCTCGTCGGCCGCGGGGACCAGCAGGCCGATCAGCTTCGACGAGCTGCTCGCGAGGCTGCGGGCCGACGCGCTGGGCACGTACCCCAGGTCCGCCGCGATCCGGTGCACGCGCTCCCGGGTGGCGGCCGAGACCCGCGCCGCCTTGCCGTTCATCACGTTCGACACGGTCATCATGCTGACGCCCGCCTCTTCGGCGACCTCTCGCAGTGTGACCCGCACGCGCACCGTCCTTCCCGGCTCGAGTGTTGACAGCGTACCAAGCGCACATTACCGTCCTGCCATCAGGTGTAGCGCTAAACCCGTTGAGGGGGACCGTTGACGACGCTCAGTTCACCGGCCGTGGCCGTGCCGCGCGAAACCGCGCTGGACCGGTGGTGGCGCACCGCCGTGGTGTACCAGGTCTACCCGCGCAGCTTCGCCGACGGCGACGGCGACGGCACCGGTGACCTCGCCGGCGTCCGGTCCCGCCTGCCGTACCTGGCTTCGCTGGGCGTCGACGCGCTGTGGTTCACGCCCTGGTACGCCTCGCCGCTGGCCGACGGCGGCTACGACGTCGCCGACTACCGGGCGATCGACCCCGCCTTCGGCACGCTCGCCGAGGCCGAGGCGCTCATCGCCGAAGCGCGCGAGCACGGCATCCGGACCATTGTGGACGTCGTCCCGAACCACGTTTCGGACCAGCACGCGTGGTTCACCGAGGCGGTGGCCGCCGGGCCGGGATCCCCGCAGCGGCAACGGTTCTGGTTCCGCGAAGGCCGGGGCGAGCACGGCGAGCGGCCGCCGACCGACTGGCCGTCGACGTTCGGCGGCCCGGCCTGGACCCGGGTGACCGAACCGGACGGCAGGCCGGGGGAGTGGTACCTGCACCTGTTCGCCTCGGAGCAGCCCGACCTCAACTGGGGCCACCCCGACGTCCGGCGCGAGCACGAGGACGTCCTGCGCTTCTGGTTCGACCGCGGCGTCGCCGGCGTGCGGATCGACTCCGCGACCATGCCGGTCAAGGACCCGGCCCTGCCGGAGCTGTCCGACGGGGACGCGCACCCGTTCGTCGACCGGGACGAGGTGCACCGGATCTACCGCTCCTGGCGGGCCGTCGCCGACTCCTACCCCGAAAAGCGCGTGCTGATCGGCGAAGTGTGGCTGGACGACCCGGCGCGGTTCGCCCGCTACCTGCGCCCGGACGAGATGCACAGCGCCTTCAACTTCGACTTCATGCGCCGCCCGTGGGACGCGCGGCAGCTGCGCGCGTCGATCGCGGAAACCCTCGCCAGCCACCGGCCGGTGGCGGCCGCGCCGACGTGGGTGCTGTCCAACCACGACGTCACCCGGCCTGTCACCCGCTACGGCCGCGAGGACAGCTCGTTCCTGCACGCCCGCACCTTCGGGGTTCCGACGGACCTCGCGCTCGGCCACCGCCGGGCGCGCGCCGCCGCGCTGCTGTCCGCCGCGCTGCCGGGTTCCCTCTACATCTACCAGGGCGACGAGCTCGGACTGCCCGAAGTGGACGATCTGCCCGCCGAAGCCCGCCAAGACCCGGTCTTCCACCGCACCGGGGGTGCCGACCCCGGCCGGGACGGCTGCCGCGTTCCGTTGCCGTGGAAGGAAACCGGCGTCAGCCACGGGTTCAGCGTCGACCCGGGAGCGACGGCGTGGCTGCCCCAGCCGCCGGAGTGGCGCGAGCTTTCGGTGCAGCGCCAGGAAGAGACGCCGACGTCGATGCTGGCGCTCTACCGCGCCACCCTGGAGCTGCGCCGCACGACCCCGGCGCTGGCCGGGGAGGAGTTCGCCTGGCTGGACACGCCGGAGGGCGTGCTCGGCTTCCGCCGCGGCGACGATTTCGCGTGCCTGGTCAACTTCTCCGCCGAACCCCAGCCGCTGCCGCGGGCGGAAGTCCTGCTGAGCAGCGGTGAGCTCGTTGGCCGGTCGCTGCCCGCCGACACGGCCGTTTGGGTGCGCCTTCAGGAAAAGGAGGGACAATGATGTCCTCGAAAACCGCCGCCACCGTCCTCACCGCCGCGCTCGGCCTCACCGTGCTCGCGGCCTGCGGCACCGACAGCGGCGGGGACACGACCGCCGACGGGAAGACCGTCGTCAAGGTCGCGCTCGAGCCGGGCCAGGACAAGAGCGCCGTCGACGCCTTCACCTCCCGCGTCGCGCAGTTCGAGCAGGCGAACCCCACGATCGACCTGGAGGTCCAGGAATTCAAGTGGGACCCCACCAAGTTCACCGCGCAGCTGGCCGGCGGCACGCTGCCGGACGTGCTCACGGTCCCGTTCACCGACGGGCGCGGCCTGATCGAGCGCCACCAGATCGCCGACATCAGCGCGGACGTCGCTCAGCTGCCCTACGCCGGGAAGTTCAACCCCGAGGTCGCGAAGACCGGTCAGGACGCTTCGGGGAAGCAGGAAGCGATCCCGATCGCGGCCTACACCCAAGCCCTGCACTACAACCGCACGCTGTTCAAGCAGGCCGGGCTCGACCCGGACAAGCCACCGTCCACTTGGGACGAAGTGCGCGCCGACGCGAAGCAGATCGCGCAGCGCACCGGCGCCGCCGGGTACGCCCAGATGACCAAGGACAACACCGGCGGCTGGATCCTCGTCACCCAGGACTACGCGTTCGGCGGCCGCACCGAAAAGCTGGACGGCGACAAAGCCACCGCCACCATCGATACGCCGCAGCTGCGCCAGGTGCTGCAGAACCTGCGCGCGATGCGCTGGGACGACAACAGCATGGGCGCGAACTTCCTCTACGACTGGAACGGCATCAACCAGGACTTCGCCGCCGGCCGGATCGGCATGTACGTCTCCGGCGGCGGCAACTACAAGGACCTGCTGGCCCAGAACGCGATCAAGCCCGCCGACTACGGCGTGACCGCGCTGCCGCTCGCCGGCCCGGGCGCCGGCGCGCTCGGCGGCGGCACCCTCGCCGTCGTCAACGTCAAGGCGTCGAAGAAGACCCAGTCCGCCGCGGTGAAGTGGATCGACTTCTACTACCTGCGCAAGCTGACCGACCAGGCCGCGGCGCAGGCCGACGCGAAGACCAACGCGGACGCGAAGCAGGCGGTCGGCTCGCCCGAGCTGCCGGTGTTCGACAAGGCCACCTACGACGAACGGCTGCGGTGGATCGGCCAGTACGTCAACGTGCCGCTGCCGCAGATGGCGCCGTACACCGGCAAGATGTTCGACCAGCCGCTGCTGCCGGAGCCCACGCGGGCGACGCAGAAGGTCTACGGCGTCTTGGACACCGTCGTGCAGAAGGTCCTCACCGACCGGGCTGCCGACGTCGACGCCTTGCTCGCGGACGCCCAAACCCAAGCGCAAGCCCTGCTGGACCGGCCGTGACGACCGCGGCGCCGCCCCGGATCGAGGCACCCGCGCCGGTCCGGCAACGCGCTCGGCGGAAGCCGGTGCGGTGGGTGCGCCGGGGCGGCCTCGCCCCGGTGCTGTTCCTCCTGCCCGCGCTGTTCGTCTTCGGGCTGTTCGCCTGGCTGCCCATCGGCAAGTCCGCGCTGATGAGCTTCCAGCGGACGAACCTCGTCACCGCGCCGGAGTTCGTCGGCCTGGACAACTACCGGACCGTGCTCACCGACCCGATGTTCTGGACCGCCGTCGGCAACACCGGCCTGTTCGCCCTGCTGGCGCTGCTGATCGGCTACCCGATTCCCTTGGTACTGGCCGTCCTGATGAGCGAGGTCCGGAAAGCACGCGGCCTGTTCAGCGCGCTGGCCTACCTGCCGGTGGTGATCCCGCCGGTCGTGGCGGTGCTGCTGTGGAAGGTGTTCTACGACGCCGGCCCGGACGGCCTGTTCAACAAGATCCTCGGCCTGGCCGGGATCGGGCCGGTGCCGTGGCTGCAGTCGGCGTCGACCGCGATGGGCTCGCTCGTCATCGAGGCGACCTGGGCCGCGGCCGGCAGCACGGTCATCATCTACCTCGCCGCGCTCACCAGCGTCCCACCCGAACTGTACGAAGCCGCCGAACTGGACGGCGCGAGCATCCGCGGCAAGGTCTGGCACGTCACGCTGCCGCACCTGCGCGGGGTGCTGCTGACGACGTTCATCCTGCAGATCATCGGCACCACGCAGGTGTTCCTCGAGCCGTTCCTGTTCACCGGCGGCGGCCCGGCACACGCGACCACCACGATCCTGCTGCTCATCTACAACTACGCCTTCGCCGACAGCCTCGGCGGCGACTACGGCGCGGCGACCGCGCTCAGCGTCCTGCTCGCCGGGACCCTCGCGGTCTTCTCCGCCGTGTTCCTGCGGCTGACCCGGTCCTGGAGCACGTCATGAGCGACCGCGGACTGATCGCCCCGACGGAATGGCGGCGCCCGGGCGTCCGGCGGCTGACCCGCGCCCTGCAAGGACTTCTGCTGGCCGGGTTGTTCGCGGCCGGCCTCGGCCCGCTGCTGTGGCTGGCGAAGTCCGCCGTCACACCCACCCAGGACACGCTGCGCAACCCGCTCGCGTTCTGGCCGAACGGCTTCGACTTCGCCAACCTCGCCACCGCGTGGACCCGCGTCGAAGTCGGCAGGTACTTCCTCAACACGGTCTGGGTGGCGCTCGGTGCCTGGCTGGTCCAGCTGCTCGTCGCCACCACCACCGGGTACGCCGTCGCCGTCCTGAAACCGCGCTACCACAAGGTGGTCACGGCGATCGTGCTGGCGACGCTGTTCGTGCCGTCGGTCGTGCTGCTCGTGCCGCTCTACCTGAGCATGGTCGACCTGTCGCTGATCAACACGTTCTGGGCGGTGTGGCTGCCGGCGGGGGCCAACGCCTTCAACGTCATTCTCGTGCAACGGTTCTTCGCGAACCTGCCGCGCGAGGTGTTCGAAGCGGCCCGGGTGGACGGCGCCGGGCCGCTGCGCATCTTCGTCTCGGTCGTGCTGCCGATGTCGAAGCCGATCCTCGGCGTGGTGTCGGTCTTCGCAGTCATCGCGTCCTGGAAGGACTTCCTCTGGCCGATGCTGGTCCTGCCCGACCCGGCGGTGCAGCCGCTGTCGGTGCGGCTGCCGGCGTTGCAGACGTTCGTCGAGCTCGACGTCTTCCTCGCCGCGCTGGCCATCGCCACGGTCATCCCGGTGCTCCTGTTCCTCGTGTTCCAGCGCCTGGTGCTGCGCGGCGACGCGCTCACCGGCGCGGTCAAAGGCTGACCCTGTCCCCTCTAGTCCCCTGTGGAGTGTCTCGATGAAGAGAGCATTCTCGATCCTGGCGGTGACCGCGGTCGTCGCGTCCTTCGCCACCGCACCGCCGGCCGCCCCGGCGACCATCAGGCTGGAGGCCGAGTCGGCCGCGCTGTCCGGCGGCGCGGTGGCCCAGAGCGACCACTCCGGCGCGAGCGGCGGCCGGTTCGCCGGCGGGTACACCGACGGCAACCGCGGCGCCGCCAAGACCGACTTCACGGTCACCTCGACCGGCGGTGCGACCACGCTGGTCCTCGGTTACGCCAACGGCACCGGTTCGACGCGCACCTTGACGTTGTCGATCGACGGCGTCACCCGCCAGCTCTCCCTGCCCGCGACGGCGAACTGGGACACCTGGGGTCAGGCGACCACCGCCGCGACGCTGTCGTCCGGCACGCACCACATCGCGTATTCCTTCGGTTCGGCCGACAACGGCAACGTCAACCTCGACTACCTCGACGTGACCACCGGCTCGACCAGCGAATCCGGCGCGCTGGAAGCGGAGTCCGCTGTTCTGACCGGCGGCGCCGTCGTGGCGAGCGACCACAGCGGCTACACCGGAAGCGGGTTCGTCGGCGGCTACACCGACACCAACCGAGGCACCGCGAAGACGACCTTCTCGGTGACCGCGACGGGCGCGACGAACCTCGCTCTGCGCTACGCCAACGGAAGCGGCGTCGCGCAAACGCTTTCCCTTCTGGTGGACGGCGTCAAACTGCGCCAAGTCCCGTTTCCGCTGACGTCCACTTGGGACACCTGGGCCACCGCGACCGAGACGGTGACGCTGTCCGCGGGCGCCCACACCGTCGCCTACCTCTACGACACGACCGACAGCGGGAACGTCAACCTCGACAGCTTGTCGGTGACGGCGAACACCCCGGCCGGCCCCGGGGAGGCCGAAGGCGCGTTCCTGTCGTCCGGCGCGACGACTGCCACCGCGACTCCGGGGTACAACGGCAACGGGTACGTCTCGGGCTTCGACCACGTCGGCGCGCGGGTCATCCGGACCGTCGTCATGGCCTCGGCCGGGACCGCGACGGCGACCGTGCGGTTCGCCAACAGCAGTGGCGCGAACCGGGTCCTCGCCGTGAAGACCAACGGCCAGGACGCCGGCAGCGTCACGCTGACCTCGGGCACCGGCTGGCGCACCGCCGCGGTCTCGGTGCCGGTGCGCGCGGGCCTCAACACGATCGGCCTCGCGAGCACGGCCGCGACCGGCGGTGACGTGCTCGTCGACAGCGTCACGGTCGGCGGCGAGACGGCGGCCGCCACCCGGGGCGCGACCACCCCGTACACCGAGTACGAAGCCGAAGCAGGCAGCCTTTCCGGCGGTGCCACCACATTGGCCGCCGACCGCACCTACCGGACGGTGCCGTCGGAAGCCAGCGGCCGCCGCGCGGTGCGGCTGAGCGGCACCGGCCAGTCGGTCGCCGTCACCCTCACGAAACCGGCCAACGCGCTCGTGGTGCGCTTCTCGATCCCGGACTCCGCCGACGGAACCGGCACCACCGCCCCGCTCGCGCTCTACGCCAACGGCACCAAGGTCAAGGACCTCACCCTGACCTCGCAGTACAGCTGGGTCTACGGCGACTACCCGTTCTCCAACACGCCGTCGCAGGGCTTGGCGCACCGGTTCTTCGACGAGGTCCGCACCACGATCGGGGACTTCCCGGCCGGCACCGTGCTGAAGCTCCAGAAGGACTCGGGTGCGGTGGCGACCATCGACGTCGACCTCGTCGACGCCGAGCAGGCGCCCGCCGCCGCACCCGCGCCCGCCGGCTCGCTGTCGATCACGTCGTACGGCGCCGTGCCGAACAACGGCTCCGACGCCACGAACGCGATCACCTCCGCCATCGCGGCGGCGCAGGCGCAGAACAAGCCGCTCTACGTCCCGGCGGGCACGTTCCGGATCAGCGCGCCGATCACCGTGTCGAACGTGAAGATCTTCGGCGCCGGACCGTGGTCGTCGGTGCTCCAGGGCACCGGCCTCAAGGGCGGGTTCATCGCCACCGGACCGAACGTGACGATCGCCGACCTGGCGATCTTCGGCGACAACCGCACCCGCGACGACGCGAACGGGAACGCCGCGCTGGAAGGGAACTTCGGCACCGGATCGTTGCTGCAGAACCTCTGGATCGAGCACACGAAGGTCGGGCTGTGGGCCGATTCCGGCACCGACGGGCTGTACGCGGTGGGCCTGCGCATCCGCGACACCTACGCCGACGGCGTCAACGTCCACGCCGGGGGCGGGGTCACGAACAACGTCCGCGTGGACCAGTCCGTGCTCCGCAACACCGGCGACGACGCACTGGCGATGTTCTCCGAAGGCAACGCCGTGACGAACAGCGCGTTCACCGCCGACACCGTGCAGCTGCCCATGCTGGCCAACGGCATCGGCATCTACGGCGGCACGAGCAACCGCGCCGAGGACAACCTCGTCAGCGACACCGTCGCGGCGTCGTCCGGGGTCGCCGTGAGCACCCGGTTCAACCCGGTCGCGTTCAGCGGGACCACGGCGGTGCGGCGCACCACCTTGATCCGCACCGGCGGGGACGAGCCCAACTGGAAGAAGCCGTTCGGCGCCCTGCAGATCTTCGCGCTGAGCAAGGACATCGGCGCGCCGGTCGTGGTCGAGGACCTGACGATCAGCGACACGACCCGGCAGGCCGTCCAGGTCACCGACGAGCGCCTCGACCCGGGCGCCGCGATCGTCGGCCGCAGGATCACCCAGCTGAGCCTGGACAAGGTGACGATCACCGGGGCCGGCACGTACGGGATCGACCTCAGCTCGGCGGGGTCGGGCTCGGTGTCGAACACGGCCGTGACGGGTGCAGCTTCGGGCGGGTTGACCAACCCCGGCGGCTTCGCGCTCACCCGGGGACCCGGCAACTCGGGCTTCTGACCAGGAGGGGTGCGCTCCGCGAAACTCGTGGAGCGCACCCCGCCTAGGTCGTGCGGCCGGCGTCCTCGAACCGCTCGTTACCCAGCACGGCCAGCAACTGCAGCTTCTCGAACGCTTCCGTGCGCGGGGGAGCCGTCAGCACGAGCAGCGCCTGCGACTGGTCTTCGGTGAACAGCGCCTGGCAGTCCACCTCGATCTCGCCGAGCTGCGGGTGCACCAGCACCTTGTGGTCCTCGAACCGCTTCGCGACCTCGTGCCGCTCCCACAGCCGCGCGAATTCCTCGCTCTCGCGGATCAGCGCCCGCACGAGCTCCCCGGCCCGCGAGCGCGGGCCCATCGAGCCGTGCGCGGCGCGCAGGTTCGCGACCAGGGCCCGGCTCTGGCGGTCGCGGTCGTCCTCGGGGTAGATCAGGCGCTCGTCGGGATCGGTGAACCACCGGTAGATCTCGCTGCGCGCGAACCCGGTGTGGTCCGCCTTGCCGCCGTAGAGCGCTTCGGCGAGGCGGTTGCGGACCAGTACTTCACCGAGGTTGGACAGGATGAGCGCGGGCGTGTCCGACAGCCGGTCCAGCACCCGCAGCAACGCCGGCGCCACGTGCGCGGCCGTCGCCGCGGGGGAGGGGGCCGTGCGGCCGGCCACTTCGAACAGGTAGTCGCGCTCGTCGTCGGTCAAGCGCAGCGCGCGGGCCAGCGCGGCCAGCATCTGCTCGCTCGGCTGCGGGCCGCGTTGCTGCTCCAGCCGCGTGTAGTAGTCGGTCGACATCGCCGCCAGCGCCGCGACTTCCTCCCGCCGGAGCCCGGCCGTCCGGCGGCGCGCGCCCGGCAGCAGGCCGACGTCTTCGGGACGCAGCTGTTCCCGGCGCCGCCTCAGGAAAGCGGCCAGTTCCACTCGGTCCACGCCTCCAGTATCGCGCCCGCCGCGGCCGCAACCAGGGATCGCCGATCCCCCGATGAGGGCTCTCTGCCGCCGCCCGCCGGACCCGGCGAGAGTCGGGGCATGGACATCACCGGAAACACCCTCTTCATCCCCGGCGCCACCAGCGGCATCGGCCTGGCCCTCGCGCTCGCCCTCAAGGACCGGGGCAACACCGTGGTCGTCGGCGGGCGCCGCACCGAGCTGCTGGAGAAGATCGCTGCCGAGCACCCCGGGATCGGCACCGTCCGGATCGACACCACCGATCCCGCGAGCATCCAGGCGGCGGCGAAGGAGGTGCTCGCCCGCTACCCCGAGCTGAACGTGCTCGTGACCATGGCCGGCGTCATGCGCGTCGAGGACTGGCACCAGCCCGAGACGTTCCTCGAATCCGCCGAGGAGGTCGTGACGACCAACGTGCTCGGCCCGGTCCGGCTGATCGCCGCCTTCGTCGAGCACCTGCGGACCCGGCCGGACGCCACCATCGTGACGGTCTCCTCGGGCCTGGCGTTCACCCCGCTGAAGGTGACCCCGAGCTACAACGCGTCGAAGGCCGCCATCCACATGCTGAGCGAGTCACTGCGGCTGCAGCTGGCGGACACCTCGGTGAAGGTCGTCGAGCTGGTGCCGCCGTCGGTGCAGACCGACCTCCTGCCCGGCCAGGCCGAGAACGCGCACGCCATGCCCCTCGGCGAGTTCGTCGCCGAGGTCATGACCCTCCTCGAAACCCGGCCGGACGCCCGGGAGATCCAGGTCGAACGGGTCAAGTTCCTCCGCTACGGCGAGGCCCGCGGCGACTACGACCAGGTCGTCGCGACCCTCAACGGCACCGACCCGCACTAGACCGCCACGACGACCTTGCCGTGCACCGCGCCCTCGGCGGCGCGGGCGTGCAGGGCCGCCAGCTCGGCCAGCGGCACCCGCTCGGCGACGTCGACGCGCAGCTCGCCGGCGTCGGCCAGCGCCACCAGCTTCGCCAGCTGCCCGGCGTCGCTGCGGACGAACAGGTCGATCCCGCGCACGCCGCGGTCCTCGTCGGACGGCGCGGGCATCCACACCGTCGTGTTCACCAGGGCACCGCCCGGCTTGACCAGGGTGACCAGCGCGGCCAGCTCCGCCGGGTCGACCGGCGCGAGGTTGAGCGCGAGGTCGACCGGCTCGGTCACCGCCGCGGTCACCCCGGTGGCGGTGTGGTCGACGACCTCGTCGGCGCCGGCGGCCTTGACCGCGTCGGCGCTGCGCGGGCTGGCCGTCGCGATGACGTGGGCACCGGCTTCCTTGGCCAGCTGGACGGCGTAGCCGCCGACCGCGCCGCCGGCGCCGTTGATCAGCACGCGCTGGCCGGCGGTCAGCTTGCCGTGGTCGAACAGCGCCTGGTAGGCGGTCAGCCCGACCAGCGGCAACGCGGCGGCGTCGGTCAGGGGGACGTCCTTCGGCGCGGCGGTCAGGACGTCGGCCGGCGCGAGGACGTACTCCGCGGCGGCGCCGGGCTTGTCCATCGGGAGGAAGCCGACGACCCGGTCGCCGACCGCGAAGCCGTCGACGCCGTCGCCCAGCGCGTCGACCGTGCCGGCGACGTCGAGGCCGGGGGTGTGCGGCAGCTCGACCGGGATCGGGCCGCGCATGAAGCCGCCGCGGATGTTGCCGTCGACGGAGTTGAACGACGTCGCGGCGACGCGCACCCGGACCTGCCCGGCGGCGGGCACGGGCACGTCGACGTCCTCGTAGCGCAGGACCTCGGGGTCGCCGTAGTCGTGGAAACGCACTGCCTTCATCGGACTCTCGCTTTCGGGAAGAGCTTCGAATTCGAAGCAACTACAGAGCACGGTACTGCTGCTTCGAATTCGAAGCAAGTGAGACCGGTCACCTCGGGGGGACCCTTGATCCACTCGGGTCCCAGGATCGTGGTCGCCGGGCCGGTCAGCCTGGGCCGGTTTGGCCCACCCTGAGCACGGCGGGCCCGGCGGACGCGCGGACGACCTCGCCGAGGCGGGCCGCGTCGGCCGAGCCCGGTGCCGCGGTGAGGACCACCGCCATCAGGTCGTCCCCGGGCACCCCGAGCAGGCTGCCGTCGAGCGCGATGTCCTCGCCGTCCGGAGTGCGGAACACGGCCCGGTTCTCGAAGGCGTCGACGGTCTTGGGGCTGCGCCACAGGGTGTCGAACGCGCGGCTGGTGGTCCGCAGCTCGTCGACCAGCTCGGCGAGGGCCGGGTCGGTGGGGTGACGTAGGGAGGTGTCCCGCAGCCGGGCGGCGAGCGCGGCCCGGAACCCGGCCTGGTGCTCGTCGGTCCGGGCGATCTCCCGTCGCGGGTCGCAGAACGTGCGCCACGCGACGTTCCAGCCGCGGGCGCCGGACGCCGTCGCGCCGCCGAGCGCCAGCCAGGCGCCGTTGACCGCGATGGCGTTCCACGCGGCGTCGGTCAGGAACGCGGGGGTGTCGCCGAACCGCTCCAGCAGCCGCATCGCCGCCGCGCCGGCCTCGCGCGGTACCTGTCCGTCCACCGGGGCGTACCCGGCGAGGGCGCAGAGCCGTTCGTAGTCCGCGCGGCCGATCTTCAGGGCGCGCGCGAGGGCGGTCACCACTCCGGCCGACGGGTGCCGGCGGCCCTGCTCCAGCCGTCGGATGTAGTCCGCGGACACCCCGGCCAGCTCGGCGAGCTCTTCCCGGCGCAGGCCGCGCACCCGCCGTCCGGTCCGGTCGCCCGCCGGCTCGGTGTGCTCGCGCAACCAGCGGACGGCGGCGCCGAGTTCCGTCAACGACATGGCGCCAGTCTGCCCGGGTTCGCTTCGAGGTGATCCCTTCGAATTCGAAGCAGTAGACTCCGGGCATGTCCGACAAGCCACCGTCGCTCGACCCGGTCCAGCTGGGTGCGTACTTCGACCTCATCGAGGTGACCAGCCTGCTGCGGCACGCGGTCGAGCAGCAGCTGCGCGAGGCCGGCGACCTGAGCTACGTGCAGTTCCAGCTCCTGGCCCGGCTGGGCGACTCGCCGACGGGCAGCCACCGCATGACCGACCTGGCCGACGGCGTCGTCTACAGCCGCAGCGGCTTGACGTACCAGGCGGGCCTGCTCGAGAAGGCGGGTTTGGTGGAGCGGTCACCTTCCCCGGACGACGAGCGGGGCATCACTGTGACGATCACGGACGCCGGCCGCGAGCGGCTCGCGGCGGTGCTGCCGGGGCACGTCGAGGTGGTGAGCGGGTTGCTGTTCGAGCCGCTGTCGCGGGAGGACGTCGTGAATCTGGCGGCGTTGCTGGCCCCGGTGCGCGACCACATGCGCTCGACGCCGCCGCGCTCGGCGGCTCCTCGCCGCAAAGTCAGCCGGCCGTGAGTTCCGGCAGCGCGGCCGTCACCAACGTGCGCGCCGTTCGCTGAAGACTCGCGATCGCCGCCTCGACGTCCAACCCGCACAGGTCGGTGAGCGAAAAGAACGCGTCCGCGCTGACGACCGCCGCGAGGTCCTGCTTGAGCTGGGCCAGCCGGCGCGCCGCGGCCGGGCTGTCCGCCTGGAGAACCGGGTCCAGTGCCTCGTCGATGAGCCCGAACCGGAAGCCCGGCCGGGCCTGCGCGCGCGGCGGGTCGACCACCGTCGCCGAGATGACCGCGCGCACCGACCCCTGGTAGGCGACCACCCGGCGCAGCAGGACCTCGGTCGCGAACTCCAGCCGGTCCGCCGGGTCCGTGCTGCCCGCGACCGGCTCGAGCGCCTCGGCCGGCGTCGGCCACATGCCCACCAGCGCCGCGTTGATCAGCTCCACGATCTCCGAAAAGTGGCGGTACGCGGTCGCTTCCGAGACGCCGGCCAGCTCGGCGACCTCGGGCATCGTCAGCGTGCGGCCGGACGCGATCAGCGTGCGGCACGCGTCGACGATCGCCGCGCGGGTCCGCGCCTTCTGCTCCGCGCGGCTGACCCGTTCGCGCTTGCTCGTCGTCGGCATCCCGCTCCTGTCCGTCCGGTCCGTGCGGCCGATTGTCTCCCAGGCCACAGGCAAACTAGTGAGAGTGTACTTGCGCGAGTTGACTCTCGTAAGTACGTTGGTTGCAGAACCTCGATCAAGGAGCTCGGCATGGCGGACGTAGTGGTCGTCGGACCGGACGGCGGCGAGTCGATCGCCATCGGCACCACCGTGGTGCGGATCCTGGAAGACGGCAGCACCACCGAGCACCGGCTCGGCATGGCGGAGATCGTCGTCGCCCCGCACACCGACGGGCCGCCCCAGCACCGCCACGCCCAGCACGACGAAGGCTTCTACGTCGTGTCGGGCCGGGTCACCTTCACCGTCGGCACGCAGGAGCACCACGCGACGGCGGGCACGCTCGTGATGGTCCCGCCGGGAGCCCCGCACACCTTCGCCAACCACGGCGACGAGCCCGCGGTCATGGTCAACACCTTCACCCCGGACCTGTACGTCGGCTACTTCCGGGACCTCCGCGACATGATCGCCGGCGGCCGCCGGCCCACGCCGGACGCGATCGCCGAGGTCATGCGGGCGTACGCCACCGAGCCCGCCACCGACTGACCGACCAGGAGAACACACCCATGACGAACACCCAGCGCGTCGACCTCGCCGAGTCCGGTCCGGTCGACGTCACCTACACCGCGTACGGCACCGGCCGCCCGCTGCTCCTGCTCCACGGCGGCGCGGGACCGCAGTCGGTGACCGGGTTCGCCGAGCGCCTCGCCGCGGACGGCTTCCGCGTGCTCGTGCCGGTCCACCCCGGATTCGAGGGCACGCCCCGGCCCGAGTCCCTGACGACGATCGCCGGGCTGGCGAGGCTCTACGCCGCGCTGCTGACCGAACTCGACCTGACCGGCGTCACGGTGACCGGCAACTCCATCGGCGGGTGGATCACCGCGGAGCTGGCCCTGCTCGGCTCCCCGCGGGTGGCCGGGGTGGTGCTGGTCGACGCGGTCGGCCTGGACCTCCCGGAAGCGCCGATCGCGGACTTCTTCGGCCTCACGATGGACCAGGTCGCCGAGCTGAGCTACGCGAACCCGGACGCGTTCCGCATCGACCCCGCCAAGCTGCCACCGGAGCGCCAGGCGGCGATGGCCGGCAACCGGGGAGCCTTGCGGGTCTACGGCGGCACGACGATGGCCGACCCGACGCTGCTGGGCCGCCTGCCTGCCGCGACGACGCCGGCGCTGGTGGTGTGGGGCGCGGCGGACCGGATCGTGCCGCCGGAGCACGGAAAGGCCTACAGCGACGCCTTGCCCGACGCGAAGTTCGTGCTGATCGAGGAGGCCGGGCACCTGCCGCAGCTGGAGACGCCCGGGAAGCTGCAGAACCTCGTCACGGAGTTCGCGAAGGACGCCTGAGCGGGGTCACGGCCAGCTCCACCGCAGGCCCCGGATACCGGGCCCGCCGCCGCTGGTGAAGACGTGCGCCGGTGCCGCCGGGGACAGCGGCACCTCCGTCACGTCCCGCTCCGGCCCACCCGGTGACTCCAGCCGGTAGCTCTCGCACTTCTCCGGCAGCTCCGCGAAGTGGACCTCCAGCAGGTGCGCGGCCACCGGGTGGCGGAACCGGCGGTCGTAGCTCGTGTCCGGAACCCCGTCCGTGTAAGCGAATTCGTACTCGAGGATCGCCGTCTCGCCGACCGCCAGCGACCGGCTCGGCACCAGTTCGCTGAGCACGAACCCCGGCTCCGGCAGCACCTCGGTCCGCACCGGACGGCAGTAGCGCGTCGACACCAGCCGCGGCGGGCGGCCGGGCGCGCAGCCGCGCAACGCCACCACCTTGGCCTGCACCGGTTCTTCGACCGCGCGGACGACTTCGCGCACCCGCAACCGGGTCAGCGACCGGTCGGCGCCGACGTGCAGCTCCTCGTGCAGGCTGAGCACCACCAGCGACGTCTCCTCGGCCGCGTCGAACGACCGCAGGGCCGGGAGAACCCCGTTGCGGGCTCCCCACAAGCGCTCCCACCGCACCGGGTCCGGCGCGTCCGGCCGGCCGGGCCGGGCCAGCAGGTCGGTCAACGCCCGCGCGGGCACGCCGAGGACGTCCTCCAGCACCGCGACCGCGCGCAGCGAGTCCGGCCGCTCGGGCCGGGTCCGGCCGGTGCGCCAGTAGCTGAGCGTCGTCGTGCTGACCGGGACGCCCGCGCCCGCCAGCCGGTCGCGGAGGCGGGCCAGCCCGAGTCCACTGCGGTCGATGGCCAGGGAAAGCGCCCGGCTGAACGGGCCGTCGGCGAGCGCGCGCGCCAGCTCCCGCTCGGCGAGGTCCGGGTGCGGCACCGCGAACAACGGCATCGTGATCCTCGGTGTTGGTGCGGGGAAAGGATTTCCGGAACGGGCGGATCACGCGCGGCCGGTACGGGCGTCCGGTGACGGTGGTGCCGGACCGCCTTCGGTTTAGCAGCCGCGGATCACCGCTGTCACCCGACGAACGTCGGCCGCGGCGAAGGCAACCCGTCTAAGGGACTGTCTTGTTCCGTTGATCGGCTCGGATCTTCGGACGGTTACCGCGGGCGCACCGCGCGCTTACGTTCGGTGAGTCCCCACCGGTCCCCTCCGAGGAGTCCCCATGCGTGAGTCATCCCGCCGGTTCGCCCGTGCCGCCGCCCTGCTGGCCGGTTCGGCCGCGGCCCTCGCCACGCTCGCCGCCCCCGCGTCGGCCGCCACGCCCGTCGCGCCGCTTTCGCCCGACGCCCAGCCGTCGATCATCGGCGGCAGCACCGCCCAGAACCCCGGCTACATCACCCGCTTCAACGGCCACGCCAACGGTTACACGTTCTTCTGCACCAGCACGCTGATCGGCGCGCGCTGGGTGCTGACCGCGAAGCACTGCATGTACGACAACAACGGGCAGCGGCTGACCGACATCGACCTCTACGTCGGGTCGAACAGCGCTTCCGGTGGCGTGCACGCGAAAGCGTCGTCGACCTACGTCTACTCCGGCGGCGACCTCGCCCTGATCAAGCTGAACACCAACGGCGGCAGCACGTTCGCGCGGCTCGCGTCGAGCTCCTCGGACGCGCAGGAGGGCGACGCCGCCACCGTCTACGGCTGGGGCGCGACCCAGTCCTCGGACGAGGGCAGCCACCAGTCGAGCGTGCTGAAGAAGGCGTCGGTGCGGATCTCCGACACCTCCGCGAGCGACTACTCCGGCGGGCCGGCGATCTCGGCCGACACGCCGAACGGCGCGGTGGCCGGCGGCGACTCCGGCGGCCCGATGGTCGACGGCGGCGTGCAGGTGGGCGTCTGCTCGACCAGCGACCGGTCCAGCACCACCACCTACGGCAGCGTCGCCGCCGGCCGGAGCTGGATCCGCCAGGTCAGCGGCGTCTGACGGAGACCCGGGTCGCCGGCCGTGCCCCGACCGGCCGGCGACCCGCACCACCGTTCACCCGAGCGCGGCGTAGACCGCGTCGACGTAGGTGGTGCTGCGGTCGGAGCCGATGACGCCGGGCGCCATCTTGTTCATCACGTAGGAGATCGTCAGCCGCCGGTCGAGGTCGGCGATGATCACCGAACCGCCCCAGCCGCCCCAGAAGCAGACCCGGCCGTCGCGGACCCACGGCACCGCGTCGGGCCGGGGCAGGGCGTAGCCGATGCCCCAGCGCAGCGGGATCCCGAGGCCGAGGTCGATCCCGTTCGCCTGCTCTTCGAAGACGAGGCCGATCGTGTCCGGGCCGAGCAGCCGGACACCGCCGACCGTGCCGCCGAGGGCGAGCGCCGAAAGCATCCGCGCGACCGAGCGGGCGTTGCCGTGGCCGTTCACCGCCCCGAGGTCCGCGCGGCGCCACGCCGGCGTGTTGGCGACGGCCGCGTCGACGGCCGGACCGGACAGGGTTCGCGCCATGACGCTGCCGGGCTCGGGGGTGAACTGCGCGGGCGGGGGTGGCACGACCGGCGCGATCCGCGGCCGGTCGGCCTCCGCGGCGCCGATCCGGAAGTCCGCCTCCAGCGGGCCGGCGATCTCCTCGGCGACGAAGTCCTTGACCGACCTGCCACTGACCCGCCGGATCACCTCACCGGCCAGGTGGCCGAAGTTCGTGGCGTGGTAGCCCGAGGCGGTGCCCGGCGTCCACCACGGCGCCTGCGCGGCGAGCCGGGCCGTCGTCTTGTCCCAGTCGTAGAGGTCCTCGACCACGGCCGGCTGTTCCAGCCCGGACACCCCGGACGTGTGCGACAGCAGGTGCCGCACTTCGACGTGCTCCTTGCCGTTCGCGGCGAACTCGGGCCAGTACCGGGCGACCGGCGCGTGGAGGTCGAGGGCGCCGCGGTCGGCGAGCACCAGGGCCGCCAGGCTGACGACGGTCTTGGTGGTCGACCAGACGTTGGTGATGGTGTCCCGCTGCCACGGCGTCGTGCGCGCCTCGTCGTGGAAGCCGCCCCAGAGGTCGACGACGAGCTCGCCGTCGAGGTCGACGACGAGGGACGCGCCGAGTTCCTCACCGGCGGCGAGGTTCTGCCGCAGCGCGTCGCGGACGGGGGCGAAGCGGGGATCATGAGTTCCGTGCACTTCGGTCATCGTCCTACGCTAAAACCTGACACCGGTGTCAGGGGCAAGAGCGGAGTGTGGGCGGGCCGCCGGCCGCCGGTGTGACGCGCGTCGGCTTGAGAGGATGGCGCGGGCGCGCATAATGGGCACCTGACCGACCGCTTAGCATGTGCCGGGTACCACACCGCGAAGGAGACACACTGCCGTGAACTCGTTCAAGGATCGCGTCGCGATCGTCACGGGGGCCAGCCGGGGCATCGGCCTCGGGATCGCGAAGACGCTCGTCGAGCGCGGGGCCAAGGTGTGCATCACCGCGCGCAAGCCCGACGCCCTCGAGGAGGCCGTCAACGAGCTCGGCGGGCCCGACGTCGCCATGTTCGTGCCCGGCAAGGCCGACGACACCGACCACCAGGACGAGGCCGTCGCGAAGACGATCGAGACCTTCGGCCGGCTCGACTACCTGGTCAACAACACCGGCATCAACCCCGTCTACGGGTCCACCCTGGACATCGACCCGGCCGCCGCGGCGAAGATCCTCGGCGTCAACGTGCTCGCGCCGCTCGGCTGGACCAAGCGCGCCCGCGACGCGTGGATGGGCGAGCACGGCGGTGCGGTCGTCAACGTGGCTTCCGTCGCCGGCCTCGGCGCCTCGCCGGGCATCGGCATGTACGGCGTCAGCAAGGCCGCGCTGATCCGGCTCACCGTGGAACTCGGCGCCGAGCTCGGGCCGAAGATCCGCGTCAACGCCGTCGCGCCCGCGGTCGTCAAGACGAAGTTCGCGACCGCGCTCTACGAAGGCCGTGAGGAAGAGGTCTCCGCGGCGTACCCGATGAAACGCCTCGGCGTGCCGGCCGACATCGCCGGCGCGGTCGCCTTCCTGCTGTCCGACGACGCGAGCTGGATCACCGGCCAGACGATGGTCCTCGACGGCGGCGTCACCCTGGGCGGTGGCCTGTGACCGGCGTCGTCGTCACCGGCGGGGGCGGCGGCATCGGTGCCGCGCTGGCCCGCCGCTTCGCCGCGGACGGTGCCCAGGTCGTCGTGGCCGACCTCGACGGCGACAAGGCCGGCGAAGTGGCCGCGGAGATCGGCGGCACGGCGTTCGTCGGCGACGTCGCGAGCGTCGACGGTGTCGCGAAGCTGATCTCGGCGGCTCGCGAGACCCTCGGCGAGATCGACGTCTACTGCGCCAACGCGGGCATCGCGCCCTTCGGCGGCGCGGAAAGCCCCGAAGCGGTCTGGGCCCGCACCTGGGACGTCAACGTCATGTCCCACGTCCGCGCGGCGAACCAGCTGCTGCCCGCGTGGCTCGAGCGCGGCCGGGGGCACTTCATCGCGACGGTGTCGGCGGCCGGCCTGCTGACCAGCCTCGGTTCGGCGCCGTACTCGGTGACCAAGCACGGCGCCCTGGCCTTCGCCGAGTACCTCTCGGCGACCTACCGGCACCGCGGCATCACCGTGCAGGCGATCTGCCCGCAGGGCGTGCGCACCGCGATGCTGGAGAGCACCGGCACCGCCGGGCAGCTGCTGATGGGCGCGTCGGCGATCGAGCCGGAGCAGGTGGCGGACGCGCTGTTCGCGGCGATGGAGTCGAAGCAGTTCCTGGTGCTGCCGCACCCGGAGGTCGCGGACTACTACGCGGCGCGCGCCACGCAGACCGACCGGTGGCTCGGCGGGATGAACAAGCTGCAGCGCAAGGTCGAAGCGGCCGTCGAAGCCGAATGAGCTGGCAGCCGGAGGTCGACGAGATCGCGCGGCGGCGCGAGCTGGCCGAACGCATGGGCGGGCCCGAGAAGGTGGCCCGCCAGCACGCCGCCGGGCGCTCGACGGTCCGCGAGCGGATCGCGGCGCTCGCCGACCCCGGCAGCTTCGACGAAATCGGGGCGCTCGCCGGGACCGCGTCCTATGTGGACGAGTCGCTGGAAGCGTTCACCCCGGCCAACTTCGTCATCGGCACCGCCCGGCTCGACGGCCGGCGCGTGGCGATCGGCGGCGACGACTTCACGGTCCGCGGTGGCGCCGCCGACGCGGCGATCATGGAGAAGCAGGTCTACGCCGAGCGGCTGGCGAACGAGCTGGGCCTGCCCCTGGTGCGGCTGATCGAGGGCACCGGGGGCGGCGGCAGCGTCAAGGTGCTGGAGCAGCACGGGTTCACCTACGTCCCGGTCAACCCGGGCTGGGACCTCGTGGTGGACAACCTTTCCACGGTGCCGGTGGTCGCGCTCTGCCTGGGCCCGGTCGCGGGGCTCGGCGCCGCGCGGGCGGTCATGTCCCACCTGAACGTCCTGGTCGAGGGCGCCGGGCAGCTGTTCGTCGCCGGGCCGCCGGTCGTCAAGCACGCGACGGGGGAGGACCTCACCAAGGAGGAGCTGGGCGGCGCCGACGTCCACCGGCGCAGCGGCGCGGTCGACCGGATCGTGGCTTCCGAGGCCGAGGCTTTCTCGGTGGCGAAACAGTTCCTGTCGTACCTGCCGTCCTCTGTGGACGCACTGCCACCGGTTTCGTCCACTTCGGACCCGGTGGACCGGGCCGACGAGGGGTTGCTGTCGCTGGTGCCGCGCAACCGGCGGCACCCGTACCGCTTGCGGCCGTTGCTGGAGGGCGTGTTCGACTCCGGATCGGTGTTCGACTACGCCGTGTCGGGAGGCTCGGCCTATGCGGGGCTGGCGCGCCTGAACGGGCACCCGGTCGGCGTGCTGGCGACCGACCCGTACCGCGGCGCGACGCTGACACCCGAAGGCGCCGACGTCGTGACGCGGCTGGTCGACCTCTGCGAGACGTTCCACCTGCCGCTGGTGTCGCTGACCGACCAGGCGGGCATGGTGATCGGCGCGGCGGCCGAACGCGCGGGCGCGATCCGCCACGGCGCCCGCGCGGTGACCGCGGTGTACCAGGCGCGGGTCCCGATGGCCGAGGTGATCGTCCGGCGCGTGTTCGGCGTCGGCGGCGCGGGCCAGGTCAACCGCCACCGCCTGGTCCGCCGCTGGGCGTGGCCCTCGGGCGACTGGGGATCGCTGCCGGTCGAGGGCGGCATCGAGGCGGCCTACCGAGCCGAGCTGGACGCGGCCGACGACCGGGCGGCGCGGATCGAGGAGATCCGCGCCCGCCTGGACGCGGTGCGCTCGCCGTTCCGCACGGCGGAGCGGTTCTCGGTCGAGGACGTCATCGACCCGCGCGAGACCCGCGCGCGGCTGTGCGACTGGGTGCCGGACGCCTACGCCGTGCTGCCGAAACTGCTCGGCCGGCCGTCGTTCGGGACGCGGCCCTAGACGACCCGGTACCGGTTGGGCTCGACGACCTCGAGGCCGACGGGCTTGCCACCGGGGCGGTCGAACATCCGGACGCCGTCGCCGAGCAGCACGGGGACGGGCATCGCGAGGATCTCGTCGAGCACCCCGGCGTCGAGGCACTGCCGGGCGACGTCCGCGCCGAGGACGTTGACGTACTTCTCCCCGGCGGCCCGCTTCGCTTTGTCGACGGCTTCGGCGAGGTCGCCGACGAAGGTGACGTCCGGCGCCGGGGGAGCGGGCCGGTGGGTGAGCACGAACTGCGGGCCCTCCCAGCCGCCGCCGAAGGCCTTGCCCTCGGCCTCGGTACCGCGGTGGGGATCGTCGCCGTCGTAGGTCCGCCGCCCGACCAGCAGCGCGCCGATCTCGGGGATCAGCTCGTCGACCACGGGATCGGGGCCGAGGTACGGCGTCAGCCAGGACATGTCCCCGCCGGGGCCGGCGATGAAGCCGTCGAGCGAGCAGCTGAAGCCGTAGAGCAGTTTCGCCATGGTGTCTCCTCGAGCCGGTGTTTCACGGTCACCGGTACCGACGCGTGATGGCCGGAAAACTCATCGGCCGGCGTGGGGCGGAAACTTCGGCTCGCGGCGTTCGTTCCAGCTGGCCAGCCCCTCGGCCAGCTCCGGACGCCCGAACGACTCGATCATGAGCGCGGTCGCCTCCCGGGCGGCCTCCTCCAGCGGCAGCAGCGCTTCCCGGGCGAACTGCGCCTTCATCACGGCCATCGACCGCGGCGCGCTGTAAGGTCGCCAGCTCGGTCGCGTAGGCGTGGGCGCGCAGGCCCAGCTCCTCCGCCGGGACCACCTCCTGGACCAAGCCGTAGTCCACGGCCTGCTCCGCCGTGAACGTCCGCCCGGAAAGCAGCAGGTCACGAGCCCGGCCGTCGCCCACCAGCGTGGGCAGCAGCTTCGCGATGCCGTACTCGGCGATCAGCCCGCGCCGGGAGAAGGCCGTGGTGAACTTGGCGCCGGCCGCGGCGAAGCGGACGTCCGCGGAGCACGCGATCACGAAGCCCAGGCCCGCGCAGCCGCCGTTGACCGCGGCGACCACCGGGACACCGACCGCCGACGCCGCCAGGACGTCGCGGAAGTTCTCGTGCCCGCCGCCGGACGCCGGGGGCGGCGGCGATGTTGTCGAGCAAGCCCAAGTCGGCGCCGGGGCAGAACGCCTTGCCCGCCCCCGTGACGACGACCGCGCGCACGTCGGGGTCCGCGTCGGCCTGCCGGAGGAGGGCGCCGTAGCGGGCCTGCATCGGCACGTCCATCGCGTTGCTGCGGTCGGGCTTGTCGAACGTCAGCGTGGCCACCGGGCCGTCCGCCGCGTACCGCACTCCGTCCACAGTGGACATGATTGCCTCCTCGGGTCGGTGACCATACTAAGCGGTCGCTTGGAGGTTCGTCACGTGTCGGCGGGGAACCGCTGCGGGAAGTGGTCGGCCGGGCCGCGCCGCCCCGCCCCGCTGGCCAGGTGCCTGACCCACTTGACTACCTCGCCCCGCCGCCAGGCGGCCCCGGCCGCCTGGTCCCGCCGGTTCGCTCGGCCGCGCTGGTCCGCCTGGTGTCCTCGCCCGCCTGGCCGCAGCCAGGCAGCGTTGCCGCGAGCCGACCTCGTCGAGGCGACCCGTCCGCCGAGTCGAACCAGCGGAGCCGCTCCCGATCCGCCGAGCCCACCCACCGCCGCCCACCTGTCCCCGGTTCGAAATTATCGAACCCTTTGGCCGCCCGGAAACCCTTGTGCAATAGTGCTTTCCGCCGCATCAGCCCGCCGAAGGGACTCTCCGATGCCGAACACCCCGAGCAGACGCGTGGTCCTGGGCGGCCTCGGTGCCGCCGTCGTCACCTCCGCCGTCGCTCCCGCCGCGCGGGCCGCCGAAACCCTCACGCGACCCGCCCTCCACCTCACCGGCCGGACCACCGACCTCGGCGCCGGCTGGCGATTCGCCCTCGCCAACCCCGACGGCGTCACCGACCCCAGCGGCCGCTTCGACGCCGCCGCCGACCCCGCCTACGACGACTCCGCCTGGCAGCTCGTCGACGTCCCGCACGACTGGAGCATCGAACTCCCGCCCACCGACCAGGGCACCCAGAGCGGCTCCGGCTTCTTCAAAGGCGGCCTCGGCTGGTACCGCCGCACCTTCACCCTGCCGCCGTCCGTCGCCGGGAAGCGGGTGTCCGTCGAGTTCGACGGCGTCTACTCCGACGCCCACGTCCACCTCAACGGCGAACTCCTCGGCAACCACCCCTACGCCTACACCGGCTTCGCCTTCGACCTCACCGGCCGCCTGCACACCGACGGCCGGACACCGAACGTCCTGGCCGTCCGCGCCGTGAACCCGCTGCCCAGCAGCCGCTGGTACTCCGGCAGCGGGATCTACCGCACCGTCCGGCTCGTCGTCACCGAACCGGTGCACATCGCCCGGCACGGCACCTTCGTCACGACGCCGGACATCGCCGCCGGGCGCGGGACCGTGCGGGTGACCACCGACGTCGTCAACGCCGAAGCCACCGCACTCGCCGCCCGGGTGCGCACCACCGTCACCGACCCCGCGGGCCGCGTGGTCGCGACCGGCGAGACGACCGTGCCGGTGCCCGCCGGGGCGACCGCGACGGCCGTCATCAGCCAGCGCGTCGGGCAACCCCGGCTCTGGTCGGTCGAGGAACCGCAGCTGTACCGCGTCCGGACCGACGTCGTCGTGGCCGGCCGCGTGCTCGACACGACCACCACCGACTTCGGCTTCCGGTACACCGAGTTCCACCCCGACCGCGGGTTCTCGCTCAACGGCGAGCCGATGAAGCTGCGCGGGGTCAACCTGCACTCGACGCAGGGCCCGCTCGGCGCGGTGATCGACGTCGCGGCGCTCGAACGCCAGCTGCGGCTGATGCTCGCCATGGGCGCCAACGCGCTGCGGACCGCCCACAACCCGCCCGCGCCCGAGCTGGTGACCGTCTGCGACCGGCTCGGGATCCTCCTGATGGTCGAGGCGTTCGACTGCTGGCGGACCGGGAAGCTCGAGTTCGACTACCACCGCGACTTCGACGCGTGGAGCGGGCGCGACATCGCGGAAATGGTGCACGCGGCCAGGAACTCGCCGTCGGTCGTGCTGTGGTCGATCGGCAACGAGGTGCCGGACGCGTCGATGGCGGGCGGCCCGGCCATCGCGGCCGAGCTGATCAAGACCGTCCGCGCGATCGACCCCACCCGGCCCGTCATCATGGGCTCGGACCGCTACCGCAGCGTGCCCGCGCCCGGCTCGCCGCAGGACCTGATCCTGCGGCAGCTCGACGGCCTCGGCGTCAACTACAACACCGCGCAGTCGATCGACGGGCTGCACGCGGCCTACCCGGACAAGTTCTTCTTCGAGTCCGAGTCGTCGTCGGAAACCTCGACGCGCGGGGTGTACCAGGACCCGGACCTGCTCAACACCGGCGAGAACCACACGCCGGGCAAGCGCGCGACGTCGTCGTACGACAACAACCTGGCCTCGTGGACGTTCAGCGGCGAGTACTCGCTCAAGAAGGACCGCGACCGCCGGTTCTGCCAGGGCCAGTTCCTCTGGGCAGGCCAGGACTACCTGGGCGAGCCGACGCCGTACGACGTCTTCCCGGTCAAGACGTCGTTCTTCGGCGCGATCGACAGCGCGGGCCTGCCCAAGGACGCCTTCCACCTCTTCCGCAGCCAGTGGACGACCACGCCGATGGTGCACCTGACGCCGATGGACTGGACGACGCACCGGCCCGGTGCGCCGGTCGCGGTGTGGGTGTACTCCACTGTGGACACCGTCGAACTGGTCCTCAACGGACGGTCGCTCGGCGTCAAGCGGTTCGATCGTAAGACCACTGTGGACGGACGCCCGTACCTGGAGACGTCCGAACCCGCCGGCGACGACAAGAACGACCCCTCCGGCAGCTACACGAGCCCGAACGGCGGCACCGGCAAGCTGCACCTGACGTGGACCGTGCCCTTCGAACCCGGCACGCTCACGGCGATCGCCACATCCGGCGGCCGCGAAGTGGCGCGCGACCGGCTCGTCACGGCCGGGCCGCCGCGCGCTGTCTGGCTGACCGCCGAACCGCGGGGTGACGGCGCGATGGCGTTCGTGACCGCGTCCATTGTGGACGCACATGGCGTCGTGGTACCCGGCGCCGAACCGGTGCTGCGGTTCGGTGTCCGCGGGCCGGGGCGGGTCGCCGGCGTCGACAACGGCCGCCAGGAACTCGCCCAGAGCTACCAGCAGCCGACGATCCCGGCGTTCCGCGGCCAGGCGGTCGCCGTCATCGCCGCGACCGGCGGCCGGGGCCCGATCACCGTCACGGCGAGCGCGCCGGGTCTGGCGCCAGGGACGACCACGGTGCCGGGAACGAACTTGGGACAGCGCAACGGTCCCGGCGCCCGGGCCGTGGACCGGCCGGTGACCCCGGTGTTCGCGGCCGCGGACGCGAGTTACTCGGGCGCACCGGACACGCTGCCGGCGGCGATGCTGGACGGCGACCCCGCGACGGCCTGGTCGAACTTCTACGTCAAGCAGGCCACGGCGACGCTGCCCGCGGTGAGCCGGCCGCGAGCGCAGGACTGGGTGTCGCTCGCCTTCCCCGCTGCCCGGCGGATCGGCGCGGTGACGGCGAACTTCGTCGTGGACGCGAAACACGCGCTGCCGTCGGCGATCGACGTCGCCTACCGCACGGCGAAGGGGTGGGAGCCGGTGCGGAACCCGGAGGTGACGTGGGGGAGCGGCTCGAACGACCCGACGACGCTCGAGTTCGCTCCCGTCACGACGACCGAAGTGCGGATCTCCATGTCCGCCAGGGGGTTCCTGCGAATCAGCGCCCTGTCAGCGGCTGCAGGGGGCTAGCGCGTCTAGGCCCTGCGGCTTGTCGGCGGTGCGGCCGATGGCGGTCGCGATGCGGTTGATCGTCGCGACGCGCTTGTCCTCGAGCGGGCCGAGGATGGCGTTCTGCACGAAGTTCGCGCCGCCTTCGCCCGCACTGGTGACGAGCCGGTTGTTGGCTTCGGCGATTTGCGTGTCGAGCAGGTCGAGGTTGCGCTGGACTTCGGCCTGGGCCGACGCCGGGATGGCGGGGAGCTGCGAGGCGACGTCGGGGCAGGTGATCTCCCCGGCCGTGTTCCCGGTGTTCCCGGTGTTGCCCGAAGTGCCGCCGTTCTGGGCCGGTGCCGTCGACACGGTGCCGGCGCCGGTGCCGGCCTGCCCGCCCAGCGAGCACGTGGCCAGGCTGTCGAGCCCTTGCGGTTTCTGGCCCTGGCGGCCGATGGCGATGGCGATCCGGTCGATCGTCGAGACGCGCTTGTCCTTCAACGGCCCGAGAATTGCGTTCTGGACGAAGTTCGGCCCGCCCTGACCGACGGTGCTGACCAGGCGGTTGTTGGCCTCGGAAAGCTGCGTGGTCAGCAGGTCGAGGTTGCGCTGGACTTCGGCCTGGGCCGACGCCGGGATGGCGGGGAGCTGCGAAGCGACGTCCGGGCAGGTGATCTGCCCGGTCGGGGCCGCGCCGGCCGCGTTGGCCGCGCCGGGGTCGCCGACGGTCGTCGCGATCACCAGAGCCCCGGCCGCGATCGCGAGGCCGAGGGCCGCCGTCGCGATCTTCGTCCGCCGCGAGAGGCGGTGCCGTCCACCGGTAGCAGGCATGAATCACTCCAAGTTAGCGTGAACAGAGAGGGACCACACGGGCAGCGCGCGGTTGTTCCGAATGGCGCGGCCGAGTGGGCCGCGGACGTCATCGTGGCTGCTCCACCGGGGATTTGTCCAGGGAAAAACGGTAATCGGAGAGATGCTGAACCATTCCGAACCGGCGTCCGTATTGGTCAGTGAAAGGCGGCTTCTGCGATTCCCGCGAAGCCGGGTCTTGACGCGGACCGCCCGCGCCTCCTAGCGTCGCCATACCGACCGGTCGGTGTCCAAGGGAGGTCACTGGATGAGCTGGTACGACGCGAAGCCCTGGCTCGCGAGCTACGACGAACGAGTGCGGGACGCGGAGCCGGCGCCGCCGACGACGCTGCCGGAGTCGTTCCGCCGCGCCGTGGCCGCCGGGCCCGAGCGGACGGCGATCGCGTACTTCGACGCGCGGCTGAGCTACCGCGAGGTCGACGAGCTCTCCGACGGCTTCGCGCGCTACCTGGCGCAAAACGGCTTCGCCCGCGGCGACCGGCTCGCCTTGGTGCTGCAGAACATCCCGCAGTTCGTGATCGCGCTGCTCGGCGCGTGGAAGGCCGGCGGCATCGTCGTGCCGGTCAACCCGATGTACCGCGAGCGCGAGCTCACGCACGTCTTCACCGACGCCGGTGTCAAGGCGGTCGTCTGCTCGCAGCGCGGCTGGAACGCCTACATCGGCGAAACGGCCGCGGCCAACGGCGTCGGCATCGCCCTCACCACCAGCGAACTGGAGTTCCAGACCCGCGACGACGAGCGCGTCTTCGCCAAGGTCGAAAAGGAGGAGACGCCGGGCGCGACCGAGCTCCTCGAAGCCGCCGCGACGCCGGGCCCGAAGCCGCCGGAACCCGCGTTCGCGCTCGGCGACACCGCGCTGATCAGCTACACCTCCGGCACGAGCGGCACGCCGAAGGGCGCCACCAACACCCACGGCAACATCGGCACCAACGCCGCCGGGCTCGGCTCGTTCAGCGGTCTCCCGGCGGGCTCGACGCTCTTCGGGCTCGCGCCGCTGTTCCACATCACCGGCATGGTCTGCGAAGTCGGCTCCGCGATCGACATCGGCGGCACACTCGCCCTCGCGTACCGCTTCGAGCCGGGGGTCGTGCTCGACGCCTTCCTCGAACACCGGCCGTCGTACACGGTCGGGCCGTCCACGGCCTACATGGCGCTGATGGCGCACCCGTCGTTCAGCCGCGACCACTTCGCGTCGTTCGCCCTGCTCTACTCCGGCGGCGCCGCGCTGCCGCCCGCCGTCGTCGAGGCCTTCCGCGCGAAGACCGGCCACTACATCCACAACGGCTACGGCCTCACCGAGACCACGGCGGGCTGCGTCGTCGTCCCCGGCACGCTCGAAGCGCCGATCGACCCGGAGTCCGGCACGATCTCGATCGGCCTGCCGGTGCCGGACACGATCGTCCGCATCCTCGGCGAGAACGGCGAGGAGCTGCCGTTCGGGCAGGCGGGCGAGATCGCCGTCGAGGGCCCGATGGTCGTCTCCGGCTACTGGAACCGCCCCGACGCCACCGCCGAGGCGCTGCCCGGCGGGCGGCTGCTCACCGGCGACATCGGCTTCATGGACGAGCGCGGCTGGGTGTACGTCGTCGACCGCAAGAAGGACATGATCAACGCGTCCGGCTTCAAGGTCTGGCCGCGCGAGGTCGAAGACGTCCTGTACACGCACCCGGCGGTCCGCGAGGCCGCCGTCGTCGGGATCGCCGACGAATACCGCGGCGAGACGGTCAAGGCGTACGTCAGCCCGGCGCCGGGCGCGACCGCCGACCCCGCGGACCTGGTCGCCTGGTGCAAGGAACGGCTCGCCGCCTACAAGTACCCGCGCACCATCGAAGTCCTCGACGAGCTGCCGAAGACCACCAGCGGCAAGATCCTCCGCCGCGAACTGCGGGCGCGGGGGTAGCGGGCGTGGTCGAGACCGTTCGCGGCGCCATCGCGCCGGAAGCACTGGGCCGGGTCCTGATGCACGAGCACCTCTTCGTGCTGAGCCCCGAGTTCGTCGCCAACTACCCGGAGCACGAAGGGTTCAAGGAGGACGAGCACGTCCCCGACGCGATCCGGCGGCTCAAAGAGCTGAAGGACGCGGGGATCGACACGATCGTCGACCCGACCGTGATCGGGCTGGGCCGGTACATCCCGCGCGTGCAGCGGGTCGCCGCCGAGGTCGAGGTCAACATCGTCGTCGCGACCGGGCTCTACACGTACAACGACGTGCCGCACTACCTGCACTTCCGCGGGCCAGGGACGATGCTGGAGGGCGAAGACCCGCTCGTCGGGATGTTCGTCGGGGACATCCGCGAGGGCATCGCGGGCACCGGCGTCAAGGCGGCGCTGCTCAAGTGCGCGACCGACGAACCCGGCGTGACGCCCGGCGTCGAGCGGGTGCTGCGGGCGGTCGCGAAGGCGCACGTCGAGACCGGCGCGCCGATCATGACCCACACCCACGCGGGCAGCAGGCGGGGCGTGGAGCAGCAGGCGATCTTCGACGAAGAGGGCGTCGACCTGGCCAAGGTGCTGGTCGGGCACTCCGGCGACTCGACGGACCTCGGGTACCTGACCGAGCTGGCCGACCGCGGGTCGCTGCTCGGCATGGACCGGTTCGGCCTCGACCTGCTGCTGCCGTTCGAGGACCGGGTGAACACCGTCGCGGCGATGTGCGAACGCGGCTACGCGGGCAGCATGGTCCTCTCGCACGACGCCGCCTGCTACATCGACTGGCTGCCCTCGGAGCAGCTGCCCGTGCTGACGCCGAACTGGCACTACCTGCACATCACGCGGGAGGTGCTGCCCGCCCTGCGGGAACGCGGGGTGTCCGAAACGGACATCACGACCATGCTGGTGGACAACCCGCGGCGGTTCCTGTCCTGGGCCGGGTGAGCCGTTATCCTGTCCGTTCGAAACCGGAGAGGGGGTACTTGCGATGACCAGGGCAAGCACCCGTAAGCCGGGCGAAGCGGGTGGCGACGACCAGGCCGCCGTGCCGCGGCGGCTGCTGGAGCACGCCACGAAGCTGTTCGCCAAGAAAGGCTTCGACCGGACGTCGGTCCAGGAGATCGTCGAGGCCGCGGGCGTCACCAAGGGCGCGATGTACCACTACTTCGGCTCGAAGGACGACCTGCTCTACGAGATCTACGCGCGCGTCCTGCGGGAGCAGACCCGGCAGCTGGAGAGCGTCGCCTCGTCGGACGCCCCGCTGCGCGAACGGCTCGGCGCCGCCGCGTCCGACGTCGTCGTGTCGAGCATCGACAACCTCGACGACAACACGATCTTCCTGCAGTCGATGCACCAGCTCTCCCCGGACAAGCAGAAGGCGGTGCGCGCCGAGCGCCGCAAGTACCACGAGCGCTTCCGCGGCCTGATCGAGGAAGGCCAGGCGTCGGGGGAGTTCCGCACGGACAAGCCGGCCGACGTGGTCGTCGACTTCTTCTTCGGCTCGGTCCACCACCTGGGTTCCTGGTACCGCCGCGGCGGCACGCTCTCGGCGCGGCAGGTCGGCGACCACTACGCGGACCTGCTCCTGGACGCGCTGCGGCCACCTGCGTGACACTGCCCGTCGTCGCCAAGCTGACCGGCGCGGAACGAGAGCTGGTCGACGCCGCCCGGAGCGGTCTCGCGTACGTGACCGACACCCCGGTGCGGGCCGCCGTCCTGCGCGAGCTGCTGCTCGGCCTGCGTGGCCCGGTGGACCCGCGCGGGGTGCGCGTCGGCGGCGCCCGGATCGCCGGGACGCTGAACCTGGACCACGTCGAGGCGCCGGTCGGGCTGCAGCTGGTCGACTGCGTGGTCGTGAACACGATCTCCGCGCGGGCCGCGACGCTGCCGTGGCTCGACCTGTCCGGCAGCCGGATCGCGGGAGTGGACGGCACCGGCGTCCGGATCGGCCACGACCTCGACCTCACCGGGGTCCGCGCGACCGGCTCCGGCGACTTCGGCGTGATCTGCCTGCGCGACGCCCGCGTCGACGGCCTGGCCGTCTTCGCCCGCGCGGAGATCCGCAGTGGTGACGGCCCCGCGTTGTACCTCGACGACCTCGAATGCCGGGCGCTCAAGGGTGCCGGCCTGCGGGCGACCGGCATCGGCGCCGGCGGCGCGGTCCGCCTGCTCGGCGCGCGCGTTTCCGGAGAGGTCTTCTTCGGCGAAGCGGCGCTCACGAACGAGTCCGGGCCGGTGGTGTTCGCCGACGGCGCGGTGGCTGAGGAAGACTTCAGCTTGACCGGCGCCACGGTGACCGGCGCCGGCGAGGACGGCGCGCTCCGCCTGCTCGGCGCCCGGATCGGCGGCCAGCTCGACCTCGGCGACGCCACGCTCGTGAACGACAGCGGCCCGGCCGTCGGCGCCGACCGCCTCCGCGCCGGCGGCCTGTACGGCACCGGCGTCACCGTGACCGGCGCGGTCTCGCTGCTCGGCGCCCGGATCGACGGCCAGGTCAACCTCGGCGGCGCGGTCCTCGCCAACCCCCGCGGGCGAGCGTTGAGCGCCGACAGCGCCCGGATCGAGGGCAGCGTCCACGCCCGCGGCCTGCGGGCGAGCGGGACGGTGTCCCTGCAGGCAGCGCACGTGCACGGGGACCTTTACCTGGGAGGTGCCGAACTCGCCGACGACACGGGACCGGCGCTGAGCGGAGACCGGCTGCGGGTGGACGGCAGCCTGCGCCTGGCCGGGCTGACGGCGATCGGCTCGATCCGCCTGGCCGGCGCCCGCGTGCTCGGCCACGCCGACTTCGAGGGCGTCACGGTCACCTCGTCCGGCGGCCCGGCGCTGCTCGCCGGGGGCACGCACATCGGCGACACCCTGGATCTCACCGGTGCCCGGCTGACTGGCGCGGTCCAGCTGTACCGCGCCGAGGTCGGCGGGCAGGTCCTGTTCAGGGATACCGAGGTCACCACCGGGCCGGGCTCCGCGCTCGATGCCGACGACACCCGGATCGGCACCGAGCTGGACCTCACGGGCGCGAAGGTGACCAGCTCGTCCGAGGCCGGCGCGGTGAGCCTGCGGGGCGCCCGGATCGACGGTCCGTGCACCCTCGACGGCGCCGTCGTCACCAACGACGCCGGTCCGGCCGTGGTCGCCGACCGGTGCTGGGTCCGCGAGAACTGGGAGGCGACCGGGCTCAAGGCGACCGGTGCCGGCGCGGTGGCCGCGGTCCGCCTGCTGGGTGCTCACGTGGGCGGCCGGCTCGCCTTCACCGGGGCGGAGATCGGCGCGGCCGGGACCCACGTCAGCCTCGATGCCGCCGTGGTCGACGGGCCGGTCTTCGTCCCGGCGGGACTCGGCCGCGTGGAGCTCGACGGCTTCCGGTTCGGCTCCCTCGGCGACGTCACCTGGCGCGAATGGCTCCTGCTGGTGCGCGACCACACGGCCGCGTACCGGCCCGGGCCGTACCAGCAGCTGGCGGCGTCGGAGCGCGCCGCCGGGCACGACGGGAACGCGCGGCAGATCCTCATCGCCCAGCAGCGGGACCTGCAACGGCGGGCGCCGAAGGCCATCGGCGGCTGGCCCGCCCGGCGGTTCCACTGGCTCTGGGGCTTCCTCGCCGGCTACGGCTACCGCGCCCGGCGGACCGCGGCCGCGTTGCTGCTCGCGGTGGTCGCGGCCGGGGGACTGGGGCTGTGGGCCGGGCACGTCGGCTCCGGCGGGCACCGCGCGGCCGAGCGGACGGCGGACCTCACGGCCGCGACCGGCACGCCGTGCACGACGGTGGAGCTGGTCGGCGTCGGCCTGGATCGCGGGCTGCCGCTGTCTCCGGGGGTGCGCGGGCGGTGCGACCTCAACACCGGGATCGCCGCCGGGCAGTGGTTCACGGTGGCGATCTGGCTGGTCCAGGCCGCGATCTGGGCGCTGGCCACGCTGGCGCTCGTCGGTTACACGGGCCTGGTCCGCAAGACCGGTTAGTGGCGCCGGAGGTGGTCGAGCAGGAGGGCGATGACCTCGTCGGGGGCCTCCATCGCCATCCACTGGCTCGCGCCCTCGATGATCTGGAAGCGGTACTCCGCGTCGATGTGGTGGACGGTCAGCTCCGCGGCGCTCTGGCCGAGGTACGGGTCCTCGCTGCCCCACAGGTAGAGCGTCGGGACGGTGATGCGGCCCGCCGGGACGTCGAAAACGTCGTTGGTGGCGCCGCGGTACCAATTCAGCGTCGCGGTCAGCGCACCCGGTTCGGAAAGGCGTTCGACGGTGCGTTCGACGATTTCGACCGGAATCCGCCGATTGTAGACAGCGCGTAATTGCGCGGCTTCGTCGCGTAAGAGGAATTTCTCGGCTTTGCCGACGCCGCGGCGGAAGAAGCGGATGTAGCCGAGGTCGTGGAACTGCCCGTCGTCGGTGGCGGCCGCGCGCTGCAGGGCCGACGGGTGCGGGGTGGAGAGGACGGTCAGCGACCGCAGCCGGTGCGGGTGCGCGGTGGCCAGCGCCCAGGCGACCATGCCGCCCCAGTCGCGCGCGACCAGGTGGAACCGGTCGGCGCCCTGGCTGTCGGCGAAGGCGAGGGCGTCGCCGACCAGGTGCTCGATGGAGTAGTGCTCGACGCTCTCGGGCCGCGCTTCGCGGGCGTACCCGCGCTGGTCGACGGCGAGGGCGCGATAGCCGGCCTCGCCGAGGGCGTGCAGCTGCTCGGTCCAGGATTCGGCGAATTCGGGCCAGCCGTGCAGCATCAGGACGAGCTCACCGGAGCGCGGCCCGCAGGTGAGCGCGCTGTGCCGATGCCCGCCGACGGCGACGGCCAATTCCTCGAGCGCTTCCGTCGGCGCGACGGCGAATTCCATGGCGCCCAGGCTAGATCCGGGTGGGTGGGGAGAACCATGGGAACGGGGGCACTTTTGCCACCCTTTTGCCTCTCGGGTGGCGTGGCTCACAGCATTTTCGCTCAGATGAGCGAAAATTCGGAAGAAAAGCCGAAGGGGATTCACGAAAGGCGGCGCGGGCCCCAGCGCCCCAAGGTGGCCTTGGTTGCGTCAGACGCACCCAATGTGGCCTTCGGTGCGTCAGACGCACCGAAGGCCACATTGGGGCGCTGGTCACCGGTCATCAGCGACCCGGGTTTTACCCGGCTTTAGCCGCCGCCCGGCAAGATCGGGTCCGTCAGACGGTCGGCCGTGGGAAGTGGGGCCCCGGCACCCGAGCGTGCCGGGGGACGGCGGCCGTCTGGCATCGGGGGGCTTCAGCCGGATCATGCGCACCGCCGGGACGGGAACGCGCGGTGCCGCCCCTCGGCCACTCCGGGAAGAGGGGAATCCCATGCACACCACAGTGAAGCGCGTCCTCGCCGCCGCCGCGGTCGCCGCCGCGGCGAGTGCCGTCGCCGCGCCCGTCGCGCAAGCCTCCGAACAAGGGGGCGTCTCGCGCACCTGCCCCGACAGCGCCTGCGTCACCCCGCCGGTCTGGTTCCCCGGCGGCACCCTGTCGGTCGACGCGGACGTGCACGGAAGCGGACCCGCCGAGTGGGTCGTCCGCGGCCCGGGCGGCGTGGTCTGCCGGACCGGTTTCGCCGCCGAAAGCGGCCCGCAGTCGTGGGTCTGCCACGGCGTGCCGTCCGGCGAACTGGAGGCCTCCGTCCTCGGGCCCGCGGGTCCGTCGAACATCGGCCTCCGCTGGTAGCGAACACCTACGAAGGAGAACAGCCATGACGACGATCCGCTTCTTCGCCCGCTCCGTGGTGCGCGGTGTGCGCAACCGCCGGCTCGGCGCCACCCGGGTCATCTACTACGAGATCTACTGATCACCCCCGTGCCCGCGGCTTCCCGCCGCGGGCACGGCCTTTTCCCGGGAGACCTCCGTGCGCACCTCCGCCACCCTCGCCGATCCGCTGCCGACGCTCGACGGCTGGGCGGCCGACCGCATGCCGATCCGGCCGTTCGGGCCGGGCCGGTACCTGGTCTGCGGAGCCGAGCTGATCCGCACGGCGCTGGCCTCCACCACCCGCCCGTTCGAAGCCAGGGCGGCGACGTTCGGCGCCGTCGCCGACTGGGTGCCGGGCGCCGACCACAGCCGCCCGGTCAACGCCGCGCTGGGCCGGGAGCTGGACCGGGCCTGGCAGGCCGTCCAGGACGACGCGATCAGGACCGAGCTGACGGCCTCGCGGGAGCCGTGGCCCGGCGCGCTCGCCGGCGGCTACCTGCGGTTGTTCGGCGAACAGCTCTTCCCGGGCCTCCCCGCCGCGGGGCACCAGGCGCTGCGCGACGCGCTCGCCGCGTCCGACGGGCTCGACCGGACCGGCTCGGCCCTGCGGCGGTTCCGGGGCCGGCTCGCGCACAGCCGCGCCGACGCCGCGCTCCACCGCTGGGCCGCGGGCAACGGCGGCGCGCTTCCCGAAGCGCTCCGGGCGACGCTCGGCGCCTCCGACGACGTCGCCCTGGCCCTGCACGGCCTGGTCGGCGCGGTCTGCCGGGCCGCGTCGATGGTGGCTGCCTGGACCGTCCTGCTCGACCGCGGCTGGCGGCCCGGCACCCCGGCCGGCACGGTCCTGCGGCCGCGAGAAAGCCCGGCATCCGCCGAGCACCGCGTCCGCGAGGCGCTGCGGCTGTGGCCGGTCGCCTGGCAGCTCGCCCGCACCGTCACCGAGGCGACCGAGCTGGGCGGCGTCGACCTGGTCCCCGGCGACCGGCTCTACCTGTGCACGTACCTGCTGCACCGCGACCCGGACGTCTGGTCCGAACCCGGCGAATACCGCCCGCTGCGCTGGGACCGGCCACCGGAGGGGTACAAGTCCCGCTACCTGCCCTACGGCTTCGGCAGCGCCGCGTGCGTCGGCTCGCGGTTCGTCAACCAAGTGACGGCCCGGGTGGTCGCCTGTTCCGGCGTGCTCGACGACCGTGGCCTGCTGGTCGTCGACCCCGAGCCCGTGTTCGGCTCGCTGCTCGCCCCGCCCGTGGTGCGGCCCGTCCCGCTCGGGTGATCGTTTTCCCGCTACCCTCGTGACCGGGAATGACCGGTTTGCCCGGTCAGCGGGGGGTGCGGAGAAGTGCTCGAGTTCGGGGTGCTCGGACCGTTGCGGGTCCGGCGCGACGGCGTGCCCGTGCCGGTCAACGGGCCGAAGGTGCGGGCGCTGCTCGCCGTGCTGGCGCTGCGGGCGAACACGACCGTGTCGTTCGACCGGCTCACCGAGCTGCTGTGGGGCGACGACCCGCCGGAGACCGCCCGCAAGAGCATCCAGGTGCACACCGTCCGGCTCCGGCGCGTGCTCGGCGACGGCGTCGTCGAGACCCGGCCGGCCGGGTACCTGCTGCGCGCGTCGCCCGAGCACCACGACCTGCTGCGTTTCCGCCGGCTGCTCGCCGACGCCCGCGCGGAGCCGGCGCCCGAGGCCGAACGCGCGGTGCTCGCCGACGCCCTCGCCTGCTGGCGCGGCCCGCTGCTCGCCGACCTGCCGGTGGAGCTCAGGAGCCGCGCCGGCGCCGGGCCCGCCGAAGAGCGGATGCAGGCCCACGAGCGCTTCTTCGAGGTGAGCCTCGAGCTGGGGCGGCACGCCGAGGTCGCCGCCGAGCTCGGCCGGGTGGCGGAGGAAAATTCCTGGCAGGAGGCGTTCTGGGCGTTGTACCTCGAAGCGCTGCACGGCTCGGGCCGCCGCGCCGACGCGCTCGAGGTGTACCGCCGGGTGCACCGCAGGTTCGCCGACGAGCTCGGGATCGACCCCGGCGAACGGCTGCGGCAGGCCCACCAGGCGGTGCTGGCCGGCGAGCCGCCCGCCGCGCGGCCGCGGTTCCGGCCGCGCCAGCTGCCTCCCGACGTCGGGACGCTGACCGGCCGGGCCGACCTGGTGTCCACTTTGGACGCGGTGCTGGGACCGGACCGGCCGGCGGCCACGCAGCCCGCGATCGCGTTGCTGGCCGGGCCGGCGGGCGTGGGCAAGACGTCCGCCGCCGTGCACTGGGCGCACCGCGCGGCGAGGTACTTCCCGGACGGCCAGCTCTTCGCCGACCTCCAAGGCAGTTCGACGGTCCCGGCGCTCGCCCCGATCGAGGTGCTGACCCGGTTTTCGCACGCGCTCGGCGTCCGGCCGGGGCAGGTCCCGACCGAGCCGGCGGACGCGGCGGCGCTGTACCGGTCGGTGCTGGCCGACCGGCGGGTGCTGGTCGTGCTGGACAACGCGGCGGGGCCGGACCAGGTTCGCGCCCTGCTGCCGGCCGGCCCGGGCTGCGCGGTGCTGATCACCAGCCGCGACAGCCTCGGCGGCCTCACCGCCACGGTGGACGTCAACCGCGTCCAGCTGGCCGAGCTGCCCCCGGACGACTCGCTGGCGCTGCTGGCCGCGGTGGTCGGCGCGGACCGGGTGCTCGCGGAAGAGGAGGCGGCGCGCGAGTTGGTGCGGCTGTGTGCGGGGCTGCCCCTGGCGCTGCGGATCGTGGCGGCGAACCTGGCGCTGTGGCCGGACCGCTCGGTGCGCGGCTACCTCGCCGAGCTGGCCGGGCCGGACCTGGTGACGCGGCTGGCGGTACCGGGCGCCGAGCACCAGGGGGTACGCAGGGCGTTCGACCTGTCGTTCGACGCGGTGTCCCCCGCGGCGGCGAGGTGTTTCCGCCTGCTCGGGCTGCTACCGGGAGCCGACATCGACGTGCGAGGAGCGGCGGCGCTGGTCGGGACGGACGAAGTTCGGGCCGGGTCGCTGCTGCGGGAGCTGGCGGCGAGCCACTTGGTGCAGTCCCGGGGAGACGACCGGTTCGGTCTGCACGACCTGCTCCGCGGCTACGCCGTGGCGCGCGCCCAGGAGGAGGTGGAGGAGCCCGACCGAGCGGCGGCGCTGGGGAGGCTTTTCGAGCACTACTTGAGCACTGGAGCCCGCGCGGCGGCTGCGCTTTACCCGGACCTGCAGCGCTTGCCCGGTTCGCGTGACGAGGACGGGGTGCTCGGCCCGCCCGGCCCGTATGGTGTGCCCGGCCTGCCCGGTGAGCATGGCCTGCTCGATATGCCCGGCCCATCCGGCCTGCCCGACCAGCCTGGTGAGCCCGGCCCGCTCGGCGAGCCCGGCCCGCCCGGCTTGCCCGCCGGGCCCGACCTGCCCGCCGAGCCGGATCCGCTCGGGCTGCCGGGGGTGCCCGGTCCGCTCGATGAGCGCGGCCGGCCCGGTGCGTCCGGCCCGGTTGGCGTGCCTGGCGTGCTCGTTGTGCCCGGCCGGCCCGACTTGCCTGGCCCCACCGATGCCGTCGAGCTGGCCGAAGCTCGGCGCTGGCTGTTGGCCGAGCACGCAAACCTGCTGGCGGCGATCCGGTCGGCGCCGGGACCGTTCGCCTGGCGGGCGGCGGACCTGCTGCGCGGCTTCTTCCACTCCCACCGGCTCGACGCGGAGTGGCAAGCGGCCGCGACCGCGGGACTCGCCGCCGCGCGCCGGGCCGGTGATGAGGAGGCCACCGGCGCGATGCGGCACAGCCTGGGCGCGCTGGCGTGGAGCCGGGGCGACTACGGGGGAGCGCTCACCGAACTCGAGGCCGCCCAGGAGTCCTACCGTGCCGCGGGTGCCCGCGACGGCGCGGACTCGGTGCTGCACGCCCTCGGCGTCGTGCACCTGGACCTGGGCCGGCTCGACCGGGCGATCGAGCACTTCGCGGCGGCGCTGGCCGGCACCCGGCGGCACGGCACGTCGATCCGGGCCGCGAACGGCCTGATCAACCTGGGCGCCGTCCTCATGGAGCACGGCGAGCTCGCCGAGGGCATCCGCCACAACGAGCGCGCGCTCGAGCTGTGCGGCTGGCTCGGTTCACCCCACGCGGCGGCGATCGCGCGCTGCAACCTCGGCTACGGCTATCGGGTCACCGGCGACCCGTCCCGCGCGCTCACCGTGCTCACCGAAGCGCTGGAATCGTTGCGGGAGCTGGGTTCCCGTGACGACGAGGCCGACGCGCTCGTCCGGCTGGCGGCGGTCCACCGGGTCACCGGCGACCTCGCGCGAGCGTGGCCGGCGGTGCGGCTCGCGCTGACCGTGGCGCGCGAAGCGGGCAACCAGCGGTTCGAGGTGGACGCGCTGTGTGCCCACGGCGACCTCCACCGCCAGTCCCGCGACGCGGCGGCGGCCGCCGCGGACTACGGCGAGGCGCACGCGCTGGCGGAGAAGATCGGCTACCGCCGCGGCGAACTGACGGCGGCGATCGGACTGTCCGCTGTGGACGGTACGGACGCGGAACCGGCGTTGCGCGCGGCCGAAGCCGGCGGGTTCCGGTTGCTGGCCGAACAGGCGCGTCTGAGTTCGGCCGAGGCGGCGCTGACCGGGGGACGACCGGCCCAGGCGGAAACCCTGGCAGGCCGAGCGGTCGAGGGATTCCGGGAGGCGGGACACCGGTTGGGCGAGGCGTGGGCTTTGCTCGTCCTCGGGAAGGCGCGGCGGACGACGACGGGACCGGAAGCGGCCCGGGAAAGCTGGCGCGCGGCGGAGGAACTCCTGGCAGCGGCGGGAGCGGCACCCGCTTTGGCCGAAGCTCGCCGTCTGCTGGCAACGTGACGCCCGAGCGCCCCAATGTGGCCTTCGGTGCGTGAGACGCACCGAAGGCCGCCTTGGGTGCGTGGGACGCAACCAAGGCCACATTGGGTGCGTGGGACGCACCGAAGGCCACATTGGGTGCGTCAGACGCAACCAAGGCCACATTGGGGCGCTGGCGCCCGGCCAACAGGGACCCTCGGCCGCGCTACCCCCCGAAAGCCGTGAAGGCCTCCTTACCGGGCACAAAGCCGGCGAGGAGGCCTTCACGGCCGACGGCCGACGCCGGGCGGAGGTGATTCGCCCGGCCGTCGCTTCGTGGGTCAAGCGGGGAGGTTGACCAGCTCTGCCAGATGAGCCCGGTGCTTCCCCGGTGTTCCCAACGCGATCTCGTCCGCCTTCGCGCGCTTCAAGTACAAGTGCGCCGGGTGCTCCCACGTCATCCCGATGCCCCCGTGCAACTGGATGGCCTCCTCTGCCGCGCGCACCGCGATCGGGGCCACCCGCGCCTGGGCCACCGACACCGCGATCGGCACGTCCGTTCCCGCCGCCAGGGAATCCGCCGCATACCGCGCCGCCGCGCGGGCCAGTACCAAGTCCGTGTACAGGTTCGCGAGCCGGTGCTTCAGCGACTGGAACCCGCCCACCGGACGGCCGAACTGGTAGCGCCCCTTCAGGTACGAAACCGTCTCCGTCAGCGCCCACTCGGCGACGCCCGTCTGCTCCGACGCCAGGATGCCCGCACCGAAGAGCAGCGCCTCCTCGAGAGCCGCGGCCGCCGCGGGGCCCGACGCCACCAGGGTCGCCGGCGCGTCCGAAAGCGACACGTCCGCCACCCGGCGCGTCAGGTCGAACGAGACGAGCTCGGTCACGGAAGCCGAAGACGCGTTCACCACGTACAGCCCCGGGCCGTCCGGGCCCGCGGCCGGGACGACCAGCAAGTCCGCCACCGACGCGTCGGCCACCGTGCCCACGCGACCCGAGAGCGTCCCGGCAGCCGACACCGTCACCGACGACGGGAACCCCGCCCCCGGCGCCGTCGACAGCGGCACCGCCAGCGCGCCGATCGCCGAACCCGAAGCCAGCTGCCGGACGAACTCGCCCGCCGATGCGCGGACCAGCGCCGTCGTCGCCAGCACCACGCTGCCCAGGTACGGCACCGGCGCCACGCTGCGGCCCAGCTCCTCGGCCACCACCGCCACCTCGCGGGCCGACGCGCCGTGCCCGCCCAGCTCCTCGGGCACCGCCAACCCGGCCACGCCGACCTCTTCGGCCAGCGTGCGCCACAGCTTCAGGTCGTAGCCCTCAGCCGTCTCGATGCGCGCCAGCACCGCCTCCGCCGAAGCCTTGTCCGAAAGCAGGTCCCGGACGGAAGCCCGCAGGTCCTCTTCGACGTCCGAATACAGCAGATCAGTCATCGGGGGAGGTCCTTCCAGGCGACGTCCTTGTCGACGCGCGGCTCCGAGGGCAGCCCCAGCACGCGCTCGGCGATGATGTTGCGCAGGACCTCCGAGGTGCCGCCCTCGATGGAGTTCCCCTTCGCGCGCAGGTAGCGGTAACCGGCCTCGCGGCCGGTGAAGTCCACAATGGCCGGACGCCGGAACGTCCAGTCGTCGTAGGCGAGACCCTCTTCGCCGAGCAGTTCGACCTCCAGGCCGGTCAAGGCCTGGTTCAGCTCGGAGAACGCGACCTTCATGGCCGAACCCTCCGGCCCGGGCGCGCCCGCCGTCAGCTGCTGGCGCAGCCGGGTTCCGGCCAGCCGCAGCGTTTCCGCCTCGACCCAGCGCTGCACCAGCCGGTCACGCAGCTCCGGCGTGCGCAGCTCGGGCCGCTCGCGCCAGGTCTTCGCGACGATGCCGATCAGGCCGCCTTCACGCGGCTGGACGTGCCCGCCGATCGCGACGCGCTCGTTCATCAACGTCGTCTGCGCGACCTTCCAGCCCTCGCCGACCGCGCCGAGGCGCTGCGTGTCCGGGATCCGGACGTCGGTCAGGAAGACCTCGTTGAACTCGGCCTCGCCGGTGATCTGGCGCAACGGCCGGACTTCGACGCCGGGCGCGGTCATGTCGCACAGGAAGTACGTCATGCCCTGGTGCTTCGGCACGTCCGGGTCGGTGCGCGTCACCAGGATCGCCCACTGCGACTCGTGCGCACCCGAGGTCCAGACCTTCTGGCCGGTGACGATCCAGTCGTCGCCGTCGCGGACGGCCCGCGTGCCCAGCGCGGCCAGGTCGGAGCCGGCGCCCGGCTCGGAGAACAGCTGGCACCACACCTCCTCGCCGGTCCACAGTGGACGCAGGTAGCGCTCGCGCTGCTCCGGCGTGCCGAAGGCGAGGATGGTCGGGGCCGCCATGCCGAGGCCGATGCCGATCCGGCGCGGGTTGTTGTCCGGCGCGCCCGCCTCGGTGAACACACCGTCCACAGCGGACTGCAGCGCGCGCGGCGCGTCCTGCCCGCCGAGCCCGGCGGGGAAGTGGATCCACGCGAGCCCGGCGTCGAACCGGGCCCGCAGGAAGTCCATGCGGTCGGTCGACGCGGGGTCGTGCGCGGCCAGGAAGTCGCGGGCCTGGCCGGCCAGGTCCGAAGCGGTGACAGTCACTTGGCGCCCTCCGAGAGGTACTTCTTCAGCTCACGCCGGGCGAGTGAGCGCTTGTGGACCTCGTCCGGCCCGTCGGCCAGCCGCAGCGTGCGGTTCCCGGCCCACATCGCGGCCAGGGGGAAGTCCTGGCTGACGCCGCCGGCGCCGTGCACCTGCACGGCCTTGTCGAGGATCCACTCGACCGCGGCCGGCGTCGAGATCTTGATGGCCTGGATTTCGGTGTGCGCGCCCTGGTTGCCGACGGTGTCCATCAGCCACGCGGTCTTCAGCACGAGCAGCCGCTGCTGTTCGATGCGCACGCGGGACTCGGCGATCCAGTCCTGCACGACGCCCTGCTGCGCGATCGGCTTGCCGAACGCCTCGCGCGAGATCGCGCGCTTGCACATGAGCTCCAGCGCGCGCTCGGCCATGCCGATGGCGCGCATGCAGTGGTGGATCCGGCCCGGGCCGAGGCGGGCCTGGGCGATCGCGAAGCCGTCGCCCTCGCCGGCGATGAGGTTTTCGACCGGCACGCGGACGTCTTCGAAGAGCACCTCGGCGTGGCCGCCGTGGTCGCTGTCGTCGTAGCCGAAGACGTGCATGCCGCGCTTGACCGTCAGGCCCGGCGTGTCGCGGGGCACGAGGATCATGCTCTGCTGCTTGTGCGGCGGGCCGTCCGGGTCGGTCTTGCCCATCACGATGAAGATCCGGCACGCGGGGTTCATCGCGCCGGAGATGTACCACTTGCGGCCGTTGACGACGTATTCGTCGCCGTCGCGCCGGATCGCGGTCTCGATGTTGCGGGCGTCGGAGGAGGCGACGTCGGGCTCGGTCATCGCGAACGCGGACCGGATTTCCCCGGCCAGCAACGGTTCCAGCCACTGCTTCTGCTGGTCGTCGTTGCCGAACATGGCCAGCACTTCCATGTTCCCGGTGTCCGGCGCGGCGCAGTTGAGCGCGGTCGGCGCCAGCCGGATGCTGCGGCCGGTGATCTCCGCGAGCGGCGCGTACTGGAGGTTCGTCAGGCCGGCGCCGTGGTCGCCGGGGAGGAAGAAGTTCCACAGGCCGCGCTTGCGGGCCTCGGCCTTCAGCTCTTCCATGACCGGCGGGATGGCCCACGGGTCTTCGCGTTCGGCGAGCTGCTGCTCGAACACGGGCTCGGCGGGGTGGATGTGCGAGTCCATGAACTCGAGGAGCTTCCCGCGCAGCTCCTCGGTCTTCTCGTCGAACGCGAAGTCCATTTACTTCTCCTCTTTGAGAATCTCGTTGCCGTGCGAGATGAGCAGCGGGACACCGGCTCCGACGCCTTCGAAGCCCGCGCCGACCGTCTGGCCCTTTTGGTAGCGGTAGTAGATGCCTTCCAGGATCACGGCCAGCTTGAAGAACGCGAAGCTGACGTACCAGTTCAGCTGCGAGACGTCCCGGCCCGAACGTTCGGCGTAGCGCCGCACGACCTCGTCGGTCGCCGGGTAGCCGGGGGCCGAGCTGGCGTTCGACACGAACTGCAGCGAGACCTTGTCCCGCTCGGCGTAGGCCACCAGCAGCGCGACGTCGGTCAGCGGGTCGCCCAGCGTCGACATCTCCCAGTCGAGCACCGCGGAGATCTTGTCGCCGGAGTCGACCAGGACGTTGTCGAGGCGGTAGTCGCCGTGGATGATCGACGGCTTCCCGGACACCGGCACCGCCGCGGCGAGCCGGTCGTGCAGTTCGTCGATGCCGTCGAGGTCGCGGCTGCGCGAGGCGTCGAGCTGCTTCTTCCACCGGCGCAGCTGCCGCTCCAGGAAGCCGTCGGGCCGGCCGAAGTCGCCGAGCCCGACCGCGGCCGGGTCGACGGCGTGCAGGTCGACGAGCGTGTCGACCAGGGCGTCGGCGATCGCGCGGGTGCGTTGTCCGCCGAGCTGCGCGAGTTCGTCCGCGGTCCGGTAGGGCGTGCCCTCGACGAAGCTCATGACGTAGAACTGCGCCCCGATGACGTCGGCGTCCTCGCAGAGCAGGATCGCCTCGGGCACCGGCACGGCGGTGTCGCGCAGGCCGGAGATCACCCGGAACTCGCGGGTCATGTCGTGCGCGGTGGGCAGCACGTGCCCGAGCGGCGGGCGGCGCACCACCCAGCGCGAGCGGCCGTCGCCGACCACGTAGGTGAGGTTCGACCGGCCGCCCTCCACGACGTCCGCGGACAGCTGTCCGGCGACCAGGCCGGGCCGGTGCGCGTCCAGGTGGGCGCGCAGGCGGTCCAGGTTCAGACCCGGCGGGTCGGTCGGGTTCATCCAGCCTCCTCAAGCTCTATCCGGCGAGCATACCGACTAGTCGGTATGACGTACAGAGTGGTGAGCAGCGGCACTTTCCCGGGAAAGTGCCGCTGCTCAGCGGCCTCACGCGAGGAACCGCGTCACCCATTCGGCGACGCAAGCGGGCTTCGCTTCGCCGTCGATCTCGACCGTCCACCTGGACACCGCCTGCTTGCCGCCCGGGATGTCGGTGACCTCGACCAGCTCGGCCCCGGCGCGCACCTTCGAGCCGACCTTCACCGGCTGCGGGAAGCGGACCTTGTTGAGGCCGTAGTTGATGCCCATCTTGATGCCGTTGACCTTGTAGATCTTCGGGCCGAACGCCGAGAGCAGCGACAGCGTCAGGAAGCCGTGGGCGATGGTGCCGCCGAACGGGCCCGCGGTCGCCATCGGCTCGTCGACGTGGATCCACTGGTGGTCGTCGGTGGCGTCGGCGAACAGGTTCACCCGGTCCTGGGTGACCTTCAGCCACTCGCTGTACCCGAGGTGCTCGCCGACCGCGGCGGCGAAGGCGTCGAGGTTCTCGAATTCGCGCATCGGCCTCAGTCCTTCGGTCCGCCGGCGGCGTAGACGACCTGGCCCGAGATGAACCCGGCACCCTCGCTGACCAGGAAGGACGCGAGGTGGGCGATGTCGTCGGGCGTGCCGACGCGCTGCACCGGGATCTGCGACGCGGCGGCGGCCTTGAACTCCTCGAAGCCCATGCCGATCCGCTCGGCCGTCGCGGCGGTCATGTCGGTGGCGATGAAGCCCGGCGCGATGGCGTTCGCGGTGACGTTGAACTTGCCCAGCTCGATGGCGAGGGTCTTGGTGAACCCCTGCATGCCGGCCTTCGCCGCGGAGTAGTTGACCTGGCCGCGGTTGCCCAGCGCCGAGGTGCTGGAGAGGTTGACGATCCGGCCGTACTTCTCCTGCGTCATGTACTTCTGCACCGCGCGGGTCATCAGGAACGAGCCCTTGAGGTGCACGCCGAGGACGGAGTCCCAGTCCTGCTCGGTCATCTTGAAGATGAGGTTGTCGCGGGTGATGCCGGCGTTGTTGACGAGGACGACGGGCGGGCCGAGCTCGTCGGCAACGCGCGTGACGGCGGCTTCGACCTGCTCGGCGTCACTGACGTCGAGGGCGACCCCGACCGCCTTGCCACCCTTGGCGACGATGGCCTCGGCGCCCTGCTTGACACCGGCCTCGTCCAGGTCGAGCAGCCCGACGGCGAAACCGTCATCGGCCAGCCGGGCGGCCACGGCGGCACCGATGCCGCGGCCGGCACCGGTGACCACGGCGACACGGGAAGGGGAATCGGTCACGGGGACCTCCTCGTCGTTGAGAAGCGGGCTCGTGCCCGCGAGCCTACTAAGCGGTTGGTTTGTGGAGGATACGCGTGACTGGTCCCCGAAGTGGTGACAGCATGCGCAGGATCATAGACGTGGCTGATGGCGGCAGCCTCGCTGCTCCGCATGGCGGAACCGCTTCAGGTAGTTCGGACCGCTGTGGTCTTGACCCATCGCCACTGACTGGTGTACGGAGCCTGCGTTTGCTCAGGGCAGAACCGGCCGCGGCCGGCGCAGCGGAATCGGCCCGTCGGCTCCGAGGTCGACGGGCCTCTGTGGAAGCGGACGACATCCGTGTCAGCGGACCCGGGGCCGGGGAAGTGGTGTCGCCGCACCGTGTCCGTGGCGCCATCCACGTGTCGGACGCCGCGCTTGTCCGGCGGTCTGTCCACTCGCTTTGCCGGGAATGTCGTATAGTGCCTCATATATCAGATCGCACATGCCCCGTCCTTCGGAGGCTCAGTGGAATTCAACCGCCGTACGGCGTTGACCATCAGCACGGTCGGGGCGGCCACTGCGGGACTGTCCGCGTTCAGCGTCTCGTCGACAAGCGAAGCCGGTGCGGCGCCCGCCGGTCCGGTGACCGAGACCATGCTCCTCACCGGCGCCGACGCCGATCACACCGTCGACTGGGACTTCCAGGTCACCGCCGGCCGGCGCGCGGGGGAGTGGGCCACGATCCCGACACCGTCCAACTGGGAGTGCCAGGGCTTCGGCAGCTACCACTACGGCGGGGACCTCGTCCCGGCGGAGAAGGGCAACTACCGGCATTCGTTCACCCCACCGGCATCATGGGCCGGCCGCCGGATCTTCCTGGTGTTCGAGGCCGCCATGACCGACGCCGACGTCCGGGTCAACGGCGTCTCCGCCGGGCCGGTGCACCAAGGCGGCTTCTACCGCTTCCGCCACGACGTGACGGCCCTGCTGCGCCTCGGCGAGCCGAACCTCCTGGAAGCGACCGTCAGCAAGGAATCGGCCGACAACTCCGTGAACGACGCCGAGCGCCGCGGCGACTTCTGGAACTTCGGCGGGATCTTCCGCCCGGTGTCGCTGGTGGCGTACCCGGCCGCCCGCATCGACCGCGTCGCGATCGACGCCCGCGCCGACGGAACCTTCACCGCCCAGGTCGCGCTCGCGGGGGCGACCGCGGCGGCCCGGCTGACCGCGCAGCTGCGCCGGCTGGACGGCACGGCCGTCGGCGGCGCCTTCTCGGTCGCCGTCCCGAGCGGGGCGGCCGGCGCGACCCTGACGACCACCGCGGACCGGCCTCCCTTGTGGACGGCCGAAACGCCGAACCTCCACCAGGTCGAACTGACCCTCGCGAGCGCCGCCGGCGAGCCGTGGCACAGCACCAGCGAACGCTTCGGCTTCCGCACGGTCGAAGTCCGGACCGGCGACGGCGTCTACGTCAACGGGAAGCGGATCGTCCTCAAAGGAGCGAACCGGCACACCTTCTGGCCGACGCTCGGCCGCGCGTCGAGCCCGCGGCTGGCCCGGCTGGACATCGGGCTGATGAAGGACATGAACATGAACGCCGTCCGGATGTCGCACTACCCGCCGGACGCGTACTTCCTCGACCTCTGCGACGAACTCGGGCTCTACGTCCTGGACGAGCTGACCGGCTGGCAACGCGACTACGACGAAGGTGTCGGCGCACCGCTGGTCAAGGCGCTGGTCGAACGCGACGTCAACCACCCGTCGATCCTGTTCTGGGACAACGGGAACGAGGGCGGCTGGAACACCGCGCTGGACGACGACTTCGGGCGGTACGACCCGCAGCGGCGGGCGGTGCTGCACCCGTGGACGACGTTCGGCGGCGTCGACACGAGCCACTACCAGACCTACAGCAGCACCGCGAGCAAGGCCGCCGGCACCACGGTCTTCATGCCGACCGAGTTCCTGCACGGGCTCTACGACGGCGGGGCCGGGGCCGGGCTGAACGACTACTGGAAGCTCATGGGCGGCGCCCAGCGCTCGGCGGGCGGGTTCATCTGGGCGCTCGTCGACGAAAGCGTCGTCCGCGACGACCGTGGGGGCGCCCTCGACACCAACGGCAGCCGCGCCCCCGACGGCATCCTCGGCCCGTACCGGGAAAAGGAAGGCAGCTTCTTCACGATCAAGGACATCTGGTCACCGGTCCAGCTGGCCAACCCCGCCTACTACGACTCGGTTTTCCCGGCGTCGTTCGACAAGACCGTGAAACTGGTCAACCGGTACGACTTCACGAACCTCCGGGGGTGCCGGTTCACCTGGCAGCTGCTGGGTTTCCCCGCGCCCCGGGCGGGAACCGGCCACCAGGTACTGGCCCAGGGGCAGGCCGGCGCGCCGGACATCGCCCCGGGCGCCACCGGCGCGGTGACGCTCGGCCTGCCCGCCGACTGGACCGCCGCCGACGCGCTGCGGCTGACCGTCACCGACGCGACCGGGCGGGACGTCGCCGGCTGGACGTGGCGCGTCCGCAAGGCACCGGACTTCGCCGCGCGCCTGGTCAAACCGGCGGCCACCGGCAGCGTCACCGCGACCGAGACGGCCGCCGACGTCGTGCTCGTCGCCGGGGCCACCCGGGTCACCATCGGCAAGGCCGACGGACGGCTGACCGGCGTGCGCCGCGGCAGCACGCCGGTGTCGCTGGGCAACGGCCCGGCCCCGGCCGGCGGCGCGGCCACGCTCACCGCGTTCAGCCACTTCCGCGACGGCACCGGCTGGGTCGTGCAGTGCGACTACAGCGGCGACCTGACGTCCGTGCGCTGGCGCCTGGACGCCAACGGCTGGCTGCGGCTGGAGTACCGGTACCACGCCACCGGCGACCACGACCACCTCGGCGTGAACTTCGACTACCCCGAGGGATGCGTCCGGGGCCTGACGTGGCTCGGCGACGGGCCGTACCGCGTCTACAAGAACCGGTTGCGCGGTGTGCGGCCCGACGTGTGGAGCAAGCCGTACAACGACACCGCGACCGGGGCGAAGGGGTTCGCCTACCCCGAGTTCACGGGCTACCACGCCCGGACCTGCTGGGCGGTGCTGGACACGACCGAGGGCGCGGTCACGGTGGTCGCCGCGGAGGAGGGCCTGTTCCTGCGCCTGTTCACCCCGGAGGCGGGCCCGGACCCGCAGAACGCCGTGGTCACCTACCCGGCCGGTAACCTCTCGCTGCTCGACGGCATCGCGCCGATCGGCAACAAGTTCCACGGTGTCGCGTCGCTGGGCCCGGAGAGCCGGCCGAACGCCGCCACCGGCGACTACCACCGCACGGTTCACTTCCGTTTCGACGCGTGATCCTCGTGGCTACAGTGAAAGGTCAAGGAATGTTCTCCTCGAGCTCCCGTCGGCGGTCGCGCCGGGGTGTCCTGACCGCGGTGCTCGCCGCCGCCCTCGTCGCGGGCACCGCGCCCGCCGCGGCCGCTGCCGCCACCGGGTCGACCGTGGTCGGCGTGGCGTCCGGACGCTGCCTGGACGTCGTCGGCAACAGCACCGCGGCGAAGACGCGCGTCAACATCTACGACTGCATCGGGCAGGACAACCAGGCGTGGACGTTCACGGCGGCCGGCGAGCTGCGGGTGTACGACGGCGCGATGTGCCTCGACGTCGCCGGGGCGAGCACCACGTCCCCGGCCGACGCGCAGATCTATCCCTGCAACGGCGGGACGAACCAGAAGTGGCGGATCAACGCCGACGGCACCATCACGGGCGTGCAGTCGGGCCTGTGCCTGGACGTCACCGGAGCGGGCACCGCGAACAGCACCCTGGTCGGCTTGTACACCTGTAACGGCGGGGGCAACCAGAAGTGGCGGACCGCCCTCGGCGACACCCAGCCGCCGAGCGTGCCGGGCAACCCCCGGGTGAGCGACCTGGTCTGCGACGCCGTCACGTTCTCGTGGGACGCCGCCACCGACAACACCGGCGTCGCGTTCTACGACGTCTACCACGACGGCCAGCTGATGAAGTCCGTGACCACGCTGTCGACCAGCCTGACCGTGGTCGGCGGCGTGACCTGGGGCCTGTACGTCAACGCGCGGGACGCCGCGGGCAACGTCTCGCAGGCCAGTGCCACGGTGCCGGTCACGCCACCGCAGTGCCAGCCGGACACCCAGTCGCCGAGCGCGCCCACTCAGCTCGCCGGTAGTGCGTCCGGCACGACGGTAACTCTGAATTGGACCGCGGCCACGGACGACATCGGCGTGCGCGCCTACGACGTCTACCGCGGCGGCGCCAAGGTCGGCGCGGTCACCGGGACGGCCACCGCCCCGCCCGCGACCACGTTCGTCGACAGTGGACTGGCGCCGAACACGAGCTACACGTACTACGTCGTCGCGCGGGACGCCCAGGCGAACGTGTCGGCGCCCAGCGCGGCCACGACCGTGAACACGGGCGCGGCCTGCGGCGACTCGGTGTGCGCGGTGACGCAGATCGCCACCGACACCGACATCCCGTGGGGCCTGGTGACCCTGCCGGACGGCACGATCCTCTACACCCGGCGCGACGCCCACGACATCGTCCGCCTGGACCCGGCCACCGGGGCGAAGACGTCGGTGGGCACGGTCCCCGGGGTGGACAACACCGACGGCGAGGGCGGCCTGCTCGGCCTGGCCGTCTCGGCTGATTTTTCCAGTGACCACTGGCTCTACATCATGCACACTTCGCCGACCGACAACCGGATCGTGCGGATCAAGCTGGAGAACGACCGGCTCGGCACCGAGCAGGTCCTGCTCAGCGGGTTGCTGCGCAACAAGTTCCACAACGGCGGCCGGCTGCGCTTCGGGCCCGACTTCAAGCTGTACGCCAGCACCGGTGACGCCCAGAACGGCGACAACGCCCAGAACAAGGCCAGCCTCAACGGAAAGATCCTGCGCCTGAACCCGGACGGCACCGTGCCGTCGGACAACCCGTTCGGCAATCCGGTGTGGAGCTACGGCCACCGCAACCCGCAGGGGCTGGCGTTCGACTCCCAGGGCCGGTTGTGGGAGCAGGAGTTCGGCAACGCGGTGATGGACGAGACCAACCTGATCACCAGGGGCGGCAACTACGGCTGGCCGTCGTGTGAGGGCACCTCCGGGACGTGCGACACGGCGGGCTTCATCGCGCCCAAGCGGACGTACTCGACGGCCGACGGATCCTGTTCCGGCATCGCCATCGTCCGCGACGTGCTGTACGTAGCCTGCGAACGCGGAACGCGGATGTACCGCGAGGTGATCAGCGGTAGCGACCTGACGAACGTCCAGGCGTACTTCAACGGCACGTACGGCCGGCTGCGCACGGTGGAACCCGCCCCCGGCGGCGGGCTGTGGCTGACGACCACCAACAACGGCGACAAGGACAGCATCCCGGACAACAGCAACGAAAGGATCTTCCACGTCACGCTGGGCGGGTAGCCGCGCTCGCCCTGCATCGGAAGCGCCGTGGGAGCCTCTTGACGCGTTGCGGGAGGAGGACTGTGCTGTTCTCACGGGAAGCGCAACGCAAACCTGGTGGTCCGGTGAACACCGAAGGAGACCTTTCCATGCGTCCGCAACGCCGCGACTCGACGCTCCACCGGCTCCTCCGCCTGCTCCTGCCGCCTCTGCTCGCCGCCACGGTGCTGACGGTGACCGCGGTGCCGGCCGGCGCGGCCACCACCACGATCGCCGTCGACGGCACCAGTACCGGGCGCACCTTCGACGGTGTCGGCGCGATCAGCGGTGGTGGCGGGAACTCCCGGCTGCTCATCGACTACCCGCCCGCGCAACGGGCCCAAATCCTCGACTACCTGTTCAAGCCGGGCTACGGCGCCGCCGTGCAGCTGCTGAAGCTGGAGATCGGCGGGGACGCGAACTCCACCGACGGCGCCGAACCGAGCCACCAGCACGTGCGCGGCGAAATCGACTGCGACGCCGGCTACGAGTTCTGGCTCGGCGAACAGGCCGTCGCGCGGAACCCCGCCATCAAGCTGGTCGCGCTGCCCTGGGCGGCGCCGGGCTGGGTCGGGGGCGGGAACTTCTGGTCGCAGGACATGATCGATTACGACCTCTCCTGGCTCGACTGCGCGAAGCGGCACGGGCTGACCATCAGCTACCTCGGCGGCTGGAACGAACGCGGCCACGACAAGACCTGGTACGAGAACCTGCGCGCCGCCCTGAACGCCCGCGGCTACGGCGCCGTGCAGATCGTCGGCGACGACACGGGCTGGAACACCGCCGACGACATGCTGGCCGACAGCCGGTTCAACGCCGCCGTCGGCGTCGTCGGCTCCCACTACCCGTGCGGCTACCTCTCGGACGCGACCACCTGCGCGTCGTCCGCGAACGCCGTCGCCACCGGGAAACCGTTGTGGGCCAGCGAATTCGGCTCCCAGGACTTCAACACCGGCTCGGCCGCTTACATCCGCACCATCACCCGCGGCTACCTCGACGGCCAGATGACCGGCTTCATGGACTGGCCGCTGATCGCCGCGCTGTACTCGAACCTGCCCTACAGCACGGTGGGCCTGGCCACCGCGAACACGCCGTGGTCCGGGGCCTACCAGCTCGGCGAGAACCTGTGGGCCAACGCGCAGGTCGCCCAGTTCACCCAGCCCGGCTGGAAGTTCCTCACCGGCTCGGCGAGCGGCTACCTCGGCGGCAACCGCGCGGGAGGCAGCTACATCTCGCTGAAGTCCACCAACGGCAGCGACTACTCCACCATCTACGAAACCACCGGCGCGACGGCCGCCCAGACGGTCGACGTCACCGTCTCCGGCAACCTCGACGGCGGCCCGGTGCACGTCTGGTCCACCGACCTCGCGTCGTCGAACTCCGCCGACCACTTCGTGCGGCAGGCCGACGTCACGCCGTCGTCGGGGAAGTATTCGCTGACCCTGCAGCCGAACCGGATCTACACGGTCACCACGACCACCGGTCAGGGCAAGGGCACCGCGACCGGTCCCGCGGCCGGGACGTTGAGCCTGCCGTACGCCGACAGCTTCGACAGCTACCCCACGCACAGCCTCGCGAAGTACTTCTCCGACATGCAGGGCTCGTTCGAGGTCCGCCCGTGCGCCGCCGGCCGCGGCGGGCAGTGCCTGCAGCAGGTGGCGCCGGTGCGGCCGATCAACTGGCAGGACGACAGCGACGCCTTCACCCTCGTGGGCGATCCGCACTGGAGCAACTACACCGTCAGCGCCGACGTCGACATGCAGCAGGCCGGTACGGTGACGCTGCTCGGGCGGGCGAACACGCAGAACCGGCCGCAGAGCCACCAAGCCGCCTACCAGCTGCGCGTCGCCGACACCGGCGCGTGGTCGATCGCCAGGAACAGCACCGGTGGCGTGCTCACCACCCTCGCGTCCGGGTCCCGCGCGGCACTCGGCTTGAACACCTGGCACACGGTGAAGCTGGGCTTCAGCGGCAACCGGATCACCGCGAGCCTCGACGGCACGACGCTCGGTACCGTCACCGACACGGCGTTCACCACCGGGCTCGTCGGCGTGGGTGTCGCCGGCTACCAGACGAACCTCTTCGACAACGTGTCCGTCACCCCGAACGCCGACGGCGACTTCGGCGGCATCCTCAAGGGCCAGGAGTCGGGGATCTGCGCCGACGTCCCCGCGGCGAGCCAGGCGAACGGCACCGCCCTCGCCCTGTGGGACTGCACCGGCGGAGCCAACCAGAGCTGGACCGCGACCCCGGCCGGGCAGCTGAGGGTCTACGGCAGCAAGTGCCTGACCGGCGGCACGGCCACCGGGACACCGGTCGTGATCGACGACTGCGGCACCTCCACGGCGCAGCAGTGGACGGTCGCCGCCGACGGCTCGGTCGTCAACTCCGGCCGGTGCCTCGACGCGAACGCCCACGGCACGACCAACGGCACCGCGCTGGTTCTCTGGGACTGCACCGGCGGCGCCAACCAGAAGTGGGCCCGCGGCGACACCGCGGGCGTCCTCAAGTCGGCGGAGTCGGGCAAGTGCGCCGACGTCCCGGCGGCGAACCAGGACAACGGCACGGTGCCCGCGTTGTGGGGCTGCAACAACGGCGGCAACCAGGCGTGGACGTCGACCACGACGAACCAGCTGAAGGTCTTCGACACCAAGTGCCTGGAGACGGCGGGCGGCGGGGTGGCGGACGGGACCGCGGTGCAGATCTTCGACTGCACGGGCGCGGCCACGCAGCAGTGGCGGGTCCAGGCCGGTGGTGCGGTCGTCAACGTCGGGTCCGGCAAGTGCCTCGACGTGAAGGGCCACGGAACGGCCGACGGCACGCCGTTCGTGATCTGGCCCTGCACCGGTGCGGCGAACCAGCGGTGGTCCCGCGGCTGAGCACGGGAGACCCGCGGCGGAGTGGTTTTCCGGAGCTGCCGCGGCCTGACCGGCGGTTCGATGTGCGCGGCGACGATGGCTTCAACGCGAGGCGGGTCTCGCGCTTCAGGCGTTGGAAGGTTCGCTCCAGAGGTGCCGGAAACGCTCCGACACCACGGCGTCGTAGTCGACTGGCGCGTCGAGCAGGCCGGCTTCGCGGCCGAACTCCACCAGGGCGTTCGCGGCTGCCGGGGTGATGCGGGAGTCGTAGAACGGCGCGTCCCGGCGGACGAGTTCGGCGATCAACGTCGCTTCGCGCGCCGGGAACAGCCGCTCACCCACCTCGGTGGCGAGGTCCGGGTTCTCCGTCAGCGCCGCCTGGGCGCGGACGACGGCCCGGGTCATCGCCGCGACCGCTTCGGGACGGCGATCGATCGTCCGGTCGGTGACGGCCAGCGCGGGGAACGTGTACGCCTCGGCGCCCGGCGGGCCGTCGCCGCGGCGGGCATCGAGCACCACCTTGCCCGTTCCGGTCCGGACCGCCAGCTCCGCACCCATCCCGTTGGCCCAGAACCCGTCGATCAACCCTTCCGAGAGCGCCTGGGCCGCGGCCAGGCCGAACGACGTGCCCGCTCCTTCGGTCGCCGGTACCGGGCCGATCCCGACCTGCTCGGCGCCGACGCCCGCGGTGGCGAGCAGCCGGTGCAGGCCCAGGTCCGGACCCGGCGCCGCACCGATCCGGACTCCGCGCAGGGCCCGCACGTCGCCGCGGTCCACGGCCAGATCGGGCCGGACGACGAGGAACCAGTACATGTTCCGCGACAACGCGGCGACGAGCTTCACGCCGCGCCAGCCGGGGAACGCGTGCATCGGGGCGTGGGCGGCGCCGGCGAGGAAGTCGATCTCGCCGGTGCGCAGGGCCTCGGCGGCGTCGGTCACCGGGTACAGCAGCTCCAGCTCGACGTCGAGGCCTTCGTCGCGGGCCAAGCCCAGGTCGATCGCGGCGATGGCGGGGAAGTAGGACGGGGAAACCAGATCGGGTACGGCGAGTCGCACGGATGCTCCTTCAGGCGATTTCAGCGGACCGGACGACGGAGTCGAGCAGCGACGTCCGGCGCAGGAACGCGCGCTGCAGCTGCCGGTCCGCGCTGATCTCGGTGAGCCGGTCGAGGCGTTCCTTGCGGACCTCGGGGTCCTTCTCCTCCAGCCGCTTCTTGTTGTCGACGGTCTGCTGCTGGACGAACTCGATGTTGATCGTGCGCCGCCGCCGCTCATAGCGATCGAGCAGGGACGGGCCGGCGTCGAGCGTGCGCACCAGCTCCAGGGCGTCGTGCACCCCGCAGTTCAGGCCGAGGCCGCCGATCGGGTTGTTGACGTGCGCCGCGTCGCCGGCGAGGAACACCCGGCCGCGCCGGAACTCCGCCGCCACCCGCTGGTGGACGTTGTAGATGTTGCGGTGCAGCAGTTCCCGCGGCCGCTCGTCCGGGTGGATCGCCGTCATCACCCGCGCCGCGTGCTCGTCGCCCAGCGCTTCCTCGTCGGTCTGGTCCGGACGTGCGGCGAACACGACGCGCCAGCGGCCACGCAGGTCGTCACCGGCCACCTTGAAGAGGTTCACCCACTGGTCCGGGTCGGCGAAGTAGCTGCGGGTGGCGCAGCCCATCTCCGTGCCGAAGTCGTACGACGTCGTGAGCACCGCGAACCGCTCGGGCCAGGTGTAGCCGTCGAACTCGATGCCGAGGGCCTTGCGCACGGTGCTGCGGCCGCCGTCGCAGCCGAAGAGCCAGTCACCGGTCAGGACTTCGGTCTCGTCACCCGAAGAGATCGACACCTCGACCCGCTCGGAATCCTGCGAGATCTCGCCGACGCTCCAGCCGAGCCGGACGTCCACATCGGACATCTTCTCGAGCCGGTCGAGCACGATCCGGACGAGCTTGTGCTGTTCGGTCTGCACCACGTAGGGGAACTTCGTGTCGTCGCGCAGGTTGTCGTGGTCCATGCGGGCCACCAGGGTCTCGGTGGTCTTGTCCCAGAAGTCGAAGTACCGGCAGACCAGGCCCACCGAGACGAACTCGTCGATGACGCCGATTTCGTCGATCAGCTCGAGCGTCGAAGGGTGGAAGGTCGCCGCACGCGGCGCGTGGTCGATTTCGGCGCCGCGCTCGACGAGCGTCACGCGGAAGCCGCGCTGGGCGGCGGCGAGCGCGGCGACGGCGCCCACCGGGCCCGCGCCGGCGACGATGATGTGTCCTCGGTCAGTCATGGTTCCGCTTTCGGAGAAGGGGTTCAGTCGCGGTCGGCGGCGGCGTCGGCCCAGGGCGCGACCTTCGTCTCGAGCCAGCCGACGAGCCGGGTGAGCCCGACGCCGAGCGCCATCAGCACGATCACCGGCACGAACAGCCCGGCGGTGTCGAAGCGCTGGCCCGCCAGGATGATCTGGCCGCCGAGCCCGCCGATGGCGGTGAAGAACTCGGCGATGACGATCGCGATCACCGCGCGGCCGATGCCCAGGCGCAGGCCGGTCATGATGTGCGGCACGGTGGCCGGGAGGATGATCTTGCGCATGACGGCGAACTCCGTCGCCATGAACGAGGTGCCGACCTCGGTCATCGCGCGCGGCACCGCGCGGACGCCGGCCCGGGTGTTGATCACGACCGGGAACACCGTCATCACCACGACGATGACGACCTTGACCGTGAAGCCGAGCCCGAACCACAGCATGAACAGCGGGATCAGCGCGACCAGCGGCATCGCGTAGCCGGCGGTGACGTAGACGCCGAGCGCGGCGTCCGCGGCGCGGTAGCGGCCGACGAGCAGCCCGACCGGGACGCCGATCAGCGCCGCGACCAAGAAGCCGAGCAGCAGCGGCTGGAGGCTGTCGAACAACGCCTCGACGAGCAGCCCGGACTTCAGCTGGACGCCGAACTGCCGCACGATGGCGGTGGGGTAGGAGGAGAAGATCGGGTTCATCTGCCGCCCGACGACCTCCCAGAACACCAGCACGACGAGGATCGACGCGGTGGTGGTGAGACCGGCGCGGTGCCGCCGCGCGAACGACGGCCGGGTGCGCGGGGCCGCGGTCGCGGCGGGCGCGCTCTGTTCGATGGTGGTCACGTCTGTTGCTCCGTCCGGGAGGGGCTAGCTGGCGATGGCCGGCGTGGGCGCCCCGGTCATGAGGCGGCGCCAGATCTCGTAGCGCTTGGTGCTGAATTCGGTGAGCCCGCGCACGGTCACCAGGTCGGTGCGCGGCTGGGGCAGGTCGACGTCGAAGACCTCGTCGATCCGGCCGGGGCCGGGAACCAGCAGGACGACGCGGTCGGCCAGCAGGACGGCCTCGTCCAGGTCGTGGGTGACGAAGACGATCGTCTTGCCGGTTTCGGCGTGGATGCGCAGCACCTCGGCCTGCAGGCCCTCGCGCGTCTGCGCGTCGAGCGCGCCGAACGGCTCGTCCATCAGCAGCACCGCGGGGTCGACGCTCAGCGCCCTGGCCAGCCCGACCCGCTGCTGCATGCCGCCGGACAGCTGGTCGGGGCGCCGGTCGACGGCGTGCCCGAGCCCGACGAGCTCGAGTTTCTCCAGCGCGATCCGCCGTCGTTCGGCTTTCGGCACCCCGCGCGCCTCCAGGCCGAACTCGACGTTCTCCAGCGCGGTGCGCCAGGGGAAGAGCTGGGCGTTCTGGAAGACCATGCTGCGGTCCTCGCCGCAGCCCTTGATCTCCGTGCCGTCGACCAGGACCCGGCCCGAGTCGGCCTTCTCCAGGCCCAGCAGGATGCGCAGCAGCGTCGTCTTGCCGCAACCGCTCAGCCCGGTGAGGGCGATGATCTCGCCCGGTTCGATGTGCAGCGAGATGTGGTCGAGCACGGGCACCGGCTGCACTTGCTTGCCCACGCGGACGGTGAAGGTCTTGGACACGTCTTCGATCGACACGCCCGCTCGGCTGGGGGCCATGGGATTCTCCTTCAGGGGCGCGGCATCGCGAGGGCTTCGCGCTGCGGTCGGTCGTCGACGAGCTTGGCGAGGTCGGCGGGCTTGCTGAGCTGGCCGGACTTCGTGAGCGTGTTCGACAGGTAGGTCAGCCGCTTTTCGGCGACGCCGGCGTCGGGGTCCACGAGCTTCTTGCCGGCGATCAGGTCGTGCATGTAGGTGATGTACGGGTCGTCCGGAGTGGTCCCGGCTTCCTTCGCCGCGAGCGCCAGCGCTTCGTCCGGGTGGGCGTAGGCGTAGCGGAAGCCGTCCATCAGCCCGGCCAGGTACCGCGCGGCGGCGTTCGGCTTCGCGGCCAGCCGGTCGTTGCGGGCGATGATCGAGTACCGCGGGTAGTCCGGCACGACGTCGGAAGCCAGTGCCAGCACGTTCACGCCGTCCTTGGCGGCCCGGGGCACGTAGTCGGCGGGCGAGGAAGCGCTGTCCACGGTCCCGGCGACCACCGCCCGGTAGCGGTCGGCGTTGCCGCCGCCGTTGAGCTGCGGCATCGACTGCGGGGAAACGCCGGAGCGGGCCAGCATCACCTTCGCGATCACCGCGGGCAGCGCCGTCGGCGACGAGATCGCGATGCTCTTGCCCTTGAGCTGCCCGAGGCTGGTGATGTCCTTCTTCGCGTAGATCGCCCACGGCAGCCCGATCATCGTCGAGCCGATGATCGACGCGTCCAGGTTCCCGCGCTCGGAGGCGATGAAGAACGCGCCGGCGTTCTGCTCGACGGCGTCCACCTCGCCGGAGGCCAGCGCGGGCAGCGCCTGCGACGCGCTCTGCAGCGTCACGAATTCGACGTCGACGCCGTAGCGGTCGAAGAAGCCCTTCTCCTCGGCCATCCGCAGGAAGCCGCAGTCGGTCGAGCACTGCAGGACGCCGACTTTCCAGGTGCTCTGGTCGCCCGCCGCCGTCGCGCAGGCCGTGACGGCGGCCAGCACGGCGGTGAGGAGGAAAGGCAGCAGCCGCCGGGTTTTCACGGCTGCACCCGGTAGCGGACTTCGAACGTCAGCACGCCTTCATCGGTCCGCCACGGGCCGTGCGGCATGCCCGGCGGGCGGCAGGCGTACTCGCCGGCGCTGAAGGTCTTGTCCAGCGTCAGGTCGGTGAACGAGCCTTCGAGGATGTAGACCTCCTCCCAGAAGTCGTGCTTCTGCACGCCCATCGGGGTGGAGTCGGCGCCCGGCTCGTACCGCAGGATCCGTGTCGCGACGCCGCTTTCCTTATCGGCGGACAGGATCCGTTCGGTGATCTTGGGGTCGCCGCCGGGGCAGACGGTGAACCCGACGTCGGTGACGGGGAAGAACTCGTGTTCCGGCTTGCTCATGGTGGCTCCTACCGCGGGGTGGTCGTGTAGGTGTGGGTGAGGGGGGCCGCTGCGGGCAGGGTCAGGCTCAGCGACCACTCGTCGCCGTGGACGAACTCCCCGCCGATCAGCGCGAGCGTGCCGCAGAACAGCACGAAGTCGCCGGCGATGTCGCCGATCGTCGCGGTCATCCGCTCGAGCAGCTCGGCCGGGTGCCGCAGGCTCGACACCGCGCCCGCCTGGTACGGCCGTCCGTCCACTTCGGACGTCGCCTGGGCCTGGTCCCAGTCCGGGAACACCGGCGCGGGGCCGAGTTCGACCACGGCGCCGCCGACCGGCTTGGGGCACGCGGCCTTCGACGCGGCGATGTCGTCGCGCTCCAGCTCGCGGTCGGTGTGGTCGGAGCCGACGCCGAGGTAGTACGTGCCGTCGTGGCGGATCAGCACCGGCTCGACCTCGCCGGACGTCGCCTTGCCGCCGACCGGCACGGTCGTGTCGGTGCTGAGCAGCGCCGGGTCGAGGTCGTAGAACATCGGCACCGCGGGCGGCGGCGGGACGCCGATGGCGGCCAGCTCCTCGATGTGCCGCGCGACGGCGGCTTCGTCACGGGCGGTGTAGCCGGCGACGATCAGCTTCTCCGGCCGAACCGGTAAGCGCTTACCGGAGCCGGCCACGGTGAGGTCCAAAGTGGTCATGCGTGTGTCCCCGCTGTGCGGTCGGGGCGGGCCGCGGGGCCCGCCGTGAAGGTGAGGTCGGTGCGCCGGTCGGCGAGCACGGGGAACTCCGCCCTCGCCCGCTCGACCACGCCGGGATCGACGTCGCACCAGGTGATCCCGGGTTCCTCGCCGGCTTCGGCGAGCACCGTGCCCCACGGGTCGGCGACGCGGCTGTGCCCGCCGAGCTCGACGCCGCCCTGCACGCCCACGGCGTTGCAGGCGATGAGCACGACCTGCTCCTCCACCGCCCGGCAGGAGGTGAACAGCCGCCAGTGCTCGCGCCGCGCCGCGGGCCAGGCGGCCGGGACGACCACGATCCGCGCGCCGCCGTCGGCGAGGCCGCGCCAGAGTTCGGGGAAGCGCAGGTCGTAACACGTCGTCGCGGCGACCGGGCCGAGTTCCGTGGTGGCGACGCTGATCCCGTCGCCGGGGGTGAGCAGTTCGGCCTCGCGCGAGCGGTAACCGAAGACGTGGATCTTGCGGTAGACGTGCTCGACCTCGCCCGCCGGCGACACCAGCACGGCGGTGTTGAAGAGCCGTCCGTCGGTGTCCCGCTCGACGAAGCTGCCGAGGTGGACGTGCGCGCCCAGCTCCGTCGCCCAGCCTCGAGCCGCCGCGAGGGTGGGGCCGTCGAAGGGTTCGGCCTCGGTTTCGTAGGCGTCGAAAGCGAAGTAGCCCGCCGCCCACAGTTCCGGCAGCACCACCAGATCGGCGCCGGCGGCCGAGCGCACCAGCTCGCCGACCCGGGTGCGGCGCTCCGCGACCGGCTCGTCCGCCGGGCTCGCGACCTGGACCAGCGCGACCCTCATGACAGGCCTCGCACGGAGTGCTCGCCGCCGAGGTCACCGCGGATCGGCAGCCGCAGGACGGCGAGGGTGCTCGAGAGGTGCGCGGCGAGCGCGTCCCCGGCGTCGCCGTCGGCCAGCGCCCGCACGATCGCGGTGTGCTCCTCGAGGACGGTGCGCGCGCGGTTCTCGCCGCTGGCCACCGCGCGGATGCCCATCCGGATCTGCCGCTCGCGCAGGGATTCGTAGAACTCGGCGAGCACGGGGTTGCCCGCCTGGCGCACGAGCAGGCGGTGGAAGGCGCGGTCCAGCTCGATGAACGCGGCGGGGTCGTCGATCACCGCCTCCTGCTCGGCGACGAGGCTTTCGAGCGCGGCGACGAGCGCGGCGTCGGCGGGCACGATCCGCTTGATGCACCAGTCCTCGACGAGGGCACGCGCCTGCATGACGGCTTCGATCTCGCTGTCGGAGATCGGCGGGATGAAGGCCCCCTTCTTGGGGACGATCTGGAGGAACCCCTCGGCCTCCAGTCGCAGCAGTGCCTCCCGCACGGGCGTCCGCGACGTCCCGGCCTGCTTGGCGACCTCGGACTCGCTCAGGAAGACGCCGCCGTCGCGCGACAGCTCGGAGATGTGCTTCTTCAACCAGCCGTACGTGACGTCCTGCGCGGACGGGCCGCGCGTGCCGACATTCTGTGGACTGCTCATAGGCAACATGTATACATGTGGTCGACATGAGGGGCAAGTCGACGGCCGGTAGTCCGGCGACCTGCCTCGGCCCGGTCGCGGCCGACGCTCGCGGGCCCCGTTGCTCCGGAGCGGGCAGGATGTGGTGCAGGGGAGTCGTGCTCGTCGGACGCGCGGTCCCTTTCCCAGCCCGAGGATTGGACGCGCAATGGGACGCTCGTCGGTGTTCACCTTCCAGTACATCGCCATCGACACGGAGGCTGGTGTCACGCCGGAGGAGTTCGAGACCTTCGTGCGTGGTGAAGGTGTTCACCTGCCGTTGTACCCGGGGTGGCGGTGGACTCTGCTGCGCGGGTTGCGCGGCGAGCGGACCGGGCAGTACCTGATGTTGTACGAGATCGACAGCGCCGAGCAGCGCGACCGCTACGTCACGGCCCGGGGTGAGCAGACCGAGCAGGCCCGGTCGTTCTGGGCGGGGCACCCGGAGGCGGAGGCGGTGCTGGCGCGGTGGCGGCGGCTGGGCACGTTCGGTGAGCTGCCGACGTTGTTCACCGACTACCGGCTGCTGGCCGACAACCCGCGGAGCACGGTCACGCCCGGCCCCCGCTACCGCGACCGCCCGGGGGAGGAGCCCGTCGCCCGGGTCATCGGGATCCACAACCTGGCGTTGCGCGCCGGCGTGACCGAGGAGATGTTCGACCGCTTCATCGCCGAGAACCACCACCGGATCGACGACTACCCGGACTGGCGGTTCCACGTGCTCAAGGGCGAGCGGGGCAACCGCCTCGACCAGTACGTGATGATGATGGAGATCGCGAGCCTGGACGCGCTGGACGTCTTCTACCCCGAGCCCGACATCGCCACCGGCGAGGCCGCGGAGTTCGCGGCCGCCCACCGCGACACCAAGCAGATGTACGAGGAGTGGAAGAAGCTGGCGTCGTTTTCCGGTTCGCCGCAGATCTACACGGACTACCTCGCCGTCGCGGAGAACCCGGCGTAGCCCGCACGACCGGGACGGGCCCGGCCGCCAGCGGACAGCGGCGGCTCTCGACCGATCATCCGTACCGGGTCGGTGGCGATCGCGGGCTACGCCGCCGGCGGCGCTAGCAGCCGCGCGGTCTCGCGGAATCGTGCCACCAGCGGGTTCGGGTCCCGTGTCCGCGACGCCACCACGACCCGGCAGGGCTCGAAGCCCTCGACCGGGATCGCCGTGACGTCCTCGCGCAGCCGATGACGGTGGTCCCCGGCCGGCAGGACCGCCACGCCGCTTCCCGACGCCACCAGCTCCAGTTTGTCCTCGAAGCTGTCGTCCGGGGCGGGCGGCGGTGAGCCGTCCTTCGGGGTGCTCCAGAGCGTCGGCGTCACCGCGCACTCCACCAGCTCCTCGTCACCCAGATCGGCCACGGAGACGACTTCCTTGCCCGCCAGGCGGTGCGTGGTGGGAACCAGCAGCACGCGGGGCTCCTCGTACAGCGGCGTCACCGCCGCGGGGAACGGCAGTGGTTCGCGAGCGACCAGGGCGTCGACCCGGCCTTCGGGCAACGCGTGGGTGTCGTGCCAGCGCAGCAGCCGCGTCCGGATGCGCGCGTCGGGGTGGCGGTGGCGCAAAGCCCGCACCGCGGGGGTGATGATCAAGCCTTCGACGTAGCCGATGGTGATCTCACGCGGCGGGTCGGCGGCGCGGGCGACGGTCACGGCGTCGTCGACAGCCCCGAGGACGGCGTGGGCGCGCGGCAGGAACGCCTCGCCCGCCGAGGTGAGGCTGGTGCCCTGGGGCGTCCGGACGAACAGCCGCACGCCGAGCTGGTGCTCGAGCCGCTGGATCTGGCGGCTCAGCGACGGCTGGGCGAGGTGCAGGGCCGTGGCGGCGCGGCCGATGTTGCCGTGCTCCGCCACCACCGTGAAGTACCGGACCAGCCGCAGATCGAGATCCACACCTCGAGCGTACGCGCCATGCGCCGGGGGTATGGCGGCATGCGGACCAGGACTTGGACGCGGTGGCGGGACCGGCAGTTGACTCGGGGTATGAACGCTTACGAGGGAAAGAACGTCGTGATCACCGGCGGCAGCAGCGGGCTCGGCCTGGCGACCGCGGAGCTGCTGGCGGCCCGCGGCGCGCGGGTGCTGATCACCGGACGCGACAAGGAGAAGCTCGAATCGGCGCGGCGGCGGCTGGGGGAGCGGGCGACGGCCGTGCGCAGCGATTCCGCGTCCATGGCCGACGTCGAGGAGCTGGCGCGGGTGGTTCGCGGGCAGTTCGACGCGGTGGACGCGGTGTTCGTCAACGCGGGCGTGACCGCGTTCGCGCCGTTCGAGTCGATGCCGGAAGCTCGGTACGACGAGCTGTTCGCCGTGAACACCAAGGGCCCGTACTTCACCGTGCAGAAGCTGGCGCCGCTGCTGCGCGAGGGCGCCGGTGTCGTGCTCACGACGTCGGTGGCGAACGTCAAGGGGCTCGACCTGATCAGCGCCTACGCCGCGACGAAGGCGGCGTTGCGGTCGATGACCCGGTCCCTGGCGCGGGAACTGCTGCCCCGCCGGGTCCGCGTCAACGCCGTCAGCCCGGGCCCGATCGCCACCGGCATCCTCGACGCGACGCTGCCGCCGGACGTCGCCGAGCGGACCAGGGCCGAGATGGCCGCGCAGAACCCGATGCAGCGATTCGGCGAGCCGGCCGAGGTCGCGGCCACGGTGGCCTACCTCGCCTTCGACGCGACGTTCACCACCGGCGCCGAGATCCCCGTGGACGGCGGGGCCGCCCAGCTGTAGGCCACCCGCTGGTCGAGCCGAACCGGGTGGTGGCGCGAGCGTCGTACGGCCCGCGCGGAGACGCCGGCGAGAGCGGTCCGGCCGCCGGTGGCCGTCGTGTCCGACCGGGCCGGGCGTCAGCTGCTCGAGGTCCGGTGCTCCAGGTAGGAGACGGTGCAGCCGACCAGCCGGTCGGCTGCGTCGCGCGCGTGGGCTCGGCACATCTTGCCGGTGGCGCCGTCTTCGTCGGTGACGACCGCGACGGCCGGCTCGGCGCACGGGGTGTGGAGCCGGTCGTAGTCCCACTCGTGGGTGCAGGCGGGATCGGTGCACCAGGCGCGGTTTCCGCTCGCGCGCACCGTGGTGCCGTGGGCCGGGCAGACTCCCCAGGGAACGTCGCACAGGTCGGGGTCGCGGGACACCCGGACCCGGGCCAGGTCTTCCGCCGTCCGGGCGACTTCGTCGGTGTAGTCGCTCAGGTCGTGGGTCGCTTTCGCGATGGGCCGGGCGAGGCGCTGCAGGTGGCCGTCGGGGGCCGTCTGCAGCCGGGCGGCCACCTCCGCGGTCCGGGTCGCGAGCGCTTCGGCGTCGGCGGCCAGCGCACGCAGTTCCGCCGGCAGGGGCTCGGACGGGGTCGGCTCGGGCATGCTGGTCCTCGGTGGTCTGGTGATCGGTAACGCGGACTGCGCAAATACCCCGGAATCGGAGGTCGTAATCGCGGTCAGGACATTTCCGTCGAGCGGCCGGCGGACTTCCGAATGGGTGCGGAGGCTGTCAGCGGTCGACGTTCCAGCTGGCGTTCGCCTGGCTCACGAACGACTTCCGGCTGCCCGCGCTCAGCGCGGCGGACCGAGTCGGGTAGCAGTCCAGCACGGCCGCGAACCCGGTCGCCCGCAGCAGGTGCTCCGCCGCGCGGCTGCCGCCGGTCACGATCCGCAGCCGGGTCGCTCCGGCCGCGTCGTGGGTGAGCCGGATCGAACGTGCCCCGGCCACGGACACGAACGACAGCCCGGTCAGGTCCAGGATGAGTACTTCGCGCTCTTCTGCCAGCGCCCGGACGACGGCGCTGGAGAGCTTCGGCGCCGTACCGGCGTCCAGTTCTCCCGACAGCGCCAAGGCCGCGATGCCGGTACTTGTCTCCGAACGCACGATCTCCAGGCGTTCCGGTTCGAACGAGATGCCCACCGTCCACCTCCCGCGACCCCAGGCGACTACCCAGCGGGGCGATCCGCGAAACGGTTCACTTCGTCGAGCGGGCACGGGCCGGCGGTTCCTCGTGCCCGGCCGGCTCCCGTTCCGGTTCGGGACGGGAGCCGGCCGGCATCAGGAGACCACGCGGCGGAAGGAGTCGGCGTTGCCGGCGTCCGGTCAGGTCAGCTTGTTCTTGACCGCCTTGGCCTTGCCCTTCGCGGTGCCCTTGGCGTCCTGCAGCGGGGCGTAGGTGCCGTAGAGGGCGGGGTCGGGCTTGGGTGCGGTGCCGGGGCCGCCGAGGGGTTCGGGGTCCATCAGGTACTCGATCCCCGCGTCGGTCGTCCAGCTGGTGCCCTTGGCGCCGTCCGGGCCGTCGGAGAGGCGCCAGATCGTGTGGTTGTGGGTCTGGTCCTCTTCGTCGAGGAGGGCGTTGGGGGCGATTTCCTCTTCCAGGCCGTCGGCTTTGAGTTCTTCGATCGCGGCGAGCCACTGCTTCTGGTGCACGGTGTCGCGGGCGAGGTTGAACTTGAGCATGGCTTTGACGCCGGGGTCGTCGGTCATGTTGTAGAGGCGGGCGGTTTGGAGGCGGCCTTGTGCTTCGGCGGCGGCGTTGGCGCGGAAGTCGGCGAGCAGGTTGCCGGAGGCGACGATGTACTTGCCGTTCCAGGGGGTGCCGTTGCTGTCGGCGGGCAGGGCGCCGCCGCCGGCGACGATGGCTTGCTGGGGGTCCATTCCGCCGATGACCGCGGCCATGACGGGGTCTTTGACGGCTTCGGCGGTCATGGTGGCGGGGGCGCCTTCGAGCAGGCGTGCGACCATGGTGGCGAGCATTTCGACGTGCCCGATCTCTTCGGTCGCGGTGTCCATGATGAGGTCTTTGTACTTGCCTTCGATGCGGCAGTTCCAGCCTTGGAACAGGTATTGCATGGTGACGGTCATTTCGCCGTAGGCGCCGCCGATGAGTTCCTGCAGCTTGTGGGCGTAGACGGGGTCGGGCTTTTCGGGTTTGGCTTCGAACTGGAGCAGCTTCGTGTGACGGAACAAGATTTCCTCCGTGGTGGCTGGGGTGTCCGCGGCCTGCATTCCCGGTTAGCGGACGGTTAACCGCGCGGGGTGAATGCGGCCGCGGGTCGCGGCCCGGTGGAAAGCCGGTCCGCGGCGCGGCCACCTGCCTGCACCAGTCGCTGACGATCGCGGCGACGTCGTTGGCGGTGCGTGGCGCGGGCTCTCGCCGTCGGCTCCGATCGGACGGACCGGCCCGCCCTCGTTTCCGGGCATTCGACCGCCGTGCCTGCCGGTGCCATGGGCGTGGCTCTCCTCTGAACGCCGGACTCAGAGGTAGCTGGTGCCGGTCGATTCCTCGGCCGCGGCCCAGAGCCTCCGGCCGATCGCCGGGTCGGCCGCTTCCTTGCTGAGCCGGGCTTCGGTGACGCGGCCGCGGGTCTCGCCGAGTCCGGACGGACCGAAGAACTGACCGCCGCGGACGCCCGGCGCGGTCGCGGCGTACAGCTGCGGCAGCGTGCCCCGCTCGACCGGCTGGGTGGCCAGCAGGCCGACCCGCGCGATCAGCTTTCCGGCCCGGCCACGGTGTTCCCAGGCGCGCGGGGTCAGGTTGGTGCGGGTGAGACCGGGGTGGGCCAGCACGCTGATGACCGGCGATCCGGCCGACCGCAGGCGGCGGTCCAGCTCGAGACCGAAGACCGTGGCGGCGAGCTTGGACCTGCCGTACGCGGTGGCGGCGCGGTAGCCCCGTTCGTACTGCAGGTCGTCGAAGTCGAGGTGGGCGTTCTTGTGGGTGATCGAGCTGAGGCTGACCACGCGGGCGGCCGGCGCCGACGCCAGGTTGGCGAGCAGCAGGCCGGTGAGGGCGAAGTGGCCCAGCATGTTGGTGGCGAACTGCAGCTCGAAGCCGTCGGCGGAGGTGCGGCGCGGGCCGAGCAGGACGACCCCGGCGTTGTTGACCAGCAGGTCGATCGCCGGGTGGTCGGCGGCCAGCTTCGCGGCGAACGCGCGCACCGAGCCGAGGCGGGCTAGGTCCAGCTCGCGCACCTCCGTGGCCCCGTCGATCCGGCGCGCGGCTCGCTCGCCGGCGTCGGTGTCGCGGACGGCGAGCACGACGTGCGCGCCGCGGCGGGCCAGTTCGGTGGCGGTGACCAGGCCGAGGCCCGAGTTCGCGCCGGTCACGACGGCGACGCGCCCGTGCTGGCCGGGCATGCGGTCGGCGGTCCATCCGGTCATCTGCTGCTCCTGAAGGGTCGGTGTGCCGACGACGTTAGGAGCGCTCCGGGCCGGCTCGGTCGGTATCGGGTGCCTGGGTCTGCGGGACCCACCCTCGGCGGCCGCGGAGGTGCCACACTCGGAGGCATGACCAGCGCCCACCCCTACGCCCGCGAGCTCGGCGAGTTCCTGCGCGCCCGGCGCGGCCGGGTGCACCCGCGCGACGTCGGCCTCGAGCCGGGCGGCCGGCGCAAGGTCAGCGGGTTGCGCCGTGAGGAACTGGCGCTGCTGGCCGGGCTGAGCACCGACTACTACCAGCGCATCGAGCAGGGCCGCGAAGTCCGCGCGTCCGACGACGTCCTGGCGGCGCTCGCCGGCGCGTTGGGCCTCGGCGACGGGGAGCGCCGGCACCTGTTCACCCTGGGCCGCGCCGCTCGCCGGCCGGCGCCCGCCGGAGTGCCCCGCGAGCCGGAGCGGGTGCCGGAGGGCACCCGGCGGCTGCTGCGGGTCACCGACACCCCGGCGGTCGTCCTCGGCCGGCACCTCGACCTGCTCGACTGGAACCCGATGGCCGAAGCGCTGCTCGGCGACCCGGGCGACTACCCGCCGGACCGGCTCAACATGCTCCTGCTGCTGTTCGACGACACGCGAACAGACCAGCGGAGGTGCCCGGACTGGGAGCAGCAGGCCTTGGACTACATCGGCATGCTGCGCGCGGCCGTCGCGACCGACCCCACCCACCCCCGCGCGACCGCGATCGTCGGCGAGCTGAGCATCCGCAGCGCCGAGTTCCGGCGGTTGTGGGCCCGCCACGACGTGCGCGAGTCGGTGAGCGGTTCCAAGACCTTCCGGGTGCCCGAGGTGGGCGACCTCGTCCTGGACTGGGACACCTACCCGCTGCCCGGCAACCCGGGGCCGGTCATGCTGGTGTTCACCGCCGAGCCGAGCAGCGCCGCCGCGGACCGGCTGCGGCTCTTGGCGTCGTTGCACGCGACCCGCGCCGCCCACGGCTGACGAACGACCCGGCGTGGGTGAAGCCCCGGCCGGAACTTCACCCACGCACGACGTCGTCAGCTGCCGGCGAGCGTTGTCGTGGGCGTCGGCGGCGTCACGAGCTCGGGCCGGTACCCCAGCCGCCCGCGCGTCGCGACCAGCACCACCGCCGCCGCGATGCCCGACGCCACCAGGAAAACCAGAGCGACGTCGTCCGCGGACGCGTTCGGGAACACGTCCGCCCACGCGATCGAGATCGTGTTGTTCACGCTCGTGTGGACCAGCATCGCGATGGGGAGGCTCTGGCCGCTGCGGTTGAACACCCACGTCATCAGGATGCTGAACAGCGTCGTCGTCGCGACGAACTCGACGATCGTCCAGACCGTCACGTCCGGCCAGTGGCCCCACTCCGAAAAGAACAGCGGCAGGTGCCACAGGCCCCACAGCGGGCCGAGGAGCAGCGTTCCGCGCAGCGGCCCGAACTTCGGCTGCAGGTAGGGGAGCGCGAAGTCGCGCCAGCCCGGCTCCTCGGCCAGGCCCGTCGTCACCATCTGGAACACCAGGCCCGGCACCAATGCCACGAACACGGCCGCGCCCGGGACGTGGACGTCGCCGCCGCTCAGGGCCACGCCCGTCACGACCAGGGCCGCCGGGACGCCGAGGATCGCGCCGACGTACCAGCGCCAGTTCACGTTCCACTTCAGCAGCCGGCCCGCCCAGCGCCGCAGGCCCGGCCGGCCCTCCGCGGCCGCCGTCACGAGGAACGCCGCCAGAATCGGGCCGAGGTAAGCACCCGGCAGCACGCCCAGCAGCTGCGTCGTGCCCGCGATCTCCGGGAAGGAGAGCTCCGGCTCGACGCCGAGACCGTTGCGGCCCAGGACGTACGGCGTCCACGCGATCCAGCTCAACGCGAACGCGAGGGTGAAGAAGCTGACGAGCGGGTAGCGGGCGATCAGGCCCCGCACTCCGGTTTTCCCTTGCACGGTGATGCCTTTCCTTTCTCGGACACGAACGGTCATTCGCCGACGCGCATCGCGGCGACGGCGGCCGGGCGCAGCGCGAACCGGGTCGGGATCGCGATCGCGCCCCAGCCGACGACGGCGGCGGCCGCGAGGATCCCGGCGTGGACCAGCGGCGGCACGGTGGGCAGCGCCGTCCCGGTCAGGCCGAGGCTGATGCCGACCAGCGGCGGCAGCGCGGCCAGCGACCCCAGCACGATCGCGGCCACGACGACGACGGCCGCCTCGCCGCGCGTCATGGCGCGGACCTGGCGCGGTTTCGCCCCGACCAGCCGCAGCAGCGCGAACTCGCGGACCCGGGCCGCGGTGGCCAGGACCAGGATGTTCACCACCGCGATCGCGATGAACGCGATCAGCACGAGGTTGAGCACCAGGGTCACCGCGGACTGCGCGCCCGCCGCGTCGTTCCGGGCCGTCACGAACGCCTGCCGGTCGGCGACGTGGACCTCCGGGAACGCCGGAAACGCGGCCACCTTGCCCGCGACGAGGATCTCGTCGTCGAGCCCGCTGGTGGTGTGGCCGGCGACGACGTCGTGCGGCAGCGTCAGGTCGCCGTAGCCGAGGCCGTTGCCGTAGACCGCGACGACGCGGGCGGTGTGCGGGGTGCCGTCGCCGAGGCGCATCGCCACCGTCCCGCCCAGGTCCACGCCGAACGTCCCGGCGGCACCTTCGCTGAGGGCGACGGCGTCGCCGGTGAGGCCGGCCAGGTCGCCCCGGCGGACGTCGAGGTCCAGGACGCGGCCGAGCCCCTCCGCGGTGACGCCCTGCGCGGCGTAGGCCTCGGTCATCGGGTCGCCGAACATCCGCGACGTCACCAGGACCTGCGTGTGCACCACGGAAACCGCCGCCGTCACCCCCGGCGTCCGGCGGACGGCGTCGGCCACGGCGGGCGCGATGCCGCCGTCGGCCACGAGCACCTGGTCGGCGCGCAGGCCGGCCTCGGTCTGCCGCTGCGCGGCGGCGGCGGTCGTGGTCAGGGTGAAGATCTGCACCGACGCCAGCGCCACGCCCATGATCAGCGGGGTGGCCGCCGCGCCGAGCCGGCGGGAACGCGCCCGGGTGTTGGCCCCGGCGAGGAACCCGGACGCCGGACGGCTCAGCCCGAGCTTGCCCAGCACCCGCGCGGTCGCGGTGAGCAGCCGTGGTCCGAGCAACGCCACCGCGGTGACCAGCAGCAACGTCGATCCGGCGGCACCGGCCGCGCCGGCGGTGCCGGTGATCAGCAGCGGGAACGCGATGCCGGCGGCGGTTCCGGCGAGCGCGAGCACCCAGCCCGCGGCGATCCGGCCGCGGCCGAGCCGGGGCGGCTCCACGGCGGCCTCGCCGAGCGCGTCGACCGGGCTGATCCGCGCCGCTCGGCGGCCGGTGATCAGGCCGGCCGCCACCGCGGCCAGCACGGACCCGGCGACCGCGGCGAGCACCGGCAGCGGGCCGATGACGAACCCGAACCCCGCGGGGATCGAGCCGACCCGGACGAACACCCCGTGCAGCAGCAGGCTCAGGCCGACGCCGGGGAGCGCGCCGAGCACCGCCGCGACCGTGGCCACCAGCGCCGTCTCGATGCCGATCAAGCGGTAGAGGTGGCCCGGCCCGGCCGCGATCGCCCGCAGCAGGGCGAACTCGCGGCGGCGCTGCTGGTTGGCCAGGCCGAGGGTGCTGGCCACCACCAGCAGGACGATCACCAGCATCGTGCCGCCGAAGGAGCCGGCGACGAGCGTCAGGAACGACCGCGCCGCGCCGACGTCGAGGAACTCCGCGCCGGCCCGGTCGTCGCCGGTGGCCGTCGCGACACCCGGCACGGCCTGCCCGATCCCCGCGGCGAGACCGACCGCGTCGACTCCCGGCTCGGCCAGGACGGCGACGGCGTCCACCGCGTCCGGCCGGCCGGCGACGACGCGGGCCTGCTCGTCGGTCAAGAACGCCGTCCCCGCCGCGACGGTGCCGACCACGCGGTACGGGGACGCGATCCCGCCCACCGCGACGTCGACGACGTCGCCGATGCGCGCGCCGCCGAGAACGATTTCGTCGGGACGTTCCGGCGCCCGGCCCCCGGTGAGCGCGACGGCGTCGAGCCGCGTCGAGGACCAGCCGTGGACGACGAGCGGACCGCCGCCGCGCAGCACGACCGTCGCGCTCACGTCGGGCACCACCGCGGCGACCCCGGGCACGCGGGCGATCTCGCCGGCCCGCGCCACCGGCAGCGGGACGCGCTCGGCGAACCGCTGACCGACACCGTCCTCTGTGGACTCCGACTGCGGCGCGGTGACGACCACCGCGGCCGGGGCGTAGCGCTGCGGCGGAATCCCGGCGCGGAGACCGGAGTCGAGCAGGACGCCGCTCGCGGTGATCAGTGCGGACCCGGCGAACACCGCGACGAACGCGGCCGCGAACGTCGCCTTGCGGGCCCGGATGTTCCGCCGCGCCAAGGCGAACACGCTCATCACCACTCCCCGAGGTGCGTCATGCGCTCGGCGATGCGCTCGGGCGTCGCGCCGGTCAGCTCGCCGACGATCCGGCCGTCGGCCAGGAACACCACGGTGTCGGCGTAGGAGGCCGCGACCGGGTCGTGCGTGACCATCAGCGCCGTCTGGCCCGAGCGGTCCACCGCCTGCCGCAGCGTGCCGAGCACCTGCCGCGCGGTGCGGGTGTCCAGCGCGCCCGTCGGCTCGTCGAGGAACATCACCTCGGGCCGGGTGACCAGGGCCCGGGCGATCGCGACGCGCTGCTGCTGGCCGCCGGAGAGCTTGCTGGGGCGGCGGTCGAGCGGGACGTTCAGCTCGACCGACCGGACGATCTCGGCGAGGAACGCCGGGTCGAACCGCTGGTTGCCCAGGCGCAGCGGGAGCACGATGTTCTGCTCGACCGTCAGCGCGTCGAGGAGGTTGTAGGACTGGAAGACGAACCCGATCCGTTCACGCCGCAACGCGGTCAGCTCGGATTCGCGGCGTCCGGTCAGCTCGACGTCGCCGAGCGTGATGCGGCCCGACGTCGGCCGGTCCAGCCCGGCGGCGCAGTGCAGGAACGTGCTCTTGCCCGACCCGGACGGGCCCATGATCGCCGTGAAGGTCCCGCGCCGCAGGCCGAGCGTGATGCCCCTGAGCGCGTGGACTGCGGCGTCGCCCTTGCCGTAGGTCTTGGCCACCGAGTCCATCCGCACCGCGTACTCGAGCCCGTGCGCGATCGCTGTCATCGCCGTTGTCCTTCCCCAGTTTTTCCGGTGGTCAAGACGCTATGAGCGGGACGGGCGCGGCACACGGGCCCGCGCACCCGGACCGGGGGTGTAGCCAGCTACACCCCCTCGGGGGGTTCAGTAGAGTCGCGACGACCACCGCCCCGGGGAGCCTCGATGAGGACAGCGTTCAGCCGCAGCATCCGCGCCACCGCGGTGCTCGCTTCCGGGCTGCAGACCGCGCTGCCCGCGCTGGCCGGCGTGCTCGTCCTGCCGTTGTTGGTGCTGCTGCTGCCGTTCGCGCCGTCGGTGGCGAAGCCGGTGCGCGGGCTGGCCCGGCTCGAGCGCGAGCGGTTCGCTCTGCGCGCGGTGCGGGACCCGGCGACCTGGCACGCTCTGCTGTGGATGGTCGGGCACGGGCTCGGGGGCACGTTCCTCGGCCTGCTCGGCATCGCGCTGTGGCCCGCGATCGTGGCGAGCGCGACGATCCCCGCGTACTGGTGGCTGTTCCCGCCGGAGAGCTTCACCGGGATGTTCGTCGTCATCGAGACGTGGCCGGAGGCGCTGACCCTGCCGCTGCTGCAGGCCGCGCTCTACGCCGCCCTGGTGGTGTGGCTGGTGCCGCTGATCGCGCGCGGCCAGCGGGGGCTCGCGCGGTCGCTGCTCGGGCCGAACGAGACCGAGCTGCTGGCCCAGCAGGTCGAACGGCTCACCGAAACCCGGGCCGAGGCGCTGGAATCGCACGGCGCCGAGCTGCGCCGCATCGAGCGTGACCTCCACGACGGCGTCCAGGCGCAGCTGGTGGCGGTCTCGGTGCGGCTCGGGCTCGCCGCGCGCGCGATGTCGGCCGAGCCGGACAACCCCGTGGCCGGGCTGGTGAAGGACGCCCGGACGGGCATCGAGGACTCCCTGGGCGCCCTGCGCGGCATCATCCGCGGCATCTACCCGCCGATCCTCGCCGACCGCGGGCTCGCCGGCGCGGTGCACGCGCTGGCGGGCGGCCAGCGCATCCCGGTGACCGTACGGGTTCCCGACGACCTGCCGCGCCCGCCCGCGGCGATCGAGGCGGCGGCGTACTTCGTCGTGGCGGAGTCGCTGACCAACGTCACCAAGCACAGCGCGGCCGGGCACGCCGAGGTCGTCGTCGAAGGCGACGGACACAGCCTGCGCGTCACGGTCCGCGACGACGGCCAGGGCGGCGCCGACGCCGAGCGCGGCAGCGGGCTGTCCGGCATCCGCCGCCGGGTGGCGGCGCTCGACGGCACCGCCCGGATCGACAGCCCGGTGAACGCAGGAACGACGATCGAGGTGCTGCTGCCATGCGAATAGTGCTCGCCGAGGACAACGCCCTCCTGCGCGAGGGGATTTCGCTGCTGGTGAAGAGCGCGGGGCACGAGATCGCCGGAATCGCGACCAGCGGCCCGGAGATCGTGCCGACGCTGCTGCGGCACCGGCCGGACATCGCGGTGATCGACGTCCGCCTCCCGCCGAGCTTCCGCGACGAGGGCCTGCGCGCGGCGATCGAGGCCCGCGAGCACCTGCCGGGGTTGCCGGTGCTGGTGCTGTCCCAATACGTAGAGCAGGCGTACGCGAAGGAACTCCTGGAGACGGGCGCGGCGGCCACCGGATACCTGCTGAAGGACCGCGTCGGCCGGGTCGAGGAGTTCCTGGACGCCCTGGACCGAGTCGCGGCCGGAGGCACGGCGCTCGACCCGGAGGTGGTGTCCCAGCTGATGAACAAGCGCGACCCGCTCCAAACCCTGACGGCGCGCGAGCAGGAGGTGCTGCACCTCATGGCCCAGGGCTTGGACAACTTGACGATCGCCGGCGAGCTGGTGGTGACCGAACGCGCGGTGACCAAGCACATCGGCAACATCTTCCGCAAGCTTGGCTTGCCGGTGAGCGACAGTGGACACCGGCGGGTGCTGGCGGTGCTGGCGTACGTCAACGCCTGACCTCCTGAGATACCGAGCCGACACCGCGATGGGCGGCAACAGCTTTGACCACTGCTGCAAAACGCGATGTTCGGTCATGAGCATGAGCTTGCACGGATTGGGGCACTGCCTCGGTCGCGTCTCTACAGTGTGCGTGCCGGTGCCCGTTGGTTGGGAACGCCGGCCATGCGGGGCGGGAGCAAGTCGTGCAGGACGTAGCCGCACTTCCTGCCACCCGGCAGGCAAGGTCCTGCGCGTGCAAGGCCCATTTCGATGTGACTCCAAGCGCACGGGTGGCGATGCCTTGTCCCGGGCCTCCGCTGTTGTCCAGTAGCCGACCTCGCCTACGCGAGCTCGCCACCTGCATCAGCGTGTGGCCGAGTGGTGTGGGGGGCGTGGCCAGCCGCCGACGCAGTAGCGGATCATGGTGCGCCGCGACCAGCGCCGGCCGGTCGTCCGGCCGCCATGGGCGCAGCCGCAAGCCGGGTGCGTACTCGGACTGCGGTGCGGACAGGTGACCTTCACATCGTCATCCCGGGTCACGTCGTGATCGGGTCTATCTCACGAGCGTCGGTTGTCTCGGCGAAGGTGCGTGTAGAGCGCCCAATAGTAGGCCGCGACAGGTGCGAGTAACGCGCCCGTCGAGAGCTGGATCCAGTGCTTCCAGGCGGCTTGGTCGCCGTCGAACGCCAGTAAGATCCATCCGGCAGCGACCAGCGTCCAGCCGACCCCGAAAGCCAGCGCGAGCGTCGGATGCAGGCGTTCCCCACCCAGAACCCACCTCTTCGTCACTCCGGCGGGTTATCCCATACACCCGACTTCGAAGCTCTGGTTCATGCCCGACCCGGCCATACCGAGTTGCGGGCATCCGACGCCCCCGCAGAAGTGCTGCGTCCCGACGCGGGTCACCGCCTGGCACAATCCGTTGTGGCTCACACCTCGAAGGACGACCTTATCGCGGCATGAGAGTGCGGCGCCGTCTGCGCCGACAATGGCAGTTTTCTCGCGACACGCGTTATCGGCCCGGCGAATTCGGATTTCCTGCCGTCGTCGCCAACGGTCCTGTCACGGCCAAGGTTGGTCCGATGCACCCAGACATGGGGCAGTTACTGGAGGCACCGCCCGTGGCGTGGTGGCTGGGCCTCGGATGGTGCGCAATTGGCCTGCTGCGAGCGCTGCCCGGACCGCTGCCGCGCAGTCCGGCGCCCCTGCGAGGGATCGCCCGGTGGCGTTGTTGTGCAGGTCCATCTGGTTGTCGAAGGCAATCGTACTCGGGCCGTCATTCTCGTGGGCGGTAGCGAATTGTTCGGCGCGAGCGGCGCCGAGGCGTTTGGCCATCTGGCAGTTCCACAGGGCATGCCGGAACGCATCCGCCGGCCCGAGGTGGAGCCCGGCGAGACCGCTGGACCGAGCGGCTGCCAAGGCGTCGTCGGCCAGCGAATTGGCGGTGAACGCGTCGATGGGGTGACGCGCCGCCACGGCGGCTTGCCCGCTCGTGGTGGGGTTGAACGTTGATCCCGACATGTCCGGACTGGCGGGAACTGTGCACGTCGGGGAAGGTGGTGGTGGAGTCACTCCGCCACCACCGCCACCTCCGCACGGAGGACACGGCGGGCTGGGCGTGGTTCGCGGGCAGGGCGGCGTGAAGTGCGTGTTCAGGAACTCCATCGTGCCGGGCCCGATATCACCCAGGTTCTCGAATCCCAGGTGCTCTCTGCGCTTTAAGGCCTTTACGGCGTTCCAGGTTGCCTGGTTGTACCTTCCGATGGCCGCTCCTGACGCCAAGAGTCCGAGATCGACAAGGGCGTCCTGCACCTTTCGCACCGAGGGGCCTCGTTCGACCTGTGTCTTTCCTGGTTGGCCGATCCCGTTCATGGTCAGGCGGGCTTCGTCGTCATAGCACGCCTCCAGATCGAGGTCTCCGGCGAAGCGTGGCGCGCACAAATCATGACCGTCGCCCATCGTGCGCTGAACGGCGGTTTCCGCGTTTTCGGCTTGCTCCTCCGGTGTGCAGTCGCAGGGCACCGGACCACAACGCTGGGCCACTGGTCTGGTGTTACTGCGTAACAGCTGTGTGACCGCAGTGTTCCCCGCTGCGCGCTGCAGGCCGAGAAGAGCCAGCGGGCCGCTGCTATGAGCGGCCCGGGGTCGATGATCCGGCTCAGCTTCCCGAACGTGTTGGCTTTGCCACTGAGTTCCCGGCATGCCTCGAGGCTAGGAGCTCGCCGGTGGTGCCGGAGGTGCCCATCGCGCTGTACGTGAGGGCACAGTTCGTTGCCCGCACGGACAGCTCGTACGCTCGGCGGCATGAGCGGACGTTCAACCTGTTCAGATCTGGCCGTAGGTCAGCTGGACGACGCCATTGCCGAAGGCCGTGGTGGTCTTCAGAACGAGCGGGAAGTTCGGGCCGTCGGCGGGGAACAAGCGCTTGCCGGTGCCGACCACGACCGGGTACAGCAACAGCTTCAGCTCGTCGACGAGGCCTTCGGACAGCAACCACCGGACGGTCGTCCCGCTGCCGCTGGTCATGATGTCGCCGCCGGATTCCGCCTTCAGCTCGCGGATGGCCGCTGCGGGGTCGTCGGGCAGCAGCGTCGAGTTGCTCCACGTGACCTCGGACAGCGTCGTCGAGAGGACGTACTTGCGGACGCTGTTCATGAAGTCGGCGCCTTCGTCGTCTGCGACGGTGCGCTCGGGCCAGGCGGCCGCGAAGCCCTCGTAGGTGACGCGGCCGAGGAGCATGGTGTCGGCGGCGGCCATGCCGGCGTCGACGGACGCGGCGATCTCGTCACTCCAGTAGGGGAGGGACCACTTGTCGGGCGCTTCGACGACGCCGTCGAGCGAGACGAACAAGTTCGACACCAGTTTGCGCATGTGATTGTCCTTTGTTTCCAAGGTTTCGAGTGCCGGTGGGTGCCGCCCGACCTCGAGCACGGGCGGCCACCCGTGCTTTCGGGCATAGCGGGCGGCCTTTGCGGCGAGGGCGGCTCCGATGCCGTCCCCTCCGAGGAGCAGCCGGGCCGGATCCGCGCCCAGCTCGGCGGCGTGGGCGGCCGACCACTCCAGAAGCTCCCGCGCGGCCGGGAAGTCCCGCGGCCCGGCCGAGACCACGATGACCCCGGTCGCGGCCGGCGAACCGCCGTCGGTGAACCACACCAGCAGCGGCGGCGGGGGGATGAGCCGAGCGGGCCAGTGCACCCGGGCCACACCACCACGCAGGTGCAGCTCCGCGCGTCCTTGACCAGTTCCTTCAGCCACGACCAAGCCTGCCACGCCGGCCGCGAGTCCGGGAAAGGCCGATCTTGCATCACCGTCTTGCGTGGCCGGTATGACACGGACACCGCCGAAGGCAGATACTCGGCGGCATGCCTGGTTTGAGGCCGCTACCCGCCACTGACGCCATCGAGCTCAAGCACCTGCGTGCGTTCGTCGCCGTCGCCACCGAGCTCAACTTCGGCCGGGCGGCGGCCCGCCTTTACGTGTCGCAACCGGCGCTCAGCCGGCAGATCCAGGCGCTGGAGCGGCTGATCGGCTGTCCGCTTCTGCTGCGCTCGACCCACCGCGTCGAGCTGACGCTGGCCGGCGAGGCGCTGCTGGGTACCGCTGTGCCGCTCCTGGCCGATCTCGACGATGCGGTCGCCCTGACCCGCTCGGCCGGCGGCGAGGTGGCAGCCCGGGTTGCGCAGCTGTGGGACGGGGTCGCCGAGGACGGCAAACCCGGCTTACCTCAGATGCGGGAGGCCTACGAGGCCCTCAACGCCCAGTTCCCGGTGCCGGAGGGTACGCGGGTCCGGCCGGTGCAGGCCGGCGGTGTGTCCGCGCTGGTGGTGTCGGCGGGCGCGGCCGGCCCGCCACGTCTGCTGCACCTGCACGGCGGTGGATTCATCTCCGGCTCCGCGTTCGGATACCGGCCGCTGGCCGGCGCGCTGGCCGCGGCGACCGGCGCCACCGTGGTGCTGCCGGACTACCGGCTCGCGCCGGAGCACCCGTTCCCGGCCGCGCTGGACGACGCCTTCGTTGCCTACCGGTGGCTGCTCGATCAGGGCGCCGACCCGAGCGAACTGGTCATCAGCGGTGACTCGGCCGGCGGCGGGCTGGCCGTGTCGCTCATGGTGAAACTCGCCCGCGAAGGGCTGCCGCAGCCGGGGCGGGCGGTGCTGCTGTGCCCGTCGGTCAACGTCGTGGACCCGCCGGACGGGACACCGGTAGCGCGGTGGCTTTCGCTGTACGTCGGTGAACACCCGCATACCGATCCGTTGCTGAACGTCTTCGAGGCCGACCTGTCCGGCCTGCCGCCGCTGCTGGTGCAGTCCGGCACAAGCGACACGGTGCTGCACGAGACCCGCCGTTTCGTCGACTACGCCGCCGAGCACGGCGTGGACGTCCGGTTCGACCTCTACCCGGTGGGCACGCACGTGTTTCATCTGTTCTGGTCGTTTCTGCCGGAGGCTGCCGCTGCGCTCGAGCAGGTTGCCGAGTTTGTGCGTTCGCCGGCCACCGATATCGCGGCTGAAGCCGGCTGAGGGCCGGCTCGCTGGGGGCCTCAACCGTCACGGAGCAGCGACAACCTCCGCTCATCGGCATGTGAGTGCGTCGCTGCGTCCTCCTTGTCGGGCTCGGACCTCGCGTGCAACCAGTGACCGTGATGCCCGTGAGGGGGTTGTACTGCGGGCAGAGTCGAACGCAGCGGCCGTGCGAGTGCTTGCGCGACGGGTACGGGTAGCCCCAGTGTTGGCATCGATTGCAACTCCGCCTCGAAACCAAGGTTGGCATCACCTCAGCCACCTCCGCCGCGGCCGGCTACACACAGCGGTCTTCGTCATACTCGCGAGACTTGACCGGTGACGGGCTCTACCCGAACTCCGTTGCCTTGAACGGGACGAAGCCGCCGGCACCGCAGGTTCTCACGCTCCGCGAAGCCAGCGAGCCGGGACCAGCCACTGCCTCGAATGATTCCGAAAGCGGGGGAAACTACTCAGGCGCGGGCGATCCGCCGCCGATAACCTCGGCACCGTGAAGGTTTCACGCAGTATCGTGCTGCTCGGTTGCGCGGGCCTGGTCGCGTCCTTCTGGCTTGTTCCCTCGGTTGCGGGCGACGCCGAGACGGACCGGCAGTCGGACACGCTCGCCGACGCGATCGGCTACCCGCGCCAGGCCGACGCGGCCGGGTTCGCCCGCGCCGCGCTGGCCACGCCGCTGGGGCGCAGCGAGAGCTTCGGCGTCCTCGAGGCCACGGACCTGCCCCACGACGATCCCCGGGATCCGATGGCCCGCCTGGTCTGGCGGATCCACCACGAGACACCCGCCGAGGACTGGAACTTCGGCCCGGACACCTTCGACGCCTGCTACCGCGTCGAGTTCGACTACTACGGGACGTCGTCGGGACCGTCGCGGGTCACCTGCCCGGCGAACGCCGCCGCGATCACCCCGCCGCCGCTGCCGAGGCGGGACATCCCGCCCGCGTTCGGCCCGGCGCTCGAAGCCGTCCTGGGGCACCTGCCGGCCACGGCCGGCCTGCCGGAGGTTCGCGCGGCGCTGAGCGCCGGGATGCCCGCGCCCCCGGTGGATCCGGAGACCCACCTGGCCGGGATCGCGCCGGAGGTCGTCGTCCAGGTCCGGGGATCCGACGTCGGCGTGGCCCTGTTCGCCCGGACGGGTGTCGAGGACACGGACTGCATGATGGGCCGCCGGGTCGGTGGCGTGGTGCGGGTGTGGTCGCTCAGCGCGCGGGACCAGCGGATGGAGCTTCCGTGCAGCGCCGAAGCCGCTCTGGCCGCTCCCTAGCGAGCACCGCGCAGACGACGTCGTCCGAGGAGATCGGTTCCGCCCGGCGATCGCCGCGCCGGGTGACTACCGTGTGGGGGATGGCGCGTTCGGCCGCGTTCGAGCGGTTCCTGGCCGGGGTCACCGCACCCGTCACGCGGGACTCCCTCGACGAGATCCCGGACGTCGGCGCGCTCTTCGACCTCGTCGGCGAAGAGCGGCTCGAGGCCGAGGACATCCTGGTCGCGAAGCTCGCCACCGGCGACGGCCGCGCTGCCGCGGCGCTCGCCGACGCCGGCTGCCTCCGCGCCGTTCCGGCCCTCGTCGAAGCGACCTCGGAAGCCGCGCCGGCGGCGACGCGGGTGGCCGCCGCGCGGGCCCTGCTCGAGCTCGGCGACCTCTCCGGCGAGGCCGCCCTCGTCCGGTTGCTGCGCGCGCACGCGGGCAGCGGCTACGACCGCGGGGCCGCCGTCCGGCTGCTGGCCGAGTTCCCCGACCCGGACCGGGAAGTCCTGTACGAGGTGCTGTCGGCCGATCCGGATCCCACCGCGCGGTCCGAGGCGGCGGACGTGCTGCTCACCCTCGTCGGGCTGGGGGACGACGAAGTGCTCTGGGGTGACGTGCTCAAGAGCGTCACCGGACGGCTGCTGTCCCCGCTGACGACCGTGCAGACCGAAGCGCTCGCCGAGCTGCGTGCGATCGTCGCCCGGCGGGAGGCGGGGGAGCCGATCGAGGACCTGACTTGGCGCTGCGACAACGAATCCGTGCACCGGCTCGTCGACGAACTGGACGGTGCCGAGCCGGACCTCGGAACGCACGGGCTGGAGACGCTGACCGGCCGTGACCGCACCCTCGCCGAGAACCTCGTGCTGCTGCGCCTGCACGCCGACCGCCGCGCGGTCCGGGCCGCCGGCACGCTCGGGGTGCGCCGGGCGATCGAGCCGCTGCGGGAGCTGCTCGGCACGGCCGAAGGGCCCGCGCGGGCGGAGATCGAGTCCGTCCTGGCCACCCTGACGGGGTGAACGCCGTGGTGACGCCGCGGTGACGTCCGCGCCGCGCGCCCTCTGCCATCCTCGGACCCGATGCCCGTCCCCGTGAAGGCCCGCGGTCCGCGGCCGCCCGCCGTGTCGACCGCCGTGACGACGACCGCGACGTCCGTCGCGTCACCGCGCCGGCCGGAGACCCGCGGCGCACGGGACCCCGGGCCCGCGGGCGTCGTCCGGGCGCAGTCGGTGGTGGGCAACGCGGCCGTGTCGGCGGTGCTGGGCGGGCGGCCGCGGGTTAGCGAGCCGAAACCGGGCTCGTGGGCCAGGCCGCTCGGGCAGCAGCTGGTCGGGAACCAGGCCGTCGCGAGCCAGGCGCCCCCCGCCGTGAAGCCGCCTGCCCCGGTCGCGCGGAAGGCGAATCCCGCCGCCGCGGACCGGAAGCCGGAGCCGGAAAAGTCCACAGTGGAGCGTCCGGAGAAGCAGCCGCCGAAGGAGAAGGCGGCCGGCCCCCGCACCCCCGGCGCGGACCCGAAGTTCCAGGCGCTGAAGAAGGACGTCGCCGCCAAGAAGAAGACCGTCGGCGCGAGCCACCCACCGGCGGCGGCGGAAGCGGACTCGGCGCAGGCGGCCGCCGCCGCACCGGCCGACGACCAGGAGGCCCGCGGCAAGGCGGCGCACGCCGAGGACATGGACGCCGCGCAGCCCAAGGAGTTCGACAAGAAGGCGTTCGTCGAAGCCGTGAAGAAGGCGGTCGCAGACAAGGCGCCCAAGAACCTCGACGAGGCCGACAAGTTCGGCGAGTCCGGCAAAGCCGGCGAGATCAAGAACGAGGTGCACGGCAAGGTCGGCGAAGGCAAGGACGCTTCGGCCAAGGAGATCGCCGACACCACCGCCGCCCCGCCGGAACCCGCGCCGGACGTCAAGCAGGTCGTCCCGATGGCGCCGGACAAGGTGCCCGCCAAACCCGGCACGCCGGACCCGGCCCAGGCCGCTCCCGACACCCTGCCGCCGTCCGCGACCGACCTGTCCGCCGGTCCCGAGCGGGTCGGCAAGCAGCTGGCCGACGCGAACGTCACCGAACAGCAGCTGAAGTTCCGGAACTCGCGCGAGCCGGGCTTCGACAAGGCGGTCCAGGACAAGAAGGCCATGGACGCCCATGCGGAGACGGCGCCGAAGAAGCTGCGAGCCGACGAACACCGCGAGGTCGGCGAGGTGAAGGCCGGCGCGGCGGCCCGCGGTTCCGCCGCCATGGCGGGCATCCACGCGACCCGGGTGGCCACCGGCAAGCGGGTCGGCACCGGGAAGGCCGGCACCAAGAAGACCGACGAGGACAAGCGGAAGGAGGTCACCGACCTCCTGCAGAAGGTCTTCGACCGGACGAAGGGTGACGTCGAGCAGATCCTCACGGACCTGGACAAGAAGGTCGACGACGAGTTCACCACGAAGGAGAAGCGCGCCCGGGACCGGTTCACGCAGGAGCACGAAGACGGGATGCGCCGCTACAAGGACGAGCGGTACGGCGGCTGGGACGGCTGGATCAAGTGGGGCCGAGACCTGTTCGCGGGCCTGCCGGAGGAAGCCGACCGCATCTACGAGAGCGCGAAGGACCACTACCTGACGGCGATGGGTCTGCTCATCTCCGACATCGCCGACCTGGTGGAACGCGAGCTGCGCCGCGCCAAGGACCGGATCGCGACCGGCCGCGGGGAGCTCCAGACCGCCGTCGAGAAGCTCCCCGCCGACCTCAAGGCGATCGGCAGGGAGGCCGCCGCCGACTTCGACGGCCAGTTCGACCAGCTCAAGGAAACCGTCGACGACAAGGGGACCCAGCTCGTCGACACGCTCGCCACGAAGTACACCGACGCGGTCAAGGCCGTCGACGCCGAGATCGCCGCGGAGAAGGAGAAGAACAAGGGACTGGTCGCGAAGGCCGCGGACGCGATCGGCGGCGCGATCAAGGCGATCGTCGAGCTCGGCCGGATGCTGATGGGCGTGCTGGCCAAGGCGGTCAGCGCGATCGGCGCGATCCTGAAGGACCCGATCGGGTTCCTCGGCAACCTGGTCACCGGCGTCGGCGGCGGCCTGAAGCTGTTCATCCGCAACGCGGGCAAGCACCTGCAACAGGGCGTGCTGGCGTGGCTGCTGGGCACCGCCGCCACGGCCGGTCTCCAGCTGCCGGCGACGTTCGACATCGCCGGCATCCTGGTGCTGATCGCGACGCTGCTCGGCATCTCGTGGCCGAACATCCGGTCCCGGCTGGTCCGCAAGGCGCCGGAGAAGGCCGTCGCCGCCGCCGAGGTCTCCGTGCCGGTGCTCGTACAGGTCAAACGGCGGGGCATCCTCGGCATGGTCGACGACGTCAAGTCCCGCGTCGGCGACCTGAAGAAGACCCTGATCGACGACCTCGTGTCCTACCTGCTGCCGACGATCATCATCGCGGGCATCACCTGGATCCTGTCGCTGTTCAACCCGGCGTCGGCGTTCATCCGCGCCTGCAAGATGATCATCGACATCATCCGGTTCGTCGTGCTGAACGCCCGGCAGATCATCGACTTCGTCAACGCCGTGCTCGACGCGGTCCTCGCGATCGCCCGCGGCGGCACCGGCGGCGTGCCCGCGCTCGTCGAACGCGCCCTCGCCCGCGCCGTCCCGGTCCTGATCGGCGCGCTCGCCGCGCTGCTCGGCATCGGCGGCATCGCGGGCAAGGTCCGCCAGATCTTCCAGAAGCTGTCCCGGCCGGTGAACCGCGCGATCGACTGGGTCATCGACAAGATCGCCGCGCTGGTGAAGAAGCTCTGGGCCAAGCTCAAGCCGAAGCTGCCGAAGCCACGGCGTCCCGTCCGCCGTCGGCCGGACGCCCGGGTGCCGGCCCGGCCGCGCCGCCGTCGTCCTGCCGATCGCCGCAAGCCACCCCGCCGGGTGCGGCCGGACGACCCGGCGCTGCGCCGGAAGCTCATGGCCGCGCTGCACGAGGCGGGCCGGCTGGCCGACCGCGTGTCCGGCGACCCGGACGCCGTGCGACGCGGGCTGCCCGCGATCAAGTCCCGCTACCGGCTCACCACGCTGACCGCGGCCACCCGGCCGGGCGCGGGCGAAGCGGTGCTGTTCGTCTTCGACGGCGCGATCAACCCGCGCGCGAAGTTCGAGCACCTGGCGAACGACCGCTACCTGTCCGAAGCGCGACGCGCCTACAAGGGGTCGAGCCCCGCGAACAGCCTCGACTTCGCCATCGACGACATGCCGGGCCGGATGGGCGCCACCGTGCCCGGCCTCAAGAAGGTCGTCCGGCTCGGCGAGACGCAGGCGCGCAAGTACGCCGAGAAGTGGGTCGTCGAAGGCAAGCTCAGCAGGAAGGTCACCGCGCGCGGCCGGGTCGTCTACAGCTTCGTCCACCTGACCGACGTCGATCTCCGGGTGCCCTACGACCACCCGGAGCGTCCCAAGTGGATGGCGGGCGCGGCGAAGATCCACCTCTCGTCCGCGACGGCCGCCCACCTCTGGTACCTGGTCATCGCGGGCCTGCGCGACCACCGGCCGGACCACTTCGAGGACGTCGCGGACACGCTGATGCGCGGCATGCGGATCGCCCCGGGCCAGGGCGCGCTCTGGTCGAAGGGCGTCGACCTCAGCGACTACGCGGCCGGCCTCGGGTTCGTCACGCTCGAGACGCAGGAGTTCTACAACGTCACCGAGGGCTTGGTCCTGCTGGACAACTGGGCCCTCGTCCGCCCGCTGTGGGTGACGTTCTCCCGGCGGTACGCGGGCAGCCTGCGCAAGGAGATCCATATCTTCGCGCGGCAGTTCCTGTCCTCGTCGGTGCTCGTCGAAACCGAGCTGCCCACGGTGCGCCGGATCATGCGCTCGACCGGTCGCACGATCGCCCTGAAGTTCCACGGCATGGAGTGGGGCGACGACCCCACGAAGATCCTGAACGACCCGGTGCCGCGGTACTGGCGGGAGCTGCTGGCCGACGGCACCGCCCTCAAGGAGGGGCAGCAGCACGAGCTCGACGAGCCGGGCGCGCGGACCGCGACCGCCCGGGCGCGGCTGCGGTTCACCACCAGCCAGGCGAACAAGCGGGCGGCGGGGACGCGGACGCCGACCGGGGACGTCGACCCGGACGCGCTGGAACGGCTGATGGCGTCGCTGCCGGTGGTGCCGACCGCGCCCAGCTCGTTGCGGCGGTTCGCCCGCACCGCCGTCCGGGCCGCCGGCGACGTGCAGCTGGTTCCCGTCGGCGGCGGGTACTCGGGCGCGCCGGTGCAGCGGATCCTCGACGCGGGCGGCACACTGCTCGGCGTGCTGAAAATCTTCCCCAGCCGCGAGCAGTTCGCGATGGAGCTGTCGGCGCTCGCGCGGCTGGGCCGGGTGCGGATCGTCGACGGCCGCGCGGTCGCCGCGCTGGGCGTCGCGCGGGCGTCGCGGCGGCCGACCACGGCGGGCCTGGTGGTGACGAGCGCGGCGCGGGGCCAGGACGTCGAAGGGATGATGAAGGAGACCGGCGATACGCCGCGCGGTCCGGAGCGCACGAAGTTGTTCGCGGAGCTGAGCACGGCCGTCGCGGGGATCGGGCGCACGCTCGCCCGGCTGCACACTTCGCCGAAGGGGTCGGGCGGCGCGGTCGCCGACGCGTTCCTGCGGCGGCACATCGACGACGTGCTCGACCGCCGCGGCAAGCTGCCCGGCTTCCGCGACCAGCTGATCCACGCCGGGATCGACCTCGGCGCGCTGCAGTCGCGGATCGACGCGCTGGTCGCCGGGTTCCGCGCGCACCCCGGCGGTTCGGCGCTGGTGCACGGCGACGCGCATCCCGGCAACTACTTCTTCCACGCAGGGGACGGCGTCACCATCATCGACGTCACGACCCTGCACCTGTCCATCGACGCCCGCGGCAACCCGATCGGCGCGCCGTCCCGCGACGTCGGCGTCTTCGCGCAGCAGCTGGCGCACTACAGCGTCACCCTGAGGCTGAACCGTGCCGAGGTGGCCACCCTGCAAGCCGTGTTCCGCAGCGCGTACACGGGCGCGGGCGGCACCAGCACGACCCCGCAGGCGGACGCGTTCTTCCAGGCCAGGGCGTCGCTCGGGTGGCTGATGCGGGTGCTGACCGACTTGCGGGCCCGAACCGTGCGCCGCGTGGTCCCGCCCATCGATCCGGTGCAGCAGCAGCACATCGACCTCGCCGTCGAAGCGTTCGGGCTCTGATGACGACGTCGCCGTTCTCGTTGTCGGGCACCGGGCAGGTGCGGTGGCGCGTCCCGTTGCCGGGCCGGCACGTCGTCGGGGTTTCGGCGGCGGCGGACGGGATGTGTTTCGTGACGACGGAGACCGGCGTGGTCGCCCTGGACGGCCCCGAGGTCCGCTGGACCGCCGACGGGGTCGGCGTGCCGCTCGGCGGCGGTCTGCTCGTCACGGCCGGCGCCGACGGGTACGAAGTGCGTGACCAGCGGACCGGCGCCGTCACCGGGGCGGTCCGGATGACGCCGAGGTCCGCGCCGATGCCGCTGGCGGACGGGTCGCTCGTGTTCCTGGCGGCCGGGCCCGTGCTCCGCGCGGTCACGCTGACCGGCGAGCCGCGGTGGGAGGCCGAAGTTCCCGCGCCGGCGTGGCCGTTCGTCTGGCACGACACCTTGTTCGTCGCCGAGCGCGCCGCGGTCCGGGCGTTCGACCGGGACGGCGCCGCGCTGTGGCGGGCCGAACCCGAGGGGGACATCGCCGGGACCCTCGCCGGCCTGCCGGACGGCGGCGTCCTGGTACCCGTGCACGGTGAGGAGCACACCGGCTACGTCGTGCTCGACCCGGGCGGCGGACTCCGTCCGGTGCCCGCGCACCTGCCACCCGGCGACCTGGTGGTGCCCCTGCCCACCGGCCGGCTCGTGCTGCCCGGCTGGCCGGAGCGGGACGACGTGGGGGAGTGGCGCCCGACGGTGTCCATAGTGGACGGTCACACCGGAGCCGTGGTCCAGCACCACCGCGTGCCGGCCGACGTGCGCGGCATCGCCGCCGGCCCCGAGGGACCGGTCGCCGTCGCGTGCAGCCCGACGTGGGACCGCTGGACGAAGTACCACGGCTGGCCCGGCTTCGACCTGACCGAAGACTGCTGCGTGCTGTTCCTCGACGAGGACGGCCCGCGCGGCACGTGGACGGCCGGCCGTCCGATCACCGGCCCGCTCGCCATCGCCGCGAACGGGGACCTGCTGGTCCCGGTTTCGGGTGAGCTCGTCAGCCTCGGGTGACCGCGCGACGCGGGGAGCGGTCCCGCGTCGCGCCGCTCCGGCAGGTTCAGGTGACCACGATCTTGCCGGTGTTCTGCGGGAAGATCGGGTCGTTGTAGAAGAACTCGCCCCTCTTCGTGAACGTGTGCTTGAACGACTGCCCCGGCATCAGAGTCCCGCTGTCGAACTCGTACTCGAAGAACGAGACCGCGCCGTGGGCGAACGCGTTGCCCTGTGGGTTCACGAACGTGATCTCCGTGCCCACGGGGACCGTCAGGTTCTGCGGTGACATCGCCGTCTGGGCCACCGTGTTCTCGACCGCGCCGGGTGCTCCCGCGGCGGCGTCCCACACCCGGCCCAAAGTGACCGTGTTCTTCGCGACGGAGGCGGTGACCGCCGCCGTGCGGATCTGGTTGCGCTTCGACGGGGGTGTCGGTGCGGGCGCCGGGGCCACCTTGCCGCCGAGCTTGAACGCCCACAGGTGGTCGCCCTTGGGGATGTCGGGGTAGGGGAGGCCGTTGCCGCCTGCGAAGACCGCCAGGTACTGGTCGCCGTCGATCTCGTAGCTGATCGGGCTCGTGTGGACGCCGGCGCCGCACTGGAAGCGCCACAGCTCGCGGCCGTCGACGTCGTTCATCGCCAGGAGGTTGCCGTCCGGGCCGCCCTGGAACATCACGCCGCCGTCGGTGGTCAGGATGCCGTTGCCGTGGGCCAGGGACCACTCGCTGTCCTTGCTCCACACCAGTTTGTTCGTGCGCGGGTCGACCGCGGCGAGCCCGCCCGCGAAGTATTCGCCGTACGGGCGGGCGGTGTTGACGCGGCCACCCGTGGTGTTCGAATAGGACGAATTGATGAGGCCGTAGCCGACGTACACCCAGCCCGTGTTGGGGTTGAACGAGACGTGGGACCAGTCCGCGCCGCCGCCCGCGCCGGGGAAGATGATTGTCGCGCGGTCCCAGTGCGTCGCGAACAGGCCGCCGGTGGGGTAGAAGGGCACCGGACGCGTCGAGTTGTCGAGTCTCGGCTCCTGCGGGACGAACGGGTCGCCGGCCGGGATGGGTTGCGTCGGCGACGTCTTGTGCCGCGGGTCCTGCGGAACCGGTTGCTCGGTCACGCCCTGGATCGGTTTCCCGTTGGTGCGGTCGAGGATGTAGTACATGCCGACTTTGCTGCCGTAGACGACGACCTTGCGCAGCCTGCCGTCGATGCGCAGGTCGATCAGGACCGGCGCCATCACGTTGTCGTAGTCCCAGATGTCGTGGTGCACGGACTGGAAGTGCCAGCGCCGCTTGCCGGTCTTCGCGTCGATCGCGACGATCGTGTTGGCGAAGAGGTTGTCGCCGCCGCGCGTGGAGCCGTTGGTGCGCGGGTAGGGGTTGCCGAAGGTCCAGTAGACGAGGCCCAGCTCGGGGTCGACCGCCGGGTGGATCCACGGCACGGCGCCGCCGGTTTTCCAGGACTCGCCTTCCCAGGTGTCGTGGCCGAACTCGCCGGGACCGGGGACGGCCCAGAAGGTCCAGGCGATCTTGCCGGTGGCGGCGTCGAGGGCGTAGGCCCGGCCGCGGGCGCCGGCCGTGCTGCCCTGCATGCCCACGTAGACGAGCCCGTCGGAGTAGACGACCGCGCCGGCGAGACTGCCGATGCTGCCACCGCACTGGCCGTTCGCCGGGTCGCACGGTTCGGGCGTGCCCTGCGAGGCGTCCTCGGTCAGCAGCTGGGTCTTCCAGGCGACGGCGCCGGTCTTCTGGTCCAGCGCGTAGAGGATGTTCGCGCCGGAGGTCGAGAACACCTTGCCCTGGCCGAGGGCCACCCCGCGCATGTTGGTGGTTTCGGTGCCCAGGTTGGTCTTCCAGCGCACGGCGCCCGTCCGGCCGTCGACGGCGAAGACGTTCTGCTGCGTGGTCTGGACGTAGAGGACGCCGTTCTGGGCGACGATCGTGCTCTGCTGCGCGCGCGAGGCGTCCCCGCCTTCGAGGTTGACGTGCCACGCACCGCCGAGGCGGTCGACGTTCTGGCGAGTGATCTGCCGCAGCGGCGTGTGGTTCTGGTTGCCCAGGTCGCCGCCCACCTTGGTGAAGTCCCGCCCCGGCCTGCCGAACGCGTCCGGCTGGCGCGGGGTGTCCACCGTGGCCGGCGCCGCGACGGCGGGCGTGGCGGCGAGCACGGTCCCCGCCACGGCGGCCCCCGTCGCGCCGGTCAGGAATTTGCGTCGATCCATCGGTCGGTCCCTCTCTTCGTTGAGAAAAGCGCGCTGCGACGAGATGATCAAGGCGAGCAAGGGGGTCCATCTAGTGGTACTATCGGACCGCTCGACGGTCGAGTCTAGAACCGCTGCGAGTGCGGAACAAGAGGATTCGCCTCTTGTTCGCCGCGCGGGCGCCGGGGTACTGTTCGCGGAACACTAGGCGGACCGAATGGACCGCTGTGTGGACCAGTGATTCCGTGACTCGACGAGGAGTGCCGGTATGTCCGTTGTTCTGGAAACCGATGTGGCGCAAAGCGAAGGCCGGGTTCTGCCGCAGTGGTCGGATCCGGTGGTCGAGTGCTACGAGACCCGCCCGGAGGTCACCGCGTACGCCGGCGAGAGCGAGCCGTGGCGGGCCCGCTGAGCCGGGCGGAGCTGACCGACGCCCTGCTCCGCCTCGAGAAGCGCTACTGGGCGCACCACCCGTTCCACCTCCGTCTGCACGAAGGCGGGTGCACGCCGGCGGACCTGCGCCGGTGGGTCGCCAACCGCTGGTACTACCAGAAGTGCTTGGCGCAGAAGAACGCCGCGGTCATCGCGGCGTGCCCGCTGCCGGACGTCCGCCGCGCCTGGGTGGACCGGATCGTCTTCCACGACGGTGCGAACGCGGGCGAGGGCGGCCTGGAACAGTGGCTGGGCCTGGCGGAAGCGGTCGGGCTGAGCAGGGCCGAAGTCCTGGACGAACGGCACGTCCTGCCCGGCGTGCGGTTCGCCGTCGACGGGTACCTGCACTTCTGCCGCACGAAGCCGTGGATCGAGAGCGTCGCGGCGGCGCTCACCGAAGTGTTCTCGCCGGGGCACATGACCGATCGCGTGAACGCCTGGCGAGAGCACTACGACTGGATCGCCCCGGAGGGGTTCGCCTACTTCGAGCGCCGGATCCCCGCGGCGCGGCAGGACAGCGCGCTGACCCTGCGTCTCGTGCTCGACCACTGCGTCACCGCCGAGCAGCAGGACGCCGCGATCCGTGCGCTGTCTTTCAAGTGCGACGTGCTGTGGGCGGTGCTCGACGCGGTCGACTACGCGGGGTCCGCATGAGCGTGACAGCCGGCAGCAGGCCGGGGCTGCGCCGCGGGGTGCGGCTGGAGTTCGACGCCGTCCGCGGCCGATCGGCGCTGCTGTTCCCCGAAGGTGTGTTGCTGCTCAACGAAACCGCGGTGGCCGTACTGTCCCGGTGCGACACCCGGCGTTCGGTGGCGGACATCGTCGACGACCTCGCCACCGAATACGCTGGCGTGACCACCGAGTCGGTGCTCCGGACGCTGGCCGACCTCGACCGGCGGGGCCTGGTGGGGGAGACGCCGGATGCCCGGCCCGCGCAGGTGTTCCAGCCGCGCACCGCGACAGCGGCGTCACCGCGCTCACCGGTGCCGCTCGGCCTGCTCGCCGAGCTGACCTACCGGTGCCCGCTGGAGTGCACGTACTGCGCCAACCCGCTCGACCTGGCCGGCTACCGGGACGAACTGGACACCGGCGCGTGGCTGGACGTGTTCGCCCAGGCGAGATCCCTCGGCGTCCTGCAACTGCACCTGTCCGGCGGCGAGCCGGGACTGCGCCGCGACCTGACCGACCTGGTCGCCGCGGCGCACCGGCTCGGGTTGTACACAAATCTGGTCACCAGCGGCATTTCGCTGAACGCGGCGAGGATCGCCGGGCTCGCCGACGCCGGCCTCGACCACTTCCAGCTGTCCATTCAGGACGCCGAAGCGGCGCCCGCGGATCGGGTGGCGGGGCGGGCCGCGCACGCCCGCAAGCTCGTCGTCGCCGAAGCCGTCCGCGCGGCCGGCCTCCCGCTGTCCATCAACGTGGTGCTGCACCGCGCGAACGTCGGGCACATCCCGGCGATCGCCGAGCTGGCCGCCCGCCTGGGAGCGGACCGCCTCGAACTCGCCCACACGCAGTTCTACGGCTGGGCTTTGCGCAACCGCGCGGCGCTCATGCCTACACGCGAACAGGTCGACCGGGCGGCCCGGGACGTCGCCGAAGTCCGGGAGCGGTATGGCTTCGAGGTCGTGCACGTCGCGGCCGACTACTACGACCCCCGGCCCAAGCCGTGCAACTACGGCTGGGGTGCCCGGCAGCTGACCGTCACGCCCAACGGGCACGTGCTGCCCTGCCTGGCCGCGGAAACGTTGCCCGGACTGGAAATCCCGTCGGTGCGCGTGGATCCGCTCGCGACGATCTGGTACGAGTCCCCGGCATTCCGGAAGTTCCGCGGCACCGAGTGGCTGCCCGAGCCCTGCAACGGCTGTGCGCTCAAGGAAATCGACTTCGGCGGCTGCCGGTGCCAGGCTTACCAGCTGACCGGCGACGCGGGCGTGACCGACCCGGTCTGCGATCTGTCCGAGCACCACGACCTGGTGCTGGCCGGGATCGCCGACCTCGTGCCGGAACCCGCGGTACCCCGGCGGATGCGATGAAGGTCCGTGTCCTCGGCACCGCGGCCGGCGGCGGCTCTCCCCAGTGGAACTGCGGCTGCCCGGAGTGCGAGGCGGCTCGCGACACGGGGAGGGCGCGAACCCAGGACGGTCTGGCGGTCAGCGGCGACGGCAGCGCGTGGTACCTCGTCAACGCCTCCCCGGACCTGCGCGCGCAGCTGCTGGCCACCCCCGAGCTGCGCCCGCCCGCCGGGACGCGCGACACCCCGGTGCGCGGAGTCCTGTTCACCAGCGCCGAACTGGACCACACCCTCGGTCTGCTCGGCCTGCGCGAGGCCGCCGCCCTCGACGTCTACGCCACCGCGTGGGTGCACGAGGCTTTGACGACGGCGTTCCCCCTGACCACTGTCCTATCGGGATACACGAGGATCCACCGCCACGACGTCCGGGACGGCGAGCCGATCGAGCTGGCCGGCGGCCTGAGAGTCACGGCGACCGTGCTCAGCGCCAAGCGACCTCGGTACGCGAGCGAGCTGCCGCCGGGTGAAGCGGTGTGCGCGTACCGGTTCGACGCCGGCGGCCGCGCCGTCGTCTACGCACCCGGTCTTGCCGCGTGGGGCCCGGAGTTCGAGACGGCGATCGACGAGGCGGACATCGTAGTCCTGGACGGCACGTTCTTCACCGAGGACGAGATGGGTCCCGCGCGCCCGGCGTCGGGCATGGGACACCTGGCCGTGCGCGAGCAGCTCCCGCTGATCCACGCCCGGCCGCGAACGCGCTTCCTGTTCACCCACCTCAACAACACCAACCCGCTCCTCCGGCCGGACGCGCCGGAACTGGCCGAGGTCACCGCCGCGGGTGCGTCGGTGGCCGCCGACGGCCGGTTGCTCGAGCTGTAGAAAGGTCGGACCACCATGAAGAAGAGATCGACGACGTTGGTGACGATGCTGGGGAGCGCGGTGACCGCGGCGGTGACCACGGCCGCCCTGATCGGGATGCCCGCGTCGGCGCACGACGGGGGAAAGCAGGGCGCCCAGGCGCTCGGCGACCCCGACTACGGCGTGTGCCGCGGCCTCGACCAGCGTTGCTACCACAACTGGGGCAATTTCGACGTCAGCAAGGGCATCAAGGTCCTCGTGTACTCGCGCACCGCCGGGCCGCGCCACGCGAACCTGGGGCCGGCGCTCGGGCCGGGGCTGAACCCGCCGCTGACGGCGGCGAACGTCGCGCAGAACGGGCTCGTCGAGCTGGGCAAGAAGAACGGGTTCGCCGTCGACTGGACCGAAGACGTCACGCAGCTCGCCAGCCCGAGCACGCTGTTCAAGTACAACGCGGTCATCTTCATGAGCACCACGCGCGACGCCCTGGACGACTCCGCCCAGACGTCGCTGCGGCAGTACATCCGGGGCGGCGGCGGGTTCGTCGGCATCCACAACGCGTTCGGCACCGAGTACAACTGGCCGTGGTACGAGGGTCTGCTGGGCGGGGCGAACTACTACGACCACGGTCCCGCGCAGCCCGGCGTGGTGCAGACGGCGGACCGCAACGACGTGTCGACGAAAGGCCTGCCGAACCGCTGGGCCTTCACCGACGAGTGGTACAACCTCGTGCCCTTCCCCAGCGACGTGCGGGTCTTGGCCAAGGTCGACGAGTCGACACTGGCCAAGGGCGTGAAGGGGTCGATGGGGCATCCCGGACACGGCGACAACCACCCGGTGGCGTGGTGCCAGTACTACGACGGCGGGCGGTCGTGGGTGACGACGCTGGGTCATGAGAGCTGGGCGTTCACGAACACGACGACGGCGGACGGCGCGGTGTACTTCCAGACGCTGATCGCCAACGGCATCAAGTCCGCCGCGGGGGCGGCGCCGTTCTGCCGCTGAGCCCGTCGGGACGCCTGGCCGGTGGTATCTCGGCCGGGCGTTTCGGATGCTGGTTGTCACTTGGCACGGGTTGGGGTTGCGAGGCCGCCGCGCCTGGCCAGGCGGGATAGGTTGTCTTGAATGAGTCATTCAGGGCGTGGGAGGTCCTGAATGACTCATTCAAGACGACTGGCTGCGGGGCCGGAGTCGGGTCGGGCAACTTCGCCGAACCCCGCCGCGCCGGGCAGAGCGCCGTTCCGGGCAGAGCGACCCTCCGGGCAGAGCGCCCCGTCGGGCAGAGCGCCGTTCCGGCTTGCCGAGGCCCCCGTCCGGAGGGGCGGCGGTCCGGCAAAGTCGTGCCTGCTGCTTGCAGCTTTCCGATTCTCGCCGTCGGCCGGCGTGGCGAGGTGCGGGCGGGCCGGACGGCATGAACGACTCTTTCAGCGCGTCGGACGGCATGAAAGAGTCGTTCATAACGCTCGTTCGAGGCGTCGCCGTGCTCTCCGGGTGGCTTTTCGTCTGGTAGTCGCTCGGTTGTCCACAGCGCCGCTGTGATGTGGACAAGCGGGCCGCCGAGAGGGCCGTTCACCTGGTTCCGTCGGTCGGCGCCGATAGACTGGATCGGGGTCAGCCCCCAGGGATGGGTGGGGTTTGCTCGGTGGGGTGGGCAGGGGAATTCCGGCGCAGCCGGGGCGCTGGGCGGTGTTCCCGGAGTGCCGGTGTCGGCAGGGATGTCGTGAACGAAGGACTCGTTCACCTCGCCCGGTGTCAGGACCTCGGCAAGGTGGCGGATGTTCGGCCACTCCGCTGGTGGTGACCGGGTCCCGGACGTCTTGAATGAGTCATTCAAGACGTCCGAGGTCTTGAATGACTCATTCAAGACGTTGGCGGATCCGTCGCGGAGTGTGCCGGGCGCGACTTCGCCGGGACCCCGATCCGGAGGGGCGGGCCCGCTGTGCTGTTCGCACGAGCAAATAGCTCCGTGTCGTTTCGGCGCGTCCGGGCTTAGCTTCGAGCGATGGCGAACGAACTGACCGTCCCGCTCCTGCCCTGTCCCTCCATCGACGAAATCGCGTCCTTCTACCAGATGCTCGGCTTCGAGATCACCTATCGGCAGACGCGGCCGAACCCGCACGTCGCGGTGCGGCGGGAAGACATCAACCTGCACTTCTTCGGGATGGACGGCTACGACCCGGCGCAGTCGTACAGCACCTGCCTGGTCATCGTGCCGGACATCGGCGCGCTGTTCGAGGCCTTCGCGGCGGGGATGCGGTCCGTGCACGGGAAACTGCTCGTCTCCGGCATCCCGCGGATGACCCGGCCGCGGCTGCGCAACGACCGGTACACCGGGTTCGCCGTCGTCGATCCGGGCGGGAACTGGATCCGGATCAGCAAGGCCACCACCGAACCCGAGGCGCGGACCAAGCTCGCCGCGGCCATGGAGAACGCCGCGAGGCAGGCGGATGCGCGCGGCAACGAACGCCAAGGGCTGAAGATCCTGGAAGGCGCGTTGAAGCGGGCGACCGGCGACGAACCGGAGTTCCAGGCGGCGCGGGAGTACCGCGACGAGCTCGTCGAACGGATCCAGGGGGCCGAGCCAGGCGCTTGACCACTGTGACAAGCCCGGCCGTGGACTCCACGGCCGGGCGTTCGACCGCCGGCCCTACAACCCGAGGTAGATCTGCCGGACCAGTGGATCGTGCGCCAGCTCGGCGGAACTGCCGGTCATCGCGATCCGGCCGTTCTCCATGACCACGCACGTCTCCGTCGCCTCGAACGTCAGCTTCGCGTTCTGCTCCACCAGCAACAACCCCAGCCCCGACGCCGACAACCGCTGCAGCGTGCCGAGGATCTCCTCGACCAGCTTCGGCGACAGGCCCATCGACGGCTCGTCCAGCAGCACCAGCCGGGGCTCGGACATCAGCGCGCGCCCGATGGCCAGCATCTGCTGCTGGCCGCCCGACAACGCGCCCGCCAGGCGGTGCTGCATCTCGCCCAGCACCGGGAACATCTCGTACACCTCCCGCAGCGTCTCCCGCGTCTTTCCCTTCCACGAACGCAAGTAAGCGCCGAGCAGCAGGTTCTTCTCCACCGTCAGCCCGGTGAACACGTGCCTGCCCTCCCGCACGTAGCCGATGCCGTGGCGCACGACGTCCTTCGGCTTCACCTTCGTCAGGTCGCGGTCGCCGAGGCGGAGCGTGCCCACCTTGCGCGGCACCAGGCCCATCAGCGCCTTCAACGTCGACGTCTTCCCCGCGCCGTTGGCCCCGATGATGCCGAGGCAGCGGCCGGCGCCGACGGTGAACGAGACGGAGCTGACCGCCTGGACCCCGCCGTAGTGCACGGCGAGGTCCTCGACGACCAGGTCGCCTCCGGTCGAAGGGTTCACGGCAGTGCCTCCGTCTCCACGGCTTCCACGACCTCGGCCGTGCTGAACGAGTCACCCAGGTAGGCCTCGATCACCTCGGGCCGCACGGCGACCTCCGCCGGCGTGCCCTCGGCGATCACGCGACCGCTGGCCAGCACCGTGACCCGGTCGCACAGGGACATCACCAGGCCCATGTTGTGTTCGATCAGGACGACCGTCACGCCACTGTCGCGAATGGACCGCACGATCTCCTGCAGCTGACCGACTTCCTGCCCGTTGAGCCCGGCCGCGGGCTCGTCGAGCAGCAGCAGGCTGGGTCCGGCGGCCATGGCCCTGGCGAGTTCGACGCGTCGCTGGATGCCGTAGGGGAGCGACTTGGGGGCCGCGCCGGCGAAGTCGGTCAAGCCGAAGCGGTCGAGCAGTTCCGCCGCGTCCCGCCGGAGCCGGCGCTCGTGCCGCCAGATGCCGATCGGCCACACCACGTACCGCCACGCCGCGCGCATCGGCGTCCGGTCGAGGGCCACCAGGAGGTTCTCCTCGACCGTCATCTGCCCGAACAGCCGCAGGTTCTGGAATGTCCGCGACATCCCTTGCCGGGACAGCTGGTGCGGCCGCCGGCCGGTCAGCTGCCGCCCGTCGAAGCTCGCGGTGCCGCCGCCGGCGGTGTAGATCCCGCTGATGACGTTGAACAGCGTCGTCTTGCCGGACCCGTTGGGGCCGACGATGCCGCGGATCTCCCCGGGCGCCACCGACAGCGTCACGCCGTCGAGCGCGCGCAGGCCGCGGAACTGCTTGCTGATCCCGGAAACCTCGAGTGCTCCGGAGGCCGCCGTGTCGGTAGCCGGTTCGTACGGGCGGAACGCGGTGAGCACGCCCGGCGCCCGGTGCCGTCGACGCCGGACCGCCGACCGGATCCGCTGGGGGAGCCCCGCCAAACCGGTGGGCGCGAACACGACCATCAGCACCACGACGGCGCCGTAGCCCAGCTGCGCGTAGATGGAGAAGTCGACCAGCGCCTCCCGCACCAGCGCGAGCGCGATCGCACCGATCACGCAGCCGACGATGCTCTGCCTGCCGCCGATGATGACCATCGCCAGCAGCAGGAACATGTTGGCCACGCTGAAGGACTCGGGGGCGATGTAGTGGATCAGCCCGGCGTAGAGGACCCCGGCCGCGCCGCCGTAGACGCTCGCGGTGAGGAACGCCGTCATCCGCAGCAGTGGCACGGGTGCGCCGACCGCGCCCGCGGCGAGGGAGTCGTCGCGGATGGCCCGCAGCCGCCGGCCGAGCGCCGTCCGGACGAGGAAGAGCGCGAACGCGATGGCGAGGCCGAAGACGATCAGCTCGAAGTAGTAGTACAGGTACTCGTTGGTCAGGTCGATGCCGAACAGCGGGGGAGCCGGGATCCCGTTGATGCCCGACGCGCCGCCGGCGACCTGGGCGTTGGTGACCCAGTTGGTGAAGGCCAGTGCGAGCCCGAGGGTGACGATGCCCAGGTAGTGCGATTGGACCCGTAGCGCGGGAATGCCGACGAACAGGCCGGCCAACGCGGTGGCGAGCATGGCGAGCACGGCCGAAACCCAGAACCCGAGACCCGAGTTCGTCGTGAAGATCGCCAGCGCGTAGGAGCCGATGCCGAAGAACGCGACCTGGGCGAGGTTGATCTGCCCGGCGACGCCCATGGCCAGGCCGAGGCCGACGGCCAGCAGCGCGAAGACCACGGCGATGTTGACGACGTGGATGCCGTAGGTGTCCAGGCCGTAGGGCAGGAACCAGGCGGCGACGGCGATCGCGGCGGCGCCGAGCGCTTTGACCGTGGCGGATCTGTTGCGGAGAAGGGAACTCATGCCCGGTTCACCGTCCGTTCGCCGAAGAACCCGGTGGGCCGGATCATGATGATGACCGTGAAGGCGAGGAACACCACCAGGTCCGAATAGCCCTGGAACTGGCCGGAGGCGTACGAGTCGAGCACGCCGATGACGAGCCCGCCCGCGATCGCGCCGCCGATGTTGCCGAAGCCGCCGAGGATGGCGGCGGCGAACCCCTTGATGCCGAGCGTGCCGCCGAGCGTGGGGCTGACGTACAGCAACGGCCCGACCAGGCCGCCGGCGAGGGCGGCGAGACCCGCGCCGATGGCGAACGCGATGGCGTTGCTGCGTCCGACGTGGATGCCGACGGCGGTCGCGGCCTCGTGGTCCATGGCCACCGCCTGCATGGCTGCGCCGCGCTTGGTGCGCTGCAGGAACAGCAGGAGCAGGACGGTCGCGGCGGCGGCGACGGCGAGCACCACGAGGTTGTAGGTGCGGACGCGCACGCCGAACAGGTCCAGGGGCTCGGTGTCCACGGGCGTCGGGACGGCGTGGCCGGTCGCGCCCCAGATGATCGTGGCCAGTGCCTCGAGCACCACGCCGAAGCCGATCGTGCCGATCAGCATGAGGTCGAAGTCCTTGTTCTCCAAGGGACGCAGCACGCGCTCCATGACCAGCGCGATGAGCCCCGTGACCACCATGGCGACGACGATGGCGAGGAAGAACGGGAGCCGTGAGGACATGTAGAAGGTCGACGCCGCGTACGCGCCGACCATCACGACCTGGCCGTGGGCGAAGTTCACCAGGCCCATGGTGCGGTAGACGATCGAGAAGCCCATCGCGACGAGGGCGTAGACGGCACCGAAGCTGAGCCCGCCGACGAGGGTCTGGAGCAGAACTTGCATGAAGGGTCCTTTCACCGGCAAGGGGCCGCGCGGGACGGCGCGGCCCCCTCGGGGCGGTTCAGCTGGCGGGAGCCGCGACGAGCTTGCCGCCGGTGATGACACCGATCGACGTGGCGTGGATGCCGACCCCGGTCTGGTCGAACGTGAAGTCGCCCAGCAGGCCCGGGTACTTGGTGCCGCGGATGGCGTCGGCCAGCTGCTGACCGGTGGCGCCACCCGAGGTCTTCAGCGCGGTCAGGAAGATGCTGGTGCCGTCGTAAGCCTTGGCCCCGTGCAGTTCCGCGTCCTCGTTGAACGCCGCCTTGTAGGCCTGTCCGAACTGGCGGGCCGCGTCGCTGGTTTCGTTGCTCAGGTACGGGCTGCTCACGACGGTGCCTTCGGCGTTGCTCGCGCCGGCCGTGGTGAGGTAGACCGTCGTGCCCATCGGGGCGGCGCCGGCGACCGTCGCGGTGATGCCGAGCTCGCGGGCCTGCTTGACGATCAGGCCGGCCTCGACCTCTTCGGTCCCGACGAACAGCACCTGCGGGTTCTTCTGCCGGATGGAGGTCAGCGCGGCGCTGAAGTCCTTCTGGTCGGTCGTGACGACCTGGTCGTCGACCGGCGTGACCCCGCGGGCGGCCAGCGCCTTGCCGAACGCGTCGTGCTCACCCTTGCCGTAGGACCCGTTGTTCGTGATGAACGCGATGTTCTTCTGGCCCTTCTGGTCCACGAGGTACTTCGCGAGCGTTTCGTCGTACGTCGTGCTGGTCGGCCCGTTGAGGAACTGGAACGGGCTCTTCACCGCGATGATCGACGGCGACTGCCCGGAGGTGATGCTCGGGATCTTCGCCTGCTGCAGGATCGGCGCCATCGCCACGGTGACCGCGCTCTCGGCGGTGCCGATCATCGCGATGTAGCCCTCGCTGGAGATCTTGCGCGCCAGGTTCGTGCCGACCGTCGGGTCGCCGGCGTCGTCGAAGACGTCGAGCTGGATCTTGCGGCCGTTGACACCGCCCTTGGCGTTCCACTGGTCGACCGCCAGCTTCGCGCCCTTGTACTCCCACGCGCCGAGCGAGCTGAGCTGGCCGCTCTGGGCGTTGACCACCGCGATCTTGACCGGACCGCTGGTGTCCGATGTGGACGGTGACGAGCTGCCGGGTGCGCTGCAGGCGGCCGCGGCTCCCGCGGCCAGCAGGGTCAGCGAGGCCAGCAGACGTCCGGTTCCGGATCGGTTCATGAGTGCCACTCCGTTGTGTGCGGTTGCGGGGTCATTCGAAGACGCCTTGGTAGATGTCGTTGATGTTCCAGTGCCCCGGGGTCGGCACCGGTTCGTTGACCATGGGCACGTCGAGCACGGCGGGGCGCCGGTTCGCGATCGCCTCGCGCAGCGCGGCGGCGAGGTCCTCCGGGCGTTCGACGGTGTAGCCGTCGGCGCCGCAGGATCGGCCGAAGGCCGCGAAGTCGGGGGAGAAGGGGTTGCCGTCGCGGTCGTGGAACTCGCAGCCGAAGCTCCGGCCGAAGTTGTGGGCCTGCAGGTCCGCGATGGTGCCGTGCGCCCGGTTGTTCATCACGACGAACAGCACGGGCAAGCCCCGCTCGACGGCCAGGGGCACCGCGGGGAGCTGGGCGCTCATCCCGCCGTCGCCGACGAGCGCGACGACGACGCGGTCGGGCTGGGCCAGCTGGACACCGACCGCGGCGGCTGGGCCGAAGCCCATCGTGGACGCGCCGCCCGGGGTGATGAACCGGCCCTCTTCAGGCAGTTCGTAGCACTGGGCGACGCCGTTCTTGTTCCAGCCGACGTCGGTGACGAGCACGGCGTCCGCGGGGAGCGTCGTGCGCAGGTCCTCGAGGATCCGTTCGGGGCGCAGCGGGAAATCAGTGCTGCGACCGCGTTCCTGGCTCGCCGAGAAGAGGTCCGCGCGGACGGTGCCGATCTGCTCCCGGACGTCGGCCCGCTCGACGGGTTCGGCCACCAGGTCCTTGACGGCGGCGGTGATGGCCGGGACGGCGTGGTTCACATCCGCGATCGCGCCGATCTCGACGGGGTAGTTGCGGCCGATCTCGGCCGCGTCGAGGTCGATCTGGATCAGCCGGCCCGGCGGGAACGCCCAGGTGTACTCGGAGTTCCACGAGCTGGCGTCGGTTTCGGCGAACCGGGTCCCGAGCGCGAGGACGACGTCGGCCTTGCGGGTGTACTCGTTGGTCAGCTCGAGGCCCCAGAACCCGGTCATGCCCATGACGAGCGGGTGGCGGTCGGGCAGGGTGCCCTTGGCCATCAGGGAATGGGCCACCGGGATGTCCAGGTACTCGACGAGTTCACGCAGCGCCGCCCGTCCTTCCGGCGAACGGAGGCCGCCGCCGACGTACACGAGCGGCCGTTCGGCGCCGGCCAGCGCCTGCACGATCCGCTGAGCGTCGCCCTCGGACAGTGCCGGTTTCGCCGGGTGCGCGACGAGCGGGTACTCGACGAGCGGGACTTCGCGGGAGAAGTGGTCCATCGGGACGTTGAGCAGGACGGCGCCGGGCCGGCCCGAGGTCGCCGTCCAGAACGCGCGTTCGGTGAACCGCCCGAGGTCTTCGGCGCGGTGCACGTGCCAGGCCCGCTTGACGAACGGGCGGTAGATGGCCGTCTGGTCGGCGTCGGCGTGCAGGTTGACTTCCTGGTGCGGGTGCCGGCCGTGGTAGTAGGACGGGATGTCGCCGGAGATCGTGATGAGCGGCACCGAGTCGAACGCCGCGGTGGCCACGCCGGTGACCGCGTTCATCATGCCGGGGCCGACGTGCACCAGCAGCACGCCGGGCTTGCCGGTGGCGCGGGCGTAGCCGTCGGCGGCGTGCGCGGCGGCCTGTTCGTGGCGCGCCATGACGAACTCGATGCGGCTGCGGCCCAAGGCGTCCAGGAACGCGATGTTGGTGTGCCCGCACAGGCCGAAGACGTACTCGACGCCGTAGGACTCCAGCTGGCGGACGAGCGCGGCGGCGGCGGTGGTGGTCGGGGCGGGGTGGGTCATCGAAGTCGGGCTCCTCTTGTCGGTCACTGCTCGCCCCAGACGGACAGGTTGCGCAGCACGAGGGTCTTGACGACGGTGTAGTCGTCGATCATGGGCGCGGGGGACTCGCGGCCGAAGCCGGAGTCCTTGACCCCGCCGAAGGGCACGTGGTCGAGCCGGAAGTTGGACGAGCCGTTGACGATCAGCCCACCGACTTGGAGTTCGCGCCACGCGGTGAAGATCGTGCCGATGTCCCGGGTGAAGATGCCGGCCTGCAGGCCGAACCGGCTGGCGTTGCACGAGTCGATCACGGTGGCGAGGTCGTCGAAGGGCAGCACGGCGACCAGGGCGCCGAACACCTCCTCGACGACGACGGTCGCGTCCGGCGCGGGGTCGGCGACGATGGTGGGCAGCAGGGTCGCGCCGTCGCGGGTGCCGCCCAGCAGCACCCGCGCGCCGCCGGCCGCCGCTTCGGCGGTCCACTTCTCGACGCGGGCCGCGGCGTCCTCGTCGACCATCGAGCCGACGTCCGTGGTCTCGTCCAGGGGATCGCCGACCTTCAGGCCCGCGACCTCGGTGCGGAACGCGGTGAGGAAGTCGTCGAAACGGCTGCGGTGGACGTAGACCCGCTGGACGGAGATGCAGCTCTGGCCGGAGTTGCTGTAGCCGGTGCGGGCGCAAGTCTTGGCGGCGAGGGCGAGGTCGGCGTCCGCGCACACCAGCGTCGCGGCGTTGCCGCCGAGTTCCAGCACCAGCCGTTTCGCGCCGGCCGCGCGAGCGACCGCGTTGCCGGTCTCGGCGCTGCCGGTGAAGCTGATGACCGCGACTTCGCGCGCCGCGCACAAAGCGGCGCCGACGTCACCGCCGCCGTGCAGCAGCTGCACCGCTTCCGGTGGCAGGCCCGCTTCCAGCAGGAGCGCCACCACGGCCGCAGTCGTGGCGGGTGCCTGGGGCGGAGCTTTGACGAGCGTGGTGTTGCCCGCGGCGAAGGAGGCGCCGAGCTTGTGGGCGAGCAGGTTCGCCGGCGCGTTGAACGGGGTGATCGCGAGGGCCACCCCGGCCGGGGCGCGGTAGGTCAGTGCGGTGTTGCCGACCCCGCGTTCCCAGCCGGCGACGGGCAGGTTCTCGCCGCCGATGCGGCGGGTTTCGGCGGCGCAGACGGCGAAGGTGTCGGCGACGCGGTCGAGCTCGCCCCGGCCGTCCTTGAGCGGCTTCCCGAGTTCGAGGGCGATCAGCCGGGCGATGTCGTCCCGGTGGTCTTCGGCGAGCCGCGAAGCCCGGTCGAGGATCGCCGCGCGGGTGGCCGGCGCGAGGCGGGCGACGACCGGCGCGGAAGCGGCGGCGTACCGGACCGCCCCGGCGACCTGGTGCTCGTCCGCGGTGAACGACGTGGTGACGACTTTTCGCAGGTAGGGGCCGATGCGCTCGGCCGGTGACCCGTCGCGGGACCACTGGCCGGCGACGAACGCGGCGGCCTCGATCGGGGTATCGGATTTCGCGGCTTCGAGGATTCGCTCCAGCACCGCCACACTCCCTTGTGAACCATCAAACGGCACATCTGGACCGCTCTGCGGACTCCGTGTAACGTACGGTCAGCCGCCTGCCGGTGGCAAGAGCGGGATCTGAAACTGTTGCGAACGGGTCCGCCGGCCGGGGACCGCAACGCGACGAAGGGTGTGCAGAGAGATGAAGGCTGACGGGGCCGAGGAGCGCGACGGCTCGTCCGGCGAAGGAGGCGTGCGGAGTGTCCAGCGTGCACTGGACATCCTCGGCCTGCTCACCGACGAGCGGCCGACCGTGACGATCTCCGACATCGTGAAGGCGACCGGTCTCGCGAAGACGACGGCGATCCGGCTGGCGCAGACGCTGGAGCTCAACGGGCTGCTGTGGTCGACGAGCAAGGGCTACATGGCCGGGCCCGGTCTGTGGCGGTGGGCGCACCTCGCGCGGCAGACCTGGGAGCTGCCGGCGGAGATGAAGCAGCTGATGCGCGAGCTGGGGGACCGTCAGCGGGAGACGGTGAACCTCTACGTCCTGCGGGACATGTACCGGGTTTGCGTGGCCCAGCAGGAAAGCCCGCAGCCGCTGCGGCACGTGGTGCGCGTGGGCGACGAGCTGCCGCTGTGGGGCGGTGCTTCGTCGAAGGTCTTGCTCCGGGACGCTTCTCCTGCTTTGCTGAAGAGGATCGCACGCAGTTCCCCCTACGGCGCGGACCATGCGGACAACCTCCACAAAGGACTGACCGAGGCGGCCGAACAGGGGTTCGCGGTGAGTCACGGCGAACGCGAGGCGGGACTGTCCGCGGTGGCGGTCCCGGTGCTCGGCAAGAGCGGGTCCGTCGCCGCCGCGTTGTCGCTGAGCGGCCCCACCGTCCGCTTCTCCGAAGACCGGGTCGCCGAGTTCGTCGCCGACCTCACCGAGTCCGCTTCGCGGATGAGCGAGCGGGGGTTCGACCATCCGTTCGCCGGCTGACGCCGGCCGGGGTTCGTCTTCTGGTGCAAGGAGAGGGAATGACGAAAAGACCGCTTCGCGGTATCCGGGTGCTCGACCTGACCAACGTCCTCGCCGGACCGTACTGCAGCTACCAGCTGATGCTGTTCGGCGCCGAGGTGGTCAAGGTCGAGCTGCCGGGTTCGGGTGACCTCGCCCGGAACCTGGGGCCGGACGCGGTCCTGAACCGGGCCGGCATCGGCGCGTCGTTCCTGGCGCAGAACGCCGGCAAGAAGTCGATCGAGCTCGACCTCAAGGACGCCGGTCAGCAGGAGCTGTTCGAGGACCTGGTCCGCGGGGCGGACGTCGTCCTCGAGAACTACCGGGCGGGCGTGCTCGATCGGCTGGGGTTCGGCTGGAACCGGTTGCGAGCCCTCAATCCCGGGCTGGTGTACTGCGCGATCTCGGGGTTCGGGCAGAGCGGCCCGCTGAGCCAGGCGCCGGCCTACGACCAGATCATCCAGGGCCTGTCCGGCATGATGAGCGTGACCGGGACGCCCGAAACGGCGCCGCTGCGCGTGGGGTTCCCCGTGTCGGACACGGTCGGCGGTCTCATGGCCGCGCTGGCCGTTTCGGCGGCGCTGGTCGGCCGCGACCGCACGGGGGAAGGGTGCTTCCTGGACCTGTCGATGCTCGAAGCGTCCATTTCGGCGATGGGCTGGGCGGTGTCGAACTACGTCATCAGCGGCGTCGAACCGGTCCCGATGGGCCGGGACAACGCGACGGCCGCGCCGTCGGGCACGTTCTTCGCCGCGGACGGGCCGCTGAACATCGCGGCGAACCGGCAGGAGCAGTTCGTGACGTTGTGCACGCTGGTCGGGCGCCCGGACCTCGTGACGGACGCCCGCTTCGCCGACCGTGAAGACCGCAAGGCCCACCGGGCGGACCTCGACGCCGAGCTGAACGAGGCGTTGAGCGCGAAGCCCGCACTCGAATGGGAGCGGCTGCTCTCCGACGCGGGCGTGCCTGCCGCCCGGATCCTCACCGTGCCGCAGGCGCTGGAGTCCGAACAGCTCGACCACCGCGGCTTCTTCACCGAACTCCCGTTTCCCGGCCAGGCCGAGCGGACGCTGCGCGCCAGCGGAAACGGCGTCCTGCTCGACGGCGAGCCGCTGCGCCCGGCAACGCGGCCGCCGCTGCTGGGGGAGCACAACGACGAAGCGGCCGAGCTCGCCCGCCGGTGGAACAGCGGCTCCGCCATCCCCCGGCCGGCACCGGAACCGTCGTTCACGCCCGCGGACAAGGACTGACATGGACAGCGAAGCAAGCGTCGCGGACTGGTGGGCCACCGGGATCTGCCGGATGGCACCCGGGGTGGTCGAACTGCGCGGGATCCCCGTGCAGGACCTGATCGGCTCCCACGGCTTCGTCGCCACGATCTGGTTGATGGTGCGCGGAACGAGTCCCCGGCCCCGGGAAGCCGCGCTGCTCGAGGCCGCGATGGTCGCTTCGGTCGACCACGGCCCGCAGGCCCCGTCCATCGCGATCGCCCGGATGACCGCGACCTGCGGGGTCGGCCTCAACAACGCGATGGCGTCCGGGGTGAACGCGCTGGGCGACTCGCACGGCGGCGCCGGCCAGCAGTGCGTGGAGCTGCTGTCGGCGATCGTCGAGCGCGAAGCCACCGGCGAAACGCTGAAGGCGGCCACCGAGGCGGTCGTGGCGGAGTTCCGGAAGCGCAGCCGCTACCTGCCCGGCTTCGGCCACCGCTTCCACCCGCGCGACCCGCGCCGCGACCCGCTGCTGTCCCTTGTGGACGAAGCCGTCGCCGACGGCGTCGTCGAGGGCAAGCACCTGCGCGCGGCGCTCGCGATCGAAACGCTGCTGAACGAGGGGCGGGCCAAGCCGGTGCCGATGAACATCGACGGCGCCACCGCGGTGATCTACGCCGAGCTGGGGTTCCCGCCCCCGCTCGCGCGGGGGCTGTTCGTGCTGAGCCGCAGCGTCGGAATCCTCGCCCACGCCTGGGAAGAGACGACCCAGGGCCGGCGCAACAAGGGACCGATGCCGACGTCGATCCTGCCGACGGTGCTCGCCGCCGGATCGTGACCGGCCACGAGACGGATCTCCTCGTCCTGGGTTCCGGCGCGGCGGGCCTGGCGGCCGCCGTCGTCGCAGCCGGCGAGGGGCTTTCCGTGCTGGTGCTGGAAAAGACGGAGTGGCTCGGCGGAACCAGCGCCTACTCGGCGGGGACCGCGTGGATCCCCGGCCACCGGCGCCAACCCGACCCGGCGACCGACACGGAGGAGGCCCGCCGGTACCTCGACACGCTCGTCGGCGACCGCGCGCCCCGCGAACTGCGGGAGGAGTTTTTGAGGCGGGGACCGGAGGTGATCGACCACCTCGAAAAGATGGGCATCGGCTTCTGGCACTCGGCGAGCGTGGTCGACTACCACCCGGAGCTGCCCGGCTCCGGCGTCGGCCGGGCGCTCGAGCCGTACGCGTTCGACGGCAGGCGGCTGGCACGCGGGCGGTTCGAGCGGGTTCGCTGGCCGGTGCGCGAGTTCGCACTGTTCGGCGGGACCCTCATGCTGCGCAGGCTCGAAGCCGATCAGCTCGTGAAGGTCTTCGACGGCTCGGCCCGCGGCGGGGCCGTGGCACTTCGCCTCGGCGCGCGCTGGGCACGCGACCGGCTCCGCCACCGTCGGGGAACCCGCCTGACGATGGGCAACGCGCTCGTCGCCGCCCTCTACGACCAGCTGACCCGCCGAGGCGGCGACGTCTGGTTCACCGCCCGCACAACGGAGTTGCTGACCGACGGCGCTCACGGCGTGACCGGTGCCGTCGTGTCCTGCCGCGGCCGGACGGTCCGGATCACCGCCCGCCACGGCGTCGTCCTGGCCGGTGGCGGCTTTCCCGCGAACCCCGAGCTGCGCTCCCGGTATCTGCCCTCGCCGGTACCGCAGTTCACCCCGGCGGCCGAAGGCGCCACGGGAGACACGTTCGCGCTGGCTCGGTCCGTCGGCGCTGCCTTGGCCGAACCCCGTGGCGACAACGCGTTGTGGTTCCCCAGTTCGATCGGCCGCCGGCCGGACGGGTCGACGGTGGTGTTCCCGCACATCTGGGACCGCGCGAAACCGGGCATCGTGGCCGTGAACGCGGCGGGTGCGAGGTTCGTGGACGAGTCGGTGTCGTACCACCGTTTCGTCCGGGCGATGTACGCGACGCGGGACGCGATTCCGGCGTGGCTGGTGCTCGACGCGCGCACGCTGAAGCGGTACGGCTTGGGGATGGTCCGTCCGCACGCCCGTCCGGCGGTGCTCCGTCGATACATCAGTGACAAGTATATCCACTGTGGACAGACCGTCGAGGAGCTGGCGCAAGCGATCGGCGTCGACCCGGCAGGTCTGAAGGAGACAGTCGCGACGGTCATCGAGAAGCCGCCGTTCTACGCGATCGCCGTGGTGCCGACCCCGTTGGCGACAGCCTTGGGCCTGCGCACGAGCGCTACCGCCGAAGTCCTCGACGACCGAGGCGAGCCGATTCCCGGGTTGTACGCGTGCGGCAACGACGCGGCGTCGATGACCGCCTCCGAGTACCCCGGCGCCGGGTGTCAGATCGGGGCGGGACTGGTCTTCGGCTCCCTGGCCGCGCAGCACGCCCGCAACCGACGCCCTCGCTAGGACCTGTCGAAGCGCGTCAGCGACGCGAGGTGACGGCGGGCGGCGGCGAGCGCCAGCCGGGCGTGCTCGCCGGCGCCGACCTGGGCGACGAGCGTCGCGCGCGGGATCTCCAGGGCGTACGGGATGTCCGGCGGAAGCGCGGCGAGGATGCCGGCCACGTCCAGGCCGCCCTCGCCGGGGAACAGGCGCTGGAAGCGCGCGGTGTGGATGACCTCGGCCGTGCCGGCGGGGATCTCCGCCGGCGCGTCGCAGACGTGGGCGAAGTGGAACCACTCCCGCGGCAGGGTCCGCAGTTCGGCGACACTCGAACCCGACCGGGCGAAGTGCAGCACGTCGATCAGGAGGCCGGCGTTGGGCCGGTCCGCCGCGCGCAGCACGCGGACCGCCTCGGCGAGGTCGGCCGTCTCGGTCCAGGACGGGAACTCGAGGTCGAGGGTCAGGCCGAGCGGCCTCGCGAGGTCGCACAGCTCGGTGAAGTGGTCGACCTTGCGGACCGGGTCCGGGTCGGGCAGTTGCGTGATGACGAGCCGCGCGCCGAGTTCGGCGCCGGCCTCCAGCACGCGCAGGAAGTCACGCGGCTCGTCGTCCGGGCCGATGCGGGCCAGTTCGATGTCCAGGACGTCGACGCCGGTGGCCGCGAGCCGCGCCTTGGTCGAGCGCAGGAGAGCCGGGTCGGTCGCCAGGGGGTAGTGCGGTTCCTGGGGAGTCACGCGAGTCAGGCGCAGGCCGACGTAGCGGTAGCCGGCGTTCGCCGCGGCGTCCACGAGTTCCGGTGGGGACAGCGGCAACGCCGTCAGGTGGGCCAGCGAATAGTCGTGCCGGTGTCGTGGTTCCCGCGCTTCCCGGAGCGTGCGGAGCCGGCACCTGCGGTGCGCCGCCATGCGAACGGGCGTGCCGGCCGTGCCGTACCCGCGGTAGCGGCCGAGACGTTGCACCACTTCGAAGAACACCCGCGAGCCGGCGATTTCGGTGTAGAAGTGCAGGTACTCGCCGTGCTCGTCGCGGTCGTAGAGGATGGAGTGCTCGCGCAGCTCGGCGAGCAGGTCCGGTGGCGGGGCGAGGCGGGCGTCCAGGTCGTCGTAGTAGTTCCCGGGGATCGGCAGCACGGCGGCGTTCCGGGCGCGCATCGCCTTCGCGGCGGCGACGGCGTCGTCCGTGGTGAACGCGACGTGCTGGGGGTTCGGCACGGCGGGCGCCCAGTCGCCGCGGCGCAGGGGCGCGGTGTTGAGGGTGATCCGGACGTGGTCGGCGGGGTCGCTCGCCGCCCGGCTGCGGATCAGCCCGAACGGCGCGTCCAGCTCGACGGTGTGGCCGGGCCGCAGGCCGAGGACCGCCCGGTAGAACAGGGACGTCTGGTCGAAGTCGTCGACCGACTCGGTGAGCGAGACGTGGTCGGTGCCGGTGAGCAGGTCCGAGACGATCGCGTTGCCGGTGGGCGTGAAGTCGCCGAGCCAGCCGTGCTCGTCGCCGGTGCGGCAGAAGAAGATCGCGGTCCCGTCGGGCGCGGCCACCGAGCTGAGGTCCGCTTCCCCGGGCCGGTGGACGCGGGGGAGCACGGGCGCGAGCAGCCGTTCGGCGCGCCGGGCCGAGGTCGCCGGGTCGTCGCTTTCCACGGCCAGGGCGCAGATCGACGCCGTCCCCGGCACTACTGTCCTTTGTGGTGCGTGGTTCAGCAGGATCCTGGCTTCGCCCTGCTGCCACAGCTGGACGGGCTGGGACCGGTGCTGCCCGGCGTGGGTGAACCCGAGCCCCGTCAGCAGGCTCGCCACCGCCGGCCCCGACACCTCGTCGACGGCCAGCTCGGTGAACACGTGCCCGGCCAGCCGGGGCGCCGCCGGCATCCCGGATTCCCGCTCGGCCCCCGGCTCCAGCAGGGCGAGCAGGGAACGCATCGCGTCGACGGCCGCGTGCCACGGGTCGGTCTGCCGCAGGACGTCGTTGACCACCTCGAGCGACAGCGGACCCGCGTACCCGGTCGCGAGCACCGCGTCGAGGAAGGCGGTGAGGTCGAACGAGCCCTGGCCGGGGAACGACCGGTGGTGCAGGCTCCACTCCCGCACGTCCATGCCCAGCCGCGGCGCGTCCGCGAGCTGCACGTGGAACACCTTCTCGCCGGGAACACCGCGAAGTGCCGCCAGGGAGTCACCGCCGGACAGCACGTGGAAGCTGTCCAGGCACAGGCCCAGCGCGGGGTGGCCGGCGCCGCGCACGATCCGCCACGCGTGCGCGCAGGAGTGCACGAACCGCCCCCACGCCGAGGCCTCGTAGGCGATCCGCAGCCCACGATCGGCGGCCCGGCGGGCCAGCTCGTGCAGCTGCTCGGCGGCGAGGCCGTCGTCGTCGACCGCGTCCGGCGACACCGACGAGCAGACCAGCATCGTGCTCGCGCCCAGCTGCTCCAGCACGGCGAACTTGCGCTCCGCCCGGCGCAGGTTGGCCGAGAACAGGTCGGGTGGCGCGGCCTCGAAGTCGCGGAAGGGCTGGTACAGATCGATCGACAGGCCCAGCCGGGCACACTCCCGCCGCACCTGGGCCGGCGACCACGGCGACGCGACGAGGTCGCTCTCGAAGATCTCGATGCCGTGGAAACCCGCCTCCGCCGCGGCGGACAGCTTGTCCTCGAGGGTGCCGGACAGGCAGGCGGTCGAGATGCTCTGATGTGCTCCCGCGGCGGGGCTTGCCGGGGGAGTGGTCGCGGCGTCGCGCTCGACGGTGAGCATCGGCACCCAGCCCTTCTGGCGCAGTCACGTGGACCAGCCGGAGCGCGTACGTACTAGGTAGTTACTTATACGCCGGATGGTGCGCCGGCGAAAGGTCCGGCGATATCCGTACTTGACAAGCCCGCCGCCGCCCTTCAATCTCTCTAATTAACCGTACGGTACATACCTAACCGGTTAGTTACCTGGACTGCAATGGCGCACCCGCGGAGGAGACCGACGTGACCGATCGTCCGGATGGCGCAGCGAGCGCACCGCCCGCGGGGCGGCCCGCCAAGGCCGCCCTGGCCGCGTGGATCGGCAGCGCCCTCGAGTACTACGACTTCTTCATCTACGGCACGGCGGCCGCGCTCGTCTTCAACAAGATCTTCTTCCCGGCCTCGTCGCCGGCGACCGGCACGCTGCTGGCGCTGTCGACCTTCGGCGTCGGCTACGTGTCCCGGCCGCTCGGGGCGCTGCTGCTGGGCCACCTCGGCGACAAGTTCGGCCGCAAACGCGTGCTGCTGGCGACCCTCCTGCTGATGGGTCTGTCCACTGTGCTCGTCGGCTGCCTGCCCGGCTACGGCACGCTCGGCGTGGCCGCGCCGATCCTGCTGGTCGTGCTGCGGCTGCTGCAGGGCCTGTCCGCCGGCGGCGAGCAGGCCAGCGCGAACTCGATGAGCCTGGAACACGCGCCGGAGCACCGGCGCGCCTACTACACGAGCTTCACGCTCAGTGGCACCCAGGCCGGGCAGATCCTGGCGACGGCGGTCTTCCTGCCGGTCGCCGCCCTGCCGCAGGAGGCGCTGCTGTCCTGGGGCTGGCGGGTGCCGTTCTGGCTCAGCGCCGTCGTCGTGCTGGTCGGCTACTACATCCGCCGGTCGCTGGACGAAACGCCGGTGTTCCAGGAGGAGGTCGCCAGCGGCGAGGTCGTGAAACTGCCCCTGGCCGTGCTGCTGCGGGACCACTGGGCCGACGTCCTGCGCGTGGTCGTGGCCGCGTTGATCGCGTCCGTCAGCACGATCTTCACCGTCTACGCGCTCAGTTACGCGGTGAACACGGTGGGCTTGAGCAAGACGCCCATGTTGTGGGTCGGAGTGCTGGCCAACGTCGCCGCCGTCGTCTCGATCCCGTTGTGGGCGAAGTTCTCCGACCGCTTCGGGCGCAAGCGGATCTTCGTCGCCGGTTCGCTCGGCTGCGCGATCCTGATCTTCCCGTACCTCGGCGCCATCGCGGCCGGCAGCTACCTCTGGATCTTCGTCGTCGGCATCGGGATGTTCGGCATCGTCTACACCGCCACGAGCGCCGTGTGGCCGTCGTTCTACGGCGAGATGTTCCCGGCCAGGGTGCGCCTGTCGGGGACCGCGATCGGGACCCAGATCGGGTTCGCGATCAGCGGGTTCCTGCCCACCATCGCGGTGGGCGTCACAGGAACGGGCCGGGGCGCGTGGGTGGGCGTCGCCGTCTTCACCGCCGCGCTGTGCCTGGTGAACGTCATCGCCGTGGCCACCGGCAAGGAGACCTACCGGGTGCCGACCGCGCGGCTGGGGCTCAAGGACCCGGCGCCGGAGCGCAGCGAGGCCGGCGTCCCGAGGTGAGCGTGTTCGAGGTCTACGCGCTGTGCTACGGCCGGCGGACGGGGTACCGCGGCGAGCACTTCCTGGGCTACGGCGAGGATTCCGCGCAACCGCACCCGACCGCGTACTACGTCTGGCTCGCGGTCTCGCCGGAGCACACGGTGGTCGTCGACGCCGGCATCCGCGCCGAACGGGCTCGCGAAGTGTCCGGATTGGACTACGTCGAACCCGTGCGGCTGCTCGCCGCGCTCGGCGTCGATCCGGCGAGCGTCGGGCACCTCGTCCTCACGCACCTGCACTACGACCACTGCGGCACGGTGGGGGACTTCCCGGGCGTGCGGATCGTGCTCCAACAGTCCGAAATGGACTATTGGACCGGCCCGTGGGCGAAGCGGATCGAGCGGGAACGGTGGCTGCTCGACGAAGCCGTCCTCGACCACCTGCGGCCCGACCTGGTCGACGGGGACGCCGAAGTCGTGCCCGGGCTGAGCGTCCACCTGGTCGGCGGGCACACGGCCGGGATGCAGGTCGTCCGCGTCGAAACGGCCGCCGGTCCGGTGGTGCTGGCCTCGGACGCCAGTCACTTCCACGAGAACCTCGAAAACGACCACCCGGCACCGCTGCTGCACTCGATGACCGGCGTGTACGGCGCGTTCGACCGGGTCCGGGAGCTCGCCGGCGCCGGCCTGGTCGTCCCGGGGCACGATCCGGAGGTGCTCGCCCGGTACCCGCCGGTCGCCGACCGGATCGTGCGGATCGCGTGAGGTCAGCGCGTCGTCAGGTAGCTGACGAGCAGGTCGGCGACCATCCGCCGGTGGTGGTCGCGGTGGGCGGGGTCGAGCATGTCGCGGCCGAAGATGGCGTGGAACGTGTGGCGGTTCGCCGTGCGGAACACGCAGAACGCGCTGATCGCCATGTGCACGTCGAGCGCGTCGACGTCGTCGCGGAACTGCCCGGCTTCCCGGCCGCGCGCGAGGATGCGGGTGAGCACGTCGAGCGCCGGGTTGGCCAGGTTGGACAGCGCGGTCGACCGGGCGATGTGCTCGGCGCGGTGGATGTTCTCGATGCTGACCAGCCGCACGAAGTCCGGGTGGGACTCGTGGTGGTCGAAGGTGAGCCCGGCGAGCTGCCGGATCGCCTCGGCGGGGTCGAGGTGGTCGACGTCGAGGTTCTGCTCGAGCGAGCGGATGACCGTGTAGGCCCGTTCGAGCACCTCGACGAACAGCTGGTCCTTGTTGGTGAAGTAGTAGTAGATCATCCGCTTGGTGGTGCGGGTCTTCGCGGCGATCTCGTCCACCCGGGCGCCGTCGAACCCCTTCTCGGCGAACTCGCGGGCGGCGGTGTCCAGGATCTCGGTGCGGGTCCGGTCGGCGTCGCGGATGCGTCCGGGTCCGCTGTTGGCCACTTCGCCCGACGTCGGTGCTGCCACGGACTTCCTTCCTCGCTTCAGCTGATGTGCCCACTGTAGGACTTCGCCGCCGATCGGAGGCTCTTCACGGCGGCGACGGCGTGCGGTACAAATAACGTACTAGTTCGTACATTACGGGAGTGGTCGTGACCTTGTCATCAGCCGCCGAGGCGATCCGCGCTCAGGCCGCGCGGGCCACGCCGGGCACGCTGCTCACCGGCCTGATCGGCGCGGGCATCGGACCGTCGCTCAGCCCGCCGCTGCACGAGGCCGAAGCCCGCCGGCTCGGGCTGGAGCTGGTCTACGCCCGCTTCGACCTCGACGACCACGACGTCCCGGCCGCCGCCGTGGGCCCGATGCTGGCCGCGGCCCGGGAAGCCGGGTACCGCGGGCTGAACATCACGCACCCGTGCAAGCAGGTCGTGCTTGGGCACCTGGACGAGCTGTCCCCCGACGCGGCGGCGCTGGCCGCGGTCAACACCGTCGTGTTCGAGGACGGCCGCGCGGTCGGCCACAACACCGACTGGTCCGGCTTCGCCCGCGGCCTGCGGACCGGGCTGCCCGGCGTCGACCTCGGCGCGGTCGTCGTGCTCGGCGCGGGCGGGGCCGGCGCGGCGGTGGCCCACGGCCTGCTCACGGCCGGAGCCGGCCGCGTCCACGTCTTCGACCTCGACACCGCCCGGGCCGAGGAACTGGCCGGCGCCCTCGCCGGCCGGTTCGGAGCCGGCCGCGCGGCCGCCGGAAGAGATCTCGACGCGGCGGTCGGTACCGCCGACGGGCTCGTGCACGCCACCCCGACCGGCATGGCCGCCCACCCGGGCCTGCCGCTGCCCGCCGGGCTGCTGCGCCCGGACCTGTGGGTCGCCGAGGTCGTCTACCGCCCGCTCGACACCGAGCTGGTCCGCACCGCCCGCGCGCTCGGCGCGCGTGTCCTCGACGGCGGCCGCATGGCGGTGTTCCAGGCCGCCGAGGCGTTCGGCCTGTTCACCGGCGCCGAACCCGACTCCGCGCGGATGCTGGACCACTTCGCCGCGCTCACGACCTCCCCGGAAAGGCAGCCCGCCGATGCCCTCGACTGAAACCCGCCGTTCGATCGCCACGGTCTGCCTGTCCGGCACCCTGGAGGACAAGCTGACCGCGGCCGCCCGCGCCGGGTTCGACGGGGTGGAGATCTTCGAAAACGACCTCGTCGCCTCGTCGTGGTCGGTGAAGGAGATCAGCGAACACTGCGCCGAGCTGGGCCTGTCGATCGACCTGTACCAGCCGTTCCGCGACTTCGAAGCGGTGCCACCGGACGTGCTCGCGCGGAACCTCCGGCGCGCGGAGCTCAAGTTCGACGTCATGGACCAGCTCGGCGCGGACACGATGCTGGTGTGCTCGTCGGTGTCCCCGGACGCGGTCGACGACGACGACCTCGCCGCCGAGCAGCTGCACCTGCTCGCCGAACGCGCGGCGGCGCGGGGCATCCGGATCGCCTACGAAGCACTGGCGTGGGGCCGGTTCGTCAACACCTACGAGCACTCGTGGCGCATCGTGCGCCGCGCCGCCCACCCGGCGCTCGGGCTGTGCCTGGACAGCTTCCACATCCTGTCGCGGGGCAGCGACCCGGCCGCGATCCGCACGATCCCCGGCGACAAGCTGTTCTTCCTGCAGCTGGCCGACGCGCCGCGGCTGCAGATGGACGTCCTGCAGTGGAGCAGGCACCACCGGCTCTTCCCCGGCCAGGGCGCGTTCGACCTGACGGCGTTCACCCGCAACGTGCTCGCGGCCGGCTACCGCGGGCCGTTGTCGCTGGAGGTGTTCAACGACGTCTTCCGCCAGGCCGACCCGGGACCCGCGGCCGTCGACGCGATGCGCTCGCTGCTCGGCCTGCAGGAGACGCTCGGGGCCGCCGAGCTGCCGCCCGCACCGGCGCTGGCCGGCCACGCGTTCGTCGAGCTGTCGGTGGACGACGCGACCGAGCCGGCGCTGGCGAAGGCGTTGCGCGGTCTGGGTTTCACCGAGACGGGCCGGCACCGCTCCAAGCCGGTCCGGTTGTGGCAGCAGGGGGAGGCGCGGATCCTGCTGAACGGCGCCGGGTCGTCGGCGGGCGCGTCGGTCGGCGCGGTCGCCGTGGAGAGCGCCGACCCGGTCGCCTCGGCCCGGCGCGCCCAGCGGCTGCTCGCGCCGATCCTCCCGCGCAGCCACGGCGCGGATGAAGCGGACCTGTCGGCGATCGCCGCACCGGACGGGACGTCGGTGTTCTTCTGCCGCACCGGCGCGGACACCTCGGACGGCTGGCTCGGCGACTTCACGGAGACGTCGTCGCCCGGTGGGGACGCCGGGGTGACGGGGATCGACCACCTGGCCCTGACCCAGCCGTTCGACCACTTCGACGAGGCGGCGCTGTTCTACCGCGCGGTCCTCGGCCTCGAGCCGGAGCCGGTGACGGAGTTCGCGGCACCGTTCGGGCTGGTGCGCAGCCGGACGGTGGCCGACGACTCGGGCCGCGTCCGCATCGCCCTCGAATCGGCCCTGCTCCGCCGCGGAGACTGGGCGCCCGGAGTACGCGAGCCCCAACGCATCGCCTTGGCCACGGGCGACGCCCTGGCGAGCGCCCGCCGGATGCGCGAGCTCGGGGCGCCGCTGCTGGAGATCCCGGGCAACTACTACGACGACCTCGACGCCCGCCTGGCACCGGATCCCGCGTTGCTGACGGCTTTGCGGCAGCAATCGGTGCTCTACGACCGCGACGAAGAGGGCGAACTGCTGCACTTCTGCACGGTGGTGCTGGGTGGCCGGGTGTTCTTCGAGGTGGTGCAACGGATCGGCGGTTACACCGGGGATGGCGCGGTGAACGCCCCGATCCGGATGGCCGCGCACCGGCGGCAGCGCCGGATCAAGGATCCCGCTGACTCGAAATGACTTCCAACGCTTGCAGAGCCGGGACGAGAGCCGGGTTGGTGTGGGTCCGCGACCACAGCAAGTGCAGCTCGACCGGCGCGTCCGGCTGACCCTCCAGGGCGGCCCACGCGACGCCGTCGATCGTCATCCGGGTGGCGGACGCCGGGACGAACGCCACGCCGCGGCGGGCCGCGACCAGCCAGATCATCGTCTGGATCTGGCTGACCGAGTGGACGACGTTGCGGTGGGCGATCGGCAGCAACCGGATCACCAGGTCGTAGAAGTACCGCGCGTTGTCCGGCGCGTACATGATCAGCGGCTCGTTGGCCAGGTCGGCCGCGGTGACCGGCCGCGCCAGGCCGGTGAGCCGGTGCCCGGCCGGCACGCACAGCACCAGCGGTTCGCGGTGCACCAGGCGCGAGGCGAACTCGTCGGTGTCGAACGGCGGCCGCGCCAGGCCGAGGTCGATCTCGTCGCGGCCGAGGGCGGCGATCTGGTCGTTGGTCACCATTTCCGACAGCTCCACGTGCACGTCCGGGAGCATCTCGGCGATCGCGGTGAGCACCGAGTCGAGGACGCCGAACACCGATGCCCCGGTGAACCCGATGCGGAGGTAACCCGCCGCGCCGGCCGCGACGCGGCGGGCGCGATCCGGTGCGCGGCTCGCCAGGGCGAGCAGGCGCCGCGCGTCGACGAGGAACGCTTCCCCCGCTCGCGTCAGCCGTGCACCGCGCGTGCCGCGGTCGAACAGCTTCGTGCCCACGGAGTGCTCGAGCTTCTGGATGAGCCGGCTCAGCGGTGGCTGCGTCATCGACAGCCGCTCGGCGGCGCGGCCGAAGTGCTGCTCCTCGGCGACCGCGACGAACCCTTCGAGCTGCGCGAACGAGAACTCCATGCACTGAAGGTATCAAGGCATGCCACATCGGTGTTGGATCTGCATCACGTGACCTCTTAACGTCAGTGTGCAGTCGGGCGACGAGGCCCGCGGTCCCCCGGAGGTCCTCGATGACTTCAGCGCAGAACGACCACTTGACCGTCGCGGTCGGCAAGGTGTTCCGCCGCGTCGTCCCGCTGTTCGTCGTGATGCTGATCTGCAACCAGCTCAACCGGGCCAACATCGGTTACGCCCAGGTGCACCTGGAGGCCGACGTCGGCATCGGCGCGGCCGCCTACGGGCTCGGCGCCGGCCTGTTCTTCATCGCCTACGCCATTTTCGAGCTCCCCAGCAACATGCTGATGGAGCGCTACGGGCCCAAGATCTGGCTGACCCGGATCATGGTGTCCTGGGGCGTCGTCTCGGCGGCCATGATGTTCGTGCAGGGCCCGACGTCCTTCTACGTCCTGCGGTTCCTTCTCGGCGCCGCAGAAGCCGGCTTCTTACCGGCCATCATCTACTACTTCTCCCGCTGGCTGCCCTCGTCGCACCGCGGCCGCGCCACGGCGTTGTTCGTCGCGGGCTCGTCGGTGGCCGCGGCGATCTCCGGGCCGCTGTCCGGTCCGCTGCTGTCGATGCACGGGTTCTTCGGGCTCACCGGCTGGAAGTGGCTGTTCCTCATCGAAGGCGTGCTTTCGATCGTCGTCGGCCTGTTCGCCTACACCCGGCTCGACAGCCGCGTCGCGGACGCCGGGTGGCTCACCGGCGCCGAGAAGGACGCGCTGACCGCCGCGATCGAGCGTGAAGACGCCGCCCGCCGGACGACGTCGGACTCGGTGTCGCGCTGGCGGATCCTGGTGCAGCCGCAGGTGCTGCTGTTCTGCCTCATCTACTTCGCGATCCAGCTGTCCATCTACGCCAACACGTTCTGGCTCCCGACGATCGTGCGCCGCATCAACGGCACCGGCGACGTCACCGTCGGGCTGCTGTCGTCGCTGCCCTGGATCTGCGCGGTCGTCGCGATGTACTTCACCGGCCGCGCGTCCGACCGGTCCGGGCGCAGCAAGCCGCTGCTGATCGCCTCCCTGATCGTCGCCGGGGTGGCGACCTTCCTGGCCGCGATCGCGTCGCCGGTGCTCGCCCTGGTCCTGCTCTGCGTGGCCGCCATGGGGTTCAAGAGCGCCAGCCCGCTGTTCTGGACGATCCCGCAGGGCAGCGTCCACCCCGTCGCGCTCGCCGCCGTCGTCGCGGTCGTCAACTCGCTGGGCAACCTCGGCGGGTTCGTCGCCCCCTACGGCTTCGGGCTGATCAAGCAGGCGACCGGGCAGGTCACCTGGGGGCTCTACGGCCTCGCCGCCGCGTGCCTGCTCGCCGCCGTGCTCGTCCTGTTCATCCGCCGCGACCGCGTGGTCGTGGCACCCGCCGCCAGCACCCGCACGCCCGTTGAGGAGACGTCATGACCCTCGCCGCCCGCCTCGGTTCCGGCCTGCTTTCCTTCCCCGTCACGCACTTCGACGCCGAGCACCGCTTCGCCGAGGACGCCTACCGCGCGCACGTGGCCTGGCTCGGCAAGTACGACGTCGCCGGGCTCTTCGCCGCCGGCGGCACGGGGGAGTTCTTCTCCCTGACTCCGTCCGAAGTGGACCGGGTGGTCCGGGCCGCCGTCGACAGCGCGCCGGACGGCACCCCGATCATCGCCCCCGCCGGGTACGGCACGGCGATGGCGGTCGAGTTCGCGAAGGCGGCCGAACGAGCCGGCGCCGACGGCATCCTGCTGTTCCCGCCCTACCTCACCGAAGCACCGCAGGACGGCCTCGCCGCCCACGTCGAAGCCGTCTGCGCGGCCACCGGCCTCGGCGTCGTGATCTACAGCCGCGCCAACGCCGCCTACGACGCCGAGACCGTCGCGCGGGTCGCCGAGCGCTGCCCCACGCTGATCGGGTTCAAGGACGGTGTCGGCGACGTCGAGGCGATCACCCGGCTGCGCGGCAGGCTCGGCGACCGCCTCACCTACATCGGGGGCCTGCCCACCGCGGAGACGTTCGCCCTGCCCTACCTCGAACTCGGCGTCACGACGTACTCGTCGGCGATCTTCAACTTCCTGCCCGAGTTCGCCCTCGACTTCTACGCGGCCGTGCGGGAGCGCCGCCGCGAGGACGTCCGCCGCCTGCTGGACGGGTTCGTCCTGCCCTACACCGAGATCCGCAACCGCAAGGCCGGGTACGCGGTCAGCATCGTCAAGGCCGGTCTGACCGCCACCGGCCACCCGGCCGGCCCGGTTCGCGCGCCGCTGACGGACCTGTCCGCGCGCGACCTCGCCGACCTGACGGCGCTGCTCGACCACCTCCCGCCCGCCTGAGAACCGAAAGGCCCGCCATGCCCAGCGCTGTCCCCGTCGTGACCGACCTGCGGGTGGTGCCCGTCGCCGGCCGCGACAGCATGCTCCTCAACCTCAGCGGCGCGCACGCGCCGTTCTTCACCCGCACCCTGGTCGTCCTGACCGACTCCGAAGGCCGCACCGGCGTCGGCGAAGTGCCGGGCGGCGAAGGCATCCGCACGACCGCGGAGGACTTCCGCCCGTTCGTCGTCGGGCGCCCGGTCGGCGAGTACCACGGTGTGCTGAACGAAGTCCGGCGCCGCTTCGGCGACCGCGACGCGGGTGGCCGCGGCGCCCAGACGTTCGACCTGCGCGTCACGGTCCACGCCGTGACGGCGCTGGAGTCGGCGATGCTGGACCTGCTGGGCCAGCACCTCGGCGTGCCGGTCTGCGACCTGCTCGGCGACGGCCGTCAGCGCGACGCGGTTCCGGTGCTGGGATACCTGTTCTACGTCGGGGACAGCGCGAAGGCGGATCTGCCGTACCGCCGCGACGACGCCGGCGACGCGTGGCAGCGCCTGCGCGACCGGGAGGCGTTGACGCCGGAAGCCGTCGTCGCACTCGCCGAGGCCGCGCAGGCCCGCTACGGCTTCCGCGACTTCAAGCTCAAGGGCGGTGTCCTGCCCGCCGAGGAGGAGGCCGAGGCGGTCCGCGCGCTCGCCGCCCGCTTCCCGGAAGCGCGGATCACGCTGGACCCCAACGGGTGCTGGCTGCTGGAGGACGCGGTCCGCACCGGTCGCGCGCTGCGGGACGTCCTGTCCTACGCCGAAGACCCGTGCGGCGCCGAGCGGGGCTACTCGGGCCGCGAGACGATGGCCGAGTTCCGCCGCCGGACCGGCCTGCGCACCGCGACGAACATGATCGCGACCGACTGGCGCCAGCTCGGCCACGCGATCCGCGCCGACGCGGTCGACATCCCGCTCGCGGACCCGCACTTCTGGACGATGGCGGGCTCGGTCCGCGTCGCCCAGCTCTGCCACGACTTCGGCTTGACGTGGGGTTCGCACTCGAACAACCACTTCGACGTGTCGCTGGCGATGTTCACCCACGTCGCGGCGGCGGCCCCGGGCGAGATCACGGCGATCGACACGCACTGGATCTGGCAGGACGGGCAGCGCCTCACCGCCGACCCGCTGCGCATCGACGGCGGCGAGATCGCGGTGCCCCGCCGTCCCGGCCTCGGCGTCGAGCTGGACATGGAGCAAGTCGAGGAGGCACACGAGCTGTACCTCAAGCACGGCCTCGGCGCCCGCGACGACGCCGTCGCGATGCAGTACTTGAGTCCTGAGTGGACGTTCGACCCGAAGAGGCCGTGCCTGGTGACCCGCTGATCGGCACCGCCGGCCCGGTCGTGGAGGTAAGGTCCTCCACCATGGAGGAGCGCGCCGCGGCGGAGCTGATCGAGCAGGCCCGAGCCGAGACCGCGCGCTTGGCGGCGGCCCTGACCCGTCAGCGCGACGAAATAGTGGCGGCGGCGGAGTTCAGCAGCGCCGACGACGAGCACGACCCGGAAGGCGCGACGATCGCCTTCGAGCGGGCCCAGGTGCAGGCGCTGCTGCGCCAGGCCCAGGACGACCTCGCGGCGCTCGACCGTGCCGCCGAGCGGTTGCGAGCGGGCGCCTACGAGACCTGCGAACGCTGCGGCGGCCCCATCGCCGAGGACCGGCTCAGGGCGTTGCCGGCGACGTCGATCTGCATCACCTGCGCGAACCGGCGGTGATGCCGGCGACATCACACGGCGAGGACCTGATCGCGGCTTCCGGCCGACCTACCATCGGGTAGTCGGTCCCGGTGGGAAGCAGGGGTCGTGGCCGAGAGGATCCCATGTCGGTGTCGGTGCGCCCGGAGGTGGCCTTCCAGCACTTCCGAGAAGAGGGAAGGGCGCCGGAGCAGGGCAAGCTCTACGCGTGCCGGATACCGGTCGCGGGTGGCACGGTCGGCTGGCGCGCCCGCATCGGAGCCGGCGGCTCGGACTACCGGGTCGACAAGGAGCTCGTGACGTCGCGCACGTCGTTCCTGGAGACCTTCGCCGGCGCGAAGGGCGATCAGAGCTGGCAGTTCGGCGGGGACGACAGTGCCACCGCCGAGCCGGCGTACTACCTGCTGGCTCCCGTGGACGGGGACGTCCGAGTCCGGCACGCCGACGCCGAGGCGGTCCTGCGCCCGGGGCAGTTCACGACCGCGACCTCCGACGGCACCCTGGAGGTCGAGTACGGCGAAGGCGGCCGCGTCATCATGGCGTTCGCCGGAGAAGCCCACTTGCCTCGCCGCAGCACGCTGACCGCCTCGCTCGGTCGCGCGCGGCCGCTGGACGGGACCGGTGGCCTGCTGCTCAAGCACGTCGACGCGACGTTGCGGGTGGCTGGTTCGCTCACCCCCGGTTCGCTGGCCGCGGCGGCGGACGCCGCGGGGGAGCTGATGACGGCCACCTTGGCCGGGCTGCCGCACGGCGAGATGGCGGCGGACGAGCTGCTGCGAACCCGGGTCGAGACGTACATCGAGCTCCGGCTGCGCGATCCGGAGCTGGACGTGGACCGGATCGCGGCCGAACACCACGTCTCCCGGCGGACGGTGTACCGCCTGTTCGCGGGCGCCGGTGAGAGCGTTGCGGCCTACATCCGCGCCCGCAGGCTCGACCGCTGCCGCGCCGACCTCATCGGGCGACCGGATCTTTCGGTGGCCGCGATCTGTGAGCGCTGGGGTGCGGGGGAACCGAAGCACTTCGCGCGGAAGTACCGGGCCCGGTTCGGTGAAAGCCCGGGGGACACCAGGCGCCGGAGTGGCACGGAAAGGTGATCCGGGACGGCACGCAGCGTGGTCGTCGTGGTGGCTCCCGGCAGGCAGGCTGAACTCCTGACCGAAGAAAGGGAGATTCATGCCAGGCAAGCTCGACGGGAAGATCGCTCTCGTCACCGGGGGATCGACGGGGATGGCGTTCGCCACGGCGGAGGAGTTCATCGCCGAAGGAGCCGTCGTCTACATCACCGGCCGCCGCGAGGACGTGCTCGACGAAGCGGTCGAGCGGCTCGGGCCGCGCAGCCGCGGGATCGTCGCCGACGGCGGGAACCTCGACGACATCGGCCGCCTCTTCGACACCATCGGCGCCGAAGAAGGACGGCTCGACGTGCTGTTCGCCAGCGCGGCGGCCGGCACGCTCGTGGAACCGCTCGCCGAGGTGACGGCGGAAAGCTACGACCGGATCTTCGGGATCAACGTCCGCGGCACGGTGTTCACCGCGCAGAAGGCGGCGGAGCTGATGACCGACGGCGGGTCCATCATCCTCAACGGATCGGCCGCCGCGGTGAAGGCGATGCCCGGGTCGTCGTTGTACTCCGCCAGCAAGAACGCGCTCGCGGCGTTCGCGCGGGTGTGGAGCGCGGAACTGGCGCAGCGGCGGATCCGCGTCAACGTCGTGCACCCGGGGTCGATCGACACCGCGTCGCTCGAGACGATCACCCCGGAGCACCGCGACCACCTCGTGTCGCTCACCACGATCGGCCGGATCGGGCAGCCGGCCGAAATCGCTTCGTCCGTGCTTTTCCTCGCCAGTGCGGACTCCGGTTTCGTCAGTGGCACCGAACTGTTCGTCAGCGGCGGGATGGGTCAGAGCTGAGCTCTTCCTGCCTCCAGTGACCGGGTGGAACGCCGTGGTGGCGGCGGAAAGCGGCGGCGAAGGCGTTCGGCGAGGTGTAGCCGGTCCGGCGGGCGATCTGGTCGAGGGTGAGCTCTTCGCCGCGCAAGTGGTCCCGGGCGAGTGTCATGCGCCAGTCGGTCAGGTACTGCATCGGTGCCTGCCCGAGCGAACGTTCGAAGTTGCGGGCGAAGGCCGGCCGGGACATACCGCTGAGGGAGGCGAGTTCGGGCACCGTCCACGGGTGCTCGGCCTGCGCGTGGATCGCGTGCAGCGCCGGCCCGAGGCGCGGATCGCCACCGGCCCGGTACCACCGCGGGGCGGTCGGGCTCTGGTCGTAGGCAGCGCGCATCGCCATGACCAGCAGGACGTCGAGCAGGCGGTCGAGGACGGTCTGGTGCCCGGCCGCGGGCGCGCCGAGTTCACGGGAAAGGAAGCCGATGACGTCGTGGAGCGGGTCGTGAGCGGCGGCGTGCAGCAGCAAGGTGGGCGGCAGGGCGTCGATGAGGCTGCGACCGACGTCGCCGGCGAAACGGTAGGCACCGCACAGGAAGACCGTGGCCGCGCGGTCGTCGCTGCGTTCGTCGCTGGGGTGGCGCCGCAGGAACTCTTCGTGCGGCTGGCACGCGGCCGGGTCGGGCGTGTGGGCGACGTGGTGCTCCGGGCCGCCGCGGATCAGGCAGAGGTCACCCGGGACGACTTCCATCGCGGCCCGGGGGTCGTCGAGCCAGATCCAGGCGCGACCCTGCACCACGGTGTGGAGGGAGAGCTGGATGGTGCCCGGGAGCCGGAGTCCCCACGGAGGCTGGACCACCGAGCGGGCGAAGACGCCACCCGACGCGCGGGTGCGAGCGAGGTGATCCTGCAGGATGTCCATGAGGTGAGCGTATCGCGTTGGATATTGAGAGTTCTACACATTGAATGACTCGATTGGCGTCCTTAGCCTAGAGCCATGAATGAGACAACACCCCTCGTGCTGGTCCTCGGGGCGACCGGTCGCACCGGCTCCCGCGCCGTGAGCGGCCTGACCGCCCGTGGGCTGCAGGTCCGCACCGCGGCACGCTCGGGCGCCGACGTCCGCTTCGACTGGAACGACGTCGGCACCCACGCGCCCGCTCTGGCCGGCGTCGACCGCCTGTACCTCGTCTCCCCGCTGCTGCGCACCGACTACGCGGCGGACGTCTCGGCGTTCCTCGACAAGGCGCAGGCCGCGGGCGTGCGGCACGTCACCTACCTCAGCGCCTACGGCATCGAGGCGGCGCCCGCGGACGTGGCGCCACGCGCGGTGGAGCTGGATCTGATGGGCCGGGACGACCTCGGCTGGTCGATCCTGCGGCCGGCGTGGTTCATGCAGAACTTCAGCGACCTGTTCCTCAAGCCCGTCGACGGGGCGATCATCGCTCCGACCGGTGACGGCACGGAGGCGTTCGTCGACGCCGAAGACATCGCCGCGGTCGCGGTCGAGACCCTCGCCGACCCCCGCGCCCACAACGGCGGTGAGTACGCCATCACCGGTCCCGAGGCGCTCACCGTCGCCGACGTCGCGGCGATCATCGGCGACGCGGCCGGGCAGGACGTCAAGCACGTCGACCTCGATCGCGAAGCCTGGGTGGCCGGCGCGGTGGCGAACGGCGTGCCCGCCGCCTACGGCGAGGTTCTGCGCGAACTGACCGAGACCATCGCGACCGGCCGGGGCGCCCGCCCCAACGACGTCGTGGAAAAGGTGACCGGGCGCCCGCCCCGAAGCTTCAAGGAATTCGCCGCCCGCACCGCATCCGTCTGGAAGGAGAACAACCGATGAGCACCGTCGAGAACCTCGGGGACTTCAAGGCCCTGGACCCGTTCTTCCGCATCATCGAGGAGGGCGTCGCCGGCTTGGCCGACGGCGAGCACTTCTTCGACATGGTCGCCGAAGACGCGGTCTTCGAATACGTCATCACCGTCCCGGGCTACCCGCGCCGGGTCGAAGGCCGCGCCGCGGTCGCCGAGCTGTACCGGCCCTACGGCGACATGTTCGTCCTCGACCGCTGCTACGACCTGGCCGTCCACCACGATCAGCAGACGGGTGTGGTCGTCCTCGAGTACGCATCGGACGGCCGAGCGGTCGCGACCGGCGCACCGTACGGAAACAGGTACATCTCGGTGCTGACGATCAGGGACCGGAAGATCGTCCACTGGCGCGACTACCTCGACCCGCTGGTCGTCTTCGACGCCGTCGGCTGGCCCACCCAGGCCGACCGCTGATCATGATGTCCGACCCACTCGAGTACCACGTTCTCGTCCACCCGGGGATTCCCCAGCACACGGACCAAACCGACCCGGACGGTGCGCCCCGCATCTGGTCGCCGATCTCGACCACGTTCATCCGGTCCGGCGAAGAGCTGGTGGTCGTCGATCCCGGGTTGACCTTCGACCACGCGCGGGCCGTCGCGGACCGGGTCAAGGATTCGGGCAAGCGGCTCGTCGCCGTCTACGCCACGCACGGGCACGGAGACCACTGGTTCGCCGCCGGACCGCTGCTCGAGGAGTTCCCCGACGCGGTCGTCCACGCCACGCCGGGGACCATCGGCGTGATGCGGCAGAACGCCGATCCCGCGTTCCGCGGTCAGCGCTTCGACGCGATCTTCCCGGACCAGGTGCCGCCATCTCCCGTGCGAGCTCGGCCCATCCCCGCCGAAGGCATCGAACTCGGCGGCCACCGGCTCCTGGCGGTCGAAGTCGGGCACACCGACACCGACGACACCACGGTGCTGCACGCACCGTCCACCGGATTGGTGGTCGCGGGCGACGCCGTCTACAACAATGTCCACCAGTACCTCAGCGAGATCGTCGACGGCGGTCTCGAGGCATGGCTGGCCGCTCTCGACAAGATCGAGGCCCTGGCGCCCACCGCCGTGGTGTCCGGCCACAAAGACGCTCGCCGGCCGGACTCGCCCGACACGATCGGCGAAACCCGGCAGTACCTGCTCGACGCTCGGCGCCTGCTCGGCGAGCACTCCACCGCGCGCGGGTTCTACGACGCCATGGTGCGCCTCCACCCCGGACGGGTGAACCGCGGCGCGCTGTGGCGAGGTGCGCTGGCGCTCCTACCCGAATGAGCGCAGTACCGCCTCCATCCGACCCCAGGAAAGAGCACACCATGTCCGGCTCCGATCATGCGCGGTTCGCTCCGACGACCCACGGCTTCAGCGTTTTCACGACTCCGGCCAAACCCGCGGTGGTGACGCGGGAGCCGCCCGCCGGCGAGCCACGGGCGTCGGGCCCGTCCACCGCGACCCTGGTCTACGGACCGCGGGAGGCCGTGCTCGTCGACGCACTCGCCACCGTCGCCGAAGCCACGGTGCTCGCCGACTGGATCGAGCTGCACGGCCGGACCTTGACGACCATCTACATCACCCACGGGCACTTCGACCACTTCTACGGCTTGTCCGTGCTGGCGGAGCGGTTCCCCGAGGCGAAGGCCGTCGCGACGCCGGGCAGCGTCGAGCTCATGCGGGCGACCGTCGACAACCCGAAGGTCGTCGCGGCACTCGCGGCACGCTGGCCCGGCCGGCTCCCGGAGAACCTCGTGGTGGCGGCCCCGTACGACGAGGAGGTGCTCCCGGTCGACGACATGGAGCTGCGGATCATCGAACAGGGCCGGACCGACCTGGACCACTCCACGTCGGTCCACGTGCCCGCCCTCGACCTGGTCGTCGCGGGTGACGTCGTGTTCACCCAATGCCACCTCTTCCTCGGCGACACGACCGAAGGCAGCCGGAACACCTGGCTCGAAGCCCTCGACCGGTTGGCGGCGCTGGCGCCGGCGCACGTCGTCGGCGGGCACAAGAAGACCGGAGCGCCGGACCTCCCCGTGGCGATCGACGAAAACCGCCGGTACATCGAGGACTTCAGCCGGCTGGTCGCCAGCGACCGAAGCGACCTCGAGATCTTCACGATCATGGGGGAGAAGCACCCGGGATGGGTGGGCCACCAGTGGTGGCTGATGTTCAACCAGGACACGCCCCGCGCTCCGGCGTCACAATCAAGATAGAACGTTCGGTCTTGACATGTCGGGAACGTCCTCGCATAGTGGAGCGTGATAGAACGTTCGGTATCGCGACACCGGCTCGCGATCGAAAAAGGACCCCGGCATGACCAAGCCCCTGTACCTCGGCATCGCCACCTCGACCGGCGACGGCCGCGCGGGAGGGCGGGCGCGGACCGACGACGGCCTGCTCGACCTCTCCCTGGCCATTCCCGAGGAAATGGGCGGTCCCGGCGGGGCGACCAACCCGGAGCAGCTGTTCGCGGCGGGCTGGGCCTCCTGCTTCCACTCGGCGCTGAAGGCCGTCGCGGCGCAGCGGAAGGTGGAGGTCACCGACTCCGCCGTCGTCGCGGAGGTGCAGGTGCACGCGACTCCGGAAGGGGGATTCAGTCTCAGCGCGGCGCTGCACGCCGAACTGTCCGGTGTGGACCAGGCGACGGCCGACCAGCTCGTCGAAGGCGCCCACGCGATCTGCCCGTACTCCAACGCGACGCGCGGCAACATCCCGGTGACCGTCGACGCGACCGTCGCCTGAGGCCGCCGGCCGGGTCGGTGGGGAACACCGGCCCGGCGCGGACCTATCATGGCCGGATGGCGAGGGACTCCGCGGCGACGGCCGCCGGCTTGACCAGTCAAGAGGTCATCCTGAACGCGGCTCGTGCCCTCGTCGGGGAAAAGGGCTACGACGGCATGGCCATTTCGGACTTGAGCGCCCAGTCCGGACTGCCGCCGAGCTCGATCTACTACCACTTCGGCAACAAGCTGGGCGTCCTGGCGGCGTTGCTGGATCGGACATTCGACGAGCTGCACGCGCTGTTCCCGAACCCGTCGTCGTTCGACGAGCTGGCGCCCCTCGAGCGGCTCGAAGCGTGGTTCACCGCGGCTTGCGACTCCCTGGACCGGCGGCCGGACTACCTGCAGCTGCTGGTCGCCATCAGCGTCGGCCCGCAGAAGGACGCCGAGGCCGTGCGGGCGACGGTGCGCCGCATCCGCGACTACGCCCACGCCTCCTGGGTGGCCGCGCTCACCCCGATCTTCGCGCCCAGCGGCGGCAAGAACAACGAAGCCCTGGTCCAGGAGCTGGCCGTCCTCGGGCGGGCGCTGACCGACGGCCTTTCGGTGACCAACAGCTTCGACGGCGTGAGCTACCGCTCGCAGGTGCCGCCGTTCGTCGCGTTGGTCCGCGGCCTGGCGGACCAGCGGACGGCGAAGCGCAAGCGCTGACCCACGGTTCGATCGACCTTGCTTGCGTCGCCGCCCGTTGTATAGTGAGCGCTACATACAACGAACGGGGTGGTGCGGTGACGAGCACTTTGGACGTCGGCGACGCGCGGCTGGCCTACACCGAGACCGGTTCGGGCAGCGCGGTCGTGTGGCTGCACGGCTCGGGGCCCGGCGCCACCGGGATGAGCAACTTCGGCGGGAACCTGCCCGCCTTCGCCGACCACCGGAACGTCGTGGTCGACCTGCCGGGCTGGGGCGGGTCCCCGCGGCCGGCGACGGACGAGCCGTTGATCTTCCACGCTGCCGAGCGGGTCAGCCGGGCGATGACGGCGCTCGGGATCGAGCGGGCCCACCTGGTCGGCAACTCCTACGGCGGGGCCGTGGCCATGCGGATCGCGATGCAGTACCCGGAACGCGTGAACCGGCTCGTGCTCATGGCGCCGGGCGGGGTGCTGCCACCGGACGCACCGCCGTGGCCCGCCGGGCTCGAGCGCCTTTTCGGTTACATGGCCGCGGAAAAACCGTCGCGCGAGGCGATGGCCGAGTTCGTGCGGTTGATGGTGTACGACGAGTCACTCGCGACCGACGCGCTCGTCGACGAGCGGTACGAGTCGAGCCTGCGGGCCCACCCCGAGCTGCCGATCCCGCCGGACTTCGGTGATCTGACGCCGGATCTGAGGCGCATCGCCGCCCCGACGCTGCTCGTGTGGGGCCGGGAGGACCAAACCGTGCCGCTGACCTGGGCGCCCAAGATCCTCGACGGCATCCCGGACGCGGAGCTGCGGGTGCTGCCGCACTGCCGGCACTGGGTCCAGTACGAGCGCGCGGCCGAGTTCAACCACATCGTCCGCGAGTTCCTGCAGGGCGGCGCGGCCGCCGCGGCGGAGGGATGACACCGTGGGGATCAAGAAGCTGGGCTACGTCGGTCTCGAGGTCACCGACGTCGAGGCCTGGACCGACCTGCTCGGGCGCACGCTGGGCGTCGGCGTCACCCACGCCAAGTCCGGCACCGACGAGATCGCCCTCGCCGAACTCGACGAGTTCAAGTACCGCCTCGCACTTCACCCGTCCACAGTGGACCGTCCGCGCGAGCTGGGCTGGATCGTCGACTCGCCGCGGGAGCTCGACCGGCTGACCGAGCGGCTCACCGGCGCCGGGTTCGCCGTCGCGGAGGCGACCGCGGAGGACCGGGAACTCCGCGGTGCCACCCGGCTGCGCTGGTTCACCGACCCGGTCGGCTACCGCGTCGAGCTGGCGGTCGGGGAAGCCAAGGTGCGCCTCGGCGTCGAGCGCCCGGCCGGTGGGCCCGGCGTCACCGGCCTGGGGCACCTGGTGCTGGCCAGTCCCAAGCTCGCGGAGCTGCGCGAGCTCTACGAGTCGGTGCTCGAGTTCCAGCTGACCGACTACCGCGCGCCCGGCCTGTTCTTCTTCCGCTGCAACCGGACGCACCACAGCATCGCCCTCGCGAGCGCGGACACCGCGTCGATCCACCACCTCGAGTTCGACCACGGCTCGCTCGACGACGTCGGGCGGGCGTACGACCGGGCCCGGGCCCACGGCGTGCCGATCTCGATCAGCCTCGGCCGGCACATGAACGACAAGGCGATCTCCTTCTACGTGCGCAACCCCAGCGGGTTCCACCTGGAGATCGGCTGCGGCGGCATCGAAGTCGGCGACGACTGGGTCCCGCACGACTTCGGGCGCTCGGACGAGTGGGGGCACCACCACGCGGACGCCAACCCGTTCGCCGCCCCGAAGCCATGAGTATCGCGGGGCGGCTCGCACCGCGATACTGAACGTTCTCTCTGCTACCATGGGACGGATGGTGCACAACACTCGAGGGCGGGTCTCCGAAGCGCGGTCGAGGCTGCTCGAGACGGCCACGCGGATCTTCTACGCCGAGGGTCTGCACTCCGTCGGGATCGACCGGATCGTCGCCGAAGCGCAGGTCACCCGCGCCACGCTGTACCGGCACTTCCCCGGCAAGGAAGATCTCGTCGTCGCCTACCTGAACGGCGCCCACGAGATGGAGCGCGCGGGCTTCGAGAAGATCCTCGCCGGTGACCTGCCCGCGGTCGACGCCCTGCGGGCCATCGCGCAGTCGATCGCCGGGAGCATCCGCCTGGCGCACTTCCGCGGCTGCGCCTTCCTCAACGCCGTGGCGGAGTACCCGGACCCGGCGCACCCCGTGCACCAGGCCGTGCTCGCCCACCGCGAGTGGTTCCTCGGCACCGTCACGGACCTGCTCGCGCAGGTCGGCGACACGCCGCCGGAGCCCGCGGCGCGGCACTTCGTGATGCTGCGGGACGGCGCGATGGCGTCCGGCTGCCTTTCGGACCCGGTTCAGGTCGGCGACACGTTCCTCCAGGGCGTCGACGGAATCCTTCGGTTCCGATTGGACTCGGCAGCGAAGTAGTTCCGAGACGGCACGTTCGGTCTTGGAGACCGGGTGAGCCTTCGTTGCGGTGCGCTGTGTACTGAGCGCTCTACACAACGAGTCGGGCGCACCGGCCACTGTGGATTCGAGCGGTAGCCAACGCATCTCCGAAGTTGTAGAGTGAGCGCTACATACATAGCTTCCCCGGGGGGCGTGACCGACCGCCGTAACGAAGCGAGGTTTCCCTTGAACGTCCTTGAACAGGTGAAGAACTCACCGATGAGCCGCGCCCAGGTGAGAGCCGTCGCGCTCTGCCTCGTGATCAACCTGGTCGACGGGTTCGACCTCCTGGTCACGTCGTTCGTCGGCCCTTCGATCACCCGGGAGTGGAGCCTGTCCCCGTCCGGGGTCGGTGTGCTGCTCAGCGGCGGCCTGGCCGGCATGGCGATCGGCGGGCTCTTCCTCGCCCCGCTCGCCGACCGCGTCGGCCGCCGCCGGCTCACCCTTGCCTGTCTCGCCCTGGCGTCGCTGGGCATGGTGGCCGCCGCCGCGGCGCAGGACTTCGGCCAGCTGCTCGCCTTCCGGGCGGTGACCGGGGCGGCCGTGGGCGCGATGGCGGCCAGCCTGCCGGTGCTCACCTCCGAGTACGCGAACCACCGGCGCCGGGGGCTGGTGGTCGCGCTGATCACCACGGGCTACGGCCTGGGTTCGGTGATCGCCGGAATCGCGTCGAGCATCCTGCTGGGCTCGTTCGGCTGGCGCTCGGTCTTCGTGTTCGGCGCGATCGTCACGGCGCTGCTCTTCGCGGTGGCGCTGCGGTTCCTGCCGGAGTCGATGGACTTCCTCGTCGCCCGCCGCCCCCGCCAGGCGCTGGAGAAGCTCAACCGGATCCTCGTCTCGATCGGCCGCACCCCGGTGACCGAGCTGCCCGCGGCGCGGCCGGCGTCGGCCAAAATGGCCCTCGACGCACTCTTCCGCGGCCGCAACGCCCTCCGCACCGTCCTGGTCTGGGTGGCTTTCGTCTCGGCGCAGCTGATGTTCTACTTCGCCAGTTCGTGGACGCCCAGCTTGCTGCTGAAGGCGGGGATGTCCAGTCAGCAGGGCATCAGCGGCGGCGTCCTGCTCAGCCTCGGCGGCGTGACGGGCGCGGTCCTGTTGGGACTGCTGGTGTCGAAGGTCGGCCCGCGGCGGCTGACCGCGGCCTACTTCGGCATCGGCGCCCTCGCGCTCATCCTGTTCTCCTTCTCGCTCGGCACGCTGGCGATCGCGCTGGTCGTGGCGGTGCTCGTCGGGTTGTTCCTCAACGGCACGGTCACCGGGATCAACGTCATCGTGCCGGACCTGTACCCGGCCGAAGCCCGCGCGACCGCGCTCGGCATGGCGGTCGCCGTGAGCCGGCTCGGTGCCGTCCTGGCGCCCCTGCTCGCCGGGTTCCTGCTGCAGTCGGGCTGGGCGCCGGCCTCGATGTTCCGCTTCTTCGCGATCCCCGGCGTCATCGGCGCCGCTGCGACGCTGCTGCTGGCCCGGTTCGGGCGGAAACCGGCGGGCCGGCCGGTCGAAAGCGTAGTGGCGGAAGCATGACCGAGTTCGACCCGACGCGGGTTCCGGTCGGTGGTGCTCTCGCCGCGCCGCGGGTGATCGCCCTGACGTCGTCGCGGCTGCCGTGACGACCGGCTCGACGTACGATCCACAAAGGAGGACGGAAGTGCCCACCCTCGTGCTGCTCCACGGCGGCGGGCCGGGCGTCGACGCCGCGACCAACTGGGCGGGCGTGCGGTCCCGGTTCGCGGCGGACTTCCCGTGCCTCGCCCCGGATCTGCTCGGGTTCGGCTCGCGGATCGCCGGCACGGCCGGGCTCCGGGGGCCGCACGCCTGGGCGATCGCCCGGGCCCGGCAGGTGCTGGACCTGCTCGACCACCACGGCCTGGACCGCGTGCACCTGGTCGGCAACTCGGCGGCGGGCGGGGCCGCGGCGCTGGCCCTCCTGGCCGTGGCCCCGCACCGCGTCGAGCGCGCCGTGGTCATGGGTGGCGCCGGAACCGGCCCGCCGCCCACCGCGGTTCCTTTCTACGACAAGCCGACGCGAGCGTCCATGCGGGCCACACTCGGCCGGCTGGTCGCCGACGAGAGCGGCCACGAAGAACTCCTGGCCGAACTCACCGAGCTTCGGCTCAAGCATGCGCTCCGGCCCGCCGCGGAGGGTGCGTTCCGCGCGATGTTCGCCGACACCGCCGGCGGGCCACCACCGGTCGACCTCGCCAAGATCACCACGCCGGTGCTCGCGCTGCACGGCGAGCGCGACCGGGTCCAGCCGGTCGCGGTCTCCGAGCGCCTGGCCGAAGCGTTACCCGACGGGCACCTGCACGTCGTCGCGGGCGCCGGGCACTGGATCCACGTCGACCGGCCGGACGAGTTCACCAAGCTGGTAGGGGAGTTCCTGAGCGCATGACCGAGATCCTGATCGTCGGAGCCGGCCCGGCCGGCCTGACCCTCGCCATCGACCTGGCCCAGCGCGGCGTCGCCTGCCGCGTCGTCGAGGCGACCGGCGAGCGGCCGGTCAACCCCCGGTGCAACACGACGTCCGCGCGGTCGATGGAGATCTTCCGGCGGCTCGGGCTCGCCGACGAGATCCGCCGCGCCGGCCTGCCCGCCGACTACCCGACGTCCATCCAGTACCGCACGACGCTGACCGGCGAGGAGATCTTCCGGATCGACCTGCCGTCCGCGCACGACGTCCTGGCGGGAGAAGGCCGGGAAGACTGGCCCACCCCGGAGCCGCAGCACCGCATCTCGCAGCTGTACCTCGAGCCCATCCTGGAGCAGCACGCGCGGAGGCTGCCCGGGCTGACCCTCGAACGCGGCACCCGGCTGGTCGAGCTGCGACAGCACAACGACCACGTCGAGGCCGTCGTGGAGACCGCGGGGAAGCAGCGGACCCTGCGCTGCGCGTACGTCGTCGGCTGCGACGGCGCCCACAGCACCGTCCGCCGGCAACTGGGCATCCGCTACGAAGGCGTCGACGCGATCCAGCGGTTCGTCTCCACCTTCGTCCGCTCGCCCGAGCTGGGCCGGCTCGCCGCCCGCGACCGGGCCTGGACGTACTGGACCTACGGCCGCCGGATCGCTTCGCTGATCGCCATCGACGGCGAAGAGCTGTGGCTCAACCACGTCGCCTTCGCCCCCGGCCACGACACCGAGGGCGAAGACCCCGAACAGCTGCTGCGGGAGTCGGTCGGCGAGGACGTCGAACACGAGGTGCTCGGCGTGGTGCGCTGGACCGGCCGCCGGCTGGTCGCCCAGCGGTACCGCGCCGGGCGCGTCTTCCTGGCCGGCGACGCCGCCCACATCTGGATCCCGGTCGGCGGGTTCGGCATGAACGCCGGCATCCAGGACGCGGCGACGCTGGGCTGGATGCTGGCCGCCGTCCACCACGGGTGGGCCCCGCCGGAGCTGCTGGACGCCTACGAGGTCGAGCGCAAGCCGGTCGGCGAGCAGTTCGCCGCCGCGGTGGGCGCCCAGGCCCGCACGTCGTTCGCGGACGTCTCGCCGGACATCCACCTGGCCGGCCCCGAGGGTGAACGGGCCCGCGCGGAGTTCGCCGGGCGGCTGGCCGTGACCGAGCCACGGCGGTATTCCCCCGACGGCTTCAGCTTCGGCTACCACTACGCGCGTTCGCCGCTGGTGGTCGGCGGCGAAGACCCGGCCGAGATCACCATGGGGGACTACCAGGATTGCGCGCGGCCCGGGTTCCGGCTGCCGCACACCTGGCTCGACGACGGCCGCCCGGTGTTCGACGTGCTCGGCCCCGGCTTCACCCTGCTGCGCGGCGACCCGAACGCCGGTGTGACGCCGTGGACCCTCGCCGCCCGTGACCTCGGGATCCCGCTCACCGTCGTCGACCTGCCCGGCCGGTACCCGGCCGCGCTGCTGCTCGTGCGCCCGGACCAGCACGTCGCCTGGCTGGGCGGCGCGGACGCCCGGCCCGGCGACGTCCTGCACACCGTCACCGGGCGCGTCCCCGCCCACCAGGTCTAGGAACCACAGGAGAAACGCCATGCCATACGCACTGGGCATCGACGTCGGCGGCACGTTCACCGACGCGGTCGCCTCCGACGGTGCCGGCCGGATCGTGTCGGCCAAGACGCCGACGACCCCGCCCCACCGCGAGGTCGGCGTCATGCGCGCGATCGAGGACCTCGCGGACGAGCTCGGCCTCGGCGTCGGCGAACTGCTGTCGCAGACCGACTACATCGCCCACGGCACGACCGCGTCGATCAACGCGCTGGTCCAGGGCCAGGTCGCGGACGTCGGCCTGATCGCCACCAAGGGCCACCGCGACTCGATCTACATCATGAACGCCGAAGGTCGCACCCTCGGCCGCTCGGCCCACGAAATCCAGGACACGCTGCGCCGGCGCAAGCCCGCGCCGCTGATCCCGAAGTACCGCGCCCTGGAGGTCACCGAGCGGATCGACCACGCCGGGAAGGTCCTGGTACCCCTGGATGAAGAAGAGGTGCGTCACGTCGCACAGTCCCTTGTGGACCAAGGGGTCGAGGCGATCGCCGTCTGCCTGCTGTGGTCGTTCAAGAACGGCGTCCACGAGCAGCGCGTCCGCGAGCTGATCCACGCCATCGCGCCGGACATGTACGTCACGCTGTCTTCGGAGGTCAGCCCGCGCATCCGCGAATTCGCGCGCACTTCCACGACGATCATGAACGCCCAGGTGGGCCCGCGGTTGCGTACTTACCTGCTGCCCCTGCAGAAACAGCTCGAGGAGGGCGGGCTCAAGGGGCCGCTGCTGGTCATGCAGAGCGAGGGCGGCACGATCACCGCGGACCGGGCGCCCGAGCACGCGATCACCACGGTCGGGTCCGTGCTGTCGGGCGGGGTGATCGGCGGGATGCGCCTGGCCGGGCAGCTGGGCCACCGCAACGTCATCACCACCGACGTCGGCGGCACGACGTTCCTCGCCGGCCTGATCGTCGACGGCGAGCCGGTGATGGCGCCGGGCTCGATCGTCAACCAGTTCCCGATCAACGCGGCGACGATCCGCGTGCACACCATCGGGTCCGGCGGCGGCGCGCTCGCGTCCGTGGACGAGGGCGGTAATCTGCGGCTGGGGCCGCAGAGCGCCGAAGCCGTCCCCGGCCCGGCCTGTTACGGAAACGGCGGAACACGGCCCACGAACACCGACGCCAACCTGGTTCTCGGCATCCTGAGCGAGCGCGGGCTGCTCGGCGGCCGCAAGCCGCTGCGGCTGGACCTGGCGCGCGAGGCGATCCGCGAGCACGTCGCCGAACCGCTCGGCCTCACCGTCGAGGAAGCCGCCATCGCCATCCACGAGGTGCAGAACGCGCAGGCGGGCGACCTGCTGCGCCGGGCCGTCGTGCAGGCCGGCTACGACTCGCGCGACTTCGTCGCCTACGCCTTCGGGGGAGCGGGACCCGCGCACTGCGCCGGGTACTGCTCGGACCTCGGCGTGAGCGAGGTCGTCGTGCCGCTGGGACCGGTCGCGTCCGCCTTCTCGGCCTACGGGCTGGCGGCCTCAGACGTCGCGCTGAGCGCGGAGCTGTCCGATCCCTCGTCGTTCCCGGTCGACCACACCGTGCTCGAAGCGCACTTCGCCCGGCTGGAGGCAGATCTGCAGCGCGCGCTGGACCGGCAGAAGGTGAAGTTCCACGACGTCTCGCTGCACCGCGAGATCGACCTGCGGTACTCGATGCAGGTCACCGAGCTCGCGACGGCCGTCCCGGACGCGAAGTTCACCGAGCGCACCGGCGACGAGGTCCTCGAGCGCTTCGAGGAGCAGTACGAGCGCATCAACGGCAGCGGCGCCGGCTACCGCGAAGCCGGCGTGCAGGCGATCACGTACCGCATGCGCGCCAAGGCCGGCCTCGGGTTCCCGATCGAGCTGCCGGAAGTCCCGCGAGCCGACGGCCCGGACCCGCGGGAGGCCCTGCTCGGCGAGCGTTCCGTCTGCCTCGACTCGCAGCTCGGTTACGTGCTGACCCCCGTCTACGACTACGCGCGGCTGCGGGCGGGCCACGAACTCGCCGGGCCCGCCATCGTCGATGTCCCGACCACGGTGGTCGTGGTCCCCGACGGCGTCACCGGCCGCGTCGACCACCTCGGCAACCTCGTGCTGCGCTACCAGTGAGGACACCATGACTTCCCGAATCCCCGGTGCGGACGAGTTCACCAGCCGCCCGATGCCGCGCGAAGAGCTGCTGCGCCAGATCTCGCCTTCCTTGCCACTGCACCAGATCGGCGACACCGACGTCGACGCTTTGACGTACGAGGTCGTCCGGCACCGGCTCTGGGCGATCACCCAGGAGATGGGGGAGACGCTGCGGCGCATGTCGGGCTCGCACGTCGTCACCGAGTCCAACGACTTCAACTTCTCCATCTGCGACGAACTGGGCGAGCAGGTCCAGGTCGGTACCTACAACATCGGCCTGATCGGCTCGATGGACCTGGCCATCACCTGGACGTTGCGCAATCGCAGCGACAACCCCGGCATCGCCGAGGGCGACATGTTCCTGTGCAACGACCCGTGGATCGGCGGCGGGCTGCACCAGAACGACGCCGCGATCCTCGCGCCGGTCTTCCACGACGGCAAGCTGTTCGGCTGGACCACGGCCATCGCGCACCAGGTCGACCTCGGCGGGCCGCGGCCGGGTTCGTTCAGCCCGTCCGCGCAGGACGTCTTCGGTGAGGCCGTGCCGACGCCGCCGATGAAGGTGGTCCGCGGGGGCGTGCTGCAGCGTGATGTCGCCGACGCGTGGGTCCGCCGGTCGCGGCTGCCGCACCTGGTCGGTCTCGACCTGCGCGCGAAGATCGCCGCCAACAAGAACGCGGCCGAGCAGATCCTGCGGCTGATCACCAAGTACGGCGCCGACACCGTCAAGTCGGTGATGAGCCGGATGACGGACGACGCCGAACGCCGGCTGCGGGCCAAGCTCCAGACGCTGCCCGACGGCACGTGGAACGCGGTCGGCTACCAGGAGCAGGCGCACACCGGCGACCGCGGCCTGCACGCCATCAAGGTCGCGATGACGAAGGAAGCCGACAAGCTCGTCTTCGACTTCCGCGGCACCGCCGGGCAGACCGGCATCATCAACTGCCCCTACCCGGGGCTGCGCGCGGGCATCGTCTTCACGATGCTTCCCCTGCTGGCCGGGGACATCCCGTGGGCGGCGGGTGGGTTGATGCGCTGTTTCGAGATCGTCACCGACGAGGACACGATCACCAACGCGTCCTTCCCGGCCGCGGTCGGCAAGGGCCCGTTCGGCCCGGCGTGGGGGTCGGGCAACCTCGTCGCCGAAGTGCTGGCCAAGATGCTGGACGCCGAACCGGACCACCGCACCGACGTGCAGTCCATCTGCAACGGCACCACGGACCTGTGCGTCGTGTCCGGTGTGGACACCCGCGGTGGCGGCAGCAAGGGTTTCGTGTCCCCGATCTTCGACGTCATGGCCGGCGGCTACGGCGCGCAGGTGCACCACGACGGCGTCGACACCGGCGGCCGGTTGATCATCCCGTCCGCGCGGGCACCGGACGTCGAAATGACCGAGTACCTCTACCCGCTCGTCGCGCTGTGGCGCCGCGAGCAGACCGACTCCGGCGGCCCGGGCCGGCAGCGCGGCGGGATGAGCGGCTCGGTCTGCTACGTCCAGCACCCCGACCAGCACGGCACGATGTCCCTGGTCGTGTCCGGCACCGGCAAGGTGGCGAACCAGAACGTCGGCCTCGCCGGCGGCTACCCCGGCAACTCCCAGCTCGACCTCGTCGTGCGCGGGGTCAACGAACCCCAGCTCGCCCAGGCGGTCACCATCCCCGGCCACCTGGACGAGCTGGGCGGGGAGATCGAGGTCCTGCCCTGCGAAGGCGAGTCGGACCTCGGCCCCGGCGACGCGCTCTACCTGCACTGGCAGGCCGGCGGCGGGTACGGCGATCCGCTGCTGCGCGCGCCCGACAGCGTTCGTGAGGACGTGCGGCAGGTCCGCGTGTCGGTCGCTGCCGCGCGAGACGTCTACGGCGTCGTGCTCAGCGGTGGCGAGGTGGACGCGACCGCGACCGAGCAGGTTCGTGAGAAGCTGCGACGCCGCCGTTCGCCGGGCGCCGCGCTCAAGCCGATCGGCACACCGGATCCGGGCGGGATGCGCCGGCTGGACGACAACCTGGCGGTGCCGGCCGACGGCACGGTGACGTGTGTCCACTGTGGAACCGGAATCGGGCCCCTCGCCGGGGGAGCGTTCGTCGCCGGGCTCGTCCGCCGGGACGCGGCGCCCACCGAGGCGGGCCCGCACATCTGGCACGACCCGCTGGAGTACGTCGACGCGGAGATCGTCTTCCGGCAGCTGTGCTGCCCCGGCTGCCTGACCGCGGTCCACTCCCGGGTCGTGCCGGTCGACCACCCGCTGCCCGTCGACGAGTACCGGACGTAAGACTCTGGATAGAACGATCTGTCTTGACATTGCGCGGCCCGGCCGCCAAGCTGAGATGAGATAGAACGTTCGGTCTTGTGAAAGGGTTCATGGTGACTACAGTCGACTCGCCCGCCGCCGTCGGTGGGTTCGCTCCGGCGCTGCGCCGGTTGTACTTCGTGCGGTTCGCGTTCGCCATCGTGTGGGCGGCCCTGGTGTTCCTGACGACCAAGTCGGGCTTGGGGGCGGCCGGCGTCGTCCTGGTCGTCCTGTACCCGCTGTTCGACGTCGGTGCGGCCGTCGTGGACGCGCGCTCGGCGAAGAGCGGCGGCTCGGTGACCGGCCTGTACGTGAACATGGCGATCAGCTCGCTCGCCACCATCGGCATCGCGGTCGCCGCCACGTCGGGCATCCCGGCCGTGCTGCGGGTGTGGGGTGCCTGGGCGATCGTGGCCGGTCTCGTCCAGCTGGTCGTCGGCGTCTCCCGCCGCAAGATGGGCGGTCAGTGGCCGATGATCCTCAGCGGCGGCATCTCCGTGCTGGCCGGCGCCAACTTCGTCATCGGCGCCTCCGCGGCGGACCCGGCGCTGTCCGGGGTGGCCGGGTACGCCGTCCTCGGCGGGATCTTCTTCCTCGTCTCGGCGATCCGCCTCGGCCGCGCCGCGAAGGGGAACTGACGTGACCACCTACGACGTCGTCGTCATCGGCGCCGGCCCGGTCGGGGAGAACGTGGCCGACCGGGTGGTGCAGGGCGGTCTGACCGCCGCGATCGTCGAGCGCGAACTGGTCGGCGGCGAGTGCTCCTACTGGGCCTGCATGCCGACCAAGGCACTGCTGCGCAGCGGCGCGGCGCTGCGTGGCGCCCGCCAGGTACCCGGCGCGCGGGAAGCGGTGACCGGCGAGCTCGACGTGGCCGCCGTCCTCCGCCGCCGCGACGCCTTCGCCTCGGACTGGGACGACGAGGGCCAGGTGGCCTGGCTGGACTCGGTCGGCGTCCCGCTGCTGCGCGGGCACGGCCGGATCAGCGGCGACCGGGTCGTCGAGGTGACCGCCGCCGACGGCACCACCACGACGCTGACCGCGCGGCACGCGGTCGTCGTCGCCACCGGCAGCGGCGCGCTGGTCCCGGACATCGAAGGCCTGCGCGACGCGAAGCCGTGGACGAGCCGCGAAACCGTTGCGGCCAAGGAGGTCCCGGCCCGGCTCGCCGTCATCGGCGGTGGGGTGGTGGCCTCGGAAATGGCGACTGCGTTCAGTCAGCTGGGGTCGTCGGTGACGATGCTGGCCCGCGACGGCGTGCTGCACCTCAACGAACCGTTCGTCGGCGAGCAGGTCGCGGCATCGTTGCGAGACAAGGGAGTTTCGGTTCGCATCGGCGCCGAAGCCGGATCGGTCAAGCGCAACGACGACGGCACGGTGTCGATCACGCTCACCGACGGCGAGCAGATCGAAGCCGACGAGTTGCTCGTCGCGATCGGCCGCACCCCGAACACCCAGGACCTCGGTCTGGACGGCATCGGGCTGAAGCCGGGCGCCTGGCTCGCGGTCGACGGCACGATGCGGGTCCTCGGCGAGGACGGCAACCCCGTCGGTGACGGCTGGCTCTACGCCGCCGGCGACGTCAACCGGCGCGTCCTGCTGACCCACCAGGGCAAGTACCAGGCCCGGGTGGCCGGCGACGTCATCGTGGCCCGCGCGAAGGGAGAGCCCGTCGACGACGCCCCCTGGGGCCGCCACGCGGCGACCGCCGACGAGCGCGCGGTCCCGCAGGTCGTCTTCACCGACCCGGAGATCGCTTCGGTCGGCCTCACCGCGGCCAACGCGGAAGCCGCCGGCCTGCGCACCCGGGTCGTCGACTACGACCTGGCCGCGACCGCCGGCTCCGCCCTGCACGCCGAGGGCTACCGCGGGCACGCCCGGATGGTCGTCGACGAGGACCGCAAGGTGATCGTCGGCTTCACCCTCGCCGGCCCGGACGTGGCCGAGATGATCCACGCGGCGACCATCGCGGTCGCCGGCGAGGTGCCGCTGGACCGGCTCTGGCACGCGGTCCCGGCTTTTCCCACCGTCAGCGAGGTGTGGCTGCGGCTGCTCGAAGCCTACGGCCGCTGACCCACCGGCCGGTGCCCCGGCCCCGCCGCGATCCGGCGGGGCGGGGTGCCGATCCTCTCCCCGGAAGGGGTTCCCATGCGTTCCTGCTCCCGCCTCGACGCCACCAGCTCCGGCGCGGGCGGTCTGCTCGCGCTGATCCAGGTGATCATCGCGACGATGCCGCTGCGCACCCCGAACGCCGTACCCGAGGGCTCGCGATGACGCTGGACGAAGAGACGATCGCGGGCCTCGAACGCGAGTTCGCGGTGTTCGTCCGCCAGGACCGGGCGGCGTCGGGGCAGCTGGGCCGGGAGGTGCACCCGGACCTCAAGGTGGCGGCGTACCGCCTCCTGGCCCACCTGTCCGAGCGCGGCCCGCGCCGCCCGACCGAGCTCGCCTGCCACGTCGGCGTGACGGCCCCGACGGTTTCGCGTCAGCTCCAGCACTTGGAGGAGCTGGGGTTGGTCTCGCGGGTCCAGACCCTGGACGACGGCCGGGCGTACCTGGTGCGGGTGACCGAGGCGGGGCACCGCCGGGTCGAGGAGGTCCGGGTGGCCCGCGGCCGGCGGCTGGACAAGCTGCTCGGATCCTGGGGGCGGGAGGAGATCCGGACGTTCGCCGAGCTGCTGGCGAGGTTCAACGGCGATGCGGCCGCCCCGCCTCCCCGCCGGTGCGGCGGGGAGGGCTGACGCCCCGGCGGGCCGGGTGCGGAGGGACCCGTGGCCGGGAATCCCGGCCCGGTACGGCTGTTCCGCGGTGAGGACCGCCCGGATGGCGCGCTCGACGATGTCCTCGACGGTCGCCGGGATCGGCCGGTCCGCGCCGAGGTAGCGGCGTAGGGCAGGTCGACGACGATCAGCAGGGCCTCCGCCGTGCCGCGCCCGGTCGCCGCCTTCAGGTCGGTCACCAGGCGGCGGATCGCTGGACCCGCCGCCGGGCAAGCCGGTGTTCACCCGTGCGGTTCCCCGTCACGCCGGTTGCGGTGCGTGACCGTCGAGGACCTTGGTGAGCAACGCCTGCAGCTGCCGGCGTTCGGTTGCGGTCAAGGCGCTCAGCAGCTCGTCCTGGACGGCGTCGGTGTGCTGCTGGATCTCGGTCAGGTACGCCAGGCCGGCGTCCGTGAGGACCACGATGTTGCGGCGCCGGTCGGCGGGATCGGTCTCCCGGCGGATCCGGCCGGTCCGGTCGAGACGGTTGACGATGCCGTTGACGTCGTTGCGGTCCAAGCTCAGGTGGCGGCCGATGTCGGCCTGGCTCAGCGGCCCGCCGTCGTCGAGCGCGGCCAGGACCGAGTAGTCGGCCCGGGCGGTCAGCGGCAGCCCTCGCGCGAACAGCCGCGCACCCAGCGTCGAGACCTTGTTCACCTGCCAGCTGACCAGCGCTTGCAGCCTTGCCGGAACGCGTGTGCCGTCCTTCGTCTCGTCCACCCCGTCACTATATCCGTTGGGCATCCCAACGGTTCGTGTATGGTCGGCTCGTACTCGTTGGGAAGCCCAACGAATTTGCGCGAGGAGGACCCGTGATGTCCACGAATGACACCAAGCTCGGCGGTCGCGACCTGTCCGGCCGGCGGGTGCTGGTCCCGGGCGGAACCGGCGGCGTGGGGGAGGGGGCGGTCCGGAGCTACCTGGCCGCCGGTGCCGACGTGGTCGTGCCGACCCGGACCGAACAGCGGGCCGAGGAGTTCCGCAGGGTGCTCGGTGACGCCGCGACGGACCGGCTGCACCTGGTCGTGCACGACTACACGTCCTTCGCCGGTGCCGAAGGACTGGCCGCGGAGATGCGGCGCAGCCTCGGCGGCATCGACGACGTCGTCGCCCCGATCGGTGGCTTCTGGTCGGGTCGCCGCCTAACGGAAATCGGTGAGTCCGATTGGCGGACGGCGTTCGTCGAGCTGGCGACCGCGCACGCGGCCGTCATGCGGGCGTGCGTGCCGCACCTGAGTCCCTCGGGCGCCTACTGCCTGATCGTGGGGGAGTCCGCGACGACGCCGGTGCCCACGGCCGGCTTGGTCAGCATGGAACAGTCGGCGCTGCTGATGATGCAGCGGGTGCTGACGGCCGAGCTCGGCGGTGATCGCCGCGTGTTCGCCCTGGTGCTCGGTCCCGTCCGCACCCGCTTCGCGGCCGACGCCGGCCCGGGCTGGATCACCGCGGACGAGGTCGGTGCCGTCGCCGTCGCGGCGTCGGCGGGAAGCCTGCCGGGGCGAGAGATCCAGCTGCGCGACCGGGCGGCAGCCGGCCGGGCGATCGCCCTGCTCCGGGACGGCACCTCGCGCGTCGAGCCCGTGGTCACGATGTCCACCATGCGCCCGAAGCCGGGCCGGGAGAACGAGCTCCTGGACCTGCTGCGCGAACTGGCCCCGCGGATCCGCGCCGAGCCGGGGTGCCTGCGCTACTCGGCGCACCTGACGCGGGATGCCGGCCACCCGGCGGTGCTCATCCTGATGGAGTTCGAGTCGAGGGAGGCGTTCGAAGCGCACAGTGCCCGCATTGCCGGGCAGGTCTCGAGAATTGCTGCACTCCTCGAGACCCCGCCCGCACCGCCGGCATTGTTCGGCTCGGACGTGGCCACCGTTTCGGGGGTGTGATCGCCTTCCGGCGGGCCCTCGTCACCGGCGACCGGGAAGCATGGCCAGCGCCTTGGAGCGCTGGGCGACGAGGTCGGCGTAGGTGCCGTCGCGTTCGGCCCAGCGGTGCATGCGGACGCCCCGCACGAGGATCTCGTGCGGGGTCGGCTCCGCGGAAAGCAGGTGCATGACCTCGGTGGCGAAGTCGTCGAGCGGCAGCGCGTGCGGGTTCACCTGCTCCTGGCCCGCGGTGGCGACGGCCGGGGGGACGAGCTCGACGACGTCGACCCCGGTGCCGTCGAGCTGCGCGCGCAGGGCCTCGGAGTAGGCGTGCACCGCCGCCTTCGAGGCGGCGTAGCTGGGCATGGGCGGGAACGGCAGGAAGGCGATGCCGGAGGTGACGGTGACGAAGGTGCCGGCGCCCCGCCCGACCAGGTGCGGGGTGAAGGCGTCGACGACCCGGATGGTGCCGACCAGGTTGGTGTCGATCGTCGTGCGCGCCGCCTCGAAGTGCGCGGGATCGCGCAGGTCTTCCAGCAGCATGACGCCCGACGTCAGCACCAGCGTGTCCAGCTCGGGGTACCGGGCGAGCACGGCGTCCCGGGCGGACGCGACCGAGGTGCCGTCGGTGACGTCGATGCCGAACGTGCCGAAACCTTCGGCGGCGAGCTCTTCGAGCGCCTCCGGGCGGCGGCCGCCCACGGCCACGGTGCTGCCCGCCGCGGCGAACCGGCGGGCCAGCTCTCGTCCGATACCCGAGGTGCCGCCGACGACGAAAACGGTGCGGCCGGAGAGATCCATGAGAGATCCTTCCCTTCCTGTCAGAGCCCGCGGACGGCGATTCTTCGCCGCCTCTTCCGTGCGGTCGTACTGAGTGTCGGCGGCATCCGCGGGGAGAGGCAGAGCCCCCGTCTTGCCTGGTCCTGACAGGACCCCCTCTCCGGTTCCCGGACCGTTTTACGATGGGGACGTGAAAGACGGGGAGCCGGACAACCGGCTCGGCAGCTACCTCCGCGCCCGCCGGGAACTGGTCTCGCCGGCCCAGGCCGGACTCCCGCCCGGCGGTCACCGACGCGTGCCCGGCCTGCGTCGCGAGGAGGTCGCCCTGCTCGCGGGCATCAGCCCCGACTACTACCTGCGGCTGGAACGAGGACGTGACAGGAATCCCTCGCCGCAGGTCCTCGAATCCCTCGCGCGCGTCTTGGAGCTCGACGACGTCGAGCGGGCGTACCTGCTCGGGCTCGCGTCGACGCGTCCCCGGACGCCGCGCCGCAAACGGCCCGAGCACGTACCGCCCCGGGTGCACCAGCTGCTCGCCCACCTCCCGGTCCCGGCGTTCGTCGAAGGGCGGGCGTTCGACGTCCTGGCGGCCAATTCCATGGCGCTCGCCCTTTCGCCGCGCCTGCGGCCCGGCGAGAACCGGCTGCGTTCACTGCTCCTCGACCCGGAGGAGCAGGCCTTCCAGCAGGATTGGCCGAAGGCCACCGCGGACTTCATCGCCGCGCTGCGCACCACCATCGGCGACGACACCGACGACCCCCGGTTCGTCGAGCTGGTCGGCGAGCTGGCCCTGTCCAGCCAGCGGTTCCGCACGTTGTGGGCCCGCCACGACGTCCGCACCCTCGACGGAGGCACGGCCACCGTCCGCCACCCCGTCGTCGGCGAACTGCGCCTGCACCGGGACAAGCTCCCGATCGAGGACGTCATCCTCGTCGTCTACTACCCCGACAAGGACAGCGACAGCGACGAGAAGTTGCGGCTCCTCGCGACCCTGTCCCAAACCAGGTAGACGACGCTGAGCCGGCGCTCTGACCAGTCGCGCTGATCGGTGCAAAACCTCCTTGTGACCGGCGTCACCATACTATTTATGTGCGCACGCACCTAATCAGTCGTAGGTTGGGTCGTGCGCCCCAGTGGTGGGGCGGTAGAGGAGGAAACGCGATGAGTGGCAACACGAAGACGACGGAAGCCGTGGTGCGCATCGACGCCGACTCGCCGGTCGTGACGGTCATCGAGCGGTTCGGGGCGATCGGGGCTCCCTCACTCGACCGGGACATGTCGACGGTGCTGCAGGATCCGGAACACGAAAACCCGGGGAGTGTGAGCGACGCGCAAGTCGTGGCGGCCACGTCGTACCTGCGGGAACGACTGAGCCGGAGCGAAGGCTTCGTCGCCGGGCTGCTCCTGGCCGGGCACCGGGGCGAACTCGCGCTCTACAGCCAGTGGCGGCCTTCGGGGGAGCCGTCGACCGTCGTGCCGGACGCGTGGTCGCTGGCGCCGGCGCTGCCCGAACTGCAGCGGGTCGACTCGCGTGCTTTCGCCGTCGACTTCACCGCGCCCGGCCCGGTCACCGAGGTCCTGCGCTCACGCGTGGCGCGCGCCCACTTCGGGGTCTTCACGATGACCCCGGACCGGCAGGAGGAGCTGCTGGTGCTGGCGCGGCGGCACGCGCCGGACTCACTGGGGACTCCCGGGCTCGCCGCGGTCAACTTTCACCGCAGCCTGGACGGCGAGCGCGTCGTCAACCTGGGTGTCTGGAACGATTTCGGCGAGTTCGGCGACCTGCTGGGGCGCCCTGGTTTCACCGCCGGCGCGGAGTATTGGCAAGGCGTGTCCGGGTTCCACCCGCACTTCTTCGACATCGCCGCCGTCGTCACCCGCTGAACGCGGCATTCTTCGCGTGGCGGAAAAATCATGGCGCGGGCAAGGACGTGTTCGCCGGGCTCGTCGGCACCGTGTTCGCCGGTCCGCTCACGATCACCGGCGGTGTCGCGTCGAACACCTGATCGTGACCTGATGCTACGATCGCGCGCCTGGTGGCGGCGGACGCGCCCGTGTTCGCCGCGCCGGCGGCGAGAAGGGAATCCAGTGCAGCGCAAGGCCGGAGCCGGTGGTTCCCCGGACGAAACGCCGGAGTCGCTCGCCGCCGACGAGCAAGAGCTCTGGCGGAGCCTGGGGCGGGTCGTGCAGCGGCTGCCCCGGGTCATCGACGACGACATGGTTCGTGCGAGCGGGCTGACGATGTCGGAATTCGCGATTCTCGACAGTTTGCGCGAAGCCGGGGAATCGACGTTGCGCATCACCGAACTGGCGGCGAACACCGGCTTGTCGCACAGCCGGGTGAGCAGGATGGTCGACCAGCTCTCCGGGCGAGGTTGGTGTCGCCGAGAGCGCGACGCCAGCGATGGCCGTGCCGCCTTGGCGGTTTTGACCGAGGAGGGCAAGAACCGGGCCGACGACGCGTCCGCCCACCATGCCCGCATCGCCCGCCGGCGCTTTCTCGCGCACGTGCCTCCAGAAGCTCGCGACTCGTTCCGATCGATCCTCGTCGCGATTAGCGACGCCGGCAAAGAATCGTAAGACCGTTCTTCGGTCGCGCGATCGCGTTGCCGGGGTCGTGGTACCGGCGAACCGGTCGCGTCGTGCCTGGTCCTGTCACTCCTGGGGAAGACGGGGCTTGGCTGTTTCCCGCGAACGCGGAAACCATGGAAGCCATGACGAAACAACTGGTCCTGGTCACCGGCGGCTCCGGGTTCATCGCCGGCCACTGCATCCTTCCACTGCTCGAGCAGGGCTACCGGGTACGGGCCACGGTCCGGTCGCTGCACCGCGAGGCGGCGGTGCGGTCCGTGCTCACCGAGGCGGGCATGGTCGGCGGCGACGCGTTGAGCTTCGTCGCCGCCGACCTCACCGACGACGCCGGGTGGGCGGCCGCGATGGACGGCGTGGACTTCGTCCTGCACGTCGCCTCGCCCGTCCAGCCGGGACACGTCGAAAACCCGGATGAACTGATCGTTCCGGCCCGCGAGGGCACGCTGCGGGTGCTGCGTGCCGCCCGGGACGCCGGGGTGTCGCGGCTGGTGCTCACCTCGGCGTTCCACGCCGTGGGCTGGGGTCACCCGCACGACGACCACGTCTTCACCGACGACGACTGGACCATTGTGGACGGTCCGGGTGTCGACGCCTACGGGGTGAGCAAGACCCTCGCCGAGCGCGCCGCGTGGGACTTCGTGAAGGCCGAGGGCGGGTCGCTGGAGCTGACCACGATGCTCCCGGTCGCGGTCATGGGCCCGATCATGGGCCACGCCATCTCCGGGTCGAACCACCTGATCCAGCGCATCCTCGACGGCGACCTGCCGGGTTACCCGAACCTGTTCTTCCCGATCGTCGACGTGCGGGACGTCGCGGCGGCGCACATCCTGGCCATGACGGCGAAGGAGGCGGCCGGAGAGCGCTTCCTGATCTCCAACGGCCCGGCGGTCCCGATGAAGGAGATCGGCGACCTGATCAGGAAGAGCCTGGGCGAAGCGGCCGCGAACGTCCCGACGCGGCGGATCCCGGACCTCGTCGTGCGGACCGGCGCCAAGGTTTCCGCCCAGATGCGGGAGATCGTCTCCGACCTCGGCTACGCGCGGAAGACGTCGAACGAAAAGGCCCGCCGCCTGCTGGGGTGGAAGCCGCGCGGTCCGGAGGAAGCGATCGTCGCCGCCGCGCGGAGCCTGGTCGCCAAGGGCCTGGTGAAGACGAAGTGACGACCGATCCGCGGGCCCGGCACCGGGCCGAACGGGACAAGATCTTCCCTGGCCGGCCGGCACGATCGCGGGCGGTCAGCCGAGGGTGTCCAGGAAGTCCTTGACGGCGGCGCCGAAAGCCCGGGGGTCGGTGGTGTGGACGAAGTGGTCGCCGTCGAGTTCGGCGAGGTGGGTGTTGGCGCGGCGGGCGACGGCCTCCCGGCCTTGCTCGGGGGTGATGACCTGGCTGGAGCGAGCCAGCACGAACAGGGCGGGGCAGTCGGTCGAGGTCCAGTCGGCCCAGTGATCGCCGTGCGTCGCCCGCTCTGAGGCGATGGTGTCCTGCGGGTGGAACGGCAGGCGCCAGCCGCCGTCGGCGGTGGGGCGCAGCTTGTCGCCGAGCATCGGGGCCAGCGGGCCGATGGCGTCCAGGAGTGCCTGCCGGCTGGGAGCCGTGTAGGGCATCGACAGCACGAACGACAGGGCGCTGGGGCCGTCGTCGAGATCCCGGATCGGGCCCTCGACGTTGACGATGGCCGGCACGCGCCCCGGGTGGCGGGCGGCGATCTGGAAGGCGGTGATGCCGCCGCCGGAGTGCCCGAGCGTCACGGCCTGCTCGATGCCCAGGTGGTCCAGGACGGCGATCGCGTCGGCCACGTAGTCCTCGCGGGTGTAGGAGGTGGCGCGGTCGGAGTCGCCGTGTCCGCGCTGGTCGGGTGCGATGACCCGCCACCGCGGCGCCAGCGCTCGGGCGAGCTGCTCCCACGTCCGGCCTTCGTAGAGGTGGCCGTGCAGGGCCAGGAGCGGGCGGCCGGGCCCGCCGAAGTCCCAGTAGGACAGGCGGCGGCCGTCGATGTCGAGTTCGCCGCGGATTTCGGTGGTGCTGGTCATGATCGATCCTCCGTCAGGTGTCTGTCTCGATGACCAGCACTCTGTCCGGGCCCGCTGACCGTCGGCGCACCAACCGCTGACAGTCCGAGGGGTAGCACCGGCCGGATCTGGTTCGCCCTCGCCGCTCGCGCCACGCTGGGAAGCGTTGGCAATCCGAGCGAACCGAAGGAAATCCCGTGAACTCCACCCCCGACGAGATCACCTTGGGCGACGTGACGGTCACGCGCATCAAGGAGTTCTCCGGCTCGGTCGAAATGACCCCCGCCGAATTCTTCCCCGAGAGCACCCCGGAGTCCTGGGAACGGCACCGGGACTGGCTGGCCCCGGACTTCTGGAACCCGGACACGAACGAAGTCCGCGCCGCGGTCCAGACGTGGGTGCTGCGCAGCGAGGGCCGGACCATCCTCGTCGACACCGGTGCCGGCAACCACAAGGAGCGGCCCTACGCCCCGTTCTGGTCCCACCGCGACAGCGGCTTCCTCGGCGACCTCGCCGCGGCGGGGGTCCGGCCGGAAGACGTGGACCTCGTGATCAACACGCACCTGCACACCGACCACGTCGGCTGGAACACCCGTCTCGAGGGCCGGTCGTGGGTGCCCACCTTCCCCAACGCGACCTACCTCATCCCGCGCCGGGACTTCGACTTCTGGAACCCCGCGAACGACAACCCGACCGTGTTCGGGCGCGGGAACCAGAACGTCTTCGAAGACAGCGTGGTGCCGGTGCACGACGCCGGGCTGACCCAGCTGTGGGACGGCTCGCACCGGATCGACGGCAACCTCACGCTCGAACTGGCTCCGGGCCACACACCCGGCTCGTCGGTCCTGCACCTGGAATCCGGCGGCGACCGGGCGCTGTTCGTCGGCGACCTCGTGCACACGCCGCACCAGATCGTGGAGCCCGACAACAACTCCTGCTTCTGCGAGGACCCCGCCGAAGCGCGCGCGACCCGGCACCGGTTGTTCGGGCTCGCCGCGACGACGAACGCGCTCGTGTTCCCGGCCCACCTGCCCGGGCCCGGCGGCGTGCAGGTCGAACGCCAGGGCACGCGTTTCGCCATCAAGGACTGGGCGGGTTTTCCCCGCATCGCGTGACCGCGCCCCCGAAAGGAACCAAGTCGTTGTCCCAGCACCACGAACCGATCGTCCGCACCCCGGCCGGCGCGGTGCGCGGGTCCCGTGAGCGGACCGGCGAACGCTACCGCGCCATCCCGTACGCGAGCACGCCGACCGGAGCCAGCCGCTTCGCCGAAGCCGCGCCGCACCCGGGCTGGACCGGGATCCGCGACGGCACCCGCCCGTCTCCCTCGGCGCCGCAACCGGTGCGGAACTTCGGACGGCTCGACCTGAGCCCCTACTTCGGCCCGGGCTGGATCCGCGGCGAGGAGTACCTGACCCTCGACGTGTACACCCCGGGAGCGGGTGACCGGCGGCGTCCGGTCATGGTGTTCGTCCACGGCGGGGGGTTCGTCACCGGGTCCACCGGCGCCGCGCTCTACGACGGCCGGGCCTTCGCCCGCGACGGCGTCGTCCTGGTGACGCTCAACTACCGCCTGGGCATCCCCGGGTTCCTCGCCCTGGACGGTGCTCCGGACAACCGCGGCCTGCTGGACGTCCTCGCCGCGCTGCGCTGGGTGCGCGACACCATCGGGGTGTTCGGCGGCGACCCCGGCAACGTGACGGTGTTCGGCCAGTCCGCCGGCGCCACCCTGGTCGCCGCGCTGCTGGCGGCTCCGGCCGCGAAGGGCCTGTTCCGGCGGGCGATCATGCAGAGCGGGAGCGGCACCGGCGCGTTCACGCCGGAGCAGGCGCGCCGGATCACCGGAGCGGCGGCCACCGCGCTGGGCACCGAGCCGACCGCGGAGGCGTTCGCCGGCATCCCGGACGCCCGCTTCCTGGACATCCTGCCCGCGCTGGCGGGAGTGGACCTGAAGACCGCGACCGCCACCGACCCGCTGGCCGGCCTGAGCCCGTTCAGCCTGGTGCTGCCGGTGCAGCCGGCGGACGCGCTCACCGAAGGCCCCGCCGGGGACGTCGAGCTGCTCATCGGCACCAACACCGAGGAAGGCCACCTCTACCTGGTGCCGCAGGGGAAGTTCGCCACGTCCACCGACACCGACGTCCTGGACGTCGCCGCGGCGACCGGGTCCGCTCCCGAAGCGGCGCTCGCGACCCTGCGCGCGTTGCACCCGGACGCCGCCGCGGGGGAGTTGCGCTCGGCTCTCCTCGGGCACGCGTTGTTCGGGAGGGGCACGGCGAAGATGCGCACGGCGCACGCCGAACTGGCCCCCGGCCGCACCTTCGCGTACTCCTTCGCCCACCGGTCGGCCGCGGTGGACGGGCAGCTCGGTGCCACCCACACGGTCGAGCTCCCGTTCGTGTTCGACCTCGCCGACGAGCCGTGGCTGCACGGCGACACCGGCCTGCTCGGCCGCGGACCGGCGCCGGAGGGTCTCGCCCGCCGCGTGCACCGCGCCTGGGTGGACTTCGCCGGTCACGGCGATCCGGGCTGGTCGCCGTATGCCGGTGGCACCGACAGCGTCGAGGTCTTCGACGCCTGAAGGGCCGGTAGCCCCGGTGTTACGTCCGGAACAAGCGTTCCCCGGCGAGGAGGGTGAGCGCGGCCTGCGAGGCCGAGCCCGGCTCGGCGGTGACGACGACCAGCGTCTGCTCGGGAGCGTGGGCGAGCGCGAGGGACTGCTGGTGCACCGTCAGGTCGCCGACGAGCGGGTGCCGCATGGGGTACTCCGTCGCGGCGCAGGCGAGGACGCGGTGGTCGGCCCACAGGGCGGCGAACTCGGCGCTGCCCGTGACGAGCTCGCCGATCAGGGTGCTCAGCAGCCGGTCGTCGGGGTGCTTGCCCGCCGTCAGGCGCAGGTTGCCGACCACCGCGCGGGCTTTGGACGTCCACTGCGGATACAAGTCGCGGGTGTGGGCGTCCAGGAAGACCAGGCGCGCCATGTTCGGGCGGTCGGCGGGACGGCCGGGCGCCGCGAAGTCGAGGTGACCGGCGAAGAACGCGTGCCCGAGCCGGTTCCACGCCAGCACGTCGGACCGGCGGCCCAGCACGATCGCCGGCACGTCGCCCAGCCCGGCCAGCAGCTGCGTGGTCACCGCGTCGACGCGCTCGACCGGCGGGCGCTTCGCGGCGCGGCGACGGGCCGGCCGCGCCAGGACCCGCAGGTGCTCGTGCTCGTCGCCGTCCAGCCGGAGGGCGCGGGCGATGCCGTCGACGACTTCGTCGGAGGCGTTCACCGACTGGCCCTGTTCGAGCCGGATGTAGTAGGACGCGCTCACCCCGGCGAGACTCGCGACCTCTTCCCGGCGCAGGCCCGGCACCCGGCGCCGCTCGCCGTAGGTGCGCAGGCCGACGTCCTCCGGGCTCAGCCGCGCCCGGCACGCCTGCAGGTACTCGGCCAGCTGTCCTTGATCGACCATCAGTCCAGTATGCGGTCCCCGTCCGAGGTCAGCCTGCCACCGCCATGGGTAGGAAACGGGCGGCCCGTCTTCAGGTGCCGACGGCGGTCCTGGCGTTCGGTCGGGAACCAAGCCGCTCTTTCGCACGACCACTACTTCTGAACGCACCGGTGACGTCGAGGGAGAAACGGTGAGAGCACTGCGCTGGACGGCCGCCACCGCTGCCGTCCTTTTCGGACTGTCGGCGTGCGGGAGCGCCGATCCGGCCCAGCCCGCTGCCGCGCCGCCTTCGTCGATGACGACGGGCAGGCCCTCGCCGTCGCCGGGGCGTCCCGAACCGCCGCAGCCGGCCGCCGTTCCGCAGCGAGTGGTCACGATGGACGGTGGCGCCGCCGCGATCCTGGAACGCCTCGGCGTCGAGGACAAGATCGTCGGCACGGCCGCACCGGACTTCTTCAAGGCCTTCAGCGGGGACGAAGCGGCGAAGCTGGCGAAGATCAAGGTCATCGACCCGGGGCGGGGCAACGCGGAAGCCGTGATCGCCGCCAAGCCGGACCTCGTGGTCGGTATCTCCAGCTACAGCTTCGGCGGGTTCGACGGCACGCCGAGCGTCGACCAGCTCGCCCAGGCCGGCGCGAAGTCACTCGTCGCCTGCGACACCGCCGAGGGGGCCGCGGTCAAGGACCTCTCCGCGACGACGACGTTCATCCAGCAGGTCGCCAAGGTCTTCGGCGTCGAGCAACGCGGCGCCGACCTGGTCGCGCAGATCACGTCCACGATCGACAAGGTCAAGGGCACGTCCGGGAAGCGAGTTCTCGCGCTTTCGACTCCGCCCGCGGCTGGCCAGCCGGTGATGGCCCAGGGCGGCACCGGACTGGCCAACGGCGTGATCACGGTAGCCGGAGGCAAGAACATCGGCGAGGACGCGATGCATGACTTCGCGAGTCTGAGCGCCGAAGAGGTCGTCAAACGTGATCCCGAGGCGATCGTGGTGATCTCGGGTTTCACGCCCGGCAGCGACGACGACCTCCTGAACGCGATCCGCAGCAGCCCGGTGCTGGCCGGGACGACCGCGGTGAAGGAGAACCGGTTCGCCGTGGTGCCGCAGAGCACCCTGCTTTCCCCGAGCGTGCTCAACGGCGACGCGGTCGCGAAAATCGCCGAAGCGCTCGCCAAGTGACCCAGCGCCGGGGGAGTGGCTTGCTCGGCGGGATACCGATCGTGGTGGTCCTCGGTGTGCTGGCCGCGGTGCTGGTCGTTTCGGCGCTGGTCGCGGTCGGTCTCGGGCCGGTGGCCATCTCGCCCGGTGAGGTGACGTCCATCGTGGGCGGTCACCTCGCCGGGCGCGGTGGCTCCGGGCCGTTCGACTTCATCGTGTGGAACCTGCGCGTGCCGAGGGTTCTGCAGGGTGTTTTCGTCGGCGCGGGACTGGCCGTCGCCGGGCTGCTCACCCAGGCGATGCTCCGCAATCCTCTGGGGGAGCCGTTCATCCTCGGGCTCACCTCTGGAGCGGGCGTCGGCGCCGTGCTCGTGCTGACGACGCTCGGCGCCGGCGTCGCCGGCCTGCTCACCCTGCCGCTGGCCGCGTTCGGCGGCGCGGTCGTCGCCGCGCTGGTGGTGTTCGGGTTTTCCCTTTCTGCCGGGCGGATCCAGGCCGGTCGGATGGTGATGACCGGCATCGCGGTCGGCCAGCTGCTGGCCGGCGTCATCTCGTTCCTGGTGCTGCGCACGCACGACGTCTACGCGCAGCAGCAGATCCTGTTCTGGATCCTCGGCAGCCTGGCCGGTGCGCAGTGGCCGCTGGCCTTGACCTGCTCTGCGGTCGTCCTGGTCCTGGTGATTCTCGCGGCGGCGGGAGCGGGCCGGTTGAACCTGCTGGTGCTCGGCGACGACGGCGCCGCGTCACTCGGTCTCGACGCCGGCCGAGTCCGCACCGTGCTGCTGGTGATCGTCGCGCTGCTGACCGGCACGGTGGTCGCGGTGTCGGGCAGCATCGGGTTCATCGGGCTGATCGTGCCGAACCTGACCCGGCTGCTCGTCGGCGCCGACCACCGCCGGGCGCTGCCGGTGACGGCGCTGCTCGGCGCGCTCGTCATCGTGTGGGCCGACACCGCCGCGCGGCTGGTGCTCGCCCCGACCGAGCTGCCGATCGGCATCCTCACCGCCGCGATCGGCGTGCCGTTGTTCCTGGTGGTGTTGCGCCGCAGCGCGGCGGGAACGGTGTGCCTGTCGTGAAACTCGTCTTCGACGGCGTCTCCGCGGGCTACACCGAGGTCCCCGCGGTGCACGACGTGACGCTGACGATCGCACCCGGCGAGTTCGTCGCGGTGGTCGGCCCGAACGGCAGCGGCAAGTCCACGTTGCTCAAGACCGTCTACCGCGCGCTGCGGCCGCGTGCGGGTGCCGTGCTGCTCGGGGGCGAGGACGTCTGGACGGTCCGGCACCGTGACGTCGCCCGCCGGGTGGGCGTGCTCGGACAGGATCAGGCCGGCGGCTACGACTTCACCGCACGCGAAGCGGTCCGGCTGGGCCGGTACCCACACCTCGGCGCGTTCGACCGGCTCACCGCGGCTGACGAAGCAGTCGTGGCGGAGGCACTGGAGCGCACGGGGGCGCAAGCGTTTGCGGATCGGCAGCTGTCCACATTGTCCGGTGGGGAACGGCAGCGCGTCCTGCTGGCCAGAGCGTTGGCTCAGCAGCCGGAACTGCTGGTGCTGGACGAGCCGACCAACCACCTCGACCCGGCGCACCAGATCTCCGCGCTGAGTCTCGTCGCCTCGCTGGGGATCACGGTGGTGGCGGCGCTGCACACGCTGGACCTCGCGGCCCGCCACGCCACGACGATCGTCGCGCTCAAGGCGGGCACGGTCGCCGCGGCAGGGCCACCGGCCGACGTGCTGACCCCGGCGGTGTTCCGCGAAGTGTTCGAAGTGGACGGCAGCGTACTCGCCGACCCGGTGGACGGGCGGCCCCGCGTGCTGCTGCGCGAACTGGGCTGATGACTCAGCGCGCGAATGGATCCCGCGTGGAGTCGGTTTGCACTTCGAGTTCGAGGAAGGTGGTGACCTTCTCGGCGGCTTCGGGGCCGTCCAGGTGCCGGATGAGCGCGGCCGTCATGTCCATTCCGGCGGCCACCCCGGACGACGTCCACCGGTTCCGGTCCTCGACCCACCGCGCCTGGCGGACCCAGTCGACGTTTTCGCCTTGGGTGGTGACCCAGTCGAACGCGCGTTTGTTGGACGTCGCGCGGTAGCCGTCGAGCAGGCCCGCGGCCGCGAGGAGCGCCGAGCCCGTGCACACGGACGTGATGAGCGACGCCCGGCTCGCGTACTCGGCGAGCCAGGTGAGGAACGGCTGGTCCTGCACGAGCGACCGGGTGCCGAGGCCGCCGGGAACCAGGACGATGTCGGGTTCCGGGGCGGTGTCCCGGCGGTCGGTGACCGAGACGCTGATTCCCGGAGAGCTTTTCACCGGGTCACCGTCCAGGCCGACGAACCGGACGTCGTACCGGTCCGGCAGCGCGCTCAGCAGGTCGACCGGGCCGAACACGTCCAGCAGCTGGAAACCGTCGAAGAGGATGACACCGACGCACCGTTTCGCCATCGTCGAAGCCTATCCGCCGCGACGACGGCCGACGAGGGCCGAGGTGCGAGGACGAGCGCATCGAGCGCGGTGATCCGCCCGGTCACGCAACGACACCGGTGGGAACTCCGGCAGCCCGGTGACCGACCATTGGAGTGTGAACTGCTCCGACTCGCGTGAATCGCTCTCGGCCCGGATCGACGGGGAGGAGCCCGCGGTGGCCGAGGACGTGCTCGATCGCCACCTGGCCGGGTGCCCGGAATGCCGCGCCTGGCAGGGGCGGGCGACCGCCCTGCGCCGGGCGGCTCTGGTCCGCGAAGCGCCGCGGGTTCCGGACCTCACGGCGCGGATCCTCGCCGAGGTGCCCGCACCCCGGCCGCGGCCGTGGCGCCTGCGGGTCGCCCTCGGGCTGGTCGCGCTGGTGCAGAGCGGGCTCGGGCTGGCCGAGCTGCTGGGCGCCGACGTCGGCCACGCCGTCCACGGCGGGCCGGCGCACCTCGGCAACGAGAGCGCGGCCTGGAACGTCGCGGTCGGCGTCGGGCTGCTGTGGGCCGCGCTGCGCCCGTCCGCCGCGGCCGGGCTGCTGCCCGCCCTGGGCGGGTTCGTGGTGCTGCTTGGCATCGTCTCCGGAGTTGACCTCTCGGCCGGGCAGGTCGCGGTCGATCGGGTGGCGTCCCACGCGCTGGTCGTCGCCGGCGTCGCCCTGCTCTTCGCGGTGCGACGGCAGCACTCGCGGCAGCCCGCCCCGCCGTCGGCCGACCGCGTGCCCGCGCCGGGAGCCGGCTGGACCGGCCGGTCCGGCGATGTCGCGGGGGACGAGCAAGGACAGCCGCAGCGGCGCCGGTTCCCCCAGCTGCCGACCGGCCGGCGCGCGGCCTGAACCCGCGGGAACCGAAGGGGCCCGGCAGCCGACTACCGGAGGGGGGACCCGACGACGAGGAGTGGGTGGTCATGTCCGAATACGGTTCCGGGATGCGGCACGTCGCGACCTTCTGCGGCCAGTGCGATTGCGGGTGCCCTGAGTTGTTCCTGGCCGACGGGGCGCCGGCGGAGCGCGAAGTGGTGATCACCGACGACTTCGGGCAGCGGATCGAGATGAGCCGCGAACAGCTCGCGGTGCTCGTCGCCGACGTGAAGTCGGGAGTCCTGGACGCGGTGCTCACCCCGGCGGGCTGAGCGGGCCGGCGGCGACCCCGGGAGCCCCGGTTACCGCAAGTCCACAATGGACTAAGTGGTTCCGGTCACCCGAATGCCGGGAACCAACCGCGCTCCCGGACCGACTTCTGCCGGAGGAGGGCGGCTGAGAGGAGCCTGATGTCCATCGACCAGCGCGAAGAACCGGCAGCGGCCGATCCCGCCGTCGAAGCGCCACCCGGGCAACGCTTCGGGTGGTCCGCGATCCGTCCGCTGCTACTGCGCCTGCACTTCTACGCGGGTGTCTTCATCGGCCCGTTCCTGCTGGTGGCCGCGGTCACCGGGCTGGCCTACGTGTGGGCACCCCAGCTGGAGCAGAGCGTCTACGACCACGAACTGCACGTCCCGGCGGCGCCCGGAACCGTTCCACTGGACCAGCAAGCCGCGACGGCGAAGGCGCTCGTCCCGGACGGCACCCTGACCGGCGTGCGCCCCGGTCCGGCACCGACCGACACCACGCAGGTCATCTTCAACCGGCCCGGCTTGGAACCCAGCTTCCACTGGACGGTGTTCGTCGACCCGCACACCGGTGACGTCCGCGGCCAGCTGGAGACCTACGGTTCGGGGCAGGCGATGCCGGTGCGGGGCTGGATCGACGTCCTGCACCGCAGCCTCCACCTCGGCGATTTCGGCCGCCTGTACAGCGAACTGGCCGCCAGCTGGCTGGGGATCGTCGTGCTCGCCGGGCTCGCGCTCTGGTTCGGCCGGCGCCGCCGCAAGCGTGCCGCCGCTCCCAGCCCGCGCGCGAAACTGCTGACCTGGCACGGCCGGACCGGCCTGGTCCTGGCCATCGGCCTGCTGTTCCTGTCCGCCACCGGCCTGACGTGGTCGCAGTACGCCGGCGACAGCATCACCGAACTGCGGTCACAACTGGACTGGACCAGCCCTTCGGTGTCCGCGACGGTTCCGGCGTCCCCAGGCGGCCGGGACATCGGTTTCGACGGCGCCCGCGAAGCGACGCTGCGAGCCGGGCTCACCGACCCGGTCGAAGTCCGCCCGCCGGCCGGACCCGGCAAGGGCTACGTCGTGGCGCAAATGGGCCGAAGCTGGCCGGTGCAGGCCGATTCGATGGCCGTCGACCCGGCGACCGGGACCATCACCGACACGCTCAGGTTCGCCGACTACAACCTCGCGGCCAAACTCAGCACGTGGGGGATCGACGCGCACATGGGCTTCCTCTTCGGGATCTGGAACCAGATCGTGCTGACCCTGCTGGCGGTCGCGCTGATCTGCGTGATCGTCTGGGGCTACCGGATGTGGTGGCTGCGCCGGCCGACGCGCGGCGAGGCCAGGGCCGGGCGGCCACCGGTGCGGGGCACGTGGCGGCGGATCCCGGGGAAGGTGCTGGCGCCGGCCCTCGTCGTGGTCGCCGTCGTCGGGTACTACCTGCCGCTGTTCGGGTTGTCGCTGCTGGGTTTCCTGGTCGTGGACGGCCTGCTCGAGGCACGCCGGCGGAAGGTGGCCGCATGATCACGGCGGAAGGCCTCCGGTGGATCCTGACCGCGACGTTCGTCCTCACGGGAGCGTTCTGCGCCTACCGCTGCCTGCGGCAGGGTTCGGCCGCCGAGCGGACCGGTGACGTGCTGCACGTGGTGATGTGCGTGGCGATGGTGGCGATGGCCTGGCCGGCGACCATGAGCGTCGCGCGCTGGCCGCAGACCGTGTTCTTCGTCCTGGCGGCGGTCTGGTTCGCGGGCGTCGCGGTCACCGGCGCCGCGCACGCGGGCCACGGCGGGCGCCGGGTGGCGGTCTACCACGTCGTCATGATGGCGGCCATGGCGTGGATGGTGTTCGTGATGCCGCGCGCCATGAGCGGGATGACGGGCCCGGGCGGCACGACGGAGATGGCGGGACACGAGGGGATGGCGATGCCCGCGGCCGGCGCCGCCGGATCCACTCCCGCGGATGTCACGACCGTCGCACTGGTGCTCGTGGTCGTCTTCGTCGTGGCCGGGCTGGTTTTCCTGAGCCGCGCGATCGACGACGCCCGCGCGTCGCGCCCCGCGTTGCGCTCGCTGGGCGGCGGCGCCAGCGGCGTGATGGCCCTCGGGATGGGTTTGATGCTGCTGACCATGGCCTGACCGTCCTGAATGGACTGTGTGGTGGCTCACAGGCGGGAACCCGCGCCGGGTCCGGCCCGACGGCTGTGGGGTGACGACGTCCCGGTTCCGCGACGTGGTCGTGACGGCGGTGGTGGCCGGGCTCGCCCTGGTGCTGCTCGTCGTCGCCACCGCGGGTGATCTGTACGCGCCTTTGGGCAACGCCGATCCGGGACCGCTGACCACCTACGGGTTCGCGGTGGTGCGGTTCGCGGCCGACGCCGCGGCGGCGGGGTGCTTCGGCGGGTTGGTGTTCGCCGCGTTCGTCGCACCCGGGCGCCGGGGCGGCGCGTTGTCGGCGGACGCTTACGCGGCAAGCCGTTTCGCCGCGGGCTGCGCGGCGTGCTGGCTGGCCGCGGCGGTGGTCGCGGTGCCGTTCTCGGCGGCGGTCGCCGCGGGCCTGCCGGTCGCGCGGGTCCTGCGCCCGGACGTGTTCCTGCCGACCTTGAGCGCCACCGAAGAGCCCAAAGCTTGGCTCTGCGTCGCGGTCGCGGCGGCCGTGGCCACCGCGCTGTCCTGGCCGGCGATGGCCTGGCGGACGGTCGTCGCGGCGGCGGTGGCCGCGGGCATGGGGTTGCTGCCGCTGGTGGCCGTCGGGCACGTCTCGGTGGGCGCCGGCCACGACGTGGCGACCAACGCGATGTTCTGGCACGTCCCCGCCGCGAGCGCGTGGCTCGGCGCATCGGTCGCGTTGCTGGCGAGACTGCGCCGTGGCCCCGGCGATCTGGTGCTGAGCCGCTACCACCGCCTGTCGGTGATCTGCTTCGTGGTGACCGCCCTCTCTGGTGCGGTGTCCGGGCTCGTGCTCGCCCGGCCGGACGGCTTGTTCACCCGCTACGGGCTGGTTCTGGCGGTCGAGACCGTGCTCGTGCTCGTCGCCGGACTCGGTGTGGCCGCGTGGCGCCGCGGCCGGGCGGGTGCCGGGTTCGTCGTGGCGGAGCTGGTTCTGCTCGCCTTGGGCACCGGTGGGTCGGCGGCGCTGACCGCGTTGGTCCCACCCGCTTTCGTGAACCACCCGGCCACCGTGCAGGAGACCGTGCTGGGCTACGGTCTGGACGCTCCGCAGACCGTGGCCCGGCTGCTCGGTGACTGGCGACCGGACCTGCTGTTCGGGCCGATCGCCTTGCTCGCGGTGACCGGGTACCTGCTCGGGGTCCGGCGGCTGCGGCGTCGCGGCGACCAGTGGCCGCCGGGCCGGGTGGTGGCCTGGCTCGGCGGCTGGGCGATCGTCGTGGTGGTCACGTCGTCGGGGCTCGGCGTGTACGCGCCGGGGACGTTCAGCCTGCACATGGTCACGCACATGGCGCTCAACATGTTCGCGCCCGTCCTCCTGGTGCTCGGCGGTCCGGTCACGCTGGCCCTGCGTGCGCTGCCCGCACGCGGCGACGTCCCCGGTCCCCGCGAATGGATCGCGTCCGTGCTGCACGCCCCGGTGACGCGGTTCTCCGCCCACCCCGCGGTGGCCGCGATCCTGTTCACCGGGTCGTTCTACGCGCTGTACTTCTCGGACCTGTTCGGCGAGGCCATGAAGTACCACTGGGCGCACCAGCTGATGAAGCTCCACTTCCTGGTGACGGGTTACCTGTTCGCCTGGGTCGTGGTCGGCGCCGACCGGACGCCGCGGCCGCTGCCGCACCTGGTGCGGCTGGGGATGCTGTTCGCGGTGATGCCGTTCCACGCGTTCTTCGGCGTCATCCTGATGAGCAAGCAGACGGTGATCGCCTGGACCTACTACCACTACCTCGCGCTGCCGTGGGCCGGTGACCTGGTCGCCGACCAGCGCCTCGGCGGCGGGATCGCCTGGGCCAGCGGGGAAATCCCGATGGTCGTCATGGTCGTGGCCCTGCTGGTGCAGTGGTCGCGCGACGACGAACGGAAGGCCCGCCGGGCCGACCGCGGCGGCGAAGCCGACCGCGACGCCTACAACGCCATGCTCGCCGAACTCGCGGCACGCCGGAACTGAGGAGAACCATGACCACCGCCACCCCGGTCACCGGGGACGTCCGCACGGTCGACCTGGCCGTGACGGGCATGACGTGCGCCGCCTGCTCGGCGCGCGTCGAACGCACCCTCAACAAGCTCGACGGCGTCCGCGCGTCGGTCAACTACGCCACCGAACGCGCCACCGTGCACGTTCCCGCGGCGCTCGAGGACGACGTCCTGATCGAGCGCGTCCGCAAAGCCGGCTACGGCGCTCACGTCCACGGCGAGAACGACGACGATCTGACCCTCAAGCGGGTGCGCGACCTGCGCCGCCGGCTGATCGTCGCCGCGGTGCTGGCCGTGCCGCTGTGCGACCTGTCGATCACCCTCGCGCTGGTTCCGTCGCTGCGGTTCCCGGGCTGGCAGTGGCTTTGCCTTGCCTTGGCCGTCCCCGTCGTGTTCTGGGCGGCATTGCCGTTCCACCGCGCGACGCTGCGGAACCTGCGCCACCGATCGTCCGGTATGGACACTCTAGTATCGCTGGGCGTGCTGGCGTCCTTCTTCTGGTCGGCGTGGGCGACGCTGTTCGGCGGGCACGAGCCGGGTTACTGGGTCGGGTTCGGGCCGACCGCGGCCGGTGCGGACGCGATCTACCTCGACGTCGCCGCCGGGGTGACGACGTTCCTGCTGGCCGGCCGGTACTTCGAGAGCCGGTCCCGGCGCAACGCCGCGGGGTTGCTGGCCGCGCTGGACGCGCTGGCCGTCAAGGACGTGCGCGTCCTGCGTGACGGCACCGAGCTGCTGGTGCCGGTCGGTGAGCTGGTCGTCGGCGACCGGTTCGTGGTGAAGCCGGGGGAGGCGTTCGCCGCCGATGGACTCGTCGACAGTGGACGGTCCACTGTGGATGTCAGCGCGGTCACCGGGGAGCCGGTGCCGGCCGAGGTCGCCGCGGGTGACCGGGTGATCGGCGCCTCGGTGAACCGCGAGGGACGGCTGGTCGTGCGCGCCACCGCGGTCGGCACGCACACCCAGCTCGCGCAGATGACCGCGCTCGCCGAGCAGGCCCAGGCGCGCAAGGCGTCGGTCCAGCGGCTGGCCGACCGGATCTGCGCGGTGTTCGTCCCGGTCGTGCTGGTGCTGGCCCTGCTCACCCTGGGCGGGTGGCTGCTGACCGGCAACCCGGTGCGGGACGCCTTCACCGCGGCCGTGTCGGTGCTGATCATCGCCTGCCCGTGCGCATTGGGCCTGGCCACGCCGACCGCGCTGATGGCCGGCGTCGGGCGTGGCGCGCAGCTGGGCATCCTGATCAAGGGCCCGGACGCTCTCGAGGCCAGCCGCGAGGTCGACACCGTCGTGCTGGACAAGACCGGCACGGTGACCACCGGCCGGATGACCGTCACCGGCTGCCACCCGGCCCCGGGGCGCAGCCGCGGCGATCTGCTGTGGTTCGCCGGAGCCGCCGAGTCCGGTTCCGAGCACGCGATCGCGGCCGCCGTGGTGACGGCCGCGCGCGCCGAACTGCCCGGCTTGCCCGGGATCGGCGCGTTCACCGCGCTGCCCGGTCTCGGTGCGGAGGCCACTGTGGACGGTCACGCCGTCCTCGTCGGAAGTCCCCGGTTGTTCGCCGAGCGGGGCATCACCGTGGCGTTCGACGTTCCCGCCGGGGTGGCCGTGCCGGTCCTCGTCGCGGTCGACGGCGAGCCGCTCGGGCTGATCGAGGTCAGCGACGTCGTCAAGCCTTCCGCCGCGGCAGCGGTGGCCGCGTTGCGTGAGCAGGGGCTTCGGACGGTGCTGCTCACCGGCGACCACGAGGTGGCGGCGCGGGCGGTCGCCGCCGAGATCGGCGTCGACGACGTCCGCGCCGGCGTGCTGCCCGCGGACAAGGCCCGCGTGGTCGAGGAACTGCGGTCGGCCGGTGCCCGCGTCGCGATGGTGGGCGACGGGATCAACGACGGCCCGGCACTGGCCACCGCCGACCTCGGGATGGCGATGGCGCGCGGCAGCGACATCGCGCTGCGGTCCGCGGACGTGGTGCTCGTGCGGGACGACCTGCGCGTGGTGCCGGACGCGATCCGGCTCGCCGACCGGACCCTGCGGATCATCCGCGGCAACCTCGCGTGGGCGTTCGGCTACAACGTGGCGGCTTTGCCGCTGGCGGCCTCGGGGTTGCTCAACCCCCTCATCGCGGGCGCGGCCATGTCGCTCTCGTCGGTGCTGGTGGTGTCGAACAGCCTGCGGCTGCGGTCGTTCGACGGCTCCGGTGGATCAGCCGACGGCTGAGTGACGGACGGGGAGGTCGCGCATCGCCGCCGCGAGGTCGTCGCGGGCCCGCGCGACCCGGGAGCGGATCGTGCCGACCGGGCAGCCGCACACCGCCGCGGCGTCCGCATAGGACAGTCCCAGGGACTGGGTCAGCACGAAGGCGTCCCGCCGGTCCGGTTCGAGCGCGGCGACGAGGTGGTCGAGCAGCACGCGTTCCTCGAAGGCCGTGTGCTCCGGTGACCCGGCGCGGCTCCCGGCGGCCTGCCAGTCGGCGAGGGTGGCCGGACGCGGGCGGACCCGCAGCGCGCGGATGTGGTCGGCAACCACTCGCCGGGCGATCGACAGCAGCCACGTGCGCGCCGAGGCGTCCCCGCGGAAGCGGCTCAGGCCGCCGAGGGCCCGGACGTAGGTCTCCTGGGTCAGGTCGTCGGCGGACTGGGTGTCGCACAACCCGGCCACGAACCGCCAGACGTGCGGCTGGGTCGCGCGCAGGAACCGCTCGAGCGCGACCCGGTCGCCGCGCCCGGCGAGCCGCGCCCACTGGGTGATCTCGGCGTCATCCGAGGAATGTGGCCTCACACCGGCTAGTACGCGGCCCGGGCCGGGATGGTTCAAAAGATTTCGGCTCGGGTCGCGGGAACCATTTCGCGATCCGAGCCGACCTTCTTGTCACGGCGAGGCCACTGCCTCGTCACGAGACGGCCACGGGGCCGGGAAGGTGCGACGATGACTCAGAGCACGTACGTGGTGACGGGAATGACTTGCGGGCACTGCGTCGCGTCGGTCAAGGAAGAGGTCGGCGAGCTGCCCGGGGTTCGTGACGTCGACGTCGACCTGAACTCGGGCCGCGTCCTGGTGACCAGCGAAGGCGCGCTGGCGCTGGAGCAGGTCGAGGGCGCCGTCCAGGTCGCGGGCTACCAGCTCGTCCGATGACCGGGAGAGGCCGTCATGCCGACTTCGGCCAAGGTGAGCGGGTTCGCGCTGCTGCTGGGCTTGGTGTTCGGCCTGGCCTGGCTCCTGGGGAGCCTCGTGGGCCCGAGCCCCGCACCACACCCATCGCCGCCCTCGGTGCCCGGTATGCAGATGCCCGGCACGCCGTAGCGCCGGCGACGGTGGCGCTGCCCGCGCAGGCCGATCCGCCGGCGCCGGCAGCTTTGTCCGCGCAGGAAGCCCTGGCGGCGCCGACTGCTTCGTTCGTCTCGATGGCTTTGCCCGCGCAGGAGGCGCTTGCTGCTTCGCCCGCGCCCGCGCCCGCGCCCGCGCCCGCGCCCGCGGCCCGGCCCACGCCGGCCGCACAGCCCGCCCCGGTCGGCGAAGAGATCGAGCTCGTCATCGGCGGCATGACCTGCGGTTCGTGCGCGGCGCGGATCGAGCGCAAGCTGAACCGCCTCGACGGTGTCGAGGCGGCGGTCAACTACGCCACGGAGAAGGCGCTGGTCTCGGTGCCGGCGGCGCTGACGGTCGAGGACATCGTCCGGACGATCGAGGCGGCCGGCTACACCGCCCAGCCACCCGCGCCACCCGAGCCGGAAGCCGCCGAGCCCGCCGAAGCGCCGCCCGACCTGCTGAGGCAGCGGCTGCTGGGCTCGGCCGTGCTGGGCGCGCCGGTGATCCTGCTGGCGATGGTGCCCGCTCTGCAGTTCCCGGCCTGGCAATGGGTTTCGCTCGTGCTGGCCACCCCCGTGGTCGTGTGGGGCGCCTGGCCGCTGCACCGTGCGGCCTGGACGAACCTGCGTCACGCGACCGCGACCATGGACACGCTGGTGTCGATGGGCGTCGCCGCGGCTTACCTCTGGTCGCTCTACGCGCTGTTCTTCGGCGGCGCGGGCGTCATCGGGATGCGCCACGAGTTCGAGCTCACGCTCGCCGCCGACCACAACCTCGACGGCATCTACTTCGAGGTCGCCACCGGCGTCACGCTGTTCATCCTCGCGGGCCGGTTCTTCGAATCCCGATCCCGCCGCCGGGCCGGTGCCGCGCTCCGCGCCCTGCTGGACCTCGGCGCGAAATCCGTCTCCGTCCTCCGGAACGACCGCGAAGAGCGGGTGCCGATCGAGCAGCTGCGTGTCGGCGAGCGGTTCGTCGTCCGGCCCGGGGAAAAGATCGCGACCGACGGCGTCGTCGAGGAAGGCGATTCCGCCGTCGACCTCAGCCTGGTCACCGGCGAGGCCGTCCCAGTCGAGGTTTCGGCGGGGACGCACGTCGTCGGCGCCACGGTCAGCATGAGCGGCCGCCTGGTGGTGCGGGCGACCCGTGTCGGCGCGGAAACCCGCCTCGCGCGGATCGCGGCGATGGTGGAACGCGCGCAGAGCGGCAAGGCCGACGTGCAGCGGCTGGCCGACCGCGTCTCCGCGGTGTTCGTCCCGGTCGTGATGGCGCTCGCGATCGCCACCTTGGGTTTCTGGCTCGGTTCCGGCGCGGACACCGCGGCGGCGTTCACCGCCGCCGTCGCCGTGCTGATCATCGCCTGCCCCTGCGCGCTCGGCTTGGCGACACCGACCGCGCTGCTGGTCGGCACCGGCCGCGGCGCCCAGCTCGGCGTCCTGGTCAAGGGGCCGGAGATGCTCGAATCGACGCGCCGGGTGGACACCGTCGTGCTCGACAAGACCGGCACGGTGACCACCGGGAAGATGAGCCTGGTCGCCGTCCGGACCGTCGACGGCGTCCCGTCCGACCTTGCGCTGCAGCTGGCGGGCGCGCTGGAAAACGCTTCCGAGCACCCGATCGCCGACGCCGTGGTGTCGGCCGCGTTGCGGCGGTTCGGTTCGGTGGGGGAGGTGCGGGAGTTCCGCAACGTCGCCGGGTTCGGTGTCCTCGGCCGGGTCGACGGCCACCGCGTCGTCGTCGGCCGTCCCGAGCTGATGCACCGGCTTTCGGTGCGGTTGCCGTCGTCGTTGCTGGCGGTGAAGCGGAAGGCGGAGCAGGCCGGGCACACCGCGGTGATCCTGGCGTGGGACGGGTTCGCGCACGCGGTGCTCGTGGTGGCCGACACGGTGAAACCGACGTCGGCGCCGGCGGTGTTCCAGCTGCGCCGGCTCGGGTTGACGCCGATCCTGCTCACCGGCGACAACGAGGCCGTGGCGCGGGCCATCGCTCGCGAAGCCGGGATCACCGAGGTCATCGCGGACGTCTCGCCGGAGCAGAAGGTCGAGGTGATCGCCGACCTGAAAGCTCAGGGGCACGTCGTGGCGATGATCGGCGACGGCGTCAACGACGCGGCCGCCCTCGCCTCGGCGGACCTGGGGCTGGCGATCGGCACCGGGACCGACGCGGCGATCGAAGCCGGCGACCTGACGCTGGTGCGCGGCGACCTGATGGCCGCGGTGGACGCGATCCGGCTGTCCCGCCGGACCCTGGCGACGATCAAAGCCAACTTGTTCTGGGCGCTGGCGTACAACGTGGCCGCGTTGCCATTGGCCGCGGCGGGGTTGCTCAACCCGATGATCGCCGGTGCCGCGATGGCGTTGTCGAGCTGCCTGGTCGTGTCGAACAGCCTGCGCCTGACCCGGTTCCAGCCGGCCGGCGACCCGGCCGCGCGGTCATCCCGGCAGGTCGCCGGTGTTCGCGAACTCGAGGCGTTTGGCGACTGAGACGGCTTGGTCGGCGAAGCGCTCGTAGAACCGGGTGGTCAGGGCCGCGGTGACGGCGGTGCGCTGGTCGTGCTGCCAGTTCTCGCCGGTGATCGCCGCCAGGAGGTCCGCGTGCAGCGCGTCGACGGCCTCGTCGGCCTGGCGCAGCTCGGCGAAACCGTCGGTGCCGGCGCGGACCTGACCGGCGACCCGCTCGGCCATCTCCGCGTCGAGCCGGCCCATCCGTTCGAAGGTCGGGATCAGGTCGGCCGGTACAGCGGGGTCGGGGTGGGCGAAACGAGCGGTGTCGGCGACGTGCGCAGCCAGGTCACCCATGCGCTCGACCTTCTCGGCGCAGTAGACGACGGCGAGGACCCGGCGAAGATCGCCGGCGACCGGAGCCTGGAGGGCGAGCAGGGCGTAGGCGTCTTCTTCACACTGGGCGCGCAGCGCGTCGAGGGCGTCGTCGCCGGCGATGACCTGCTGGGCGAGGTCGAGATCGGCGTTCACCAGCGCCTCGGTGGCGCGCTGCATCGCGTGGGCGGCTGCGTCGCACATCTCGGCCAGGTGCCCGGTGAGGCGCTGCAAGTCGTTGTGGAAACCTTCGCGCATAGCCGGCCATCCTACCGGGGTTGCGGTGGCCGAAGTCGCACGGGAGACGAGGTGAGCCGGCCGGAGGGTCCCGGACGGCTCACTTCACCGCTCTCGCACTGGTTACGCGAAGTAGTGCGACTCGACGTTGAGGAAGAAGTCGGGCAGGAAGTCGCCGCCGTTGATCGGGGGGGGGGATGTAGCCGCACTGACCGCTGAAGCCCGGATCGGTGCAGGTGATCACGAAGAGGTCCGGGTCGCCGTTGAAAGCGCTTTCGCTGTTGTTCGCGATCGGTTCGCCGACTCCGGGTGCCCACACGAAGTAGAGGACTCCGGCGTAGTTCGGCACGTTCCGGAAGATGTCGACCATGCTGCCCTGGAAGCCGGTCAGCCGGAACAGGCAGAACTCGAACACCTCGCAGACGCCGTTGCCCGGTGAGACGTTCGTGGTGGCGTCACCGCGTTTCTTCACCGGGCTCGGTGCCTTGCCCTGGCTCACCGAGGCGGTGGCGGTGTCGGGCGTGGGGGCGGCTGCGGCCGGTCCCGCCACCGCGCCCATGGCGAGCGCGAGCGCGCCGAACAGGATCCCGGCTCTGACGATGATTCTTCGCATCGGTTCTCCGATCTCTGGGTCCGCGCGGCGGTCGGCCGCGCCGGTTCAGGGGGCGATCAGCCGGCGGGACAGCGCCAGCTCCGCGTCGTTGGCCTGCCGGATCCGCTGCAGCTGCGCGCGGTTGCCGCCGACGAGGCCGTTCTGGATCGCGGCTTCGGCGGTGAACCACACGCCGACCAGGTTGGTGCGCCGCTTGCACTCGAGGTCGGCGCCCGCGGTCGCGATCTCCCCGGCCGCGGGCTCACCCGGTCCGGCGAACCGGCGGTCGGCCGGCGGCGCGAGCGGGTCGTCGTAGCCGAACCCGTTGACGCGCATGCATTCCGACCACTTCCGGAAGACGTCCACCACCTCCGGGGCGCGGCGCGATCCGGCGAAGCTCTGCGCGGCGAGCCGGCGGGGGAGGTCGCGGTCGAGGCCCGGGTCGCCGCGTCGTTGCTCTTCGCCGGCCCGCGCGGCACATCCCCGTGGGCCGTCCAGCGCCGCCTTGGCCGCGGCGTCGAGCGCGGGCGGCGGCTTGTCGGCGACCGGTTCGCGGTCGCCGAGCCCGTAGCCCGCCACCGCGGCGAGGTCCGGGTCGGTGAGGCCGTAGCGGCGCTCGTTCCAGGTCCGCGGGCCCTTCGGCGCCGCGTCGGCACGCGCCGGGTAGTCGACGCCGGCCGCGGTCATGCACCGCCGGATCAGCAGTCCCCTGGCCGCGCTGAGCTCGCGCAGCTCGGCCGGGGCCAGCAGGTAGTCGTCGAGCGGCAGCCGGAGATCGGCGCTGCGCAACAGCGCCGGCGGCGCCGTCACCGGCGCGGGGGCCGAACAGCCGGCCAGCAGGGCGACGGCGAACGCCACCGTGATCAGCTTCCGCATGCGTCCTCCCCGGCCGGTCGTGTCCACGCGGCACAGCGTCGCCGAGGGGATGGTTCGAAAGCGTTGTGGATGTGTTGCGGTCGAGGCCGGCGGCCGTCAGGCGTACGATCGACGCTGACGAAGATGCGACGTGTCGTGATTCGGACGCGCCCGCCCTAGTGACGGATGACGGCGCCGGCGCGAGCCTGGTGCGATGCACTGGAGATCATCTGTTCTGGTCGTGGCCTGCGTCGGCACCCTCGCCGCGGGCACCGCCGGAGTCGCGAACGCGGCGCCCGGCCCGCAGGCGGCAGCGTCACCCGCGGGTACCGAACGCCATTCGGTCACCCTGCTCACCGGGGACGTCGTCCAGGTCGAACGGCAGCCCGGCGGCAAGCAGGCCGCCACCGTCCAGCCCGCGCCGGGCCGGGAGAAGATCCGGTTCCACCAGCAGGAGGTCGACGGCCACCTCAGCGTCTTCCCCGAGGACGTCACCCCGCGGCTGGGCGCGAAGCAGGTCGACCGGACCCTCTTCGACGTCACCGAGCTGATCGCCGAGGGCTACGCCGACGAGCAGTCGGCGACCCTCCCGCTGATCCTCACCTACCGCCAGGGCACGGACCTCCGGAAGACCACCGCGAAAGCCGACTTGGGCGTGACGCTGAGCAGCGTCAACGGCCGCTCCGCGCGAGCCAGCAAGGCGAACGCCGCCGCGTTCTGGGCCTCGTCGGGAGACATCGAGCGGATCTCCCTGGACCGCAAGGTCCGCGCCTCCCTCGATCGCAGCGTCCCGCAGATCGGTGCCCCCGAAGCCTGGGCCGCGGGTTACGACGGCACCGGCACCACGGTCGCCGTGCTCGACACCGGCTACGACCCCACCCACCCCGATCTCGCCGGGCGCGTGAGCGAGGCGGTCAACTTCACGACCAGCCCCGACACGACCGACCACTTCGGCCACGGCACGCACGTCGCCTCGACGATCGCGGGCTCCGGCGCCGCCTCGGGCGGCCGGCTCAAGGGTGCCGCACCGGGTGCGAAACTGCTCGTCGGCAAGGTGCTCGACGACGACGGCTTCGGCTACGAGTCCTGGGTCCTCGCCGGGATGGAGTGGGCGGCGCACTCCGGCGCCAAGGCGGTCAACATGAGCCTCGGCGGCGGTCCGACCGACGGCACCGACGCGCTCAGCCTCGGCCTCGAAGCGCTCAGCGAACAAACCGGCACGCTCTTCGTGGTGGCCGCGGGCAACGACGGCGAACAGGGCGCTTACACGGTCGGCTCGCCGGGCACCGCCGAAGCCGCGCTGACCGTCGGCGCGGTCGGCCGCGACGAGAGCCTGGCGTCGTTCTCCAGCCGCGGCCCGCGGCTGGGCGACAACGCCGTCAAGCCCGACATCACCGCGCCCGGCGTCGGCATCGTCGCCGCCCGCGCCGCGGGGACCGCCATGGGCGACGTCGTCGACGACCACTACACCGCCGCCTCCGGCACCTCGATGGCCACGCCGCACGTCGCCGGCGCGGTGGCGATCCTCGCCCAGCAGCACCCCGACTGGAAAGGCAGTCAGCTCAAGGACGCGCTGGCCAGCACTTCCCTGACCGCTAAGGGGCTTTCGGTGTTCGAGCAGGGCGGCGGCCGGGTCGACGTGGCGCGCGCGGTGAAGCAGAAGGTCTTCGCCACCGGCACGCTCGACCTCGGCGCCGTCGAGGACGGCAAAGCGCCGGTGTCCAAAGAGGTCACCTACACCAACGCCGGCACCACGCCGGTCTCGCTGAAACTCGCGCTCGAGGCCAAGTCCCTCGCCGGCGTCCCCGCCGGGGACGGGATCCGGCTCGACAAGTCCACTGTGGACGTTCCGGCCGGTGGCCGGGCGACCGTCACGATCACCGGCGACCCGGCGAAACTGGCGGCGGGCACCTACAGCGGCCGGCTCACCGCGACGGCCGGCGGGGTGGTGGTGCACACCGCGCTCGGCGCGGACAAGACCGCGCCCAAGCACAAGGTCACCCTCACCGCCCTCGACCTGCGGGGCAAGCCGACCACGGCGCCGTGGCTGCTGATGTACGGCGAGGACTACCGCTTCGACGTCAACACCTGGCTGGCCGGCGACGGCCTGACGGTCGAGCTCGGCGCGGGCGTGTACTACCTGACCGCCCAGGTCAACGGCACCGAAGACGGCCTCACGGCGTTCCAGGTCGTCCAGCCGGAGATCCGGGTCACCGGCGACACGGCCGTCGTGCTGGACGCCCGCAAGGCGGTGAAGGTGGAGATCCAGACCCCGCAACCGTCCGAACAGGCCGGGATCTGGAGCTACTACACCTACCGCGAGCTCGGCCCGCGCAAGATCGCGAACTACGCCATGCAGTTCGACTACACGCGCGAACTCCGGGTCACCCCGACGCCGAAGGTGACGACCGGCGCCTTCGAGTTCGGCTCCCGCTGGTCGAGGATCGCGCCGCCGTTGACGGTCAACGTCCTGGGCGGCCGTGACCCGCTGACGAACCGCTACCTCGCCGGGTCGCCCAAGCTGGACGGCTGGAAGTTGCTGCAGGCCGTCTCCGCGGGTCACGGCAAACCGGCGGACTTCAAGAACGTGCGCGGGAAGGCCGCGATCGTCGACCCGGACCCGGCGGACTACAACCGCGACGAGGTGTCCCGCGCCGCCGCGGACGCCGGGGCGGCGATGGTCTTCATCGTCGTGCCGGACGGCTGGGGCACCGCCTCGGTGCCATCGGACAGCGTGCCGTCGGTCAGCGCGGCGCCGTTCCTGAAGATCCCGACCGTCCAGCTCGACCGGGACGAGGGGCTCGCGCTGCTGGCCAAGATCAAGCGGTTCCCGACGTTCTTGAGCCTGCAGGGGATCGCGGTCAGCCCGTACCTCTACGACGTGGTGCAGACCGAGCGCGACCGGATCCCGGAGAAGCCCGTCCACCGGGTCACCGCGGCGAACACCGCGACCGTCACGACCCACTACCGCCAGGCCGGCAGTGGCGGTGAGGCGAAGGAACAGCGGTTCGCCTGGAAGCCGTGGCAGGACTTCGCCGTCAACGAGTACCAGCGGTACGTGACGACGCCGTCGACCCGCCAGGAGTACGTCAGTTCCGGGGACGTCCAGTGGCAGCACCGGGTCAAGCACGGCCTGATCTGGGACGAGATGTCCCCGCTCCAGGGCGGCATGACCGCGGCACCGCGCACCTACACGGGCGAGGAGAACATCACCGAGGACTGGTTCGCGCCGGTCGTCCGGCCCGCCATCCCGCGGGGTGTCCCGGGTATGGACTCCACCCGCGAAGGCGACGAGCTCCAGCTCCGGATCCCGGAGTTCGTCGACAGCCAGGCCGGGCACTACGGCTTCAACGAAGGCGACGACCAGGCCGGGCCGGCCGTCACGTCGGCGAAGCTGTTCCGCGACGGCAAGCTCGTGTCGGAACAGCCTTCCGCGTTCGGCACCTTCCCCGCCGGCGCGGACCCGGCGACCTACCGGCTCGACCTGTCGGTGCGGCGTGACTCGCCGGAGTGGCTGTTCGGCACCGGCACGCAGACGTCGTGGACGTTCCGCTCGGCGCGGTCGGCGGCACCGGCGCTGCTTCCGCTGCTGCAGCTGGACTACGCGGTCGACGCGGACGCCGGCAACCGGCTCCCGGCCGGTCGCCGGGCCAGGATCGGCCTGACCGCCCGGTTGCAGGACGGGATGGCCGCGCCGGACGTGCGGTCGATGAAGGCGTGGGCGTCCTACGACGACGGCAAGACCTGGCGCGCCGTCGACGTCAAGCGCACCGGGAAGTCCTACGAGGCCACGATCGACCACCCGCTCGGGGCCACGAACTCCTACGTCGCGTTGCGGGTGCAGGCCACCGACAACGCGGGGAACAGCGTCGACCAGACGGTGCTCCGGGCGTACGGGCTCAAATAGCGTCGCCGACGGGCTCCGGGTGCCTCCCGCCGTCACGCGGCAGGAGGTGCCCGGGGCTCGGCTCGTCCAGCCAGCCGAGCTTGCTGGCCTGCCAGGCCAGTTGCATCCGGGTGCGGGCGTCGACCCGGCGCATGAGGTCCTGCAGACGCCGCTGGACGGTCCGGTAGCTGACGTTGAGCTGGGTCGCGATCGACTTGTCGCTGACCCCGCCGATGAGCAGGGACAGCAGCCGCCGCTCGTCGGGGTCGAGGTGGGGGGTGGGCGCGGTGTCGCCGATCCGCAGCGGCGACGCGCGTTCCCAGTAGACCTCGAACAACGCGACCAGCGCGGACAGGAGGCTGCTTTCCCGGACGAGCGCGGCGGTGGGCTCGCCCGTGCTGTCGTGGCCGACCAGCGGGCACAGCGCCACCCGGCGGTCGGAGATGGCCAGGCGCACCGGCAGTTTCGGGATCGAGCGGGCGATCTCGCCGCCCTCGATCCCTTCCAGGACGTTGACGATCCGGCCGGGTTCTTCGAGCAGGCCGGTCTCGTAGATCACGCGGTACTGCACGCCGCGGGCCTGCGCCAGCGCCTCCTCGACGTTCTCCGACGCCGCCATCGCGACGTTGCCCTCCAGGCAGAACCACAGGGACTCTTCGCGGGCGCCGCGCTGGATGGCGAGGGCCTGGCGGCGGATCGCGTCCACCCCGGTGACGACCTCGACGAGCTGCGCGGAGTCACGCCGCCGCGCGCTGCCGCGGTACTCCTCGGCGAGCTGGGACACCGCGGCCCTGGCGGCCTCCAGCTTCTCCTGCCCGTGCACCAGCAGCGGGCCGAGGGAGACGTCCGGCGGCGCGGACACGTAGTGGCCGTCGGCCACGTTGACGAGCCCCTTCGCCAGCAGGACGTCCAGGATCGGCTCCACCTCGCCGCGGCCCACGCCGATCCGGCCCGCGATCTCGTCGGGCGCGGTCCGGTACCCGCCGACGATCACGCGGTAGACCCGTTCTTCGTCGGGAGTCATGCCCAGCGCTTCCAGCACAGTGCCTCCTAGCCACGCGCCAAAGGGTTTCCATCGGCGTTGACGGCTTGTCGACAACGTACAACGCGCGCTCGGCGCCAGGAGAGTGCGTCAGTCCGTTTCCCGCCCCTTCGGATCGTCGTGGCCGAGCCGGTCGGCGAGGAAGGCCAGGATCTCGTCCCTGGCGCGCAGTGTGGGGTGTCCCTGCTGGTCGACGAGGTGGGCCGTGACGACGCTGTGGGCGCAGCCGACGACCTCGCGGAAGAACGGGGGTGGCTCGGGGTTGGCCGTGTCGCCCGGGATGACGCGCCCGTCGAACGCGTCGCCCAGCAGTGCCCGGTAGGCGGCGAACCGCTTGCCGGTGCACCACCGGTCGTCGTCGAACCGGTAGGCGAGCACCTTCAGCCCGTCACGCTCGACGCGCTCGCGCACCAGCGCGGCGTCCTCGTCGCCGATCTCCAGTCCGGCGGGGTCGTCCAAGGGCAGCGAGGGGTGGTTGACCACCGGGGCGATGACGGCCGGTTCGAGGGTCATGGTGAGCGCGAAGTTGCCGGTGAAGCACAGCCCGATCGCGCCGACACCGGGCCCGCCGCACTCGGTCAGCGCGGTCCTGGCCAACCCGCGGAGCCAGGCCGTGACCGGGCTCGTGCCGCCACCGGCGAAGGCGCGGAACTCGGCGCTGACACAAGCACGGCGGACGACCTCCCGCCCGTCGGCGGTGGTCGGCACGGCGCCGTCGACACCGAACAGCGACGGGAGGTAGACCGTGAATCCCGCGTCCCGGATCCAGCGTGCCAAGCGGATGACGTCCGGGCTGATCCCGGGCATCTCCGGCATCAGCACGACAGCCGGCCCGGATCCGCCGACGTAGACGGTCTTGCCGACACCCCCGGTTTCGAAGAGCCGCTTCGAGAAGTCCGCGAGAGCTTGCGGTTCGGTAATCGCCATACCGGCATCGTCGGGCCGGGGTGACCGGGCCGGCCAGTGGCGAGATCGCCATATGTCCGGGTAATCTCGCCACCGTGGTGGCTCCGCTCCGGGTCGGTGTGCTCGCCTATCCGGGGTGCTTCGCGTCGGAGGTCTTCGGGGTTCCCGACCTCCTCACCATGGCCTCGCACATCGCCGTGCCCCAGGACTCGCCGTACGAGGTGTCGATCCTGTCGCCGCGGCGGCGCGTGGTCGCCTCCGGGAACGCGGCGATCGCGGTGGTGCCGGTGCGGCAGGTCGACGTGCTCGTCGTACCCGGGTTCGAGCTGCACCCCGGACTCGACCTGGACGCGACCCTCGCGTCGCTCGGGCCGGAGATCGCAGCCATCAGAGCCGCCTCGCGATCGGGAGCCGCGCTGGTTTCGCTCTGCGTCGGCGCGTTCCTGCTGGCCGACGCCGGCCTGCTCGACGGGCGAGCGTCGACGACGTCGTGGCTGTTCGCCGGCCGCCTGGCGGACCGTTGCCCCGGTACCGACGTCAGGCCGGAGGAACTGGTGGTCACCGACAGCGGGGTGACCACGACGGGAGCGTTCAGCGCGATGTACGACTTCGCTCTCGGCCTCGTCCGCGAGCACAACGGAAGCCGCGTCGCCCGAGCCACCGCGCGTGTCGCGCTCGTCGACGACGCCCGGTCCAGCCAGGCCCCGTACGTCGACGCGGACCTGTTGCCGGCCACGGGAAGCGAGTTCTCCCAAGGCGTCAAACGTCGGCTGGACCAGAACATGCACGAGCGCTACGACCTCGGATCGCTCGCCGCGACCTTCCACGTGAGCACCCGAAGCCTCCTGCGGCGGTTCCGCGCCGAGACCGGCCAGACCCCGCTCGGATACCTGCAAGCGGCGCGGGTGCGCAGGGCGAAGCACCTGCTCGAGACCACTGACCGGACGGTGGCCGGCGTCGCCGCCGAGGTCGGCTATCGCGACCCGGGCACGTTCAGCGCCCTCTTCACCCGCTTGACCGGGCAGCGGCCGGGGGATTACCGCGCGACGTTCAAGGCACCCGCTGAACCCACCTCGTGACGAATGGGACGACATCGTCCGCCTATCAGTATGAGAGCGCGTCTGGCCGTCGACCGACTTGCGGCATGAGTGCGTTCGACGCGGCTCAGAGGCGAGAGTCCGGGTGGCACCATCCGGTGATACGATCCATGAGATCACCGATTCAGCAGCGGTTCCCCGTCGGGTGGGAGTCCGCTCGTCGGCACTGCCGTTGGTTCAGTCGCTGTCGTCGGGCCATTTGGGTCATGCCGTGGTGCCCGGCCAGGTAGTGCCTGTCTGCTGCGGCCAAGGTGGTCGAGGATCGCGCGACCGAGCCACGGCGGCCCTACTGGCGGCGCAGCGAGCAGATCGCGCACTTGCAACATGACTGGCCGGCCGAGCAGCACTAAACCGACTCGTTCTTCCGCGCGTGTTCCTCCGTGGTGGTTCGCCGGAATCCACGCGGCGAGGACTTCCAGCAGAGGAGGAATTTTGCAAAAGACGCTTCAGGGCTTGGTTGTCGGCTTGTCGGTGGCCTTGGGTCTGACCACCGGATCACCGGCGTTCGCCGCCGACTACCTGACCAAGTTTTATGCGTGCCACACTTACGAAGTCAACGTGCAGTGTGGCCCGATCGGCTACTCGAACGTAGTCGGCACCATAAAGTGGCTCAACCGCACCGCCACGCTCGGCGGTTTCGTCCAGTTCGTCCCTGACACGACCAGTGACGTGCTGAACATCCAAGCCGTCTTCGACGCATTCAAGGGCAGCACTCGCATCGAATCCCAAACCAGGACCGTCGATCTCGTCGAAGACCAGCTGCAGTTCGGATTCACCATCGGCGACCCCGACCTCGTCGGAGGCATCGACCGAATACGCATCACGGTCGTCTACTACACCACGTCTCGAGAGAGGATTCCCGGTGACCAGCTGAACTGCTGGCGTCACACCAGCCCCACGACGAAATCGTGTGGCTGGGTGACAGGCTGATCAGCAGGTAGCTGTTGCCGGTACTCCAGACTCATCACGACGGTGGCCGGCCGGGGTAGTCCAAGTCGTGGGGCGGTATGCGTCCGGGTGGCTGACAGCGGGCGGGGTCGAGGATGACTGTCGCGGACGTCGATCAGCATCGGCTTGGCTGCGGCAGTTTGCACATGGTGCATGCGAGTGCTGATTTCGAGGCCGGTAAGTGGAGCGAGGACTACCTCGAGCAGGTTCGCGGGCTTGAGCGGGTTGACCCACTTCGCTCGCGGATCGCTGAGCTGATCGAATCCGGTCAGCGCCTGGCCGGCCGCGCCGAGTGGCTGAAGACGAATGTTCGACTTGGGGTCGAAGTAGCCGTTCGGTTCGCCATACGGATGTCTACGGTAGCTCAGCAGATTTGTTGAGAAGTGATCGTACACCAGTGAGGTAGTTAAGGCTGGCCCGGGTGTCCGGGTGATCTGAGCCCAGCACCCGGGTGCGAATGTCGAGCACAGCACGGTGCTCGCGTTCCGCTTCCTCCAACCGACCCAACTCGCTGAGCTTGAGGGCGAGAATAGCGCGGGCGGTAAGCGTTTCCGGGTGCTCCTGACCGAGCACCCGCGTGCAGATTTGCAGCACGGCACGGCCTTCGCGTTCGGCCTCTTCCAACCGTCCTAGTCTCTGGAGTATGAAAGCGAGGTTGGCGCGGGTAGTCAGGGTGTCCGGGTGCTCCGGGCCAGAGTGGTCGGTAGACCATCGCGTTGCCGCGGAGCACGCAAACAGGGCTGTCGCGAAATGTCCCTGGCTGTAGGCCGTCGTACCAATCGTCATCGCTTCGGGCCCATCGGCGTAGTCCACCGCCGCCCTCAGCGCCGACTCCGGCACGAACGTCTCCGGCGTGTTTTCCCGCTGGACGGTGTCGACCAGGTAGTCGAATACGTCGTATCCGCGCTTTGCGGATCCGGTCATCAGAGCCGTGGTCGCGCGTTGAGCTCGCAATGCCCACTCCCAGGCCACGTCCACCGGTTCCGGCCGCAACCTTTCACCACCGCGCCGGCGCAGGTACTGTCCGGCCAGTTCCTCCAGTAGCCGACTGGGCAGGGGCGGCTCCAGGCCCGCCCGGCGGGCATCAATCGCAGCGGCCACCAGGGCTGCACCCCGGGGATGCGCGCCTACGTCCCACCCGTTGCGCCAGTCGCGGAGCAATGCGGGGCCGGCTGCCAGATACTCTGCCAGCCCGTATTCCTCGCTGTGCTGCACCGCGTCGGCGATCCGGGGGTCCCAGACGCGCTCCTGGGCGCGTCGCCGTTCCGCAGCACTCAATGATCGCTCGATCCGAACCTCGTCGTCCACTAGTTCGAGTACCTCGCGGGCAGCACGGAACGCCTGACGAGCCGCGTCGTCCGCGCCTGATTCGTCGGTGAACCGGGCTAGCTCGACGGCTCGGATGGTGGCCACCACCACCGTGTGCCGCGTCCCGGACAACACGCGGACCAGCATCTGCCTGTTCAAGCCGTCCGCGCCCAGGTAGTGCTCCAGATCGTTCAACCAAACCACGCAGTTGCCTACCCGCATGCCCTGGTCCAGTCCGGCCCGCACCGCCGCACGATTCGCGGGCGCGATCACCACGTGGTTGGGCACCGTGGCCGCGACCGCCTCATAGGCCGTGCGGGACTTCCCCGCCGTGGAATCCCCGACTAGTAACACGAATCCGCCTCGCACGATCCGGGTGCGGATCTTCTCGTCGATGTCGCGAGGCACGTACACCGGCATAGTCTCTGCCACGTCCTGCGCGCTGTCCGGGGCCTCAAGGCGAGCGGCAGGGTGCACACCGAGTCGCCGGGGCTCGAGCTGCCGCACCGTTGGCAGATGCCCGCGGGTGTTCACCAAACATCCTTCCAGTATCGATAGCTCGCTTTCATCACGGCGAGTCACCATCTGCTGGTACCGCTCCGCCCACACTTTGGCGAACACACCACCGACCGCGGCCCCGGTCAAAGCCAAGCCCGCCCACCAGGAATTCTTCAGCCCGGCCGTGGTCAGCACGCCGGGAATCGCGACCACCATCGCTACGGAGATCAGCGCGAACACCGTCCAGCCTCGCCGTCTCCACCGCTGCACCCGCATCTCACCGCTCCGCAATCGCTGCATCCCACCGAGCAATGCAGTCTGCCAACCGTTCAGCCGGACCACACCTGGACATCCCGCTATCACCCGAACGCGCCCGACCCTGCAACACCAATGGACGCACGCTCGGCTGACGGAACAGACCGCGCGGGACAACCCGCGTGCACACACGCAGGGCGTCGCCAGGAGCGGATGTCTCCGCGCGTCTAGCCGACATTCTATGGATCACAGGCCCAACAATATTGAGCGAGGCGGCGGGCGAATCTCCGGCACGTGACCTCCGCCGGGCAAATGTTCTTCTACGGCCACGGTGGTTTGATGAACCCAGGCGTGAGGCGGATACCGGTGGTACCGCATGCGGCCTCGTCGCTGGTTCTTGAATGGTGCGTAATTGTCCCGCTGCGAGCGCTGCTCGGACCGCTGCTGCGCAGTCCTTCGTGCCTGCGACGGACCGCCCGGTGGCGTTGTTGTGCAGGTCCTTTTGGTTGTCGAACGCGATTGTGCTCGGGTCGTCATTCTCATGTGCGGTGGCAAATTGTTCGGCGCGTGCGGTGCCAAGACGCTTGGCCACCTGACAGTTCCACAAGACATGCCGGAAGGCATCCGCCGGGCCGAGATGCAGTCCGGCCAAGCCGCTGGACCGAGCGGCAGCCAAGGCGTCGTCGGCCATTGAATTAGCGTGAAGGCGTCGATGGGATGACGTGCCGCCGCGGCAGCCTGTCCACTTGCAGTGGGTTCAAACGTTGATCCTGACATATCTGGATCGTCTGGAACTGCGCATGTCGCGGGAGGCGGTGGATTCCCGCCACCACCGCACGGAGGGCATGGCGGGCTGACCGTAGTTCCTCGGTAAAATGAGGTGAATTTTCTGTTCAGGAACTCCATCGTGCCGGGTCCGATATCGCCGAGGGTTTCGAACCCTAAGTGTTCCCGGTGCTTCAACGCCTTCACCGCGTTCCACGTTGCTTGGTCGTACTCTTCGGTAGCGGCACTTGACGCCAAGAGCCCAAGATTGATAAGGGCGTCCTGCGCCTCTCGAACCGAAGGACCTCGCTCGACCTGTACTTTACCTGGGCGGCCAATCCCGTTCATGGTGAGGCGGGCCTCGTCGTCGTAGCAGGCCTCCAGAACGAGGTCTCCGGCGAAGCGGGGCGCGCAATAATCGTGACCATCACCGATCGTGCGCTGCACGGCGGCTTCCGCTTGTTGGACCTGCTCTCCCGAAGTGCAGTCGCAGGGCGTCGGACCGCAACGCTGGATCCCCGAGTTGGTCTTACTGTGCAAGAGTTGGGTGATCGCAGCATTCCCGGCTGCGTGCTGCAGGCCGAGAAGTGCCAATTTGCTGCTGCCAGGAGAAGGCCGCGGTCCGCGGGGACGGTGTCCCGGTACGACCTCCGGAACATCTTTGTGTCGCCACTGAGTTCCAGCCATGCTTCGAGGTTAGGAGTTCACTGGCGGGCGCCGTAGGTGCCCATCGCGCTGTACGCGAGGGCACAATTTGTCGCCCACGCGGGCAGTACGCCCGACCAGCGGCGGAATAGTGCGTTGGCATCGTCGATCCGGTCCGTTGGTGCGGGCTTTCAGCGGCGGCGGTCGAGTTGCGTGCGCAGGGCCCGGCCGAACCAGGTGAACACCGGTTCCAAGTCCGGGAGCGGAGGCCAGCCGTTGATGGTGGCCACCAGCTGCCAGTACCGCGTGACGCGGGGATCGTTGGCGATCTCGAGCCGTTCGAGGATCCACTGCTTCAGCTGGTCGTCGTCGGGCTTGGCGAACGTTTCGGCGTAGGACGCGGTGAGCGTGGCGACGATGTCGCCTGCCTGCGGCGAATCCGGTGCGATCCGCTTGGTCAGTGCCCGGCCGACGTCCTCGCGCACGGTTTCGGTGAGGTCGTGGTGCAGGCCGGTGGTGTCGCCGTCGGCGCGCTGGGCCGCCTGGTACTCGGCCATCCGTCGCACGGACGTCCGGAAGTCGTTGTCCTGGACCAGCTCCACGAGCTCCAGCCAGGCCTCGACCTGGCCGGGGGTGGCGTCGTCGGGGAGCTCGGGCATGCTCGAACGCAGCAGTTCCACCATGGCCGGGTTGGCATCGACGCCGCCGAACGTGTCGTCGATGAAGTCGTGGACGAAGCGGCGCCGTTCGGCGTCGGACAGGTTCACCAGTTTGTGCATCAGGTCCATTTCCCGAGGGGTCGAGTGCCGGTTCGCGACCGCGGTCAGCACGGCACGCCGCAGCCGCAGCACCCGGATGTGTGTGTCGAGGGCCGCCGCGTGCGCGGCCGCGACCTCGGCCAGCGAGGTCTCGTCGGCCAGCACGCGCCGGACCGTGGCCAGATCGATGTCCAGTGCGCGGAGCGTGCGGACCAATTCCAGCCGGGCCAGTGCCGTCACGTCGTAGAGGCGGTAGCCCGCCGGGCTGTGGCAGGTCGCCGGGACGATCCCCTTGTCGGAGTAGAACCGGATCGCCTTGACGGACAGCCCGGTCCGGGCGGCCAGGGCCCCGATCGTGAGGAGGTTCTCGTCGTCCATGCCCACAGCCTGCAGTCTCCCCTTGGCGGAGACTCAAACCATTACCGGGAGCGTGCCCGAGAGCAGGGCCTGGCAAGCGACCTCATCGCGGCACAAGGGAGGGGTTCCCTCACCGATGCCGGGTGGCGCCTTCGGCTGGTGTCGGGTCCACGTGTTCGAGCCTCGTCCAGCCGGTCCAGCCGCGCGTTCTCAGCAGCTGGACCAGCCGGCGAGCCGGCGGGGCGGTGTCGAAGGCCAGGGTGTCCATCAGTTCGGCGAACGGTGGCTCGACGTCGGTGTCGCTGCCACCGTCCTCGGCCATGTGCGTGATGTAGGCGGCCAGCTTGTCGGCCAGGTGGACCAGATCCGGATCGCCGTCGGCTCGGTCGAGGGCCTGTCCCAAGGTGAGGTAGAAGTCGATGAGCGGGGGGTCGGTGATCTGCGTCCGCTTGCGCGCCGCCCACTCGGGGATCCGCTCGGGCGAATGCGCGGCGAGCAGGATCCAGCCGTCCCGTTCGACCTGGACGATCCGCTCGTCGACGCCGAGCGTGCGCAGCCGGTCGAGGATCCGGACCACCTCGGCGGGCAGCGCCAGGCTGTCTCCGGAGGCGAGGCGGCGGATCCGCTGTCGCTGTCGCTGCCGCTGCCGGATTTCCGCCCGCAGCCGCTTGTCGATGTCGGTGACCGCCGCGCCGAACTCCTCGTCGCCGGCCTGGAGCAACTCCCTGACCCGCGACAGCGGGACTCCTGCCTCGGCGAGGGTTCTGATCCTGATCAGCTCGACCACGGCGCCGGCGTCGTACCTGCGGTAGCCGGAGTGGTCGCGCTCGGGTTCGGGCAGCAGCCCTTTGGCGTGGTAGTGCCGCACCGCGCGCACGGTGACTCCCGCGTACGACGCCAGTTCGCCGATGGTCAGCATCGGTCCAGTGTCCTGGGTGTCTGCGTTTCGTGGATGAGCCGGGCGATCTCCGGAGCGTGGGTGATGACGAGCCGGTGGTCGGCGTCGAGCCACGACGTGGCGACGTGCGGCCGCTCGCGCACGAGGCGCTCGATGCCGGCCCGCCAGTTCTGGTTGCGCCACCGCGTTCGCGCATCACTGCTGTTGCCCGCCATCGCGGTCGACATGATCATGTGGATCGGGCGGTCGATCTCCCGGTACCGGTCGAGGATGCCGGAGCGCACCACCTCGATCTCGAGGTTGAGGTCCAGGAAGTCTTGCGCGGTCAGGAGCACCTGATGCGCGGTGTCCTTGGCCCGCTTGAGCTCGTGCTGCAGGTTCTCCGCCATCGCGCGGAAGTCCGGCAGGTCGGCGTCGGTGACGAACGGTTCGGGCACCGGGTTCGCGCCGTCGACGAGAACGAGCCCGGCCACCGCGCCGGGATGCGCGGCGGCGTAGTGCACGGCCAGGTCCGCGCCCAGCGAATGTCCCACGAGGAGCGGCGAGCGATGTCCCAGCGCCGTCACGACGGCGCCGAGGTCGCCGAGGAAGGCCTCGAAGGTGTACCGGTCGGCGGGCGAGGAGAGCCCGTGGCCCCTGAGGTCGAAGGTCACCACGTCGTGGTCGCGGCGCAGCAGGTCGATCAGTTCGTGCAGGTCGGCCTGGGTGGTGAGGAGTCCGGGACACAGGACCAGCAGCTGTCCCCGGCCGCCACGGGAGACCGGGATCGTGACGCCGTCGTGGTGGACTTCGAAGCGGCTGGCTTGTGTGGTCATGGCGGTCATCCTGCGGGGTTGACCTTGCGTCAGGGTCAAGGCGGCAGCGGGCGACACCCGCTCATGGGCATGAGCGGATTCGTGCGCGGGCGGTCAGCTGCCGGCGGGTTCGGGCCACGACAGGCCGGCGCCGAGTGCTGCGGTCAGGCGCGTGATCGTCTGGCGGCTGGTCGGGTCGTCGACGTGCTCGGGGAGCCACGCGCAGGCGATGTACGCGGCGGCGATGGTGGCGGTGGCGCACGCGGCGGCCAGGCACTCCTCGATCTGGGCGAGGGACGGGCCAGGGCCGGCGGGAAAGCGCGCGCCAAGTAGCTCTGCGCCGTCGATCACGTCGATGTCGAGGTGGAGGTACACCGGTACCGGGCCCAGCCGGGCGAGGGCCGAAGTGATCGCGGCGGGGTCGGCGGGTACGCGTCGGACCTGGCTGGTGGTGAGGGCGTCGCGCTCGGCGGGGTCGAGGTCGCGGGCGTCGGCCAGCACGATGCTCGTGTCGGGAATCGGGCGCAGGCCGAGCGTCTCGTCGAACAGGCCGGGTGTGCGGCCGGTCAGCATGGCCAGTGCCATGCCGCCCAGGTAGCCGCTGGTCGAGATGGCCGGGGTGTTGAAGTCGCCGTGGGCGTCCAGCCACAGCACGGCCAGGTCGCGGTGGCGGCGCTGCAGCACGGCCGCCGCCGCGCGGGTGGTGGGGCAGTCGCCGGAGAGCACCAAGGGCCTGGCGGCCTGCGACACCGCGTCGGCTGCCGCCTGGTGAAGCAGGTTCATCCGGGCGGGGACCGGGCCGGCGGGCAGGGGCGGGGGAATCACCTGGGTCGCGGTGGTGGGGATCGGGAAAGCCGGGATGTGCTGGTCGAGGTGCCAGGGCGTGACGATCGGATCCCACGCGCCGTCGGTGCTGTGGTCGGCCACGAAGCGACTCTCTTCCGTTCCGGTGGGCGAGCGGGTCGAACAGCCGTCGAAGTGCTCGACTGATTCTCGCAGGGGTGAGTGCTGCCGTTTTATGCTGTGGGTCGGAACAGCGTTGTGATCCCCGACGATGCGCCGCCGCGCCCGGCCCGAGCAGGAAGCCTTCGTGACTGATCCTGAAGCCGCCGAGCCGGCCTGGTCGGTGACCGCCCACCGGGCCACCTCACCCGATGGTGTCGACACCGTGCACGTGGTGGTCGTCGGCGCGATCGATCCGAACAACGCGCCCGAGCTGCGCGCGGTCTGGACGGCCGCGGTGCGGCCGCGGGTTCCGCAGTGCCTGGAGCTCGATCTGACCGGTGTGGTGTTTTGCGGTTCCCACGGCGTGCGGAGCTTGGTGGAAGCGGCGGACGCCTGTGAAGCCGCCGGCATCACGATGCGCGTGATCGCGTCACCGCCGGTTCGGCGCGTCGCCGCCATCACCCACCTCGCCGACGTCCTCCACATCGAAGACTGAGCTGGTCAGGCGCGGAGCCCGTCCAGCATCACGACCGTGAGGTAGTCGTCGGGGCGGGCGCCCGGGCGGCAGATGACCGTGCTCAGCAGCTGCTGGACCTCGGCGGCCGGGACGTCGCCGCGCAGGGTGCCTTCCCGCTGGGCGCGCGCGACGAGGTCGGCCAGCAGCGTGTCGACCGTGTGCTCGAGCTCGGCCTGGGCGCCTTCCTCGTCCTCCGGCAGCAGGGCGGTCAAGGACTTCGCGAGGGCCAGCGGGAGGGTCGCGCAGTGCCGGATGACCGCCAGCAGCTCGGCCCACGCCGATTCCTCGCGCTCGCGGGCAGCGCGCGCGAACTCCGCCAGGTCGCGCAGGGCGCCGATCCCGATCTCGAGGGCGAGCGCTCGCCGGTCGGGGAAGTGGCGGTACAGCGTGCCGACGCCCAGCCCGGCCGCGTCGGCGATCTCGCACATCGGCACGTCGGGGCCGCGTTCGGCGAACAGCCGCACGGCTTGCGTGACGATCCGCTCGCGGTTGCGCACCGCGTCGGCCCGCATGGCTGCCTCCTCCCGAAACGGAACATCGGATTCATCTTATGCTACGTTCGCGGCACAAGGTGAATCTGACATTCCGGTTGGAGGCGTCATGCGGATCGGGCTCTACGGGACGAGCGCGGCAGGACTCGAGGGGATCGTCGAGGACATCGCGGCGGCCGAGCGGCTCGGGCTGGACAGCGCGTTCCTCCCGCAGCTGACGGCGTGGGACGCGCTGACCGTCGCGGCCATCGCCGGGCAGCGGGTCCCGCGGATCGGCCTCGGCACGGCGGTCGTGCGGACCTACGCCCAGCACCCCCTGGCGCTGGCCGGCCAGGCGCTGACCACGCAGGCGGCCACCGGCGGCCGGCTGACACTGGGGATCGGGCCGAGCCACCGCGAAGTCGTCGAAGGCGGCTACGGGCTGTCCTACGACCGGCCGGCGCGGCACGTCCGAGAATACCTGCAGGCCCTGATCCCGTTGCTGCGCGGGGAAACCACCGAATTCCGCGGTGAAACGCTGTCGGTGTCGGGGACGGTCGAGGTGCCCGGAGCCGAGCCGCCTGCCGTGCTCGTGTCCGCGCTCGGCCCGGTCATGCTCGGCGTCGCCGGCGAGCTGGCCGACGGCACGGTGACCGTGTGGGCCGGGCCGGAGGTGCTCGGCGACCACGTCGTCCCGAAGATCACCGACGCCGCGAGCCGCGCCGGGCGGCCGGCTCCGCGGGTGGTCGCGTCGGTCATGCTGTCGGTGACGGCGGCCCCGGACCGCGTCCGGGACGACATCCGGGCCCGGTTCGGTGGTGCGGGGGAGTTCGCGAGCTACCGGCGATTGCTGCGGCAGCAGGGGAAAGCCGGGGTCGAGGACACCGTGACGGCCGGCGGCGAAGACCTCGTGGCCGCCACGGTGCGCCGGTTCGCCGAGGCCGGAGTGTCGGACCTCCTGGTCAGCCCGGTCGGCACCGACGAGGAACGGCAGCGCACGCTGGCGTTCGTCGCCCGGTCGAACTGACGTCGTGCCGGCCTGTCCTCGTCCGCTCGCGGGCGGAGCGGCGAAGTCAGCGGCTCACCGCTTGGGCAATGGCGCGCAGCGTGGCGATCGGATCGTCGCCGAGGGGGTAGACGCCGACGTGGTCCGCACCCGCCTCGCGGTGGGCCAGCAACCGCGTCGCGACGGTCGCCGGGTCGCCGTGGGCGACGAGTGCGTCGATGAGGCGGTCGCTGCCGGTGCTGGCAAGGTCGTCGTCGGTGAAGCCGAGACGGCGGAGGTTGGCCGCGTAGTTGGTGACGCCCAGCGCGGTTCCGGGCGGGGCGGACCGGGCGACCGCGCGGGCGCGCCCGGCGTCGGGTTCGACCACGGCGAAATGCCCGGGCAGCACCAGTTTGCCTGCACCGAGCACCGCTCTGGCCTGCCGGGTGTGCTCGGGCGTGACCAGGCACGGGATGGTTCCGGCCGCGCGGTCGCGGGCCAGGCGCAGCATCCTCGGTCCGAGAGCGGCGAGCACGATCCGGTCGGTAGGCACCCCCGCCGCGGCGAGCTGGTCCAAATAGGACACCAGCTTGCCGTACGGCGAGGCGTACTCGCCGTGCACTTCGCGGTGCCCGATCCCGATGCCCAGCACGAAGCGGCCGGGGTGCTTGCCGTCGATCCGGTGGTAGGAGGCGGCGACGGTCTCCGCGTCGGCCGTCCACACGTTCACGACGCTCGTGCCGACGACCAGGCGCGCGGTGGCGTCGAGCAGCTCTTCGGCGAAAGCGAGGTCGGCGGGCGGCGACGCGTCCAGCCAGAGCGTTCCGTAGCCGGCGCGTTCGACTTCCACGGCGCTTTGCGGATTCACTTCGTGCTCGCGCAGGTGGGCGCCGAGCAGACCGAGATCGAGGTTCATGGTCCGACTCCAGCACCGGGGGCCGCCGCGAACCAGGGCCAGTGCCGACGCGCAGCGATAACCTGGAGGCATCGTCGCAGGGGAGGGCCGGTGGAACTACGGGCGTTGCGGTACTTCGTCACGGTCGCCGACGAGCTGCACTTCGGCCGGGCCGCGGAGCGGCTGCACATCGCGCAGCCCGCGGTCAGCAGGCAGATCGCCGGGCTGGAGCGCGAGCTGGGGGAGCGGCTGTTCGACCGCTCGCCGCGCCGGGTCCGGTTGACCGCGGCCGGGCACCGGGTCCTCGCCGCGGCCCGGGACGCGCTCGCGGCCGCCGACCGGGTCCGGACCGCGGCGGCCGGTCCCCGCGGGGTGATGCGCATCGGCACGGCCGCCGGCGTCACCGCCCGGCTGGAACGCGGGATCGACGCGCTGCGGGCGCAGTCCCCGGCGTTCGAGGTGAAGCTCGTCGACCTGCCGCAGGCGGCCCGCTTGACCGCGTTGCGGCAAGGGGAAATCGACCTGGCACTGGCCCGGGGCGTGGCCGCGGCTCCCGGTGTGCGCGTGCTGTCGGCTTGGACGGAGCCGCTGTACGCGGTCGTGTCCGCGCGGCACCCGGCCGCCGGTCGCGAGGCCGTCGGCGTCGCCGAGCTGGCTGATGGCGACTTGCGTGTCCCCGATCCGTCGGTCGCCGCCGTGCTGCGCGAAGCGGGCGTCCCGGTGCGGCCGGACCGTCCGGCCGGGACGGTCCCGGACACGATCGTCGAGGTCGGCTCGGATCCGCGGACCTGGGCGGTGCTGCCCGCCGACCAGGTGGCGGAGATCAGGTCCACGCGGGTGCGGGCCGTCCCGCTCGCGCCGCGGACGACGATCACCGGCAGCGTCGTCGTCCCGAACGACCTCCCGCACACTTGTGCAGCGGCGACGCGGGCGGCGTTCGGCGACTGACGCCGGACGGGGTTCTCGGCTTGGTCAGGACGCCGGTCACCGCGTCGGGGACGTGGGTGACGAGGGTGATCAGCTGGGGGTTTCGCCGTGTTTAGGCGGCCCTTTGGGGGATTTCCTTCGCGAAGCTAAGCGTTAGTCTGTCGGGCATGATCAAGCGCACGGTTCTCGACGCCAGCCGCGAATTGCTTCGCGAGCTCGGCATCACCACGATCTTCGGCAACCCCGGTACCACCGAAGTGCCCTTCCTGACCGATTGGCCGGACGACTTCACCTACATCCTCGGCTTGCAAGAGGCCGCCGTCGTGGCGATGGCCGACGGCTACGCGCAGGCCACCCGCGAGGCCGTCCTGGTGAACCTGCATTCCGCGGGCGGGGTCGGGCACGGGCTCGGCAACCTCTTCAACGCCTACCGCAACCGGACTCCGCTGATCGTCGTCGCGGGACAGCAGACGCGGTCGCTCATGCCGCACGATCCCTTCCTGGGCGCCATCGACGCGCCGGACTTCCCGAAGCCGTACGTGAAGTGGTCGGTCGAGCCCGCCACCGCCGAGGACGTCCCGGCCGCGCTGGCCCGGGCCTACCACGTCGCGACGCAGGCGCCGACCGGTCCCGTCTTCGTGTCCGTGCCCGCCGACGACTGGACCGCCACCACCGAGCGGCCCGTCATCGCCCGGCCGCGGATCCGTGGCTTCGCACCGGATCCCGAGTCCGTCGCCGAACTCGCGGCCGCCCTCGCCGCCGCCGAACGACCGGCGATCGTCGTCGGGGGAGCGGTCGACCAGGATCGCGCGATCGACGAGACCGTCGCGCTGGCCGAGCGCCTCAACGCCGGCGTGTGGGTCGCGCCGATGTCGTTCCGCTGCTCGTTCCCCGAGAACCACCCGCTGTTCCAAGGGTTCCTGGATCCCGAACGCGGCGTGATCGCCGACCGGCTCGCCGCGCACGACCTCGTCCTCGTGCTCGGGGCGCCCGCGTTCACCTACCACGTCGACCGTGGGCGCGGGGAAACCCCGCTGCCGCCGCTGTTCATCCTCAGCGACGACGAGCAGATCCTCGCGCGTGCCTTCGAAGGCACCGGTATCCGGGCGACGCCGAAGCTGGGTATCCGCGCGCTGCTCGACGCGGTCGGCGAGACCACGCACCCGGCTCCGGCGCCCTTCGCGCGTCCCGCGAAGCCGGCCGGCGACGCACTCACCGCGGAGTACGTCTACTCGACGCTCGCGGACCTGTTGCCGGACAACGCCATCGTCGTGGAGGAGGCGCCCAGCCACCGCGGGGTCCTGCACGACCACTTGCCGATCACGTCGGCCGACACCGGCTTCCTGACGACGGGCAGCGGTTCCCTCGGCTACGGCGTGCCGGCCGCGGTGGGCGCGGCGCTCGCGCGGCCGGACCGCAAGGTGGTCGGTGTGATCGGCGACGGTTCGAGCATGTACGGCATCCAGGCCTTGTGGACCGCGGCGAAGCAGAACGTGCCGGTGACCATCGTCATCTTCGACAACTCGCAGTACGCGGCCGTCCGCCTCTTCGGCGAGTCGATCGGCGGCGGCAAGCTGCCCGGCACCGAGCTCGGCGGCATCGACTTCGCGGCGCTGGCTTCGAGCTTGGGTTGCCAGGGCGTGACGATCTCGGAAGCCTCGGGCCTGGTCCCCGGTCTGACCGCGGCTTTGAACGACCCGCGCCCGACGCTGGTGCACGTTCGCGTCATTTCGGCGGAGGAATCGCCTTACTGACGGTTGTCCGCAGACGGTTCCGGCCGGGATGTGGTCCATTGTGGACCGCGTCCCGGCCGGTCGAGTTCGGTGGTGTCGGCTTCGCGGTGCTGGCGTCGAGCTTGATGGCGTTTGCCCGCAAACGGTTCCGGCCGGAACGCGGTCCACTGTGGACTACGTTCCGGCCGGCCGGTGGAGTGGGTTCTCAGTCGGTCTGCGGCGCGATCATCTGCGTCGCGTCGACGGGCGCGGTGATCGCACCCATCTGCAGCATCAGGTCGGGCACGCGCTGGAGGCGCCGGGGGTCGAGCTTGACGCCGAAGCTGGGCAGGCCGAGGAGCTTGGCCGCGTCTTCGTCGATCTTGGCGTACTTGACCAGCAGCGGCTCGATCTTCGACCGGTCCTTGTTCATTTCGCTGGTGGCCTTCTGCAGGGCGCGCTGGAAGGCCGCGAGGGTCTTCGGGTTCGCCTGCACCCACTTGCGGGTTGCGCCGTAGCCCGACAGCGGGAAGTCCTGCGTGGCGCCGGTGTTGACGTCGATCACCGGGATGGCGCCGGCGGTCTTGGCGGTCTGCGTGAGGAAGGGCTCGGGCAGCAACGCCGCGTCGACGTTGCCCTGCTGCAGGGCCGCCGCGACGTTCGGGAAGGGCATCTGGACCCAGTTGACCTTGTTGTAGTCGACGCCGTGGTCCTTCATCAGGGACTTGGCCAGCAGGTCGCTCGCCGTGTTCTTGGCCGTCATCGCGATCCGCTTGTTCGCCAGGTCGGTGACCGTCTTCACCGGCGAGTTCGGCACCGTGACGATCGCGACCGACTTCGGGCTGACCGAGGTCGCGTCGGCGACCAGTTCGAGGTCGGCCGTGCCGGTGGCTTTCGCGACGAAGAAGGGCATGTAGCTCGAGATCGCGATGTCGGTTTCGCCGGAAACGACCTTCGTCATCGCCGCCTGACCGCTCGCGGCCACGATGGACTCCACCTCCAGGCCTTCGGCCTTGAAGTAGCCGGCGTCCTGGGCCAGCCAGAGCGGCGCGGTGTCGACCGTGGGCAAGATCGCGACCTTGATCTTCGGCTTCTCGAGGGTGCCGCCGTTCGATGCGCCGTCCGAGCTGTCGGAACCGAGCGCGCCGCAGCCGCTGAGTGCGGTGGTGGCAGCGACGGTCAAGGCGAGCCCGAGCGCGGCGCGGCGAGTGCGAACCCGGCGACGGCTCATGGCATTTCCAAGCAAGACCTGCTCCTAGTGGAGGATGTGGCAATCGGCAGGCCGACGCCAAGGGAGAAGTGTGACCCATTCCGCGGAATCACGCGGGCCACTGTAGAGGCGGTGACGGTTTGCTCACAACGGGTGCGATCATCAATCATCAGAGTGATCTGCGTCACTCCTATGGCCTATGGTCTAAGTCTGCTGCTCCACACGCCGTAATCGCTCACTGAGTGTTAGATCAAGATCTTGAAAACGAGACGACGAGCCGGTGTGTCCCCTGTGGAGTGACCGGTTCGAAGCGATCCCGCGCGCTGCGTCGAATTGTCTTGCGGTGACACGCAAGGCGCATCGTCGAAATCGTCGAATATGATCGTGGGCGCGGAAGTGACACCTGAGTCTCGTTCGTCGCGGAATGGTGGAGCGCCGGCGGCTGTTCGCTGGTCGGCGATTCCGGGTGGCGTCGCGGACCCCGCCGCGGCAGTGGATCTCCCGGTGTGAATAAGGTATCGCCGTTCGCTCGATTCCGGTCCGTTGACGGTTCGGACCAGTCGAGAGTGGACACACGGGGCGATCTCCTCCTCCCGAGGAGATCGCCCCGTGGCTTGCCGTCCGCCACCGGTGATCCCGGGGTTCGCCGCGGTCCAAGGTGGTCGAAATAGCGTAAAACAGTTACGCTAGCCTGATGAGAAGTACGATGACAGCCACGGTCCGCGAGATCGACACCGTCGACGACTTCGCAGCTGCCGTCGGGGTCTACGCCGAGGCGTTCGGCGCGGCCGCCGGGGGCACCACGGTGACGGTCGAGTTTCTCCGGCTGCTTTCGGCCACCGGTCACTACGTGGCCGCGGCCTTCGACGGCGGCACCGTCGTGGGGTTCAGCGCCGGCTTGTTCGGTGCGCCCGGACGGGACACGTTCCACAGTCACGTGACGGCCGTCGGGGGCGCGGCTCGCGGCCGCGGGATCGGCCGCGCCCTCAAGGAACACCAAAGGGCCTGGGTCGCTGCGCGCGGGGTGCCGACCATCACCTGGACGTTCGACCCGCTCGTGCGCCGGAACGCGTACTTCAACCTGACCCACCTGGGGGGCTCGGGCCACCGAGTACCTGGTCGACTTCTACGGACCGCTCGACGACGACGTGAACCGCGGCGACGAGTCGGATCGGCTTCTGGTGGCTTGGGAAACGAACGAGGACCGCGCCGGCGAGCCCGTCGTCTCGAACGCTCCCGTCGTGACGGTCCCCGTGCCGCACGACATCGAGGAACTGCGCCGGCAGGATCCCGACAGTGCGCGAGCATGGCGTCGAGAGGTCCGGCTCGCTCTTCAGTCCGAGCTGACAGCCGGCGCTGAGATCATCGGTTTCGGCGACTCGGGTTACCTCGTCCGCCGCGGAGACTCCCGATGAAGATCAGCGGTGTCGAGCTCGTCCGGATCGAACTCCCTTTGACATCACCGTTCCGCACGTCGTTCGCGGTCGAGACCGTCCGGGACGCGCTGCTGGTGCGTGTGGTCTCCGACGGCGCCGAGGGATGGGGGGAGTGCGTCGCACTCGCCGACCCCGTCTACTCCTCGGAATACGTCGACGGGTGCATCGACGTGCTGAAGCGGCACTTCGTGCCGGCTCTCGTGTCCGCCGGTCCGATCGGGGCGCACGAGGTTTCGCCGCTGCTGTCGCGGTTTCACGGCCACCGCATGGCGAAGTCGGCTCTGGAGATGGCCGTGCTCGACGCGGAACTGCGCGAAGAGGGACGGTCGTACGCGCGGGAGCTGGGGGCCACGCGGACGGTCGTGCCCTGCGGGGTGTCCGTCGGCATCATGGACTCGCACCCCGAACTGCTGGCAGCGGTCGGCGGCTACCTGGAAGCCGGTTACCGCCGCATCAAGCTGAAGATCGAACCCGGCTGGGACGTCGAAGCCGTGCGGGCCGTGCGCCGGGAGTTCGGCGATTCCGTCCCGCTGCAGGTGGACGCGAACACGGCCTACCGCCGCCAGGACGTCGCCCACCTCAGGCGCCTCGACGAGTTCGGCCTCCTGCTGATCGAGCAACCGCTTCCGGAAGAAGACCTCCGCGGGCACGCGATGCTCGCGGCCCGGCTCGAAACGCCCGTCTGCCTGGACGAGTCGATCGTGTCCGCCGCGGCCGCGGCCGACGCGATCACGCTGAGCGCCTGCTCGATCGTCAACGTCAAGCCGGGCCGGGTGGGTGGTTACCTCGAGGCGCGTCGCGTCCACGACGTGTGCGCGGCCCACGGCGTACCGGTGTGGTGCGGCGGCATGCTCGAGACCGGCATCGGCCGCGCGGCCAACCTCGCTCTCGCCGCGTTGCCGAACTTCGTTCTGCCGGGCGACATCTCGGCGTCGGAACGCTATTACGCCGAAGACATCACCACCCCGTTCACGATGGCCGACGGGCACATGGCCGTCCCGGAAGGTGCCGGTCTCGGCGTGGCACCGATCGCCGCCGTGCTGGACCGGCGGGCGACCCACCGGGAGTGGCTCACGCCGTGACGCTCGCGGCCGCGGTCCGGTCCTCGACCAGGATTCCGTCCATCCACACGGATTCGACCCGGGCCTGCAGGTCGTGGAAGTCGAGCGGGTCTCCGGAGACGACCACGAGGTCCGCCCGCTTGCCCGGTCGCAGGGTCCCGTAGTGCTCGTCGACGCCCAGGAGCTGCGCGCCGACCAGGGTCGTGGACCGCAGCACCTGAGCCGGGGTCTGGCCGAACCGGTGCATCAGCTTGAGTTCTTCCAGGTTCCGGCCGGGAGCGGAGCCGACGGCGTCGGTGCCCATCGCGATCTTGACCCCGGCCTCGACGGCGCGGCGGAACGAGTTCGCGTGCGCCTCGAGGACGGCGTGCGCCTTGGCCAGCGACGCCTCGGTCAGCCGCGCACCGTTCGCCGCCGCCTCGATGACGCTGAGCGGGGCGGACAGGGTCGGCACGAGGAACGCGTCGCGCTCGAGCAGGAGGTCGATCGCCTCGTCGTCGAGGTGGATGCCGTGCTCGATCGAGCGGACGCCGGCGCGGAGGGCGTTCTTGATGCCGTTGGCGCCCTGCGCGTGGGCCATCACCCCCAGCCCGGCCGCGGCCGCCTCGGCCACCGCGATCTCGAGCTCGTCGGCGCCGTAGTGGGCGTGCCGCGGGTTGTCGCGCGGCGACATCACGCCGCCCGACGAGGCGATCTTGATGACGTCGGCGCCGGCGCGGACGACCTCGCGCACCTTGCGCCGCACCTCGTCGGGACCGTCCGCGACGCCGTGCGGCCGGCCGGGGTGGGCGATGCGGCCGTAGAGCTCGTTGCCCGACGCGTGCCAGCCGTCCGCGTGCCCGCCGGTCTGGCTGATCATCGTGATCGCGATCTGGAGCCGGGGCCCGGCGATCAGGCCCTCTTCGAGCGCCTGCTTGACGCCGAGGTCCGCGCCGGCGGCGTCGCGGGCGTGGGTGATGCCCTGCCGCCGCATCGCGCTGAGGTGCCGGGTCGCGTGGTAGTACGGGTAGGAGAACGGCGTTTGCAGGCGCTCGGCGGTGTCGACGCTGCGCAGGACGACGTGGACGTGGCAGTCGAACAGACCCGGCAGCAGGGTCCGGCCGGCGCACGGCACCTCGGCGTCGCCGTCGAGACCTGTACCGATCTCGAGGATTTCGCCGTGCTGCACCAGGACATCGGCCTCGAACGGCGCCGACCCGGTTCCGTCGACGACCTGGCCTCCGGTGAAGACGGTGCGTGTCATGCGAGTCCTTCGGTCGTGGGAACTTCGAGCTGCAGCAGGATCGAGCTGTGGGACTTGCCGTGGATGTCGAGCGCCAGGCTCCGGGTGACGCCGCCGTGGAGTGCGCCGTGCAGGACGAACTTCAGGGCGTGCAGGCCGGGCACCTCGTAGCGGTCGACGGGCCCGGCGGCGAAGTGGCTTCGCACGACGGCCGCAGTGAGCCACTCGACGAGGAACGCGTAGTGCTCGGGACGCCGGGCGAACACCGAGATGTCCGAGGTGTCGCCCTTGTCGCCGGCCCGGGCGTGGGCGAGGTCGTGGAGCCTCATGGCACGACCTGGACGTCGACGCGGGGGACCGCCTTCGAACGCGGCAGGAGCGCCGAGGTCACCGACACCTGTTCGCGCACGTGCCGGGTCGCGCCGCCGCCGCCCGCGGGACCGTTGAGCCACAACGAAACGACCTCCCGGCCGATGAGGTGCGCCTGCTCCTCCGTGGCGACCCGGCCGGCCACGCGCGCCCGGACCTCGGGGTGATCGGAGCCGACGTCACCGGCGGCCCCCATCGAGTCGACGCCGATGAGCTCGAACCGGCCGTCGGCCATGTCCGGGAGGAGGTGGGACAGGCGCGTCCGGACGACGTCGAGCGCGAGCCGGCCTCGCGCGACCGCGTTGGCCCCGGCGTAGGAAATCTGGCCCTCGCCGACGAAACCGTCGAGGTAGCCGATCGACACCTTGAGCCGGTCCGGCCGTTCGCGACCGCGCGCCCCGGACACCGCGACGACGTCCGCCGCGACCTGGTCGAACGTGATGCCGGCGAAGTCGGCCACGACGTCCGAGGACACGTACGCGCGGGGATCGTGCACCTCGTAGAGGATCTGCTCGGCGCACGTGTCCGGGGTGACGGTGCCGCCGGTACCGTCCACTTTGGTCACGACGAACGAGCCGTCGGCCGCGACGTCCGCGAGCGGGAACCCGAGGTCCGCGAGGCCGGGCACGTCGGTGACGCCCGGATCGGCGAAGTAGCCCCCGGTGACCTGCCCGGCGCATTCGAGCAGGTGGCCGACGGACACCGCGACGCCCATGCGATCCCAGTCCGACGGCGACCAGCCGAACTCGTGGACGAGCGGGGCGACGAACAGCGACGGGTCGGCGACGCGTCCGGTGAGCACGACGTCGGCACCGCGGCCGAGTGCCTCCACGATCCCCTCGGCACCGAGGTAGGCGTTGGCGGCGACGATCCGGTCGTCGAGCGTCACGTCCGGCTCGAGCAGCTCGACGACCTCGGGGGACGTGCGGACCACGTCGAGGACGTCGTCGCCGGTGACCACGGCGATCCGCAGCCCGGTGATGCCGAGCCGCCGCGCGACATCGGCCACGACCCGCGCGGCGGCCGCCGGGTTGGCGGCGCCCATGTTGGTGATGATCCGCGTGCCGCGCTCGACGCAGGGCCGCAGCGTCGCCAGCATGCGTTTGTCGAGCCAGGGGTCGAACCCGCGTCGCGGATCTTTCTCCCGCTGGAGTGCGGCGAGGGCGATGGTGCGCTCGGCCAGGCACTCGAACACGAGGTAGTCGAGGTCGCCGTGCTCGGCGAGGACCACGGCCGGGTCGATCCGGTCGTCGGAGAAGCCGGCGCCCGAACCGATCCGCACGCGGCGCGGTTCAGGCGACATGGCGCACCATCCACTCGACGAGCGCTTCGTTCTGTGCCCGGCGCGAGGTGACGGCCCCGGCGACCGAGCCGGCGTGCGATTCCCCGGGCAGCATCAGCAGTTCCGCCTCGCAGCCCGCGCGGCGGAGCGCGGAGTAGAGCTGCTTGCCCTGCTCCGGGGGACAGCGGTGGTCCTGCTCGCCGAGGATCAAGAGGGTGGAGGTCGTGCAGCCGGCCGCGTAGGTCATCGGCGACAGGCGCGCGTACTTGGCGAAGTCGGTCGACGGGGTACCGCCGATCACCTCGGGCAGGAACCGCATCCCGACGTCGCTCGTGCCGTACATGCTCCAGAAGTTGGTGGCGGGGTTCTCGATCACAGCCGCGCGGAAGCGGTCCGAGTGCCCGACGAGCCACGACGACATGAAGCCGCCGTACGACAAACCGGCGACGCCCAGCCGGGACGGGTCGGCGAGGCCGCGGTCGATCGCGGAGTCGACGGCGGCCATGAGGTCGGCGTGGTCGCGGTGGCCCCAGTCGCCGGTGATCGCGTCCGCGAAGTCCACGCCGTAGCCGCGGGAACCCCTCGGGTTGACCAGCAGGACCCCGAACCCGGCCTCGCAGAGCACCTGCGCGTCGGCGAAGAACGCCTCGCCGAAGGCCGCCTTCGGCCCGCCGTGGATCAGCAGGACGGTCGGCAGCGCGCCGGCGGAATCGGCGGGCCGCACGAACTTGCAGTCGATCGGGGGACCGTCGGCGGCCTGGACCCAGAACCGGGTCGAAGTGCAGGGGCGCAACACTTTCGCGTTGTGCGCGGCCGTGTCGGAGACGAAGTGGTCCGAGCCGTCGTGGAGGTCGCGTACGCGCAGGTCCGGCGCGACGGTCAGCGAGCCGGTGGCGTAGAGGAGGCGGTCGCCGGCGAGAGCGAGGGGGTAGTGGCAGCCCGGCCCGGTCAGGACCACCTCGTGCGCCGGCGGGCCGGTCAGGCCGAGCCGGTGCACGTCGAGGCGGTCGCCGTCCTGCACGCGCACCCACGCGTGGTCGCCGTCCACCAGGAGCTGGGGCGCGGGGTCCACGAACGGGATGGCGACGTCGGCGATGACGTCGCCGCTGACGTCGAGCCCGAGCCCGGCGGACCGGTCGTCGAGGGCGCCGTTTTCGCTGAGGGTCAGAAGCTGTCCCGTGCGATCCGGCTGCGGCGCGAGCGTCGAGAGGACGACGGTGCCCCCGGCGATGGCGAGACCCAGGAAGTCCGACCCCGTGGCCAGTTCTCGGACGTCACCGCCGGGGGTGACGGCTCGCACGGCCGCGACCGACTCCCAGGTGTCGGGGCTCCACGACGCCAGGTAGACGAGCGTCTCGCCGTCGGGCATCCACTGTGGACCGCGGTTGACCCAGTCGTCGTGCGTCAGCCGCGTTTCCTTCCCCGTCTCGACCTCGACGACGTAGACGTCCGACGCGGAGTCGTCGACGAGCCCGAGGCCGTCGACCCAGCCGACGACTCGCGTCACGCGGTACGGGTGACCCGGAGCGTGCCGCGGAACCGCGGCGGTGAACGCGATGCGCTGGGAATCCGGGCTCCAGACCGGGGTCCCGCCGATGCGGCGGCCCGTAGTCCGTCCGTCGACCAGGATCCGGCTGTCCAGGGTGTCCGGGTCCACGAGGCTGATCGCGGTGCTCCCGTCGTGCTGGGAGAGGAACGCGACGGCCGTCCCGTCGGGGGACCAGGCGGGCGAGTGGTCGCGCGAGGAGTGCCCGACCGCCGCGGCGGGTCCGCCGGACGACGCGCCGATCCGCAGTTCGACGACTTCGCGATCGCCGTCGACGTGCGAGACGCTCCAGGCCACGCGTTCCCCGTCGGGGCTGAGATCGGCGCTGTGCACCAGAGTCATCGCTTCGACGGCCGCGGCGGCGTGCTCGGGGGATCCGGGGTCGGTCATGGTCGGCCTTTCCTCAGGGCATCGACGCGACAAGGCGTTGCGTGTACGAGTGTTTCGGCGCGTCGAGCACTTCGCCGGTCTCGCCGTGCTCGACGATCTCGCCCTTGTTGAGCACGACGACGCGGTCGGTCACCTGCCGCACGACCGCGAGATCGTGGGTGATGAACAGCAGGCCGACCGACCCCTCGTCGTGGATCGACCGGAGGAGGCGGAGGATCTGCGCCTGCACCGACACGTCGAGAGCGGCGACGGGCTCGTCGCAGATCAGCAGCCGCGGCTGGACCGCGAGCGCACGGGCGATGGCGACCCGCTGGCGCTGGCCACCCGACAGCGCCGAGGGCCGGCGGCCGGCCACGCTGTCCGGCAGCCCGACCCGGTCGAGCAGCGCGAGCACTTCGTCGCGGCATTCACCACGCGGGAGCTTCCGCTGCCGCAGCGCTTCGGTGAGCGTGTAGCCGATCGAGTGCAGCGGGTTGAGCGACGAGTAGGGATCTTGGAAGACGCACTGGACGGCGCGCCGGGCCGCCCGCGTCTGCGCCTTGGTCATGGCGGAGTAGTCGGAGACGTCTTCCGAGCCGAGGACGACGCGGCCGCCCGACGGCTTTTCGAGACCCAGGAGGATCTTCGCGATCGTCGTCTTGCCGGACCCGGACTCGCCGACGATGCCGAGGCTTTCGCCCTCGCACACGGAAAAGCTCACCCCCGCGAGGGCACGGTGGGCGCCGGCGCCGCGGCCGTACGTCTTGGTGAGGTCGCCGACTTCCAGGATCCGCGGCCGGGTCGACGCCGGCGAAACGCGTGGCGCCGCGGCGACCACCTCGGCCGGGGTGGCCGCGAGTTCACCGCGGAGGTCGGAGTGGCGTGCGCACGCCGAATGCCTCAGCGGCTCGACCTCGACGAGCGGCGGCTTCGACTCGCGGCAGGAAGCCGTGGCGTACTCGCACCGCGACGCGTAGCCGCACTCGTGTTGCACCTCGCGGGCCGCGGGGACCGAGCCGGGGATGTCGAGCAACGCCGGCTGGTAGTGCTCCCCGGACGGGACGGACCGGACGAGGTCCCTGGTGTACGGATGCGTCTGCGAGTCCTGGAGCAGGGCCGCGGGAGAGCTTTCGACGACCGAGCCGGCGTACATCACCAGGATGCGGCCACAGACCGAGAAGGCGAGCCGGAGGTCGTGGGTGATGAGCACGAGGCTCATCTGCCGCGCCTTCTGCACGCTCAGCAGGAGGTCGAGGATCTCCTTCTGGGTCGTCGCGTCGAGGGCCGTCGTCGGCTCGTCCGCGACCAGCAGCCGGGGGTCCCCGGCCAGGCTCGCCGCCAGGGCGACGCGCTGGGACATGCCGCCGGACAGCTCGAACGGGAAGCGGCCGGCCACCCGCGGGTTGTCGATGCCCACCTCGAGGAGGCGGCGCTCGACTTCGCGTGTCATCGCGGCCCCGCGCGGCGCCTTCCGCCCCTGGGACGTCCGGATCGTCTCGGCGATGTGGTCCCCGGCCGTCATGACCGGGTTCAGCATCGTGAACGGGTCCTGCATCAGCAGGCTGACGTCTCGTCCGCGGAGGGAGGGGAGGCGCCCGGACCCGAGCATCTCCCGGCCGTCGAAGTGCAGCGCGCCGGTCGAGGTGAGACCCGTGGGGAGGAGATCCACGAGCGCCTTGGCCGTCAGCGACTTGCCGGAGCCGGACTCGCCGACGATGCCGACGGTCTCGCCGAGGCGGATGTCGAAGGTGAGCCCGTTGAGCAGCGGGCGCGTCCCGGCGGCGACGCGGAGGTCGTGGACCTCGAGCAGGGGAGTGCCGCCGGCGGCCTGCGGAGTCGTCATTTGCCCGCCCGTTCGGTCAGGAGGTCGAAGACCCGGTCGCCGAGGATGGTGACGGCGACGGCGGTCAGCATGATCAACGCGACCGGCGCGATGGCGGCGTACGGGTTGAGGTCGAGGATGCTGCGGTTCTCCGACAGCATCAGGCCCCAGTCGGTGCTGCCGGCCGCGAGGCCCAGCCCGAGGAAGGCCAGGCCGGACAGCGCCACGAGGCCCCCGACGAACTCGAGCAGGACGTTGGCCACGACGGTCGGCGCGACGTTCGGGAGCACGTGCCGCACGGCGATCGCCGGCTCGCCGAGGCCGACGACCCGGGCGGCCTGAACGTAGGGCAGGTCGCGCTGGGCCAGCACCGCGCTCCGGACGAGCCGGACGTCGCCGGGCGCGGCGAGCACGATGATCACCGCCACGGCGAGGGTGTAACCACCGCCGAAGACCCCGACGACGACGATCGCGAGCAGCAGCGGCGGGATCGCGTAGACCAGGTCGATGACCCGCATCGTCGCGTTGTCGATCCAGCCGCCGGCGGACCCGGCCAGCAGGCCGAGCGCGGTGCCGAGGACACCGGCTCCGATGGCGATGGCCAGCGGGCCGAGGAACGCCCAGCGCACTCCGTAGATCAGGCGGGAGGTGATGTCCCGGCCGAGGTTGTCGGTGCCGAGCCAGTACGTCCCGTCCGGCGGGAGGGCGCTGCTGCCGAGCGACTGCGCCGCCGGGTCGTGGGGCGCGATCCACGGGGCGAACACGGCGGTGAGGGCGAGCAGCACGACGAAGGCGAGGCTGGCCCACCCCAGGACGCCCAGCCTGATCCGGGAACGGGGTGCTTCGGGGGACTGCTCCACGACGGCGGCCGGGTTCATCGGCGCTCTCCTGACTTGCGCAGCCGGGGGTTCAGCAGGTGGTAGGAGACGTCCACCACCAGGTTCGTCACGAGGACGAGCAGTGCGGTCAGCAGCGCCAGCGCCTGCACGACCGGCAGGTCTTTCGCCGTCACGGAGTCCACGAGGAGCGCGCCGAGCCCCTGGAGCCCGAACGCGGATTCGATGAGGACCGCGCCGGTGAGCGCGTAGGCGAACACCAGACCGGACACCGTCATCACGGGGAGGGCGGCGTTGTGCAGGACGTAGCGCCGCCACACGATGCTCGAACGCGTCCCGCGAGCCCGTGCGAACTTGACGAAGTCCCGCTCGGCGACGTCCATCGTCGCGGCGCGCACCTGGCGGGCCACGAGCGCGATCTGCCCGGTCGCGAGCGCCACGGCGGGCAGCGTCAGGTGGTACAGGCGATCGGCGAACTCCTCGCCGCTGCCGTAGGTCGGGAACCAGCCGAGGCCGACGGCGAACACGTAGATCAGCAGGACCGACACCGCGAAGGGCGGCGCGCTGACGCCGATGAGCGTCGTGAGCGTGACGGACGCGTCGAGCTTCGACCCGCGGCGCACCCCGGCGACGAGCCCGGCGGGGATCGCGATCGCCGCGGTGAGCAGGAACGAGTACACCGCGAGCGTCACCGTCACCGGGAGCCGCTCGCCCAGGACCTCGGCCACCGGCTGGCCCGACCGGATCGAACGGCCGAAGTCTCCGTGGAGGGCGTTGGTCAGCCAGATCCGGTACTGCGTCAGCCAGGAGTCGTCGAGGTGGAACTCGGCGCGGATCCGGGCCAGGGCCTCCGGCGACGGGTTGACCGGGCCGAGCAGGATCCGGGCGGGGTCCCCGGGCGCCAGGTTCAGCAGGCTGAAGACCAGGAACGACACGACAGCCAGGACGACTGCCATCGCGAGCAACCGGCGAAGGATGAATCCGGCCATGGTCATGTGCGGTGCTCATCCACCCCTCTGGTCGTCGGCAGTATTCGTAGAATGTTTACGCACTTGCCGAGGATCCGCAAGCTCGGATGTCGGAGCAGGTGATCATCGCCGTCCGTGGCGCTCTGAAAACCTTGACAAACTACGTAGAGTTCTTACGTTAACTGTCGCACCCACGAGATCGGACACCCCATGGCGGAAACGGCGGACTGGCGGCAGCGGTCGCGCGAACTGGCGCTCGACACGCGAGCCGTCATCGACGGCACCCGCGTCGCGTCGCTCGCCGGGCCCGCGGTCGACTCGGTCGACCCGGCGACGGGCGAAGTCCTCGTCACGACGACGTCGGCCGGGCCGGCCGACGTGGACCGCGCGGTCGCGTCCGCGCGCCGCGCCTTCGACGGGTGGTCGTCGCGGACGGCGCCGGACCGCTCGGCGATCCTCCTGCGCTTCGCCGACCTCCTCGACGAGCACGCCGCGGAGCTGGGCCTGCTCGACACGCTGGAGATGGGCATGCCGATCGCCGGGTCCACCGGCGACGTCGCCGTCGCCTCGAGCCTGGTCCGGTGGTGCGCGGAGGCGGCGGGCAAGACACCCGACGCGCTGCTGCCCGGAGCCGGCGACGGCCTGCGGATGAACCTGCGCGTGCCACGCGGCGTCGTCGGCGCCATCACGCCGTGGAACTTCCCGACGTTCAACGTCGTCTCCAAGCTCGCCCCCGCGCTGGCCACGGGGAATGTCGTCGTGGCCAAGCCGTCGGAGATCGCGGGGCTCAGCGCTCTGCGCATCGGCGACCTGCTGCTCGACGCGGGCCTCCCGGCCGGCGTCGTGAACGTCGTGCCCGGGCTGGGGACGGTGGCCGGCGAGGCGCTGGCCGGTCACCCGGACGTCGACTTCGTCAGCTTCACGGGATCCACCGCGGTGGGCCGTCACCTCATGGAGGTCTCGGCGCGGTCCAACCTGAAGCCGCTGTCGCTCGAGCTCGGCGGCAAGTCGCCGCAGGTCGTCTTCGCGAGCGCCCGCGACCTGGACGTGGTGGCCGACGCGGTCTGCGCGGCGGTCTTCTGGAACTCGGGTCAGGTCTGCACCGCGGGGTCCCGGCTGATCGTGGAGGAGGACGTCCGCGACGAGCTGGTCGAAAAGATCCTCTCGCGCGCGCGGGCCATCACGATCGGCGATCCCCTGGACCCTTCGACGACGCACGGTCCACTCGCGACGGCCGGGCAACGCGACCGCGTCGAGTCCCTTGTGGACGAGGCGCTGGCGGGCGGCGCCGAGGTCCTGGCCGGCGGACGGCGGTCCGCGGCCCCCGCCGGTGGCTTCGGTTACGAGCCCACGATCATCCGCGGCGCGGACGCGACGCTGGGCCAGGAGATCTTCGGGCCCGTGTTGTCGGTGCGGACCTTCCGGGGTGCCGAGGAGGCGATCGCCTTGGCCAACGACACCGAGTACGGGCTCGCGGCCTACGTCTGGAGCGGTGAGCCGCGCACCGCGCACGCCGTGGCGCGCGCCATCCGCTGCGGGTCGGTCGTCGTGAACCCGGATCCCGGCGACGAGGCCGAGCCGGTGGGTGCCGTGGTCGAACCGGCCCGGGCGTCCGGCTTCGGACCCGAGGGCGGCATGGCCGGGATGCACGCCTACACGCGGTGGCAGTCGATCTCCCTGAACCTGTGAACGTTGCCTTCCGCGCCTGATTGCGTAACTATTCTACGGACATTGAGGAGAGTCATGACTACGAACAGCCACCCAGTGCGACGGACGGTGCGGATCACGGCTCTCGCCCTCGGCGCCGCCCTCGCGCTGACTGCCTGCGCCGGCGGCGGAGCCGGCAAGACGTCGACGGCTGCCGCGACCGGCAACGAGGTCGCCAAGGTCACGATCGGGGTGCAGTCGCCGCCGCGGTCCATGGACATCGCGCACGCCTCGGACTACCCGTCCGAGCGGGCGATCGATGCCGCGTTCGACCGCGTCCTCGCGCTCGACAACGCCGGCAAGGTCGTCCCGTGGCTCGCCGAGTCGTGGCAGAACCCGGACCCGCTGACGTACGTCTTCACGCTCCGGCAGGGCGTCACGTTCTGGGACGGCAGCCCGCTGACGGCGGACGACGTGGTGTTCTCCCTGCAGCGCCACCTCGACCCGAAGCTCGGCTCGGAGGTCGCGGGCAAGTTCGCCGACGTCAAGGCGATCGCGGCCACGGACGGCAGGACGGTGACCGTCACGCTCGGCAAGCCGAGCGCGAGCTTCCTCTACAACGCCGCGATCCAGTGGACCGTGCTGGAAAAGAAGTACGCCGAGGCGGCCGGGGCCGACCTGGGCACCCCGGCCAAGCCCGGGATGGGCACCGGCCCGTACTCGATCGACAGCTACTCCTCCTCGGACGGGGTGACGCTGACCCGGTTCGACGGGTACTGGGGCGCCAAACCGAAGATCAAGACGCTCGTCATCAAGGCCATCGCCGATCCCGAGGCGGCCCGGCTCGCCCTGCTGAGCCACGACATCGACGGCTACTTCGACGTCCCCCTGATCGCCAGCCGCAAGTACGACAAGCTCGACGGCGTCTCGATGACCTACGCCGACGGTTCGTACGTCGACCTGCTGTCGATGAACGCCAAGGTGGCGCCGTTCGACGACCCGAAGGTCCGGGAAGCACTGGCGCACCTGGTGGACCGCCAGGGCCTCAACGGCCCGCTGTTCAACGAGCGCGCGAAGCTGTCGACGTCGATCGTGCCGGCGGGTCAGCTCGAAGCGCGGCTCGGCGCGGCCGGGGCGAAGAGCGTGCTGGACAAGCTGCCCAAGGTGCCGGCCTTCGACGTCGCCGCCGCCAAGGCCGCGCTGGCCGCGTCCGGCCACCCGGGCGGCTTCACGGCGACGGTGAACGTCGACAAGTCCCAGCCGTGGATGCTCCCGCTGGCGCAGAACCTCGCGGAGAACGCCAAGCAGCTCGGCATCACGATCACGCCGAACGCCGTGTCGTCCGCGACGTGGGCGACCGGGCTTTCGGCGAAGGACCGCGGGCCGCTCCAGCTGGTGGCGCTCGGCGCGACGTCGCCGGACATCGCGGTCCTCCCGGGGCTGATCCTGGGCGACGGCGGATCCAACGTCTCGCAGCTGACGAGCCCGGAGCTGGTGGACCAGCTCGCCACCCTGCGGGGCACGACCGACCCGGCCAAGGTGGCCGCGGCCGTCGAGCCGGTGCTCGCGGCGCCGTTGTCGAGCCTGGCGTACCTGCCGCTGTTCGACGAGCAGGCCGCGTTCGCGCTGAACAAGGATCTGGTCTGGGCCGACGGCGGCTACTCGACGTGGTCGCTCGGGCAGGTGTGGCCGCTGTCGATCCGGTCGACCAAGTAGGACTCGGCTTTGGGAGGTCCCGGCGAGCTGTGCTTGCCGGGACCTTCGCTGTTCCTGGGACTCAGCCGAGCATCAGCTGGGCGACCCGTTCGCCGGCGACGGCGGTCGGCCACGCCGGTGTGGCGCGCGGGATCTCGGGGAAGAGCGAGGCGTCGGCCACGCGCAGGCCGCGGACACCCAGGACACGGGCTTGGTGGTCCACCACGGCCAGGGGATCGCCGGCCGCGCCCAAGCGGCAGGTGCCCGCGGGATGCCAATAGTGCGTGTGGCTTGCTCGGATCCACGCGTCCAGCTCGTCGTCGCTCGTCTTACGGGAGGGAGTGCCGGTGGACGGCGGCCCGACCAGTTCGCTCATTCGCTTGTGGGACAACAGGTCGAGCGTCCACCTGATCCCGAACCGGACGGCGGCGATGTCGTCCCCGTCCGCGTCACTGAAGAACGCCGAGTCGATGACCGGCTGGTCGCCCAACTCTCCCGACACGACGGAGACCGAGCCGCGGGACCGCGGGGTCAGCAACCCGACTGGGAAGACACACGACCAGCCGCCGTCGTCGGCCTCGACCCACGGGTAGACGTGCAGGTCGTAGGGTCCGCGGGAGCGGGGGGATCGCAGCTTCGCGACCGACTGCTCCTCGGGAAGCCAACGCTGTCGCCCGAACTCCTCGAGCCGGTCACGAAGCAGGGCGGTCGCCGGCAGCACGATCTGCGCGGCGGGGTGGTCGTGGAGGTTCCGGCCGACGCCGGGCAGCGCGACGAGCGGCTCGATCCCGGCCGCGCGCAGCCGGTCCGGGTCGCCGATGCCGGAGCGTTGCAGGACCACCGGGCTCCCGTAAGCGCCGGCGCACAGGACGATTTCGTTTCCTCGCACCGTGGACGTCGACCCGTCCCGCACGTACTCCACGTGCGTGGCGCGGTCTCCTTCGAGCAGCACCCGGGTCACCTCGGCTCGGTCGATGATCGTGAAGCCGGGCTGCGAGCGAGCGTCGTCGAGGTAGGAAAAAGACGTGTTCCGGCGGACGCCGTCGACGGCGTTGGCCGGCGGACACCCGGCCCCCTGGGCGCCGTCCAGGTCGCCGAAGTCGTCGACCAGCGGCAGGCCCGACGCGGCGCACGCCTCGAGGAACGCCCGGTGGAACGGCTGGACCTCGTGGGGCGCGTAGTGCTGGAACGCCATGTCGCCGGCGACGCGGTCGAACAGCGGGCCGAGCTCGGCGGCCGACCACCCGACGCCGTTCTCGGCCGGCCACCGGTCGTAGTCCGGGCCCCAGCCCGCGGTCTGCGTGCAGCCGTTGTGGCTGGAGCAGCCGCCCACGACCTTCGCGCGTTCGTACTCGAGCCGCCGGCCGCCGGCGCCGAAGCCGTGGAACCCCCAGTCGTGGGATGTGGGCAGCGAAGCCGCGTCGAGCAGGTCGGCCGGCCAGCCGGCGGGGGAGGGGCCGTAGTCCGGGCCGGCCTCCAGCACGATGACGGACCGGCCGGCGCGGGCGAGCCGGGCCGCGACCACGCACCCGGCGGTGCCGGCGCCGACGACGATGACGTCCGCCGACGTCATGGCTTCGGGGGAGTGATGGGTTCCGTGAACGCGTAGACGATCCCGAGGTAGGCGGACGCCCGTGCCGACGAACCCTCGTCGTCGGTGGCGACGGGAATCTCCGGGTGCGTTCGCCAGCGCAGCAGGTAGCCGACCGTCAGCGCCTCGGTCGCCCAGATCAGGTCCTGGATCGTCCGGCCGGGCACGACACGGCGCTTCGCGTAGCGGAGCAGGGTCGACAGCAGGTGCTCGGTCGAGGCGAGGTAGGCCGAGTTGGCCGATTCCTGGGCTTCCCGCACGAGCTGCGCGGGGGCGAGCGCGCCGAGGCCGAGCGCGAGGAAGAGCTCGGGCGATGACGACGTCGCCTCGAAGTCGGCGTCGCTGACCATCCGGAAGATGTCCTCCGGCGGGGCGCCGTCGGCGACCATCTCGAACGCCTTGCGCTCGATCATGCTCGCGCCCGGGGTCGAGATCTTGTTCATGACGTGCTCCAGCAGCTCGATCTGGAACGCCGCCTGGTCCGGCCAGATGTGGTAGATCGCGCCCGTGGTCATGGGGGCGATGTCGGTGGTCTCGCCGGGCCGGGAGTTGATCTCCTCCAGCACGTCCGCGATCCGGACGCTGGCGAGGAGGTTGTACGGCTCGTCGCCCTCGGAGCCGATGCGGTCGATCGCGAGCGCGGCGGCGGCGTCGAGGAACAGCATCTTCGTCTCTTCGCGCTTGCGTCGGCGCCGTGGAGGCTTCGCCTGGCCGTTCTTGGGGCGGGCGTCGCCCTTGGGCAGGTTCATACCTCGTACCCTAGCCAATGCGCGAGTTACAGTAAATAAATTACGTTAGCCACTGTCCGCTGATGCCCAGCGTCGTGTGGCCCCCGACCCAGATCTCGTTGTCGTGGCGGGAAAGGTGGATGCGTCCCCGGCGCCGGAGGGTCGTGCCCTGCGCCGCGACGTAACGAGCGGGGGCGCGGCCCGCCGGGATCAGCCACTGCGCGACGGCCGCGTTGAGGCTGCCGGTGACGGGATCTTCCTCCCACCGCGTGCCCTCGTCGGTGAACGCCCGGACTTCGACCAGCGCGTCGCTGCCCGCCGGGTGTGGCCCGACGACGCCGACGGCGGAGAAGCCGCTCAGGCGTCCGTAGTCCGGGGTGATGGCCAGGACGGCTTCCGCGGAGGCGAGCAGGACGACCACCCAGCCGGGGCCGTTGTCGGCCCACCGGGCTCCCGCGATCCGGTCCGGGTCGATGCGCAACCCGGCGGCGAGAGCGCGGACCTCGGACGCGGTCACGGGCTCGTCACGCAGCAGAGGGGGTGCGGCGAACCAGAGGAGTCCGGCGTCCGAGCGGATGTGGACCAGGCCGGCGCCGCATTCCTGTTCGATCCGGTCGCTTCGCTGGGGGGTGTTGCCGGCGGCCAGCCAGGCGCGGGCCGCTCCCAAGGTGGGGTGGCCGGCGAAAGGCAGTTCGCGGCTGGTGGTGAAGATCCGCAGCCGGTAGTCGGCCGAGGGGAGCGAGGGGGAGAGGAGGAACGTGGTTTCGGCCAGGTTGGTCCAGCGCGCGATGGCTGCCATGTCGGCGGTGCTCAGGTCGTCGGCGTCGTGTACGACAGCGACCGGATTGCCGTAGGGGAACTCCTCGGCGAAGACGTCTACTTGGTGGAACATCCGCACGGCGCCAGCCTACGGTCGTCGGCGAAAGCCCGGAGGACCGTCGACTAGACGACCGGTCTAATCCGATGCTAGGGTCGAGCCATGCCGATCGCACCGGGAAGCCCCGACACCCGCCGGAGCATCCTCGACACCGCCCAGCGGATCATGGCCCACAAGGGCTACGCCGCGGTCGGCATCAACGAGGTCCTCGCCGCGGCGAAGGTGCCGAAAGGGTCCTTCTACCACTACTTCGCCTCGAAGGACGCGTTCGGCGAAGCCATGATGCAGAGCTACTTCCAGGGGTACCTCGCCGATATGGACCGGACGCTGGAGCGGGGTGGCGACTCGGCCGCCGAGCGGCTGATGGCCTACTGGGAGCAGTGGCGCGAGACGCAGAGCCTCGACGAGTGTCACGGCCGGTGCCTCGCGGTGAAGCTGGGCGCCGAGGTCGCCGACCTGTCGGAGTCCATGCGCCTCGCTCTCAAGGAAGGCACCACCGCCATCGTCGACCGCCTCGAAAAGGTGATCGAACAGGGGCTGCAGGACGGCTCCCTGACCATCGCCGGGGACGCCCGTTCGCTGGCGGAGGTCCTGTACGACATGTGGCTCGGGGCCAGCGTGCTGGCCAAGATCCACCGCGACCGCGGGCCGATGGACACCACCATGGTGGCCACCCGCCGGTTGCTCGGTCTGTAACACCCGCAATCACCAGTCGTTGCCGCATGCCCACGCGGAGACGACTGGTCTACTAGGAGGAAACCATGAAGGTTCTCGTCGTTCTCACCTCGCACGACCAGCTCGGCGACACCGGCCGCAAGACCGGCTTCTGGCTCGAGGAGCTGGCCGCTCCCTACTACCGCTTCAAGAACGCGGGGTGGGACCTCGTGCTCGCGTCGCCGCTCGGCGGTCAGCCCCCGCTGGACCCGGTCAGCAACGAGGCGAGCGCGCAGACCGATGACACCCGCCGGTTCGAAGCCGACGCGGAAGCCACGACGGCGCTCGCGAACACCGTGCGCCTCGGCTCGGTCGACGTCGCCGGCTTCGACGCGGTCTTCTACCCCGGTGGGCACGGACCGCTGTGGGACCTGGCCGAGGACGAGGACTCCGTCCGGCTGATCGAAACCACGCTGCGGTCGGGCAAGCCGGTCGCGCTCGTCTGCCACGCCCCCGGCGTGCTGCGTCACACGACCGCGGAAGACGGCACGCCGTTGGTGCGCGGCAAGGAGGTCACCGGTTTCGCCGACACCGAGGAGGCCGGGGTCCAGCTCACGGACGTCGTCCCGTTCCTGGTCGAGGACGAGCTGAAGAAGCTGGGCGGGGTCTACACCAAGGCCGGCGACTGGCAGCCGTACGTGGTCCGGGACGGGCTGCTGATCACCGGGCAGAACCCGGCATCGTCCGCCCCGGCCGCCGACGCGCTCATCGAGCTGCTCGGCGAGCGCGCCGGCTGACTACCGTTCGAGCCGGCCGCGGGTCACCCGGGTGTCCGCCTGCTTCAGCCGGGTGAGCACCGGCAGGGTCTCGACGTGGATGACGCCGCCGAGAGCGCCGACCTGCCCGGTCACGTACTCGAAGAGGTCGTTGCCGGAGCGGCACGTCACGGCGGCCATGACGTTGGCCGCGCCGGAGATCGCGGCGACCCAGCTCGTGAAGCGGTGGGCCGACAGCGCCTCGCACACCGCCACGATGCGGTCGGGGGCGACCTGGAGGAAGAGGTAGGCCGAGGTCGTGAAGCCGAAGGGCTCGAGCAGGTAGTCGACGTCGACGTCGACCGCACCGGTGTCGAGCAGCGCCTGCAGGCGGCCGGCGACCCGGCTCATCGGCCAGTCCAGCGCGCGGGCCAGTGCGGCCTGCGTGGCCCGGCCGTCGAGGGCCAGCTCGTGCAGGAGCTCGCGGTCGTCGGGGAGGACCTCTCCCCGCGCGACGCGGCGGGTGGGCTCACGGCCGTTGAGCAGGTGGCGTTGCGCCTCGGCGGTGAGGGGTTCGTCGAAACCGGACCACTCGGCCGGCCCGCCGGAGTAGGACCGCAGCACGGAATACGCGGAGAACGACAGCACGGCCGCGGTGTTGGAAAGCCGGGGCAGCACTCCCGTGCCGCAGGCCGAGCCGGCCGGGAGGCTGGTCGTGCACATCAGCTCGGCGCCTCCGGACACCAGGGCAACCCAGCCGACGTCGTCCCGGGCCGCGAGCCGGTCGCCGAGGCGGGCGGAGGCGTCGGGTCGGCATTGTAGGCGCAGCAGCCAGAGGCGGCTGGTGTCGGAGGCCGCGGCCGGGCGGACCAGGACCCGCAGGACGCCGGCTTCGTGCAGGGCGCGGTAGCGGCGGGCGGCCGTCTGCTCGGAGACGCCGACAGCGTCGGCCAGGCGTCGCATCGGAACCCGCCCGTCGAGCATCAGGCATTGGAGGATCTGCTGGTCCAGGTGGTCCACGAGGGAAGTTTACGCTCCCACGGCGGTGGCGCTGGAGGTTTCCTGCCATCTCGTGACGATTGCTAGAAGATTGCTGCATCGCTGCGGACGATGGGTGATGAGCGCAGAACGCGCTCATCACCTCGATCTCGCAAGGAATTGACGTGCCTGTCCTGAACCACCACATCGTCTCGGTCCGCGACGCCGACGCGTCCGCCCGGTTCTTCGCCGAAGTGCTCGGCTTCGAACCCCCGGTGCGGCTCGGCCACTTCGCGCTGCTGCAGGTGAGCGCCGACACCACCTTCGACTTCCTGAGCGTCGAACGGGACGTCGAGAAGCAGCACTACGCGTTTCTGGTCACCGACAACGAATTCGACGACATCTTCGCGCGCGTGCGGGAACGCGGCCTCGACTTCTGGGGCGACCCCCTGCGCAAGCTCCCGGGCGAGATCAACGAGCTCGACGACGGGCGAGGCCTCTACTTCGACGACCCGGACGGGCACCAGCTCGAAATCCTCACCCGCCCCTACGGCAGCGGCGGATTGGACGCCGAGCACGTCAACCCGCTGCTGCTGGGGCGCGTCGAGCACCGCTCGGCCACGGAGACGCCGTGGGATTCCCGGAACTGAAGTTCGTCACGGAAGAAGGTTCACCATGTTGTCCGCCGACCATCCCCACGCGAAGCTCTTCGAACGCATCTACAGCCCGACGCTGACCGGCCGACGCCCGGCGCTGCTCGACGACTCGATCGTCGAGCCCTTCGTCGCCCACACCGCCGGCCACGGCCCGATCGGGGGCACGTTCGTCGGCCTCGAGGCCTTCAAGGGACACATCGCGCTCCTGCGCGAGCTCAGCGGCGGAACGCTGCGGCGCGCGTCCATCGAGTACTCCGCCGACGACCACTGGGCCGTCGTTTCGCAGGTCATGACGGCGTCGCGCAACGGCAAGACGCTGGAGATGCGCGTCGCGGGCTTCTGGCGGTTCAGCGGCCCCGAACAGCTTGCCGAGCATTGGGAAGCCGTCACCGACGAAGCAGCTTGGGACGCGTTCTGGAACGGGTCACCCGGCGTCGCCGGCCCGTGAGGCGATGTCGGCCAGTTCGGTCAGGTCGTCGTCGGAGAGGGTGATCCCGGCACCCTCGACGTTCTCGGTCAGGTGCGCCACTGACGAAGTACCGGGGATCAGCAGGATGTTCGGTGACCGGCGCAGCAGCCAGGCGAGGGCGACCGACATCGGTGTCGTGCCGAGCCGCGCGGCGACCGCCGACAGCGCCGACGACTGCAGCGGGCTGAACCCGCCGAGCGGGAAGAAGGGCACGTAGGCGATGCCTTGGCCGGCGAGTGCGTCGAGGAGCGGGTCGTCGTGGCGGTGGGCGAGGTTGTACGCGTTCTGCACGCAGGCGATCGGCGCGATCGCCCGGGCTTCGGCGACCTGCTCGGCGGTCGCGTTGGACACGCCGAGGTGCCGGATCAGGCCCTCCCGCTGGAGCTCGACCAGGGCACCGAACGGCTCGGCGAGCGCACCGGGCCGCGGCCCGGTGGCGTCGCCGAGCCGGAGGTTGACCAGATCGAGCCGCTCGAGCCCGAGGGTGCGCAAGTTCTCGTGCACGGCGTCGCGCAGCTCCGCCGGCCGGCGAGCGGGCGGCCAGCCACCGTGCTCGTCGCGGCGCGCGCCGACCTTGGTCACGATGTGCAGCGACTCCGGGTAGGGGTGCAGTGCCTCGCGGATCAGCTCGTTGGTGACGCGCGGGCCGTAGGAGCCGGAGGTGTCGATGTGCGTGATGCCGAGGTCGACGGCCCGGCGGAGAACGGCGAGCGCGCCGTCGCGGTCCGCGGGCGGGCCCATGACCCCGGGGCCGGCGAGTTGCATGGCGCCGTAGCCGAACCGCGTGACGGTCAGCTCGCCCAGGGACCAGGTGCCGCCGGGCAGGGAAACAGTGTTCGTGCTCATGCCGTCGATCTTGAAGCGTTCCCGGCTGCGGCGGCCAACACCGATCGAGTGCGCTGTGATACTCCCGGAGTATCACGGGGTTAGGCTGGGGCATGGACACCGTGGAGACCCGGGAGCTGCGCTACTTCGTCGCGGTCGCCGAAGAGCTGCACTTCGGCCGGGCCGCGGAGCGCCTGGGAATGGCCCAGCCCCCGTTGTCCCGGGCGATCCAGCAGCTCGAGCGGCGCCTCGGCGTCACGTTGCTGGATCGCAACCGCCGCGGCGTCTCGCTGACCGGCGCGGGCGAAACCCTGCTGCACGAGGGCCGTGCGGCGCTCGACGCGGCCACGGCCGCCGTCCGCCGTACGCGCCGCGCCGGCGGCACGGACGGTCCCCGCGACCGGGTGGTGCTGGCGGTGAAAGCCGGCGCGTTCCACGAACTGCTGAACAAGCTCCTCGACGCCTACGCGGCCGAGCCCGGCGCCGCGGAGGTCGAAGTGCTGCCCAGCGGTATGTGCGAGCAGGACGGGATGCTGCGCGACGGCCGCGCCGACGTGGCGCTCATGCACACGCCGTTCAACTCCCTCGCCGGCTTCGACAGCGTCGAGCTGGCGACGGAGGGGCAGATCGCGGTCCTGCCCGCGAGGCACCCGTTGGCGGCGCGCAAGATCCTGTCCCTGGCCGACATTTCGGACGTCCCCGGCCTGCCGCTCGCGCGGTGGCCCCGCCACGACGTCTACCCGCCGGGGCCGGGCCCCGAGGTGCACGACCAGACGCAGCTGGTCCAGCTCATCGCTCTCGGCCGGACCATGACGGTGTTCCCCGAGTCCGCACGCACGTGGCTGTGGGACGAGCACGCGGCGGTCCCGCTGAGCGACGCTCCACCGGTCACCACGCACATCGTCTGGCCCGCGCACAGCAGGTCCCGCGCCCTGGCCGAGCTGGTCCGGACGGCTTCGCGACTCTGAAACCGCTCGGCCGGGCGCGTTCCGTGAGGCGTTTCCGAGCCGGTTACGCGGGACGGACCACAGTGGACCGTCCGGAGCCGGCCGGGTAGTGCTTGCGCAGATCGGAATTCGTCATCCGGTCCAGCACCCGGTCGGGCAGAAAACGGGAAGCCCGGATCAGGAACGCGGTCATGGCGCCGATGGTGTAGCGCGTCCGGGGCTTGCGGTCGGTCGCCGCCTTGGCGATCGTGCGGGCGGCGATGTCGGCCGTCACTCCGGCCTTGGTGAACGCCGCGACGTGGGAGGGCAGCGCCTGCGTCAAAGCGCCGTAACGCGCGTTCTGCTCCGGCGTCATCCGGGCGCTCAGGTGGTTCAAGCTCGTCAAGCCGAGACCGGCCATTTCGGTCTTGACCCCGCCCGGCTCGACGACCACCACCTGCACGCCGTGGGGCGCCAGTTCGTTGCGCAGCGCGTCGCTCACCGCTTCCAGGGCGAACTTGCTGCTCGCATACGCGCCGTAGCCGGCCATGGAGACCTTGCCGTTCAGCGAGCTGATGTTGACGATGCGGCCCTTGCTGCGCACCAGCGCGGGAAGCAGGGCCTGGGTGAGCGCGACGTGGCCGAAGACGTTCACCTCGAACAGACGCCGCCACTCGGCGAGCGGCACCACCTCGATGGGGCCGGCGCAGGGGAGGCCGGCGTTGTTGACCACCGCTCGCAAGGCGCGCCGGTCACCGTCGATGCGGGCCACCAGCGCGGCGATGTGGTCCTGGTCGGTGATGTCGAGGATGACCGGCTCGATGCCGTCGGCGAGGAGGGCTTTGCCGTCGGCTTCGCGGCGCACGCCGGCGAGGACGTGGAAGCCGCGGCGGGCCAGTTCCCGCGCGGTGGCCGCGCCCATTCCGGTCGATGCCCCGGTCACGACTGCGAGTTCCTGAGTTTCAGATGACTTCGTCACCTCAATGACTGTGCCGCACTGAGGTGACGTTGTCAACTGTCTGGGATGACTTTGTCATCACCGCACCGCTACGATCTCCGCATGACCAGCCGCGCCGCCTCCGCCGCCGCCACCCGCCGCGCCCTGCTCGACGCCGCGGCCGACCTGCTCGACCGCGGCGGCCTCGAAGCGGTGACGCTCCGCGCGGTCGGCGCGCAGGCCGGGGTGACGCGCGGAGCGCCCTACCGCCACTTCCCGGACAAGGAGAGCCTGCTGATCGCGATCGGCACGCGGGCGTGGGAGCGGCTCGGTGAACAGATGCAGGCACTGCGCGAGGATCCGGGCTTGTCCGCCGGGGAGAAGCTGCGCAGCGGCATCATCGCGCTCGTCGGCATCGGCCGCTCCCAGCCGCACCTCTACAAGCTGATGTTCAGCAACCCGCCCGGCGACCCGGCGGCACTGGCCCGGGCCGCCGAGCACAGCCAGACGGAGTTCCTCGCGATCGTCGCCGACCTGGTCGGCGAGCAGGACGCCCGGCGCTACGGCGCCTTGCTGATCAGCACCGCCAACGGGATCTCCGGCATGGAGGTGAGCGGCCAGCTGCCCAACGAGAAGTGGGGCCCGGTCTCCGCCGAAGAGCTCATCGACACCCTCGTCGGCATGATCGACGGCGAGAACCGGCGCGGATGACTCAGGAGGTGCGCCGGCCTTCGGCGACACCCGCGAAGAACGTGCGGCCGCCCATGGTCATCGACGGCTGGAACTCGCTCATCAGCTGCGTGCGGATCGGCGAGTCCGCGAACCGCGGCTCGAGCTGGAACTCCGCGGCGACCGACCACCAGGTGACCGGGACGACGCCGGAGAGCACCATGCGCTGGATCGCCGTGTCGTGGGCTTCCTTGCTCGTGCTGGCGGTCGCGTCGGCCACCACGTACGTCTCGTAGCCGGCGCGCAGCGCACCCAGGGCCGTCTGCAGGACGCACCCGTCGGTGGCGATCCCGCCGATCAGCAGCCGGCGGCGGCCGGTGGCCTCGACGGCGGCCCGGAAGGCGGGGTCGAGGAACGAGTCGAAGGCGGTCGCGCGCTCGATGACCGGCTGGTCGCCGAGCACGGCGAGCAGTTCGGGGTAGAGCGGCCCGGACGGCTTGGCCGGCTCGCCGTTCGTGACGACCAGGCCGGCGCCGTAGAGCTTCGCGGTCTTGGCCAGGCCGACGACGTTGTTCACGTGCTCGCGCAGGTCGTGCGAGCGCAGGAGGTTCGCGAAGCCGACCGCGTAGTCGACGAGCACGACGGTCGCGTTGTCAGGGGACAAGGGTTCGAGGTTCATGCCGATTCCTTGTGAGTGAGGTCGATGGCGGCGCGGACGGCGGGCGCGATTTCGCTGCCCAGCCGGTGCACGGACTCGCGCACCCGGCCGGGTGGCAGGCCGCCCCAGTCGGCGAGGAGCTGCACACGGTCGTAGCCGACGACCTCGTGCAGGCGCACGAGCTTCTCCGCCACGTGCTCGGCCGTGCCGATCATCAGCGGCCGGTCCGGTCCGGTGCCTTCGGTGAAGTCGTGCCGCGACACGGTGTACCCGCCTCCGCCGGGCCGCTTGGGGCGCAGGAAGTCGTGGTAGTGGCGGTAGGTGTCGGCTGCTTCTTTCGTTGAAGCGGCGCCGAAGTAGTGCGCGGCGACGCCGAACCGGAGCCGGTCGCCGTGGCCGGCCTGCCGCCCCGCGGCGCGGTAGAGGTCGGCGAGCTGGCGCAAGCGGCTGGGATTTCCGCCCAGGTAGCCGAGGATCAGGGGGAGCCCGAGCGCGCCGGCCCTCGCCACGCTCGACGGCGAGCCGCCCGCGCCGATCCACACCGGCAGGGACTCGCTGCGGGGCACCACGACCGCCCGGTCCAGCGGTGGCCGGTCGCGGCCGCGCCAGGACACCACGGGTTCGTCGCGCAACCGCAGCAGCAGCGCCAGTTTCTCGGCGAACACCTCGTCGTACCGCGCGATGTCCACTCCGAACAGGGCGAAGGGTTCCGGGTAGGCGCTGCGCCCGGCGGTGATCTCCGCGCGGCCGCCGCTGAGCAGGTCCAGCGTCGCGAAGTCCTGGTACACCCGGACCGGGTCGTGCACGCTGAGCACCGTCACGCCGCTGGTCAGCCGGATCCGCGACGTCCGCGCGGCGACGGCGGAGAGCACGGGCACGGGCGAAGACACGGCGAAGTCCCCGCTGTGGTGCTCGCCGACGCCGAAGACGTCGAGACCTTCCTCGTCGGCCTGCACCCCCAGCTCGACTATTTGGGCCAGGCGGGCGGCTTCCGTCACTTCCCGGCCGTCCACTGTCCGCGGCTGCCGATCGGCCAGCGTCGCCACGCCGATCTCGACGCTCATCGCCGGTCCGCCCGCGTGACGGCTTCGTCGTCCACCGGGATCCAGCCGCCACCCAGGTCGGTCTCGCCGAGGTGGTGGTAGCTGTCGGGGCCGGTGCGGGTGAAGGTGTCGCGCAGCGGGACGGTGTGCCCGCCCATGGTGATGGTGCCCAGAAACACCAGCTCGTCGCCGTCCCAGCCGGCCGAGCGCTGGCTGGCCCGGCCGCCGTTGCTGTCGTACCAGTCCGCCACGAACTCGTCCGCGGCGTCGTCGTAGCCCCAGATGTACCGGGCGGTCAACGGGTCGGGGTTGTCCTCGGTGGCCGCTTCCTCCGTGCGCAGCACGGTCCAGAAGCCGCGGTCCTCGCTGCTGCCGGTGAGGGTCATCTCGATCGGCTTGGCGGCCCCGAAGGGGGTCTCGTGGAAGCGGCCTTCGGCGTGCCAGGTGCCGACGAAGAAGGCGAGCTCGTTCATCCGGGCGGGTGTCTGCATGACATCTCCAACTGTCTCTCGAAATCTGGAAGGGGTCTTCCGTTTCGCTTACGGTACGCTATCCGGAAGACCCCTTCCAGATCGAGGTGAGTGAGCCGTGACACCCGGTCCACGACGGCCGCGCGCGGACGCGGCGCGCAACCGTCAGCGCGTGCTCGACGCCGCGGTCGAGGTGTTCGGCGAGGCCGGCATCGACGTGCCGATGAGCGAGGTGGCCCGGCGCGCCGGCGTCGGCATCGCGACCCTGGCGCGCAACTTCCCGGCACGCGAAGACCTGATCGCCGCCGTCTTCGGCCCCTCGATGACGGCCTACGCCGACACCGCGGCCGCCGCGGCGGCCGACCCGGACCCGTGGCGCGCGTTCCGCGGCTTCATCGAACACGTCTGCCGCATCCCGCAGCGCGACCGCGGGTTCGGCCAGGTGCTGACGACGATGTTCCCCGGCGTGGCGGAGCTCGAAGCGGAACGCCAGCGCGCACTGCGCGAGTTCATCCGCCTGGTGCGCCGGGCCAAGGAGGCCGGCGGCCTGCGCCCGGACTTCTCCCCGCACGACCTCCCGTTGATCATGCTGGCGACGGGCGGGGTCACCCGCACGGGCACCCCGGCCCTCGCCGCGGCGGCCGACCGGCTCGTCGGCTACCTCCTGCAGGCGTGCGCCGCCGAAAACAGCGATCCGCTGCCCGGCCTGCCGCCGCCCCGCGAGCTGTACCAGGCCCTGGAAGTCAGTCAGCGCGAGTGAACGAGGCCAGGCACGGGCCGCAAGGCGGTCATCGGTGTCCTCTCACGGTCGGCGCACGCAGGGCACGGACTTCCGGGATCGGGCCTTCGCAACGTTCGACGTCGACAGCCGCGTGCTGGCCCGCGCAGCCCTGCGACAGCCGCGACGACGGGATGTCGGCCGTCAGGACGTTCGGGTTGCCGTGCGCGCACAGCGGACCCGACGGGTGGTCCTCGACCGGGTCGAACCACGCCCCGGTCGGGAGCTGGACCACGCCTGGGCGGAGGGCGTCGTCCAGGACCGCCCCCGCCAGGCACGCTCCGCGGGCGTTGAACACCCGGACGACGTCGCCGGTCGTGATGCCGCGGGCCGCCGCGTCGGCCGGGTTGAGGCGGATCCGTTCGCGGCCGGCCACCTTGCCCGCGCGGCTGGTGCCGCCGGCGTCGAGCTGGCTGTGCAGACGGGTGTGCGGCTGGTTGGCGATCAGCCACAGCGGCCCCGATTCGGTCGGTGGCAACCAGACCGGGTGGCCGGGGCAGTCCGGGTAGCCGAACCCGGCGACGGTCGCCGACGTGATCTCGATGCGGCCGCTCGGCGTGCGCAGCGGATGCGTGTCCGGGTCGGCGCGGAAGTCCGCGAACAGCGTGTGGTGCTCGCGGCCGGGCGGCAGGCGCAGCTCGCCGTCGGCCCAGAATTCGGCGAACGACGGTTCCGAGCGCCAGCCGCCGTAGAGGTGTTCCAGCCACTGCCGGGCGGTGCGTCCTTCGGTGAACTCGTCGCAAACACGCAGCCGGGCCGCCAACGCCGTGAAGATCGCGTAGTCGTCGCGTGCTTCGCCTGCGGGGGAAGCGATCCGGTGCATCGCGATCACGTGCGTGTCGCGGCGGCCGGAGCCGAGGTCCTCGCGTTCCAGCGCGGTCGTGGCGGGCAGGACGATGTCGGCGTGCCGCGCGGTGGCCGTCCAGTGCGGTTCGTGGACGACGACCGTGTCGGGGCAGGTGAACGCGCGGCGCAGGCGGTTGAGGTCCTGGTGGTGGTGGAACGGGTTGCCGCCAGCCCAGTACACGAGCCGGGTGTCGGGGTAGCGGCGGACCTCGCCGTCGTAGTCGTACTCGGCACCGGGGTGCAGCAGCAGGTCGGCGATCCGCGCGACCGGGATGAACTCGCCGACCGGGTTGACGCCCTGGGGCAGGTACGGCACCCGCAGCTCGGGTCCGGTGTCGCCGACGTCGCCCATCGAGCCGTAGCCGTGGCCGAACCCGCCGCCCGGCAGGCCGATCTGCCCGAGCATCGCGGCCAGGGCGATGCCCGCCCACACCGGCTGTTCGCCGTGTTCGGTGCGCTGCAGCGACCACGTGACCGTGACCAGCGTCCGGTGTGCGGCCATCTCGCGGGCCAGCGCGACGATGTCTCCGGCGGGGATGCCGGTGATTCCGGCAGCCCACTCAGGGTCCTTGTCGGACAGATATCGTTCGAACTCCGGGTAGCCGACGCAGTAGCGGTCGAGGAACGCGCGATCGTGCAAGCCTTCCCCGACGAGCGTGTGGGCCAGCGCGAGCATCAGCGCCGTGTCGGTGGCGGGTTTGATCGGGTACCACCGGGCGTCCACAGTGGACGGGATGTCGTCACGCAGCGGGCTGATCAACGCGACTTTGCCGGTGTAGCGCGCGAGGTGCCCGGGTGTCCCGTGGACCGTGACGCCGCCCGGTGTCACGAAGACGTTCTTCTCCGGCACGCCACCGAACGCGACGATCAGCTCGGTGTGCTCGGCGATCGTCGGCCAGGTCGACGCCTGCCGCAGCACCGCGTGGGTGTCGCCGACGACGTGCGGCAGCAGCACCGAGGACGTCCCGTTGCTGTAGGTGTTCCGCGACGCCGTGAAGCCGCCGATCGTGTTCAGGAACCGGTGCAGCTGGCTCTGTGCGTGGTGGAACCGGCCGGCGCTCGCCCAGCCGTACGAGCCGCCGAAGATCGCCTGGTTGCCGTGCTCGGACCGGACCCGGTCCAGCTCCGCGGCCAGCCGGTCGAGGACGTCGTCCCACGGCACCTCGACGAACTCGTCGCGGCCACGCCGTGAGTCCGGTCCCGGCCCGTTTTCGAGCCAGCCGCGGCGGACCGCCGGCCGGGCCACCCGGGTCGGGTGGTCCAGCGCGGCCGCCAGGTTCCCCAGCAGCGGCGACGGCGCCGGGTCGGCGGGGTGCGGCTCGACGCGCAGCCGGCCGTCGGCGTCGACCTCGGCGGAGAAGGCGCCCCAGTGCGATGTGCTCGGCTTCATGCCCCGACGGTAACCGCGCCGGCCGTTTCCCGGACCAGCCGCACGAGCGTCCCGGCCTGGGCCGGTCGCTCCTCAAGCCAAGCGCGGGACGACGTCGTGGATGACGCGCTCCGCGTCCTCGGGGAGCACCGCCGGGCGCAACCGGGCGCCCGCGATCCCGTGTTCGTCGCGCCACCGGTTCAGGAGCTCGGCGAGCTTGGCCGGGGAGCCGGTGAAGATGCCCGTGTCCGTCGTCCAGGGTGAGCCGGCGACGCCGTCGAGCCGGTCGAGCCGCTCGCGCGCGTGTTCGTCGGAATCGCCGAGGACCACCGCGAGGTCCGCGTACACCTCGGTGGTGGTGGCGTCCGGGGTCAGCGCTTCGACCTCCCGGAACGCGCGGATCAGGACGTCGAGCGGATGGTCCCGCGTGGGCGTCAGGAACACCCGGTCGGCGACCGCGGCCGCGAGCCGGTAGGGCTCCAGCGCGTGGTGGGCGAGCGTGGCCACCGGGGGCACCGCGAACACCGGGACGTTCAACGGTCCCGCGGCGGGCCCGGACAGCGTTTCGACTCGCGAGGGCCGCCAGAACGCGTCTCCCGAGCCCAGGGCGTCGGCGGGGAACGTCGTCCAGAGGTCGCGCACGGTGCCGACGAACGCCTCCGCGTCGCGGAACAGATCCCGCAGGCGACGGGCGATCCGCGTCGGCACGTAGATGTCGTCGGGTCGCAGTTCGGGGGTGGGTGCGCCGCCGACCACCACGGCGTCGGACGCGTTCGCCGACACCTGGGGCCGCCAGGTCACCCGGCCCGGTCCGAGTGCCGCCAGGGACGCCAGCTGGGTGGCGACGGGGAACGGGCTGGTGTGCGTCACGTTGCGGGTGACCACGACCTCGCCGACGTCGGAGGCCGACAGCAGGACCGCGGCGGCGACCACCGGGTCGAGCCGTCCGCGGACCCGGCTTTCCGCGTTCGCGGGAACGGACCCGAACTGCTCGGTCTGCGCGGTCAAGCCGTCTTCGAGCGTCACGAAGGCGACGCCGCCGGCCGCGCTCGCCCGGCCCCAGCCGGCCCAGTACCGGCTGCCGAACAGTTCGGCGGGGTCGGTCACCGACGACAGCCGCCACGCGGCCGGGTGCCACCCCACCCCGTCGAGGGCGAGTCCGAGCCGGAACGAAGGAATGTCCATGGGTCGAGTACAGGACGTTCACACCAGTGTCATGGTCAACCGGACGGCCGCGGAGTCCGCGATGTGGGAAGGCTCGCCTCCCAGCCGGCGAGCACCGCCTGGGTGTCCGCGGAAGAGCCGGCCGGAGCGATCCGGGGATCTGGCTGCCGCGGGGCGACGTACCCGCCCACCACCGACGCCGCGTGCCGGGCGAACGCCGTCGCCGTGCTGTCGGCGCCGTGGGCGGCCACCACCTGCACGCCGACCGGCAGGCCGGCCGGGGTCCGGCCGATCGGCATCGTCACCGTCGGGAGGCCCAGCACGCTGAACAGCCCGCACCACCCGATCGTCGACATGTGGGGCCGCGCGACGCCGTCGACCTCGACGACCCGGGTGCCGATGTCGCCGGTGTGGTCGTGGGGGAACGCGGGCATCGCCGTCACCGGGCACAGCAGCACGTCGACGTCCGCGAACCACCGGGCCCAGTCCCGGCGCGCCCGCGCCCGGTCCTCCGCGCGGGCCAGCCAGTCCCGGTGCGTCTTCGTCGTGGGCGGGAGCCCCTCGTCCGGGATGTTGTACGCCACCGCCGCCAGAACCAGGTCCAGGTGCAGCTCCCACAGCTCGTCGAACGTCCCCGGCGGCGAAGCCTGCCTGACGTCCATTCCGGAGGACGCCAGCGCACTCACGGCCGCGTCGAGCACGGCCGCCGTCTCGCTGCCGACCGGGCACGCGGGGTCGTCGAGCCACACCGCGGCCCGAAAGCAGCCCCCGGGGACAGCCGAAGCGCGTCCACAAAGGACCGACAGGATCAGGTCGAGGTCGTCCGCGCTGCGGCAGATCGGCCCGATGACGTTGCCGTCCGGGGGCACCAGGCCCGGGGGAGCGTGGTCGACGTACCCCTGCCCCGGCACCAAGCCCACCGATGGTTTCAACCCGTACACCCCGCAGAAGTGCGCCGGGATCCGGATCGAGCCCGCGATGTCCGACGCCAGGTCGAACCCGCACAGCCCGGCCGCCACCGCCGCGGCGCTCCCGCCCGACGAGCCACCCGGGGTGCGCGCGGGGTCCCACGGGTTGCGGGTCACGCCGAACACGTCGTTGACCGTCTGGATGTCGCCGCACCACTGCGGGACGTTCGTCTTGCCCAGGACGATCGCGCCGGCCGCCCGGAGCCGTGCCACCGCGGCGGCGTCCTCGTCCGGCACGTACTCCGCCAGTTCGGGTGACCCGCACGTCGTGCGGAGGCCCGCCGTGGCCAAGGCGTCCTTGACCGTGACCGGCACCCCGTGGAGGGGCCCGCGGCGGACACCGCGGGCCGTCTCCTCGTCGGCCGCCGCCGCGTCCGCCACGGCACGCTCGGTGTCGAGCGTGACCACCGCGTTCAGGTCGGACGCGGCGATCCGGTCGAGGTACACCCCGACCAGCTCACGGCTGGACACCGACTTCGTGGCCAGCGCCCGGGCCAGCTCGCGAGCTCCCGCGTCGGCCGGGTTCATCAGCCGCCCGCCTGCGCCTTCTCCCAGTTGCCGAGCTTGCCCTCGTTGTCGATAAGCGGCCCGGCGGGCTCGAAGTGGCCCGGCGCGGCCGGCGTGGCCCCGGTGTAGGTGTACATCTGCCCGGCCTCGAACGGGTAGGCGTCCTCGACGCCCTTGACCTTGCCCTTCACGCCCTTGACCATCAGCGGGTACGTCGAGTCGTAGGAGTGCGCCGCCACGGCGATGTTCGCCCGCGTCAGGCCGCCCTTCATGGTCGAGGCGTCCTGCAGCACCTGCACGATGTACCAGGCCCAGAACCAGCCGTTGGCGGTCTGCCCGTTCGCCGGGTCGAGGCCCGCGGCCTTGACGGTGTCGGTGTACAGCTTGGCGAACTCGGTGTTCGGGTTGTCCGGGTCGCTCGGCGCGTAGTAGTAGCGCACGACGTTGGTGCCGTTGCCGGTCAGGCCCTGCTTGCCGAGCGGGGTGTAGGTCGTCTGGATCTGCGCGCACGGCTGGGCCGCGACCACGACCGGCTTCCACGACGACTTCTCGATCGCGCCGATCGCCTGCGTGCAGAACGTGCCCGCCTCGGCCAGCACCACCGCGTCCGCTCCGGAAGCCGCCGCGCTGGTCACCTCGTTGTCGACGTTGGGCGCCGACACGTCGTTCGTCTGCTCGTTCACGATCGTCAGGCCCGGCGTCTGCTTGACCGCGCGCTTGAAGCCGTTGATGTACGACGTGCCCAGAGCGTTGCCGATCGCGATCGTCGCGATCTTCGCGCCCTGCGGGAACTTCTCCTTGAGCCACGACGCCCAGACGCCGCTCTCGTTGTAGTAGTCGAGGCCGAACCCGGTCGTCCACGGGTACTTCTGCGGGTCGCCGAACGGGTTGTCCGACGCGGCGACCTCCAGCTGGCCCATGCAGTTCTGGTTGGCGAAGTCACGCAGGTTGAGGTTGTTCGGCGAGCCGAGCACGGCGAAGCTCGCCGCGTACGCGTTGGTCTGCACGGCCTGCTCGAAGTTGGTGCGGGTCTTGTCGGGTTGGTACTGGTCGTCCTTGACGTCGAGGGAGACCTTGCGGCCCGCGATCCCGCCGTGGGCGTTGACGTAGCCGAGGTAGGACTTGATGCCGTCGCCGATCTGGCCGTACGCGGCCAGCGCGCCCGAGTGCGGCATGCTCGTGAAGAGTTTGATGTCGGTTGCGGTGATGCCCGCGTTGTTGTCCCAAGTGGACGGACACTTGCCGAGGTCCAGCTGGTAGCCGCCCGGTCCGGTGTAGACGCAGCTGCCGTCCGCGCTCAGGCCCCAGTTCTTGCTGTCCGGGCTCGGCGTGGGAATGGTGCCGTCGGTGGGTGTGGTCGACTGCGCGGTCGCTGCCGGGGACGGGCCGCACTTCTTCGACGCGGCCGCCTGCTTGCTCTCCTCGTGCGAGCACGCGGTGAGGGACGCGGCGACCGCGAGCCCGGTGACCAGTGTCGCCAGGCGCCGTTGCCAGGTACGGGTCATGGTGGTTCAGCTCTCTCTCAAGGCCGGTTCGGTGAGCGTGGGAGCGGTGCCGGCGAACCGGTGCCGCTGCCAGCCCTCGGGGGTGCGGGGGACGATTTCCAGGACGCGCCGGCGCAGCCGCCCGAGCCCGTCGATCACGCCGCCCGGCAGCAGGAACACGAACGCGATGAGCAGCGCGCCGGAGGCGATGCCCACGATCTGGCCGCCGTCGGGGCGTCCCGACAGCAGGTCGAGCGATTGCGCCCAGTCGGCGATCCAGGTCCGCAGGACCACGAAGACGATCGCGCCGGGCACCGCGCCGGCGATCGACGCGCTGCCGCCGGCGATCAGCGCGACGAGCAGGAAGATCGACAGGTAGAGGTCGAACCGCGAGTCGCTCACCGCGGGGACCTGGATGACGAGCAGGGAGCCGGCGACCCCGGCGAACGCGGCGCTGACCGCGAACGCGAAGATCTTGACCCGCGCCACGCGGATGCCGGAGGCGGCCGCCGAGAGCGGGGCGTCGCGGACGGCGTGCATCGCCCGGCCGGTCCGGCTCCGCACGATGTTCCACGCGATCAGGAACATGATCGCCGCGACCGCGAGCACCGCGTAGTAGTGGTCGGTCGCCGGGCCGGTTTCGGTGTAGGGGTCGACGAAGAACCAGTCCGGGGCGGTCATCTCCTGCGGCACGAACTTGCCGTCGGTGCCGCCGGTGAGACTGGGGAACTTGTCGACCAGGACGGGGAACAGGGCGGCGACGGCGAGGGTGACCGTCGCGAGGTAGAGCCCGCGGATGCGCAGCGCCGGGATGCCGACGAGCGCGCCGGCGACCAGGCACAGCACGATGCTGACCGGGATCGTGGCCAGGTAGGGCCAGCCGTGGTCGGCGACCAGGATGACGGTGGTGTAGCCGCCCAGGCCCACGAACGCGCTGTGGCCGAGGGATATTTGTCCACAGTGGCCGGTCAGCAGGCCGAGGCCGAGGATCGCCACGCTGTAGCAGACGATCTGGGTGAACGCCTCGATCGTGCCGACCGAACCGGTCACCAGCGGCAGGACGACGAGCACGGCCGCGGCGAGCAGTGCGGAGCCCCAGCGGATCCGGAAGTGGGCCCGGGAACCTTCCAGGACGGTGAACTTGGCCATCACACCCGCTCCTGACTGCGTCGGCCGAGCAGCCCGGCGGGTTTGAACTGCAGGACGGCGATGATGACGAAGAACGCGCAGCCGAGCCCGAACTGCCCGCCGAGCGCGGGGATGTACCCGGTCAGCAACGCGATCGCGAGGCCGACCAGCACCCCGCCGACGACCGAGCCCGCGATGCTGTCGAGCCCGCCGAGGGTCGCCGCCGCGAAGGCGTAGATGAGGATCTTGTCCATGAAGGTCGGGTCGAGGTACGTCGTCGGCGCGGCGAGGCAGCCCGCCAGGGTGCCGACCGCGGCGGCGAGCGCCCAGCTGCTCTGCACGGTCCGTCCGATGTGGACGCCGAGCAGCCGCGACGACTCGACGCTCGTGGCCACGCACCGGAACGCGAGACCGAGCTTCGTGCGCGACAGCACCAGTTGCAGCACGACCACGACGACGAGGATCAGCAACGCGGTGCCGAGGCTCGTGTAGTAGACGCGGGCGCCGCCGAGGGTGAAGAAGTCGTCGGCGTCGTGCGGGAACAGCGTCGGGAAGCCACGTGGGTCGAAGCCCCAGAGCAACGCGGCCAGGGCGTTGAACGCGAGGTACAGCGCGAGGGTCACGATGGTGATCGCGAGGTGGTTGCCCGGGTCGAACGGCCGGATCAGCACGCGTTCGATGCCCGCGGCCGCGCCGGCGCTGACGACCATGGCGGCGACGATCGCCACGACGAGCGGTAGCGACCACTTTTCGGCGAAGGTGAAGGCCAGGAAGGTGCCGACCATGCCCATCGCGCCCTGGGCGAAGTTGATGACGCCGGTCGCCTTGAACACCAGCACGAGCGCGAGGGCGACCATGCCGTAGAGGAAGCCGTTGAGGACGCCGTCGGCCACACGTTGCAGGTAGAGCTGGAAGCCGCCGTCGATGATCGCGTACACCGAGAACGCCGCCAGGAGTGCGGCCACGACGCCGAGGCCGTGGGCGGCCGACCGCCGGCGCCGGGCGGCGAGGACGTCGCGGGGCCGGCCCGGTGGTGCTTCCGGGCGGCCGGTGGTGGTGATCGCCACGGGGGTCTCCTTCGGAAGAGGGGGTCAGTAGCCGAGGTAGGCGCGGCGGACGGTCTCGTCGTCGCGCAGCCGCTCGGCGGGGCCGGCGACGGCGACCGTGCCGGCTTCGAGGACGTAGCCGCGGCGCGCCATGTCGAGGGCCAGCGCGGCGTTCTGTTCGACGACGACCATCGCGACGCCGCGCTCGGCGCACACGCGCGCCAGGACGTCGAACAGCTGCCGCACCACGATCGGCGCGAGGCCGAGCGAGGGTTCGTCGAGCAGCAGCAGCTTCGGCCGGCTCATCATGGCCCGGGCGATGGCGAGCATCTGCTGCTCGCCGCCGGACAGGCTGCCGGCCGACGTCGAGCGCCGCTGGGCGAGCCGCGGGAAGACGTCGTACCAATAGCCGATGTCGGTCTTGACGTCCTTGTCCTTGCGGATGTAGCCGCCCGCGCGGATGTTGTCGTCCACGGTGAGCTCGGCGAGGGTGCCGCGGCCCTGCGGGACCATCGACACCCCGCGCCGGACGACGTCGTAGGTCGAGCGCCCGCCGAGCTGTTCGCCACCGAAGCTGATCGTGCCTTCGGTGCGGACCAGCCGGCACACCGACCGCAGCAACGTCGTCTTGCCGGCACCGTTCGCGCCCAGCACCACGACGACCTCGCCCTCGTCGGCGGTGAGGTCGATCCCGTGGAGACACTCGACTTCGCCGTAGAAGGCGCGCAGGCCCTTGAGTTCCAGCAGCGTGCTCATACCGCCGTCCCCAGGTAGGCCTCGATCAGCAGCGGGTCGTCGCGCAGTTCGGCCGGGGTGCCGGAGACGAGGTTGCGGCCGAAGTCGAGGGCCACGACGTGATCGGAGATGTCCATGACGAACTGCATGTGGTGCTCGACGAGCAGGAGCGTGATGCCGTGCTCGTCGCGCAGCCGCAGCAGGAGTTCGCCCAGCTCTCGCACGTCGCCGTGGGTCAGGCCGCCGGCGGGCTCGTCGAGCAGCAGCAGGCGGGGCTCGCCGATCAGCGCGCGGGCCAGTTCGACGCGCTTGAGCGTGCCGAACGGCAGCCCGGTGCAGTCGCGGTGCGCGACGTCGGCGATCTCGAAGTAGTCGAGCATCGCGTAGGCGCGGGCCCTCAGTTCGCGGTCTTCGCGTCTGGTGGTGAAGCCGAGTGCCGAAGCGAACATGCCGACCTTGCCGCGGGCGTGCCGGCCGACCATCACGTTGTCCAGGACCGTCATGCCCGGCCACAGCGCGAGATTTTGGAAGGTGCGCGCGAGTCCGAGCCCGGCGAGGTCGGCGGCGTGCCGCTGGAGGAGGTCCTCGCCGGCGAACGTGATCGACCCGGACGCGGGGCGGATCAGCCGCGAGACCGTGTTGAACGCCGTGGTCTTGCCGGCGCCGTTCGGGCCGATCAGCGCGCAGATCTGTCCTTCCTGGACAGTCAGGGACGCCGAGTCCAGCGCGGTGACGCCGCCGAAGGTGACGGTGATGTCTTCGAGTTCGAGCAGCGGGGTCACAGGACACCCTCCGCGTGCAGTGCCGCGAGCGTCTCGGCGTCGGTGCCGGTGAGGGTGGTGATGACCTCGTCGGTGTCGGCGCCCAGCGGCGGGCCGGTGCGGGTGACCTCGCCGGGCGTCCGTGAGAACTTCGGCACGATGCCGTTCATCGGCAGCTCGGTGCCGGCGGCGTTGCACCGCCAGAGGATCATGTCGCGCTCGGCGAACTGCGGGTCGGTCAGGATGGACGCGGCGGTGTTGATCCGCCCGACCGGCACGCCGTGGTTCTGCAGCTGTTCGATGAGGTCCTTGCTCTTGTGCCGCGAGGTCCACGCCGAGATCAGCTCGTCGAGTTCGGCCATCCGTTCGCCGCGGGCGCTGTGCGTCGCGTAGCGGGGGTCGGTGACGAGGTCGGGTCGGCCCATCGCCTCGGCGAGGCGGGAGAACACCGTGTCGGCGTTGGCCGCGATGACGACTTCGGCGTCGTCGGCGGCGGGGTACACATTGGACGGTGCGACGCCGGGCAGGACGCTTCCGCTGCGCGTGCGCAGCTTGCCGCCGGCGTGGTAGTCGGCCACTGTGGACTCCATGAGGGCGAACACGGCTTCGTAGATGGCGACGTCGACTTCCTGCCCGCGGCCGCTCGAGCCGCGTTCGGCCAGTGCGGCCAGCGCGCCGATGACGGCGAACAGCGAGGCCAGCGAGTCACCGAGGCTGATGCCGGCGCGGGCGGGCGCGTCGCCGGGAGAGCCGGTGGTGAACCGGATCCCGCCGACGGCCTCGGCGACGCTGCCGAAGCCCGCCTGTCCCGCGCCCGGGCCGGTCTGGCCGAACCCGGACACGTGCACCAGGATGATCCGCGGGTTGACCTCGGCCAGCTTCGCGTAGTCCAGGCCCCAGCGGGAGAGCGTGCCGGGGCGGAAGTTCTCCAGCACGACGTCGCATTCGGACGCGAGCTCCCGCACGAGCTGCTGGCCGCGTTCGTCGCGCAGGTCGACGGTCACCGACTTCTTGTTGCGCCCGATCGCGGGCCACCACAGGGATTCGCCGTCCTTCGTGACACCCCAGCGGCGCATCGGGTCACCCGCGCGGGGTGGTTCCACTTTGACCACTTCGGCGCCGTAGTCGGCGAGGAGCTGCCCGGCGAACGGGCCCGCGATGAAGCTGCCCAGTTCGAGGACTCGGATTCCGTGCAGGGGGCCCACGTTCGCCACCTCTCGAATCGACGGTGAACCCATATTGCACACAATCCGGCGGCCGGACAAGGCTCCGTCAACACTTTTGTAGATTTCGATCCGGTGGCGGCGCGGGGCGAACACGCGTGCTCACGGCGCGTACTCTCCCTCGGATGAGCACAGCGAAAACGGGGGCGTCCTACGGCGGCGGGACGCTGCCAGGGGCGAGGATGTCCGGGCCGATGCTGGCGTACTCGTCGATCCGCGGCTGGATCGTCGACGGCAGGCTCCGCCCGGGGGAAAGGCTGATCGAGCAGCGGATCGCGGCCGAGCTGAACCTCTCGCGCACGCCGGTGCGCGAGGCGGTCCGGATGCTCGCCGCGGAGGGGCTCGTGGTGGCCGAGCACAACCGGGGCGCGATGGTGCGCACGCTCAGCCGTCAGGACGTCCTGGACAGCTACGAGCTGCGCGCGCGGCTCGAGTCCTACGCGTGCGAGCTGGCGGCGTCACGGGCCACCGAGGACGACTTGTCGGCGATTGACGAAGGTATCCGCGACTTCGGCAAAGCCTTGCGTCGCAAGGATCTGGAGCCGATCGAGCGGACCCGGCTGATCGACGAGGCGAACCGGAAGGTGCACGCGGCGATCATCGGCGCGAGCCGGCACGCGCGCCTGGCGCACCTGCTGAGCAGTGCCGTGGACGCGCCGCTGGTGTTCAGCGCGTTGCGTGACTTCTCGGCGCGGCAGCTCGAGCGGTCGAACCTGTTCCACCAGCTCATCCGGGACATGATCGCGAAGAACGAGCCGCTGCGGGCGGGTCAGCTGATGCACGAGCACATCATGATGGGCCGGGACCAGATCCTCGCCAGCGTCCTCCCGGAGGAACTTGTCAACGGTGATGTTGATTGAATACAATGTCGCGGTGTTGGAGTTCACTCGCATCCGAGTCGACGTCCACGACGGCGTCGCCACGCTGACCTTGAACCGGCCCGGGCACGGCAACGCCGTCGACGACGCGATGCACTCGGAGCTGACGAGGATCTTCCCGGCCGTGCGGGCCGACGACCGCGTGCGCGCGGTGGTGCTCACCGGCGCCGGGGACACGTTTTGCCGGGGCGGGGACAGCAGCGCGTCCCGCACGTTCACGACGTCGACCGGGTTGACGCCGATCCAGGAAGCCCGGTTGATCGTGGAAACCTTGCTGGATCTGGACAAGCCCGTGATCGCCGCGGTGAACGGGGACGCGCTCGGCCTGGGAGCGATCCTCGCGACGCTGGCGGATGCGTCCTTTGTGGTGCCCTCTGCTTCTTTGGGTGACCGGCACGTGGCCGGGGGAGTGACGGCGGGCAACGGCAGCGCGGCGCTGTGGCCGGCGATCATCGGCGTCAACCGGGCCAAGCGGCTGCTGCTGGGCGCGGAGGTGCTGACGGCACGCGAGGCCGTCGACATCGGACTGGTCTCGTCGGTGGCCGAGGACCCGCTCACGGCCGCCACTGAGCTGGCCACCCGGTGGGCCGCATTGCCGCCGTTCGCTTTGCGGAGCACGAAAGCCGTCATCAACGTCCACCTGAAGGATGCAGCCGCCCGCGCGCTGGGCTACGGGCTCGCGCTGGAGGAACAGGCGATGGCGGGGCCGGAGTTCGCCGCGGTGCTCGCGCGGCGCCGCTCTTCCTGAAGGGGCTGCCCCGGCGAAAACCGGGGCAGCCCCGTTCTCACGCCGGGGTCTCGATCACGCAGAGCAGTTCGCGGACCTCGATCACATCGCCGCTGTCGCCCGCCAGTTCCCGGATGATGCCCGCCACCGGGGCGGGGATCACCTGCCGGGCCTTCTCCGCCTCGATCTCGACCAGGTCGGCGTCGACGGCGACCTCTTCGCCCTCCTCGACGTACCAGTCGATGATCTCCGCGTCGCTCATCCCCATGGACAGCTGGGGGAGCCGAACTTCGTGTCGCGCCATCCGTGTCTCCTCAGAACGTGCGTCGCACGGCGGCGACGATCTTGGCCTGCGTCGGGTAGATCTGCTTCTCCAGCACCGGACTGAAGGGGACGTGGGTGTCGTCGGTCGTCACGCGCACGACGGGCCCGCGCAAGTCGGAGAAGCAGTCCTCGACGACGCGCGCCGAGATCTCGCTCGCCGCGCTGCACGTGCGGTTGGCCGGGTCGACCACGACGCAGCGGCCCGTGCGGCTCACCGACTCGAGGATCGCCGGCCAGTCCATCGGCACCAGCGTCCGCGGGTCGATCACCTCGGCACTGATGCCCTCGGCCTCCAGTTCGGCCGCGGCTTCCAGCGCCAGCCACGAGCCGAGGCCGATGCCGACGATCGTGACGTCCGTGCCCGGCCGGCGCACCGCCGCCTTGCCGAGTGGCACCACGTGGTCGGTGTCCGGCGGCACGGCCGGTCCCCGGCCCTTGCGGCCCCACAGGTTCGCGTCCTCGAAGCACAGCACGGGGTTGTCGTCGCGGATCGCGGACTTGAGCAGCCCCAGCAGGTCCGGCGCCGTGGAGGGCAGGATGATCTTCAAGCCAGGCACGTTCATGAACATCGGGTACGGCCGGTCGGCGTGGTGCCCGGCCGTCCCGCCGTGGTAGTACAGCGCGGCCCGGACGACGACCGGCAGTGTCGCCTGCCCGCCGAACATGTACCGCGCTTTCGCCAGCTGCGACACGAACTGGTCCATCGCGCCGAACACGAAGCTCGCCACGGTGAGGTCGATGATCGGCCGCAGCCCGGCCATCGCCGCCCCGGCGGCCACCCCGATCGAACCGGCTTCGGCGAGCGGCAGGTCCCGCACGCGCGAAGGTCCGAACGCTTCCAATGCGCCCGCGGCTGCCCCGAAGACGTTGGCTCGCAGGTCTTGTCCCATCAGGATGACGTTCGGGTCGCGCGTCATCTCCTCGCTCTGCGCGCGGTTGATGGCCTGCAGGAAGCCGAGCTGCGCGGCCCGGCGCTTGGTCGGTGCGCTCACGCGGTCACCTCCGAAGGTGCGTAGACGTCGGCGTAGGCCGCTTCGAGCGGCGGGAAGGGGGATTCGCGGGCGAACTCGACGGCGGCGTCCACTTCGGACTTGACCTCGTCGTGCAGAGTCTGGAGTTCGTCCGATGTGAGCACACCCCAGTCGAGAAGCCGTTGGTGGAACAGCGTGATCGGGTCGACGGTGTCGAACCAGCTGTCCACAACGGACTGTTCGCGGTAGGGCTGGGGGACCACGAGGCCGTAGGCGTGCTCGTGGAAGCGGTACGTCTTGGCCTCGACGAGACTGGGGCCTTCGCCGGCTCGGGCGCGCGTGACGGCGTCCCGCGTGGCGCGGTAGACGGCCAGGACGTCTTGGCCGTCCACGACGACGCCGGGCATCCCGTACCCGCCCGCGCGAATCGCGACGTCCGGTACCGACAGGGACTCTTCGGCCGTGACGCTCACGGCGTAGCCGTTGTTCTCGCAGAAGTAGATCACCGGCAGCTTCCAGATGCCGGCCATGTTCATCGACTCGTGCAGCACGCCTTCGCTGGCGGCGCCGTCGCCGAAGAAGCACAGCGCGACCTGCCCGCTGCCTTTGACCTGCGCCGCGAGCCCGGCCCCGGTCGCCACCGGGATGGCCGAGCCGACGATGCCGGACTCGCCGAGGCTGCCGACGGAGAAGTCGGCCAGGTGCATGCTGCCGCCCTTGCCGCCGCACACGCCGGTCGCCTTGCCCAGCAGCTCGGCCATCAGCGCGCCGAGCTGGGCACCCTTGGCGATCGGGTGGCCGTGCGAGCGGTGGTTGCCGGTCATGTAGTCGGACGTTCCGGTCGCCAGGCACGCGCCGACGACGGCGGCTTCCTGTCCGATCGACAGGTGCACCATCGCCGGCAGCTCGCCCGCGTGGAACAACGCGATGGTGGCTTCCTCGAACTGGCGGACGCGCTGCATCCGCCGCATCATCTCGCGCGCGAGCGTGGCTCCGTCCGGCCCGCTCAGCTCCTCCGGGGGAGCGATGCTGTCGGTCATGTCTGTCAGCGTAAGCGTTGACGCAGGATCGCGGAAGGGGTTACCGTCTCCGTCAACACAAGCGATGACGCAAGGAGCGGCGCGATGGCAGACACCGTGCAGGACGCGCTCGACGCCCTGAAGCGGGGCGAGTTCGTGGTCGTGCTCGACGCGGCGGACCGCGAGAACGAAGCGGATCTCGTGCTTGCGGCCGCGGACATGACGCCGGAGAAGATGGCCTTCCTGCTGCGCCACACGACGGGCATCGTGTGCGTGCCGATGCCGGCCGCCCGCGCCGACGCGCTGGGCTTGCCGCTGATGGTTGCGGACAACACAGACCGCCACCGCACGGCGTTCACGATCACGGTCGACGCCCTGGGGGGAACGACAACGGGGGTGAGCGCGGCCGACCGGACGGCGACGGCCCGGCTGCTCGCCGACCCCGACGCCCGTCCGGAGGACTTCGCCCGGCCGGGGCACATGTTCCCGCTGCGCGCTCACGGCGAGGGTGTGCTCGCCCGGCCGGGGCACACGGAGGCCGCGGTGGATCTCGCGGGGCTGGCCGGGCTCGATCCGGTGATGGTGATTTCGGAGCTGACCCGCCCGGACGGCGAGATGATGCGCGGTCCGGAGGTGCTGGCGTTCGCGCGGGATCACGGGCTGCCGGTGATCGGCATCGCGGACGTGATCGCGGCCCGTGAGGTCTCGGCTGAGCAGGGTGGGCTGGTGGCCACCGGCTCCGGCGGGGTCCCGGCGATTCGGTTGCCGGCCGCGAGCGGCGGATTGGCCGCGGGGGTGACGGGCGCCGGTGGGTACGTGGTGCCGGGCGAAGTCCTGGCTGTGCATGGTGGGTTGGCCGCGCAGCCGGTGAGCACCGGTGGCGGTGGGCACCTGGTGCCCGGCGCGGTGTCGTCGCCGGCTGCGCTGGGCGAGTTGGTGGGCGACGGCTCCGGTGGCCTGGTGCCCGGCGAGGTGCCGGCGGTTCCGTTGCCGACCGCGCATGGGGAGCCGGTGGGCGACGGCTCCGGTGGCCTGGTGCCCGGCGAGGTGCCGGCGATCCCGCTGCCCACCGCGCACGGCGACTTCACCGCGCGGCTCATCCGCACCGAGCCCGACGGCGGCGAACACCTCGTCCTGACCCTCGGCGACCTGACCGGAAACGAGCCGGTGCTGGTCCGCGTGCACTCCGAGTGCGCGACCGGTGACCTGTTCGGCTCCCTGCGCTGCGACTGCGGCGAACAACTCCACGACGGTCTCGCGGCGATCGCCGCCGCCGGGCGCGGGGTGCTCGTCTACGAACGCGGGCACGAAGGCCGGGGGATCGGGCTGGCCGACAAGTTCCGCGCCTACGCCCTGCAGGACCGGGGTGCCGACACCGTCGACGCGAACCTGCGCCTCGGCCACCCCGCCGACGCCCGCGACTTCGGTCCCGCCGCCCGCGTGCTGCTGCGCCTCGGCCTGACCACCGTCACCTTGCTGACCAACAACCCGGACAAGGTGCACGCCCTGCGGAATGCCGGGCTGCACGTGACCACCCAGCCGCTGCGCACCGTGCCCGCGCGCGAGAACGTCCGGTACCTGCGCACCAAGCAGGCCCGGATGGGTCACGACCTCGCGCTCGAGGACGGCTTGGCGCCCGCCGCCGACGGGACTCGGCCGTGGTGACGCCAGGCGGCCTGGGCGCTCGCCGGCACCGCCGCCGGGAGTCGGCCGTGGTGACGCCGGGCGGCCTGGGCGCTCACCGCCACCGCCGCCGGGAGTCGGCCGTGACGAAGCTCGGCGGCCTGGGCGCTCACCGCCGCCGACGGGACCCGGCCGTGGTGACGCCGGGCGGCCTCGGCGCTCGCCGGCACCGCCGCCGGGAGTCCGCAGTGGCAAAGCTGGGCGGCCTGGGCGCCCACCGGCTCCGCCGCCGGGAGTCGGCCGTGGCAAAGCTGGGCGGTTCCCGGCCGGTTTCCGCAGGTGTGGTGCGTGGGACCGCAGGCTCGACAACCTGGCCGACGCGCCCAACACCGGCCCACGACCCGGCACCGGCCGGCCTCACCGACGGGAGCCGACCGTGGTGACCGCCGTGACCCCGGACAGCTTCCGGCGCGTCATGCGGCACGTCCCCACCGGTGTCGCCGTCGTCACCGCCGCCGGGCCGCACGGACCCCTCGGCCTGGCCGTCGGCTCCTTCGTCTCCGTCTCCCTCGAACCACCCCTCGTCGGGTTCTTCGTGGCCCGCACCTCCACCACCTGGCCCCGGATCGCCCCACTCGGCAAGTTCTGCGTCAACGTCCTCGGCGAGGACGGCGAAGGCACCTCCCGCGCCTTCGCCGTCTCCGGTGGGGACAAGTTCGGCGGCGTCGCCTGGACCTCTTCGCCGCTGGGCTCGCCCGTCCTCGACGGCGCCCTCGCCTGGTTCGACTGCACGACCCACTCGGTCACCGATGCCGGTGACCACGTCCTCGTCCTGGCGGACGTCCACGAGCTGTCGGCGACCGACGCCGGCCGTCCGCTGGTCTTCTGCCACGGCACCTACCAGCGGCTGCGCCCGCACCCGATCAACCCCTGAGCCGGAAAGAAGGTCACGACCGATGCGAGTCGGATACACGAGCATCTTCCAGGGTGGCGGCGACGCCAAGGACGACGAGCGCGTCTACGCCGACGAGCTGCGCCTGTGCGAGCTCGCCGAACCCCTGGGCTTCGAGATGCTGTGGGGCGTCGAGCACCACTTCACCTCCTACACGATGTGCCCGGACCCCATCCAGTTCCTGTCCTACATGGCCGGTCGCACCAAGAACATCCTCCTGGGCTCCGGCGCGGTCATCCTGCCGTGGCACGACCCGGTGCGCGTCGCCGAGCAGGTCACCATGCTCGACCTCATGTCGGGCGGCCGGTTCATCTTCGGCATGGGACGCGGCCTCGGGCGGATCGAGTTCGAAGGCCTGCGCGTCCCGATGGACGAGTCGCGCGAACGGTTCGTCGAGTCCGCCGAGATCGTCCTGCGCGCGCTGGAGACCGGCGTTCTCGAGGCCGACGGCAAGCACTACCAGATCCCGAAGCGCGACCTGCGTCCTCGGCCGGTCAAGTCCTTCCGCGACCGGCTCTACGCGGCCGCGGTGTCACCCGAATCGGTGCGGATCATGGCCGACGTCGGCGCCGGCATCCTCATCAACCCCCAGAAGGACTGGGAAGAGGTCTCCGCCGACATGCGCCAATACCGCGAGCAGTTCCGCGAGCTGAAGGGCGTCGAGGCGCCGGCGCCGATGGTCACCGGCTGGGTCTGCTGCGACAAGGACCCGATCAAGGCCAAGGACATGGCGCAGCAGTACATCGGCGGCTACTACGAGTCGGTCATGTCGCACTACGAACTGGGCGGGCGGCACTTCGCGTCCACCCAGGGCTACGAGTACTACCGCTCGCTGGCGTCCTACATCCAGAACAAGGGCTCGAGCCGCGTCGTCGAGAACTTCATCGAGCTGCAGATCTACGGCACCCCCGACGAGTGCTACGAGCGGATCGTCGACATCCGGTCCAAAGTGGGCAACGACGGGTTCAACGCGGTCTGCTCGTTCTCGGGCATGACCACGGAACTGGCGGAGGCCAACATGCGCCTGTTCGCGGCCGAGGTCATGCCGCGCGTCAAGGAGCTGCCGCGCCACAGCTTCGACGAGGCCCCGGCGGGTGCGTCGTGACGCCGCGGGTCGTCGCGAGCGGACTGCGGTTCCCGGAAGGCCCGACCTGGCTCGGCGACGGCGCGGTCGCCGTCGTCGAGATGAAGGGCGAGGCCGTCAGCCGCGTCGACGCGGACGGCACGATCACCCGTGTGGGTGACTGCGGGGGCGGCCCCAACGGCAGCGCGCTCGGCGCGGACGGCGAGCTGTACGTCGCCAACAACGGCGGGCTCTCGGCCGAGGGCACCGGCTACTGGCACGCGCCGCGGCAGCTCGACGGCTGCGTCCAGCGCGTCGATCCCGACGGGACGGTCACCCGGGTGACCGGCGAACTGCCCGGCCCGGCGCCGCACCGGCCCAACGACCTCTGCTTCGGTCCTGATGGGACGCTCTACGTCACCGACAGCGCCAACTGGGAAGACCTGCGCACCATCCGCCCCGGGCACGTCGTGGCGATCGCCGCTGACGGCAGCGTCGCCGGCTCCGTGGAGGTCCCGGCCATGCCCAACGGGGTCGCGTTCGGACCCGACGGCCGCCTGTACCTGGCCCAGTCGCTGACCCGCAAGATCCTCGCCTTCGACGTCGACGGCGGCGAGTTCGGCGCCCCGGAACAGGTCCTCAAGCTGCCCGCCGGGATGCCCGACGGCTTCTGCTTCGACGGCGACGGCACGTTGTACGTCTGCGGCAGCATCGGCAACGCCGTCTTCGTCTACTCCGGCGGCGGGCTGAAGGAAACCCTGGAAACCGGCGACGGCACCCAGCCGACCAACTGCTGCGTCGGCGCGGACGGCCGGCTCTACGTCACCTACGGGCTCACCGGGCAGCTGGTGGCCTTCGACCTCGGGGTCACCCCGGCGGCCCCGCACACCGGGTCGGTCACCGCAGTCTTGGAGGATTCGTGAAGCTCGCCCTCATGTACGAGCTGCCCGTGCCGCGACCGTGGACGCAGGACAGCGCCTACAACGCGTTCGAAAACACGCTGCAGCAGATCGAACTGGCCGACCGGCTCGGCTTCCACAGCGTCTGGACCGTCGAGCACCACTTCCTCGACGAGTACTCGTTCTCCAGCGCACCCGGCGTGTTCTACGGCGCGATCGCGGCCCGCACCGAGAACATCCGCATCGGCCACGGCGTCCGGTTGCTGCCGTTCCCGTACAACCACCCGGTGCGCGCCGCGGAAGCCGCCGCCACCGTCGACGTCCTGTCCAAGGGCCGCCTGGAGTTCGGCACCGGCCGCTCGGGAACACGCGTCGAGATGGAGGGCTTCGGCATCAAGCCGAACGAGACCCGCCCGATGTGGGAAGAGGCCCTCGACGTCATCGTCGGCGCGTGGACCGAAGAAGAGTTCAGCTGGGACGGTGAGTACTTCAAGCTGCCGCCGCGCGGCGTCGTCCCGAAGCCCTACCAGAACCCGCACCCGCCGATCTGGGGCGCGACCTCCAGCGCGGAAAGCCACGTCATCGTGGGGCAGAAGGGACTCGGGCTGCTGTCGTTCTCCGTCGCGATCCCGCCCGAGGCGCTCACCAAGCGGATCAGCCGCTACCACGAGGGTCTCGAGCAGGTGCAGCCCGTCGGGAAGTTCGTCAACAACCGCATCGCCACGTTCGCCCAGGCGCACTGCGCGGAAACCACGCAGCAGGCGCACGACGACGCGCGCACGGCGTTCCCCTGGTACATCCAGAGCTCGCTGAAAACGATCGCCGAACTCGGGGCCTGGCGGGAAGGAACCAACCTCGGCAGCTACGAGTACGCCAGGAAACTGCTGGGCGGCATGCAGATCGAGGACCTCACCTTCGACTACCTGACGCAGAACGAGACCGTCCTTTGTGGCGACCCCGACCACTTCGTGGGCATGTGCAAGCGCTACGAGGCCGTGGGCGTCGACATCCTGCTGCTTCTCGTGCAGAGTTACGACATCCCGCACGAGAAGGTCATGCGTTCCATCGAACTGATCGGCACCGAGGTCCTCCCCAAGCTCACTTAGCGACGAGGCTGCACAAGGGAGTGCGCATGTCCGTCCAGCAGAACTCGCGGATGTCGGACTGGATCCGCATCAACGCGAGCACCGTCCCCACCAGACCCTGTTTCGTCACCGATACGACGAAGTTCACCTTCGCCGAGGTGAACAGCCGGGTGAACCGGATCGGCTCGGCGCTGCGCCGCATGGGCGTCGAGAAGGGTGACCGCGTCGCGCTCTTCGCCACCGACTCCGCGCAGTACGTCGAAACGCTGCTCGCCTGCATGAAGCTCGGCGCGGTGTACGTGCCGCTGAACTTCCGCCTCGCCGGGCCCGAGCTGCAGGCGCTGCTGCGCACCGCCGAGGCGAAGGTGCTGTTCTTCAGCGACCGCTACACCGACCTCGTGCGCGGGGTGGACGTGCCGGGGCTGAAGGCGACGATCAGCTACGACTCGCACGCCGGCGACGAGTCCTACGAGTCCCTCGTGGACAGTGGCGACGACGTCGAGATCGACGTGCCGATGGCCGACGACGAACTGGTGTGCCTCGCGTTCACCAGCGGGACGACCGCGTTGCCCAAGGGCGTCATGCACTCGCAGCGGATGGCCAAGCACATGGTGATGCAGTGCATCGTCGAACGCGCGATGACGAACATCTCGTTCCACTACTCGGCGGCGCCGCTGTTCCACGTCGGCGGGATGCTCTACACGCTGTCGGGTGTCGCGCGCGGGCACACCTCCCTGGTGCTGCCCTCGTTCGACGCGCCGACGGTCGCGCACTGGATGGCGCGCGGCGGCCTCGACGGCGTCTTCCTGGTCCCCACGATGATCGACACCCTGCTGCACGAACCCCTGGTGGCCGACCCGGCGAGCGACTTCTCGGGGCTGGGTTCCATCGGCTACGGCGCCGCCCCGATGTCGCCGTCGCTGCTGCGCCGCGCGATGGATCGCTTCGACTGCGATTTCCTGAACATGTTCGGCGCGGGCACCGAGGCGGGGCTGCAGACCGTGCTCACCCCCGAGGACCACCGGCGGGCGTTGAAGGGCGACGAGCACCTGCTCGGGTCCATCGGCAAGGCGGGCATGGGCGTGGTGCTGCGGCTGTGCGACCCGGAGAACGACACCGAGCTGGTCGACGTCCCCGAGGGCGAGGTGGGCGAGATCGTCACCCGCGCCGACGCGGTCATGTCCGGCTACCTCGGCCAGCCGGAGGAGACCGCGAAGGTGCTCGTCGACGGGTGGTTCCGCGGCGGCGACCTGGCCCGGCGCGACAAGGAGGGCTACCTCTACCTCAACGGCCGCAAGAAGGACATGATCATCCGCGGCGGCGAGAACATCTACCCCGACGAGATCGAGCACGTGCTGGGCCGCTACCCGGGCGTGCGCGAGGTCGCCGTCGTCGGCGTGCCGGACGAGCACTGGGGCGAGATCGTCCGGGCCCACGTCATCCTCGAGGAGGGCGCGGCGCTCGACGTCGACGCGGTGCGCGCGTGGTGCCGTACCCGGCTGGCCGGGTACAAGGTGCCGGCCCTGTTCTCGCTGGACGCGGAGTTCCCGCGCAACGCCAGCGGGAAGGTCCTCAAGCGTGAGCTGCGCGAGCGCTAAGGTGGGTGCGGCAGGAGCCCCGGCGCGCCCGGGGCGGCACCGAGGGCAAGGGAGTCCGATCGCCAGTGGCCGCGCCACGCCGTCGCCGCTCAGCGGCGACCGATCCCGAGAGCGACATCGCGCGCCGGCGCCTCGAACGCAGGCAGGCGAGCGGCCGCCGGTCGGACGTCCGCTGGGCGGAGGTCGTGGCCGGTGCGGGCCGGGTGTTCACCCGGCTCGGCTACGGCCAGTCGACGCTCGAGGACGTCGCCGGCGAGGTCGGCATCAGCCGGGCGACCCTGTACTACTACGTGGGCACCAAGGAGGAGCTGCTCGTCGCGCTCCTGCACGACCCCATCGAGACGATGCGCACCCGGCTGGAGGAGGTCGCGGCCCTGCCGCTGTCCGCTCCGGAGCGGCTCGCCTCGGCGCTGCGCGAGTACGTGCGGACCATGGCCGAGCTGCCGGAGCTGTTCGTGTTCCTCTCGGAGAACGTGCACCAGGTGATGACCGGCCCGGAGGCCGACCACATCCGCGACAACGCCGACCGCTACGGCCGCGTGCTGGCGGAGGTCATCCGCTCGGGCGCGAAGGCGGGGGAGTTCCGGACGGACATCGACCCGTCGGTGGCCGTGCTGGGGATCATCGGCATGTTCAACTGGATCCACCGCTGGTACAACCCCGAGGGCGAGCGGAGTCTCGAGGACTTCGGCGAGGACTTCATCGAGATGGCGCTTTCTTCGTTGTCGCCGAAGTAGCGTTCCGGTGAGCGTCGCACTGGTCACCGGGGCGGCGCGGGGGATCGGTTTCGCCACGGCTTCGCGGCTCGCCTCTCGCGGGGTTTCGGTCGCGTTGGTCGATCGGTCCGGGGCTTCGGAAGCCGCCTTGTCGCTGCGTCGGACCGGGGCGCGGGCCCTGGGGATTTCGGCTGATGTGTCCGATCCGGACGCTGCTGCTTCCGCGGTGGCTTGGGGCGGCGGGTTGGATTTCGCCTACAACAACGCCGGGGTGTCCGGGGTGCGTGCGCCGCTGGCCGAGTACCCGGACGACGTGTTTTGGCGCGTGCAGCGGGTCAACGTGGGCGGGGTACTGGCGTGCATGCGCGCCGAGGTGCGGCACATGCTGGCTTCCGGTGGTGGGGCGATCGTCAACGCCGCTTCCGGGGCGGGTTTTGCCGGGGTTCCGTTGTCGAGTGCTTACGTGGCGAGCAAGCACGCTGTGGTCGGGCTGACGAAGACCGCCGCTGTGGAGTATGCGGCGCGAGGGATCCGGGTCAACGCGGTCGCGCCGGGGTTGGTGCGGACTCGGATGGTGGAGGGGCTTTCGGAGGCGGAGTTCGCCGCGGCGCATCCGGCCGGGCGGGCGGCTGAGGCGGAGGAGGTGGCGGAAGCGGTATGGGCGTTGTTCCAGGCGCCGTTCGTGACCGGGGTGGTGCTGCCGGTCGACGGCGGGTTGTTGGCTCGCGTGCCGGGGTTGTCGTGACGGCCGCAGATCGGGTCGGGGGTGGCGTTGGCTTGGTTGTCGAGACGGCCGCGCATCGACCCCTGGGTGGCGCCGGTTCGGGTGGCGGGCGGGGTTTGCCTCGGCTGGGGGCGGAGGTGGGTGGCGCGGGTGCTTCGGCGGTTGCGGATCGGGTCGGAGGTGGTGCCGGTTCGGGTGGCGGGTGGGGTTTGTCTCGGCTGGGGGCGGAGGTGGGCGCTGCGAGTGATTCGGCGGCCGCGCCTCTCGCCGGAGGTGACCCCGGCCCGGGTGCCGGGCCGGGTTTGGCTCGGCCGGGTGCGGGTGCCGCGGATGATTCGGCGGCTGCGTCGGGGCCCGGGGCGTCGGCGACCCCGCTCCCTCGCAAGCCGGGTGTCGGCGTGAGGGCCGCACCTCGGCCCGAGTCGTGTGCCGTTCTCCCCGCTGGTTCGCTGCGGGGCCGGCTTGCGCTCGTCACCGGTGCCGGCTCTGGTATCGGGCGTGCCATCACCCTTCGGCTGCTGGACCTCGGCGCCACCGTCGTCGGTGTCGGGCGGCGCCAGGAACGGCTCGCCGAAACCGCTTCCCTCGCCGCGAGCGATCGGTTCTCCTTCGCCGCGCTCGACATCCGTGACCGGCCCGCCGCGGCCGCGTTCGTCCAAAGCCTCGGCGGGCTGGACCTGCTCGTCGACAACGCCGGTGGGCAGTTCGTCGCGCCGGTGGACCGGATCTCGCCGCGGGGCTTCGCCGCCGTTGCCGATCTGAACCTCACCGCCACCGCCGCCATCATCCAAGCCGCCCACCCCGGGCTGAAGGCACGCCGGGGCCGGGTGGTGAACCTCTCGCTGTCCGCGCCCGACCGGGGCATTCCCGGCCTGGCGCACTCGGCCGCGGCCCGGGCCGGGATCGCCGCGCTGACCCGGGAGCTGGCCCGGACCTGGCGCGCAGACGGGATCCGGCTCTTCTGCCTCGCCCCCGGCACCGTCCTGACCGACGGTGTCGGTGGGGAACTGCCGCCCGAACAGCTCGCCGAAATCGTGGCGAAAACCCCGCTCGGCCGCGACACCTCGACCGCCGAGGTGGCCGAATGGGTCGCCGCGCTCGGGTCGGGGGTCGCCGATGCCGTCAGCGGGGCACTGGTCGAACTGGACGGCGGCTCCGGTTTGGTCGCGGCCGCCTCCCTGGACGAAGGACTCGCATGACCGTCGAGATCGTCGAAGTGTCCCCGCGGGACGGCCTCCAGAACGAGGAGCGCGTCCTGACCACGGACGAAAAGCTCGAGCTGATCGACCGGGCCGCCCGCACCGGCGTCCGCCGGATCGAGGTGACGTCCTTCGTGCGGCCGGACCGCGTCCCGCAGCTCGCCGACGCCGCCGAAGTCGCGAAAGCGTTGCAGGACAACGGGATCGGCTACAGTGCGCTCGTACTGAACACAAGAGGGTACGAGCGTGCGCGGGACGCCGGCATCCGCGAGGTGACCACGCTCGTCCTGGCCAGCACGACCTTCAGCGAACGCAACCAGGGCATGACCACCGCCGAAGCCCTCGACGTCGTCCGCGAAATCCGGCGGCGTGGCCGCGAAGACGGCGTCAAAGTGGCCGTGACGATCGGCGCGTCCTTCGGCTGCCCCTTCGAAGGCGAGGTCCCGGAGGCGCGCTTCGGCGAAGTTGTGAAAGCGGTGGCAGACCTGGACTTCGACGAGGTGTGCCTGGCCGACACGATCGGCGTCGCGGTGCCGTCCGATGTGGAGACGCGGTTCGGCGTGCTGCGTGAACGCGCCCCCGGCGTCCCGATGCGCGTCCACCTGCACGACACGCGCAACACCGCCGTGGCGAACGCCGTCGCGGCCGTGCGCAGCGGTGTCCGGGCCCTGGACGCCAGCCTCGGCGGCATCGGCGGCTGCCCGTTCGCGCCGGCCGCGACCGGCAACGTCGCGACCGAGGACCTCGTGTACACGTTGCACCGCATGGGTTTCGACACCGGACTCGACCTCGCCGAGACCATCGAGCACGCCAAATGGGTCACCGAACGCCTCGGCGTGCCGATCGCGGGCAGCCTGGCCCGGGCGGGAGGGTTCCCGTGAGCATCCACGCCCTGCTGATCCCGAACACCGGCTGGCCGGAACTGCTGGCCCGCGCGCGTCGCCTCGAGGACCTCGGCGTCGAGGGTGTCTGGGTCGACGACCACGTCCTCAACCCCGCGCACCCCGAGCAGCCGTGGCTCGACGCTTGGAGCCTGCTGCCGGCGCTCGCCGCGTCGACCTCGCGGATCCGCATCGGGTCACTGGTCGCCAACGGTCTCCTCCGGCCGCCGGTCGTGCTCGCGCGGCAGGCGCTGTCGGTGGACCAAATCTCGAACGGCCGTCTTGAACTCGGCCTCGGCGCCGGATACGCCGCGGCAGACCGGGCCGCCGGGAACGACATACCCTTCACAGACGTACTGACCATTGTGGACAGTGTGCTGCGCGGAGAGCCGGTGCTGGAAGGCTTTCCGTCACTCGCGCCCGCCAGAAGGATCCCGCTGACGATCGCCGCACACGGGCCGCGTTCGCTGGCCTTGGCCGCGAAGTACGGCGACCGCTGGGTTTCCTACGGCGGCTTCGGCCTCTCCGCGCACGACCACCTGGCCGTGACGAAGAAGCGAATCGACGTCCTGAAAGAAGCAGACCGGCCCGTGCGGCGGATGCTCCTGGCGGGCAGTCCGGCGGTCACCGCCGAGCCGATCTGGTCCTCGATCGGCGCGGTGACGGACTTCGTCGGCCGCTACCGCGAGATCGGCATCGACGACTTCGTCTTCTACTACCCGCCGTCGCCGGAACGCGTCTTCGAGGAGTTCGTGACGTCAGGGCAGTAGGTCCGCCCACAGCGCGTCGGGGACGGGCCGCGCCATCAAGTCCAAATTCCGGTGAACCTCCGCAGCCGTACGCATCCCCGCCACGACGGTGCTCACCGCCGGGTGCCGCAAAGGAAACCACACGGCGGCCTGCGGCAGGCTGACGCCGTGGTCGCGGCACACGCCGGCCATCCGCTGTGCCAGCTCCACGATCTCAGCCGGGGCGTCGCGATACAGATACCGGGCGTCCGCGGACGGAGTATCGGACGCGAGCAGCCCGGAGTCGAACGGCGCGGCCGCCAGGACCTCGACCCCGGCGGCGAGACATTCGTCGAGCAGCGGCAACGCCGACCGGCGGGTGAGGCTCCACGCGCCCGCGATCATGACGACGTCCACGTGCGACACGAGCCGCCGCGCGGTGTCGACGGACGTCGTCCCCACACCGATCGCCCGGAACAAGCCCTCCGATCGCAGTTCCCGCAGCACCGGCAAGGTTTCGGCCACGACGAGGTCGACGGCGGCGTCCGGATCGTGCACCAGCACCGTGTCCAGCGGACCGAGGAGCGCAAGGCTGCGGAGAATGCTCTCGCGCACGGCTTCCGCGCGGAAGTCGAACAGCGGCTCACGCCGGGGACCGTCGGGAGCGCCGTACGGGTCGGCGATCGCCATCCGCACTCGGCCGACCTTTGTGGACACCCGAGGCGAGCCGGGCCATCGCAGAAGAGCGCGGCCGAGAGCTTCTTCCGCGACGCCGTCGCCGTAGCTGGGCGCGGTGTCGAAGTGCCGGATCCCGCCGTCCCACGCCGCATCGAGGGCCTCACTGTCCGGTAGCGGACCGCACCCCAGCGCCAGGTTCACCGCAGCTGCCGAAGCTCGTCGTCGTACTGCCGGGCCTGCTCGCGCGTCGAACGGGCCGCGACGCGCAAGGAGCGCACGAGCAATGCGGCCTCGGGGCCGGTGAGCCGGGCCGCGGCGGCCGAGGGATCGCCGGAGGCGGCGAGGCCCGACCGCCGCAGCGCACCCGCGTCCGCGGGACCGCCGAGCAGGAGGGCGCGCGCCGGAGCGGCGCCGATCGCGGCGGGCAGGACCGAGGTCAACCCCAGCGCCAGCACGGTGTCCACATCGGAGGAAACCCGGACGTCGTCGGTGACGAACCCGAGCGTCGCGGCCGCCAGGAGGGCGAGCGCGCTCGCGTCGCACTCGCCGCCGACGACCACGACCGACGGCACCGCTTCGAGCCGCCGCAGGAACTTCACCGCGTCCTGGCCGAAGCGCACCCCCCGCGCTTCGACCAGGACGACGTCCGAATCCGGCCGGGCCGACCAGTCCAGCCGCGAGAACCCCATGACGAACCTCCTCAACGTCCGGTGAACCGGGGTGCGCGCTTCTCGAGCAGCGCCGTGATGCCCTCGACGTGGTCGTCGCTGCCGAGCATCAGCAACAGCTGCTGCCGCTCGTACTCCAGCGCCGCGGACAACGGCAGCTCGTCCGCGCGCCGCAGCGCCGACCGCGCCGCGCGCACGGCCAGAGGTCCGTTGGCCGCCACCGACGAAGCCACCGCGACCGCAGCCTCGACCAGGCGTTCCGACGGCACGATCCGGTGCACCAGCCCGAGGTCCCGCGCTTCGAACGCGTCGACCGTCCGGCCGGTGAGCACCACCCCGGCCGCCGCGTACCGGCCGGCCGCGCGCGCCCAGCGTTGCGTGCCGCCCGCACCCGGCACCAAGCCGAGCTTCACTTCCGGCTGCCCGAACACCGCCGTGTCCGCCGCGACGACGAGGTCCGCCGACAGCGCCAGTTCGCACCCGCCGCCGAGCGCGTAGCCCGCGACGGCGGCGACCAGGGGAGTGCCGACCGCGCCGATCCGTTGCCAGCACGCGGCCCGGCCGGACGCGGCGTACTCGATCGGCGACAGCTCCCGCAGCTGCTTGACGTCCGCGCCGGCCGCGAACAGCTTCGGTCCGCCGGTCAGCACGACAGCGCGCACATCGAGACCTTCGAGGGTGTCGGCCAGTTCGGTCAGCAGCTCGGTGGACAACGCGTTGCGCGTCTCCGGTGCCGCGATCGTGACGACGGCGACGCCGCCGGGCCGGACGTCGGCGGTGACTGTGCCCATGCGTGCCTTCCCTTGACTTCGAACGGTCCCTGTGTACTGTAATCAGCATCTACGCTGACGTTGATTTTGGCAAGCGCCAACCCCGTCGGCGACCGGAACTCCGCACGACGACAGGGAGTCACGGCCATGACCGCCAAGACTGTGCTCTGGGAACCGACCCTCGACGCCGACGCGCAGCGGTGGCGCGAGACGGCCCGCAAGATCGCGGCCGAGCACTTCGCCCCGCTCGCCGAGGAGCTCGATCGGGAGCAGCGCTACCCGCACGAGCACATCAAAACGTTCGTCGACACCGGCCTGTCGGGCATGCTCGTGCCCGCCGAACACGGCGGCAGCGCGCTGTCGATGACGGCGATCACCGCGGTCGTCGAAGAAGTCTCCGCCGCGTGCGCGTCGACCGGCGCGATCCTCGCCGCGCACACGCTCGGCGCCGTGCCGGTTCGGCTGGCCGGGACCGAAGAGCAGAAGCGGGACGTGCTCGGACCGTTGCGAAGCGGCGAAGCCATCAGTTTCGCGCTCACCGAAGAAGGCGCGGGTAGCGACGCGGCGGCGATCAAGTGCCGCGCGGAAGCCGACGGCGACGGCTACCGGCTCACCGGCGAGAAGATCTACATCGGCAACGGCAGCATCTCCGGCCGGTACGTCGTGTTCGCCAAGACCGATCCGGACGCGGGCGCGCGTGGCATCACGGCGTTCATCGTGGCGGCCGACGCGCCCGGCGTCACGATCGACCGCATCGAGGACAAGATGGGCATCCGCGGCACGCGGACCAGCAACCTCAAGCTGGACAACGTGCGCGTCGAAGCCGACGCGATCCTCGGGCAGCCGAACCGCGGCCTCAAGCTGGCCCTGCAAACCCTGGATCTGGGGCGCGTTTCCGTTGCGGCGCAGGGACTCGGGATCGCGCTCGCCGCGTACCGGCTCGCCGCCGCGGAGGCCGTCCGGCGGCACACGTTCGGCAAGCCGATCATCGAGAACCAGGGCATCGGCTTCCGGCTCGCCGACCTCGCCGTGGACCTCTCGGCCGCCCGCATGCTCACCTACGAAGCCGCGCGCGCGTACGACGCCGGGCAGCCGGTATCGCTGCCCGGCGCGATGGCCAAGCTGCACACGTCCGAGGTCGCGCACCGCGCGGTCGACCTCGCCGTCCAGGTCTTCGGCGGCGACGGCTTCTGCAAGCCCTGCCCGGCCGAGCGGCTCTACCGCGACCAACGCGTGCTGGAGATCTACGAGGGGTCGTCGGAGATCCAGCGCCTCGTCCTGTCCCGCGCCGTCGCCGCCGAGCACGCATGATCGTCGTGGAAATCACCGGCGAGGCGGGGCTCGCGGAGACGGCGTCGGGCGCGGTGGCCGAACGTCTCGGGGACGCCTTCGTCCGAGCACGCGACGCGGTTCAGGCGCTCCCCGCGGGTGGTGCCGTCCTGCTCAAGTACACGACGGGCGCCGACAGCACCGCGCTCACCGGCGCGCTCACGTCGTTGTGCCGCACGCTTGCCCGCGAAGCCGCACCGCGCGGCGTCCGCGTCAACGCGATCGTGGCCCCGCCGGACGCCGAGATCGCCGCGCTGGTCGACTTCCTCGGCGCCGACGCGAGCATCATGTGCACGGGTGCCGTTCTGAAGGCGGCATCATGAACGTCCTCAAAGGACAGTTGCGGCGGGTCTACGAGACCAGCGTCCACTACCGGCGCCAGTGGGACGAACTGGGCTGGCACCCGGACGACCTGAGGACGCCCGACGACCTCCGCGCCCTGCCCTTGACCACCAAGGCCGACTACCAGCGTTCGCTCGAGAACTCCCCGTCGTACGGCGATTTCCTCGCCGTGCCACGGGATGAAGTGGCCCGCGTGCACTTCTCGTCCGGTACCACCGGCAGTCCCACGCCGGTCTGCTGGACCACAAAGGACCTCGACCGCTGGGCCGACCTCTATGCCCGCGCCGCGCACAGCCAACGCGTGCGACCCGGTGACGTCTACCAGTGCCTCTTCGGGTTCGCCTGGTTCGTCGGCGGACTGGGCGCCACCCTCGGCTACACGAAGCTCGGCGCCACCGTCATCCCCGGCGGCTCGGGCGACACGGATCGACAGATCGACACGATCTTCCGCTACGGCACCACGGCGATCGGCGGCACGCCGTCGTTCCTGCTCCACCTCGCCGACCGCGCCCGCGAACTCGGCCGCCCACTCGCGGACTCGCCGGTGCGGCGCGTGATGGTCGGCGGCGAACCCGGCGGCGCGGTCGCCGCGACCCGCGCGCTCATCGAACGCGAGTGGGGCGCCCGCTGCTTCGACGGCTACGGCTGCCTGGAGTTCCAGCCCATCGCCTGGGAGTGCGAAGCGCAGGCCGGCGGCCACCTCGTCGAGGACTTCGCGCACGCCGAAGTCCTGGACCCGGTCACCCGCGAGCCGGTGCCGGACGGCGAGCCCGGCGTCCTCGTGCTCACCCACCTCGACAAGCAGGCGTGCCCGCTGGTGCGCTGGTGGACCGGCGACATCGTCGTGCTCGACCGGTCGGGGTGCGCGTGCGGGAGCACCCACGCGCGGCTGGCCGGCGGGGTGCGCGGCCGCGCGGACGACATGCTCGTCGTGCGCGGGGTCAACGTCTTCCCGTCGGCGGTGGAGAACGTCGTGCGCCGCACGGTCGGCGGGCTCGCGGAGTTCCGCGTCGTGCTCGACCCCGCGCTCGCCGATCCCGCGACCGGGTACCCGACGGCCCTGCGCCTGCAGGTCGAGGCGCCTTCCGAGGGCGAGCTGCCGGACCGGCTGGCCACGGCGTTGCGGGCGGAGCTGCAGGTGCGGGCCGTCGTCGACGTCGTCGCGCCGGGCTCGCTGCCCCGGACCACGCACAAAGCGCAGCGGGTCGTCCGCGCGCCCGAACGAGAGGTGTCCCACCGTGTCCCGTGACGTGCTGCTGCTCGGCGCCGTGCGCACCCCCAACGGGCGCTACGGCGGCTCGCTGCGCGAAACCGGCGCCGTCGAACTCGGCGTGCTCGCCGCCGAAACGGCGATCGCCCGCGCCGGTATCGGTCCCGAACTCGTCGAGGAACTGGTCCTGGCCAACTGCCGCCAGGCCGGCAACGGGCCGAACCCGGGCCGCCAGGTCGCGCTGCGGGCCAAGCTGCCGCAGGAGACGCCCGCGCAGACGATCAACATGGCCTGCGCGTCCGGCCTCAAGGCGATCCAGCTGGCCCGCCAGTCGATCCTGTCCGGCGACGCCGACATCGCGATCGCCGTCGCCACCGAGTCGATGAGCACCATGCCGTACCTGGCACCGCCGTCGCTGCGCTGGGGCGGGGTGAAGCGCGGCGACATCGTCCTTTCCGACGGCTGGCGCGACGGCGGCACCGACCCGGTGTGCGGGTTGAACATGGGCCAGACCGCTGAGAACATCGCGTCCTGGTACGACGTCTCCCGCGAAGCCCAGGACGCCTGGTCGCTGCGCTCGCACCAGCGCGTCGCAACCGCGTGGGCGGAAGGCCGGTTCGCCGGGCAGGTCGTCGACGTGCCGTTGAAGGACGGCTTCCTCGACCGCGACGAAGGCTTCCGCACCGACACGACCGCCGAACGGCTGGCGAAGCTCAAGCCGTCGTTCCTCGACGGCGGCACGGTGACGGCCGGGAACGCCAGCCAGATGGCCGACGGCGCCGCCGCGATCGTCCTCGCCAGCGCGGACGCCGTCGCCGCGCACGGGCTCACGCCGCTGGGCAGGATGCGGTCGTTCAGCGCGGTGGGCGTCGACCCGACGGTGATGGGCGTCGGCCCGGCGTACGCGATCCCGCGGGCGCTCGAGAAGGCGGGGGTGAAGAGCACCGATCTCGACCTCGTCGAGATCAACGAGGCCTTCGCGGCGCAGGTGGTGCACAACGTGCGGGTGCTGGAACTGGACGAGGACCGCGTGAACGTCAACGGCGGCGGCATCGCGCTCGGCCACCCGACCGGCCAGAGCGGCTGCCGGCTCGTCGTGTCGCTGCTGCACGAGCTGGCCCGCCGGGACGCGACGCTGGGCGTGGCGAGTCTTTGCGTCGGTGGCGGCCAGGGCGTCGCCGCCGTGATCGAACGGGTGGCGTGATGGGTGAGTTGTCCGATCTCCGGGTGGCGGTGGCCGGGCTCGGTCCGATGGGCCGCGGCATCGCGCGGGTGTTCGCGCAGGCCGGGGCGGCCGTCGTGATCGTGGATGCCGACGCCGAGACGACGGCTGCCGGGCACGCGAAACTGCTGGAAGAAGCCGATTCCCCGATCGACGTCACCACCGCGGCGAGTGTGGGCGACGCCGTGCGCGAGGCCGACCTGTTCGTCGAGGCGATCGTCGAGAAGTTCGAGGCGAAGCAGGCGCTGCTGGCGCAGGTGCGGGCGGCCGGGAACACCGGGCTGGTGGTCGCGTCGAACACGTCGTCGCTGAGCATCGGCGAGCTGGGCCGGGCGTACGGCGACCCGTCCCGGGTGGTCGGGATGCACTTCTTCAACCCGCCGACGAAGATGCGGCTCGTCGAGATCATCCGCGGTGCCCGGACCGCGCCGGACATCGTCGAGCGGGCCCGCGCGTGGGTTGCCGGGCTGGGCAAGACTGCGGTGCTGTGCGCGGATTCGCCGAACTTCATCGTGAACCGCGTCTGCCGTCCGCTGTACTACGAGTCGCAGCTGCTGGTCACCCAAGGTGTTGCGCCGGCGGTGATCGACGCGGCGGTGAAGGGCGCGCTCGGGCACCGCATGGGGCCCTTGGAACTGCTGGACTTCACCGGGCTGCACACGCACCTCGGGTCGTCGGAGACGGCGCTGCGGGAGTTCGGGGACCCGCGGTACCGGCCGATTCCCCTTACGCGCCAACTGGTTCGTGCCGGGACGACCGGTCGTGCGGCGGGGCGGGGGTATTACGACTACTCCGCAGGGAAGCCGCGGGAGGCGCAGTCGGCGGTCGTGCGCCGGCCGGCTGGGCCGGAGGAGGTCACGGTCTACCGCACGAACACGTGCACGCCCTCGGATGTCGCCGCGCTGCGTGAGCTGGAGGGCCGGGTCGCACTCGACTCCTCGCACGGCGGCTGGGTCGAGCACCTGCCCGCCGGCGTGGGCTGGGTCCGGCTGCACCGGGGTGGCGAGGGGCTGTTCGCGGAGGTCGTGGCGGACGAGGTCGCGGGCATCGAACCGGCCTACGACATCGCGGACGCCCTCGGCGCGGCATCGGTGCCGGTGCTCGCGTTGCCGGGCCTGGTCGTCGACCGCCTCGGGTGGACGATGATCAACGAGGCATCGACGCTGGTCGAGGAGCAGATCGCGACGGCGGAGGACATCGACCTGGCGCTCCGCCTGGGGATGAACCACCCGGCGGGGCCACTCGAACGGCTGGCCGAGGCCGGGCCGGCCGAGGTGCTGGCGGGCTTGCGCGGGCTGCTGGAGTGCTTCGGCGACCCGCGCTACCGGCCGGCGCAGCTGTTGGTGCGACAGGCCGCGGGGGCGGCCCGGTGACCGCGGACCTCGCCGCCGTCGTCGAGACCCTCCGGCCGGGCGACACCGTCTGGATCGGGAACTTCGGCGTCCAGCTCTTCGCCGTCGCCGACGAGCTGATCCGGCAGCGGCGAACCGGGCTGCACGTCGTGATCGGGTCCGGTGGGCTGGTTCTCGACCGGCTGATCGGCGCCGGCGTTGCCGACGAGGTGACCTTCTCGCACTGCTGGAGCGCGGTCGGCCCCGCCCCGACCAGGGAGTTCCGGCGCGCCTGGCAGGACGGCTCCGCGATCCGCTGGCACGAGCTGTCCCTCGGCGCGTTGTCGGCCGCACTGGGCGCCGCGGCGCGGGACCTGCCGTTCGCTCCGGTCGTCGTCTCGCCGCACACCGGGTACCTGGCCGGCGACTGGGCCGGCGGGATGCTCGCCGAGGTCACGTCGCCGTTCGGCTCGGCGACCGTCGTGCGGGCGCTGCCGATCGACGTCGCCTTCGTGCACGCGAGTGTCGCCGAACCCGGCGGGGACGCCTACTTCGGTTACGCGCCAGGAGAAGCCGTCACCGCCGCGCAGGCCGCCCGGCGGGTGGTCGTCGTCGCCGAGGAGGTTGCCGGGTCCGTGCCTGCGGTCGACCTGCCGGGGCTGCTGGTGGACACCGTCGTCGAGGTCCCGGGGGCGGCGGCGCCGGACGGTGTGCCGGGGCGCTACCCGCGGGACGTGGCCGCGTACGAGGCTTACGCATGAACGCCGCGTCGTTCCTGGTCCGCGCGGCGCGCGAGATGCGCGGGCAGGTGTTCGCCGGGTTCCACTGGCCGGTGCTGGCGGGGGAGGTCGCCGCGCGGCTGGGCGCCCCGCTGCGGCAGGTGTTCGAGGCGGGCTTCGCGACGGACGGCCCCGCCGAGACGCTGCCGACCTCCACCACGGACTTCGCCGCCTTCGGTTCGGCCGTCGTGTGGCGCGGCAGCACGGAGGACGTGCTCGGCTCGCTGGTGCGCCGGATCGACCTGGTGGTGCTCGACGCGGCGAACGTCGACCTCGCCGGCCGCGTCAACTCCACAGCCATCGGCGACTACGCGAAGCCCCGCGTCCGGCTGCCGGGCGGGGGAGGGGCGGCGGACGCGGCCGCGGGCGCGCGGGACCTGCTCCTGCTGCACGGCGGTGCGAACCCGGCCCGGCTCGTTCGGCGCGTCGAGCACGTCACGGCCGCTCCGGCGCCCGGCGCCCGGGTTCGGCTGCTGACTCGCTGGGGGACGTTGTCCTTGGGCCCGGAACCGCGTTTGCTGACCTCGGCGTCCGACGACGTGGCGTGGCTGACGGACCTCGGCGTCGACACGTCTGGTGCGGAGCCGGAAGAACCGCCGTCGGACGTCGAAGCCGAGGTGGCGGCCGCGGTGCTCGCCGAGGCCGCGGAACGGGGATACGTCGTGGCTCGGGAGGCCGTGCGTGGATGAGGAACTGGACGAGCTGCGCCGGGTGGTGCGCGAGCTGGTCGAAAGCTGGGAGTTCGAGCCCCGCTGTGACGCCTGGATGCGCGGCTACGACCCGGACTTCAGCCGCGAGCTGGCGAAACGCGGGCTGATCGGGATCACCTGGCCCACCGGGGCCGGCGGGGCCGGGAAGTCCAATGTGGAGCGTCTGGTCGTCACCGAGGAGCTGCTGCGGGTGGGGGCGCCGGTGGCCGCGCACTGGATCGCCGACCGGCAGATCGGCCCGGCGATCCTGCGGTCCGGATCACCCGAGCTGCGCAAGGAAATCCTGCCGCGGATCGCCGCGGGGGAAATCACCTTCTGCCTGGGCATGAGCGAGACGGAGTCGGGTTCCGACCTCGCGTCGGTGCGCACCCGCGCGGTGCGGGACGGCGACGGCTGGCGGCTCGACGGCCGCAAGATCTGGACCACGCAGGGACACCACGCCACGCACGCGTACGTCCTCGCGCGCACGGCCGACGGGGAGGACAAGCACGACGGGCTCACCGAGTTCGTCGTCGCCATGAGCACGCCGGGCGTCAGCGTGCGGCCGATCCTGGACCTGTCCGGGGAGCACCACTTCAACGAGGTGCTCTTCGACGACGTGCGCCTGCCGGCGGGCAGCGTGATCGGTGCCGAGGGCGGGGGCTGGCGGCAGGTCACCGAGCAGCTGTCGTTCGAGCGCGGCGGGATGGAGCGCGTGCTCTCGACGTTCCCGCTGCTCGACGCGCTGGCCCGGCGGGACCTCGACGCGCCGGGCCGCGCGGCGGTGGGCGTGCTGGTCGCGCGGCTGATGACGCTGCGCGAGCTGGCGTGCCGGGTCGCGTCGGCGATGGACGCCGGGCGCGCGCCGTCCGCGGAGGCGGCCGTGCTGAAGTACCTGGGCACGACGTTCGAGCGCGAGGTCGTCGACGTGGCGCGGACGGTGAGCGAGGTCGTGCCCGCGCCGGGCGCACCGGGCTTCGCGGGCCTGCTGGCCCAGGCCCAGCTGGCGGCACCCGGGTTCTCGATCCGGGGCGGCACCGACGAGGTGCTGCTGACGATCGTGTCGCGCCAGGCCCCGGCGCCCGTCGCCGACGAGATCGGCCGGATGGCGGACGAGGTGCTCGGCTCGGCCCCGGCCGACGTCTGGGCGGTGCTCGAGGAGCTGGGCTGGCCGTCGGTGGGCATCCCGGAGGCTTCGGGCGGCTCGGGCGGGACGTTCGCGGACCTGGCGTCGCTGGTTCGCGCGACGGGACGGCACGCGTGTCCGGTGCCGCTGGCCGAAGTCGCGGTGGGACGGTCGCTGGGCGCTCCGGTCGCGACCATCGCTCGCGACGGCGCTTTCGACGTCGTCCCCGGATACTTTTCCGCCGCGGTGCTGGGCCCCGACGTGCTGGCTTCGCTGAACCTCCCCGACACCGAGCTGTGGCAGGACCTGGCGGGCCGTCCCCGGCTGAGGGCGTCCCTGCGCGAGGTCCCCACCGAGCCGGTGGCCGTCGGCGACGCGGCCCGGAAGCTGACGGTTCTCCGGATCCACGCGGCACTGGGCGCGGTCGAGGGCGCGTGCCGCCTGACCCGCGAGCACGTGTCGGCGCGGACGCAGTTCGGCCGTCCGTTGAACCGCTTCCAGGCGGTCGCGCACCGGCTGGCCGAGATGGAATGCGCGCGGGTGCTGCTGGAGGTGGCGGCGTCGTCGGCCGTGTCGTGCGAACCGGCCCGCGTCGCCGCGGCGGCGGTCCTGGTCGACTCGGTCGCGACGACGGTCGCCCGGCTGGCGCACCAGCTGCACGGCGCGATGGGCATCACCCGGGAAAGCGCCTTGCACCGCTACACGACCCTGTTGTGGTCCCTGCGCGACGAGATCGGCCCGGTCCGCCGCTGGGCCCTCGACCTGGCCGATCCCGACGCTCTCTGGTCCTCGGTCACCACCCGTCCCCCGCTCGGAGGTTGATGCGCATGTCGTCGGTGGAACTGGAAACTCCCGCGCCCGGCGTCCGGCTGCTGAGGCTGGCGGACCCGGACCGCCGCAACGCGCTTTCCCCGGCGCTGCAGGCGGATCTCGGCACGGCGCTCGACGCGGTGGCCGACGAACGCCCGCGTGCGCTGGTCGTCACCGGTGCGGGTAAGGCATTCTGTGCCGGCGCGGACCTCTCCGCCACGTTCGGACCGCCCGGCCTGCCGGTGCCCGCCGTCCGCGACCGCCTCCGCGCGACCTACGACAGCTTCCTGCGCGTCCGCCGCCTGCCGATCCCGACCATCGCCGCGGTGCAGGGCGCCGCGGTCGGGGCCGGGGTCAACCTCGCGCTGGCCTGCGACGTCCGCATCGTCGGCCCGCGTGCCCGGTTCGGCGTCACGTTCTCGCGCCTCGGCCTGCACCCGGGCGGTGGCTGCACCCACTTCCTGGTCCGGGCGCTGGGCCCGCAGCGCGCCCTTTCGCTCCTCCTCGACGGCGCCACTTTGGACGCCGAGGAGGCCCACCGAGCCGGTCTCGTCCTGGCGATCGCCGAGGACCCGGTCGCCGAGGCCGTCGAGACGGCCACCCGCTGGGCCGAGCTGGATCCGGGGCTGGTCGCGGACGTCAAGCGCGCGGTCACCATGGCCACCGACGGCGCGTTCGAGGACGTCCTCGAGTTCGAGTCGTGGGCCCAGGCCTCGTCGGTGACGACCTCCGCGGCCCTGCGATGACCGGCCTCCTCGACGGCCGCGCGGTCGTCGTCACGGGTGCGGGTCGTGGACTGGGCCGTGCGTACGCCCGCGACTTGGCAGCGCACGGGGCCCGCGTGGTGGTCAACGACGTCGACGCCGACGAGGCCGCGACCGTGGCCGCCGAGATCGGGGGAGTGGCGAGCGCGCACGACGTCAGCGATCCCGAGCAGGTCGACGCCCTGATCGCCACCTGCGTCGACGCGTTCGGCCGGCTCGACGGGCTGGTCAACAACGCGGGCCTGTACCACGAAGCCGTGCCGTGGGAAGAAAACCCGGAGGCGATCCGCCGCGCGGTGTCGGTCAACGTCATCGGCGCGCTGCTCTGCCAAGCGGCGGCGAGCAAGGTGATGCGGGGCGGCGCGATCGTCAACGCGTCCTCCGGCGGCATGTTCGGCTTCCCCGCGGTTTCCACATATGCGGCGACCAAAGGGGCTCTGGCCGCGCTGACCTACAGTTCGGCGCTCGACCTCGAAGCGGTGGGCGTCCGGGTCAACGCGATTTCCCCGATGGCCCTGACCCGCATGACGGAGAACGCCCTCGGCCGGACGTCGACGGCGGGAAGCGGGCCGCCGCTGGCGGGGATCGAGGACAAGCCGCCGGAGCAGATCGCGCCGCTGGTGACGTTCTTGCTCAGCGACCTGGCCGAGGGCATCACGGGCCAGTTCTTCCGCTTCGACGGCCACCGCCTGTCGATCGTGACGACGAACGCCTTCGCCGACCACCCGAGCATCGTCGCGGACGACTGGAACGCCACCGCGTTGGCCGCCGCGTTCGACGGTCCGTTCGCCGAGCACCTGCAGGCGTACGGAGTGGAACGCCGCCGGCCGGGACGCCTCAGATGTCGCCGAGGAGTCTCGCCGCCTTGATGCCGAGATGCAGGACCAGGCGGCGTTCGCCGTCGTCCAGGTCGAAGCCCGTCAGCTCCTCGATGCGGCGGAGCCGGTGGTAGACCGTCGCCCGGTGGACGCCGAGGCGCTCGGCCACCGCACGGCTGTCGCCCGCGCGGTCCAGGAACGTCTCCGCGGTCAGCAAGAGCGCGGGGTCGGCCTCGGCGAGCGCGGTGATCGCGTGCGCCACCCCCATGCCGCGGAGCTGCTCGCGCGGCTGGGCGGCCAGCAAGGCGTAGATCCCCAGCGCGTCGTGGCGGGCGACGGGCCGGAACAGGGGGATGACGTCGGCGACCCGGATCGCGTCGAGAGCCTGCCGGTACGACGTCGCGGCGTCGGCCGGCCGCGTGGCGGGGCGGCTGGCCACCACGGTCCGCCACCTTTCGGCGCGTCCCAGCCGGCGCACCGCCGACGAGCACAGTTCGTCGGCGAGCCGGGGAACCCGCTCCAGCGCGCGCTGCGTCACGACGAGCAAGCCGTGGCCGGGGCGGACCAGGCCCCGGGCGACGACGTCCTGATGCGCGACCTCGCGACGCTGACCGTCACGGGCGTCCCCGGCCGGCGGTTTTCCTACAGCAACATGGGGATGAGCACGCTCGGGCGGCTGGTGGAGGTGCGCACCGGCGAACGCTTCGACGTCGCACTGAGCGAGCGCATCCTCCGGCCGCTCGGCATGACCGCGACCGCGGACGCCGAGGAGATGCTCCTCCACTCGACCGCCGTCGGGCACGTCGTCAACGGACCGGCCGGTTCCCGCCTGTGGCTCGACGTCGAAGCCCTGATCCGCTTCGGCCGGCTGCACATCGACGGCCAGGGGCTGCTGTCACCGGCGGCCGTGGAACGGATGCGCGCGCCCCGGTACGACGAGTTCTGGGGGTGCCTGCGCGGCTGCGCGAACTTCGGGCTCGGCTGGGGCCTCTTCCGCGAGGGCCCCGACCCACTCCGGCGCCAACCTCGGTATGCATTCGACCCTGTACGTCATTCCGCGGCGGAAGGTCGTGCTGGCGGTGCTCACCAACAGCAGGACCGGGGCGCTGCTGCATTCCACGCTGTGCACGGAACTCTTGGACGAGTACTTCGATCTTCAGGGTCCGGCTGCGCTGCCCGAGGTGCCCGTCGAGGTCGACAACGAACTGTTCGTCGGGTGGTACCGGGCTCCCGACGGTGAGGTGTCCGTCGAGGTGCGGGAAGGGCGGCTGCACGCCCGGTCGACGCCCGATCCGGGTTTGGCCGGGTGGGACCGCTTGATGGGCAGCCCGACGGGCGGCGGTCAAGCGGTGCCGATCACGTGCGTCGACAGTGGACGGAGCCGGTTCTTGATGGACGTCGGCGGTGCGGGGTCTGGGGTGGCGGTGCAGTTCTACGAGCCCGGACCGGACGGCCGCTTTGCGTTAGTGCGGCTGGGAACGCTTTACGAGCGGCGACCGTCTCGTGGTTGAGTTTTACTGATGCGGCTTCGCCGGGGCGTGGGAAATCGGCGCTTCCTATGGTCGTTTCTTGCCCGGTGCCGGAGCGCCGATTCCCCACGCAACGGTGCCCCTGCCGGACTTCTCGTGGTCTACCCGAACGAGTGATGATCATACGTTCGGGTTCGGCTAACCTTGTTGTATGGCAACGGAAACGGCGTGGAAAGCGGATGCGATGGCCTTGGCCGATCGTATCTCCGCGCTGCTTACTGTTGTGCGGTCGGCGGAGGCTGAGATCGGTGCTCTGCTGGTCGAAATCGAGTCGCGTGGGGTGATGGAGCTGTTCGGCTATCGCTCGGTGGCTCGGCTTCTCGAGCACCTGGCCGACATCCCGAAGTCTGCGGCGGAGACGGTGGTCAATCGAGCCCGTGGGTTGCACGGTGGTCATCACCTTGACAGTCCGCCCGCCGTGGCTCCCTCGACGGCGGCTGCCGCTTCTTCGGGCCGCTTGAGCAACCCGATGATCGACACCATCGTCGGAGCGTTGACCGAGATTCCCCTTGAGCACCGCGAGGATGCCGAGCAGCACCTGCTCGCCTTGGCCGAGAATGCGGGTTACAAGCAGGTCGCCGCCCTCGGCGCCCGCATCGTGGCGCACTTGGACCCCGACGGCCCCGAACCCGACACCACCGAACCCGCGGTTCCCAGTCGAGAACTCTCCTTGCGCCGCAAAAGAACCGGGGTGTGGGAGCTGCACGGCCGGTTCGACGACGAGACGGGCACCCGAGCGAGCGCCCTGCTGGACTCGTTGGCCGAACGTCGCACCACGACCGACGAGGGTGATCACCGTTCCCCGCAGGAACGTTACGGCGACGCTTTCTCCGACGCGATCGACCTGGCCTTGAACTCTCCGACTCTGCCGATGCAGGCGGGCGAACGAGCGCACGTGATGGTCGCGGTGCACCTGAAGGATTTGAAGTCCGGCCTCGGCCAGGCCACTCTGGGCGACACGGGCACGATGTCGGCGGCTGAGGCCCGGGTCCACGCCTGCGACAGCATGATCATCCCCGCGGTCTTGGGTGAGAAAAGCGAACCGTTGAACTTGGGCCGCCTCCGCCGCCTGATCTCCGCAGGCTTGCGCCGAGCGCTCTTCCTGCGTGACCGAGGCTGCGCATTCCCCGGCTGCCACCGCCCACCCCGCCACTGCCAAGGGCATCACATCCGCCACTGGGCCGAGGGCGGCCCCACGGACCTGCACAACTTGGTGTTGATGTGCGCCCACCACCACCGACTGCTGCACCGGTCAGGCTGGGAGGTCCGCATCGCCGCCGACGGCCTGCCGGAGTTCCTGCCACCAGCGTTCCTGGACAGAGAACGAAAACCCAGGCGCAACAACCTGCACCAACCGCTGCCATTCGCAGCGTAAGACAATCGAAGATGGGATAGGCCCGCAGCCAGAAGGCTACGGGCCTACACCCACGTCCAATGACGTACCGCCACGTCCTGTGGCACACGTCAAGGCGAGTTGTGTGCGGCAGGTGGAGGTCGAGCCCTGCCGCAAGCACCCGCCCGGCAGACACCTACCTGCCAAGTGCCTGCCCGGCAGGCACTCGCTCGGCAGGCGCCCGCCCGGCAGGCGCCCGCCCGGCAGGCGCCCGTCCGGCAGGTGCCCGCTCGGCAAGCACCCCGTCCGGCAGGCACTCGCTAGGCAGGCGCCCGCCCGGCAGGTGTCCGCTCGGCAAGCACCCGCCCGGCAGGTGTCCGCTCGGCAAGCGCCCGTCCGGCGAGTGCCGCCCGGCAGGCACCCGTCCGGCAGGCACCCGTCCGGCAGGTGCGCGCCTGGCAGGCGCCCGCCCGGCAGGTGCCCGCTCGGCAAGCACCCATCGGCAGTGCCTGTCCGCAAGCACCCGCCCGGCGAGTGCTGCCCGGCAAGCACCCCGTCCGGCAGGTGCGCGCCTGGCAGGCACCCGCCCGGCGGGTGCCCGCCTGGCAGGCACCCGCCCGGCAGGTGCCCGCCCGGCAAGCACCCCGTCCGGCAGGTGCCCGCCTGGCAGGCACCCATCCGCCGGGTGCCGTCCGGCAGGTGCCCGTCCGGCAAGCACGCGCGTGGACCCTCACGACACCGCGAGATCCGCGCGAAGCGGACTCCCGTGCATCGCCCGCCAAACCGCGGCCGGAGTCAGCGGCATGTCCGCGTGCCGCACACCGAACGGGGCCAAAGCGTCCACCACCGCGTTGACCACCGCCGCCGGGGAACCGACCGTTGCCGACTCGCCGATGCCCTTTGCGCCGATCGGGTGGTGGGGGGAGGGCGTCACCGTCTCGCCCAGTTCCCACGTCGGGCACTCGAGCGCCGTCGGGAGGAGGTAGTCCATGAACGAGCCGCCCAGGTGGTTGCCGTCCGTGTCGAACGCGACCAGTTCCATGAGCGCCATGCCGATTCCGTCGGCCAGGCCTCGGTGGATCTGGCCCGCCACGATCGCCGGGTTGATGCGGACGCCGCAGTCGTCGACCGCGATGAACCGGCGGACCCGGACCTGGCCGGTCGTCGCGTCGACGTCGACCACGCAGACGTAGGCGCCGAACGGGAACGTCAGGTTCGGTGGGTTGTACACCGTCGTCGCGTCCAAGTGCCCTTCGACGCCGTCGGGCAGCGCGAGGTCGGAGTGGGCGGCCAGCGCGATCTCGCGGATCGTGTGGCCGCGGTCGGGCACCCCGCGCACGAACCAGCGCCCGCGCTCCCACTCGAGGTCGCCCGGGTCGACCTCCAGCATCGCCGAGGCGACCTGCCGGGCGCGGTCGCGGACCTTGCGGGCCACCGTCACCGCGGCCGCGCCCGACACCGGCGTCGAGCGCGAGCCGTAGGTGCCGAGGCCGAACGGGGTGTGGTCGGTGTCGCCCTGGACGACCTCGACCTCGTCCTCGGGTATCCCCAGCTCGTGCGCCACGAGCTGGGCGAACGTCGTCTCGTGCCCTTGGCCCTGCGACATGCACGACAGCCGCAGCACCGCCGAGCCGGTCGGGTGCACGCGCAGCTCGGCGCCGTCGGCCATGCCGAAGCCGAGGATGTCCATGTGCTCGCGCGGGCCCGCGCCGACCGCCTCGGTGAAGAAGCTGATCCCGATGCCCATCAGCTCCCCGCGCTCGCGCCGCGCCGCCTGCTCGCGGCGCAGCGAGTCGTACCCGGCCATCTCCAGCGCCAGCGAAAGCGCCCGCGGGTAGTCGCCGGAGTCGTAGCGCCACCCCGTCGCGCACGTGTACGGGAACTGTTCGGGCCGCAGCAGGTTCCGTGAACGCAACGCGGCCGGGTCGACCCCGAGCGAACGCGCCAGCAGGTCCATCATCCGCTCCACGACGTAGACCGCTTCGGTGATCCGGAACGAGCACGCGTAGGCGACCCCGCCGGGCGCCTTATTGGTGTAGACGCCGGTGACCGCGCAGTGCGCGGCCGGCAGGTCGTAGGAACCGGTGAAGACGTGGAAGAACCCGGCGGGGAACTTCGCCGGCTGCGACGTCCCGTTGAACGCACCGTGGTCGGCGATCACCCGCACGCGCAGCCCGAGCAGCTTGCCCTCGCGCGTCGCCGCGATCTCGCCGTGCATGTGGTAGTCGCGGGCGAACGACGTGCTCATCAGGTTTTCCGACCGGTCTTCGGTCCACTTCACCGGCCGGCCCGTCTGCATCGCCGCCGCGACCGCGCACAGGTACCCCGGGTAGAACCCGACCTTGTTGCCGAACCCGCCGCCGATGTCCGGCGCGATGATCCGGATCTTGTGCTCGGGCAAGCCGGTGAGCCGCGCGTACATCAGCCGGTGCGCGTGCGGGGCCTGCGCGGTCGCCCACACCGTGAGCTTGCCGGTGACGGCGTCGACGTCGGCGACCGCGCCGCACGTCTCCAGCGGCGCCGGGTGCACGCGCGGGTAGAGCATGTCCTGGGCGACGACGACGTCCGCGCGGGCGAAGGCGGCGTCGGTCGCTTCGGCGTCGCCGGAGGTCCAGTCGAAGATGTGGTTGTCCGCGCGGCCGAGGTCGTCGCGGATCACCGCGGTGCCGGGGTCGAGCGCGGTGCGCGCGTCGACGACCGACGGCAGCGGCTCGTACTCGACGTCGATGAGCTCCAATGCGTCGCGGGCGGCGTACCGGTCTTCGGCGACGACGAAGGCGACTTCCTGGCCCTGGAAGCGCACTTTGTCGGTGGCGAGCACCGCTTGGACGTCGTGGGACAGCGTGGGCATCCACGCCATGCCGCGCTCGGCGAGCCGCGCCCCGGTCAGCACCGCGCACACCTTCGGGTGGGCTTCGGCCGCGCTGGTGTCGACCGAGACGATCCGGGCGTGCGCGTGCGGGCTGCGCAGCACGGCACCGTGCAGCATGCGCGGCAGGACGAGGTCGTCGACGAACGTGCCGCGGCCGCGGACGAACCGGGCGTCCTCCTTGCGCTCCCGCGAACCGAAGCCGGTCACCGCGCGCCCTCCGGGTGCTCGGCCGCCCAGCGGATCGAGCGGACGATGTTCTCGTAGCCGGTGCACCGGCACAGCTGCCCCGAAATGGCTTCGCGGATGACGTCCTCGGCCGGGTCCGGGTCGTGGTCGAGCAGCCACCGCGCGGTCATCAGCATCCCGGCGGTGCAGAACCCGCACTGGATGCCGTGGCAGGCCACGAAACCCTGCTGGACCGGGTCGAGCGCGGGCCCGTCGGCGAGGTCCTCCACCGTGCGCACGCGCTTGCCGTCGGCCATGGCCGCGAGCACCGTGCACGACTTGACCGGCACGTCGTCGAGCCACACCACGCAGGTGCCGCAATTGGAGGTGTCGCACCCCCAGTGCGTGCCGGTCAGGCCCAGGTCGTCGCGCAGGAAGTGGACCAGCAGCAGCCGCGGCTCCACCGACCGGCGGTGGGAGACGTCGTTGACGGTCACGGTGATGTCCACTTCACGCCTCCGCGCGGGTCTTGGCGAGTTCGAGCGCGCGAGTGGTGAGCGCCGCGACGAGGTGGCGCTTGTAGTCGGCCGGGCCGCGCTGGTCGGGCGCGGGACGGCAGTGCGCGGCGGCGAGCGTGCCCGCCTCGGCGAACCGTTCGGCGGTGGCCGGCCCGCTGCGCAGGAAGTCCTCCGCTTCGGCGGCGACGAACCGCGGCGCGCCCACGGCGGTGAGCCCGATCCCGGCTTCGACGACCGTGTCGCCGTCCAGGGTCAGCGCGGCGGCGGCCGCGGCGATCGCCCAGTCGCCCGCCCGCCTGCCGACCTTCGCGTAGGCGCTGCCGGTGCCGGCCCGGACCGGGACGCGGATCTCGGTCAGCAGGTCGCCCGGGCCGACCGCGGTCTCGTACGGCCCGTGGAAGAAGTCCCGGACCGGCACCGTGCGCTCGCCGTCCGGGCCGGCGATCACGGCTTCGGCCCGCACGGCGGCGAACGCGGCGGAGAGGTCTTCGGACGGGTCGGCCTGGCACAGCGAGCCGCCGACGGTGCCGCGGTTGCGCACGATCGGGTCCGCGACGACCCGTTCGGCGTCGTGCAGCACCGGGAACAACGCCCCGGCCTCGGCGGAGGCGAGCAGGTCGGCGTGCCGGGCCAGCGCGCCGATCCGCAGCGTCGTTCCGGTCGCCCCGATCCCGGCCAGCTCGGTCAGCTCGTTGATGTCGACCAGCACCTCCGGCTGGGCCAGCCGCAGCTTCATCATCGGGATCAGGCTGTGCCCGCCGGCGATGACCCGGCCGGCCGGGCCGTACTTCCCGAGCAGGAACAACGCGTGCTCGACGCTCGTTGCGCGCTCGTACTCGAACTGGGCGGGCACCTGCATAGCCGTCGATCGTTCCCCGCGCGGACCGGCGCCGCAAGCGCCTTAAGCAAAGGGTTAATCGCGCGTTGTCGGGCCGCCGACACGGGCGGAAGATCGATTTCCACCCGGACCAACGGCGGAAAGCGGGGGCGGGATGCGGATCGAGTCCGACGGGCACAGCCGGGACAACCCACGCATGTTCGAGCTGGTCGAGAACGCGCCCCGGGAGGGCGCGAGCCCCACGGTGTGGGCGTGGCCGGAGTTCGTCGGCTTCCTCAAGGTCGCCGGCCGCCCGGTCGCCGGCCCGTGGCCCCCGCACCAGCGGCCCCGGCCGGATCCGACGGACGAGGGACTGCCGGTGGCCGTGCCCGACCCGGAAGACTGAGGGGAACACCCGTGTACCCGACCCGGTTCCGCTACGAGGCACCCCGCTCGCTCGACGAGGCGATCGGCACCCTGCACGACGGCGACGAGGACGCGAAGATCCTCGCCGGCGGCCAGAGCCTCGTACCGCTGCTGAAGCTCCGCTTCGCCTCGCCGACGCTGCTGGTCGACCTCAACACCGTGCCCGGCCTCGACCGCCTCGACGTCGACGAGAACGGGAACCTGCACGTCGGCGCGTTGTGCCGGCACGGCGACCTCGAACGCTCGGACCTGCTGACGAGCACCCAGCCCGTGATGGCGGCCGCCGCGAAGCTGGTCGCCGACCCGCTCGTGCGCAGCCGCGGCACGCTCGTCGGCTCGCTCTGCCACGCCGACCCGCAGGGCGACTGGGCGTCGGTCGTGCTCGCCCTCGGCGGCTCGGTCGTGGCCGCCGGACCCGGCGGACGGCGGAGCATCCCGGTGCGCGACTTCGTGCACGGCCCGTTCCAGAACGCCCTCGCCCACGACGAAGTCGCGGTCGAGGCCGTCATCCCCGCGCCGCGCGGGATCCCGGACGGCGGCTACCTCAAGCTGGAACGGCGGGTCGGCGACTTCGCGACCGTCGGCGTCGCGGTCGCGGTCGAACGCGATCGCGACACGGTCACCCGCGCCGGCATCGCGCTCACCGGCGTCGGCGGGCAGACGATCGAGGCCGCCGACGCGGCGCAGGCCCTCGTCGGGGGACCGCTCACCGACGACGTGATCGACCACGCGGCCGGTCTCGCCGCGCAGGCCGCACGGCCGAAGAGCGACCACCGCGGCTCGGCGGACTTCAAACGGCACGTGGTGCGCGTCTTCGTGCGGCGCATCCTCGAACGAACGGCGGCGTGAGATGACCAGCGTGCGCGTGATCGAAGAGTCGGAAGACGTTCCCACGCGGCGGATCACCGTCACCGTGAACGGCCGCCGCAGCGTCGTCGAGTGCGAGCCCCGGCTGCTGCTCTCGCACCTGCTGCGCCAGGGGCTGCAGCTCACCGGCACCCACATGGGCTGCGACACCACCAACTGCGGTGCCTGCACGGTGCTCGTCGACGACTGGCCGGTGAAGTCCTGCACGATGCTCGCGGTCCAGGCCGACGGGCGCGCGGTGACGACCGTCGAAGGCCTGGCCACGCCGAGCGGGCTGCACCCGCTGCAGGAGGGGTTCAAGGAGGAACACGGCCTGCAGTGCGGGTTCTGCACGTCCGGGATGCTGATGGCCGCGAAGGCACTGCTCGCGGAGAACCCGGACCCGACCGAAGACGAGGTGCGCTGGGCGCTGTCGGGCAACCTCTGCCGCTGCACCGGCTACCAGAACATCGTGAAGTCCGTGCTGTGGGCCGCGGCGCGGCTGCGCGGCGAACCGGAGGCCTGACGTGTCACAAGCGCTGGACGAAAACCGGATCGGCGGGCTCGGCGCGAGCCGCCGCCGCGTGGAGGACAACCGCTTCCTGCGCGGCAAGGGCACCTACACCGACGACATCGTGCTGCCCGGCATGCTGCACATGGAAATCCTGCGCAGCCCCTTGGCCCACGCGCGGATCAAGTCGATCGACACGACCCGCGCCTGGGAGATCCCCGGCGTCCGGCTGGTGCTGACCGGCGAGATGGCCGCGACCCGCAACCTTGCCTGGATGCCGACGCTGTCGTACGACACCCAGGCCGTGCTGGCTACGGACAAGGTGCGGTTCCAGGGCCAGGAGGTCGCCTGCGTGGTGGCCGACGACCCGTACACCGCGAAGGACGCCTGCGACGCGATCGACGTCGAGTACGAGCCCCTGCCGCCGGTCGTCAACCCCGAGCAGGCGATGGCCGAGGACGCCCCGGTCATCCGCGACGACAAGGCGGGCCAGCGCGACAACGTCATCTACGACTGGGAAGTCGGCGACCGCGCGGGCACCGATGCCGCTTTCGCCAAGGCCGACCGCGTCTCGAAACTGCGCCTGCACTACCCGCGTTCGCACCCGTCGCCGATCGAGTGCTGCGGCGCGGTGGCCGACTTCGACCGGGCGACGTCGAAGCTCACCGTCTACCTGACCTCCCAGGCACCGCACATCGTCCGTGCCGCCGTCGCGATGATCGCCGAGCTGCCCGAGCACCTGATCCGGATCATCTCCCCGGACGTCGGCGGTGGCTTCGGCAACAAAGTGCCGGTGTACCCGGGGTACGTGTGCGCGATCCTCTGCTCGATCCTGCTGGAACGCCCGGTGAAGTGGATCGAGGACAAGACCGGCAACCTGATCTCGACCGGGTTCGCCCGCGACATGTACCTCGACAGCGAAATGGCGCTGACGAACGACGGCCGCATCCTCGGCGTCCGCATGCGCGCGGTGGCCGACCACGGCGCGTTCTTCGCCGACGCCCAGCCGAGCAAGTTCAAGATCGGCCTGCTGCACTCGGCGTTCGCCTGCTACAACGTCCCGCACGCACACTTGGCCGCGCGCGGCACGTACACGAACAAGTCACCCGGCGGCGTCGCCTACCGGTGCTCGTTCCGGGTCACCGAGGCGATGTTCTTCCAGGAGCGCATGGTCCACCAGGCCGCCGAGGACCTCGGTATCGACCAGGCGGAGTTCCGGCGTCGCAACTTCGTGCGCGACGACCAGTTCCCGCACCGCACGCCCTACGGCTTCCTCGTCGACTCCGGGCAGTACGAGAAGTGCCTGGACGTCGGCCTGAAGGCGATCGGCTACGACAACTTCCTGCGGCAGAAGGAGGAAGCCCGCGCCCGCGGGCGCCGGCTGGGCATCGGCATCTCGACCATGACCGAGCCGCTCGGCGCGGGCAACAGCCGCGAGTACGACATCCTCGGCATCAAGATGTTCGACTCCGCCGAGCTGCGCGTGCACCTCACCGGCAAGGCCCTGCTGCGGATCGGCGCGCAGAGCCAGGGGCAGGGCCACGAAACGACGTTCGCCCAGATCGTCTCGCACGAGCTGGGCATCCCGGCCGACGACATCGTCGTGGAGCACGGCGACACCGACACCGCGCCGTTCGGGATGGGCACCTACGCGTCCCGCAGCACGCCGGTCGCCGGTGCGGCGACCGCGATGGTGGCGCGCAAGATCCGCGCCAAGGCGCGGAAACTCGCCGCGCACCTGCTCGAAGTGTCCGAAGAGGACATCGAGTGGGAGCTCGGCCGGTTCTACGTCCGCAGCGCGCCCGAGCGCGGCGTGACGATCCAGGAGTGCGCGATGGCCGCGTACGGCAACATGCCCGACGGCATGGAACCCGGCCTGGAGAACACCGCCTACTACGACCCGCCGAACCTGACCTGGCCGTTCGCCGTCTACATCGTCACCGTCGAGGTGGACCCGCAGACCGGCGTGTGGGACGTGCTGAACCTGGTCGCCGTCGACGACTGCGGGGTCCGGATCAACCCGATGATCGTCGAAGGCCAGATCATGGGCGGGCTCACCGAGGCCTACGCGATGGCGAACATGCAGTTCATCACCTACGACGCCGAGGGAAACTGCATCGGGTCGAACTACATGGACTACCTGCTCCCGACCGCGTGGGAGACCCCGGGGTTCGAGCTGCACAGCGAGGTCGTCACGCCGTCGCCGCACCACCCGATCGGCGCCAAGGGCGTGGGGGAGTGCGCGGCCGTCGGCGGCCCGGCGGCGTTCGTCAACGCGGTCATGGACGCGATCGGCGACACCGGCGTCCGCAACATCGACATGCCGGTGCTGCCCGACCGCGTCTGGGAAGCGCTGCGGGACCGCCGCGACGTCTCCGGCATGCCGCCGCTGCGGACCGCGGACTGAAGGGACTTCCATGCACGACTGGAGCATCTTCGACCGGGCGCGGGAGCTGTCCGACCGGGGCGAGACGTTCGCGTGGGCCACGGTGGTCTGGCGCCAGGGCCCGTCGTCGGGCCAGGAGGGCAGCCGGGCGATCGTCACCGCCGAAGGCGTCCTCGACGGCTGGATCGGCGGCGCCTGCGCCGAACCGGTCGTGGTCCGCGAAGCGCGGCAAGCCATCGCCGACGGCGAACCGCGGTTGCTGCTGCTCGGGAAGTCCGGCCAGTTCGGCGAGGCGGTGCCGGACGGCATGACGGTGGTGCCGATCGCCTGCCAGAGCGAAGGAGCCCTCGAAATCTACGTCGAGCCGGTCGAGCCGGCCCCGCACCTGCTGGTCGTCGGCAAGTCGCCGATGGCGCGCACGCTCGTCGCCCTCGCCACCGCGCTCGGCTGGTGCGCCGAGCTCATCGCCCGGGCGGAGTTCGACGACGTCGGCCCGCGCACCATGGTCGTCGTGGCGACGCAGGGGCACTTCGACGAAGACGCCGTCGAAGGCGCGTTGCGTGCGGGGCCCGCGTACGTCGGGCTGGTCGGGTCGCGCCGCCGGGGGGAGGCCGTGCTGGGGTACCTGGCCGATCGCGGGGTGGCCGATCTGCAGCGGGTGCGGGTGCCGTGCGGGCTGGACCTCGGGCCGGTGCCGCACCGGGAGATCGCCGTCGCGATCCTGGCCGAGCTGGTCGCGTTCCGCGCCGCACCGCGGGCACCCGCGCCGCCGGTCGAGGACCTCGTCGACCCGGTGTGCGGGATGACCGTCGAACCGCTCGGCGAGCCGGTCGAGCACGAGGGCCGGACCTACTACTTCTGCTGTCCCGGCTGCCGTGACGCGTTCCGCCGCGACCCCGCGGCCCACGCGAGGAAGGACGCCCGATGCTGATCCGGAACCGGTTCGACGTCGCCCAGCCGGTCGAGAAGGTCTGGCGGTTCTTCGACGACGTCCCGCGCGTCGCCGTCTGCCTGCCCGGCGCGGAGCTGACCGAGGACCTCGGCGACGAGCACTACCGCGGCCGGGTCAGCGTCCGGATGGGCCCGGTGTCGCTCAAGTTCCGCGGCACGGCGGAGATCAGCGAACGCGACGACGTCGCCAAGCGCATCGTCGTCGTCGCCGAAGGGGCGGAAGAGAAGGGCCGCGGGACGGCGGGCATGACGCTCACGGCGACGCTCGTGCGCTCCGGCACGGGCACCCGCGTGGACGTCGACCAGGACCTGCAGATCTCCGGCGCCGCCGCGCAGTACGGCCGCGGCATGATCGCCGACGTCTCGTCGGTGCTGATGCGCGACTTCGCCGTAAACCTGCAGGACGGCATCGACCGCGTCGAACGCGGGGAAGAACTCACCGCCGGGGCCGCGCCCGCCCGCGGGTTCCGGATCGGCGTGCAGGCGGCGCTTCTGGCGCTGCGCCGCGTGTTCAGCCGGTTTTTCCTGCCCTACCAGAGCGCTTGAGGAGGACGTCGTGGCCTTGTGGTGGATCGGCAACGCCGTGCTGCTGTTCGTGGTCCTGCCGGTGGTGATCGCCCTGCTGAACCGGGTCCTCGCCGCCGTGGAACGCATCCGCGCCGCGGCCGACGACATCCTCGCCGGCGGCACGCGCCTCGCCGGACAGCTGGAGCCGGTGCCGGCCGCGCTGGCCGTCACGGCGTCGACCATCGGGGAAGTGTCCGCGGGCGCGACCCGGTACGCCGGCAGCGTCGCGAAACTGCTCGGCTGAAAGGAGAACGGCCATGCCCGCAGCCGCCTGGACGACGCTCGCCGTCGCCGCCCTGATCGTCCTGTTCGCCGCCGTCGGCCTCTTCCGGGTCGTCCTGCACCTCGTGCACGTGCGGCGGACGCTGGGTTCCGTCCTCGGCGGGGTCCGGCTGGTGGCCGAACGCACCGCGCCGGTGCCCGGGGCCCTGGAGAGCGTCAACGCGGACCTGAAACCGGTGCGCGACTTCTGCGAGACGGTGTGAGGAGGCGGGGATGACGACGGGCTGGATCGTCGGGTACGCGATCGGCGTGGTGGTCGTGCTGGCCGTGGTCGCGCTGGTCGTGCCGATCCTGGTGCTGGCGCGGTCGATCGGCCGCGCGGCACCCCTGATCGACGACGAGCTGAAGGCGGCGGTGCGGCACACGGCGGCGCTGGCCGGCCTGCGCACGACCGTCGACCACGCCGAGGTCATCACCGCGGGCCTGCGCCGCGGCCGGGAACGACTGGGAGGCTGAGGTGTCCGACGAAACGCTGTGGTGGACCGCGATCGCGGCCGGGTTCGTGGTGGTGCTCGCGGTGGCCGCGTTGCTGGGCCTGCTGATCCGGTCCGTGCGGGTCGTCGACGAGCGCGTCGCGGGCATCCGGGACACGCTGCACGCGGCGGCGTCGAACACCCGGGACACCGCCCTGATCGCGGAAACCGCGGGACGCGTCGACGGGGTGCTCGCGGAAGGCCTGCGGCACCACCTGTTCCTGGGGAGGGCGAAGTCATGACGCTGCTGACCGTGGTGGACGTCGTGCTGCTGATCGCGGTGCTCGCGGCCGGCCTGTACGCGGCGGGCACGCTGCTCGGCCGGATCGCGGCGAACCTCGAGGACTGCGCGGAGCAGGTCCGGGAGATCACCGGGCACGCCGAGCTGATCGTGCCGGGGGTCGAGCACATCAACCGCACCGGCGGGGTGGTGGCGGGCGCGTTGCCGCTGTTGTACGGCATGGCCGAGGAGGTCGTGGCCGGAGCGGTGTACCAGCCACCGGCGGAAGAGCGCGCGCCCGCGCGGCCGGCGTCGGGCACCCGCCGCTCGCGGCTGCACGAGATGGTCGGGTTCACGCCGCGCTAAGTGCTGTGGCCGATCCAATGCGCGGGCCAGTCGTGTTCGAACCGCTCGGTGTTGCAGCGCGGGCGGTAGACCGCCAGCAGCTCGCGCACGATCTGCTCGCGGTGCGCCCGGCCCGCGCCGGGCGGCTCGTACGTTCCGATGTGGACCTTCCAGCGCGACCCGGCGCGCCGGATCCAGCACGCGGCCCGGGCGTGCCGGAACGGGAACCCTTCGCGCGTCAGGTCATCGCTGTGTCCGATGTAGACCACGGCGTAGCGGTCCGGGTGCTCGTCCGGAGCCGGTCGGCGGAGCACGGCGTACACCGCGGCCGTCGCCGGCGGGGTCCAGCCGCCGAGCAGCCGCGGCCCCTCGAACGGGTAGCCCGCCGCCGAACCGAGGCGGATCACTCCTCGTCCTCGCCCAGCGCCTCCGTGCGCACCACCGGGTACGGCGGGAGCCCGGCGGCCGCCACCGCCCGGCCGAAGTCCGCGGTGGCCACGGCGATCGCGGTGGCCCGGTCCGGCGCTTCGACCAGCAGCTGCGCGCCGTAGCGCGGGGTGCCGATCCCGCTCGCGATGCCGCCGCTCGCGGCGACCGCGTCGGCCAGTTCGACGATCTCCTCCCGCGTCAGCACCCGGTCCCCGGCCGCCTCGATCGCCACGCTCCAGCGCATCCGCGTCCTCCTACCCCAGCCGCGGCAGCAGCGCCGCCAGCTCTTCCAGGCTGCGCAGGTCGTTCCCGCGCACGACGAGGTCGACGTGCGGCGCGGCGACCAGCATCCCGACCGCGCCCGGCCGGTGGTGCGGGTTCGTCCACACCAGCCGGTGGCACAGCCGCGAAAGCCGTTCGACGGCCTTCGCCAGCACCTCCGGATCGCCGCGGTCGAGCCCGTCGGAGCAGACGACCACCACCGCGCCGCGGCAGAGCCCGCGCCGGCCCCAGCGCCGGACGAACTCGGTCAGCGACTCGCCGATGCGGGTGCCGCCCTCCCAGTCGACGACCGTGCGGGCCGCCTTCGCGAGCGCGACGTCGGCGTCCCGGCTGCCCAGCTCGTCGGTGATCCGGGTGAGCCGGGTGCCGAAGCAGAACACCTCGACCCGCGCCGCCGCGCGCCGGGCGGAGTAGGCGAACTGCAGCAGGTGCCGCGAGTAGTCCGCCATCGAGCCCGACACGTCCAGCACCAGCACGAGCGCGCGCAGCCGGACGCGACGACGACGGCGGTGCAGCTCGCCGGGTTCGCCGTAGCGGCGCAGCGTCCCGCGCACGGTGCGGCGCAGGTCGGGGATCGGCCCGCGGCGGGCGGGCCGGGTGCGGCGGGTGCGCCGCCGCGGCGGGGTCACGCGCATCCGGGCGATCATCCGCCGGATGGCCGCCAGCTCCTCCGGCGTGCACGCGCCGAACGCCTTGACCTTCACCGACTCGACGCCGGACGCCGTGAGCCCGAGCAGCGCCTCGGATTCCCGGTCCGGGCCGGTGCCTTCGGTTTCCGGCAGGGTGAACACGGCATCGGCTTCCGCCGTCGGCAGCTGCCGTTCTCCGGGTGTGGCGACGTCGCCGAGGTAGTAGCGCCGGAACACCTCGTCGTAGCGGGGGACGTCCTCGCGCCGGCCGAGCAGGGTCACCCGGCCGCCCCAGTACAGGTCGGTCAGGTCGGCCGGGTCCAGCACGGTCATGGCCCGGCAGTAGCTCAGCGCGTCGCCGGGGCCGGCCGCGATCCCGGCGGCCCGCAGCGCGCGGGCGAAGCCGACCAGCAGGGCCACGAGCGCGGGGTCAGCCACCGGAAGTGAGCTCCGCCAGGTTCGCGCGGACGACGTCGAGGTCGTCGCGGTCCTTGACCACCGCGCCGAGCGTGTCGGCGTCGAGCTCGTCCAGGCCGAGGAACCGCAGCATCCGCGCCCAGTCGATGGTTTCCGCGACGCCCGGCGGCTTCGCCAGATCCAGTTCCCGCAGGCGTCGCACGGCCGCGACCACCTTGCGCGCCAGCGCTTCGGGCAGCCCGGGTTCGCGGGCCAGCACGATCTCGACCTCGCGGCCGGCGTCGGGGTAGTCGAGCCAGTGGTAGAGGCACCGGCGCTTGAGCGCGTCGTGCAGTTCGCGGGTGCGGTTGGAGGTCAGCACGACCAGCGGCGGGCTCGGCGCGCGGATCGTGCCGATCTCGGGGACGGTCACCTGGAAGTCGGCCAGCAGCTCCAGCAGGAAGGCTTCGAACTCGTCGTCCGCGCGGTCGACCTCGTCGATCAGCAGCACCGCGTGCGCGCCCTGCCGGACGGCGGTGAGCAGCGGCCGCTCGACCAGGAACTCGGGGCCGAACAGGTCGGCCACGGCGCGGTCACCCGCGTCCGCGGCCGACAGCGCCCGGATGTGCAGCAGCTGCCGGGCGTAGTCCCACTCGTAGAGCGCTTGCGCGGTGTCGATGCCTTCGTAGCACTGCAACCGGACGAGCCGGCGGCCGAACACCTCGGCGACCGTCTTGGCCAGCTCGGTCTTCCCGACGCCGACCTCGCCTTCGAGCAGGATCGGGCGGTGCAGCCGGGTGGCCACGAGCAGAGCGGTGGCCAGGCCGCGGTCGGCGAGGTAGCCGGCGGTGCGCAGCTGCTCGGTCAGGCCGGCGACGGTGTCCGGGTACTCCCGCGTCACGGGTGCCGGCCGGGGCCGAACACGAGGTCGCCGACGGTGCTCGCACCGGCGTCGAGCTTGCCGTCGGCGGCCAGCTGGTCCCGCCAGCTCGAGGTGAGCCCGTCGAAGCCGACCGCCCGCGTGCTCTTGCACGCCTTCTGGGGCCCGCACGCTTCTTCGACGTCTTCGCTGCTGCGTCCGGCGGCGGCCCAGATCTCGCGCAGCACCCGGAGGGTCTCGGGGGAATCGGCCATCAGCCGAGGTTAGAAGCGCTTTCCGCGGCCGGTGGGGCTCGATTAATGCTTCGCTTAAGTTGTAGTGTCCGGTGATCGGCTCGACGGAGAACCTGGGACCATGACACTGGGTCAGCTCAACGCGTTCGTCCTGGTGGCCCGGCTCGGCTCGGTCACGGACGCGGCGAAGGCCCTCGGCGTGAGCGAGCCCGCGGTGTCCCAGGCACTGGCCGCACTGCGCCTGCACCACGGCGACAAGCTCCTGATCAAGCGCTCGGGCGGGATGACGCTGACCGCGGGCGGCAGCCGGCTGCTGCCGATCGCGTCCCAGATGGTGGCGCTCGGCGCGGAGGCGGACGCGGCCGTCCGCCAGGCCAACGGCGTGGCGGCGCGGTTGCAGCTCGCGGTGACCAGCGAGATCGCGGAGTTCGTGGCGAACCCGTTGCTGGAGGCGTTCAGCAGGCGCGCGGGCAACGCGATCGACGCGTCGGCCGGGGTGGCCCGCACGACGGAGCTGCCGGTCCTGATCGCCAACCGGCTGGCCGACGTGGCCCTGGGCCCGGAGCTCGCCGGCGACGCGGCGGAGGGACTCGACTGCACGCCGGTCTTCCGGGGTTCGCTCGTGGTGGTGGGGTCGCCGCACAGCAGGCACCAGGGCGGCCCGGCGCACTGGCCGTGGCTGCTCGACCCGGCGGGCGCCGACCCGGGCAGCGACACGGGACGCCTGCTGCGCAGGCTGGGCGTCGCGGAGGAGGGCATCCAGATCTTCCCGAACCAGACGGCGGCCTGGTCGGCCGCGGCGAGCGGCTCGGGGGTGTCGGTGGCGTTGGAGCACTTGGTGGCCCCGCAACTGCGCCGCAAGGAGCTGGCGGTGGTGCCGACGCGCGGGACGCCGAAGTCGGTGTGCTGGCACGTGACGACGTTGCCGACGGACCGCCGTTCGGGGGCGGCCAATTCGTTGCGGCATTTCTTGGGAATGCCGGCGGCGATGCAGGTGATGCGGGCGCCGGGGAGCGGGGTGCCGCCGTCGCGCTTCCGGCCGCCGGTCTACGTGACGATCTGGAGCTGAACCCGGTCGGTGGCCACGGCATCGGGCTGATCTCGGGTTCTCCGCGCGGGTCCGCAGTGCGGCAAGACCCACGCGGTGCACCCGGACCGACCGTCATGGCTGGCCGGCCTGCCTCCGGAGCCGTTTTCCCGGCGCACCGGCCTTGGTGAGAGCGGTGCCGCGGCTGCGCGATGCGCAGCCGCCGCTCCCTTCTTCCGTCCGGCTGGCTCAGCTGTTCGAGGAAACCTCAGTGGGTCGGTGTGGACGGCCGGCGGGGTGCTGGTCGACGTCGGCGGCCGCCGGTGCTCCGAGCGCGTAGCGCTGTCGCGGTTCAAGGCGGAGTCGGTGCGGGAAGAGCGGCGTGCGCTTTGCCGCGGCGACATCCGATAGGAGCCTCAGCGCGCGCCGGCCAGGAGGGTCAACAGCCTCGCTACCTCGTCGCGCATCCGGTCGCGGCCGGGGGACAGGTACCGGCGCGGGTCGGTCAGGCTCTCCCTCTCGGCGAGCGTCGCGCGGACCGCTCCCGTCAACACCTGGTTGAGCCGCGTGCCGATGTTGACCTTGCGGATGCCGTGCTCGACCGCGCGCCGGACGCCGTCGTCGGGGACTCCGGACGAACCGTGCAGGACCAACGGTACTGGCACCGCTTCGGCGAGCCGGGCGATCAGCTCGTCGTCCAGGACCGCGTCGCGGCCGGCCATCGCGTGGGACGATCCGACGGCCACCGCGAGGGAGTCGACGCCGGTCGCCGCGACGAACGCGGCCGCTTCGGCCGGGTCGGTGCGGACTCCCGGGGCGTGCGCGCCGTCCTTGCCGCCGATCTCGCCGAGCTCCGCCTCCACCCAGCACCCCGCGGCGTGGCACCGCTCGGTGACCGCCCGGGTCCGTGTCACGTTCTCCGCGTAGGCCGACTTCGCCGCGTCGAACATGATGGACCGGATGCCCAGCGCGAGGCCTTGCTCGACCAGGGTTTCGTCCTCGACGTGGTCGAGGTGCACCAGGACCGGCACCGCGGCCGCGCCGGCCATGCTCAGGCACGCGGTGCCGAACGGGTCGAGCGAGCCGTGGTAGCGCACGGCGTTCTGGGAGATCTGCAGGATGACCGGGATACCGGCCTGCTCGGCGCCCGCCACGATCGCCTCCGCGTGCTCCAGCAGGATCGCGTTGAACGCCCCGACCGCCCCGTGCGGGCCGGCGAAGAGGGTCTTGGCGTCGGTGTTCACGCGGTCTCCTTCACGGCGAGCGCGTCGAGCCAGCCGGCTCGCGCCTCGAGATCGACTTCGCCCGCGACGGGGCGCAGGACAGCGGCGGCCGACGTCGCGACGACGTCGGCCAGCGCGGCCGGCCAGTCCACTTCGGACAGACCGGGGCGGGCCAGGTGGCGGGCCAGCGCGGCGGCGGCCGCGTCGCCGGCGCCGGTCGGGTTGCCGACGACCTTTTCGACCGGCCGGACCAGGAATTCGTGGTCCGCGGTCACCGCGAGCACACCCTCTTCGCCGAGCGTGGCGACCACGGCGGCGGCGCCGTCGCGGACCAGCCGCCGCCCGGCCGCGGCGATCTCGCCGGGCTCGTGAAGGCGCTTTCCCGCCAGCTCGGCCAGCTCGTCGCGGTTGGGCAGGAGCACCGCTCCCACCGGAACCGCGGCGCGCAGGGCCGCGCCGGAGACGTCGGCGATCACCGGGATGCCGGACTCGGCACAGAGTTCCACCAGCCGGGCGGGCACCTCGTCGCCGAGCCCGGGCGGCACGCTTCCGGAGACGACCACCGCGTCAACCCCGGCGGCCAGCTCGGCGCGGAAGGCGGCCACGACCTCGTCCCGGGTTCCGGCCGCCACGGCCGGGCCGCGCTCCTGCAGGCTCGTCGTGACGCCGTCGTCCTCCACCACCGCCACGGTCCGGCGCACCGCGGGCAACGCGGGAACAAGCCGGTGCGCCAGACCGAGCCGGTCGAGACCGGCCCGGAACTCGTCCGGCTCGTCCCGTCCGGTCAACGCCAGCACGACGCTTTCGCTGCCCAGCTGCCGGACCACCGCGGCGACGTTCACGCCCTTGCCGCCGGCGCGGCTGCGCACGTCCGCCACCCGGACGGTTTCGCCGACCGCCAGCCCGGCCACCCGGTAGGTGACGTCGATCGCGGGGTTCAGGGTGACGGTGAGGATCACGACGCGGCTTCCCGCCGGTCGGCCGGCGCGGCAACGGGCTCTTCGCCGCTCTTTTCCGTGCTGTACACCATGAGCGAGGAGCCCACGAGGGCAAGCACGATGCCGCCGATCTGGAACCCGCTCGGCAAGGTCTGGAAGACGATCAGCGAGAGCACGATGGTCAGCACGGGGGCGAGCGCGTTGGTGATCGGCGCGACGATCGTGGCCTTGCCCCGGCTCATCGCCATCACGAGGAACAGCGCGCCCACGGCGTTGAGCAGCTGCGTGATCGCGGTCAACGCGGGCGCCTGCCACGGGAACGCCAGCGGGAGCCCGCCCATCATGATCAGCGCGACCGGGATCAGCAGGAGCCCGCTGACGGTCATCCACCCGAACGTCGTCGCGTCGTTGACCCCGACGACCGCGGCCTTGCGCATGAAGTACGCCTGCACGCCCCAGGCGATGCAGACCAGGATCGCCAGCCACAGGTACGTTCCGCTGGTCTCCTGCGAGTCGCCCGACGACACCGAGAACAGGACGATGGCGACCAAGGCGAGCGCGACGCCGGTCCAGCTGAGCGCGGTGAGCCGTTCCCGCAGGGCTGCGAACGCCATCAGGACGGTGATCGCCGGGGACAGCGCCACGATCGGGAAGATGATGTAGGCCGGTCCGATGGTGAGCGCCTTGAAGAGCACCAGCTGCCCGCCGGCGCCGGTCAGTCCGATGAGGAGCCCGTAGACCGCGGCGATCGGACGGCGGTCGATCTTCTGTCCCCGCAACGAAAAGTACGCGGGGATCAGCATGGTGATCGACCAGATGACGTAGACCATCGGGTCGGGGTAGCCGTAGCGGGAGGTGGGCAGGCTGGAGAACGCGCCCCACACACCCCAGAACAGGACCAGCAGGCCGGCGTAGGGAATCCAGGCGGCGCGGCGCTTCGATGCGCTCATGACAACCCCTCCAAGGTGGGGACGGCGGAAATCCGGTCGAGCGGGATGGGCCGGCCCGCCAGCCGGGCGGCGTACACCGCCGCGCCGACGTGCGGGGGCAGCAGCGGCTCGCGCAGCTCGTAGCCGTGGCTGCCGTGCTCGAGCGCTTCGCGGAAGGAGCCCAGGAGGTGCGCCGAGCCGAACATGCCGCCGGAGTAGGAAACCGGCACGGTCTCGCCCGGCTCGAACCCCAGCGCGACGGCCCCGGCTTCGACGTGCAGAGCGAGCTCGCGCCCGGCGCGGCCGAGGATCACGGCCGCCGTGGGGTCGCCCGCTTCCGCGGCGCGGGTGACGACCTTGCTGAGGTCCGCGATCTTCCCGCGGTCCCCGTGCCACCGGTTCATGACGATGTCGATGGCGTCGAGGTCGGTGGTCACCCCGAGGGTCCGGCGCATCTCTTCGGCCAGCGCGCTCGCCGGCTGGCGCCCGTCGCTCATCCGCGAGAACGCGCCGAGCCCCTGGACCGCCACCCAGTAGCCGGAGCCCTCGTCGCCGAACAGCTCGCTCCAGCCGCCGGCCCGCCACTGCCGTCCCCGGCGTTCCCCGTAGGCGATGGACCCGGTGCCCGCGACGACGTTGATCCCGTCCGCGCCGCCGAGGGAGGCCGCCCAGCCGCAGATCATGTCGTTGCCGCACGCGTACCCGACCTCGCCGAGGATCCGGCGGGGGAGCGCGTCGAGCACCGGCACGTCGGCGGAAATCTCGCCGTAGCAAGGGATGCCGAAGAAGGCGTGGACGATCTCGCCGACGTCGATGCCCGCGGTGGCGCAGACCTCGCCGATTCCCCGGCGCAGCAACGGTTCGACGATGCCGATGCCCTGGACCAGGTAGTAGATGCCGGCCGTGCGGGCTTCCGCGACGACGCGGCCCCGCGCGTCGAGCAGGCAGTAGGCGGTCTTCGTCCCGCCGCCGTCCACACCGAGGAACACGGCTCAGCCCTCCGGGAACTCGTGGATGACGACCCCGCGGACCACGCGGTTGACCTGACCGCCGGGGAACGGGTTGTCGGGGGTCAGGCCGTGGGCGAGCGAGCACGCCAAGGCGATCGACTGCGCCGGGATGGCCGCCACGATGGCCCGCAGCGCGTCGGGCAGGTCCGAGATCCCGGGAATCGGCCACGCATCGGCGCCGATCATCAGCACCCGGTCCGGGCCCAAGGATTCGACCAGTTCGCGCGCGATGTCGTCGTCGTAGCGGCGGGTGTAGGGATCGCCGGAGGGGAAGACGACGGCGACGGTCCGGTCGTCGAGGACCGACTTGGGCCCGTGCCGGAAGCCCAGCGGGGTGTCGGCGACCGCGACGACCGCGCCGGCGGTGAGTTCGAGGCACTTCAGCGCGGCCTCGCGGGCCAGTCCCTTGAACGCGCCGGAGCCGAGGTAGACCAGCCGGGCCGGATCGGTGGCGGCGACCGCTTCCGCCCGGCCGGCCGCGGTGCGCAGGACGTCTTCCGCCGCCCTGGCCGCGGCGTCCACGTCGACCTCGAGGCCGAGGGCGAGCAGGGCGGCCAGGGTCATCCCGGTGAACGACGACGTCATGGCGAAGCCGCGGTCGTTCAACCGGTCGGGGAGCGTCAGCACGACGGCGTTCTTGGCGTCGGCCCAGCGGCGGGCGAGCGCGCCGGCGGCGTTGCAGGTGATGACGATGTGGTGCAGCGCGGGGGTCAGCCGCTGCAGCAGTTCGGCCGCCGCCGTCGACTCGGGGCTGTCGCCGCTGCGGGCGAAGGACACCAGCAGCACCGGCCGGTCGCCGGCGACCGCGGCGTGCGGGTCGGCGACGATGTCCGTCGTCGCGATCGGTTCGACCGGCCGGCCGAGGTGCCGGGCGAGGTCGGGGGCCACGACTTCCCCGATGTAGGCCGAGGTTCCGGCGCCGGTCAGGACGATCCGGGTCCGCGGGTCGACGAGCGCGTCGCCGAGCAGGCGGTCGATGTCGGCGCGCACGGCGGCGACGGTCCGCGCCACCTCGGGCCACGTGCCGGGTTGCTGCCGGATCTCCCCGGCGGTGCGGCTTTCGCCCGGCTGCTGCCGGTGCCCCGGTCGTTCTTGGTGCACTGACACCCACATCACCTTTCGGTCGGGGCCGGCTCCGGGCCGGCTCCGCTCTTGGTACGTCGTGGCGTGTCCGGTGAGCAAGAGTTGGCGCGCAAACGAGCATCGCGGATGTTCGTTTGCGGCGTTGTCGCTGGTGAGTTGTCGGATCGATGCGTGAAAGTGCTCGAAACTGTCGTATAGTGTGCAGATATGAGCCTTGCTGGTGTGCGGCCCCGGGAGCGCGCGTCCCGGTCCGAGCGGATGGCGGAGATGGTGCGCGAACTGGGCGAAACGGGCCGCCTGCGCGTCGGTGAGCTCGCGCGCCGGTTCGGCGTCTCCGAGGCGACGCTGCGGCGGGACCTGACGGCGTTGGAGGAGCAGCGGCTGCTGACCCGGACCCACGGCGGCGCGCTGGCCCAGGGGGCGGCCGCCGAGCTGCCGGTCCGCTACCGGGAAGGCCGGTCGAGGGACGCGAAACGGGCGATCGCCCGGCAGGCGGTCCGCGGGCTGCCCGCGGGTCCGCACGTGATCGCGCTGACCGGCGGCACGACGACGGGCGAACTGGCGAAGGAACTGCCCGACCGGGCGGACCTCACGGTCGTGACCAACGCGCTGAACACGGCCATGGAGATCGTGCTGCGGCCCCGGGTGAAGCTCGTCGTGGTCGGCGGCGTCTCGCGCCCGCGGTCCTACGAGCTCGTCGGGCCGTGGGCGGAACAGGTGCTGGCGTCGATCAACATCGGCACGGCGTTCCTCGGGGTCGACGGCATCGACGCCGCGGGCGGCATCACGACCCACGACGAAAACGAAGCGAGGACGAACCGCGCGATGCTCGGCCGCGCGCAACGGGTGGTCGTCATCGCGGACGGCAGCAAGCTGGGCCGGCGCACACTGGCGCGCATCGGGGACGTGACCGAGGTCGACGAGCTGATCACGGATTCGTCGGCCGACGCGGGCAGCGTGGCGGCGATCCGGGCGGCAGGGGTGCGGGTGACGGTCGTCGAAGTGTCCACACCGGACACCAGGCGATCCCTTGTGGACTGACGACGGCCGTCGTCGCGGCGGGAGTGGCTACGCCATCGCGTGCAGACCGCGAAGAACCCGCTCCATGAAGTCGATGCTGGGTCGATCGCCGGTCGTCGGCTGAGTGTCCTGGATCGCCACCAGGCCGCGGTCGGCGAGGTCGGACACCAGGACCCGGGCGACGCCCAGGGGAATCCGCCGGTACGCGGCGATTTCCGCGACGGACTGCGACGAGCGGCACAGGAGGCAGATCGCGGCCTCTTCCCGGGAACAGCCGTGCTCGGGAGCCCGGCCCAGTTCGGTGGCCGCGATGAGTGTTTCGACGGGGAGCGTGCGCGTGGGCCGCGTACGTCCATGGGTGCGGAAGTACGGACGGACAAGATCTGCCGTGTCCGGGTCGAGCCCTAACGCCGGCTCCACTTCGGCTCCTCACTGAAACTGTCGACTGCTCGAAATCATTCGCCGGTCGGCCGATCGTCGGCAATCGACCGAACGGGTAGGGGCTGGTTACGGTCGGCGCCCGGCTTCCCGATGCCGCCAGGCCGCACTCGACTTGTGCGTCTGGACGGCGTAATTTCGCTCAAATCAGACATACTTTCGTTGACTTCGTGCAAAAGTCCTCCCTACGCTCACCGAGCGTCAGGTAGAGACCCTGGCTCTTCCCCGGGGAGCAACGATGCTTCTTGCCGTCCGCGAACGCTGCCGCCGAGCGCTTCTGATAACAACAGCCCTGTTCACAGCCTTGTCAGCGGTCATCGCCGTGCCCGCTCACGCCGCCGTGCCGCCTCAAGAGCCGGGTGTGACCCTTCGGGTGTTCGACATGCAAACCGAGCTGAACAAGCTGTGCACCATCAAGCCCGGGTTGACCCCCAACGTCGACAAGCTGATGCCGACGGTCAACTGGAGCGGCACCGCCGACTTCGGTGTCGGCGACTTCTTCGTGTCCGAGGTGACCGGGAACATCAGCGTCGCGACCGCCGGCGCCCACCAATTCCGGCTGACCAGTGACGACGGTTCCCGGCTGAGCATCGACGGGCAGCCGGTGATCACCAACGACGGGCTGCACGGCTCGGCCGCGGTGACCGGCTCGGTCCAGCTGGGCACCGGCTACCACGCGCTGCGGATCGAGCACTTCGACAACGCCGGCGAACAGCAGCTCCTGCTCGAATGGCAGCCGCCCGGCTCGTCGGCCTTCACGGTCGTGCCCAACTCCGTGCTCAGCACCGATGCCGGCGTCGTCCGGGTGACGTCACCGGGGAAGAAGGAATGCGAAGGCACCACCGACTCGCCTGGCGACGGCCTCCCGCTGACCGGCGTCCACCCCGGCTACACGCTGACCAACCTGCGCCCCAACGGGTTCCAGCCGCAGGTGACCGGCATGGACTGGCTGCCGGACGGCCGGCTCGCCATCGCGACCTGGGGTGGTTCGAACAACACCGCCGGTGAGGTCCACCTGATCACCGGCGCCACCGGCACCACGGATCCGTCGCGGGTGCAGACGCAGCGGATCGCCAGTGGCCTCAAAGAACCGATGGGCATCAAGTACGTCGACGGAAAGCTGTACGTGTCGGAGAAGACGCGGCTCGTCGAACTGACCGACACCACCGGCGACGGCGTGACCGACGTCTACCGCACGGTGGCGACGTGGCCGTTCGGCGGCAACTTCCACGAGTTCGCGTTCGGCCTGCTGTACAAGGACGGGTTCTTCTACGTCAACCTGTCGGTGGCGATCGACCAGGGCGGTGCGACCACCAACCCGCAGCCCGCGCCGGGCCGCGGTGTCACCATCAAGGTCGACAAGAACACCGGCGCCGTCTCCACCATCGCCGGCGGCCTGCGCACCCCGCACGGCATCGGCTGGGGTCCCGAAGGCGACATCTTCGTGACCGACAACCAGGGCGGCTGGCTGCCCGCGAACAAGCTGGTGCGCGTCAAGCAGAACCGGTTCTTCAACCACTACACGAACCCGGCGGGCCCGTTCGACGCGCAGCCGGTGACCGCGCCGGTGGTGTGGTTGCCGCACAACGAAATCGCCAACTCGCCCAGCAACCCGGTCCAGCTGACCCAGGGCACCTTCGCCGGCCAGCTCGTCTACGGCGACGTGACCTACGGCGGCCTGCAGCGGGTCTACCTGGAGAAGGTCAACGGCGAGTACCAGGGCGCGGTGTTCCGGATGACCCAGGGCCTCGAGTCCGGCGTGAGCCGGATCAGCCTCGGCCCCGACGGCGCCATCTACACCGGCGGCATCGACGGCGGCGGCAACTGGGGCCAGCCGGGCAAGCTCGCCTACGGCCTGCAGAAGCTGACTCCCAACGGCACCAACGCTTTCGACACCCTCGCCATGCGAGCTGTCGCGGGCGGCTTCGAAATCGAGTACACGCAGCCGTTGTCCGCCGCGACCGTGCAGAACCTGAGCGGGAAGTACCAGGCCTCCCAATGGCGGTACGTGCCGACCGCCGCTTACGGCGGCCCCAAAGTGGACGAACAGGCGCTTTCCGTGACCGGCGCGACGGTTTCGGCCGACCGCAAGAAGGTCACCCTGCAGATCGCCGGCCTCCAGGCCGGCCGGATCGTGCACGTGCGGTCGCCGCGGCCGTTCACGTCGGAATCCGGTGCCGCGTTGTGGAGCACGGAAGCGTGGTACACCCTGAACTCGATCCCGGGCGGAGCGCCGGCGAGCGTGACCTACGAAGCGGAGCGGGCGACCCTGACCGGCGGCGCGAGCGTCAACACCGACCACGCGGGTTACCAGGCCACCGGGTTCGTCGACGGGTACTGGAACGCCGGCGCCGCCACGACGTTCGCGGTGAACGTGCCGGCGGCCGGGTCCTACAACGTCGGCCTGCGGTACTCGAACGGCCCGAACCCCAGCGCCGGCACCAAGTCGGTGAGCGTCTACGTCAACGGCAACAAGGTCCGGCAGACGCGGCTGGCCAGCACGACCACGTGGGACAGCTGGGCGCTGCAACCCGAAGCGCTGCCGCTCGCCGCAGGCGCGAACTCGATCTCCTACCGGTTCGACAGCGGCGACGCCGGCAACGTCAACCTCGACAACATCACCGTCACCGCGGCCACCCGCGTCCAGCTGTTCACCGGGTCCACAATGGACGCCTGGGAACTGCGTTCCGGGGGCGCGGCCCCGTGGCCGGTCGCCGGCGGCTCGATGGAGGCCCTGGGTGGCGACATCCGGACGCGGCAGAAGTTCGGCGACTTCAAGCTGCACGTCGAGTGGTACGAGCCGAACTACCCGCCGGAGGTGACCGGGCAGGCACGCGGGAACAGCGGCGTCTACCTGCAGGACCGGTACGAGCTGCAGGTGCTCGACTCCTACGGCGACACCAGTCCCGCCAACGACGAAGCCGGCGCGATCTACTCGCAGAAGGCGCCGGACGTCAACGCCGCCACCGCGCCGCTGACGTGGCAGACCTACGACATCACGTTCCGCGCGGCGCGGTTCGACAGCGCCGGGGCCAAGACCGACAACGCCCGGGTGACCGTCGTCTGGAACGGCGTGACCGTCCACAACGACGTCGCCATCACCGGCTCGACCGGGGGCGGTGACCCGGAGGGTGCCGGGCTCGGCGCGATCCGGCTGCAGGACCACGGCGATGCCGGCGAGAACCCGAGGTTCCGCACCATCTGGATCGAACCGATCGGCTGACCACCGGCCGGCGGGGCTCGTTCGGCGAGTCCCGCCGTCCGGTTCGATCTCCTTCGCGGCTTCGGTGCCGGATCAGGAATCCGCTTCGACGATCGACGCCCCCGCGGCGGCTCGTTGCACGGCTTCGCAGCCGGCCTGGGCGCTCGACTTGCTTTCGTAGGCTTCGCCGGTGGCGACCACTTCGCCGTTGCCGGCTTTGAGGCGGAAGCGGTACTTACCGGCCTTGTCCTGGTAGACCTCGAACTTTCCGGCCACGGTGACCTCCTTGTCCCGCGATCGTTCGGTGTCAGTCGACGTTAACGCCAAAAGGCAGGAGAAGGCTCCGCCATTTTGCGGCAGATCGATTCGTCCATCGGGCGTCCGGGGGCCGGTGCGGAGTCGGGGAGGCATCGGCCGCCGGTGGTGTTAGCGCGAACATTCGACGGCGATTTACCTGCTCGCGCGCTCGGAGCCGGCCTCACGTTTGCCCAGTTCTACGGGATGTTCAGCCCGGATCGTCGGGCTCATCGCCTGAACATGGACTGTTAGCGATAACAAGAACTCCTTGTCGCCACTGTCCGGGGCCGTTATCGTGCTGTCTGTGTTTTCCGGTGGTCTGCTCGCAAGGAGGCGGTGCATGAACACTCACGCGAACGTCACGGCAAGGGGTTTCCGGTTTCTCCGCAGCCGCTGGCGAAAGGTGCTCGCGGCCGGAGCCGCCGCTCTGCTCACCGGCGCGGCGCTGACCGTCGCGACGGGTACGGCGACGGCTGCCGGCACCGGGCCGTGCGACATCTACGCCTCCGGTGGCACGCCCTGCGTCGCCGCGCACAGCACCACCCGCGCGCTGTTCGGCTCCTACGGCGGGTCGCTCTACCAGGTGCGCCGCTGGTCCGACGGCGCCACCGCCAACATCGGCGTGCTCAGCGCCGGCGGCTACGCGAACGCCGCGACGCAGGACTCGTTCTGCTCGGGCACGTACTGCACGATCGTGCGGATCTACGACCAGACCTCGCGCCACAACGACCTGACCATCGCACCCGGCGGCGGCGCCAACCCCACCGCCGACCAGGGCGCGAACGCCGCGGCCCTGCCGGTGACCGCGGGCGGCCACAAGGTGTACGGCGTCTACATCTCGGCCGGCAACGGCTACCGCAACAACAACACCAACGGCGTCGCCACCGGCAGCGCACCCGAGGGCATGTACATGGTCACCGAGGGCACCCACTTCAACGACCGCTGCTGCTTCGACTACGGCAACGCCGAAACCAGCAACAACGACACCGGCAACGGTGACATGGACGCCATCTACTTCGGCACCCTGTGCTGGTTCTCCCCGTGCAGCGGCTCGGCCCCGAAGGTGATGGCCGACCTGGAGAACGGCCTGTTCGCCGGCGGGAACGGCTCGAACACCGCGAACACCGGTCGCAGCAGCGCGTTCGTCACGGCGGTGACCAAGAACAACGGCACCTCGACGTACGCGATCAAGGACGGCAACGCCCAGTCCGGCGGCCTCTCGACCCGGTGGAACGGATCCCTGCCGACGCAGGGCGGCTACCAGCCGATGACCAAGCAGGGCGCCATCATCCTCGGCATCGGCGGCGACAACAGCAACGGCTCGGTCGGCTCGTTCTTCGAAGGCGTGATGACCTCGGGTTACCCGTCGGACGCCACGGAGAACTCGGTGCAGGCGAACATCGTCTCGGTGGGCTACGCCAAGAGCGTCACGTTCCCGGTCGACGGCGCGGCCTACCGCCTGACGAACCTGGCGGCGGGCAAGGTGCTCGACGCGGCGAACTGCGGCACCGCCAACGGCACCGCGGTCCAGGTGTGGCAGAACCTGAACAACGCCTGCCAGCAGTGGCGCTTCACGAACGTCGGTGCGAACAAGTGGACCATCACCAACGTCAACTCGGGCAAGGTGCTCGACGCGGTCAACTGCGGCCTGGCGCTCGGCACCGCCACGGATCTCTGGCAGTCGCTCGGCAACAAGTGCCAGCAGTGGGCGGTGATCCCCGCCGGCAACGGCCGCTACGAGCTGGTGGTGGAGAACAGCGGCATGGTCCTCGACGACCAGAACTGCGGCACGGCCAACGGCACGAAGACACAGATGTGGATGTGGCTGAACAACACCTGCCAGCTCTGGTCGTTCTCGTCGTAGGCGCCGGCTGATCGGGCCCTGGCACCACGGGGGTGCCAGGGCTACCGTCGGAAGCGGCCGCGCCGGTCCGAAGGGAAGCCCATGACGTCTCCGACCTCGTTCTCGCTGGAGCTCGTGCTCGACGAAGCCGTGACCGCCGGGTTGAACGCGCTCGGGCGGGACCTGGCGCCGCTGCGGTGGAAGCTGGCCCCGATGCAGGTCAGCACGCAGCTCGGGCCGACGTCGTACCTCCGGCCGCACGTCATGGTGAGCGGCGAGGCCGACGAGGGGGCGGCGATCCGGCCGGCCTGGCGCGGGCGTGGGCGGGGCTGCTGGGCCTCACCCAGGTCACCGGCGGCCCGGCCGGGCAGCTGATGTTCGCCGGGCACCTCGGCGAGATCGTGGTGCGGGTGTCGGCAATCGTCGATCCGGACGCTTTCCGCGCCTACACCGAACGCCGCGACGCCGACCGGGCCGCGTGGGTAGCCGGATTGGCTGATGAGTCGGCGTCCCGGACCGAGCCCGGCCAGGAGAGCGGGAAATAAAACGTCACCATCGGGTGAATGCGGGTCTCTTCGCCCTTTTCCGCCGGGCAGAACGAATGATTCCACCGAAAGTGCTCTTGGCGCACCGATCGGTGTTTTCGGATTGCCGGTCATCGCGAACTTGCCGACACTCGGGGCATGGAGAACACGGTTTCCGAACCCGAGGCAGCGCCGGAGCCCGACGTCCGGTTCCCGATGGTCCTGCGGGGTTACGACCGCCGTCAGGTGGACGAGTACGTGCGGATCGCGGAGAAGCGGGTGGACCGGCACGAGAAAGCGCGGCGGGTCGCGGAGCGCAGGCTGGCCAAGGCGCAGGTGCCCGCCCCGCGGGCGCCGGAACCGGACGGTGCCGCCGGGCTGGGCAAGCGGATCGAAAAGATCCTCCAGGTCGCGAAAACCGAGGCCGCGGAGATCAAGGACCAGGCGCGCAAGGAGAGTGAGGCACTGCTGGCGGCCGCGGAGAAAACCGTCGCCGAGGCGGAAAGCGCCGCCGCGGAGACCGACCGCGCCGCGCAGCGGGACGCCCAGCTCGTCATTTCCCGCGCGGAGGACGAAGCCGCCGCCATCCGGGCCACCCACCGGGCGGTGCTGGACCAGCTGGGCCGGATCGTCGACGTCGTCGAGGAACTGCGTGAGCGGTTCGGCGGCGACACCGACCCCGACGCCGATGCCGGTGGGGAGAGCCCGGCCGAGCCGGAGACCGCGGACCCCGTGCCTTCCCCGGCGTGACCGTGACCGGGCCGTGTTCGCGTCACGGGTGGTGTTCCGGCCGCCGGGACACCACCTGGCCGGCGGCGACGAGGAGCCTCCGGAGCTCGCGCCGATCCCGCTCGCCGAGCTTGGCCAGGACCCGGTCCTCGGCCTCGGCCACCTCGGGGTCGAGGCGCGCGAGCAGGGTCGCGCCTTCGCGCGTCAACGTGGCCGGCAAGGACCTGCCGGACGACACCGTGGCCGGCCGCGTCACCAGGCCGCGGTCCTGCAGCTCGCGAACCACCTTGTTCATCGCCTGGGGCGACACCTGGGCCTCGCGGGCCAGCTGGGCGTTGGACTTCGGCGCCTGCGACAGCATCCGTAGGCAGAGGTACTCGGGTGCCGCCAGCTCCGCCGGCCCCAGCACGGTGGCGGCGACCTCGGCGCGCAAGGCCGCGGTGACCCGGTGCAGCAGGTAGCCGAGGGGCTCGTCCCGGAGACCGTCCATGTCAACCATGTTGACATATATCAACCTGGTTGACACTCTGGGGTGCATGACGAGCTCATCGAGCGACGCGTTGTTCGAATCCGCCTACCGTGGCCAGGCTCCCGAGATGGGGCCGGGCCTGCGGCCGCCGTGGAGCATCGGCGAACCGCAACCCGAGATCGCCGCGCTCATCGACGCGGGCGTGGTCCACGGCGAGGTCCTCGACGCCGGCTGTGGTGAAGGCGCGACGGCGCTCCACCTCGCCGAGCAGGGTTTCACGACCGTGGGGCTGGACCGGTCGCCCGCCGCGATCGAGCTCGCGCGTGCGGAAGCCGCCCGCCGCGGCTTGGGCAACGCCGGCTTCGCGGTCGCCGACATCAGTACGTTCACCGGCTACGACGGCCGGTTCGGCACCGTCGTCGACAGCACCCTGTTCCACTCGATCCCGGTCGGGCTGCGCCGGGGGTACCAGGAATCGATCGTGCGCGCCGCGGCGCCCGGCGCGTCCTACTTCGTGCTGGTCTTCGACAGCGCGACCGTGCCGTCGGGGAAGGTCAACCCGGTCTCGGCGGCGGAACTGCGGGAGGTGGTGGGCGCGTACTGGACGATCGACGAGATCCGGCCGGCCCGCATCCACGCCGACGTCCCCGAGGACTTCCCCGACTTCGCGGGCTTCGCCGGCCGTGACGTCCGGGACGAGGGCAACGGCCGCAAGTCGGTACCCGCCTGGCTGCTGTCGGCGCACCTGTCCTGACGAGCCCTCAGATCTTGCGGTACCGGCTTTCGAGCAACGCGAACACGCCGAAGACGGCGATGCCGGCGGCCAGCGCCAGCAGCAGGGCCTGTCCGTAGGGCTGGACCGCGAGCGTCTTGAGCGCGGGGTCCAGGCCGCCGGCTTTGGCGGGGTCGTAGTCGACGGCGGCGACGATGAACATCGCGCCCACGGTGCCGTAGGTGACCGCCATGGCGCACCAGCCCACCTGCCCCAGCCGCTCGGTCGACCGCCGGATCGTCCGGGACGTCCCGCCGAAGTCGAGGTCGTGGACGAACTTCTTCTTGATCCCGCGGTAGGCGAGGAAGCCCGCGACCGCGATCACGGCGCCGCCGGCCGTGATCACCGCGGCGGCTCCCCAGGGCTGGGCCAGGACCGTGGCCACCACCGAACCCGCTTTGCCGGAGCCGCCGGTCGCGATCTTGCCGGCGCTGTAGGCGACGAGGCCGTACAGGACGACCTCGACCCCGCTGGTCGCCCGCCGCACCCACCGCCGGCGGGGTGCCGCGTGCCGGTGGCCCGTGATCGCCTCGGTGAGCTGCCACAGCGCGAGCAGGCCGGTGCCGGCGGCGATCAGCCAGAGCAGCCACGCGCCGCCGCCCGCGGCGACGATCTGCAGGGCGCCCGCCTTGTCGGCCTTCTCGTTGTCGCCGAGGGCCACCTGCGCCGCCAGCCACGCGACGACCAGGTGCACGAAGGCGTAGCAGGTCAGGCCGATTCGGGCGATCAGGGTGAAACCTCTGAAGTCGGGCACCCGAGGGATACTGGTTCATCCCGGCCCGGTTGACCAGGCTCCGCTGCGACTTTCGTCGGTGCCCCGCGAAAAAACGGGTTCGTCCGCGGAACCGGCGTCACTATCCTGACGCCCATGCCGACCTACCGCGTTCTCGTCCGTGGCAAGTTCGACCGGCCCGCCGGTGCCGTCCGCGAGAAGCTCCTGGCCAACGCGAGCGACGGTGACCTGGCCGACTTGTCGTTCGGTGAAACGGGAAAGCTGACCTACAGCCGGCACCTGGGCGGGTTCAGCTTCCGCGTCCGGATCGACGTCGCCGCGGGCGAAGGCGCCGAGCAGCGGGCGCACGAGGACGCCGAACTGCGGGCGATGGACCTGCTGGAGCGCGAAGGGTATCCGTACCGCGACATCACGGTCAGCTCGACCTGCCTGGACGACGTCCGGACCACGCGCCGCTGAGCCGTTTGCGAGGGGCCGGAACCCGGGGGTCCCGGCCCCGCACCCGGCTCAGTACCAGTGTGCGCGGCCGCCGATCTTGCGGCCGGTTCCGCCGAGGATCGCGAGGACGACGCCCGCGACGGCGAGCACGGTGCCGATCGTGTAGAGCACCGGGATGCCGATGAGGAAGCCGATGATGATCAGGATGACGCCGAGGACGATCACGGTGGGGGAGCTCCTTTTCCGGGGGAGCCGCCACCCCGGAGCGGGTGGCGGCTCGTGTCGAGCGCGGAGTTACCCGCCCGTCCCGCCGGTCAAACAGGCGTTCTCATCCGGACGGCCGGGCGGTGGGGACGATCTCGGCCCAGACCGTCTTCCCGGCCGGCCGCTGGTCCTGCCCCCAGGCGATGGTGCAGTGCTCGACCAGCGCGAGGCCCCGCCCGCCGGTTTCCGACGGCGGGCGCGGGCACGCCGGATCGCGGCACGAGTCGTCCACTTCGATGCGCAGCCAGCCGGTCCGGCGCAGCAACCGCACCTGCCGGGGCGGGGTTCCGTGCCGCAGCGCGTTCGACACGAGCTCGTCCAGCACCATGATCGTGTCGGTCAGGTCCGCTTCGGACAGGTCGCTCAGCGCGGAGCGGGCCCACCGGCGAACCCAGGACAGCTCGGCCAGATCGTCCTCGACGTCCAGCACCCGGGTTTCGACCTGCTGGCCGGTCGCGTGCGCGTACTTGGTCGGCATCGGACCCCGCTTTCCTCGTCGGTCTTCGGGGGCCGGATACCCGTGATCGGCGCCGTGACACACGGGTTGGCGTCCGGAGGCCCCGTCAGCCGGCTCTCCCCAGGGCTTGCCGCAGCGTGCGCTGCCGGGGCCGGCGGGGGTCGCGGACGCGCCACGTCATCCCCTGCCACCAGATCCCGAGTGCGGTGAGCGAGCCGGAGAGGACGACGATCGTCGCCGCGTAGACGGCGATCCCGGTGGTGTCGGAGAACCGGTCCTCGCTGGTGAGCCACGCGGCTGTCCCGACGAAGGCGATCGCCGTGGCGAGCGTGATCGGCCAGTGCCGCAGCGAAACCACCAGCCGCCGCCCGCGGCCGGGCTCGTGCGGCGGGCGGCGGGCCGCGCGCGCTCGCCACGGTCCGCGGTGGAGGAGCTTGCCCAGCAGCGTCGACAGCGCGAGCCCGGCGGTCAGGCCGAACAGCAGCGAAATCCCGGACAGCCCGCTGCCGACCTCGCCGCTGTGGCCGCTGCCCCACGGACGGGCGTGGGGGTCGGCGGAGTCCGCGCCGAACGAGCCGGCGGCCACGGCCACCGGGACGAGCACCAGCAGCCACAGCACCGACAGCGCGAAGAGGAACCAGGCGTGCAGCCGGACGCCGATGCCGGTGACGCTCACCCGCGCCGACCCGGTCGCGAAGTACTCGCCGCTGCGGGCGTCGAAGTCCGAGCCCGCGCTCAGCCACACCATGATCAGCGGGGCGCTGGTCATGATCACCATGACAAGCACGAACACGATCGACCCGCTGCCGCTCGCGTCGCCGGACATCCCGAACAGCTGGTCGGCGCTGTGGCCGGTACCGGCGAACCACAGGACCGCGCTCAGCAGGAACACGAGGTCCAGTGCGAAGAGCCCCAGGCAGACCGACGCGACCGCCGGCCGCCAGCGCGCGGGGGCCGTCCGGTAGGCCAGCGAGAACCCGATCCCGGGCAGCACCACGGTGCCGGCGACGAGCCACAGGCTGCCGGAGCCGCCGGTCAGCTGCTGGGTCGAGTCGTAGGTCAGGAACCGACTGCCGAACGACGACGTCAGCCGGTCCCCGGTGCTCAGCACCAGCGCGACCGACGCGCACGCCGCGATCACCACACCCGCGAGCACGGGCACCACCACACGCCGCATCGTCGAAGATTCTCCCAGCGCAGGAACAGAAGCAAGCGACCGGAACCGGAATGACGGTTTCCCGGGGGAATGTCCGACCGGGACGGCCGCGGTGTGGTGTGATCGGGACGTGAGCCGTGCCGGGGAGGAGACCAACCGCCGCCTGCTGCGTGCCCGCGACACCATGGACCGCGACTACGCCAAGCCGCTGGACGTGGCCGCGCTGGCGCGGGTCGCGCACGTCTCGGTGCCGCACTTCAGCCGGACCTTCCGGGCCACCTTCGGCGAGACCCCGCACCGCTACCTGCAACGCCGCCGGGTGGAACGCGCCATGTTCCTGCTGCGCTCGGGCGACCGGAGCGTCACCGACATCTGCGTGGAGGTCGGCTTCACCAGCCTCGGGACGTTCAGCCGGACCTTCCGGGACGTCGTCGGCGAGTCGCCGACGGCCTACCGGCGGCGTGGCCCGCTGGCCGGCGTGCCGACCTGCTTCGCCATGGCGTGGATGCGGCCGCGGACCTGATCGTTTCGGATAAGCGTCCCGGCGCGCTCGTGCGTTAGCGTCGCCGCCATGCTCAACGCAATCACGATTTCCCAGATCTTCGTGCTCGACCAGGACGAGGCGCTCGACTTCTACGTCGGCAAGCTCGGCCTGGAGGTCCACACCGACGCCGACCTCGGCTTCATGCGGTGGCTGACGGTCAACGTGCCCGGGCAGCCGGACCGCGAGATCCTGCTGGAGAAGCCCGGCCCGCCGCGGATGGACGAGGCCACGGCGAACCAGGTCCGCGACCTGCTGACGAAGGGCGCGATGGCCGGTTCGCTGTTCTTCACCAGCGACGACTGCCGCAAGACGTACGAGACGCTGCTGGCCAAGGGCGTCGAGTTCACCGACGAGCCGACCGAACGCCCGTACGGGATCGACTGCGGCCTGCGTGACCCGTTCGGCAACAGCATCCGGTTCAGCCAGCCGCTGTCCGGCTCCTGACCCAGCAGCCCTGCCGGCGCAAAGCGATCGTCGGGTCGCTGCCCGGTGCGGTGGGTGCCTTGGTCCGGGGCCGCGTCCCGGCAGGACCTCCGGCGGCGGCCCGCGCCGGGACGCTGGTCGGCGCTGGAGTGCCTCGTCCACCTGCGGGACGTCTGCGTCACGTACACGATCCGGGTGCACCGCGCCCGCACCGAGGACCGGCCCGTGCTCGAGCCGTTGCTCAACGATCTGCGCGCACGGCGGTTCCGCTACAACGACCGTTCCCCGAAGGAGTGCGGGACGAGCTCGCGGCCGGCGCCGCCGGGCTCGGGGACGAGATCGAGCGGCTGACCCCGGCGGACAGCGAACGCGTCGTGACCCGCTTGCCCGGCGAGCACCGCACGGCCCGGTGGCTGGTCCGCCATGCCGCCCACGAGGTCACGCACCACCTCGAAGACATCAGGCGCGCCTCAGCCGGCTGACCGTCCCAGCCGGCTCAGGGCGGCGCCGAGGAACGCGTCCCGCCGGTGGCCGAGGAGGCCGGCGTCGAGGTCGGTCCGGCCCTGGTCGTGCAGTGCCGGGACGCAGAACGCCATGTCCGCCAACGTCCCCGACGCCGCCACGACGTCCCAGTACGCGACCTCCTCCGCGCGCCGGCCGGCGGCTTGCTGCCAGCCCTCCAGCACCTGCTCGGCGGCCGGCGGCCCGAACATCAGGGCCGCGTCGAAGCGGGCCGCGCCGAGGTCGATGCCCGGCGAGCCGGCGCCGGCGCAGTCCCAGTCGACCAGGCCGGTGCAGCGGTCGCCGGACCACAGCGTGTTCCCGAACCACAGGTCGCCGTGCACGAAAACCGTCGGGCCACCGGGCACCGGCAGCTGGTTCAGACATTCCTCCGCGGCCGTCAGCAGCGCGGTCGTGCCCTTTTCCCGGCGCCGGGCCGCGAAGTCCACGTCCGCTATCGAGCGGGTCCGCAGCGGCAGCGCGGGCCCGGGCGCCAGCGGGACCGACTGCAGCGCGGCCGCCACGGCTCCCAGCCCGCGCAACCGCGCAGGAGAGGCGACCGCCGGGATCCGGCTGTGCCCGGGCAGGACCGTGGTCAGCACCGCCAGAGCGCCCGCTGCGGAACCGTCGGGATCCGCCGCGATCAGCCGGGCCGCGGGCAGCTGGTGGTCACCGGCGACCCGCAGAGCCGCGATTTCGGTGGCGAACCGCCGGCCGTGCTCGGGATCGGTGGGGTCGCCGAGCCGCAGGACGGCCGTCTCGACGGACCCGGCCGGCTCGACCTCCAGCAACCACGGATTGGCTCCCTCGCGCAAGCCGGCGGCCACTCGGACGTCGCCGCCCACCGCGTCGGTCACCCAGCGCAGGACCCGCTCGGGCAGCGTTGCACTCACACCTCTGTATACCGTCGCTGGGCGCGGTTGGCGTAGCCGACGGTCCACAGCGACAGCGCCGTGACCGTCGCGACGAGCAGGACCGTGCTGAGCGCCGTCATGACGTCCGGGGACACCAGGTACACCAACGGAATCCGGAGCAGCGCCTCGGCCAGCAGCCCGAGACCCCAGACGACCGACATGAACCGGAAGGACGCGGCGAAGCCGGGTGACTCGGCGCAGAGCCGGTCGATCCGGGCGCGCCGGGCCTCACCCGCTCCCGCCCGCACGGCGGTCAGGAGCAGGGGCGTCCGGGTGAAACAGGCGGCGAGCACGACGAGCGCGGCGGCTCCGGTGCCGAAGGACTCCTTCACCAGGAGGAATTTCGCGTCGCCGGTCACCAAAGAAAGCGCCAGAATCGCGGCGAGCAGGGCGGCGAACCCGTCGAACGACCGCCGCCGCACCGCGACGAACACCAGCCGCGCGGCGGCGAACCCGGCGCCGGCCAGCAAGGACACCTGCTCGCTTTGCCCGGAGAGCCGGAGGCCGTAGTAGGCGACCAGCGGCAGTCCGACGTCCCAGATCAAGAGTGCGAACAGGGGCCGGCTCATGTCCGCGCTTCCGTTTCGGCGAGGAACGCCAGTACCCGGTCGTTGACCGCGTCGGCGGCTTCGCCGGCGATGGCGTGGGTCGCGTCGGGCCAGACTTCGACGCGCGTGTCCGGCAGCAGCGCGCGGGCGCGGGCGCCCGCCTTGGCGGCGTCGTGGATCACGCTGCGACCGGCGATCAGCGCGAGGACGGGGATCCCGATCGACCGGAGCTGGTCGTCGGTCAGCAGTTCCGGGGTGGGCAAGGCGATCCGGTAGGTGCGCATGCCGGCCTCGATGACCGCGGCGACCGGGTCGTCCGGGGCGACGTCGGCGCCGCCGGAGATCCAGCGGATGAAGGCCGGGCGTCCCCAGTGGCTGAGGCCGGGCACGAGCGCGAGGGTCGTGCGCAGGAGCAGGGGAACCGGGAGTTCGCCGAAGGTGCGGACCGGGTCGATCAAGGTCAGCGACGCGAGCCGGTGCCCCGAGCGAGCGGCGTGGTTGGCGGCGAGCCAGCCGCCGAAGGAGTAGCCGACGAGGTGCACGGTCCCGTGGCCGAGCGCGTCGAGGACCTCGCTGAGCCAGGCGGCCTGGCCGGCGCTGTCGCGGATCGGCGCGGTCTGGGTGCTCCGGCCCGGCTCGCCGATCAGGTCGAGCGCGTAGACCGGACCGCGGCGCGACCACGCCGGGACGTTCGGCGCCCACATGACGGCGGTGCCGGCCCGTCCCGGCAGCAGCACCGCGGGGACCGCCGGCCCCGAGCCGAACCGGTAGACCCGCGCGGTCCCGAAGGACGTCTCGACGTCGTGCTGGGCGGCCGGGGCGGGCAGCGCGGCCAGCCCGCGCTCGTACACCGCGTCGTACTCCCGTTCGGCCCGCACGGAGGTGAACCCACTCTGCTTCATCGCGCCCCCTCGTTTTGCGATACGATCGAATTGTAAAGACCTCGTGGGCGGGTTCGCAAGCCGACCGTATTGGGAAAGGGGCCCGGGTGCCGAAGGTCGTCGATCACGAAGAGCGCCGGCGGCGGATCGCGGAGACGCTGCGCCGCATCGCCGCCGACGAGGGCCTCGAGGCGGTCAGCCTGGGCCAGGTCGCGGCGGCCGCGGGGATCTCGAAGGGCCAGGTGCAGCACTACTTCCCGAACAAGGACGCGATGCTGCGCTACGCGGTCCGGACGCTGCGCGACCAGGTCGAGCGCCAGGTCGCGGCCGGGACCGCGGACGCGCCGCCGGACCTGCGGACGGTCCTGGTGGCGCTGCTGCCCCTCGACGAGGAGAGCCGGCGGGAAGCGTTGGTGGCCAACGCGTTCGTCTGGCGCGCGTTCAAGGACGACGAGATCGCGGCGTGGTTCCGCACCGGGTACGAGCAGCTGCGCGAGGCGCTCGCCGCCCTGGTGGCGGCTGAGCACGGCTTGACCGGCGTCGACGCCGCCCGCGAAGCCGACCTGCTCCTGGCGCTGACGACCGGCCTGGCCGACGCGGTCCTGCTCGGGCACCGGACCGGAGCGGAGGCCGTCGAGCTGATCGACGTCCAGCTGCGGCGGACCGGGGGCTTGACTTCAAGTACTTGAAGGTCCGCATGCTGGTCCCATGGCGACAGGAATCGCGGGCGACCAGGTCCGGCTGACCATCCTCGAGGCGTCCCGGCGCTGCGGGCTGAGCGAGCCGACGCTGCGCTACTACGAGCAGATCGGCCTGGTCGGGCCGGTACCGCGGGACCCGAGCAGCGGGCACCGGCGGTACGACGCCGCGACGATGGACGTCCTCGACTCGCTGGGGTGCCTGCGCTCGGCCGGGCTGCGGGTGGAGGACCTGCGCCGCTACCTCGGCCTCCTCGCCCGCGGCGACGCGGCCGCCGCCGAGCAGCGTGAGCTGTTCGACGGGCAAGCCGACCGGCTCGAGGCCGAGATCGAGCGGTTGCGGCTGCGGCTGGACTACCTGCGCCTGAAGGCGCGGCTCTGGGACGCCCGCGACCGCGGCGACACCGACGCGGCGCGGCGGCTCGTCCCGCGCCTGCTCGCCCTCATCGACCGATTCTGACGAAGGACTCTTGCGCATGACCGACAACCGATCGCTCGTCCTGGTCACCGGGGGTACCGGCTACCTCGGCGGCCACACCGTCCTGCGGCTGCTGGCCGACGGGCACCGGGTCCGCACCACCGTCCGTGACCCCGGCCGGGCGGCCGCCGTCGTGCCCGACGACGTCGAGGTGGTGGCCGCGGACCTCGGCGCCGACGACGGCTGGGCCGAGGCGACCGAAGGCGTCGACTACGTGCTGCACGTCGCCTCGCCGTTCCCGCCCGCCGCCCCCGAGGACGACGACGAGGTGATCCGCCCGGCGCGTGACGGCGCCGTCCGCGTCCTGGCCGCCGCCCGGGAGGCCGGGGTGCGGCGGGTCGTGCTGACGTCGTCGTTCGCCGCGGTGGGCTACGGCGCGGTTCCCCGGGACGAGTACACCGAGGCCGACTGGACCGACCCGGCCGACCCCAACAGCGCCTACGTCCGGTCGAAGGTGATCGCCGAGCGCGCGGCGTGGGAGCAGGCCGCCGGCGGCCCGGAGCTGACGGTGGTCAACCCGGCCGGCATCTTCGGCCCGGTCCTCGGCGGGCGCGTGTCGTCGTCGGTCGCGCTGGTGCGCGGGATGCTCGACGGGACGATGCCCGTGGTGCCCCCGCTGTACTTCGGGGTGGTCGACGTCCGCGACGCCGCCGACCTGCACGTGCGGGCCATGACCCACCCGCGTGCGGCGGGGGAGCGGTTCCTGGCCGCGGCGGGCGAGGCGATCAGTTTCCTCGGTATGGCGCGGATCCTGGCCGCGAGCGGCTACGACGTGACCACGACGGAGCTGACCGCGGAGCAGGTGCGGGCCGCCGCCGAGACCGACCCGGCCATGCGGGAAGCGGCTGCCCGTCTCGGGCGCGTACCGGTGATCCGGACGGACAAGGCGCGGAGCGTGCTGGGGTGGCGTTCGCGCCCGGTCGAGGAGACCGTGGCCGACACCGCCCGCAGCCTCTCGGCCGTCCGAGCCGGGTAGCGCGTGTGGTGCGAACGCCCCACAGTGCGGTGCCCGGGAACGTCCTACCGTGCTGGGCAGTGAATCGCAGACCGGCTGCGGGTCTCACCTTCCCCGTTCGAAAGGTGTTCCTGTCATGCGCGTTCGTCTTCTGCTGCCCCTGCTCGCCCTCGTCGCCGGAGCCGCCTCGGCGGTGGCCGCCCCGGCGTCCGCCGATCCCGATCCGGTGACGGCCAGGTCGGTCACCGACGCCTGCTACACCTGGGGACGCACCCTGGCGCAGGGCGCGTCCGGCGACGACGTCCGGCAGCTGCAGATCCGGGTCGCCGGGTATCCGGGTTACGGCGGTGTCCTGGCGATCGACGGCCAGTTCGGGCCCGGGACCAAGGCCGCGGTCACCCGGTTCCAGCAGGCATACGGCCTCGGCGCGGACGGCATCGCCGGGCCCGCGACGTTCGGCAAGATCTACCAGCTGCAGGACGACGACTGCACGCCCGTCAACTTCACCTACGCCGAGCTGAACCGGTGCAACTCGGACTGGGCGGGCGGTAACGTCCCGGCGGCGACCGCGAAGGCGAACGCGCTGGTGTCGATGTGGAAGCTGCAGGCGATGCGGCACGCGATGGGCGACCGCCCGATCGTGGTGAACGGCGGGTTCCGCAGCGTCGCGTGCAACAACGCGGTCGGCGGCGCGGCCGCCAGCCGCCACCTGTACGGGGACGCGGTCGACCTCGGCGCGGGCGCGCAGGGCTTCTGCGGGCTGGCGCTGCAGGCCCGCAACCACGGGTTCAGCGAGATCCTCGGGCCGGGCTACCCGGGCCACAGCGACCACACCCACGTGGCGCACCGCTCGACCCGCTTCTGGTCGGCGTCCTCCTGCGGGATCTGACGCTTCCGACGCGGGTGCCGCTGACCGCCGCCGGGCGAACCGCTCCGGCGGCGGCTCAGCGGCGGTCCGGGGCGGGAAGACCGGCCGCGATCAGGGCGTCCCAGAGCGGCCTCGCGTCGAACCGGCGGGAACCGAGCCCCTCGACGAACTGGCAGCCGTAGCTCTCGGCGGTGAGCGTCGTGGTCCGGCCCCCGGCGTCGACGAAGCGGAGTTCGTAGGTCGGCCCGAGTTCGAGGGTGCAGGCGACGTCTCGCGGCGGGGCCGGCAAGGAACACGCGGCCGCGGCGACCTTCTTGATGGCGTCGGCGTCCGTGGTGCGGTTCCCGTTGTCGACAAGCTCTTTCGGCGCATACGACGGAGAGCACAGCGCGTCCCCAGCCCCGGATGGCTGCTCGCCGCGGCCACAGGCGGTGGCGCCCAGGACGAGCAGGATCGCGGCGGCCAGTCTTCGCATGGGAGTCCTCCTCGATCTCGTCGCTTCCTGGACGGGACGACCCGGGCAGCGGGTTGCACCGGTCACGCCAGCCGGGCGGCTCGCGTCAAGAGGTGGCGCTTCTCGGGTTCGCTGGTGGTGCGCCGGGCCGCCTCGCGGTAGCCGGCGCGTGCCGCGTCGATGTCGCCCGCCATCTCCAGCAAGTGGGCCCGCACCGATACCCAGTGGTGGGACGCCGAGATGCGCTCGTCGGCCGAGAGCGCGTCCACCACGGCCAGCCCGGCCGCGGGTCCGCGGACCTCGGCGACCGCGACCGCCCGGTTGAGCGTCACCGTCGGATTCGGTGCCACGCGCTCGAGAACCGTGTACAGCGCCAGGATCTGCGGCCAGTCGGTGGCTTCGGCGGTGGGCGCCTCGTCGTGGACGGCGGCGATGGCGGCCTGCAGCTGGTACGGGCCGATCGGGCCCCTCGGCAGCGTCTCGGTCACCAGAGCCACGCCCTCGGCGATCGCTTCGGCGTCCCACCGGGTCCGGTCCTGCTCGCTCAGCGGCACCAGCGACCCGTCCGGGGCCGTGCGGGCCCCGCGGCGGGCGTCGGTCAGCACCAGCAGGGCCAGCAACCCGGCCACTTCGCCGTCGCCGGGGACGAGCCGGTGCAGCTCGCGGGCCAGCCGGACGGCCTCGGCCGTCAGCTCGGCCTTCACCAGCCGCGTCCCCGAGGTGGCCGTGTAGCCCTCGTTGAACACGAGGTAGACCACTTGGAGGACGACGCCGAGCCGCGCTGCCTGCTCGGCGGGCGGCGGCAGCTCGAAGGCGGCGCCCGCGGCCTTGATGCGGTGCTTGGCCCGGCTGATGCGCTGCGCCATCGTCGCCTCGGGCACCAGGAAGGCGCGGGCGATTTCGGCGGTCGTCAGGCCGCCGACGGCCCGCAGGGTCAGCGCGATCTGCGAAGACGCCGTCAGCGCCGGGTGGCAGCAGAGGAACAGCAGCGTCAGGGTGTCGTCGTCGGCTTCGACCTCGCCGGCGGGCGGGGTGCGGAGGGCGTCCGCCTCCTCGCGCCGCCGGCGGGCGACGTCGCTGCGCACCTGGTCGGCCAGGCGCCGCGACGCCACCGTCACCAGCCACGCCCGGGGGTTGTCCGGCCACCCCCGCACCGGCCACTGGGCCGCGGCCTCCGCCAGCGCCTCCTGGACGGCGTCCTCGCAGGCGTCGAAGAGGCCGTACCGGCGCACGAGCGCACCGAGGACCTCCGGGACCAGCCGCCGGACGGCCTGCCAGCCGGTCACGGCGCGACGTCGGCCTCGTCCATCAGCGGCCGGACCTCGACACCCCAGTAGCGCGCCGACGGCGCGCGGGCCGCGATCTCCAGGGCCCGTTCCAGGCTGTCGCAGTCGACGATCGAGAAGCTGCCCAGGAACTCCTTGGCCTCGGCGTAGGGGCCGTCGGTGATCACCGGTGCCCCGTCGGCGACCCGGACCATCTTGGTGTTCACCTCGTCGGCGACGCCGTAGGCGCCGATCAGCTCGCCCGACTCGAACAGCTCGCGGTTGAGCGCGTCGGTCTCGCGGATGACCTCGGCGAGCGCCTCCGCCCCGATCGAGGTGAAGGCTTCCTCGTTGCCGTAGATCAGCAGCATGTACTTCACGGGTCGTTCCTCTCTCACTGCCCGGCCGGAGCGACCAGGTCGCCACTGGCGCCCCGGTCGTCCAGCACCAGCTTCGCCCGCCCGCCGACGGTGTAGCGGATGTGGGTGACCCCGGGCGCGTCGACGACCCGGGCCGGGACCAGCTCGATGCCGTCGTCGGCGCCGAGCCCGAGGCCCGAGTCGAACAGGCGCTGGCCGTCACCCAGCAGCACCGGGCTGATGTGCAGCTCGATCTGGTCGAGCAGCCCGGCGGCCAGCACCTGGCGCAGCAGCTCCCCGCCACCGGCCACCGCCACATCCTTGCCGCCGGCGGCTTCGCGGGCCAGCTCGACGGCCCGTTCGGGTCCGTCGGTGACGAAGGTGAAGGACGTGCCGCCCCGGCGTTCGAGGACCTCCCGGGGCCGGTGGGTGACGACGAAGACCGGGGCCCGGAACGGCGGTTCGTCACCCCAGGGGACCTCGCCGGCGTCGAACATGCGCCGGCCCATGACGTAGGCACCGGCCGCCGCGAACGTCTCCGCGACGATCTCGGAGTCGACGGACTGCTCACCGCCGGCGATGCCCTGCCGCTCCCGCCAGGCCATGGCGTCGACGGCCCACCGGGTGACCCGGAAGAACCCGGGCGCTTCGGGGCCGTTCACGTCGTTGGGGTGTCCCGGGTCCCGCGGCCCGGTGTAGAAGCCGTCGAGGGACACCGACATCTGGGCGGTCACCTTGGTCATCGTTCGTGCTCCTGCCGTGGTGGCAGCCTGTTCCGGCCGCCGGTGACCCCCAGTCGGAGCCGGCCGTCCGTTCTCGACACCGGCCGGCGAAAAACTTCGGTGTTACGGTTCGGCGTGCCCGTGGACAGCGTGAGCAGGCTCGTCCGGCTCGCGCGGCCGGACGGCGAGGTCGACGTCCGGTGCCTGCTGGCCGGCAGCTTCGTGCTCGACAACCCGGCGGCCGGGCCGGGGCTGGTGCCCTTCCACCTGGTGCTCGAAGGCCGGTGCACCGTGACGTCCGGGAGCGCGGCCGTCCACCTGGGACCCGGTGACATGCTGCTGCTCCCGCACGGCGACGCGCACCGCGTGACGGCGACCGGCGTCCCCGGGCTGCCCGTCACCGAGGAGCCCGGGGCCGCGTTCCCGACGCGCCGGACGCCCGGCGCCGAACCGCGGGTCGACCTCTTCTGCGGTCACTACCGGTTCGCCGCGGGTGCCGGTGCCTTGCTGTTCCGGCTGATGCCGCCGCTCGTGCACGTCTCGCTGGACGCGCCCGCGCTCACGCTGGCCGGGGTGCTGCGCGGGGAGGCGCGCTTCGACGGGCCCGGGACGGCGGCGATCGTCGCGGCCCTGCTCGACGCGCTGCTGGCGATGGCGCTGCGCAGCCGTCCGGAGCAGCGGCCGGAGACGCCCGGCCTGTGGACCGCGCTCGGCGACGACGTGCTCGGCCGGGTGCTGGCGGACGTCGTCGAGCGGCCCGGCGAAGCGTGGACGATCGACCGGCTCGCCGCCGATGCGGCGATGTCGCGGGCCACGTTCCTGCGCCGGTTCACCGCCCGCACGGGGACGACGGTCGCCGCGATGGTGACGGCCATCCGGATGATGGTGGCCGCGGACCTGCTGACCCGCTCCGAGCACTCGGTGACGCGGGTCGCCGGCGACGTCGGCTACCGGTCGGAGTCGGCGTTCGGCCAGGCGTTCCGGGCGGCGCTGGGCACCACGCCGGCGCAGTACCGCCGCGAAGCCGCCCGGCGCTGAGCCGATTCCGACGGAAAACGAGCCGGTAACGCGTGGTCGTCTCCGGAGACGCCGTCGAATGATGGGCGCGCCCCCGTCGCCGGCGGGGACGTGACCCGAACGGAGAACCCGATGCCGACCATCACCACCCCCGACGGCGTGGAAATCTTCTACAAGGACTGGGGGACCGGGCAGCCGATCGTGTTCAGCCACGGCTGGCCGCTGTCCTCCGACGACTGGGACACCCAGCTGCTGTTCTTCGCCGCGCAGGGGTTCCGCGTCATCGCCCACGACCGGCGGGGCCACGGCCGCTCGGCCGACGTCGCCGACGGCCACGACATGGACCACTACGCGGACGACCTGGCCGCGCTGACCGCGCACCTGGACCTGCGCGACGTCGTCCACATCGGACACTCGACGGGTGGCGGCGAGGTCGTGCGCTACCTCGCCCGCCACGGCGAGGATCGCGTCGCCAAGGCGGCCATCATCGCCGCGGTCCCGCCGCTGATGGTCCAGACGGAAGCCAACCCCGGCGGCCTGCCCAAGAGCGTCTTCGACGACCTGCAGGCGCAGCTGCTGGCGAACCGGTCGGCGTTCTACCTGTCGCTGGCGGCCGGGCCGTTCTACGGCTACAACCGGCCGGGCGCCGAGCCGGTCGAGGCGACCATCCGCAACTGGTGGCGCCAGGGGATGATGGGCGGGGCGAAGGCGCACTACGACGGGATCGTGGCGTTCTCCCAGACCGACTTCACGGCCGACCTGGAGAAGATTTCGGTGCCGGTGCTGGTCATGCACGGCGACGATGACCAGATCGTGCCGTACGCGGACTCGGCGCCGCTGTCGGCGAAGCTCTTGAGGAACGGGACGCTCAAGACGTACGAGGGCTTCCCGCACGGCATGCCGACGACTCACGCCGAGACGGTGAACGCGGCCCTGCTGGAGTTCATCCGCAGCTGACCCGGGCCGCGGAAAATTCCCCGGCTGCCGCCGGCCGCCGCCGGCGATCGAGGCCGCGCCGTGGAGAAAGACGCTGTGGGCGCGGCCTTGCGTCGCCCGGCAATGCACCCGGCCCGCCACTGGCTGCTGCCCGCGAGCTTGCCGGCGATCGAGGCCGCGGCTGGGCGTGCGATGCGCGCACGGTCCGGTCGTAGCCGCGCCGGTGGGGCGGTGGGCGTCCGCAGCGCGCTGCCGACGGCGGACGAGCCGCTGCCCGCCGGCCGATCCCGGGGCCCCGGAAATTCCCCCGCCACGACTGCAACAGAGTCCCGGGGCATCGGCATCTTATGGGTGTGCAGTTCGATGAGTTCTCCCGCGCGCAGCTTCCCGGCCTGGTGCGGTTCGCCGCCGTGCTGACCGGGGATCGTGAGCTGGCCCAGGACGTCGTGCAGGACGCGCTCGTGCGGGCGCACCGGGCGTGGCGGCAGGTGGCGGCGGCCGATCGGCCCGAGCTCTACCTGCGGAAGATGGTCGTCAACGGCTACCTCGGCTGGCGCCGCCGGTGGTACCAGCGGTCCGTGCACCCCACGTCGGACGTGGCGCGGTTCCGGGAGCCGACCGCGCCCGATCCGGCGCGGCGGATCGCCGACGCCGACCAGCTCAGCGGGCTGCTCGCCCGGCTCAGCCGGGCCCAGCGGGCGTCGATCGTGCTGCGGTTCTACGAGGACCGCGACGACGACGAGATCGCCGCGGTGCTCGGCTGCGCGCCCGGGACGGTGCGCAGCCACATCTCGCGCGGCCTCAGCTCGCTGCGCGTCGGGATCGAAGAAGGCAAGGAGAGCGTGTGATGACCGACCTCGACGAGCTGCGCCGCGTGCTGCGCGACCGGGAGTCCCTGGCCCCCGATCCGGCGGCCGTGCTCACCACCGCCACCCGCCGGATCCGGCGGCGCCGGGCGACGAGCGTCGCCGCCGTGACGCTCACCGTGGCGGCCCTCGGCGTCGGCGCCGTCGGGCTGCTGAACCGGGGTGCCCCGGCCGTGACGCCGCCCGCCACGCTCGCGACCCCGGCGTCGTCCGCGGAGGCGCCGGACGCCGCGAAGGTGCCCCCGCCCGCGCCGGCGATCAGTCTCGAAGACAAGTCCTGGGACCTGGTGTTCTGGGCCGTCCACCCGCACTTCGCCAGCCTCCACTACCGGCAGGACAGCCGGTACGGGCTCGAAATCGACGTCCAGGACGGCACTGCCCCCGAAAGCGCCCTGCCCGCGAAACCCACGGCCGCCGGGCAGCTCCCGAACCCGAAGACGGTCATGTGGCAGGACGGCCCGCAGCGGTGGATCCGGGTGCGGACCACCAAACCGGTGACGGCCGCGGAAATGGCCGGCCTGCTGGCGAAGATCGGCACGACGCCGCCGGTGCTCGCGTCACCGCTGAAGTCGCTGCAGGTCCCCGCCGGGCAGAAGGTCGCGGCGTTCACCAGCGAACCCGAGACCAACACCCTGGTGCTCTGCCCCGACCTCGAGGCGGACATGGCGCCGCTCGCCCCCGGCTGCTTCTCCCTGTTCGTGTTCCTGACCGGCACCGGTGAATCGACCGGCGGGGTCGATCCGAAGGACCCGTTGCCCGCGCACCAGAGCCGGAAACTCGGCGGGTACACGCTCGAACTGAACAGCTCGTACCCCAACAAAGCGGCCGCGCTGGCCCTGCTGGATTCCGTGCGGCTCAACCGATAAGCGGGGGCGTCGCCCGGCCGAGGGGGTTCCGATGCGTGTTTCCGTGCTCGTCGTCCTGGCCGGCCTCGTCTTCGGCGCGCTCACCGCGGCGGTCTGCCTTCGTCCCGCGAAGGCGCCCGCCGCGGTGGAACGGCCGGTGTCGTACGTACCGCCGTCGCCGGCCCCGGTCGTGCCGGTGCCGGCGGAAGCCGAGGTGACCGTCGACGTCCGCGGCGAGTGGTCGTGGTCGTTGCGGGAGCTCGGCTCCGGTGTCGTGGTCGGCGCCGGGACCCTGCGCAACACGACCGAGTCCATGATCAAGATCTGGCTCGCCGTGGACTACCTCGCCTCGCGGGACTCGCGGGTGTCGGCCGAGGACGAGGCCCGGGTGAGCCGGATGATCCGCAGCAGTGACGACCGCGCCGCGCAGACGCTGTACCTGCGGCTCGGCGGGGACGCCTCGATCGCGCGGATGATCCGGACCTGCGAACTGGGGGAGACGGCGATCCACCCGGGCTGGTGGTCCAAGACCACGATGTCCGCGGCCGACGCGACCACGCTCGGCCGGTGCGTGGCCCGCGGCCCGGGCGTGAGCCCGCGGTGGCGCGACGAGCTGCTGGACCTCATGCGGTCGGTCGACCCCGGCGACGCGTTCGGCATCCCGGAGGCGCCGGCGTTGGCGGGCCTGCGCCCGGCGGTCAAGAACGGCTGGACCCGGCACGGCACCTGGTGGGCGGTGAACTGCCTGGCGGTCTGGGACCGGTGGGTGCTCGCGGTCATGGTGCACTACCCGGAGCGGGGTGACGGGCACCGGTACGGGGCGGACGTGTGCCGGAGCGTCGCCCAGCAGCTGTTCGGCCGCACCGGGGCGTGATCGGCGGAACATCCGCGTCCACCGGCGAGTTGGAGGGGGCATGACCCAACTCGTGGACCGCACGATCACCGCCCTGCGCGCCGAGCACGACGTGCTCGCCGGCCTCGTCCGCACCGTCACCGACGAGCAGCTGGCCGCGCCCAGCGGCGCTTCGGAATGGACCGTCGCCCAGGTCGTCTCCCACCTGGGCAGCGGCGCGGAGATCGGCCGCGCGCCCATCGCCCGGGCCGCGGGGGAGACCGTCGAGGCCGAAGACAACCAGGCGATCTGGGCCCGCTGGGACTCCTCGACGCCGCGCGCGCAGGCCGAAGGCTTCCTGGAGCACAACGCCCGCTGGCTCGAAACGGTCGAGGCGCTCACGCCGGAGCAGCGTTCGTCGCTGAAGGTCGACCTCGGCTTCCTGCCGGAGCCGGTCCCGCTGGTGACCGCCGTGGGCATGCGGCTCAGCGAGGTCGCCAACCACTCGTGGGACGTCCGGGTGGCGTTCGACTCGGCGGCCGGCGTGGACGCCGGCTCGGCGGAGGTGCTCGTCGACCTCCTGAGCGGGCCGGTCGGGTTCATGCTGGGCTGGCTCGCGAAGCCGGCCGAGCTCGCCGACCCGGTGTCGGTCGCGGTCCCCGGTGGGGGCCTGGTGATCGACGACGCGGTGACGGCGGTGGACCACCTCGAGGCGCCGTCCGCGACGTTCACCGGGTCGGCGGAGGCGTTCGTCCGGCTGATCAGCGGCCGGCTCAAGGCCCCGTACGACAAGGACGTCACGGTCGAGGGGAACGTGACCCTCGACGACCTGCGCCGGGTGTTCCCGGGCTTCTGAGGATCAGCACGTCCCGCTCGGCCTCGCGCCGGGCGGGGCGAACTCCAGGCGCAGCGCCTCGGAGCGGGGGACGACGAACGACACGCCGTTCGACGCCCGCCACCGCGCGGTCACGAACACGTACTGCCCGCCGGACTGCAGCAGCAGCTTCAACCCCGTGTACCGGTACTTGTACGCGGCTTCCGGCTGGCCGCAAACGACTTGGAGGACACCGTCGGCCTCGAGGCTGAGGCTGCGCTCGCTGTAGACGGTCACGGCCGGCATCGCGGGTATCCGCGCCGCGGTGGTGAAGGCTTCGCGGACCCCGACCTGGGCCGAGTAGTCGGAGACCGCCCAGAACAGCCCGAACGCCACGAGCAGGTACGTGGTGACCCATTCGGCGACGAGGAACGCCGGGGCGTGCGTGCCGGGCACCAGCCGGCGCCAGCCGACCACCGCGAGGACCACGCCGGCCGCGAACGCGAGCCCCGGCAACCCGGCGTAGAAGCCGAACAGCTCCCCGCCGAGCACGTCGGGCACGGTGACCCCGACCAGGGCCAGGCCCGCGACCGTCGCGAACGGGGGACCGACGCGGGCCAGCGTGGCCCGGATCCGGTCCGGCAGCAGGAACCGCGCGAGCCGGACGACGGCGAACAGGACGAGCCCGATAGCCGCCGCGGCGCCGATCGGCAGGTGCAGCCCGAAGGCGCCGCGCGCGAGGATCTCTTCCGCGGTCTGGTCCAGCACGGTGTAGTGCACCCGGAAATAGCCGAAGAACTGCTGCGTGTAGACGAGACCGAAGAAGTACAGCAACGCGCTGAACAGCGCGAGGTTCGCCGCCACCGACGCGACGACCTTGAGCGCCTGCGAAGCCCCGGCCTTCGTGCGGCCGTCGCCGTCGCCGTCGCCGTCGCCGGGTTCGGGCCGCCGCAGGCCGGTGCGGCGGACACGGCGACCGGGCACGGGCACCTACGGTGTTCCCGAAGGCGAGTCCGACGTGCTTTCCGCCGGCGGAACGGGTTCGTCGGAGGGCGGGCACGCATCGGTGTGGATGGTGATGACCCCGCCGCGCCGGACTTCCTTGGGCGGGGTGAGCAACACGGCGCACGCGGTTTCGCTGCCGACGATCCGGACGGTGATCCCGCACCGCGGTCGCGGGCACCCCAGGCCCCGGGTGTCGTCGTCCAGTCTCCCCTCGATGGAAGCCCGGACCTTTTCGGCCGGGCGGTCGCGCGACCCGACCTGCGTGCTGTCGTACTCGATCGGACTGCCCACCGCGCCGGGCGGATCCGAGCTCCGCGGCGGATCCGATTCCGGTTGCCCGGACGGCTCCGCCGAAGTCCCGGACGTCACCGGAGCCGATTCACCGGGTGTCGCCGCCGGGTTTCCGGGCGCGGACGTCCCGCCGCACCCCGCCACGAGCACCGCGGCCGCGGCCGCGGCCGCCGCGCTCCACCACACCTTCATGGGAGTTCGCCCCCTCTCACCTGGACTTACTGGTAGAGGAGGCGCGGATCCGCGGAAAAATACAACCACCGATCCGGTGACTGCCGGAATTCAGCCCGCCGTGCTCAGTTCGACGAAAGCGCGGACGCCCGATTCGAGCGCGTAGTTCATCGAGCCCCCATTCGGTTCGAAACTCGTGTGCTCACCCGCGAAGTGGATGCGGTTCTCCGGTGCCCGGATCGCCGGCATCAGCCTGCTGTGACCGCGTTCGGGCAGGACGTACGACCCTTCGATCCACGGCTCGTGGTCCCACGCCACCGAAACCCCCAGTTCGAACTGCTCGTGCGCGCCCGGGAACATCGTGTCCACGTGGTCCAGCACGAACCGGACGCGCTCCTCGCCGGTCATCGCCGCGACCGCGCGGGCGCGCCAGCCCGTCATCAGGACCTCCAGGATCCGCCTCGGGCCGGGCTGGTTCGCCGTCGCGTCGCGGACCCAGCGGATCGGCAGGTCCGTCGACACCGAGACGTTGTGCCCCTTCCAGAACTGCTCGCGCACCTGCAGGTAGACCCGGACGATCGACGCGTACCGCAGCTTGCGCATCGCCTCGATCTTGGCGGCCGTCAGCCGCGCGTGGCTGACGTCGACGTGGCGGATCGCGCTGAACGGCACCGTGACGACGACCCGGTCGGCGCTGAGCCGCGCCAGCCGGCCGTGGTCGAGGTAGGTGACCGTGGCCGAATCGTCGTCCTGGTCGAGCCGCACGACCGGCGCGCGGTAGCGGATGCGGTCGCGCAGCTCGTGGGCGAACGCGCGGGGCAGCTCGTCGGTGCCGCCGCCGATCTTCCCCCAGCCCTCGGTGGACGTCAGCAGCGAGCGGTAACCGCTTTCATGACGCAGCCACGACAACGCCGAGGCCGAAAGCAGGTCGCCGCCGCGCATTTCCAGGAACATCGGTTCCATCAGGTCGATCGCCGTCTGCGAAGCCCCGCGAGCGCGCAGCACTTCGTCCACAGAGGACTGGTCGAGTTCTTCGAGTGCCGCCGACGGCGCCCAATGAGGTGCGGTCAGGTCGGCGCCCAGCTCCTCGGCCGCCGCCGTGACGTACCGGGCGATCAGCTCGGGTACGCCCAGTCCGCGCTCGTGCTCGGCCAGTGGCAGCTCGGCCGTGGTGAGGGAATCCGCGTCCGGGCGGACGAACTTGCCGTCGACGAAGTAGGAGAAGTCCTGGTCGAGCAGGTCCGACCGGTCCAGCCCGACGCCCAGCCGCTCCCGGTAGTGGGTGACGTAGTGGCATTCCGGGGTCACGGTCATCGCGCCGGCCTCGACGCGCAGGCCGTCCGCGAACGGCTGCCGCAGCGTGCGGGCCCGGCCGCCGGGGCGTTCGGTGGCTTCCAGGACGGTGACTTCGCAGCCGGCCCGGTGCAGCTCGTGGGCGGCGGCGAGGCCGGCCAGCCCCGCCCCGACGACGATCGCCGTCCGGGGCGGGCGCAGGCCGCGCAGGTCGTTCCCGAGGTGCCGGCGCAGGTCGGCCGGGGTGAGGGCGGGCACCGTCACCAGCTCCAGCCGCGCTCCGCGGGCGGCGTCCAGACGTTCGCCTTCTCCAGGTACGGGAAGACCTCGCCCATCAGCTCGATCTGCTCGGCTTCGTACATCACCGGCAGGAACATGAACCCGCGCACGCCGGTCTCGCGGTGCAGGTCCAGCAACTGCCCGGCGACCGTCTCCGGCGACCCGACCAGCACCTTGCTGCCGCACGCCAGGCCGAGCGTCCGGGCGATGTCGTCGAACTCGCCTTCGTAGTTCTCCTGGTAGGTCTCGCTGCCGCCCATCAGCTCGGTCGCGATGTCGCGGGCGGCGCCCATGTCGAGCGAGTCGCGCACCCACGAGAACTTCTCCTGGGCCTCGGTGTCGGTCTTGCCGAGCAGCACGCCGACGGCACCGGCCATGTTGACGTCGAGGGGATCCCGGCCGGCGGCCTCGGTCCGCTCGGCCAGCGAGTCGACCGTCTTGCGGACCTTCGAGTAGTCGTCGGGCAGCGGCGTGAACGCGAAGTCGCAGGTCTCGGCGATCAGCTGCTGACCCGCGGCCGAGACGCCGGCGTTGAACAGGCACGGCCACGGCTGCTGCTCGATGTGCGGGCCGATCAGGCTGCCGCGCAGGTCGTGGTACTCGCCGTGGAACTCGACGTGCTCCCCGCGCGAAGCCCACAGCGTCTTGACGGCTTCGACGGCCTCGGTGGTGATCTTGTACCGGAGGTCGTGGTCGGTGTCGGTGGGCGCGCCGAGCAGCTCGGCCTCCGGCGTTTTCCACCCGGGCACGATGTTCCAGCCCCAGCGGCCGCCGCTGAGCGCGTCCAGGTTCGCGCCGAGGCGGGCGATGACGCCGGGGGAGAGGTACCGGGTGTGCATGGTGGTGACGACGCCGATGTGCTGCGTCGCGGCCATCACGACGGGCGCGTAGATCGGCGCCGAGATGTGCGGCTGGGCGTGCCCGATGCGGGCGCTGTTCTCGCCGTGGGTGATGTAGCCGTCGGCGAAGAAGACGTAGTCCATGCCGATGTCTTCGACGCGGCGGGCCAGGTCCATCTGGGTGGCCGGGTCGAGCGAGTCCGGGTTGCGGTCGGCGACCGCTTTGGACGTCGCGGTGGGCGTCGGCGAGCTGAGCCACATGAAGCCGAATCGCAGCTGCCCGTCGGGGAGGCGGTCCTTGGTCGTGCCACGGGACATGCGCATCTCCTATCCGATGGTTGCTTTCTGGCAACCATGGTAATCACGCTATCGGGTGAGATGTCAACCGCTTCCCTTGTGGATCAAGTAAAATCCGCGAATTAGCGAGTCCGATGTGGACAGTCAACGAATACGACGGGAAATCATCAGGCTCGCCGCCCCCGGCTCGTGAGTGCCCGCTAAGCGTTCTTCAAGTCCGCGCGCAAGTACTCGGCCGTGTAGGACTTCTTGTCCTTCAACAGCTTCTCCGGCGTCCCCTCGAACAGCACGCGCCCGCCGTGGCGGCCGGCCTCCGGGCCCAGGTCGATCACCCAGTCGGCGTGCTTCACGACGTCGAGGTCGTGCTCGATCACCACCACCGTGTTGCCGCCGTCCACCAAGCGGTCCAGCAGGTCCAGCAGGTGCCCGATGTCGGCCATGTGCAGGCCGGTGGTCGGTTCGTCGAACAGGTAGACGTTGCCGGTCTCGCGCAGCCGGTGCGCGAGCTTGACCCGCTGCCGCTCGCCGCCGGACAACGTCGACAGCGGCTGCCCCAGCGTCAGGTACGACAGGCCGACCTCGGCCAGCAGGTCCAGCTTCTTCGTGATCGCCTCTTCGGAGAAGTAGCCCAGCGCCTCTTCGACGGTCAGGGCGAGGACGTCGACGATGTTCTTGCCCCGCACCGTCTTGTCCAGCACCTCGGGCCGGTAACGCTGCCCGTCGCACGCTTCGCAGATCGTCGTCACCGGGTCCATGTAGGCCAGGTCCGTCTCGATCACGCCGCGGCCCTTGCACTCCGGGCAGCCGCCTTCGGAGTTGAAGCTGAACAGCCCCGGCTGCGCGTTGTTGGCTTCGGCGAACAGCTTCCGGATGACGTCCATGACGTCCAGGTAGGTCGCCGGCGTCGAGCGCGTCGACACCCCGATCGCCGACTGGTCGATCAGCACGGCGTCCGGGTGCTGCTTCCGCAGGGCCCCCGAGACGAGGGTGCTCTTGCCCGAGCCCGCCACCCCGGTCACCACGGTGAGCACGCCGGTCGGCACGTCGACCGTCACGTCGTGCAGGTTGTGCAGATCCGCCTTCTCGATCGGCAGCTGCCCGGTCGGTTCGCGGAACTCCTCCTTGAGCCCCGGGATGTGCGTCAGGCACTTGCCGGTGAGCGTCGAGGAGCGCCGCAGCTGCTTGACCGTGCCTTCGAAGACGACCTCGCCGCCGTGCGTGCCCGCGCCGGGACCCATGTCGACGACGTGGTCGGCGATGGCGATGACGTCCCGGTCGTGCTCGACGACCAGCACCGTGTTGCCCTTGTCCCGCAGCTCGCACAGCAGCTCGTTGAGCCGGTGCACGTCCCGCGGGTGCAACCCGACGCTCGGCTCGTCGAAGACGTACGTCAGGTCGGTGAGGCTGCTGCCGAGGTGCTTGACCGTCTTGAGCCGCTGGCCTTCACCGCCGGAGAGCGTCGACGTCTCGCGGTCGAGGCTCAGGTACCCCAGCCCGATCGCTTCGACGCGCTCGAGCGCCGCCAGCGCGCCGGCCAGCACCGACTTCGCCGCCGGGACGTCGAGCGACTTCAGCTCGGCGATCAGCTCGCTGACCTCCATCGCGCAGTGGTCGGCGATGTTCTTGCCGTGGATCTTCGACGCCAGCGCGGCCTTGTTCAGCCGGCCGCCCTTGCAGACCGCACACGGGCCCTCCGCCACGATCTTCTCCACCTCGCGGCGGTCGCGCTCCTTCAGCGTGTCGAGGCCGTTCTTCAGGTAGCGGCGGGTCAGCTTGACGACGACGCCCTCGTATTCGTTCGAGTAGTTCTGCCGCTTGCCCGAGCGGTCCACCCGGAACCCGCCGCCGTGCAGCAGCAGGTCCCATTCCTTCTTCGTGAACTTCTTGAGCGGCTTGTCCGGGTCGAACAACCCGGATTGGGCGTAGAGCTGCCACATGTAGCTGCCGATCGCGAACAGCGGCGAGTCCAGCGCGCCCTCGTTGAGCGTCTTGTCGTAGTCGATCAGCAGGTCCAGGTCGAGCTTCGTGGTGCGGCCCAGGCCCTGGCACTCCTCGCACATGCCCTGCGGGTCGTTGAACGAGTACAGGTTCGACGACCCCGCGCTCGGCTTGCCGTACCGGGAGAACAGCACGCGCAGCATCGCGTGGATCTCGCTCATCGTGCCGACGGTCGAGCGGGCGTTGCCGCCGATCGGCTTCTGGTCCACCACGATCGCCGTGGACAGGTTGCTCATCCGCTCCGCGCGCGGCCGCTCGTGCTTGGGCAGCCGGTTGCGGATGAACCAGCTGAACGTCTCGCTGAGCTGCCGCTGCGACTCGACCGCGATCGTGTCGAACACGATCGACGACTTGCCCGAGCCCGACACGCCGGTGAACACGGTGATCTCGCCCTTGGGGATGCAGAGCGAGACGTTCTTCAGGTTGTTCTCGCACGCACCCTCGAGCACGATGTGGCCGCCGGTGCGGCGGGTCTGCCCGTTCGCCATGACCTGCGCCTCCTCGTCCCGGGGCGGCACGGGTGCGGCGCCGGGGTCGATCGGACGATTGGTTTCCGTCAGGCAATCACTTTACCAGCCTGAGGCCTTCGCGGCCGCGCGAGGAGCGTTGTGCCGCGAGGGTGACCTGCGGGCGAACGGGAAGTGATATCCTCTGATCTTCCGACTGCGGTGCGCTTTCCCTCGAAAGCTGAGGTGGGCAATGACGAAGTTCCACGGTTCCCCGACCGCCCCGCCGGGCCGTCCCGGCGAACTGGAGAACGCGCTCTCCTACCTGCAGTGCGTGCTGGTGGCGCGGCGCACGCGCGCGACGCCGGAGAAGGTCACCTGGCCCCAGTACGACGTGCTGGAGACGCTGCGCATCCACGGCCCGATGACGCCCTCGGCGATCGGGGAGTCCCTCGGCATCTCGCGGCAGAGCACGTCCAAGCTGCTGCGCGTGCTCAAGGACCAGTTCCTCATCGAGCAGACCTCGCGCGGCACCGACCGGCGCGAGCAGACCACGTCGCTGACCGAAGAGGGCGAAGAGTTCCTCATGCGCGCAGCTCAGGGCCGCCGGGAGACCGCGAAGGTCGCCGGCGCGGCGCTCACCGCGGGCGAGGCGAGCCTGTTCGCCGAGCTCTGCCGGAAGGTCGCCGACTCGCTGCACTCCACACCCCAGCCTTTCCCGCTCCGCGACGTCTGAGCCGCGCTGGTCACGCCTGGCCCCCAGTCGTGCACGCCGTGTTGCGGGTGCCCGGGTACCCGCGCGCCCAAACGCGGCCGCCGCGATGTCACCCGGCGTGCACGCCGGCCGTTCCCAGGCGGCTCTCCGCCGATCGGAGCAGTCCGCACCCCTGACTGCCGTCAATCCACATCGGATCCCCGCGCCCGGGTTGCGGCGCCGATCGCCGCCGGTACCGTACGCGCGCGAATTCACGACTATTCACCACTTTCTCAGGTAATCGATTTCAGCCGATAAACGCGACCCTCGGTTATTTGAGCATTCGACGATTTACCGGCGGGTTGACAGCTACTGGGGCGCTTTGCATACTGGTTGCTGAATAGAAATCATCTCGCCTGAATTGATCATTGCTGCCGCCGTGCGTGCGGTGCAAACCGGACAGGGGGATCCCATGCCCGTGGACGGAAATCCGGCCGATCTCGTGCTCCCGAGGCTGTTCGAGCGCGCCGCGGCCGACCATCCACATCGGACCGCGCTGAGCGGCGACGGCCCCGAAGTGTCCTATTCGGACTTGAACGCCCGCGCCAACCGGCTCGCCCGGACGCTGCGCATGATGCAGGTCCGCGACGGCGCACCGGCGGGCCTCTACCTGGACCGCTCGACCGACCTGGTGGTCACGCTGCTCGCGGTCCTCAAGGCCGGCGGGTGCGTCGTCCCGCTCAACCCGGCCTACCCGGCCCGGATGATCCGCCACATCGTCGAGGCGACCGGCCTGCGGACGGTCGTCCACCAGGGACAACCGTCGCTGGCCGAAGCGGACCTCCCGGTCCGGCAGGCGCACGTCGAGGAGCTGGCAGGGGAAAGCGCTTCACAGGAGGACGGCAACCTCCCCGCGGCCCCGGCCGGCGGCGACGACGCGTTCGTCCTGTTCACCTCCGGGTCCACCGGGCGGCCCAAGGGCGTCCGGCTGGCCCACCGCGGCCTCGCCCGGCTGGCGGTCGCCGACCCGAAGCTGACCATCACCCCGGACGACTGCCTGGTCCAGCTGGCCGCGTTCTCCTTCGCCGCTTCGAGCAACGAGTTCTGGCTGAGCCTGCTCAACGGCGCCGAGCTCGTCCTGCTGCCGCCCGGTCTGCCTTCGCTGTCCGATCTTCGGGACGTCATCACGAAGCGCGGGGTCAGCGTGCTGAGCCTGCCTTGTGGACTGTTCAACCTCTTGGTGGACAACGAACTGGACGTCCTGCGCGAACTGCGCGTGATCATGGTGAGCGGCGACTTCCCGTCGCCGGCGCACCTGGCGACCGCCGCGGAGCACACCACCGCCGCGATCTTCAACGGCTACGGCTGCACCGAAAACTCGGCCATCTCGTCGCTGTACCCGATCACGCCCGAGGTCCGCGACCTCGACCGGGTGCCGGTCGGCAAGCCCCTGGCCGGCGTCACCATGGACGTGCTCGACCAGGACGCCAGGCCGTGCCCGCCCGGCGACGTCGGCGAGCTGGTCATCGGCGGCCTCGGCGTCGCCAACGGCTACCTGGACCTGCCGGAGGTCCAGGCGGAGAAGTTCGTCAACGGCGGCACGCGCTACCGCACCGGCGACCTGGCCCGGCTGACGCCCGACGGCGACGTCGTGCTCGTCGGCCGGGGGGACAGCCTGGTCAAGATCCGCGGGTTCCGCGTCGAGACCAGCGCGGTCGAGCTGGCCCTGAAGTCGTTCGACGACGTCGAGCACGCCGTCGTCAAGGCGTTCGGCAACGAGGCCAACGAAAAGAGCCTCGTCGCGTTCTACACCACCTGGAGCGGGCAGGGGATCGGCGCCGGCGAACTGATCGCGCAGCTCGCCGACTCGCTGCCGGAGTACATGATCCCGTCGGACTTCCACCGCCTCGACGCGATGCCGGCGAACCTCAACGGAAAGATCGACCGGGCCGCGTTGCACGACCCGCGCGCCCGGTCCCGTGAAGAAAAGGAGCAGCCCATGACGAGCCCCCTCGAAACGGTCATCCTGCAGATGTGGCGGGACACCATCGGCACCGACGACTACTCCGCCACGGACCCGTTCGTCGGGCACGGCGGCAATTCCCTGCACTTCGTGAAGTTCGCTTCCGGGCTGCAGTCGGTCTTCGCGGTCGAAGTGCGCCCCGAAGACGTGTTCCGGCACGGCACCGTCCGCGGGCTGGCCGAGCACATCGAGTCGCTGCGCGCGGGCGCCCCCGCGCGCTGAGCCGGCAGACCGAACCGACGCACGGGGGGCCGCGATGATCGGAGAGGTACTGACACCATGGAAAACCCACTCGAGTCGGTGATCCGCCGGACCCGCTCCGGCGTCACCGCCGACGGTGCGGCGGGCCACGAGCAGTTCGCCGGGCTGCTCAGTGCGCTGCTGGGGGTCACCCTGGGGGCCGAGGACGTCCGGCGCCACGATGATCCCGCCGACCTGGCCCGGCACATCGACGACCTGCGGGGCGGCCCGCCCGGGCTGACCGCGACCGCGGCGGACGGGCCCGCCCCGGCGTCCTACGGCCAGCGCGGCATCTGGTTCATCGACCAGTACTCGCCCCGCCCGGCGGCCTACAACGCACCGTTCGTGTTCACCGTCAAGACCCCGCTCGACACCGGCGTGCTGCACGACAGCCTCCGCGCGCTGCTGACGCGCCACGAAATCCTGCGCACCACGTTCACCGCCGAGGACAGCGATGTCCAGCAGCACGTCGGCGCCGAGCCCGTGTGCGACTTCTCGACGGTCGAGCTGAGCGCCACGCGGCCGCTGGACGACGTCGTCGCCGAGGTGGTCGACACCGAGTTCGACCTCGCCGGCGGGCCGCTGGTCAAGGTCGTCTGCGCGGTCGAGCCCGACGGGCCGGCGCACGTCGTGTGCGTCATCCACCACATCGTCTTCGACGCGGCTTCGGCCGGGGTGTTCCTCACCGAGTGGTTCACCCGCTACCACGCCGCGCTCGCCGGGGACGCCTACGACGAAGGCGAACCCCGCCCGCAGTACCGCGACTTCGCCCGCCGGCAACGGGAAACCGTCCGCGGCGACCGCCTGGAAGAGCTGCTCGCGCACTGGGAGACCCGGCTCGCCGGGCCGCTGCCCCTGCTGGACCTGCCCGCCGACCGGCCGCGGCCGCAGGAGCAGTCGCACCGCGGCGACATCGTCCGGTTCGACCTCCCGCCGGAGCTGACCGACCGGGTGCGCCGGCTCGCCGCGGACGAGGGCGTCACGCTGTTCATGCTGCTGGAGGCCGCCTATGCCGCGTTCCTCCACCTGCACACGCGCCAGGACGACCTCCTCGTCGGCAGCCCGGTCTCCTTGCGGGACCTGCCGGAGACGGCGGACATGCTCGGCTACTTCGTCAACATGGTCGTCTTCCGCCACACCGTGCGCGCCGACCTGCCGCTGCGCGAGCTGTACGCGCAGGCGGGCACCGAGGTCACCGAAGCGTTGCGGCACAAGGACGCGCCGTTCGAGAAGGTCATCGAGCGCGTCAACCCGCCGCGCAGCCCGAGCCACGCGCCGGTGTTCCAGACCATGTTCGTGCTCCCGGACTCCGACTGGGCGGCCCTGGACCGGCTCGGCCTGGACGCCGACCTCGACCTGTACGTCAGCCGCAGCTCGAAGTACGACCTTTCGCTGATCGTCGAGCAGGACGGGACCGCGCTGCGCGGGGTGTTCGAGTACGACACGGCGTTGTTCGACCGCGAGACCGTCGAGGCGTTCGGCGACCGGTACGTCCGGCTGCTCGACGCCCTCGCCGACAACCCGGACGGGACGGTCGGCGACCTGGGGCTGCTGTCGGAAGAGCAGGAGCAGGAGGTCCTGGCCTGGTGCGCGCCGCCGCCGGAGGACACCACCCGCCGCCCGGTCGCCGAGCTGTTCGAGACGCAGGCCGCGGTCACCCCGGACGCGCCCGCGCTGGAGCACGGCGACCGCGTGCTGACCTACCGCGAGCTGAACGGCCGCGCCAACCGCCTGGCCCGTGACCTGCGGGCGAAGGGCGTCGGACGCGGCGACCGCGTCGGCATCCACGTGCCGCGGTCGCCCGAAATGATCGTCGCGCTGCTGGGTGTGCTGAAGGCGGGGGCCGCGTACGTGCCGGTCGACCCGTCCTACCCGGCCGAGCGGATCGAGTACATGCTGGCCGACTCCGGCGTCGCGCTGGTCCTGGAGTCGGTGGAGCCGGAAGCCGGCGACGAGACCGATCTGGGGCGGCTGAAGAGCGGCGACGACGAGATCTACGTCATCTACACGTCCGGGTCCACCGGGCGCCCCAAGGGTGTCGTGCTCACCGAAGCGACGGTCACCAACCTCGTCGAGTACATGCGCCGAACGTCGCCGATCGGCGCGACCGGCCGGACGCTGCAGTACATGACACTCTCCTTCGATGTCTCCGTGATGGAGATCCTGGGGACGCTCTGCTCGGGCGGCACGCTCGTGCTGATCGACGAAGACCTGCAGAAGGACCTGCACCGGCTGACCGGCTTCCTGCGCGAGCGGCACATTTCGCGGACCTACCTGCCGTACGTGGCCGTGCAACAGCTGGCCGCCGTCGCCGAGGACAAGCCGTTCCCGGACCTGGTGGAGGTCGCGTCCGTCGGCGAGCAGCTGGTGATCACCCCGCAGATCCGCGAGTTCTTCGCCCGCCGCCCGGAGATCCGGTTCCTCAACATGTACGGCCCGTCCGAGACGCACCTGGCGTCCGCGCACGAGCTGACCGGGGACCCGGCCGGCTGGCCGGAGGCCCCGTCGATCGGCGGCCCGATCGGAGGCCTGTCGATGCTGGCCCTCGACGACGGCGGCCGGCTCGTCCCGCCCGGCGTGCCGGGGGAGCTCTACCTCGGCGGCGACCTGCTTTCGCCCGGCTACCACGGCCTGCCCGAGCAGACCCGCGACCGGTTCGTGGAGACGCCGTTCGGGCGGCTCTACCGGACCGGCGACCTGGTCCGCTACGACCGCGACGGCGAGTTCGACTACCTCGGGCGCGCCGACACCCAGATCAAGATCCGCGGCTACCGCGTCGAACCGGCCGAGGTCGAGGCGGCGCTCAACGAGCTGCCCGGCGTCCGCGCGTCCGCCGTCGCCGCGGTGGCGTTCGGTCCGGGGGACCGGCGGCTGGCCGGCTACCTCGTCACCGACGACGAGATCGACCCGGTCGCGGTGCGGGCCGCGCTTTCGGGTGCGCTGCCGGACTACCTGGTGCCGTCGCACTTCGTGCGGCTCGGCGCGCTGCCGATCGCGCCCAGCGGCAAGATCGACCGCAAGGCGCTGCCGGACCTGTTCGACCCGGGCACGGCGGGCGCGTCCCGGCCGCCGGAGACGCCGACCGAGCTGGCCGTCGCCGAAGCGTGGACGGACCTGCTGGGCACCGGCGAGGTCGGCCTCGACGAGGACTTCTTCGCCGCCGGCGGGCATTCCATCCTGGCGACCGAGCTGATGTACCGGCTGCGCAAGCGGTTCGCCGTCGACGTCCCGCTGCGGACGCTGTTCGACGACCCGACCGTCGGCGGGATGGCCGCGCGGATCGACGCCCTGGTCGCCGGGACCGACGACGGCGGCCGCGTCGACCTGCGCGCCGACGTGAAGCTGCCGGAGCACATCCGCGCCACCGGGAGCGCGGCCACCGCCGAGGACGTCCTGCTCACCGGCGCGACCGGGTTCCTCGGCATCCACCTGCTGCGCGAGCTGCTGGCCGAGACGACGAACCGGGTGCACTGCCTGGTCCGGGCGTCCGACGCCGAAGGCGCGTGGCAGCGGATCGCCGAGACGGCCGACCGCTACGGCATCGGCGAATTCCTCGACCGCGACCGCGTCACCGCCGTGCCCGGCGACCTCGCCGCCGACCGCCTGGGACTGTCCGAAGAGGACTACGACGACCTCGTGCACCGCGTCGGCACGATCCACCACACGGCGGCGCACATCAACTTCGTCGCGCCCTACGCGTCGGTGAAGAAGGCCAATGTGGACGGTCTGGCCCGGGTCGTCGAGTTCGCCGCGGCCGGACCGGTCAAGCCGGTGCACTACACGTCCACGGTGGCGGTGTTCTCGCCGAAGCCGCGGTCCGAGCCGATCACCGAGGACGACGTCCCGGACGACTCGGACGACCTCACCATCGGCTACACGCAGAGCAAGTGGGTCGCCGAGGAGGTCGCGCGGCTGGCCCGCGAGCGCGGGGTGCCGGTGACGATCTACCGCATCGGCCGGATCGCCGGCAACAGCGAAACCGGCGCGCTGCAGACCGAGGACTTCCTGTGGCGCCAGGTGAAGAGCTTCCTCGAGCTGGGCGTCGTCCCGCCGCCCGAGGAACACGACACCGACCTGCTGCCGGTCGACTTCGTCGGCCGCGCGCTCGTCCGGCTGTCGCGCGCCCGGCCGGCGGAAAACCGGACGTGGCACCTGTTCAACCCGGACATCAAGACGTTCGACGTCGTCTACCGGGCCATCCGCGAACTGGGGTACCCGCTGCGGGAGATCCCGGTGGGCGAGTGGCGGGCGGCGCTCGCCGACCGCGACAACCCGTTGTCCGCGATGGCCCCGCTCTACCAGGAAGGCGCGCTCGACATCGGCGACAACGTCTACGCCAACGAGCGCACCGGAGACGAACTGGCCCGGCTGGGCCTGCGCTGGCCGGAGATCACCCCGGCCGTGTTCACGAAAATGATCTCCTATTTCCGTGAAACGGGCGAATTCACCGGCTGAGCCCGATCGCCCTCGTTCCCCCCGATTTCCCTCTCCAGCAAGGATTGCGCGATGAGGAAGACGCTGCCCGCACGAGCCCGGCCGGTGCTGCACGGCACCCCCGACCCGGGCGCCGAAACCCTGACCGGCTACCCGGCCGCCCAGCAACCCCAGTGGCCCGACCAAGCGGAACTCGCCGAGGTCCGCGACACCCTCTCCGAGCGCGAAGACGTCGTCGGCCCCGCCGAGGTACTGCAGTTGCGGTCGCTGCTGGCCCGCGCGGCCGAAGGCGAGTTCTGCGTCCTGCAGGCCGGCGACTGCGCCGAGGACCCGGCCGACACCGGCGTCCGCGCGGTCGCCCGCAAGGTCGGCATGCTCGACACGCTCGCCGAGGTGATGCGCGTCGGCTCCGGCCGCCCGGTCCTGGAGGTCGGCCGGATCGCCGGCCAGTACGCCAAGCCGCGTTCGGCGAACGTCGAGGAGGTCGACGGCCGGGAGCTGCCGGTCTACCGCGGCCCGATCGTCAACAGCCCCGAGCCGACGGCCGAAGCCCGCACCCCCGACCCGGCCCGGATCCTGGCCGCGCACCGGGCCGCGCTCGACGTCCGCGCGTCGATCGGACGCCTGGGCCGCGGCTCCGGCGCCGACCCGGCCGAGCGGATCTGGACCAGTCACGAGGCGCTGCTACTGGACTACGAAGTCCCGCTGGTGCGCGGGATGCCGGGCGGCCGCCGCTACCTCGCGTCGACGCACTGGCCGTGGATCGGCGAGCGGACCCGGCGCCCGGACGGCGCCCACGTGCACCTGTTGTCCACTGTGGTCAACCCGGTGGCGGCGAAGGTGAGCGCGAAGGCGTCGATCGAAGACGTCCTCGAGCTGTGCGGCCGGATCGACCCCTTCCGCACCCCCGGACGGCTCACGCTGATCCCGCGGTTCGGCGCGGCCCGGATCGGGCAGCTCGCGCCGCTGGTGCGGGCGGTGCGCGCGGCCGGGCACCCGGTGCTGTGGCTGTGCGATCCCATGCACGGCAACACGGTCGTCGCCGACGACGGGCTCAAGGTGCGCTGGCTCGAGGACATCATGAACGAGCTGCGCCAGTTCGTCCGAATCGTCACCGTCGAAGGCGGTGCGTGCGCCGGGCTGCACGTCGAGGCGTCCCCGAGCGAGATCTCGGAGTGCCACGGCGCCGGCATCACGGCGGCGCGCGGGCCCGGCTACACGACGCTGTGCGACCCGCGGCTGAACCTGACCCAGGCCGTCGCGCTGACCGCGCACTGGCAGCCCGAGGCGACTTCCGAACTGAGGACGGAGCTGGCGTCATGACTGTGACCGTGGTGACCGGCGCGGCGAGCGGCATCGGTGCCGCGACGGCGACCCTGCTGGCCGAGCGCGGGCACACCCTCGCCCTGTTCGACCGCGACGAAGCCGCCCTGGCGCTGGTCGCGAAGCCGCTGCTGGACGACGGCCACAACGTCTACACCTACACCGTGGACGTCACCTCCAGCGCGGAGGTGGACGCCGCCGTCGAGCGGGTCGAGAACGGCTTCGGGCCGATCTCCGGGCTCGCGAACGTCGCCGGCGTGCTGCGGATGGGCCGGGTCGCCGAGCTGTCCGACGAGGACTGGAACGCGACCTTCGCGGTGAACGCGACCGGCGTCTTCCACGTCTGCCGGGCGGTGTCCCGCCGGATGGCTTCGCGGAAGAACGGCTCGATCGTCACCGTGGCGTCGAACGCCGCGGGGGTGCCACGCAGCCACATGGCCGCCTACGCCGCGTCCAAGGCCGCCGCGACCAGCCTGACCCACAGCCTCGGCCTGGACCTCGCCCCGCTCGGCGTCCGCTGCAACGTCGTCGCGCCGGGCTCGACCGACACCCCGATGCTCCGGTCCATGTGGACGGACGAGACCGGCTCGCAGTCCACTTTGGACGGCGATCCCGGGCAGTTCCGGCTGGGCATCCCGCTCGGGCGCATCGGGTCGCCCGAGGACGTCGCCCGCAGCGTGGCGTTCCTGCTGTCCGACGAAGCCCGGCACGTGACCCTGGCGACGCTGCTCGTCGACGGCGGCGCGGCGCTCGGCGCCGTCTGAACGAGCTGAAGGAGGCCTGATGAGCGGCATCACGATCGAACCGTACGACCTGCCGACGACCGTCCCGGTCAGCACCGCGGGCTGGCGGCCCCACCCGGGCCGCGCGGCCCTGCTGATCCACGACATGCAGCGCTACTTCGTCGGCTTCTACCCCCAGGACGGCGCACTGCGGCGGACCCTGGTCGGCAACATCGTCCAGGCGCGGGAAACCGCGGACCGGCTGGGCATCCCGGTGTACTACACCGCGCAGCCCGGTTCGATGACGCCGGAGGACCGCGGGCTGCTGCAGGACATCTGGGGCCCCGGCATGAAGGCCACCCCGGCCGACCGGCAGGTGATCGACGAGCTCGCGCCGACGCCGTCGGACCTCGTGCTGACCAAGTGGCGCTACAGCGCGTTCCACCGCACCGACCTGCTCGACCGGCTGCGCGCGGCCGGGCGCGACCAGCTGATCGTCTGCGGGATCTACGCCCACGTCGGCTGCCTGATCACCGCGGTCGAGGCGTTCACCCACGACCTCGAGACGTTCTTCGTCGCGGACGCGGTCGCCGACTTCGGCCCGGACGAGCACCGGCTGGCCGTCGACTACGCGGCCCGCAACTGCGCGGTCGCCACCACGACGGCGGCGCTGGTCGGGCAGCTGGAAGGCGCGGTGGTCGCGTGAGCCCGCTGCCGATCCGCGCGGGGTCGCCGTACGCGATCCTGCACCGGCCCGGCAGCGGTCGCGGCGACCACGTCGAGGTCGTCTCCGGCCCGGTCCGCACGGCCGAGCGGCTGGCCGACCTGACGCTCGACGAGGGTTCGTGGGAGGGCCGCGGCCGGCACACCAAGCTGGTCCTGCTCCCGTACCGGCAGCTCGCCGAGCGCGGCTACGACTGCCCGGACGACCGGGTCCCGCTGCAGGTCATGGACATCGAAGCCCAGACGACGCTGACGGTCGCCGAGACCCTGGCCGCGCTGCCGGACCGCGCTCCGCCGCTGGAGGACCGCGCGTTCGACCTCGGCGACGACGAGTACGCCCGCACGGTCGAGCGGATCCTCGACGCCGAGATCGGCGCCGGCGAGGGCGCGAACTTCGTGCTCTCCCGCAGCCTGCGCGGCCGGTTCCCGGGCTTCGACGACGATGTCGCCCGGGCGGTCTTCAAGCGCCTGCTCGGCGCGGAAGCCGGCGCGTACTGGACGTTCCTGGTCTTCACCGGCGAGCGCTACCTGCTGGGCAGCACGCCGGAGCAGCACGTCCGGCTGTTCGACCGCACGGTCACGATGAACCCGATCAGCGGCACCTACCGCTACCCGGAAGGCGGCGCCGACGCCGGCGGGCTCCTCGACTTCCTGCACGACGAGAAGGAGGCCGACGAGCTGTGCATGGTCGTCGACGAAGAACTCAAGATGATGGCCGAGCTGTGCGACCGCGGCATCCGCGTGTCCGGGCCGCGGCTGCGGCGCATGTCCCGGCTGGCGCACACCGAGTACTCGCTCGAAGGCGAGACCGGCAAGCCGCTGACCGAGGTGCTGCGGCACACGCTGCTCGCGCCGACCGTCACCGGCAGCCCGCTGGTCAACGCCTGCCGGGTGATCCGCCGCTACGAGCCGAAGGGGCGCGGCTACTACAGCGGCGTCATCGGGCTCGTCGGCAGCGACGACGACGGCCGCCGCTCGCTGGACTCGGCGATCCTCATCCGCACCGCGGACATCTCGCCGGAGGGCGACGTCCGGCTGGCGGCCGGATCGACGATCGTGCGCGAGTCCGCGCCGCTGTCGGAAGCCGCCGAGACGACGGCGAAGGTGTCCGCGGTCCTGAAGTCGTTGTCCGGCGAAGCCCGCCAGGCCACGACACCCCCGCCGCCGACGTCGTCCGACGAAGTGCGTTCAGCGCTGAAAGCCCGCAACAGCGGGAAGTCCCGGTTCTGGCTCGACGGCACCCGGCCCGGCCGCGGCTCGCGGGTGCGGATCACCGTCGTCGACGCCGAAGACGCGTTCACCTCGATGCTGGCCTACCAGCTGAAGTCGGTGAACTGCGCGGTGACGACCGTGCCGTGGGATGCGCGCGACCTGCCGGAGCACGACCTGGTGCTGCTCGGCCCGGGGCCCGGCGATCCCAACGACGTCGAGGGTGCGAAGGTCGGCCGGCTGCGGGCGCTGGCCGCGGACCTGCTGCGCTCGGGGCGGCCCCTGGCCGGCGTTTGCCTGGGTCACCAGGTGCTCTGCGCCGAGCTGGGCCTGCCCGTCCGGCGGCTCGCACGGCCCAACCAGGGGCGCCAGGCGCACGTGACGATCGACGGCGCGCGCCGGGCCGTGGGGTTCTACAACAGCTTCGCCGCGCGTACCGCCGACGACCGCGTCGACGTGCCCGGCCGGGCGCCGGCCGAGGTCGTGCGCGGCCTCGACGACCAGGTCATCGGCCTGCGCGGGCCGCGGCTGGCGACCATCCAGTTCCACGCCGAGTCGTTCCTCACCGAGGACGGCCCGGCCATCCTGCGCGACGTCGTCGACCACGCCGTGAACGAAGGAGGAAACCCATGACCACGACCGCCCCCGCGTTCGACCGCGCCCGGCTGAGGGCCTTCCTCGGCCACTTCACCACCGGCGTCACCGTCGTGACCTACCGCCGCGGCGAGCTGGTGCGCGGCGCGACCGTCAACGCGTTCACGTCCGTGTCGCTCGACCCGCCGCTCGTGCTCGTCTCGCTGGACCGGCGCAGCCGCTCGGTCGGCCACCTCGGCGACGGCCCGTTCGTCGTCAACATCCTGGCCGAGGACCAGCGGGACGTCGCCCTGCACTTCGCCGGCAAGCCCATGGCCGATGACGCCGTGCCCTGGGCCGAGCTCGATTCGCCGGTGCCACGCCTGGCGGGCACGGTCGGGCACGTCGAGTGCACGCCGTGGCGCGCCTACGACGGCGGCGACCACGTGCTGCACGTGGGCGAGGTCACCGGCCTCGACCTGGCCGGCGGGCGGCCGCTGCTGTTCTTCGGCGGCGACTTCCCGCGCCTGGCCGAAGAACCCGAAGCACCGCACTGGTCGTGGTCGCTGGACGACCCGATCGCGCCGCAGCCGTTCGCGGCGCCGCACCGATGGGAGGCAGGCAAGTGAGCGAGACGACGACCCGGCCGTTGACCGGGGACGAGTACCTGGAGAGCATCCGCGACGACCGCGAGATCTGGGCGTACGGCGAGCGCGTCGACGACGTGACCAAGCACCCGGCGTTCCGCAACACGGCGAGGATGACCGCCCGGCTGTACGACGCGCTGCACGATCCGGCGAAGAAGGACGTGCTGACCACGCCGACCGACACCGGCAGCGGCGGGTTCACGCACAAGTTCTTCCGCGCCCCGAAGTCCACCCAGGACCTTCTCGGCGACCGGGACGCGATCGCCGAATGGGCGCGGATGAGCTACGGCTGGCTCGGCCGCAGCCCGGACTACAAGGCGAGCTTCCTGGCCACGTTGGGCGTCGACCCGGGCTACTACGGCGAGTTCGAGGGCAACGCGCGGCGCTGGTACGCCGAGGCGCAGGAGAAGGTCCTGTTCTGGAACCACGCGATCATCAACCCGCCGGTCGACCGGCACAAGGCGGCCGACGACGTCGGGGACGTGTTCGTGCACGTCGAGGAGGAACGCGACGACGGCCTGGTCGTCAGCGGCGCCAAGGTCGTCGCGACCGGGTCCGCGCTGACGCACGGCAACTTCATCGCCCACTACGGGCTGCCGGTCAAGAAGCGCGAGTTCGCGCTGGTGGCGACGCTGCCGATGGACTCGCCGGGGCTGAAGCTGATCTGCCGGCCGTCCTACGCGCTGCAGGCCGACACGATGGGCAGCCCGTTCGACTACCCGCTGTCGAGCCGCCTCGACGAGAACGACACGATCTTCGTGCTCGACAAGGTGAAGATCCCGTGGGAGAACGTGTTCGTCTACGGCGACCAGGCCAAGGCGGCGACTTTCCTGTCGGCGTCGGGGTTCCTGAACCGCTCGACGTTCCACGGCGTGACGCGGCTGGCGGTCAAGCTCGACTTCCTGGCCGGGCTGCTGCTCAAGGGCGTCGACGTCACCGGCACCAAGGACTTCCGCGGCATCCAGACCCGGATCGGCGAGGTCATCGCGTGGCGCAACATGTTCTGGGGTCTCAGTGACGCGATGGCGCTGAACCCGGACCCGTGGAAGGACGGCGCGCTGCTGCCGAAGCTCGACTACGGCATGGCCTACCGCTGGTTCATGACGATCGGCTACCCGCGGGTCCGCGAGATCATCCACCAGGACCTCGGCAGCGCGCTGATCTACCTCAACTCGCACGCCAGCGACTTCCAGAACCCGGAGCTGCGGCCGTACCTCGACAAGTACGTGCGGGGATCGTCGGGCTACGACGCCGTCGAGCGGGTCAAGCTGATGAAGCTGATTTGGGACTCCGTCGGCACCGAGTTCGCCGGCCGCAACGAGCTGTACGAGCGGAACTTCTCGGGCAACCACGAGAACGTCCGGATCGAGATGCTCACCGCGCAGCAGATGTCCGGGCAGGTGGACGGCTACAAGGGGTTCGCCGAGCAGTGCCTGGCCGAATACGACCTCGACGGCTGGACCGCCCCGGACCTGATCAACCCCGATCGGCTCTGACGTGTGTCCGGAGTGGACGGAGGGCCTCCCCGCGGTGCGGGAAGGCCCTCCGGTCGTGCGTCGGTCAGCTTTCGACGAGCATCAGGCAGAACCCGTCGTGGCCCCGGCTGCCGACGGTCTGCACGGTCGTCGCGGTCACGCGCGGCTCGTCGGCCACCAGCTGGTTGAACCGCCGCACGCCCTGGACCGCGGGGTTGGGGCTGTCGGCCTCGACGACGAGCCCGTCGAGCACCACGTTGTCCACGACGATCACGCTGCCCGGGCGGGTCAGCTTCAAGGCCCAGCCGAAGTACTCCGGGATGTTGGCCTTGTCGGCGTCGATGAACACGAAGTCGAACGGCTCGCCCACCAGCTCCGGCAGGGTGTCGAGGGCCTTGCCGACGCGCAGGTCGACCACATCGGACAGCCCCGCGTTGTCGATGTTCCGCCGCGCCACCGCGGCGAAGGACGGTTCGGCCTCCAAAGTGGTCAGCGTGCCGCCCTCGGGCAGCGCGCGGGCCAGCCAGATCGCGCTGTAGCCGCCGAACGCGCCGATCTCGAGGATCCGGCGCGCGCCGTGGGTGCGCGCGAGCAGGTGGAGGAACTTGCCCTGGTTGGGTGCCACCGCGATCTCCGGCAGCCCGGCCTCGGCACTCGCCTTGGCCGCGAGGTCCAGGGCGGCGTCGTGCTCCACCATCAGGCTCGAGGTGTAGGTGTCGATTTTCGTCCACTGGTCTTCGCTCATGTCTTCCGATCGTACTTGAGGATCGCGCTCGGCTATAGGGATAATCGAGATTCTTTTGCCGCCAACTTGATTTCCCGGCGGCAACCAATGTAGGCTCGAAGGAGATCGGGCGGTTGATTTCACAGCCACCCCCGCTGATCGATCAAGGCCACTCTCGAGGCGCCGTCTGGGAATGTTCACCCGGCGCCGGAAGGAAGGATGGCGACCATGACCGAGCACGCCGTGGCGACCCTCGAGTCGCCGCGTCTCGCCCCGCTTCGCGCGGCCACGTTCCACCACCTGGGGATCCAGACCGCCGACCTGGACAACTGCGTTTCGTGGTACCAGGACTTCTTCGGCTGCAAGGAAAACTGGTCACTGGCGGAGTTCTCCGAGCTGACCACGAGCCGGCTGCCCGGCATCGTGAAGCTCGTCGAACTGCGGGCCGGCGGCACCCGGTTCCACCTCTTCGAGCGCGCCGGCGAGGGAACCGAAGTACCCGACCCCGGCGACGCGCAGTTCCAGCACGTCTGCATGGAGGTCGGCTCACCCGCGGAAATGCGCGCGTGGCAGCGTCACTGGATAAAACTGTATGAATCCGGCCGATATCATTTCACCCGCGACGAACCGGCGACGGAGATCGTCACCGACGCCGACGGCGTGCAGAGTTTCTACGCGTTCGACGTGAACGGCCTGGAATACGAGTTCACCTGGATTCCGGAGGCCGCGTGATGACCGTTCCCGTGCTCACCGGGGTCCCCGTGCGCGAGGGGTGGGACTTCGGCGACTTCCCCTACGGTCTCGAACCGCTGACCATCCCGGACGCCGGCACCGAACCCGACGGTGATGGGCCGTGCTCCCGCTTCGCCGGCCTGTGCACCCACCTGGAGCACCTTTCCCGTGGCGGCGCACCGGGGACGGTCGAGCCCGTCGAGTCGTCCGACCGGCTGTACTGGTTCCGCTGGATCACCGGCCACCAGATCACGTTCGTGCTGTGGCAGCTGGTGGCGCGCGAACTGGCGCGAGCCGACCGCGGCGAGCGTGACCGCGAGGCCGCGCTGGCGTCGGCCGCGCTGTTCACCCGCGGCTTCAGCGCGATGCTGCTCTACACCAGCTCGACGCCGATCGACGTCTACCACGAGGTCATCCGGCCCAGCATGTTCCTCCAGCACCGCGGGTTCAGCGGCACCTGGGCGCCGGACTTCGCCCCGGTCCGCGACCTCTACCGCGGCAAGGGCCTGCCGGACGGCGACTCGCCCGGGGTGAAGGCTCTGCGCGACGAAGTCGGCTTCTACCAACGGGTCCACGGCGGCATCGCGGCGAAACTGGTCCCCAGTGGACGGTCGCTGCTGCAGGACTCGGCCGGCGCCACCGAGACGCACCACCCGGACGTCCTCGGCGTCGTCTACGACAACTACTTCATGACGCTGCGGGCGCCGACGTCGCTGCCGGACGTCGTCGCCCAGCTGCTGCGGCGGCTCAACGCCGTGGCGCTGGACGTGTCCGAGAACGGCGTCGACTCCGTGTCCGACGCCGAGGACCCGCCGGCGGAGCTGACCAGTCCCGAGGTCCGCTCCTGCGAGGCCGGGTTCGTCGGCCTGCTCGCCGACGTCGCCGCGTGCGCCGCCGGATCGCCGGCGGACTGAGCCGTGCGCCACGGCATCGTCCTGCTGCCCGAGCAGCGCTGGTCCGCCGCGCGGGACCGCTGGCGCCGCGCCGAAGAGCTCGGGTTCGACCACGCCTGGACCTACGACCACCTGATGTGGCGCTGGCTGCGCGACGAGACCTGGTTCGGCTGCCTGCCGACCCTCACCGCCGCGGCCGGGGTCACGTCGAAGATGCGGCTCGGCTCGCTCGTCGCGACACCGACGTTCCGCCACCCGGTGCCGTTCGCCAAGGAACTGATGACGCTCGACGACATCTCCGGCGGCCGGCTGATCTGCGGTGTCGGCTCGGGGGCCGGGGGATACGACGAAAGCGTTTTCGGCGACGGTCCCGCCGGAAGCCGCTCCGCGCGGTTCGCGGAGTTCCTGGAACTGACGGAACTCCTGCTGCGGCAACCGCTCACGTCCTACGAAGGCCAGTACTACCGTTGTGTGGACGCGCGGATGGAGCCGGGCTGCGTGCAGCGGCCGCACGTGCCGTTCGCGGTCGCCGCGACCGGTCCCAAGGCAATGGCGCTGGCCGCGCGGTACGGCGAAACGTGGCTCACCGCGGGCGCGCCGGGCCGGTTCGACGCCCGCCGCTGGGACCTCGTCGTGCCGGAGCTGAAGGACCAGTTGCGAGCGTTCGAGGACGCGTGCGCCGCGTCCGGGCGGGATCCGGCGTCGGCCGGGAAGCTGCTGGTGACCGGCGCGACCGTCGGGGGCGTGCTGGACTCCGCGCAGTCCTTCCGGGACGCGTCGGGCACGTTCGCCGACCTCGGCTTCACCGACCTGGTCGTGCACTGGCCGCGGGAAACCGAGCCCTACCAAGGGGATGAGCGCGTCCTCGACTCACTGAACCTGGCCTGACCGTCCGGAAAGGAGCAGCATGCCCGCGTACGAGATCGTCAACATGTTCGCCGACCACGTCTACGCCGGCAGCGCGCTCGGCGTCGTCCCGAAGGCCGGCGACCTCGACACCGAGGGCATGCAGGCGCTGGCCCGCGAGATCAACCACACCGAGACGGCGTTCGTCCTGCCGCCCACCGGCACAGGCGCCCACTACCGTGTCCGCGTCTTCACACCTGAGGCGGAGTCGCCGTTCGGTGGCCATTCCGGCGTCGGCACGGCGGTGACGCTCGCGCGGCTCGGCCTGGTGCCCGCCGGGCGGGTCGTGCAGGAGTGCGGGCCGAAGCTGCTGCCCCTGGACGTGACCGCCGAGGCGGGCAAGATCACCGCGAACGACCCCCTGGCGAGCGAACCGCTCGACCCGGGGCCCCTGCTCGGCGCCGCCGGCCTGCCCGCCCCCGCCGCCGGCGGCGCCTGCCCCGCCGCGTGCGGCTTCGGCCCGGCGTTCCACTTCCTGCCGGTCCGTGCGGACGCCGTCGCGGCCGCGGAGCCCGACTTCGCGGCCATGGCCGCCGCCGGCCTGCCCGACCTGCTCGTGTTCAGCTGGGACCCGGTGACGAGCACCGCGCACGGCCGCCTGTTCGCGCCCGGCTACGGCATGCCGGAGGACCCGGCGTGCTCCTCGGCCGCGCTCGGCCTCGGCGTCTGGCTCGTCGAGGCGGGGTGGCTCACCGGCGACGGCGTGCACGACTTCACACTGCGCCAGGGCCGTGAGCAGGGCCGTCCGTCCACTTTGTACTGCTCGGTCCGGGTCGACGACGGCCGGCCGGTGTCGGCGTCGGTGTCCGGTGCGGTGCTGCCGGCCGGGGCCGGCGAGCTGGCCGACCCGGACCGCGAGAAGGGAAGCTGACGTGCTCGACCGACCCGAACTGCTGGGCACCCGCGGGGCCGTGTCCTCCACGCACTGGCTGGCTTCGGCCGCCGGCACCGCGATGTTCGACTTGGGCGGCAACGCCTTCGACGCGGCCGTTGCGACGGCGCTGGTCATCCAGGTCGTCGAACCGCACCTCAACGGCCCGGGCGGCGACGTCCCGATCCTCGTCCACGACGGCGCGACCGGCGACGTCGAAGTCATCTGCGGCCAGGGCCCGATGCCGGAAGCCGCGACGCCCCAGGCGTTCCGCGACCGCGGCGTCGACGCGATCCCCGGCTCGGGCCTGCTGCCGGCCGTCGTGCCCGGCGCGTTCGGCGCGTGGCTGCGGCTGCTGCGCGACCGCGGCCGGCTCGACCTCGGCACCGTGCTCGCCCCGGCCATCGCGTACGCGTCGGACGGTTTTCCGTTGCTGCCCAAGGCCGCCGACATGATCGAGGTGCTGGAACCGCTGTTCCGCGAGGAGTGGACCGCGTCCGGCGAGGTCTACCTGCCGGACGGGCGCCCGCCGCGGGCCGGCGCCCGGCTGCGCAACCGGCCGCTGGCCGCGACCTACCGGCGGATCCTCGCCGAGGCCGAAGCCGCCCCGGGCGGGCGCGAAAACCGGATCGACGCGGCCGTCGCCGTCTTCTACCAGGGGTTCGTCGCCGAGGCGATCGACAAGTACCTGGCCACGGCCGAGCCCCTGGACTGCACCGGCCGCCGCAACGGCGGCCTGCTGACCGGCCACGACCTGGCGTCCTGGCGGCCCACGGTCGAGCCGGCGCTCGCGGCGGACTACCGCGGCCACACCGTCCACAAGGCGGGCCCGTGGTCGCAGGGCCCGGTGTTCCTGCAGCAGCTGGGCCTGCTCGAAGGCTTCGACCTGGCGGCGATGGAGCACGGCGGCGCCGAGCACCTGCACACGGTCGTCGAGTGCGCGAAGCTCGCGTTCGCCGACCGGGAGGCCTTCTACGGCGACCCGGCGTTCTCCGACGTCCCGCTCGGTCAGTTGCTCGACCCGGCGTACGCGGCGACTCGTCGGGAGCTGGTGGGGGAGCGGGCGTGCGGCTCGTTGCGCCCGGGGCTGGACGGCTGGTTCCCGGAGCCGCCGCTGCCCGCCCCGGCCGACCCGGACTGGCGCGCCCAGCTCGCCGACGGGATCCCGGCGGTGGCGAAGCTGACCGCGGCCAAGGGCGACACGTGCTGCATCAGCGCGTCGGACAACGACGGCAACATGGTGGTGGCGACGCCGAGCGGCGGCTGGCTGAAGAGTTCGCCCGTCATCCCCGGGCTCGGGTTCCCGCTCGGCACCCGCGGCCAGATGGCATTGCTGGCCGACGGACACCCGAACACGGTCGCGCCGGGCAAGCGCCCGCGGACCACGCTCAGCCCGACACTGGTGACCAAGGACGGCCGCCCGCACCTGGCGTTCGGCACCCCGGGCGGCGACCAGCAGGACCAGTGGACGCTGAACTTCTTCGTCAGCCACGTCGACGGCGGTCTGCGTCCCCAGGCGGCGATCGAGCAACGGGCGTTCCACACGGACCAGGTGCCCTCGTCGTTCGCGCCGCGCTCGGCCCGCCCGAACCGCCTGGTGGTCGAGTCCGGGTGCCCGACCGAAGTGGTCGAGGAGCTGCGCGCGCGGGGCCACGACGTCGTACTGGCGGCGGAGAAGTCCCTGGGCAAGGTGTGCGCGACGGGTTTCGCCGACGGGTTCGTCCTGGCCGCCGCGAGTCCCCGGGGTCAGCAGGCGTACGCCGTCGCCCGGTGAGCGGCTACCACGGCACGGGCTCGCCGTGGCAGTCCAGGAACCGCAGTCCGGGCTTGTGCGCTGCGGCCTCGAGGACGTCCACGACTTCCGGGATGCTTTTCTCGGGGTCCAGGGGCGCGTCGGGGCCGCCGAGCCGGGTCCGGTTGTGGCCGGGGTCGATGAGCAGCTTGGTCCGCCCGTCCTCGGCCGTCCGGGTCGCGTAGCTGCGCATCAGCTGGTTGAGCGCGGCCTTGCTGGCTTTGTACAGCTCGTAGCCGTCCTCGGTGTTCAACGAGATGCTCCCCTGCTCGGAGGACATCACCGCGATGGTCCCCTGGGGTGCGACGAGGTCGCCGAGGATTTCGACGGTCCGCAGCGGGCTCAACGCGTTGGTGACCATGACCTCGGTGAAGACGTCCGTGGGGACGTCGCCGATGGGCGTGTTCCCGCGGTCGATGGCGGCGTTGACGAAGAGCAGGTCGAGCCGCCGCCCGGCGAGCCGTTCGCGCAACGCGACCAGCTGCTCGACGCTCGTCATCTCCAGGGACTCGATCTCGAGCCGGTCGTCAGGGTGGTCGCCGCGGGTCGTCGCGATGACGTGCCAGCCGCGGCTCGTCAGCTCACGGGCGAGGACGAGCCCGAGACCGCGAGAGGCGCCGACGACAAGGGCTTGCTTAGGGGACAAAGGAACTCCTTCGGGTGATTTGTTCGTAGACTAGACGCGACGTTGCGTCCAGACAAGACGCGGCGTCCAGTCAACGGTGGCCGGGTAGGGTGGCGCGCATGCCCGACAGCCCCCGCCCGCGCTCCGGCAACCGCCGCGACGAAACCGCCCGCCTGGCCGTGCTGCACGCCGCGGACGACCTGCTCGCCGAACACGGTTTCGCGGCACTGACGGTCGAGGCGATCGCGCGCCGCGCGGGTGTCGCCAAGCAGACGATCTACCGCTGGTGGCCGTCGAAGGTCGACATCCTCCTCGACACGCTGATCGACGACAGCGCCAGGCAGTTCCCGGTGCCAGCGGGCAAGGCGACGGTCTCGGGTATCCGCGCTTACCTTCAGGCGTTCGCGAGGTTCCTGACTCGCGATCCGGCGGGCAAGGTTCTCCTCGCGCTTTTGGCCCAGGCCCAGCACGACCCGGCCACGGCTGAGAGCTTCCAGGAGCGTTATCTGGGTCCGCGCCGCGAGCAGGAGCGAGCATTGCTGACCCGGGCGATCGAGGCGGGCGAGATCGCGCCTCGGCTGAGCCCCGACGCGGCCCTCGACGCCCTGGTGGGGCCGCTGGTGTACGCAGCCTTGACCGGCGCGAGCATTCCGCGGGGCATGGTGGGCACGCTGGTGGAGGACGTCCTCAAGCCGCGGTCCGCGAACTGAGACTGCAGGTCCCTCCGCGTCTCGGTTCCCGCACGTAGCGTCGAGTGCATGCGGGCGGAGATCGAAGCGACCGACGAAGTCGTGCTGTCCACCGGCCGTCGCGCGTGGACGGTGGGCGTCATGTGCACCGCCGTCGGGCTGGTGATCGCCATGGTGACGATCGTCAACGCCGCCCTGCCCGCGCTCGCCGCCGACACGGGTGCCGGCCAGGCCGAGCAGACGTGGATCGTCGACGTCTACACCCTGGTCCTGGCCGCGCTCGTGCTGCCCGCCGGCGCCCTCGGTGACCGGTTCGGTCGCCGCGGGGTGCTCGTGGCCGGCCTGGTCGTGTTCGCCGTCGGCTGCGCCGCGCCGGTGTTCCTCGACACCTCGACCTGGCTGATCGTGGCCCGGGCCGTCACCGGGTTCGGCGCCGCGATGATCATGCCGGCCACGCTGTCGATCATCACCGCGAGCTTCCCGGCGGAGCGGCGCGGGCGGGCCATCGGCATCTGGGCGGCGGTGGCCGGCGTCGGCGGGCTCGGCGGCCTGGTGCTGGCCGGAGTCCTGCTGCAGCACTTCTCGTGGCATTCGGTGTTCCTCGGGCCGGCCGTGCTGTCGGTGGTCCTGGTGGCCGCGAGCCTGACCGTGCCGACGTCGCGCGACCGCGGCCCGCACGCCTTCGACGTCGTCGGGGCGGTGCTGAGCGCCGTCGCGATCGGCGCGGTGGTGTTCGGCATCCTGCGCGTCGCCGATCTGGGCTGGGGCCACGGCGTCGTGCTCGGGTCGATCGCGGGAGGGCTGCTGCTGGCTGCGCTGTTCGTCTTCTACGAGCTGCGGCGCGCGTCGCCGTTACTGGACGTCCGGCTGTTCGGCAACGCGGCCTTCGCGGCCGGCTCGGTTTCGGTGACCGTCCAGTTCACCGCGGCGTTCGGGATGTTCTACGCGCTGGCGCAGTACCTGCAGCTGGTGCAGGGGTACTCGGCGCTGAAGTCGGGTTTGGCGTTGTGGCCGGTCGCCGTGTCGCTCTTCCCGCTGTCCCTGGCTTCGGCTCCGCTGGTGCGCCGGTTCGGGCTGCGGGCGGTGACGTGTGCCGGGCTGGCGGCGATCGTCGTCGGAATGGTCCTCATAGGACAGTTGGACGCCGGAAGTGGGTACACCGCCTTGGCGATCGCGGTGTGCGTGCTGGGCGCGGGCATCGGCGTGACGGCCCCGGCGGCGACGAGCGCGATCCTCGACAACGTCCCGCCGTCGCAGTACGGCGTGGCGTCGGCGGTGAACGACGCGACGCGCGAAGTCGGTGCGGCACTGGGCATCGCGCTCGTGGGCAGCGTGCTTTCCGCTGCGTACACGGATTCGGTCCGCTCGGCGACGGCTTCGCTGCCGCCGCAGGCGCGTGAAGCCGCGGAGGGATCGCTGGCGGGCGCGCTCGTGGTGGACGCGCACCTGGCCCCGGCCGCCCGAGCGGCTTTCGCGCACGGCATGGGGATCAGCATGCTGGCACTGGCGGCGGTCGTGGTGGCGGGCATCCTCGCGACGGCCGTGCTGGTGCGCCGCTAGCCGGTGTATCTGAGGGCGGCCGCCGGTCCCTTTGTCTTCAGGAAACCGACGATTCTCCTGGAGGGACCATGGCCGAACTGCACATCAGGAAGCTCAAGTGCGTCAAGAAGGACGACGTGATCGGAAAGGACGAAGCCAGCCTGCAGGTCAACGGCGCCACGATCTCGGGCCCGCACGTGCTGGGCAAGGGCGACTCCGTCACGCTCACCGCGACGCGCGCGTTCACGGGCTCGATCAAGGTGACGCTGGTCGACGAGGATGCCGGCAAGGACGACACCCTCGGCTCGGTGACGATCACGGAGACGCAGGCGGGAATCGGCACGCTGACGGCGTTCTTCAACGCCTTGCCGAGCGCTGATTACCACATGACGTACGACGTGCACAGCTGAGCGGTGATCACTCGATGACGGGCTCGGCGGTCCACGAAGCCAGGATCCGCAACCCTTCGTGCGCCGCCGAGCCGGGTTCGGCCGTCAGCACCATCAGGCGCTGGCCGCTGCCGTCCGGGCTTTCCCACATGTCGCAGTCCAGCGTGAGCTCGCCGACCACCGGGTGGTGGTAGTGCTTGACGCCGTAACCCTGGCTCGTCACGTGGTGGGCCGCCCACCACGTGCGGAACTCCGGGTGGTGCACCGCCAGCTCGCCGACGAGCTCCGCCAGCTCCGGCGCGTCCGGATCGCGCGCGGCTTCCAGGTGCAGGGCCGCCACCGCCGTGCGGGCCGCGTCGGCCCAGTCCACATGCAACGCGCGCACCTGCGGGTCGGCGAAGAGCAGGTAGACGTAGTTGCGGCGGTGGGCCGGATAGCGAGCGAAGTCGGTGAACAGCGCGGCGGCCGAGTCGTTCCACGCGACGACGTCCAGGCGGCGGCCGAGCACCATCGCGGGCGTCTCGGCCAGCTGGTCGAGGAGCCGTTTCATGGCCGGACGCAGCTTTTCGCCCGCCCGGCGCCGCGGCCGGCGGAAGGGCTTGCCGGCGAGTTCGTACACATAGGACTGCTGGTCGTCGTCCAGCCGTAGAGCGGCGGCGAGGGTGGCGAGCACGGAAGCCGACGCCTGCACCCGCCCTTGTTCGAGCCGCGTCAGGTAGTCGACGCTGATCGCGGCGAGCTGCGCGACCTCTTCCCGGCGGAGCCCGGCCACCCGCCGCGGCGAGGAGGGCTCGGGCAGGCCGACGTCGCGCGGGTTCAGCTGCGCGCGACGCGCCTTGAGGAAGTCGCCGAGCTCCTTCGGCTGTCCAGTGGGCTCCATGCGTCCGATTGTCCCTCGGGGCGGGCGGTCGTGGGTGGGCAGGATCCGTCCCCCGGTGCCGCCGCGTGGCCTGCTCGCACGACCGCGACCGCGCATCACCCGCGCAGCTCGGCGGCCTGCCGCGCAGGGCTTCGGCCATGGCGGGTGGCCGTGGCCGCGAGGCGACCCGTGTCGCCCGCGCAGCTCGGCGGCCTGCGCGCGCAGGGCTTCGGCCACGGCGGGCGACCACGGCGCGCCGCGACCGCGCGTTACCCACGCAGCTCGACAGCCTGCTCCCGAAGCGCCTCAACCACCGCGGCCGCGCCCGCCGAGCGACCCGGTCGGGTGACTGCCACCGCGCTCCGCCCACGCCACGCCGGGTCCTCCACCGGAACCGCCACCACACCCGCCGGCGCCGCCGCCGCCGCCACCCCCGGCAACAACGCGATCCCCAGCCCCGCCGCCACCATGCCCAACCGGCCCGTCCAGCTCCGGACCGCCCACCCGACACGAGGCTCGGCAAGCGTCGGCCACGCACCGAACTGCGGCTCGCCCCTGCCGCCGCGGCCGACGATCCACGTCTCCTCGCGCAGGTCCGCCACCTCGACCCGCCGGTGCCGGGCGAGCCGGTGCCCGGCCGGGACCGCGATGCGCAGGTCGTCCTCCGTCAGCACGTCCTGGTGCAGGCTCGCGAGGTCGTAGGCCGGCAATCCCTCGCCGACGCCGATCACCACCACCTCCGTGCGGCCGCCGCGCAAGCGGGCGAGCAACGCCGGCGTCGCCCCCTCGTCCAGCGAGACCTCCAGCCCGGGGTGGCGGGTCCGCAACACGGCCAGCGCGCGGGGGACCAGCACCGCCGCCGCGGCCGGGAACGCCCCGACCGACAGCCGGCCCGCCAGCCGGTCGCGCAGGCCGGCCAGTTCCTGCTCCGCCGTGTCGACGACCGCGAGCGCGGTGGCCGCGTGCCGGGCCAGCGCCGCGCCGGCCGGGGTCGGGCGCACACCGCGCGCGTGCCGCTCGAACAACGCCGTGCCCGCGGCCGCCTCCATCATCGCGACCTGCCGCGAGATCGCCGACTGCGTGTAGCCCAGAGATGCGGCCGCCGCCGTGAACGAGCCCGTGGCCGCGACCTCGCGGACCACCCGCAGACCGGCCAACGTCACTTCGCTCATGGCTTCAGCCTAGTCATGAGCAAGTCGCATGGCTTTCATGAGAAGACATCGCTGGTGCTCATGGCAGCCCGGGCGCAGCATGGAAGCATGATTTGGTTCATCACAGGATCCTCGAAGGGCTTCGGCCGCCACTGGGCCGAAGCCGCCCTCGACCGCGGCGACCGGGTCGCCGCGACCGCCCGGAACCCCGAACAGCTGGCCGACCTCGTCGAAAAGCACGGCGACGCCGTCCTCCCGCTCCGCCTCGACGTCACCGACCGCGACGCCGCGTTCGCCACCGTCCACCAGGCCGCGGACCACTTCGGCGGGCTCGACGTCGTCGTCAACAACGCCGGCTACGGGCACTTCGGCCGCGTCGAAGAACTCACCGAGGACGACGTCCGCGCCCAGCTGGAGACGAACTTCTTCGGCGCGCTCTGGGTCACCCAGGCGGCCTTACCGATCCTGCGCGCCCAGCGCCGCGGCCACCTCGTCCAGGTCACCAGTGAGGGCGGCGTGCGCGCGTTCCCGGGCATCGGCGCCTACCACGCGTCGAAGTGGGCGCTGGAAGGGCTTTCCCAGTCCCTGGCGCAGGAAGTCGCCGAGTTCGGCATCCACGTCACCAACCTCGAGCCCGGGCCCTACGCCACCGAATGGCTCGACGTCGGCTCGCGCCGGAGCACGCCCAACCCGGCCTACCGCACCGAAGAGGCCACCTGGGACGTCGGCGACCCTCGCGCCACCCGGGCGGCGATCCTCGAGCTCGTCGACGCCGACGAGCCGCCCCTGCGCCTGTTCCTCGGCAAGTCCCTCGCCGCGGTCGCCGACGAGTACCAGGCCCGGCTCAAGACGTGGAACGACTGGCAGGACGTGGCGGTGCGGGCGTTCGGCTGAGCGCCGCGTGCGGGTCGTCCGCCGGGAGCCACCCGAGGTCCGGCGCGCCGACGTCCCGGGTGAGCGCCGCGATGGTCGCGAGGACCGGCGCGCGGGTCTCGTCGCGGCGGGACACCAGCGACCACGTCCAGAACGGCGCCGGGCCGGTCACCGCGCGCCGCGCGAGGTCGGGCGGCACCGGCGCCGCCTGGCCCTTGGGCGAGTTGAGCACCGGGCGCCGCAGCCGCCGGACGTGGTCGAAGAACGCCGGGCCGGTGATGCCGCCGTCGTGGATGCGGACGACCTGCGCGCCGGTGGCCCGTGCGAACTCCTCGGCGTACACGTTCCACGACGCCCAGCTCGCGGTGTCGGCGTCGACGAGCACGACGACGTCCTTCGCTTCGACGTCGGCGCTGCCGGCGCCGATCGCGTGGAGGCGGTCGGCGCCGAGCAGGTGGGCCGCGAGGTCGTGCTCGGCCAGGTCGGCGGCCCGCGCCCAGCAGATCGCCAGGTCGATGCTGCGGTCGGCGACCCGGTTCAGCTGGGCGTGCGACGGCAGCACCCACGTGTCGACGTGCAGGTGCGCGACGCCGGCGACGCGGTCGAGCAGGTCGGCGGGCCGCCAGTTGACGTACCCCAGCCGCACCGGCTCGCGCGCCGCGATCCCGGCCGCCGAGCGCCGCAGCTCGTCGGCCTGCTCCAGGAGCGCGCGAACCCGCGGCAGCAGCGACTCCCCGCATTCGGTGAGGGTGACCGAGCGGCGGTCCCGGTCGAACAGCCGCACGCCGAGGTCGCGTTCGAGCGCCTTGATCTGCTGGGACAGCGAAGGTCCGGCGATGCGCAACCGCTCCGCGGCCCGGCCGAAGTTCAGCTCGGTGGCGACGGCCACGAAGTACCGAAGCTGGCGTAGCTCCATACCGGGAGCTTAGTGCGGTGGGAGGTCCGGCCTTCCAGCTGAGAGCGAACCGGTCGTGGCGAACCGGGTGCGGCGGGCACATCCTCGGCTCAGGAAGCACCACTCACCAGGAGGTTTTCATGAGCACCCAGAAGGTCGCGGTCGTCACCGGCGCCTCGCAGGGCATCGGCGCGGCCGTGGTCGAGGCGTACCGGAAGCTCGGCTACGCCGTGGTCGCGAATTCGCGCTCCATCACCCCGTCGGGCGACGCCGGGATCCTGACCGTCGCGGGCGACATCGCCGACCCGGCGGTCGGCGCCCGCGTGGTCGAGCAGGCCCTGGCGACGTTCGGCCGCGTGGACACGCTGGTGAACAACGCCGGCGTCTTCGTCGCGAAGCCGTTCACCGAGTACACCGCGGCCGACTTCGACCTCGTGACCGGCGTCAACCTGCGCGGCTTCTTCGAGGTCACCCAGCGTGCGATCGCCGCGATGCTCGAGGTCGGCGGCGGGCACGTCGTCAACGTCACGACCAGCCTGACCGACCACGCGAGCAGCGCGGTGCCGTCGGCGCTGGCGTCGCTGACCAAGGGCGGGCTGAACGCGGTCACGAAGTCGCTCGCGATCGAGTACGCCACGCGCGGGGTGCGCGTCAACGCCGTGTCGCCGGGCATCATCCGCACCCCGATGCACCCGGAGTCGACCCACGAAGCGCTCGCGGGCCTGCACCCGGTCGGGCGCATGGGAGAGACGAGCGACATCGTCGACGCGGTCGTCTACCTGGAGGGCGCGCCGTTCGTGACGGGCGAGATCCTGCACGTCGACGGCGGCCAGAGCGCGGGACACTGACGCCGTGGACGTCTTGACGGGAGTGCTGGACGCGTGGAAGTCGGCGGTCGGCGCGCACGAGCCGTCGCGGGTCGCGGAGCTGTTCACCGAGGACGCGATCTTCCAGGGCCTGCACCCGTACAGCGTGGGCCGGGAGGGGGTGGCCGCGTACTACGCGTCGCAGCCGCTCGGCCTGACCGCGGACTACCGGGTCGTGGAGTCCCGCCGGCTGGCCGACGACGTGGTCCTCGGGTACGCGGCGGTCGACTTCGGCTTCACCGACCGGCCGACGCTGCCGGTGCACCTGAGCGTCGTCGTCCGGCGCGTGGGCGAGGCTTGGCTGATCGCGCACTACCAGGTTTCGCGGCTTTGAGCGACCGCGCCGCCCACCGGCCGGCGACCGGTGGGCGGCGCTCGATCAGGCCTGCGGCTCCTCGTCTTCGGGTGCGGGCATGTGCCGGATGCTGTCGCTGCCCTTGTGGTCGTGGGCGCGGGAGTACCGGGAATCCAGCAGCCGCCCCAGTTTGTGCGCGGCTCCGGCGTAGGCATCGTCCACAGTGGCCGCGTGGTGGGTGACCGCGACGGGTTGCTTGCCACCCGGCCGGGCCTCGATCACGCACTTCTTGTCGTCCGGCTTGCTGCCGCCGTCTTCGCTCAGGTGCACCTCCACCCGGGTCAACCACCCACCGAACCGGGAGAGGGCGGTCTCCAGTTCGGTGGTCACGTAGGTGGCCAGCCCTTCGCCACCGTGGATGTTGTGGTCGGTGTTGACCTGGATCTGCACGAGCACCCTCCTAAGCGGGACAGCGGTGAACCCGGTCAGTACCACGGCCGCGGCGGACTGAAACCCGTCACTCGACCAGGACCGAGTCGAGGTGGGTGGCCAGTTCGCCGGGGGACGGGTGGGCCCAGACCTCCGCCGGGGTCAGCGCGACGTCCAGATCGCTCTGCAGCTTGCGGGTCAACGCCACGGCGAGCAGGGAGTCCAAGCCGACTTCGGTGAACTTCGCGTGGGCGGGCACCGTGGACGGATCCGTGCCCAGCAGGGCCGCCAGGGCGTGGACCACCGCTTCGCACAGCAGCTGGATCCGCGCGGGGCCCGGTTTCCCGCTTCGGACCTGTGACGCCGGCGAGGCTTCGCTGACCGAGGCCGGCCCGCTGCCCAGCTCGGCCAGCAGGGGCGCCGACCGGGCGTGCGGGAACGCCCGGAACAGCAGGTCCGGCTGGTAGTCGAAGACGCCGGTGTTGACCCGCCGGTGACGCAGGAGTTCTTCCAGCGCGGCGAAACCGTCGGCGGTCGACAGGGTGTCGAAACCCCGGGCGGCGAAGTGGGTCGCCCGCCCGGTCTCGCCCCACGCGCCCCAGTCGACCGAGAGCGTCGGCAGGCCCTGGTCGTCGCGCCACCGGGCGAAGGCGTCCACCCAGGCGCCGGCCGCGGCGTAGTTGACCTGGCCCGCGTTGCCGAGCATCGCCGTCATCGAGGAAAACACGACGAACCAGTCGAGCGCGCGGCCGCGGACGGCCTCGTGCAGGTTCAGCGACCCCGTCACCTTGGGGTGCCACACGCGGCCGAACTTCTCCGCGGTGCTCGCGGCGATCGGCGTGTCGTCGAGCACCACGGCCGTGTGCAGGACACCTCGCAGCTCCGGCCCGGCCGCGGCGACCAGCCGGCGGGCGGTGTCCGGGTCGGCGACGTCGCCCCGGACGAACTCCACCGCGCAGCCGCCGGCCGCGAGGTCCCGCAGCACCACCGCGGCTTCGGGAGCCGGTTCGCCGCGCCCGCCGAGGACGACGCACCCCGCCCCGGAGCGCGCCAGCCACCGGGCGGCTTCCAGGCCGAGCCCCTTCGTGCCGCCCGTGACGACGTACGCCCCGCCGGGACGCACGACGGTGTCGCGGGCCGCGGCGTGCACGCGCAAGCGTTGGCCCGGCGGGGGAAACGCGAGCGCGATCCGTCCGATGTGGTCACCGGAGGCCAGCTGCTTGAACGCCGTCACCGCTTCGGGCAGCGGCACGACGGTGCGGGGGAGCAGGGGCAGCCGTCCGGACCGGAGCTCGGCCATCACCCGCTGCAGCGCGGCCCGGAAGACCGCCGGCCGCGCGGACGCCGTCAGCACGAGGTCCAGCGCGGCGTAGGTGACGCCGTGGCGGAACGCACCGAGGTCGACGCGCGCGCCGTCGTACAGGTCGCGCTTGCCGATCTCGACGAACCGCCCGGTGGGCGCGAGCAGCTCCAGCGACGCCCGCATCGCCGCGCCGGTCAAGGAGTTGAGCACGACGTCGACCCCACGCCCGGCGGTCAGCACCGGGACTTGCTCGGCGAAGTCGAGGGTGCGCGAATCCAGCACGTGCTCGACGCCGTGCTCGCGCAGGTACCGGCGCTTGGCCTCGGTGCCGGCCGTGGCGATCACGGTGGCGCCCAGCAGCCGGGCGACCTCGACGGCGGCCAGCCCGGTGCCGCCGGCGGCGGAGTGCACCAGCACGGTCTCCCCTTCGCCCACGTGCGCCAGGTCGTGCAGCGCGTGCCAGGCCGTGACGTAGGTGAGCACGGACGGGACGACGTCCACCGGCTCCACCGCGTCCGGGACGCGCACCGTCAGGTCGGCCGAGACGAGGCATTCCGAAGCGAGCGTCCCGGTCCCGGACGGCACCACGCTGACGACGCGGTCCCCGGCGACGAAGCCGTGGACGCCGTCGCCGGCCGCCAGCACCACTCCGGCGGCGTCCGAGCCCAGCGCGGGCAGGGTGCCGTCGTCCGTGGGGTAGATGCCGAGCGCGATCAGGACGTCCCGGAAGTGGACCGTCGCCGCTTCGGGTTGCAGCAGCAGCTGACCCGGTCCTGGTTCCGGCCGCGGTTCGCCGGTGGCGACCAGCCGCAGCCGGTCAAGGCCCCCGCCGGGGTCCGGCTCGAGCACGTACCGTTCTTCGCCGGCGATGACGTCGGCTTCGCCCGCCGTGCGCGGCGGCCGGCTCGCGAGCGGTGCCCGCGTCATCCTCGCGGCGTACCGCAGGCCGGCGCGCCAGGCCACCTCCGTCTCCGGGGTGCCCGCGAGCAGCTCGGCGACGAGGTCGGCGGGGTCGCCGCCTTCGCCGTCGACCCAGGTGACGGCGGACTGGGGCTGTTCGATCGCGGCGGCCCGCAGCAGCCCGCGCAGGGCGCAGACGCCGGGACGGACGGGGTCACCGTCCAGCACGGCCCGCGCGCCCGTGCTGACCAGCCACAGCCGGGGCGGTGCGGCGTGCTGCCCGTGGGCCCGCAGCAGCGACGCCACCCGCGTGACCCGGTCGAGGTCGCCGAGCCCGCCGGTGACGCACCAGACGACACCGGTCGCGGCTTCGAGCGGGGCGTCGATGTCCGCGCGGACGACTCGCGCCCCGCGGTCGGCCAGGGCGGCGGCGATGCGGTCGGCGGTGCCGTCCGGGTCGCCGGGTTCGGCGACCACCACCCACTCGCCGGCAGGGGCGGACTCTTCCTCCGGCAGCGGAGTGACGTGCCACGAGATCTCGAACAGCCGGGAGTTCAGCAGCGCGCGACCGGCGGCGGCACCGGCGTTGCGGACCAGCTCGACGTCTTCCAGCGCGCCGAGCCACGTGCCGGCCTCGTCGTACAGATCCGCCCGGCCCGTCGCGGCGTGCGGGCCGGTCCGGCGCACCTCGGGCCGCACCCACGTGATGCGGCCGGGTTCGGCGGGTAGCTCGACGGCGCCGATCCCGGTCGGCACCCACGGGGCGTCCGTGTCGTCGTCGCCGGTCACCAGCAAGGCGGCCACCGACAGGACACAGCCGTCGAACAGCACCGGGTGCACCCGGGGAGCGCCGGTGCGGATCGGCGCGGCCTCGGGCACGAGCAAGCGGGTGACGCCCTCGTCGGCGACGGCGGTGATCGAGTGGAACGCCGGGCCGGTGTCGAGGCCGACCCGGCGGAAGGCCTCGTAAAGGGCGTCGGCCGGCCGGGTTTCCGACGGCACGCGCAGGGGTTCGTGACCGTCCACCGGGCCGTCGCGGCGGATCGCCCGCGCCGCCGCGAGGCGCTCCCACCCGCCGCCGCCCTGCCGGACGACCTCCAGCTCGACCCGGGATCCGCCGCGGATGGCGGTGACCTGCACCGGCACCGCGGCGGCCAGCGGCGTCATCCGGTCGAACCGCACGCCGGTCAGGCGGACCTGGTCGGGGGCGCAGCCCACCAGGTCGGTGACCGCGGCCAGCAGCAGCTCGACGTGGGCGGCGCCGGGCACGAGCGGCGTGCCGCGCAGCGTGTGCTGCTCCAGCCAGCCGACGTGTTCGGTGCCGAGGTCGGCGGGCCAGACGTGCCGCGTGCGGTCTTCGGCGTCGGGATCGGGGACGGCCGAACGCTCGCCCAGCCACGGGTGGGCCGCCGTGCCGCCCGAGCCGCGGGCCCGGTCCTGCCAGTACCGGGACCGGTCGAACGCCGTGGGCGGCAGCGTGGTCCGCCGGCCGCCGCCGTTGACCGCGGCGAGGTCCACCGGGACGCCGGCCACGTGCAGCGCCACCGCGGCCCGCCCCAGCGCGGCCGGGCCGTCCTGGTCGCGGACCAGGGACGGCACCGCCGACACCGGGGCGCCGAGCGCCGCCGCCGTCTCCTCGACCGCCTGGGTCAGCAAGGGATGCGGGGAGATCTCGAGGAACGCCCGGTGCCCGTCCTCGAGCATCGCCCGGCACGCACGGTCGAACCGCACCGGCGAACGCAGGTTCCGCGCCCAGTAGGCCCCGTCGAAGACGATCGGCGTGCGGGGATCGACGGCGGTCGAGTAGAACGGCACCGCCGGCGGTGCTCCCGCCAGCCACGCAGTCCGCTCGGCGATCTCGTCGAGGATCGGGTCGACCTGCGGCGAGTGCGCCGCGACCACGACGGCGATCCGCTTGCAGAACACCCCGCGATCGCCCCAGACTGCCAGCAGCTTCGCCACGACGTCCTCGCCGCCGGCGACCACAGTGGACGCGGGCGCGGTCACCACGGCCACCGAAACGCCGTCCAGCCCGCCGATCTCGGCCTCGACCTGCTCCACGCCGAGCGCGACGACCGCCATGCAGCCACCCGCGACCCGTTGCAGCAGTGAAGAACGGACGAGCGTGATGCGCATGCCGTCCTCGGGGGAGAGGATGCCCGCGGCCACGGCGGCCGCGGCCTCGCCCATCGAGTGCCCGACGACGGCGGCCGGGCGCAGCCCCCGCGCGCGCCACACCTCGCCGAGGGCCGTCTGCACGGCGAACACCACGGGCTGGACGACGTCCATGCGCTCGAGGTGCGCCCCGGACTCCAGCAGCCGCCGCACCGGCACCCCGGCTCCGGCGGCGACGGGGTCGAGCCGGTCGATCGTCCGCGTGAACGCGGGATCGCGGTCGAGCAGGTCCCGCGCCATGCCCGCCCACTGCGAGCCGTGCCCGGAGAACACCCACACCGGCGCGCCGGGGTCGCCGGTCGGCCCGGTGACGACGGCGGGGTGCGCGCGGTCTTCGGCCAGCGCCCGCAGCCCGGCGACGAGCTCCGGCCGGTCGGCCGCGACCACCCCGGCTCGCGTCGAGAGGTGGCTGCGGTGGACGGCGAGGGTGTGGGCGACGTCCGCCGGCCGCGGACGGGCCGCCTCGACGTGGTCGGCCAGCCGGGCGGCGGTCGCGGCCAGCCCGCGGGGCGACCCCGCCGACAGGACGTGCGCGAACGGCCCGGCGGGCTCGGGAACCGCGGCGGGCGCGGGTGCGGGCGGGGCCTGCTCCACGATCGCGTGCGCGTTGGACCCGGTCACCCCGAAGGCGGACACCGCCGCCCGCCGGGGCCGGTTCCCGCCGTCCCAGTGCGTCGTGCCGGTGGGGACGAAGAACCGCGTGCCCTCGGCGTCGATCTCCGGGTTCCACCGGGTGAAGTGCAGGTTGGCGGGGATCACCCCGCGGTCGACCGCCAGCGCCGCCTTGATGAGGCCGAGCACGCCGGCCGCGCTTTCCGGGTGCCCGATGTTGGTCTTGAGCGAGCCCAGCGCGCACGGCGCGCCCGACGAACCGTACGCGTCGGACAGGGCGCCGAACTCGATCGGGTCGCCGACGGGCGTGCCGGTGCCGTGCGCTTCGACGTAGCCGACGTCGTCCGGCGTGACCCCCGCGGCGCGCATCGCCTCGGCGACCACCGCCCGCTGCGCGGACCGCGACGGCTGCGTGATCCCCCGCACCCGCCCGGCGTGGTTGATCGCCGTCCCCGCGATGACGGCCAGCACGCGGTCGCCGTCCCGCCGGGCGTCGTCCAGCCGCTTCAACGCGACCACGCCGCAGCCCTCGCCGCGCACGAACCCGTCCGCGCTCGCGTCGAAGGCCGCGCAGCGCCCGAGCGAGGACAGCGCGCCGGCGCGGGCGAACCCGACGAGCCCGCCCCACTCCAGCTGCACGGTCACCCCGCCCGCCAGCGCGAGGTCGGTTTCCCCCTGGTGCAGGGAGCGGCACGCCAGGTGCACCGCGATCAGCGAGGAGGCGCAGGCCCCGTCCACGGCCAGCGACGGGCCGTTGACGTCGAGGATGTAGGAGATGCGCCCGGGCGCGCCCGACGGGATCGCCGAAATGCCGTGGTAGACGTTGAAGTTCGCGATGGTGAACCGCTTGGCGTAGTCGGCGCCGGAAATCCCGACGAACAGGCCGGTGCGCGAGCCGGCCAGCGAGCGCGGCGGCACGCCGGCGTCCTCCAGCGCCTCCCAGGTGGCCTCCATCAGCAGCCGGTGCTGCGGGTCGACGCTGGGTGCCTCCGCGACCGGCACGCCGAAGAACCCGGGGTCGAAGTGGTCGATGTCGTCGAGGAACGAACCGTTGCGCAGGGCTCGCGCGTCGGCGAGGTCGGCGGGCACCACGCGTTCGTGGTCGGGCCACCGCGAGCCGGGGTCCGACCCTGCCACGACGTCCCGGCGGTCCATGAGGACCTGCCACAGGTCCTCCGCCGACCGCACGCCGCCCGGCGCCCGGGTGGCCGTGCCGATGATCGCCACCGGTGTCTGACGGCCGGTTTCCCTTGTCACAACAGACATTTCGTTCCGTTCGGGGTCGAGGCCGGCCACCGCGGGCCGGGGTTCACAACAGGAAGTCGACGGCTTTCAGGGCCACCCGGGCCGCGGGCGTGCCCAGCAGCTCGGGGATCGTGGTGCGGCCGGAGAGGTAGGAATCGACTCCGCGCCACACGGGCGGGACGCCGGTCAGCGCCGCGTGGAACAGGCCGGGGCGGCGGGTGAAGACGTTCATGACCCGGCGGGAGGCCCGCATTTCCGTGCCCAGCGTGGAGTCGACCACGGCCGCGTAGCTCTCCCGCGCGCTCCGCAGGCCGGGTTCGTCCTCGGCCCGCGCGAGCTCCGCGGCCGCTTTCCCTGCCCACGTCCCGGACCGGAGGGCGAAGGAAATGCCTTCGCGCGACCAGGGATCGCACAGCCCGGCGGCGTCGCCCGCCACCAGCGCCCGGTTCCGGGCCAGCGGCGAGCCGGGGCGCCGGCACCGCGTCAGGTGTCCCGTGTCGTGCAGCGGCGTCAGGTGGCCGAGGCCGTGCCGCCCGAGGAAGTCGCGCAGGTACGCCTTCGTGGCGTCGCCCTGGCCCTTCGCCGCCACCACCCCCGCGGTGCAGACGTCGCCCTTGGGGAACACCCAGCCGAAGGAACCCGGCAGCGGTCCCCACTCCATCAGCATCCGGCCGCGCCACCGCGCCGCCGCCGCGGAGTCGACGGGCACTTCGACTTCGAGCGCGAGGTCCACCTGCTCGCACCGGACGCCGACGTGCCTGCCGATCCGGCTCGCGCTGCCGTCGGCTCCCACGAGCGCACGGGCGTGGACGAGCTCGCCCGCCGCGGTCCGCACGGTGACGACGCCGTCGCCGTCCTCGACGCCCGCCACCGCCGTCCGGTCGCGCACGGTGGCGCCGGCTTTCGCGGCCAGCTCGGTCAAGGCGGCGTCGAGCTCGTCGCGGAACACCATCTTGCACCGCACGTGCCCCGCCGAGCCCAGCGTGCGCACCCGGCGGCCGCGCAGCCCGAACGTGACCGCGTCGATCTCGTCGCGGACCTCGACGGCCAGCTCCGCCGGCAGGAACGCCTGCGCGCACCCGATCAGGCCGCCGCCGCAGGTCTTGTACCGCGGGACGGCCGCGCGTTCCAGCAGCAGCACCCGGCACCCCTCCCCGGCCGCGACCCGGGCGGCGCTCGCCCCGGCCGGGCCGGCGCCGACGACCACGACGTCCCACACTTCCCGCTCGCTCACGACGCGGTTTCCCTTCTCTCAATGGGTGGTGGCGACCCGGCGCGCCGGAGCGCGCTTGGCCGGCGCCTTGGCGGCGGTGGTTTGCGGTGGTGCGCAGGGGTTTTCGCAGGCGAGGTGCGAACAGAGCAGCACCGGGCCACTGCGGGACTCGACGACGAGGGCGCCGTCGGGGCGGCTGCGCACGGTGACCACGGCCGTGGCCGCGTCGGCGGGCACCAGTTCCGTGTGCCCGGCCCGGTTGCGCGTGCGCCGGTGGAACGCGACCAGCGCTAGCAACGCGAAGGCCAGGAACCACAAAGGACCGAGCAGCAGGTGGCCCGCCGAGCCGCGGTCGGTGAAGGTGGCCGCGACGCCGCTCTGCATGGCGCCGTAGGTGGGCAGCCAGCGCAGGACACCGGTGCCGTCCGCCGGGTTGATGACGGGGTTCTGCACCATCACGTCGACCAGGCTGGTCATGATGATCACGAACATGCCCGCCAGCTCGGTGGACAGGGCGAGGCCGAGCACGATGCCCAGGCCGCCGTAGGTCAGGCCGGCGGAGAACAGGCTCAAGCCCAGCGCCGCGACGCTGTGGGGGTCGCAGAAGAACGTCATCGTGACCGTCGCGTACACCGACACCCCGGCGGCCACGAGGAACAGGGCGGCCAGCTTGGCCAGCAGCAGGCAGGACCGCGAGTAGCCGGCCAGCACGAGCCGCTGGTCGAAGTCGTTCGACCGGCGCACCGCGCTGAACGTCATGAAGCCGACGATGAGCGTCACCGCGTTGATGGCGGCGGAAATCAGCGCCAGCTGGTCGGCGGCGACGGTGACGGCGCCGTCCACGACGGCCGAGTGGAAGTCCAGCGTCCGGGTGGGCAGCACGCCGTGCACGACCGCGAGCCAGCACGGGATGAAGAACACGACCAGCAGCAGGGCCAGCCGGTTGCGGGCGTGCTGCGCCACTTCGAACGCGATGGCTTTGAGCAGCGCCGCCCGCCACGTCGTCGCGACGGCCAGGTCGTCGAGCCAGGCCCGGACGCCGGCGGCCGCGTTCGTCCACGGCTTCACGAAGCGACCCGCCGGTACTTCGCCCGTCCGGCCGGGACCCCGTCGGGGGCGGCCGGCACCACCAGGCCCGCCTCCAGGCGCAGGAGCCGGTCGAAGCGCTCCGTGTCGTGCGCGATGTGGGAGATCACCAGCACCGAGCACCCGCGGTCGCGCAGCTCCGTGGTGATGGCCCAGAAGGTGAGGTAGTTGTCCCAGTCGAACCCCTGGTACGGCTCGTCCATCAGCACCACCCGCGGGTCGTGCATGAGGGCCAGCGTGAGGTTGAGCTTCTGCTTCGTCCCGCCGCTGAGCGCGCCGGCCTTCGTGCCCGCGTACCGGGACAGCCCCAGCCGGTCGGCGAGTTCGGTGGCGCGGTCGAGGTTGCGCAGGTGGTAGGCGCACTGGAAATACCGCAGGTGCTGCTCGACGGTGAGGTCGTCGTTGACGACGATGCGCTGCGGGCAGTAGCCGAGGCTGCCGCGCCGCGAGATCCGCCCGCGGTCCGCCTTGAGCGCGCCGGCCAGCAGGCCGAGCAGCGTGCTCTTCCCCGCGCCGTTTTCGCCGATGATGCCGAGCAGTTCGCCCTCGCGCAGCTCGAACCGCACCCCGCGCAGCACCGGGCGGTGGCCGTGGGACTTGTGGAGATCGACGACGGTCAAGGTGTTTTCTCGGTGGGACAAAGGGACTCCTCGATGTCGGTGGCGATCGTCCGTGTGCGACCGGAGCCGGGAAACGGCGATACCGGGTGGTGCGGAATGCGGTGCCGGCGGTCCGAAATCCCCCGGTTCCCCGGGCCGCGGCTCTCGATCACCGTAGCTCCGATTGCGGCCGCGGCAACGGGTTCCGCGATCACGTCACCCTTTCCGGGCCGACGACACGGCCGCGGCCGTGGTCCGCCGCACTCGTTCACGTGAACTCCCCGCTTTCCCTTGTACGGGCGGGGACCGGTGCGGCATATTCGGATCGCCGCGGACGGCGTCATGCCGCCCTTTCGGTCCGCGGCCTCCGGAGAAACCCATTCGGCACGAGAAGGAGAATTGTCGTGGGCAAGAGGATCTTGACGGGTTCGCTGCTGGCCGCCGCGGCCGCGTCGCTGGTGCTGGCACCGGCCGCCGTCGCGGAAGGGGTGTCATCGCCGGGTTCGTGGGTGCGGACGCACGACTTCCAGAGCCGCTACCTCTGCCAGAGCGCCGGCCTCACCGGCGAGTTCTTCGGGCGCTGGCGGGAAGGCGAGTGGAGGTGTGAGGGGACGACGTTGTTCGTGCTCCAGGTGCCGTCGTTGCCGGGAGCCGGCTGAGCGGCGCGAATCCGGTCGCCGGTGTCGTATCGGCGACCGGGTTCTTTTCGCGCGGTACCCCTTTCGGTGCCGCCGAAACCCTTCTTTCGGATCGTCGGTGATTCCGTTGCCGGGAAAAACGGGATAAACGTGGCCGGCTGCGGATTGACACCAAAGGGCAGCCGGGAAGGTCCGGTCGCGCACCCGCGCGGTCCTGTGCCGATCCGCGTTTCCCGGCGACGATGGCGGCGGGAGGGAGAGCCGATGCGCGATCGCCGTCATGACCACCGCACGAACGCCGAGCCACCCACGCCGGTGAATCGGTCCGGCACGCCGGGCTTTCTGCTGAACCTGCAAAGGACGGCGGGCAACCGGGCGGCCGGCTTGGTCGTGCAGCGCGGGTGGGCGAAGGACAACGCGGACGGCGTCGCCGCGCAGATGAACGGCGACGACTGGAACCGGGACGGCGGCCCGTGGTGGCTGCTCAACGGGCACAACCCGGAGGGGATCGTCGCCATCCTGCGGCAGCTGGGCGCGGCCCGCGCCCAGCTGGCCAAGCACCCGGTCGACGGAACCCGCTACGACAAGCCGCGGCTCGACCTGGCGATGGCCGTGGCGGCGAGGAAGGACGCTTCGGCGGCCGAGCTGACGGGCATGGACGCCGTCCGCAACGCGACGGCGGGCCGGATCACCTACGCCGAGTGCTGGTCGGCGCTGCTCACGCTGTCGAAAGGCGCGCGGACCGGGCTCTACAAGCGCATGGGCAAAGGGGAGTTGGCGAGCTTGCTCAAACGGGTCAACGAAGCCCCGTTCCCGAAGCAGCCCGCGCTGGAGGCCGAGCTTTCGCCGCTCGTCGGGCCGGCGGCCGGCGAGCTGAAGCTGGAGTTCGTCCCCGACGCGTCGACGGTGGTCGAGAAAGGCCTGGTGCAGCCGATGGGTGAACTGAGGGTCTTCGTGAAGGAGAAGCTGACGAAGACCGTGCCCGCCCGCGGGGGCCCGCCGGAGTCGAAGAAGGACGAGGAGAACCGCGGCCACACGTTCAACCCGACGACGGCCGGGACCTTCACGCTCGGCGAGGGCAGCCCGGTGGTGGGTGACTCGTGGAAGTTCTCGCAGCTCGCGAACGGCACCCCGGTCAAGGACACCGGAACCGACATCCTGTTCCAGCGCGACGGCAAGTGGACCTCGGTGTCGAAGCTGACGACCAAGCTCACCCGGGCCGAGATCATGGTCGAGACGACGAGGGTGCTCGCGCTCCACGAACTGGCCGACGACCGGAGCAAGCTCCCCCAGGTGAAGGCGGAGGTGGAACTGGCACGAGCGGGCGGCCCGGTCCGGCCGCTGCCCGGCGCCTGGATCCTCAACGACTTCGGCAAGGAGGGCTTCCGGCTGACCGGCACCGAAGGCGACATCATCCACACGACCCCGGAGACCGACGACGCCTCCCGGGCGCTCGAAGCGGGCGACCTGGTGATGTCCCACGGATGCATCCACATCCTGGCCGGCGACCGCAAGGAGCTCGTCGAGGGAGGCTTCTTGCGAGGCGGTGTGAGGATCACGGTGCAGCCGTACGACCCGGCCAAGCGGTCACTCTGGGGCAAGCCGCCGAGCAAGCCCTGACGCGGGCCGGCTCAAGACGTGAGGCCGCTCCCGACGGCGCGCCGGTACTCGCGGTGCAGCCGAGCGAATCGGAGGGGATCAACGGCGGCGGGGTCATCCAGCAACACGACCACCGCGGCCTCCCGCCGAGTCCGGCGAACGGCGCCCAGTTCCGCGGGAAGGGGCGGCAGCAGCCGGTCGGCGCCGAAGTAGGTCCACCAACCCAGCCGGTCCGGCCAGGACCCCGCCGGGGGAGGGGCATCGCCCGAGAACGGCTCGGGCAGTCCGGACCAGATCTGTTCGAGCGACCACTCGTCCTCGACGCGGCCGAACAGCGCACCGGTCTCGTCCGCGATGGCCTCCCACAGGTTGGTGAGCAGCCGGTGCAAGTGCCGGAACGGTTCGGCTCGGGCATCGGGGATTCGCCTGCAGTAAACGGAGTTCAGCGACAGGGTCACCGTTGCTTCCCCGGGCCTGGTGGTCAGCAGGACGTCCTCCTCGGACCGCGTCCACAGGTTGGTGCTGCAAGTGCCCGTGGCAAGGGCGTGCACCAGCTGTTCCCGGTCCAGCAGACGGTGTTCGCCCTCGTGGCCGGGGGTGCTGTCGAAGCCGTTGATGCCCCCGCCCGGCCGCTCCGGCGTCAGCCCGAACGCGTCGGCCAGTGCCAGCAGCCGTTCGGCCGTCGCCGGGTTCACCGCCCCGGCGGGGAGTGTCACTGTCCACGACCAGTCCGATCCCACGTGTCACCGCCCCTTGCGCTGGTCGTGGTGCGTGGCCGCCGACGTCAGGTAGGCGACGGTCAGCTCGGTCGTCTCGAGGGTCCACGTCGTCCAGGACAGGCCGTCGGGCCAATAGCGGCCAGTGGCCGCGCGGTGCACGCACGCGCCGATGACTGTCCGCGCGGCCATCCGGACGGCTTGGTCACGGTCGTGGCGGGCGATCTCCGTCAGGTGCGGCTCAACTGAGCCGACGAGAGCTTCCTGGATCGCGGCCAGGGCTTCCAAGCCGCGCTCGCGGCCTTCCGCGCGCTGGCCGTCGAGCAGCTCCGAGAAGATCCGGTCGTGGCTGGCGAACGTGTCCGCCAGCGCTTGCGTAAAGGCGCCGATGGTCTCGCGCAGCCCCGGTGCCGACGTGCGGAGTACTTCGCCGACGTTGGTTTCGAGCTGGGTGAGCAGCTGATCCTTCACGGCGTGCAGGAGCTGGTCCTTGCCGGAGAACCGGCGGTAGATGGCACCCACGGACAGCTCCGCCTGCTCGGCGACGGCGCCGACGGTGAATTCCTCGATCCCGCGGTGGGCCAGCACGTGCTCGGCGGCCGCCAGCACCCTCTGCAGGGACGCCCGGCTGCGAGCTTGCTGAGGCGGGTGGAAGCCTCGCTCGTCGATCTGCTTGCGCACCGGCCGCACGTTACCTCCCGTCCGTCGTATGCGAATGATAACTTGCGTTCGCATATGCCGAGCCGAGAGGGGCTGGACCATGGTGAGCATCGAGGTGCGGAACGCGTACGTCGACTTCCCGATCTTCGACGCGAAGACCCGCTCGATGAAGAAGCAGGTCCTCGGCAAGGTCGGGGGAAAGATCGGGACCGAAGCGAAGGTGCCGGTCATCGAGGCGTTGCAGGACATCACCCTGTGCCTGGAAGAGGGTGACCGCGTCGGCCTGGTCGGCCACAACGGCGCGGGCAAGTCGACCTTGCTGCGGCTGCTGTCCGGCATCTACGAGCCGACCCGCGGAAGCACCCGGGTCGTCGGCCGGATCGCGCCGGTGTTCGACCTCGGCGTCGGGCTGGACCCCGAGGTGTCGGGCCGCGAGAACATCCTGATCCGGGGTCTGTTCCTCGGGATGAACCGCAGGCAGATGGAGAAGCGGATCGACGACATCGCGGAGTTCACCGAGCTGGGCGACTACCTGCACCTGCCGTTGCGCACGTACTCGGCCGGCATGCGCGTCCGGCTGGCCCTCGGGGTGGTGACCACGATCGACCCGGAGATCCTCATCCTGGACGAGGGCCTGGGCGCGATCGACGCGGGATTCCTCGCGAAGGCCCGCTCACGACTGGTGGACCTCGCCCGCCGCTCGGGGGTGTTGGTGTTCGCTTCGCACTCCGACGAGTTGCTGGCCGAGCTGTGCACGACAGGCCTCTGGATGGACGAAGGCCGGATCCGCACGAGCGGCTCGCTGCGCGAGGTCATCGATGCGTACAAAGGCCGGTCGTAGCCGCATTCGCCTTGACTTCAACCCTTCCCGCCTGCGTTGGCACGAAGCCACTGGAACAGCGTGGGATTGTCCGTAGTCGTGATCACCCCGACCGTGCTCCCGACAAACCGCTTGCCCTCCACCAAATCCAGCATGCAAGCCGCGAGGTCCGCGCGAGCGGTGAACCTCCCGTCGGCATGGGTGTCGGCCACCGTGTAGCTCGTGGCCGACGGCAAGTGGTACAGCCCGCTCGGCCGCACGACCGTCCACTCCAGCTCGCTGGCCCGGACCAGCTCCTCCATCCGCCTCATGTCGTCGTAAAGCGTCTTGCCGAGCACCCGCGTCACATACGGCAGCAACACCCGGTTGAACAGAAAACCCCCATCCGAATACCGCTGCGGGGCGACTCCGCTCGAACTCACCACGACCAGCCGGCGGACCTCGTGCCGGCGCATCGAGGCGATGATGGTGGCCGTGCCGCGGGAATACGTTGTGATCGGTGCCTTCCCGGGCGGCACCCCCAACGTCGACAACACCGCGTCCTGCCCGGTCACCGCCCGGTCGACCGCCTCCGGGTCGAACACGTCGGCTTCGACGATCCGGAGCCGGTCGTGGTGCGATTCGAACGGACGCCGGGTGACGGCGGTGACCCGGTGGCCCGCGGCGAGCGCCCGGTCGGTGAGCAGACGCCCGGTCGGCCCCGCGGCTCCGAAGACCGCGATCCGGAGGGTGTTCGTCATGGTGATCTCCTGTCCAAGACGGTGCAGACGACCACAAGATGCCGACCGCCTCGCCCTTGTGACAGCGCCGCGAGATCACAGCGGCTCGTAGGCGCCGCCCTCCTCGTTGAGCAGCACGTACTCCGGCGAAAGCTCCGTCAAGCACACGTTCAGCGCCGCCAGCAGTTCCCCGGCCGCCGGCTGCGCCAACCCCAGCTCCGCGACGACCTCGGAGCGGAACCGGTCCAGCTCCGGCTCCTCCTCCGTCAACTCGGCGTACGAGGATTCGAAAGCCACGCGCATCGCGTCGAGGTCGCCGGCGTAGGAGACCACGTCCTGCCACGTGGGCACCCCGACGACCAGACGAACCACGCCCGCCACGTCGGCGGCGACGATCCCGGCCGAACCTTCCGAGCCGGCGTAGAGCACAGGACCCTTGCCGCACAAGAAGAACGTGCCGCCCGAGGCGTCGCCGGCGATCGCCGACAACTCGTCTCCCGAGGCCAGCCGGACCGGCTCCACCGGGTCGAGGCGGGCGATGTCGAAGTCGAAGACCTCCGCCAGCAGGGCGGCGGCGCGGGCGTTGTCCCGGATGCGATCGAGCATGGCGGAACGATAGCCGCTCACGCTCCCGTGTGGACGTACGCGGCCCACAGCGACGGCAGGTTCGGGTACCGCTCTTTGAGGCGCAACACCGTCCGGTGGACCGCCGAGGCCGCGTCCGGGCCCGCCGTGAACAACTCGTCGTAGATCTGCTCCGTGACGCTCGGCGCCACGGCGTCGTCGATGCGCCACAGCGTGCCGACCACCTGGGAGAACCCGGCGATCTGCAGCGCCGAGAGCGGGTGGATCGCCTCGTCGGACAGGCGTTCCGTCGTGCGCGCGGTGTCGCAGGCCGACAGGAACGCGAACTCGGCGTGCCGCAGCCGGAGGCGGGAGAGGTCCGGCACGCGCAGCGGCGATCGCTCGTGGTCGAACAACGCGAGGTGGCTGTCCGACGGATTGTCCGGGTCGCTGTACCCGTGGCACGCGAAGTGCGCCCACGTGTTCGCCGGCAACGCGCGGAGAACGGCGTCGCGGGTGGCGTCGGGACCCGTCAGCACCGTCGCGCCGGGCACCCGCGACGCCAGCCGGCCGGCCTCGGCCCGCGCGCCGGGCAGGTCCGGCGCGTCGGGCGTCTCGGGCATCGCGACCACCAGCAGCCGCGGCTCGGTCCGTTCAGGACGGCTCGCGCGGGCGTAGCCCAACGCGCGGATCGTCGGCGTCGTCGAGGAAACGACGCGGTCGAGCAGGACGGGCCCGCCGTCGCGGTGGTGGCCCGCCGCGTGCAGCGGGAGCAGGCTGAGCGACCCGACCGGGGCCCACCAGATCCGCGGCCACGGGCCGCCGTCCGCCGGTGGCCCGGCGAACTGCAGCGCGTCGAGGACGGGACTCGCGACGGTGTCCCACAGCCATTCGAGCGTTTCGTGGATCGTGCGTTCGGCCGCCAGCCGCCCCTCGGGCTCCTCCGTGAGCGCGGTGTGGAACGCGCGCACGCGCCGGCCCACCGCCTCCTCGCTCAACCCGGGCAGTTCTCGCGCCCGGACCCCCTCGCGCGTCAGGATCAGCGCGTCACACCGGTGCCGGCTCACGTTGACGTACACGACCGGGCCTTCGCCGGCCTGCGCGGTGAGGTCGGCGAGCAGCGGGGGCCGCAGGAACCGCGCCATCCCGGGCAACGCGCGGATCCGGCCGGTCAGGTCGTCGAGTTCGCGGGCGAGCGCCAGGCGATCCCGCGCGGTGTCCGTTTCCAGCTCGCCGGTCAACGCCTCGAACCGGTCGGCCAGCTCGGGCGCCCGGTCGCGCAGCTCGGAAAGGTCGCCGCGGCCGTCGAGCACCTGGGCCGCGAGCACGCACCGCCCGGATTCGAGCAGGGTCACCGCGCTTTCCGCGTCACCGGCGGCGAGCGCGCACGCGGCGGCGTCGGCCGCGATCCCGGCGTACCGGCCCAGCCAGTACTGCGCGTCCTCCCGGTTCAGCAGGCGGCCGGCGAGCTGCGGCAGCAACCCGGCCGCGGCGGCGTACCCCTCGGCCGCCACCGCGAACTGCCCGGCTTCGGCCGCCAGCGCACCCCACCGGTCGGCCGCCTCGGCCCGGTCCTTGGCGGGCGACCCGGCCGACGCCACCGCCTCGCGGTAATGGCCGAGCGCCTCGGTCAGCGCGTCCTGGTCGCCGAAGTGCCGGAAGCGCAACGCCAGGACGTTGGCGACGCTGGTCCGCGTGCCGGCCCGGTCGTGGGCTTCGGTCCGGCCGGCCACCTGCCGGGCGAGCGTGACGGCTTCGGCGAGGACGTCGGGGTCCGGCGGCGGCCCCGTCCCGCCTTTCCGGCCGGCGGGGTTCGCGAACCAGTCGCCGAGCGCGCCGGCCAGGCTCGCGGTGTGGCGAACCCAGTCCGGGCTTTCCACCGGCGTCGCGGCCACCGAGGCCCGGCGCGCGGCGACGGCGGCGCGCAACGCCTGCCGGTCGCCGGCCCGGTTGTACGCGGTTTCCAGCACCCCGCCGAGGTTGGCCAGCCGGAACGCCCGGGCCGGGTCGTCGTCCGCGGTGGCGTCCACGGCCGCGCGGTGGGCCTCGATCGCCTCGTCCAGCAAGGCGGTCTTGCCCGTCCGCGAGTACAGATCGGACAGGAGGGTGCCGAAGTTGGAGATCCGCTCGGCCTGCCCCGCGACCAGCTGGGCGCCGAGGCGGACCGACTCCCGCGCGGTGTCGACGGCTTCCGCCAGCACCGGCAGCTCGCCGGTCGCGCGGAAGCGGTTGTCCAGCACGGCCGCGAGGATCCCGAGCCAGCGCGCGCGGTCGCCGGTCCCGGTTTCGACGGCTTGGCGGGCTGCCTCGATCGCGTCGGCGACGTGGGCCAGGTCGCCGGTCGCCAGGAACCAGGCGTTCAGGGTGATGGCGAGGTTGGCCAGGATCATGCTCCGCAGCGGGTCGTCCGCGCGCGTGGCGGCGACCGCGTCCCGCTGGACCGCGACGGCCTCGGCGAACGCCGCGAGGTCGCCGAGGACTTCGCCGCGAGCGGTCAGCGCCGTCGCGAAGTGGTCCAGCCGCACGCCGCGCCGCGGGTGGCCGGCCGGGGTCGCGGCCATCGCCGAGCGGCCGAGGGCGATCGCCTCCTCGAGCCGGGCCGGGTCCAGCGTCTGCCGGAACTCGGCGGCGTACCGGCCGCACGCCTCGGCTTCGGAGTCGGTGCGTTCCCACCCCGCTGAGCGGGGGTTCGGGTGTTCACCGGTCAGCGCGGTCCAGGCCCGTTCCGTCGTCGTCAGGTCGACGAGGTGGTGCGAGTGCCGCCGGTCCGTGACCGGGGTGTGGGCCACCACCGCCTGCCGGACCCGCAGCAGCTCGGCCAGGTCCTCGCGCGCCCCGGTGGCGGAGTGGCGGTCCTCGAGCAGGCGCCCCAGGTTCACCAGGCGGTCGAGCACGTCGGACGACCCGGCCGGGGTGCGGTCGACGGCCCGGCGTGCCGCGTCGACGGCTTCCGCCAGCACCGCGGTGTCCCCGGTGTCGCGGATCCAGTCGAGCAGGACGGTGGCGAGGAAGTGGAGGCTTCGCGAGGCGTCGACGTCGTCGAGGGAGGACTCGACGGCCGCGCGCGCGTGGTCCACGGCTTCGGCCAGGAAGTCGGGATCCCGCGTTTCGGTGAACGCCGTCCGCAGCGCGACGACGAGGTTGCCGAGGTAGAACGCCTTGGTCTCGGGCGGCGTTTCGTCGACGGCCGTGCGGCTCCAGTCCAGCGCGTCGGCCAGCGTCCGGCGGTCGCGGTTCGCCCGGAACGCGGTGTGGTGCAGCATCCCGAGGTTGTTGGCGCACCGCGCCGAGGTGGCGGGCTGCTCGTACGCCAGCAGGTACGCCTCGGTCACGTCCTGGATGGCCTCCTGCAGGTAGCCGAAGTCGCCGGTCTGGTGGTAGCGGATCTGGAGCAGGCCGCCGAGGTCGCACAGGAAGGTGCCGCGTTCGGCGACGTCGTCGCCGGCCAGCACGGCCCGTCCCTGCTCGATCGCGTCCTCGACGGACGCGGGGTCCGGGCTGTGCCGGGCCACCTGGAACGCGTCCCGGAACCGCTCGGGATCGGCCGCCACGCGTCAGTCCCCGGTGTCGTGCGAGGTGCCCGCCGGTCCGCCGGGTGCCTCCTCCGGCTCGACGGCCTTGCGCTTGGGGGTGTAGCCGCGTTCCCCGCGCGCCCGCAGCAGCTCCGCCTCTTCCGGCGAGAGCTCGGGATCGTGCGCCATCACCGCTCCTTCCCCGGCTCGGCCGCCGGATCCGTGGCCTCGACGAACTCGAGCACGTCGAAGTCCTCCACCCGCAGCCGCAGGCCCGCGGTGCCGCGCACGCGTTCGCCGAACGTCCCGTCGGGCCCCATCACGCGCGCCGATTCGAGGTAGAGGTCGGCCGGGTGCGGGTAGGACGAGGCGTACGAGCGGTCGCCGTACCAGCCACCCGCCCAGTTGCCGTCCTTGAGACGCACGCGGACGAAGCACGGTTCGCGGTTGCCGAAGGCGTGGTCCCACGCGGTGGGCGTGCGCACGAACCGGCTGCGGCGCCGCCGGCTGTCGAGGACGGACACGGCGACCGCGGCCAGGGCCGGCACGGCGAGGAACAGCAGCACCGCCACCGCACCCACCAGCCGGGGCCGCTCCGCGAAGCCCGCCCACCCGCCGGCGTCCGTGCCGCGGGCGAGCCGGATCAGCGCCGGCCCCGCGACGACGGCGTACAGCGCGTCGAGGGCGATCGACGCGACGATCGCCCGCAGCACGCGCTCGCCGAGGTCGCGCTCGCCGGGCACCGGCCCGCGGCGGCGTTCCCGGACGAACTGGTAGGTGACCCCGGGCAGCACCAGGAGCACGAGCAAGGCGAACTGCACGACCGTCGACGGCGCTGGCACTCCCCGGGTCCCCCTCATCGCTGCGTTTCGAGCACGCTACCGCGAACGGGGCCGTCACCCGGCCGGTTGCGGCACGAACGCGGGCAGCGCGCCGAGGCTGTGGCGGACGGCCTCGGCGCCGTACTCGAACATCTGCCGCTCGTAGCCGCCGACCGCGTCGACGAGGTTTTCGCGGCCCTCGGTCAGGCAGCGGCGCAGCAGGTCGGCGTCGCGCAGGGCGGTGTTCGCGCCGTTGCCGCCGGTCGGCGAGGTGGCGTGGACGGCGTCGCCGAGCAGCGTGACCGGGCCGGGTGCCCAGCGCTCGCGGGGCTCGACGACCCGGATGGACAGCAGTGTGCTGTTGTCCGGATCGGACTGCTCGACGAGTGCCCGCAGGTCCGGATGCCAACCTTCGATCCTGGACAGCACGGCCTCCTGTGGCGACATGCCGCCGGCCGAGCCGCCCGGCGGCAGGATCATGGCCCAGCGCACGTAGTCGCCGACGTCGGGCAGGGTCACCTCGGGCGCCAGCTCTTCGGCCGCCTGCTTCGGCGGGGTGCGGAAACGCATCGCGCCGAGCAGCAGGCTGACGCCGTTTCCGGCGATCTTCGAGCCGAACGCCCGCGTCAGCCCGGCGAACTGCCCGGTCAGCGGCGTGCGGCCGATGACGAACCGGACGCCGGTGTCGGTCGGGGTCGTCCGCGGCGAGAGCACCGCGCGGACGGCGGAGCCGACGCCGTCCGCCCCGACGAGCAGGTCGGCGACCACCGGGTCGTGGTGGGCGAACCGGGCTTCGACCCGGCCGTCGTCCAGCAGGGCGTAGCCGGTCAGCGCGGCCCCGGTGCGCACGGTGAGCCCGGTCAGCAGCAGGTGGCGGAGCACGTGCCGGTCGACCACGGTCCCGCTCCGGCCGGGGCCGAGCTCGCCGATCTTGTTCAGCTGCGGGTCCAGCACCAGCCGTTCGCCGTAGGCGTCGCCGACGATCGCGTCCAGCAGCGCGTGCCAGCGGTGCGGCAGGCAGCCTCGCAGCGCCGCCAGCCCGGCCGGGTCCAGCACGAGCCGGTAGCCCTGGAACCGGGCGGTGATCGCCGGGTCGCGCTCGTACACACCGGCGTCGATCCCGGCCTGGCGCAGGCCCTGGGCCAGGCACAGACCGCCCAGCCCGGCGCCGGCGACGGCGACTCTCAGGGTGGTTGGTGAACTTAGTTCGTCTGTCACGAACTAAGTTCTAACAGACGAACTAAGTTCGTATCAAGCTATAGTGACCGGCATGCCCTCCGACCCCCGGCAACGCCGAGCAGCCCGGCACGCCCCACCCGCCGGGGACGCGGCGCCGTCGCCGAAGAGGCCCCTCACGGTCGACCGGATCACCGACGCGGCCCTGCAGGTCGTGGCCACCGAGGGCTACGACGCGCTGACCATCCGCCGGGTCGCCGCGGTGCTCGGCACCGGGCCGTCGTCGCTGTACGCGCACATCGTCAACAAGGACGACCTCGACGACCTGCTCGTCGGCCGGCTCTGCGCCGCCGTCGCGCTGCCCGAACCGGACCCGGCCACGTGGCGGACGCAGATCGTCGACGCGTACGCGCAGATCCGCGACCAGTACCTGAAGTACCCCGGAGTTTCGCGGGCCGCGCTGGGCACGGTTCCCACCAACCTCGACGCGCTGCGGGTGCGCGAAGGGCTCTTCGCGATCCTGCTCGCCGGGGGAGTCGAACCGCAGGCGGCCGCGTGGGCGCTCGACGCGTTGTCCCTGTACGTCAGCGCCTACGCGCTGGAGCAGTCACTGGTCCAGCAGCGGCGGAAGCACCCGGACGACGAATGGGTCCTCGGCCGCGAGGAACTGCTGAGCCGGTTCACCGCGCTGCCGGCCGACTCGTTCCCGCAGACCCGGCGCTATGCCGCGGAGCTGACGTCGGGGAGCGGACACGACCGGTTCGAGTTCACCCTCGGCCTGCTGATCGACAGCATCGAACGGCGGGGCTAGCCGGCGGCTACATCGGGAAGACCTTCCGGAGAGCGGCCGAGATCGGTTCCAGGCCGGCGACGAGGCAGTCGAGTTCGGCGGGGCTCAGAGCGTGGTACGGCGCCTCGGCGAGCCGGTCGGTCATCGCCTCGATCCGCTCCTTCGCGGCCCGGCCGTCGGTGGTGAGCCAGCCGTCGTCGCCGACGAGACCGCGAGCCCGCATCCCGTCGATGACCGCGTCCAGCTGGGCGGCGGGCAGGTGCCAGACCCGGCCGAAGTCCTGGGCGCGCAGGTCGACGGACAAGGCGTGGAGCACGTGGGCCTCGGTGCCGCCGATGCCCTCGGCCAGCAGGGCGACGGTGTGGCCGTCGCCGCGGTGCTCGCGCAGCAGCGTGGCCGCGTGCCACAGCCGGGCCACGGGTTCCTCCGGCACCGGGAGCGCGCGCAGGGCGGCGTAGAGGGGGCGTCCCTCCACCGGTGCGCTGGTCGCCGCCTTCAGCAGGAGGTCGGCGGCGCGCGCGAGGCCCGGGTCGTCGGCGAGCCCGCCGACGATCCGCCGGATCCCCGCGACGCACCCCTGCTCACGGGCGGCCAGCGCCGCCTCGGGCGTGGTCAGGTCCCAGACGCGGGGGAGGTGGCGGGCCACCTCACCGGGGGCGAAGTTGTAGAAGACGGCGTGGACGACCTCGGGCGGCACCCCGCGGCCGAAGGGCGCGGCCCGGCCGGCGAAGTAGGCGTCCCACACGTTGCGCAGGCCCAGTGCCAGCAGGGCCTCGTCCGACTCGTCGGCGAAGTAGGGCACCAGGCCGAGGGGCTCGACCAGGTCGTACATGCGGCGGGCAACGGGTTCCGGCATCTCGGCTCCTGCGGTTCCGGCGGTGCGCTCCTCGCCCGCTCACCTGCTCCACGAACGGCCGGCACCGGATCCGACAATCCTCGGTCCGCCGTCTTCGAGTGATCGGATCGTTACTCAACTCGGGAGGGGAGTGGGACGTCTTGGTGGTCGTGAAGATGATCCGCATCGCCGGGCTCGGCCTGGGGGCCCTGCTGCTGGCCGCGTGCAGTGGGCAGAACGAGACCGTGGGGGCCGCGCAGCCGGTCGGACCGGCCGGGGGGACCGAGGCGGTGCAAGGCGCACCGGCCGCGACGGTGGCGTTCGAGGGCGGGGACCAGCTGAGCCCGAAGGACCCGATCGTGGTCAGGGCGTCGGGTGGCGCGCTGCGGGCGGTCACGGTCACGAACCCGCAGACCGGCAACGCCGTCAAGGGTGCCCTCTCGCCGGACAAGACGACGTGGACCAGCGACGACCACCTCCGGTACGGGGCCACCTACCAGGTGGTCGCCACCGCCGTGAACCAGGCGGGCGCGGAGACCGAGCAACGCGGGGAAGTGCACACGCTGAAGCCGGCCGGGGTCGCCACTCCCGCGTTGTTCCAGCCGGCGTCGGGCGACTTCGGGGTCGGCCTGGTCATCGGCCTGAAGTTCGACCACGACATCACCGACAAGGCCGCGGTGGAGAAGTCGTTCAAGGTGACGTCCTCGCCCGCCCAGGACGGCGGCTGGTACTGGGTCGGCAAGCGCGAAGCGCACTTCCGCCCCAAGGACTACTGGAAGGCCGGCTCGACCGTGAAGCTCGAGACGACGACCTTCGGCCTGCCGATCGGGGGCGGCGTGTACGGCGGCCAGGACGTCTCGGCCACGTACAAGGTGCACGACTCGTGGGTCGCCAAGGCGGACGGCAAGACGCACCAGATCAAGGCGTTCCACAACGGACAGCTGGTGAAGACCGCGCCGATCAGCATGGGCAAGACGGCCGACACCCCGCCGCGCGGCCCGACGCCGACCTTCAACGGCACGCACACGGTGCTGGGGAAGGAAGAGCACAAGATCATGGACTCCTGCACGTACGGCGTGTGCGAGGGCGACCCGGGTTACTACAGCGCGCCGGAGAACTGGAACGTCCGGATTTCGGGCGACGGCGAGTACCTGCACGAGAACCTGAAGACGGTCGGCGTCCAGGGCCGGGACAACGTGTCCAACGGCTGCCTCAACATGAACACGGAGAACGCCAAGTGGTTCTTCGACACGTTCAACGTCGGTGACGTCGTCGAAGTCACGAACTCGGGTGGGCCGCAGCTGTCGATCAACAACGGCCACGGCGACTGGGCGATCAGCTGGGCGGCCTGGCAGGCGGGCAGCGCCCTGCGCGGCTGAAACCCGGTGGACGTGCCCGTGCCGGTCACCTAGCCTGCCGTCGAACCGTACGACCTTCCGTCCGAAGAGGTGCATTTGATGATTGTCCGGGCAGCCCGGCCGTCGACCACTGCGAACTACCTCTTGGACGTAAGGAATCCCCGAAGTGGATCTACCCCGTAGCTTCACCATCCGCGAGAGCGGCCACCGCATCCACAACCCGCTCACCAGCCGGAAACTGGCGGCTCTGGGCGAGGCGCTGAACCCACCGCCGGGCACCCGGCTCCTCGACCTGGCCTGTGGTTCGGGCGAGCTGCTGTGCACGTGGGCCCGCGACCACGGCACCACCGGAACCGGCGTCGACATCAGCACCGCGTTCCTGGCCAGGGCCCAGGCCCGGGCGGCCGAACTGGAGGTCGCCGACCAGGTCACGTTCACCCACGGCGACGCGTCGAACCACGTGGCCGAAGACCCGGTCGACATCGCATCGTGCGTAGGCGCGAGCTGGATCGGAGGCGGCGTCGCGGGCACTGTGGACTTACTCCGACGCAGCTTGCGCCCTGGTGGAATCATGCTGATCGGCGAACCGTACTGGCGCCGGGAACCCCTGGACCAGGCCACGGTGGAAGGCTGTCACGCCACCAGCGCGGACGACTTCCGCGTCCTCCCGGAACTGCTGGAACAGTTCGGGGAGCTGGGTTGTGACGTCGTGCAGATGGTGCTGGCCGACCAGGACAGCTGGGACACCTACGTCGCGGCGCAGTGGCTGAACATCCGCCGCTGGCTGGACGCGAATCCCGGCGACGAGTTGGCGGAGCAGATGCGCGCGGAACTCACCGACGCTCCGGTGCGGCATGTGCGGTACCAACGCGAATACCTCGGCTGGGGCGTTTTCGCTTTGATGAACCGTTGATCTAGCGGCCGAGTGAGTCCCGGTGACCCGACACCGGGACTCACTCACCTCAGCATGAGCCGGCGGCGACCTGGATCTCGACTCGGTGCCGGAGGTAGTCGTCGGGTGAGGTGCGGGCGATCCGAATGGCCTGGGTAACCAGGTCGTGCATGGCGTCGGGGTACATCCGCGGGTCCAACGGCAGGCCCGGCAGGATGCACCGACGCAGGTCGAGGTCGTCGTCGGTGACGAAGCGGCGTAATGCGGTGTGGTGGTACAGCTCGCTCTGCGCGTCTTGCGCGGTGACCGCGTCCGTCGTCGGGAGGTCGGCACCGCGTGGGTACGCGCGGTGCGTCCAGTACCAGGCGCGGGCGGCACCGGCAGCGTCGGGAGCCGAGCCGGTGTCGAGGTAGGCGATGAGCGCGAGCCGAACACGCTGGTGGCCGTACGCGGCGAGGAGGGGCTCGACGAGCTGCCGGTTGAGACTCGGATTCGGTTCGTGGATCGCGGCCCGCAGCAACGGTTCGAACCACTCTTCCGGCACCGGACCGGCTTCTGCCGCTTCCATGGCCTGGCGCGTAACGGCTTTGCCTACCTCCCGCCGGGCTTGGTGACGCCAGTTCGGTGGGCCGGCGGGCTCGTCGGCCGGCGGAGCTTCGACACCGACGAGGTCGAGCAGGTTTCGCAGCAGGGCCTCGTACGCAGCCGAGCGGTCGACGGTTCGGCCGGGCAACGGCTGGAACGCTCTCGGTGTGTCGTCTCTCGACGTCATGGGTGACACCTTAGGGGGCGGCCGTGAACCGGCCGGCCCTGTCATCATCTGTCCATGGCTGACGGTTCGGCGCTGTTCGGGGTGCTCGGTGCGGCGCTGGGGGCGAGCGCGAGCACCGTCGCTGCGTGGTTGACCCTGCGAGGCCAGCTTCGCCGGGAGGTGGCGCAGCGCGAGTACACCGAGCTGACCCGGTGGACCGCTGACAAGCGAGCACTCTTCCGCGACATCCAGGTCACCGCCAACGACTGGGCCCATCTGTTGCGGCGGGTCGCCCGCCGGCACACCGAGCCCGGCCTGGCAGCGGTTTCCGACGACGAGCTGCGCCGAGCGGAGCGGGCTTTCCACGCGGCGCTCTACGAAGCCGCGCTGCTCTGTGGCGTCGAGGTTTGCGACCTGGTCGACGAGACCGAAGACGAGCTGCTGCGGCTGACGGCCGCATTGGGCAGGTCCACCGACTACCTGCCCGCGGCGCCTCCCGAACAGGCCGCCCAGGCCGCAGCCGCCGCACTCGTCGACGATTTCCCCACGCTGCGGGACATCCGGGTTCGCCTCCTGTCCGCGATGCGCTCCGAGCTGGCCGACCGTTCAACGCCCAGGCCGTAGCCCGGCCGATTGTCCCGCCGGCTACGACCGGTAGGCCCAGGCGGCCGGTCGACCTCGGTCAGCCCGGCCGGGCCCGGAGATCGCGCCGAGTTACCCCGCGGCCGCCGGGCCCCTGGGCAACGCCCCCGCCCGGATGCCGGTCATCGACGCGGAGGCGCTCCTGGCGATCGCGGAACAGACCGACTGGACCGCGTCGACGCCGACAGCCGCCGCGCCGACTACCGGCTCCAGGCCGAGCTCCTCGTCGAGGTGCGCCGCGGAGTTCGTCCTCACAGTGTTCAGTCGACGAGCTGAGCCGGCTCGGCCGCCTTCGTAGAGAACACCGCGTTGATGAGCCCGCCCAACGCCGCGGGAAACACCCCTGCCGGGTCGGCGTCGCCGGTGGTCAGCGTGGCCGTCAACGTCTTGCTGCCGTCCGGCGTGCTGATCATCAGCGCTCCGTAGCCGCCCGGGGCGCTGCCGTTGTGGTGGACGATCGTGCCGCCCTCGGGGCCCAGGTCCTGCACCCAGAGGCCCAGGCCGAGCCCGAGTTTGCCGTGCGGTGTGCGCATTTCGCTCAGCAGCGCGTCGGGCAGGAGCCGGCCGCCCAGCAGTGCGGAGATGAAGGTGCCGAGGTCCTTGGCCGTCGAGATGAGGTCGCCGGCGCCGGCCAGCAGGGTCGGGTTCTGGCGGCTGACGTCGACCACCTTCCACTCGCCGGCGTCCTCGTAGCGGTAGTAGCCGTGGGCGTGCGGCCCGGGCAGCTGCGGCGACGTCGCCGACACCACGGTGTCCGACAGGCCCAGCGGCCCCAGGATCCGCCGCTGCGCCTGCTCGGCGTAGGAGACACCGGTGACCTTCTCGATCAGCAGCATGGCCACCGTGTAGTTGGTGTTGGCGTAGCTCTGGTCGGTCCCCGGTTCGAACCGCGCCGGCTGGGACAACGCGAACCGCACGAGCTCCTCGGGGCGGTAGGTGTGGAACCGGTTGTCCACCCAGGCTTTGCCGTGGGAGGGGAGGCCCATCTCGAACGTTCCGTCGGTGCCGAGTTCGCCGGTGTAGTTGTACAGCCCGCTGGTGTGCTGCAGCAGCATCCGCACCGTGATCCGCTCGTCCAGCCCGAGCTCGGGCAGGTGCCCGGCCACCGGGTCGTCCAGCCCGATCCGGCCCTCGGCGACCAGCTGCAGGACCAGGGTCGCGGTGAACGTCTTGGTGACGCTGCCCGCCCAGACCTGCCCGTTGGCCGGTGGCTCGGTGGTTGCGCCCAGTTCACTGACGCCGGCGGTGCCGGTCCAGTCGCCGTGCTCGTCGTGGACGCACACCTGCGCGCCGGCGAACCCGGCGTCGACGAACGCCTGGAGGGCCTGCTGCAGCTCGGGGCGGGTCTTGGCGGGGGTGGCGAACTTCTGCATCGTGCTCTCCGAAGAGTCAGGCGTCCCCGCTGGTGGTGACGCATCCGGTGGCTGCGATCGATGACCCGATCACGAGAACCACGATCGCGTCCCGTCCTGACACCGGACGGCCACTGCGCTGACACGGCCCCTGACACCACACCTAGACGTCGGGCAGCAGCAGTCCCGGCGGCGGTGTCTGCCACTGGTCGAACACCGGCGGCGCGCTGTAGTCGTCGGCGCTGGCCTTGGAAAGATCGACCTCGCCACCGGAGAACCGCGCGCCGCGGAAGGTCACCTCGCCGCCCGTGAAAGCGGCGCCGTCGAACTGGACGCGGCCGCCGCTGAATTCGGCCTTGTCGAACGTCACCTTCGCGCCGGTGAACGCGGCACCGCCGAACCACACCTCGCCGCCGCTCACGTGCATCCCGTCGAACGACGTCCAGCCGCCGGGGAACCGGGCCAGGCTGAACAGGAGCCGGCCGCCGGTCACCCGGATGTCCGCGAAGTCCGCCGACCGCAGGACGGCCCGGAGGAAGTTGAAGTCGTGCCCCTGCCAGCTGACCGGCGCGCCCGCGCGGAGGTGGTCGCTGATCACGGTCGTGATCGAGAGGCGCACCTCGGACTCCTCGTCGTGGTACCACGGGTCCAACGACGGTTCATACGGAATACGCAGGTACGCGCACAGCACGTCGATGCACACCTGGCGCTGCTCGAGCCATTCGTCGGCCAGGCTCGCCATGGCGTACACCCCGGCGAGCCGGACGGCCGGCTTCTCGTGGCCGATCTGCCCGCACGCAGTGGCGAAGCGCTCGTTCAGGACTTTGACGCGCTCGCGTGCTTCGGCGACCTCTCCGATCCGTTGCTTGCGGTAGGCGACCACCAGCGCGACCACCCCGCCGACACCCGCCACCACCGACAAGGCGACCTTGATGATGTTCAGCCTGGTGTCCGGGTTCGGCGCGGCCGGCAGCCCCATCGCCAGCCACAACAGCGCAGCCGCGCCCACGAACACGCCGAGACCGGTCAGGACGACCGCGACGATGTGTCTCCTGATCGACCAGAGGCCGGTGGTCTCGCCACGCCGGGAATCGGTCCACGCCACGGCGAGATCCTAGTCGGACGTCGGTGCGTACTCGGTCTCCGTCACCGCGCCGTCTTCGCCGAAACCACCACACCGAGTCCCGCCGCCCCCTACGATCGGCGCAGGCCGGACGGCTCGATCACCGGCGGAAAGCTCTGGAGGGCAAGCATGTCACCCCTGGTGTCGACGACCATCGCGACCCTGCCCCGGATCCTGCTCTTCGTGGTGGGCGTGCTCGGCCTCGTCTTCTCGATCAAGGCCCGCGCCCGGGGCGGGTCCGGCCTGATGGTCGGCGCCTTCGCCGTCATGCTCTTCGCCACCGCGGCGGGCATCGCGTGGCAGTTCGTGTCGCTGGACGCGGCGTCCTGGGTGCGGTCCGACGACCTGAGCGCGAGCGACCTCGGCCTGATCTTCCTGGCCGTGGCCATCCCGCTCGACGTCGCCGCGGTGGTCTCCTGGCTCCTCGTCGCGCTCGCGGTCGTCAAGAACGGCCGTGCGCCTCGGTACCCGGGGCCTGTCAGCTACCCGATGGCCTACGGGTACCCGCAACCCCAGCAGCCGCCGAACTAACGCTCCTTGGCGACGGCCGAGGCGGACACCAGCGTCGCGGCGGCCAGGCTTCCCCACAAGACGGCCGGGCCCCGGGACGCGAGAGCGGTGATCACCGCGGGCGACACGGCGAGGCCGAAGCCCGTGGAGAGCTGGAAACGGGCGAGGGCGCGGCCCACGACGTGCGCCGGGGCGAGCGCCGTGACCAGCGCGGTCGCACTGCCGGCGTAGATGATCTCGCCGAACGTGCACAGGACCGACACCACGGCGACGGCCGGGGCGCTCCACGAGGTGGCCACGAGGAAGCCGAGGTAGGACGCGGCGAGCACCACGCCGCCGAGTGCCAGCGCCGTCCGCCGGGCGAAGCGGGACATCAGGACGGTGACCGGCACCTGCAAGGTGACCACCAGCACCGTGTTCGCCACGAAGATCACCGCCGGCCACACCGGCGACGCGTGCAGCTGGGTCACCAGAACCAGCGGGAGCGCGATCTCGGGAACGTTGAGGCAGAAGACGTAGACCACGTTGGCGGCCAGCAGCGCGCGCATCCGTGGCGCGGGCCCGTCGACGGCGGCCGGGGCGGCGACCGGCCGCGCGCGGAGGCGGACCGACCACGCCAAAACGGCCGCGACGAGATACGCGAGCCCGGTGACGACGGCCAACGCCCGCAACGCCGTCGTGCCACCCGCCAGGCACGCGGTGGCGAGGAGCCCGCCCGCACCCAGGCCGGCGTTGCGCAGGGCGCGGCCTCCCGCGAGCGCGGCGTCGCGTTCTCGCCCCTGGGCGACCGTCGCCACGAGAGCCGCGTGGGCGGCCGGCCACGCCTGGTTGCCGATGCCGAGGAAGAGCGCCGCCGTCGCGAACAGCCCGACGTCGCCCGCAGGCGTCACGAGCAGCAGCGCGACACCCACTACCCGCACCAGCATCGACGCCGCGACGGCCGTGCTGCGCGCACCGCGGTCCAGCCAGCGGCCCACGGCGGGCATGCACACCAGGCCCACGACCACCCCGGCCGTCATGGCGATGCCGGTGGCCGACGCGGACAGCCGCAGCACCGTCACGCCGTAGAGCAGCAGGAAGGGCCGCAGCAAACCGGTGCCGAGCGCGTCCACGACGAGCGCGACGGCGTAGCGGGGGCCGCCGGAAGCGCGAACGAGGGCGCGCGGCCGGATCTTGGTCGTCATGCCCCAACAGTGCGGCCGGCCGGCCGGCGAGAATGCGCCGATTGACGAACACCGTCAACCGGCGCGGTCGCCGGCGGCCCGACCGGCGAGAATGCGAGGATGACGTTGCGGATCGACATCGGGGGCCTGCCGTCCGGGCGGGTGCGGTTCGCGGTCTCCCCGCTGGCCGAGCTGACGGCGATGCTGCACGTCCTGGCCGAACCCGGGCACCACCCGCAGCTCGCCGGCTGGGCCGCGGACGTCTGGGCCGGGCTGCGGCCCGAGCTGGCCGAGCGGCTGAGGGAGGCGGAGTTCCTCTGGCGGTCCTCACGCGCCGACTTCCTGGTCCCCGCCCGCCCCCGGCCGACGCTCGCCGAGGAGCTGGACGAGGTCGACCGGATCGACGACGAGGTCTACGTGACCGCGGCGCTCATCACGACGTGCGGCAGCAACCGCGTCCACTTCGGAGCACGGTCACCGCTCACCGACGCGACGGCCCGCGAGCGCGCCCTGGACCTCGCGCAAGCCCGCGGCGGGCTCCAGGAGGCGTTCGCGGAACGGCTGCTCGCGGACCCGGCGGCCGTCCGGGCGCGGGTGCGGGACACGCTCGAACAGTGCACCGAAGCGTTCTTCGACGCCGCTTGGCCGGACGTCGCCGGCCAACTCGGCGCCGACCTGCGCCGGAAGACGGACCTGCTGAACCGCCAGGGCACCGGGGCCGCGCTCACGTCGATCTCGGGCGCCGTCACCCTGTCCCCGGACGGCAGCTGCATCATCGTGGACAAGCTGCAGGACAACGCGACCACGGCGCACGAGGGCGTCACGTTCCTCCCGAGCGTGTTCGGGCGCCCGCACCTGGTCGCGGTCCACGCGCCCGGGTGGCAGCCGGTGGTGCAGTACCCCGTGGCGGCGCCGGAGCCGGTACCGCTGGAGACGGTGACAGCACGCCTGGAGGCCCTGTCGCACCCGGTCCGGCTGCGGCTGTTGCGAACGCTGGCCCGCGGCCCCCACACGACGGGCGAGCTGGCCCACGCCTGGGCGCTCACGCCGCCGGAGGTGTCCCGTCATCTGGCTGTGCTGCGCCGCGCGGGGTTGCTGACGGCGCGGCGGCAGGGCCGGTACGTCCGGTACACGGTCAACGTGCCCGACCTGACGGCGCTAGGCTCCGACGTGCTGGCGGCCATACTGCGTTGAGCGGCTTCACAGGTGCTCCGGGACGAAACCCTGTCCCGACTGTTGCCCCTGAGCGGCGGCCTGGGCTCGGGCGACGACCTCGTCGCGGTAGTGCCGGGCCCGCGCGCCGCCGCCGTTGTACGCCCGGATGGCTTCTTCCCAGGAACTGGTCGAGCTGCGTTTCTTGAACAACCACCGCACCGCGGCGTGCACCCAGAAGTCGTAGTCGAGGTTCTTCTCCGTCGCTCCGGCCGGAACGTCCTTGAAGTATTCGGTGACGGCGGCGGCGAAGCCGGGGTCACCCCACATGAAGCCCTCGGCGTTCCCCGACGCCGCGGCGGCGTGCTCGAGGTTCTCCAAGTGGTGTTTGGTGATCAGCGGCGGCTTTTCCTCTTTGATGAGCAGGAGGAGCGCGGCGGCGGAGGAGTCGATCAGCTGACCCAGGTTCTGGCGGGTCTTCACCTTGGGGTCGGGGTCCGACGGGTCCTCCAGGTGCTGGCCGGCCGTGCCCATCTGCGTCTCCTGGAAGACCATGGACTTGACGAGGTCGGGGTCCAGCGCCTTCTTGGCGCCCGCGGACCGGGTGAAACCGAAGGTCTGGTTGTAGTGGCGCACCCAGGTGCTGATCGACTGGTCGAAGCGGTTGAGCATGCTGCCTTGGATCAGCCGCCGGTTGAGCAGGCGCTCCCGGTTGCTCTGCAGAGCCTTCAGCTGGGCGAGCACCGCGGCTCGTGCGCCGCCTTTGCGGGCCGTCTCCGCGGCGATCGCCTGTTCGCCCCTTTCGAAGTCCCGGACGACCGTGTCGAGCCCGGCTCCGTACTGTGCGACGCCGGCCACCGCCGAACTGGCCGGTCGCAGCAGCTTCTTCGGTACGTCGGCCTCGATTCCGGCGTTGAGGTCGGGCGCGGGCACCCGCACGCGGACCGTGGTGCTGCCGTTGACCCAGGTGACGACGACGACTCGCTGACCGGCGGCGAGCTGCGCCGAGCCCGCGCCGAAAGCCGCCGTCAGCGCGAAAGGCGTTCCCGCCATCTGACCGGCCAGATCTTCGGGAGCGATTCGCCGCTGCACCACGGAGCCCGCGACGGCGCGGTTCCCGGCCTCGCGCTGCAGGCGAAGCAGGTTGCCGCGGCTGAAAGGAGCCCCGACGCGCGCCGGCGACCGGCGTGCCGGCGCGGCGTGCTCGGCGGGGCCTGCATCGAGTCCCTTGGCTGTCGGACGCTGGTGCACGGCGCCTCCCTCGGATCGCCTCGCTCCCAGCGTGCGAGCGCCGGCGGCCGGTTGTCGACGTCCATAAGGGCAGACGTGTGCGCTGACGGCTCACCGAGTCGGTGACGCGGCGTGGTGATCGCTGCGCGCCGGCCGCGGGTGCGAAACTAGGCGGCACCTTGACGACGCGAAGGAGCCGGCCGTGGCCTCTGATGCCCTCGAACGACGGGACCCGGCGCCGAGCGAGCCAGGACAGCGAGTCCTCGACTTGCTGGACAAGGCCATCGGCTTGCAGACACCGCTGGTGCGCAAGAACATCGTCCGGGCCCGGCAGCGCAACCCGGAGGCGACGCCGGCGGAGGTCGTGCGCACCCTGGAACGGATGTACGTCAGCGCCCTGGCGGGCTCGGGGGCCGCGGTCGGGGCCACCGCCGCCGCGCCCGCCGTCGGTACCGGGGTCGCCTTGGCGTTGTCGGCGGGCGAGGCCTTCTCTTCGCTCGAACTGAGCACCCTGTTCGTGCTCTCGGTCGCCGAGGTCCACGGCGTTCGGCTGGACGAGATCGAACGCCGGCGGACGCTGGTCATGGGGATCCTGCTCGGCCAGTCGGGTTCCTCGACCATCGTCGGCAAGGCCGCCGAGCGCACCGGCCAGCACTGGGCCCGCCAGCTGGTGAGCAAGGTGCCCACGACAGCCCTGAAACAGATCAACGGCGTCCTGGGCAAGAACTTCATCACCAAGTACGGCACCAAGCAGGGCATCATCGTGCTCGGCCGGGTGGCTCCGTTCGGCATCGGCGCGGTGATCGGCGGCGGCGCCAACGCCACGGTGGCCGCTCTGGCGGTCCGGGCCGCCCGGCGCGCGTTCGGTCCCGCGCCGCAGGCGTGGCCCGAGACCGAGCCTCCCGGCTCGGGGCTCTCGGAAAGTTGACGCCGGCTCAGCCCAGCACCGTGCCCGAGTTCGCGGTGTTCCGCTTGCGTCTACGGGAAAACGCGCCCAGGTCGATCTCCAAGCCGGTGCGCGGGGCCCGGAACCGGACCGGCGCCGCGTCGTGGTCGGCGCCGTTCTCCACCTGGCTGATCAGCTCCGTCATCAGCTGCCCGACGACCGGTGCGTTCTTGAACTGGTTGCCGCTCGTTCCGATCGCCACGTAGAAGCCCGCCAGCTCGGTGCGGTCGTAGATCGGCGTCCAGTCGTCGGCGACGTCGTAGACGCCCACCACCCCGCGCGCCCGGTGGGGCACCGCCAGCTCGGGCAGCCGCCGCGCGGCCCGCGTTACCTGAGCCTCGAAGACCGCGGCCGTCGGGTGGATGTCGACGGCGTCCGGGTCGTCGGTCCACTGCAGCGGATCGCACTCCGGTTCCGTTCCGCCGACGAGCAGACCCCCTCCCGCTTCACCGCGGAAGTAGGTGCCCAGATCCATGTCCGCCACCACCGGCCCGCGATAGCCCTCCCGGACCGGGACGTGCGCCACCTCCTGCCGCATCGGGCGCACCCCGACCGTGAAGCCGGACCCCACGCCGGCCAGCCGGTTCACCGCGCCCGACCACGGACCGGCCGCGTTGACCACGACGGCACACGGAATCCGCGTGCCGTCCGACAGCCGCACCGACGTCACGCGCCCGCCGGCCTGCTCCACCGCGGCCACCGTGCTGCGGAAGCGGAACTCCGCCCCGCACGCCGAGGCCGCGGCGGCGAGGTTCACGGCGGCGAGGCCCGGATCGGAGACGTAACCGGCGTCCGGGGTGTACACGCCACCGAGCGAGTGTTCGGCGTCCTCCCAGAATGCCTCGTCGTCGAGCCGTTTCGGCGGCCAGTAGCGACCGGTGTCGATATCCGGGACGCGTTGGGCCAAGGTCGCGCTGTCCCATTCTTCGTAGGGGACACCGATTTCGTCGAACAACGGAAGCCACGACGCCCGCGGAGCGGCCTCGACGTCCAGCATGACCAGCCCGCTCTTGCGGAACCGCGCGAGGTCGCCGACCTCGTGCCCGAGGTGGCCGGCCCAGTCGAGCCAGCCGAAGTGCGCCTCCCACGCCGTCGCGACCCCGGCGGTCGTGGAGAAGTTGAACCGGACGATCGCACTCGACGCCGACGTCGACCCCTGGCCGGGCCCGGCGGCCCGATCGAGCGCGACGACCCGGTGCCCCGCCCGGGCGAGCTCGAGGGCGATCGACGAACCGATCACCCCGGCCCCGATCACGACCACCTCGGCACCCGGGCGCTCACCGGGCACGGCAGGTCCTGAGGTAGCTGAGGAACGACGCCTGCAGGCCGGTCACGTGCGTCTCGCGCAGGACCGCGCTGGTGACCGCGCCGCCGCGGGCGGTCAAGCGGTGCAGGACGGTGGCCGCGTTCTTCGCGAGGTTCTGGTAGACGGGCAGGTCTCCGAGGAGCTCTTGGTCGTTGACGGTCAGGTGGAGCCGGGCAGCGGGCAGGCCGTCGCCCGTTTTCTTGAGCAGCGCGAAGATCTGGCTGTCTTCCCCGACGACACCGGGGCTGCCCGCTCCGACGCTCTCGAAGAGCGTGCCGCCGGTGAGCCAGGCGTAGAGGGCGAAGAGCCCGCCGTAGGAGTAGCCGAAGAGGCCGTGCCCGCTCGCGGCCGTGCCGTAGTCGCGTTCGATCCGCGGGTGCAGTTCCGCGGTGAGGAAGCCCAGGAACGCGTCGGCGTGGGTTTCGCGCAGTTCGGCCAGGTAGGCGTCGGCTTCCTCGCGGGTCATCGCGCCCGCTCGGATTCCCGTCTCCACGGCGTCGACGAACTCCCGGGCGATGGGCTCACCCGGGGGTACGAGGTCTCGGTTGCGCAGCCGTGCCCAGTGCTGCGCGTCCTCGCCCGCGTAACCGACGCTGACCTGGATGTAGGGCCGCATCGCCTGCATGGGGTCCTTCTGGGTGACGATGAGCGGAGCTGTCTGGCCCACGGCGAAGTTGCCGTCGAGCACGTACACGACCGGCGCTTGCGTCTCGGCGGGGTCGTAGCCCGGTGGCGTGGTGACCCAGACGCCGTAGTCGTGGCCGCCGGCGGAGCGCAGCTCGAAGTAGTCGGTGTCGGCGAGGCAGCCCTGCCACATGGTGCTCATCGAAGGTCCTTCACGATTCGGCCGGCCTTGAGAACGAGGACGGCGTTGGCGGGATCGGCGAACAGCTCCGGGTCTTCGACCGGGTTGCCGTTCCACAACACGAGGTCTGCCTGCGCGCCGGGGGCGATGACGCCGACTTGGCCGGACAGGCCGAGGATTTCGGCGTTGGTCCTGGTGGCCGCGACGAGAGCGGCCATCGGTGTTTCGAGCTTCGCGCGCAGCCTGAGCTCTTCGCCCCGGCGGTCCTGGGCCGGGCCGATGAGATCGGAACCCAGCCCGATCCGGACCCCGGCCTCCTTGGCGACGGCGAGCGCCTCGGCCATCCGCTCGCGAACACCCAGCACCCGGTCGCGGGTCGACGCGTCGAGGCCCGCTCCGGCGGTGTCGTGCAGCAGCTGCTCGACGACGGCGAACGTGGGCACGAGGGCGACGTCGTGGGCGGCCATCAGGGCGGCCGTGGGTTCGTCGAGGTCGGTGCCGTGCTCGACGCACCGCACGCCGGCCTCGACGGCGTTCCGGATGCCGTCGTTGTTGTGGGCGTGCACGGTCACGTAGGTGCCGCGCGCCGCGGCTTCCCCGACGGCGACGGCGATCTCCTCGACGGTGAACTGGGTGTCGGTCAGCCGGTCGTGCGCGCCGACCACGCCGCCGGTCACGCAGAGCTTCAGGAAGGACGCTCCGCGCCGGAAGGCCTCGCGCACGTTGCGCCGCAGCTCGTCCGCGTTGCCGGACATCGTGGACAGGGCGCACAGGCCGGGGAGGTGGTGGCTGTTCCACAGCTCGGTGGGTTCCCACTCGGCGCCGTAGTAGCCGTGCCCGCCGATTTGGCACTGAACCGGTCCGCACGACAGGACGCGCGGGCCTCTGACCTTGCCCTTCGCGATGGTGGTGACGAGGCCGCCGTCGACCCCGCCGGTGTCCCGGACGGTGGTGAAGCCGGCGTCGAGCGTCGCGCCGGCCGCGGCGAAGATGTCCGCCGCGAGCTCGGCGGCGCTGATCCGGAACGAGAACTGCGGCTGGATCGGGCTCGCCAGTCCCAAGTGGACGTGGGCGTCGATCAGGCCGGGCGTCATCGTCAGGCCGCCGGCATCGAGGCGCTCGCCGTGAGCACCGGCTTCGGTGATGCGCCCGTCTTCGATGCCGACGTCGACGTCGGCCGGGTCGCGCCCCGATCCGTCGACGACCGTCGCGCCGACCACTTGAAACCGTTCCACGAGTCCGTCCCCTCCACTGGCGCTTCTCTTTTCCAATGGATAAACTGTGGGGGTGATCCTGTCAAGCGCGGAACGCAACGGCGACCCACGCGAGCGGCTGCTGGCCCGGCTCCTCGACGCCTTCGGCGCGGCCCTTCCCGCACCGGAGGTGTCGCTCCGTGAGATCGCCGCCAGGGCCGAGACCAGCCACGCACTCCTGCGGTACCACTTCGGGTCGCTCCCGGGCGTCCTGGCGGCCATGCTGAAGGCGCAGCGATCGCGTGACAACGAGGTGCTGCTCGAGGCCGCCCGGGAAGGTACCTTCGACGACCTCGTGATGGCGATCTGGCGGGCCTACACGCGTCCGGAGCAGCTGTCGCGGGTCCGCGGGTTCTTCCACGTCGTAGGGCTCGCCGCGTACCGCCCGGAGGACTTCCGCGAGTTCATCGACTCGCTCGACGACCTGACCAAGATGCTGGCCTCGCTGGCGGAACGCGAGGGGCTCGACACCGGGGAAGCGATGACGCTGGCCACCGTCACCGTGGCCGCGATCCGCGGCCTGCTCTTGCAGGAGGTGCTGACGCCGACGGGCCACTCGGAGGACGCGGTCGCCTTGATCCTGCGGATGGGTGAGGACCGAGCCGCTCGGCGGACACGCCCGGGGCCCCGGGCAAGGTAGCAGCCTTTCGCCACCGGATGAGCCCTCGAACCCTCGTACCGGTGGCGCGCGGGGTGGCAGCGCACCGCGCGCCTGACTCACACCAAGCGGTCGAGGAAGCGAAGCCGGCCACGGTTCGGGACCGACCGCAGCGGATGCCCCGCCACACCCCACCCCGTCAACAGCTCGTTCGCCGCCGCCCAGCCCGTTGTCGCCGCTCTTTCCATCAACGCCACCGGCAAGTCCACCCGGATCGCGTCGCCCGCCAAGACCAGCGACGGCTCCGGGGTCACCACCCCCGGCCGGGAAGCGAACGCGCCGACCGGGAACAGCGGGCAGTCCTGGCGCGTCACCGTGATCTCGCCCAGTACCCGCGCCGGCGCCGTTTCCGGGTACAGCTCGTGCAAGCGCGCGTCCAGGCCCGTGCCGTCCGAGGACGCGTACGCGTGCGTCTCCACCACCGAGCCGCCCGTGCGCGCCGCCCAGCGGCGGGCTTCTCCCTCGTACCGGTTCAACACGCTGATGTTGTCCAGGGGCGGCAATCCACCCGTCCCCAGGAACGCCGGCCGGTCGGTGCGCACCGGGCGGTCGAGCCACAGCCTGCGGACCACGAACGGCGGTGCCGTGCGCAGCCCCGCGATCGCCGCGCGCCACGACGGTGTGCCCAGCCCGGGGGACGCCGCCACGATCCGGCGCAGCCCGGCCACGTCGCACGCCAGCACGACCGCGTCGAACTGCGCGCCGTCGACCACGAAGCCGGACGGCTCCCGCGAAACACCGCGCACGGCCGTCCCGAGGCGGATGTCCACTCCACGTCCGGAAAGGTAGTCGCCGAGCGGGTTCCACAGCGCCTGCGGGAACGGCTCGGACGGTACGTCGAAGAGCAGCCCCTCCGACGACCCCAGGAAGTACAGGTGGAACATCGTCGCCAGCTCGGCCGCGGACAGCTCGCTCGGGTCGGCGAAGAAGCTGCGCGAGAACACTTCGAACGCCAGGTGCCGCGCCGCCGCGGGGAAGTTGATGCCGCTGAGGAACGTCGCCGCGTCGAGGTGGTCCAGCTGCTCGTAGACGCGGGGGACGCTGACCGTCGCCAGCGGCAACGCCCGCCGTCCGTCCAAACGCACCAGATCGCGCGCCCGGAACGTCGGGCTGCGCAAGGCGAACGCCAGCGCGTTCAACGGCGGGGTCAGCGGGAGCCCGGCGAACGTGTCGGTGCGCCCGTGCGGGTCGATCAGCGGGTAGTCGGGCACCGGGACCAGCCGCTCGAGGCCGGGGTCGGTGCGCATGAGCAGCGCCCGCAGGTTGTAGTACTGGCGGAAAAACGCGTGGAAGCCGCGGCTCATCGTGACTTCGGTGCCGTCCGGGAGCCGCTCGGGCCAGCCGCCGGCGCGGCCGCCCAGGTGGCTTTCGCGCTCGAACACCGTCACCTCGACCCCGCGCTCGGCGAGCCCGGTCGCCGCGGTGAGCCCGGCGATGCCGCCCCCGATCACGGCCGCGCGCGGACGGCGGCCGAGCCGCCCGGCGTCGGGGAGCCCGCCGGGCGCGGGAAGGGTCTCCGCCCGGCGGTCACGACCCGCGATCACGGCGCGGTGCCCAGTACCGTGTGGACGATCCCGCGCGACCAGCCCGGCATCGTGCCGGTGCGGACGTCGGTGAAACCGGCGCCGGACAACCGTGCGCACAGCTCGCTGACCCCGTCGAACGCCACGACGCTGCGGCGCAGGTGCCGGTACAGCGTGGCGTCGCCCGTGGCGACCCGGCCGAGCGGGATGACGATCGCGCCGCACACCGCGTTCCACACCCAGCGCGCGCGGCGGGAGTCGCGCACGGAGTACTCGTGCAGCGCCAGCTGCCCGCCCGGACGCAGCAACCCGCGCAGCGCCCGAAGGGTGGCGTCGGGGTCGTCGACGTTGCGCAGCAGGTACGCGGCGAAGACCGCGTCGAACGGGCCGGCGGGCGGCTCTTCGACCGGCGTGTGCTGGAAGTCCACTGTGGACGGCCAGGACTTCGCGCGAGCCCGGGACAACATCTCCGCCGACGCGTCGATCGCCGTGACGCGCGCGTCCGGGGCGATCGCCAGCAGCGCGGCCGTCGACGCGCCGGTGCCGCAGCCCGCGTCGAGGATCCGCAACCCCTGGTGTCCCGGACGGATGAGCCGCCGCGCCGAGAGCCGCAGGTCGCGGTGGTAGCCCGGGTTCAGCCCGACGAGCCGGTCGTAGGCCGCCGCGCCCGCGTCGAACGCCGCCGGCACTTCGGCGCGGGGCAGGCCGTTGCCTTTCATGCACTGTCCTTTCGCGACTTACCGCGCTCCCACAGGAGCAGGACCGCGGTGACGAGGGCGTAGCCGAACAGGAAGTCCTCCACCGGGATGTCCCACGGGAACCGCCAGCCGGTGATGCCGGTGGGGGAGTAGCGGACGATCGGCGCCGACAGCTTCGTCAGCCACCCGTCCACCGGGATCTGGAAGGCGATGACGATCACCATCGTGACCCAGTAGACCGGCCGCCGGAACAGCCCGGTGCGCAGCAGGAAGACCTCCGCCGCGACCACCGCGAGCACAGCGGCGACGGCGGGAACCGTGTAACCCCAAGGCATCAGCGTCGCACCCGCCGCCGGTCGAGCAGCGGGCGGACGAGCCGGCGCAGCAGGTTCCCGGTCAGCTCGACGGCCTCGTAGGTCAGGACCCCGCACACCGGGACCACGACGAAGAAGAGCACTTCTTCGATCGGGATCCCGAAGGGCGCGCTCAGCCCGGTGACGAACGCCGGGTCGAAGTCCCAGACGCCGGCCGCGATGGCCACCGCGTCCCACAGCAGGAACGCCGCGGCCACCGGCAGCACCGCGCGCGCCAGCCGCCGCGGACGGCGGTACACGCGGGCGCCGGCCAGCTCCAGCGGCAATGTCACCAGCACGCACGCGCCGAGCACGAGCAGGTACTCCCACTGGCCCACGTCACGTCACCGCCGGGTGCCGGCGCCGCGCCCACTGCGCCCGGACGAGCGCCTCGCACGCGGCGGTCAGCCGCCGGTGCCGGGGGACGCGGGCCCGTCCGGCGAACACGTTGTAGCCCAAGGCTTCGATGCGGTCCAGGATTCCTCCGTAGAGGACATACGCGGTCCGCACGCACGGCCGCGACGCCGGGTGCAGCATGGCGATGCCCGGCTGCGCCTCGGCGTAGACGCGGCGGGTGGCCGCGACCTGGTCGGCCAGCCCCCGCCGCACCGCCGGGTCGAGCCGCCGGTTCGCCACGCACCAGCCGAGCCGGTCGCGGTCCACGCCGGCCGCGGCCAGCTCGTCGGCCGGCAGGTAGACCCGGCCGCGCTCGAGGTCCTCGGCGACGTCGCGCAGGAAGTTGGTCAGCTGGAACGCTTTCCCGAGCGCGGCGGCCCGCGGCGCGGCCTCGTCGCGGGGGACGACGGTGCCGAGGATCGGCAGCACCTGCAGCCCGATGACCTCGGCCGAGCCGTGCACGTACTCGTCGAGCGCGGCGCGCGTCGGGTAGCCGGTCACGGTCAGGTCCATCCGCATCGAAGCGACGAACGCGCGGAAGTACGGCTCCGGGATGGCGTACCGGGTCGCGGTGTCGATGACGGCGGTCCGCAGCGGGTCGTCGCTCGTCCCGGCGGCCAGCTCCTTCAGGAACCCCTCTTCGACGTCGAGCAGCGCCGAGGCGATCGAGTCCGGCGTGGCACCGGGCTCGGGCTCGTCGACGAGGTCGTCGAGGCGCCGGGCGAACCCGTAGAGCGCGTGCACGGCGGGCCGCTGTGCGGGCGCGAGCATCCGGGTGGCGAGGAAGTAGGTGCGGCCGTGCCGGGCGTTCAGCTCCCGGCAGTGCCGGTAGGCCTCGCGCAGCCCGGCCCCGGTGATGCCGGCGGCGTCGAGTTCGCGGCGGGTCATCGGGCTCCCTCCCCGGTGATCCGGTCGGCGGCGAGCCGCCCGGAGAGCAGCACGGTCGGGACGCCGACCCCCGGCACGGTCCCGCCGCCCGCCAGCACGACGTTTTCCGGGCCCGGTGGCAGGTTCCGCGGCCGGAACGGTCCCGTTTGGACGAACGAGTGCGCGTAGCTGAACGGTGTGCCCGCGACCATCCCGCGGCGCGCCCAGTCGGCCGGGCCGATGACGTGCCACGCCTCCGGCTCGAAGCCGGGCAGCAGCTCGGCGCGGACGTGGTCGAGGATCTCCTTGGCGTACGGTTCCGCCTCGCTGTCCCAGTCCCGCGGTCCCCGTTCGAGGTTCGGCACCGGCGCCAGGATCGAGAACAGCTGGCGCCCGGCCGGTGCCAGCCCGGGATCGGTCGCCGTCGGGCGGGTGATGAGCAGGGACGGGTCGCTCATCCGGCTGCCGTCGGTGATCAGCTCGCGGAAGGTCGACGCCCAGCCGCGCCCGAAGGAGATCGTGTGGTGCCCGACCGGCCAGTCCCCGGGCCCGCCGGTGTGCAGCACCAGCGCGGACGGCGCCGGGCGCAACGGGACCGGGCGGCGCGGCGCGCGGCCCAGCAGCCGGTAGGACTCGTGTGGTTCCGTGGTCAGGACGACGGCGTCGCACGGGATCCGGCCCTCGGACGTGCGAACGGCCGCGATCCGCGCCCCTTGGCGTTCGAGCGCCGTGACCGGTTCGCCGTACCGGAACTCCACGCCGGCCCCTTCCGCGACGCGGGCCATCGCGCGGGGCACCGCGGCCATCCCGCCTTCGGGGAAGTACACGCCGCCGACGGTGTCCATGTAGGAGATGACCGCGTACAGCGCGAGCGCCCGCATCGGCGACTCGCCCGCGTACAGCGCCTGGAAGGTGAAGACGCGCTTGAGGCGTTCGTCGCGCAGGAACGCGCCGATCTTGCGGTCCAGCCGCCGGAAACCGCCGAGCGCGACCAGCCGCGCGAGGTCCGTCGACACCAGCCCGAGCGGCGAGTCGATGTTGCCCGCGACGAACCGGTCGAACTCCGCCGCGTACAGCCGGGTCAGCCAGGTGCGCAGCCGGCGGTACCCGGCCGCTTCGTCCGGTCCGGCGAACTCGCGGACCGCGTCGGTCATCCGGTCGGCGTCCGAGTGCACCGGCAGGACGGACCCGTCGGCGAAACGCGCGGTGTAGGCCGGGTCGAGCCGGGTCAGCCGCAGTTCCGAAGCCAGGTCGGCGCCGGCCGCGGCGAACGTGCCGGCGAGGATCGACGGCATGGTCAGCACGGTCGGCCCGGTGTCGAGGTGGTAGCCGCCGGTCTCGACGCGGCCGGTGCGCCCGCCCGGCCCCGGGTCGCGTTCGACGACGGTGACCTTCCGGCCCCGGCCGGCCAAGTGCAGTGCCGCGGACAGCCCGGCCAGCCCCGCTCCGACGACCACGACGTGGTCGGTGCGCCCGGTGACCGTCCTCATCGGACCCGCTCGGTGCAGTGGTTCGCCAGTACCGTGAGCGCGTCGGCCGCCTGCTGCGGCAGGGGAACGAGATCGATCGCTTCGAGCGCCCGGCGGACGCGTTCGTCGACGAACTTCTCCAGCTGGTCGCGCGCGCCGGTCGCGGTGATCAGCTCCCGCCACGCCGTGACGGCGCCGTCGTCGATGTCGGGGAGGGCGAGCAGGTCGCCCAGTTCGGCGCGCTGACGGCGGTCGGCCAGGTCGCGGGCGAGCACGACCACGCTGGACGCCTTGCGCTCGCGCAGGTCGTCGCCGGCGGGCTTGCCGGTGACCGCCGGGTCGCCGAAGACGCCCAGCAGGTCGTCGCGGAACTGGAACGCTTCGCCCAGCAGGCCGCCGTAGGTGCCGAGCGCCGTGACGACGTCCCCGGGGCAGCCGGCCAGCGCCGCGCCGAACTCCAGGGGGCGGCGGACGGTGTAGTTGCCGGACTTGCGGCGGATGACGTCGAGGACGTCGGCCCAGGACGGCAGCGTGCGGGCGTCGTTCACCAGGTCGCCGAGCTGACCGACGGCCAGTTCGGACCGCAGCAGGTCGTAGACGGGCCGGCCGCGGGCGAGGGCGCGGGCGTCGAGGCCGCTTTCCTGCAGCAGCTGTTCGGACCAGACGAGGAACAGGTCGCCCATCAGCACCGCGGCCGACTCGCCGAACCGGGCCGCCGAGCCGCTCAGGCCCTGCTCTTCGTGCCAGCGGGCGAAGCGGACGTGCAACGACGGACGGCCGCGTCGCCGCGCCGAGCCGTCCATGACGTCGTCCTGGGCGAGCGCGAAGCAGTGCAGCAGTTCGAGGCTCGCCGCGGCGCGCAAGGCCGCCGCGTCTTCGGGGCCGCCGCACCGCCAGCCGGCGTAGGCGAACATCGGGCGGAGGAACTTGCCGCCGGTGACGAACTCCGGCAGCACGCCGACGGCGGGGGTGTCCGCCGCGCGCCCGGTGAAGTGCTCGCGCACCCGCTCGGTGACGAAGGCGTGGACGTCGGTTCCGCAGCGCCGGCGCAGCGCGTCGAGCCACGCCACCGATCCGGCGGCCGTGGAAGTCGCGGTCATCCGTGCTCCTCTCTCGCCGTCTTGCGATGCATAATCGATGCACGCTCAGCGGGCATCGAGGGGCACGTCGGATGGTCTGGCTGTTACCCCGGTTCTACCGTGATAAACGCGAATGCGCTCGCTGGGAAGCGGAATTCGGTGACGTTGCGAGCCCGATGCGGATCGGCCACGATGGACCGATGAACGTCAGCCGCCGGATCGCCGCGCGGTGGCCGCGGCGATGGCCCGTCCAGCCGTTCGCCGAACCCCGCTGGGCGAAGCAGGAACCGACCTACCGCGACTGCTCGCCCGCCGTCATCGAAGCGGCGGGCAAGCGCGCCTCGGCCCGTCCGTCGGGCAACTGGTTCGTCGTCGCGGCGAGCCGCGAGGTGCGCGCCGACCGTCCGTTCGGCGTGACGGTCGGCGGCCGCGAGCTGGTCGCGTGGCGCGGACCGGAAGGCGACGTCCGCATCGGTCCCGGCGCGTGCCCGCACCTCGGCGCCCCCTTGGCCGACGCGCGGGTCGACGCCGGCGGGCTGGTCTGCCGCTGGCACGGCCTGCGGATCGACGGGTCCCGGTGCGGGACGTGGTCCCCGGTGCCGGCGCACGACGACGGTGTGCTCGTCTGGGCGCGCCTCGACAGCCTGGGCGGGGAGCAGCCGACGGAGTCGCCGGTGGTGCCGGCCCGCCCGGCGAACCCGGCCCGCATCGACGCCGTCGCGACGCTGACGGGGACGTGCGAACCCGAGGACGTGGTGGCGAACCGCCTCGACCCGTGGCACGGCGCGTGGTTCCACCCGTATTCGTTCAGCCGCCTGCGGGTGCTCGAAGCACCGCAGGGGATCGACGTGCCCGACTCCGAGGACCGCTTCCTCGTCGAGGTCACGTTCCGCCTCGCGGGCCGCTGGGGGGTGCCGGTGCTGGCGGACTTCACGTGCCCGGAACCGCGCACGGTGGTGATGCGGATCGTCGAAGGCGAGGGGGTGGGCAGCGTGGTGGAGACGCACGCGACGCCGCTCGGCCCGGGCGCGGACGGCCGTCCCCGGACGGCGGTCATCGAGGCGACGATCGCCGCATCGGAGCGGCCGGGGTTCGCGGTGGCGGCGAAGCTGGCGCCGGCGATCCGCCCGTTGATGCGCCACACGGCGGCCCGGTTGTGGCGAGACGACCTCGCCTACGCCGAACGCCGCTACGCGTTGCGCTCGCGCTGAGGTCGGCGGCTCGCACGGGCCGAGTTTGCCGTCCTCGGTGCCGGGTACACAGCGCGCGGTGGCGCCCGCTCGTGTTCGAGCTCAGCTCGTGGTCTCCGCAAAACCCGGGCAGTCGGGCGGGCGCCGCTGCCACACTTCGGCCGCCGGCTCGGCTCGGCCAAAGGTCTTGAATGAGTCATTCAGGACCTCCGGTGTCCTGAATGACTCATTCAAGACACCGGCGTCGCGGTCAGCGGCCCTCCAAGTGGCGGGCGAGCTGCTGCTGGTTCTCCACCAGCCGCAGGCAGAGGTGGCGCAGCCGGGTCGTCTCGGCGTCGGTGAACCCGCGGAAGAGCGCCGCCATGGCCAGCTGCGAGGGCCGCCGGAACTCCTCGAGCCACGTCCGGCCGTCGTCGGTGATGCGGACCAGGACCGACCGGCGGTCGCGCGGATCCGGGACCCGCACCGCGTGCCCGGCGCGTTCCAGCGTGTCGACCAGGCCGGTCACGTTCCGCGAGCTGACCCCGGCCGACGCGGCGAGGTCCTTGACGTTCGCTTCGGCGGTGCTGAGCCGGATCAGGATGTCGAGCGCGCCGGGGCTGAGGCCGCGGTTGTCGGTGCCGTGCGAGCGCAGCTGGTCCAGGCTGCGCGCGGCCGCGCGGACGGCGGCCGCCGCTTCGAGCGCGCCGGTGTCTTCGCCGTGGGTGAAGCCGGCGAGGGCGTTTCGGACGTCGGGGGAGTAAAGGGAGTCGTCGGGGTCGTTCGAGAGGTCGTTCATAGTGAAGCACTACATTAGTACGTGCTTCCGTATCTGCGTCAAGCCGTTTACCGGAGTTTCGCCCGGAGTTAGCCTCGGGCCCGGCGCAGGTTCTCGTAGGCCCACGCACAATGGCCCGGCTCTCCACCACGACACCCCCGGAGTCCCCATGACGGACGTCAACCGACGGCGTTTTATGCAGCTGGCCGGCGGCACCGCTGCCCTTTCCGCGCTCTCCACGAGCATCGCCCGCGCGGCCGAGATCCCCGCCAGCCGGCGCACCGGCACGCTGCGGGACGTCGAGCACATCGTGGTCCTCATGCAGGAGAACCGGTCGTTCGACCACTACTTCGGCACGCTGCGCGGCGTCCGCGGCTTCGGCGACCCGCGGCCGGCGACCCTGTCGAACGGCAAGCCGGTGTGGGCGCAGTCCGACGGCAAGCGCGACATCTACCCCTTCCGCCCCGACGCGGACAACCTGGGCCTGCAATTCATCCAGGACCTGCCGCACGGCTGGAACGACACGCACGCGGCGTGGAACGCCGGCAAGTACGACAAGTGGGTGCCCGCCAAGGGCTCGACCACGATGGCGTACCTGACGCGCGAGGACATCCCGTTCCACTACGCGCTGGCCGACGCGTTCACCATCTGCGACGCCTACCACTGCTCGTTCATGGGCTCGACCGACCCGAACCGCTACTACATGTGGTCCGGGTACACGGGCAACGACGGCCAGGGCGGTGGCCCGGTCCTCGGCAACGACGAGAAGGGCTACTCCTGGACGACCTACCCCGAGCGGCTCGAGCTGGCCGGGGTGTCCTGGAAGATCTACCAGGACATCGGCGACGGCCTCGACGCCGCCGGCGGCTGGGGCTGGATCGAGGACGCCTACCGCGGCAACTACGGCGACAACTCGTTGCTGTACTTCAACTCCTACCGCAACGCCAAGCCCGGCGACGCGCTGTACGAGAAGGCGCGCACCGGCACGAACGCGAAGGCCGGCGAAGGCTACTTCGACCGCTTGCGCGCCGACGTCAAGGCCGGGAAGCTGCCGCAGGTTTCGTGGATCACCGCGCCCGAGGCGTTCTGCGAGCACCCGAACTGGCCGGTGAACTACGGCGCCTGGTACATCGCGCAGGTGCTCGACGCCCTGACGGCCAACCCGGACGTGTGGAGCAAGACCGCGCTGCTCATCACCTACGACGAGAACGACGGCTTCTTCGACCACGTCGTCCCGCCGTACGCGTCGGCCGGCCAGTCCACTGTGGACACCGCGGGCGAGATCTTCGCCGGGTCGGCGGCGAACCCGGCCGGGCCGTACGGGCTCGGCCAGCGCGTCCCGATGCTCGTCGTTTCGCCGTGGAGCAAGGGCGGGTACGTCTGCTCGGAGACGTTCGACCACACCTCGATCATCCGGTTCATCGAACGCCGTTTCGGCGTGCAGGAGCCGAACATCACGCCGTGGCGCCGCTCGGTCTGCGGTGACCTGACGTCGGCGTTCGACTTCGCGCGCACCGACGCGCGGGTGCCGGCGCTGCCGGACACCGCGGGCTACGAGCCGCCGGACCGCGTGCGGCACCCGGACTACGTGCCGGCCGTCCCGGCGCGGAACGTGCTGCCCAAGCAGGAACGCGGGCTGCGGCCGGCGCGGGCGCTCCCGTACGACCTGTCGGCCGACGCCCGGCTCGCGGACGGCAAGCTGACGGTGACGTTCGCCAACCACGGCCGCGCGGGGGCGGCGTTCTACGTGGTGACGCCCTCGGGCGAGCCGCGCACGTACACGGCAGGCGCGGGCAAGTCGCTGGCGGCCGCGTTGCCGGCTTCCGGGGCGTACGACTACACGGCGTACGGGCCCAACGGGTTCGTGCGGCAGTTCCGGGGCGGTGCCGCCGGTCCGGAGGTGAGCGTCCGGCAGGAAGGCGGCGACCTCGCGCTGGTCCTGACCAACAACGGCACGACGACGGTCCAGCTGACGGTGTCGGACGTGTACGGCCACTGTTCGACAACGCGCCGCCTGCGCCCGGGCGCGCGGGTGGTCGAGCACGTGAACACCCGCCGCAGCGGCAACTGGTACGACGTTTCGGTGACGTCGGACCGCGACCCGAAGTTCCTGCGCCGGTTGGCGGGGCACGTCGAGAACGGCCGGCCGAGCACGAGCGACCCGGCCACGCTCACGGACTGAGGTTTCGCGACGAGGGCACCTTCGTGGTCATCGCGACCACGGAGGTGCCCTTTGTGGTGTCGTGACCCCGGCGAACTTTCGTCGGCCCGGCTTAGCGGACCAGTGCCTCCTAAGAAGCGGGTTGGCTGTCCTCACCCATTAGCCGCATCGCGTCCTTCGGCCGACGCCAGGGCCATCCGCGCGGCCGGGCAGGCAACCGTCCACCGGTGCGCGGCCGCTGGAGCGATGTCGTCGGCGGCTAGGTGGAGCCTCCGTGGCGCCCCGGAGGCTGGCGAACGTGTGCCCCGACCGCCTGGACCGGCTTGCACTTGCCGATCATATCGGAAACCATATACGATCCTCGCCACCATTCGCGGACACCGAAGGAGCCGTCATGGCGAGAGGGATTGATCGTGAGCACCGCCGGGTCGTTCTCGCCGCCATGGCCGGCACCACCATCGAGTGGTACGACTTCTTCGTCTACGCCATCTCGGCCGGCCTGGTCTTCGCCACCCAGTACTTCTCCGCGCTGGGGAAGGACGCGCTGATCCTGTCCTTCGCGACCGTCGGCATCAGCTTCTTCTTCCGGCCGATCGGCGCCGTGGTCGCCGGGCACCTCGGCGACCGGTTCGGCAGGCGGGCGATGCTCATCGCGACCCTGCTGCTGATGGGCGTCTCGACCGTGCTGATCGGCCTCGTGCCCAGCACCGCCTCCATCGGGGTCGCCGCCCCGATCCTGCTGGTGCTGCTGCGGATCGTGCAGGGACTGTCGGCCGGCGGCGAATGGGGCGGGGCGGCACTGCTGGCCGTCGAACACGCGCCGGTCGGCCGGCGCGGGCTCTACGGTGCCTTCCCGCAGATCGGCGTCCCGATCGGGCTCCTGCTCGCCAACGGCGCCCTCGCGCTGGCCGCCGCGGTGACGACGCCGGCGCAGTTCCTCGCGTGGGGCTGGCGCATTCCCTTCCTGCTGAGCTTCGTGCTCATCGTCCTCGGGTTCGTGATCCGCAGCCGCGTCGCGGAAAGCCCGGTCTTCGAGGAGGTCCGGCGGACGCGCAGCCGGTCGAGCCTGCCGCTGGTGCCGCTCCTGCGCCACCACGGTCTGCTGGTCGTGCTGGGAGCGCTGCTGTTCGCGGCCAACAACGCGGTCGGCTACATGACGACCGGCGGGTACGTGCAGTCGTACGCGACGAAAACCCTGCACCTGGACCGGTCGGTGGTCCTCGTCGCCGTGATGATCTCCGCGGTGGCGTGGCTGGTGAGCACCCTCGTGGGCGGCTACCTCGCCGACCGGATCGGCCGGATCACCGTGTACCGCATCGGGTTCGCCGTCCAGCTGGTGTGGATGGTCCCGTTCTTCGCCCTGCTGGACACGGCGAACGTGGGCCTGCTGGTGCTCGCGCTCGTGCTGTTCTCGGTCGGCTTGGGCTTCACGTACGGCCCGCAAGCCGCGCTGTACGCGGAGATGTACCCGACGCGGGTCCGCTACAGCGGCGCGGCGTTGTCGTACGCGATCGGCGCGGTGCTCGGCGGCGCGTTCGCGCCCACGATCGCCGAAGCGCTGCAGTCGAGCACCGGCACCGTCTACTCGGTGTGCGCGTACCTGGCCGGCATGACGCTGGTCGGGCTCGTGGCGACCTTCTTCGTCCGCGACCGCCGGGACGTTCCCCTGGGTCAGAGCCGCGAGACGGTCAGCCTCAGCGAACCCCGGTTGCTGGAGTAGCCCAGCCAGCTGTCGTTGGCGTAGGCGTAGAAGTAGCCCGGCTTCTCGTTCACCCACCGCTGTACCCCGCGGCCGATCGGGAGCGCGTCGTAGGGCTGCTGGACGTCGTGGGCGTCGAGGTTCGGCGCCGCCACCGCGCCGATCAGGGCCATCCACTTCGCGTCTTCGCAGCGGCGGCCGCCGAACGAGCGGGCGTCCGCGTCGTTCAACCGCGCCAGCTGGGTCTGCAGCCACGCCGACGTCGTGGCCAGGGCGTGCAGCACGTCCTGGAAGTCGAGCCGGGCGTCGGCTTCGGTGCCGTCGGGGTGGTGGGCGACCTTCCCGTTCAGCCAGGTGCCCTCGGCGGTGAACGCGTACTCGCCGGGCTCGAGGTAGAGGCCCGTCCAGTTCCACGGCTTCCCGGCGTAGACGTCGACGGTCGCGGACTCCCCGCGCTCGAGCCGCCGCCCGGGGCGGTACGGGCCGGTCGTGATCGGCGGCGTCGCCTGGCGGTCCACAGTGGACTGCGAGACGGCGGTGGAACCGGCCTCGATGAACGGGAACGCCCGCGGCGCCGGGCACAGGACCGTGTAGACGCTGTGCAGCGAGTTGTGCAGCACGTCCTGGGCGTCCGGCGCGATCTGCTTGTACATCGCGTCGTCGAAGACGAGGTCCGGGACGGCGGTGTGGCACTCGTCGATCATCCACCGCAGCGCGGCGTCGGACAGGCCGGTGCGGTCGTGGCCGCCGCCGACGTCGCAGTGGTCGCCCGGGAACCAGACCTGCTTGACGTCGCGGTCCGCGGCCACCTCGGACCACAGCGTCGGCATGAACGGGCCGCGCATCTCGTCGATGGCGAGCGCCTGGCGGGCGTGCCGGACGTGGTCGCCGAGCTTCGTGTCGTGGAACCGGGGGAGGTGCCCGACGTGGTCTTCGACGAGCTTCAGCGGGCCGAGCCAGTCCGGGATGCCGAGCGAGCCGACCGTGTCCCAGACGCCGAGGAACTCGATCGGGACCGCCTCGGCCGCTTCGCCGGCCTCTTCCCGGTAGCGGTCGGCGAAGAGCCGGTCGACCTCGGCCCAGAATTCGGTGGATTCGGCCGTCTTGAGCGCCGCGGGCAGGCCGCAGCGCTTGAGCATGCCGGCGAGGCTGCGGACGGTGAACGCCCCGCGGCTGAACCCGAACAGGTGAACGGCGTCGCCGGGCTCGTAGTGGCGGGCGAGCCAGCCGTAGGCGCTCTTGATGTTCTCCGACAGTCCTTTGCCGACCAGCCCGCCTTCGAGGTGGTCGAGCAGTCCGGGCCCGGTCCCGACGCCGGGGTGGTAGTACCGCAGCTGGGTGCCGCGCTCGGCCACGGTGTGGTGGATCCGGGCGACGTTCGTCGGGGCCGGCCGGCCCTGTTGCTGCTGGTCCGGCGTGTTCCACGTGCCGTCGCAGGAGACGACCAGGTGCCGCCGTCCGCCGTTCGCCTCGCTCATCCGGTCCACCTTCGCTCCACTCGGGATGCTTGGGAGTCGCTTCGATCTCGCCCGCGGTTACAGTCCCGAGGTCAACAGGAGGCGCGAAGGGGCCCGCCGGATACGGCCGGGCTCAGAAGCCGGGCAGCAGGGCGCCGAGCTTCCGGCGGCCGAGCGGGGTGACGGTCAGCTCGCGGTCCGCGCTCCCGCGCCGGACGAACCCCGCGTCGAGAAGCGCCTCCAGCACCCGCCCGCCGAGGACGCCGCCGAGGTGGGGGACGCGGTTGGTCCGGTCGAGGCACGCCGTCGCCCAGCGGCGGCGGCCCGGGTCCACCGAGGCCGGGTCGACGCCGAGGTCGTGGAACGCCGAGACGTCGCCGCCCAGGGCCAGGTCCTCGGCCGAGCCGTCCGGGGGCCGCAGCGCGCCGCGGTCGACCAGCATGGCGAACACCGCCACGCCGAGCCGGCCGGCAGCGTGGTCGTAGCACGTGTGCGCGATGTCCACAGTGGACTCGGCCGGGCGCGGCGGCGTCACGGAGTCGTTGCCGCCGTAGCGGGCCAGCGCCGTCAGCACCGGCAGGAGGTCGTCCCGGCCGACGCGGTACAGCGCGTGGCGGCCCGTGTGCTCGACCGTCACCAGCCCGGCCGCCCGCAGCCGCGCCAGGTGGTTGCCCAGCCGCGGCGCGGTGACGCCGAGTGCGTCGGCCAGCTGCACCATCGTGTGCGGCCCCTCGGCGGCCAGCAGCTGCACCGCCGTCAGCCGCACGGGATCCGACAGCTCCCGCGTCAAGCCGACGATCGCGGCCTGGACCGCGTTGTCCGGTTCGACCATTCCGCTCACGTCGTGAATCCTAGCACCCTTCACGAGAGCCTGAATGATGCTAGCGTTCAGGCTCTCGTGAAGGGTGGTTGCATGAGAAGTCTGCTGTGGGGCCGCGGCGTCTCCGCGCTCGGCGACGGCCTGTGGTTCACCATCTGGGCGCTCTACTTCACCCGGATCCTCGGGCTGCCGGTGGTGACGGTCGGCGTGGGCCTGGCCGTGGCGAGCGCGGTGGGCATGGCCGCGGCGGTACCGCTGGGCGCGTTCGCCGACCGCGCCGGGCCCCGGGCGGTGCTGGTGGCGGTGACGCTGGTGCGCGCCGCCGCGATGGCCGGCTACCTGGCCGTGGACGGTCCGGTCTCGTTCCTGGCCGTGACGGTGCCGTTCACCGCGCTCGCCACCGGCGGGACCGCGATCCGGACGGCGCTGGTCACCGGCCTGGTCGCCGACCCGGCGCGCCGGCTGCGCGTGCTGGCGCAGCAGCGGGTCGCCCAGCACGTCGGGTACGCCGCCGGCGCCGGCCTCGGGGCGCTCGTCCTGACCGCCGACGCGCCGTGGGCCTACACCCTGGCCATCGCCGGCAACGTGCTCAGCTTCCTGGTCCTGGCCGGCTCGACGCTGCTGGTGCCCGCGCCGGCGGCCGCGCCGTCCCGGCGGGAGGGCGCCCGCGCGGTGCTGCGCGACCGGCCGTACCTGTGCGTCGCCGGCGTGACGGCGGTGCTTTCCCTGTGCTGGGCGATGTTGTCGGCCGGGTTGCCGCTGTGGCTGTCCGGCTCGACGCGGCTGCCGCTGGGCCTCGGCGGGGTCGTCGTCGTGCTCAGCTCGGTGGGCATCGCGGTGTTCCAGGTGCCGTTCGCCCGCTTCGGCCGCACCGCGCGCCAGGCGGCCCGGACGGCGGTGGTGTCCGGCGTGGTCCTGGCGGCGAGCTGCCTGCTCCTGGCCACCACGGCCGGCGGCGCGGGCGCCGGGGCGGTGACGGTGGTCGTGCTGGCCGCGGTGCTGCACGTCGTCGGCGAGCTGAGTTACGTGGCCGCGAACTGGGGTCTGTCGGTGCGGCTCATGCGCGAGGAGGCGAAGGGGGCGTACCAAGGGGCGAGCGAGGCGGCCACGGCGACGGTCCAGATGGTCGGGCCCGGGGTGTTCAGCCTCGCCGTCGGCGGCCTCGGCGCGCTGGGGTGGGTGCTGGTCGCGGCGGTGTTCCTGGTGGCCGTCGCCCCGATCCCGCGGCTGACGCGCTGGGCGGTCCGGACGCGGGAACCCGAGCTCGTCAGCCGGTGAGGGCCGCGGCGGCCCCGCCGCACCACGACCGGGTTTCCGCGCCTAGGCTCTCCGAGCGTGCCGGACACGCGCCTCGACCTCGACCGGATCCGCGCCGCCCGGCGGGTGATCGACCCGGTCTTCCTCGACAGCCCGCTCTACCGCTGCGAACCCCTCGAACGCGCCCTCGGCTGCCGGGTCAGCGTCAAGCTCGAAACCGCCAACCCCGTGCGCAGCTTCAAGGGCCGCGGCACCGAGCTCGTCGCGCACGGTCTGGCCGAGCGCGGTGAGCGCGCCGCCGTGTGCGCCAGCGCCGGCAACCTCGGGCAGGCCCTCGCCCTGTCCGGGCGGGCCCGCGGGATCGACGTCACCGTCGTGGCGTCGCGGTTCGCGCCCGCCGCGAAGCTCGAGCGCATCCGGTCCTTCGGCGCCCACCTGGAGCTGGTGGACGACTTCGAGCTGGCCCGCGAGCGCGCGGCGGAGCTGGCGCGGGAGCGGGGCGTCCGGCTCGTCGAGGACAGCCTGGACGTCGAAACCTGCGAAGGCGCGGCGACCGTCGGCCTCGAACTGGCTTCGGCCGGACCCTTCGACGCCGTCCTCGTCGCCCTCGGCGGCGGCGCGCTCGCCACCGGCGTCGGGCACGTCCTGAAGTCCCTCGCCCCCGGCACCGAAGTGATCGCCGTCCAGCCCGAGCAGGCACCGGCGATGACCCGGTCCTGGCACGCCCGCCGCGTCGTCACCACGGACTCGGCCGACACGATCGCCGACGGCGTCGCGGGCCGTTTCCCCATCCCGGAAGTGCTCGACGACCTGCTGGAAGTCGCCGACGACGCGGTCCTGGTGCGGGAGACGTCGATCGTCGCGGGCCTGCGGCTGTTCCTGGAGCAGGCGGGCCTGGTCGTCGAGCCGTCGGCCGCGCTCGGTCTGGCGGCGGTCCTCGAAGACCGCGAGCGCTTCGCCGGGCGGCACGTGGCCACCATCGTCTGCGGGAGCAACGTCGACTTGGCTGCTTACCGAGGCTGGCTCTTTTAGCGCTTCAGCAGGCCCTTTTCCCGCATGGCCGCGCGGAACGCTTCGGTCTGCGCGGCGTCGAGCACGCTCGCCGGGAACGCGAGCGTGCCCTCGGACTCCGTCTTCAGCACCCAGAACCCGCGTACCAGCGCGGCGCTTTTGAACGTCGGCCACAGCCGGCTGACCGCGCGCCCGGACGATTCACCCGCGTACCCGGAGTCGGTCAGCGCGATCTTGGCGGTCGTCGGCTCGGCGTAGGGCCGCAGCGCCCGCGCGACCCGGCGCGCGTAGAAGACCGGCCAGCCGAGGCCGAGCAGGAGGACCACGACGCCGACGGCGAGCCCGACCGGGTCCACGTGCGTGCCCCCGAGCGCCTCGATCAGCGCCAGGATCCCGAGCACCACGTAGAGCCCCGCCGGCAGCCACCGGGCCACCGGTGTGCGCGGGTGGCAGGCGCGGAACGACTGCCGGGCCATTTCGGGCGTGTAGACGAACGACAGCGAGATGTCCACGGAAACGTTCCCCCAGGGTGGTGATCGGGCGCGGTCATTCTGGCACGGCGGTCCGGCGTGGCATCATGGGCCGCGATCGGCGAACCGAACGGAGACGGGACTCGATGGACGCTTTACCGAACGCTGCGGAGCCGTCGATCCGGGACATGCTCGCCGTCAACCTGCGGGCCGCGCGGGCCGCCCGGGACCTGTCGCTGTCCGAGCTGTCCCGGCGGTCGGGCATCGGGAAGGCGACGCTGTCGCAGCTGGAGGCGGGCACCGGCAACCCGACCATCGAGACCGTCTTCAGCCTGTCGCGCGCCCTCGAAGTCGCCATCTCCGACCTGCTCGACCACCGGCCCCGGGGCGGCCTGACCGTCGTGCGCGCCGCCGACGTCGAGGTGCTGCGCGGCGAGGGCATCGACCTGCGGCCGTTGCGCCGGATCGAGGACGGAACCAGCGTTTTCGAGGTCTACGACCAGGTCGTCCGCGGCGACGCGCCGCAGCGGTCGCAGGGCCACGTCGGGGTCGAGCACACCGTCGTGCAGACCGGCGGGCTGCGCGTCGAGGTGGCCGGCCGGACGGTCGACCTCGGCCCCGGCGACTACGTCGCCTTCGACGCCCGCGAGCCGCACAGCTACACCGCGCTGACCGCACCCGTGCATTCGGTGCTCCTGCTCCAGTACCGCGACGGCGAACGGCTCGACGGCCGGCCGCACCCGTTGACACCCCCGCCCCGGGAGACTTAACCTCCGATCGTTCGCTTTACCGAACACCGGAGGGTCGATGAACCGAACGCGGGTGGTGGTGATCGGGGCCGGTGTCGTCGGGGCGGCGTGCGCCCGGGAGCTGAGCCTCGCCGGGTTCGACGTCCTGGTCGTCGACCGCGGCCGCCCCGCGGGCGGCACCACCTCGCACGGCGAAGGCAACCTCCTCGTGTCGGACAAGGGGCCGGGCGCGGAGCTCCGGCTCGCGCAATTGTCGGCCCGGCTGTGGCCGGAGATCGCGGCCGAGCTCGGCGGCGCCTGCGAGTTCGACCCGAAGGGCGGCATCGTCGTCGCCACCACCGAGGCCGGTGCCGACGCGCTCAAGACGTTCGCGGCTTCGCAGGCCTCGGCGGGAGTGCTCGCCGAGCCACTGTCCACAGAGGACGTGATTTCGGCCGAACCTCTGGTGACCCGTGGGGTGATGGCCGCCGTGTTCTACCCGGAGGACGCGCAGGTCCAGCCGGCCGGCGCGACGCTCGCCCTGCTCGGCGCAGCCCTCGCGCACGGTGCCCGCCTGCGTACCGACACCGAGGTCATCGGCGCCGTCGAGTCCGGCGGCCGCATAACCGGGGTACGCGTGCCCGGCGAGGTCCTCGAGGCGGACGTCGTCGTCAACGCGGCCGGCCCGTGGGCGGGCGAGGTGTCGGCGCGCCTGGGTGCGCCGATCGCGGTCCGCCCCCGGCGCGGCGAGGTACTGGTGACGACGCCGATGCCCGGAGCGATCCGCCACAAGGTGTACGACGCGGACTACGTGGGAGCGGTCGGCTCCGGCGACGGCGAACTGCAGACATCGGCGGTCGTCGAGTCGACGCGGGGCGGCACGGTGTTGATCGGCTCGTCCCGCCGCCGCGTGGGCTTCGACGACGCGATCCTGCCGTCGGTGCTGAGCGCGATCGCGGCCACGGCGCTGCGGTTGTTCCCCTCGCTGGCGGACGCCGCGGTGATGCGCGCGTACGGGGGATTCCGGCCCTACGTGGACGACCACCTCCCGGTCCTGGGCGAGGACCCGCGGCTCGGAGGCATGTGGCACGCGACGGGACACGAAGGCGCGGGCATCGGCTTGAGTGTCGGCACGGCTCGGCTGCTGCGTGAACTGCTGACGGGGTCGGCGTTGTCGATGCCGGTGGCGGAGTTCACGGTGGACCGCCCGGCGGTGGTCGCGTGATCGAGATCAGCGTGGACGGCGAAAGTTTTTCTGGCCTCGAAGGGCAGACGGTGGCCGGGATCCTGCTGGCGGCCGGACGCAAGTCGTGGCGCACCACCCGGTCGGGCGCGCCGAGGGGAGTGTTCTGCGGGATCGGAGCGTGCTTCGACTGCTTGGTGACGGTGAACGGAGTGCCGGACGTCCGAGCGTGCCGCCGCCGCGCGGTCGACGGGGACGAGATCCGCACCCAGTCCCGGCGGGAGGAAGCGTGAGGCGGGTGGTGATCGTCGGCGCGGGGCCTGCAGGGTTGGCGGCCGCCGAGCACGCGCTGAGGGTGGGCGCTCAGGTGACGATCTTGGATCAGGCTGATGCGCCGGGCGGGCAGTACCACCGGGGGTTCTACGGGGAACCGCACGGTTTCGGAGAAGTGTTGGGCCGCTGCGAGTGGTGGCCGGAGAGCACGGTGTGGGCAATCGAGGCCGCCGCCGCTGGCGTGGCTGGTGGTGCCGCCGCTGGCGCGGTCGCCGCTGGCGGTGCGGGCGCCGGCGATGCCCGTGCTGTGGCTCATGTGGCGGGCGGTACTGGCGCCGGCGATGACTCTGCCGCCGCCGGCGCGGTCGGCGGTGCCGGGCCTGGCAGTGCCCGTGCCGCGGCTGGCGGTGCCGGGGTTGGCGACGCCTGCGCTACGGCTGGCGCCAGCAGCGCCAGCAGCGCCAGCAGCGCCAGCAGCGCCGGCGGTTCCGGCGGATCCGACGCCGGCGGAGCGGTTGGCGAAGCCACCGCTGGCGGTTCGGGAGTCGCCGCTGCCGATCCCGGGGCGGCCTCCCACGCACCGGCGCTCCGCATCCACGTCCTGCGCGGCCCGGCCGACGGCTCCGCCCGGGAACGCGTCACCCTCGAACCCGATGCCCTGATCCTCGCCACCGGCGCGCACGACCGCGTCCTCCCCTTCCCCGGCTGGCAGCTGCCCGGCGTCTACACCGCCGGCGCCGCCCAAGCTCTCGCCAAGGGGGAGCGGGTCGCCGTCGGCGAGCGGGTGCTCGTCTCCGGGGCCGGACCCTTCCTGCTGCCCGTCGCCGAATCTCTGCTGGCCGTCGGGGCCGAGGTGGTCGCCGTCCTCGAAGCCAACACCGCCGCCACCGTCCTCAAAGGATGGTCCAAACACGTTCACCCCGGCAAAGCGGCCGAACTCGCCCGGTACGCCGCCACCCTCGCCCGGCACCGCGTCCCCTACCGCTTCGGCCGCACCGTCGTCGAAGCCCGTGGGGACGACCGGGTCCGCGAAGTCGTCACCGCCCGGCTCCGCGCCGACTGGTCGGCCGTCCCCGGCACCGAACGCACCCACACCGTCGACGCCGTCTGCGTCGGCCACGGCTTCACCCCGCAACCCGAACTCGCCGTCGCGGCCGGCTGCCTGCTCGACGACGGCTTCGTCCGCATCGACAACGCCCAGCGCACCACCATCACCTCCGTCTTCGCCGCCGGGGAGATCACCGGCATCGGCGGAGCGGACGCCGCACGCGCGGAAGGCGCGGTCGCCGGATGCGTCGCCGCCGGCGGCACACCGAGCCCGGACCTGCTCCGGCGACGGGACCGCACCCGGGCGTTCGCGCACCGCTTGAAAGCCGCCCACCCGATCGGAAGCGAGTGGCCCGGCTGGCTGCGCGACGACACGATCATCTGCCGCTGCGAGGAAACGACCTACGAAGAACTGAAGACCGCCGCCGCCGATCCCGTCACCCCCGGCCCGCACGCGCTCAAGCTCGGCACCCGCGCCGGCCTCGGCCCGTGCCAGGGCCGGATGTGCGGCCCCACCGTCGCCGAGCTCTGCGGCGGCACCGAACGCCACCACCGACCGATCGCCCAGCCGATCCGCCTGGGCGAACTCGCCGCACCCGAAGGAGACTCATGAGCACCCGCGATCTCGGCGGCGTGGTCGTCGCCGCCGCACTGCCGTACCAAGCCGACGACACCGCCCCGGCCGGGCTGGCCGTCGACTACGACGCCTACGCCGAACACTGCCGCTGGCTGATCGACAACGGCTGCCGCGGCGTCGGCCCGAACGGCTCCCTCGGCGAGTACTCCTCGCTGACCGACGACGAACGCCGCCGCGTGGCCCGCACCGCGATCGAAGCCGTCGGCGGCGACGGGATCGTCGTCGTCGGCGTCCACGGACCCGGCGCGCACCAGGCCAAGTACTGGGCCGAAGCGGCGGCCGAAGACGGCGCGCACGGCGTGCTCTGCCTCCCGCCGACGCTCTACCGCGCCAACCGCGGCGAGGTGCTCGCCCACTTCGAAGCCGTCGCGTCGGTCGGCCTGCCCGTGATGGTCTACAACAACCCCTTCGACACGAAGGTCGACCTCACGCCCGACCTCCTCGCCGAGATCGCGCAGATCGACAACGTCGTCGCCGTCAAGGAGTTCTCCGGCGACGTCCGGCGCGTGCTGGAGATCCGCGAACGCGCGCCGGAGCTCGCCGTGATCAGCGGCGCCGACGACGTCGTCGTGGAAAGCCTGCTGATGGGCGCGACCGGCTGGTTCGCCGGCTTCCCGAACGTCTTCCCGGCCGAGTCGGCACGCCTGTTCGAGCTGGCCACGGCGGGCAAGCTCGACGAGGCCCGCGCGCTGTACGAGCCGTTGGTGGCCGCGTTCCGCTGGGACTCGCGCACCGAGTTCGTCCAGGCCATCAAGCTCGGGATGGACATGGTCGGTCGCTACGGCGGGCCGTGCCGGCCACCGCGCGGGCCGCTTTCCGACGTCCACCGCGAGCAGGTCCGCGCCGACATGGGCCGGGCGCTGGCCGCGCTGGGGGTGGCGTAGGTGCGGTCGTCACGCGCGATCACGGCGGTCGACTCGCACACCGAGGGCATGCCCACCCGGGTGGTGACCGGCGGCGTCGGCCCCATCCCTGGCGACACCATGGCCGAGCGCCGCCGGTACTTCATGGCGCACCTCGACCACCTCCGGCAGTTCCTGATGCACGAGCCACGCGGCCACTCCGCGATGAGCGGCGCGATCCTGCAGCCGCCGTGCCGCGACGACGCCGACTGGGGTGTCGTCTACATCGAGGTGTCCGGGTGCCTGCCGATGTGCGGCCACGGCACGATCGGCGTCGCGACGGTGCTGGTCGAGACGGGCATGGTCGAGGTGACCGAGCCGACGACCGTGGTGCGCCTGGACACCCCGGCCGGGCTCGTGCACGCGGAGGTCACGGTCCGCGACGGCCGCGCGGAACGGGTCAAGCTGCGGAACGTGGCGTCGTTCCTCGCCGAGCGGGACGCCGTCGTGGACGTCCCCGGCCTCGGCGAGGTCCGCTACGACCTGGCCTACGGCGGCAACTTCTACGCCATCCTCGAACTGTCCCAAGTGGACATCCCGTTCGACCGGTCCGAAAAGGACCGCATCCTCGGCGCCGGCCTGGACATCATGGCGGCGATCAACGAGCAGCGCCCGCCGAAGCACCCCGCCGACCCGCTGATCGGCGGCTGCAAGCACGTCCAGTTCCTCGCACCCGGCTCGGACGCTCGGAAGTCGCAGAACGCGATGGCCATCCACCCGGGCTGGTTCGACCGGTCGCCGTGCGGCACGGGCACGTCCGCCCGGATGGCCCAGCTGCACGCGCGGGGCGAGCTGCCGCTGCACACCCCGTTCGAGAACAGCTCGTTCATCGGCACGACGTTCACCGGCGAGCTGGTGGGGGAGACGGAGGTGGGCGGCGTGCCGGCGGTGGTCCCCGAGTTCTCGGGCCGGGCGTGGATCACCGGGACCGCCACCTACCTGCTCGATCCCGATGACCCCTTCCCGACGGGGTTCGTGCTCTAGGTGGTGACGCTGGCGACCGCGTCGACGCCGTAGTTCCTGGCGTACCCGTTCTCGACCCCGACCAGGATCTCGGCGACCTCGAACCAGCGGTCCCAGAACGGCGTTTCGCGCAGGGCGTCGACCAGGAGCTGGTAGGCATCGTGGTCGACGGCCTCCCACACCCAGACGTCGGTGACGCGCGCCGAGTAGAACTCGGTGTCGTAGAAGCGCGACCGGACGCCCTTGGTCTTCTCTTCGATCGCCGGGACGATCTCGGTGCGGAACGCCTCGATCCGCTGCTCGACCGTCATGGCCAGCCACTCGGGCGTGGTCTTCACCAGCATGAACGCCGTCACGGTCGCCTTCACGCGTACGCACCCGCTTCGATGTCCTCGACCAGCGTCGGTCCGGAGGGCTGCCAGCCGAGCAGCTCCCGCGTCGCCGCGCTCGACGCGGCCATGTCCGTCGCGAAGAACCGGCCGACGAACCCGAAGTGCTCCGCCGCCTTCTCCGGCTCGATCGACACCACCGGCACGTCGAGCGTGCGCCCGATCGCCTCGGCGATCTCGCGCGTCGTCACGGCTTCCTCGGCGACGGCGTGCAGCCGCGACCCCGCCGGGGCGCCCTCGAGGCCGAGCCGGACGAGCCGGGCCGCCGCCGGACGGTGGACCGCCGACCACGCTGCCGTGCCGTCGCCGACGTACGCGGACACGCCGTGCCGGCGGGCCGCCGCCGTGATGGCCGCGAGGAACCCGTGGTCGCCGACGCCGTGCACCGACGGCGCGAAGCGGACGCTGACCGCCCGGACGCCCTTCCCGACGTACTCGAACGCGAGGTTTTCGCCGCCGCCGCGCATCGAATCGGGGCCGACCGCGGGGGAGACGTCGGACTCGAGGGCGGGCCGGCCCTGCACCAGCCCGGCGAGCGCGCCGGCGAACACGAACGGCCGGTCGGTGCCGGCGAGCGCGCCGGCCATCGTCTCGATGGCGGCCCGCTCGGTCCGGTTGTTCTCCGCCGGGTTCGTCCAGTCGTGCTTGTTGCCCAGGTGGACGACGCCCTGGGCGTCGAGGGCACCGTCGCGGAGACCGTCGAGGTCGTCGAGGTCGCCGCGGTGGACCCGGGCGCCCCTCTTGGCGAGCGCGAGGGCCGCGGCGTCCGAGCGGGCGAGGCCGGTGACCTCGTGCCCGGCGCCGAGCAGTTCGTCGACGACGGCGGTGCCGATCCACCCCGTCGCCCCGGTGACGAACACGTGCATGGTGCTGCTCCTTCTTCGGGGAACTCTTGACCCCTCCGAAGTTAGGAGCCGCGGCAGTGGTCGGGCCACGCAACTTTGGCAACCGACGATTGCGTCAGGCGCAAGTCACGGTCGTTCCGGCGCCGGTTCCGGTGCCCTGGTAGCCGAACTCGATCGACTGACCGGCGGGCACGGACCCGTTGAACCCGACGTTGGTGAACCGGACGGTGCCGCTGTCGCCGCTGCGCCCGGCGTTCCACGCGGATGTGACGGCCGCGCCCGCGGGCAGGACCGCCGTGACCGTCCAGCCGGTGATCGCGGCGGAGCCGGCCGTGACGCGGACCGTCGTGACGAACCCGCCCGTCCACTGGTTCACCGACACCGAAGCCGTGCAAGTACCGGCCGGCGGTGGAGTGGTCGTGGTCGTCGGAGTGGTGGGCGTGGTCGGGGTGGTGGGTGTGGTCGGCGTCGTCGGCGTGGTGGTGCCCGGGCCGTCGGTGAGGACCGGCGTCGTCCAGTCGCGCCACTCGGCCAGGTTTCCGGCCTTCTTACCCGAGATCCGGAACGTGCCGGCCGCGCTGCCGGTCTTCAGCAGGAACTTCTGGATGTTCTGCTGCAGCGGCGTCCGCCATTCGGGCCGCGACGCGCAGTGCGTGCCGTCCTGGACGTCGGACCAGTAGCTGATGTTGTCGCCCGCGCCGAGTGCTTTGTAGACTTCCGCGCCGGCCAGGGTCGCGACGCTCCCGGAGCGCGCGCCCAGCCAGTCGATGTGCGGGTTCTCCATCACGAACAGCCCGCGCGGCGCCACCATCGCGACCAGTTCGTGGGTGTCGACCGGCAGCGCGGCCGGGTTGCCGGTGTACGCGCTGAACGCGTCGCCGAACCACGGCTGCTCCCCGTAGGCGTTGCTCAGCGGCTGCGAACCGCTTTCGCCCGGGATCCCCCGCAGGATCGGGACGCCGGCGGTGCCCGACTCGATCGGCATGGTGAGCGCGATCCGCTGGTCGAGCGCGCCGATCGCGAAGGCGCTCTTCCCGTAGCGCGAGCACCCGGTGACGCCGAGCGCGTCGGCCTTGAGGATCCGGCCGCCGGACTGCTCGACGACGTCGATGAGCCGGCTCACGCCCCACGCCCACGCGGCCAGCAGCCCGGTGCTGCTGGTGGCGCCGTAAATGCTGTAGAACGCGCCCTGTTTGTTGTTCCGCGGGGTGCCCTCTTTGCCGACAGCGAGCGGGTCGTAGGTGATGACGGCCGCGCCGGACGCTTTGATCGTGGCGGTGTCCGCGCCGAATCCGCCGACGACGAAGACGGCCGGGAACGGCCCGGTTCCGCTCGGCAGTTCGACGCCCGCCGAAAAGCTCGCGCTGCGGCCGTTTTCGGTGACGTTCACGGTGATCCCGGTGTTCGACACCGTGCCCGTGACGCTCGCCGGCTTCACCGGTTTCGTGCCGTAGACCGTCCGCTCGGCGAGCTTCTTGATCTCCTGCCGCCGGCACCGCCAGTCGGACCGGCTGGTGATGCGCGTGCCGTCGATCCTCTTGAAGGGATCGGGAAGCTTGGCGCTGGCGGGCCACGAGCCGGGCACGGAGACGGCGCAGTCGGCACCGTCGTCCTCGACTGCCGCGGCGGCCCCGGACGCCAGGGTGACCACGCCGGCTAGCGCGAGCAGCGTGACGACCGCCAGGACGACGGCCGAACGGATCCGTGAACCGCGCACCGGGTGCTCCCTCCGGAAGGAATTGTCCCCCGGAAAAAACGGTAGGTCCGTTTCGCTGGAGCAGTCAATATGGTGGCCGCGACCGAAACTTTCGAATTCGGTGCAATTTCGAAAGTTTCGTGGTTCAGGATCCTGTCTCGACGTGGTCCAGTACGCCGAGTGCGTCCGGTACCAGCACCGCGGCCGAGTGGTAGGCACTCACCAGGTACGAGGTCACCGCGCGGTCGTTGATGCCTACGAACCGGACGTTGAGCCCGGGCTGGTACTGGTCGGGAAGCTCCTTCGGGCGCAGGCCGATGACGCCGGCGTCGTCTTCGCCGGTGCGCATGGCGAGGATCGACGTGGTGCCGGTCTCGGTGATCGGGATCTTGTTGCAGGGCAGGATCGGGACGCCGCGCCAGGCCATCACGCGTTTGCCGTCGAGCAACGTGGTGTCGGGGTAGACGCGGGCGCGGGTGCATTCGCGGCCGAACGCGGCGATCGCGCGGGGGTGGGCGAGGAAGAACTTCGTCTTGCGGCGCCGGGTGAGCAGGTCGTCGAGGTCCAGCGGGGTGGGCGGCCCGGTGCGGGTGGTCATGCGGTGTTTGAGGTCGGTGTTGTGCAGGAGCCCGAAGTCGGTGTTGTTGATCAGCTCGTGTTCTTGCCGTTCCCGCAACGCTTCCACGGTCAGCCGCAGCTGTTGTTCGAGCTGGTTCATCGGGTTGTTGTAGAGGTCGGCGACGCGGTTGTGGACGCGTAGAACGGTTTGCGCGACGGCGAGTTCGTATTCCCGCGGTGCGGGGTCGTAGTCGACGTAGGTGCCGGACAGGATCGGTTCGCCGTCGTGGCCGGCGGACAGGTCGATGCTCGCTTCGCCCTTGGCGTTCTGGGGTTTGCGTGGTCGTCCGGCGGCTTCGGCGACGTGGGCGCGCAACGACTCCGACCGGCCGTTGAGGCGCGCATAGGCGTTCGCGGGCAGGACGAGCGCGATGACGTGAGTGGCCGCGCGGGCGGTGAAGCGCCAGGTGGCGTCGTCGCGGGAGAGGAGTTCGGCGCCGAAGTGGTCGCCGTCGGTGAGGGTGCCGAGGTGGGTTTCGTCGCCGTATTCGCCGCGGCCGTGCTGGGTGACTTTGCCGTGGGCGAGGAGGAAGAGGGTGTCGAGTGGGGTGCCGGCGTCGATGATGGTGGCGCCGGGTTCGTATTCGCGTTGCTCGAACGCTTCGGCCAGTGCGCCTAGTGCGGCTTCGTCGCCGAAGCCGCGCAGGAGTTCGAGTTCGGTGAGTTCGGCGGGGATGACCTGGACGCGGGCGCCGGTGTTGTAGAAGGAGACTTTGCCGTCGCCGACGGTGTAGGTGAGGCGGCGGTTGACGCGGTAGCTGCCGGCGGGGACGTCGACCCAGGGCAGCTGGGAGAGCAGCCAGCGGGTGGTGATGCCGCGCATCTGCGGCAGGGTCTTGGTCGTTGTCGTCAGCGTCCGGGCGGCTTTGACGCCCAGCGACAACTGTTCTTCGGTGACGGTCAAGGGTTCACGCGCCGATCGGGTTCGGGTGCGGCGGGCTTGGGCACGACGCGGGCGGCGGCGGTGCCGAGCCCGGTCGGCCCGAACGCCGACGGCGGCAGGCCGGGCCCGGGACGCGGCGGTTCGACGTCGGGTTCGCGGGGCGGGGTCGTCGGTTCCGCCATCACGCCTCCCGGCCGAGTTCGACGCTTTCCAGCACCGCCAGCGCATCCGGCACCAGCACCGCGGCGGAGTAGTACGCCGAGACGAGGTAGGAGATGATGGCTTGTTCGCTGATGCCCATGAACCGCACGTTCAGTCCCGGCTGGTACTCGTCGGGCAGCCCGGTCTGGTGCAACCCGACCACGCCCTGGGCCTGCTCGCCGGTGCGCATCAGCAGGATGGAGCTGGTGCGGGTGTCGGAGACGGGGATTTTGTTGCAGGGCAGGATCGGGATCCCGCGCCAGGCGGGGACGTGGTGCCCGCCGAGGTCGACGGCGTCGGGGTAGAGGCCGGCTTTGGTGCATTCCCGGCCGAACGCGGCGATGGTTTTGGGGTGGGCGAGGAACACGCCGGG